>NZ_JXJO01000017.1 GCF_000826655.1 Psychroserpens damuponensis
GTAGAGAAGAAAATTGAGCTCACTATAACTCACCTATCTTTTCTTATCTAAAACAGAAAAAACAACTAGAAACAATGTCAAATTATTTTAACACATTACCATTAAGAGAACAATTAGAGCAACTAGGAAAATGCCGTTTTATGGATGCTTCAGAATTTGAAGATGGCGTTACAGCATTAAAAGGTAAAAAAATCGTAATCGTAGGTTGTGGTGCTCAAGGTTTAAATCAAGGTTTAAATATGAGAGATTCTGGGTTAGATATTTCTTACGCATTACGTCAGGTAGCTATAGATCAAAAACGTGATTCTTACAAAAACGCGACGTCTAACGGATTTACTGTTGGCACCTATCAAGAATTAATTCCTACAGCAGATCTAGTATTAAACTTAACACCAGATAAACAGCACACTAACGTTGTTAAAGCAGTCATGCCTTTAATGAAAAAAGGAGCCACATTAAGTTATTCTCACGGTTTCAATATTGTTGAAGAAGGCACTAAAATTAGAGAAGATCTAACTGTTATTATGGTTGCTCCAAAATGTCCAGGAACAGAAGTTCGAGAAGAATACAAACGTGGCTTTGGCGTACCAACACTTACAGCTGTACATCCAGAAAACGATCCCGAAGGCAAAGGCTGGGCTCAAGCAAAAGCTTATGCTGTTGCAACTGGAGGTCATAAAGCTGGTGTTTTAGAATCGTCTTTTATTGCTGAAGTAAAAAGTGATTTGATGGGAGAACAAACCATATTGTGCGGATTACTTCAAACAGGAGCCATCTTAAGTTTTGATAAAATGGTAGAAAAAGACATCAATCCAGGCTATGCTGCTAAATTAATTCAGTTTGGCTGGGAAACCATTACCGAAGCCTTAAAACATGGCGGAATTACCAACATGATGGATCGCTTATCTAATCTGGCAAAAATTAAAGCGTTTAACATTTCCGAAGAATTAAAAACAATTATGCGTCCATTATTTGAAAAACATATGGATGATATTATTTCTGGCCATTTCTCAAAAACCATGATGGAAGATTGGGCAAACGACGACGTAAACCTATTAAAATGGAGAGAAGCAACAGGAGAAACAGCCTTTGAAAAAACAGAACTAACTTCAGAGCATATTTCAGAACAAGATTATTTTGACCATGGCCTATTATTAGTTGCTTTTGTAAAATCTGGAGTAGAATTAGCTTTTGAATCTATGATTAGCGCAGGTATTATTGAAGATTCAGCATACTATGAATCCTTACATGAGTTACCATTAATAGCAAACACTATTGCTAGAAAAAAATTATTTGAAATGAACAGAGTTATATCTGATACCGCAGAATACGGTTGCTATTTATTTGACCATGCCTGCAAACCTTTATTAACCGACTTTATGAAAACGGTGAACACTGATATCATTGGCACTTCTTTTTCTTCGGAAAATGGAGTAGACAATATTGAGTTAATTGCAGTAAATGACGCGATTAGAAACCATCCAATTGAAGCCGTTGGAAAACGCTTACGAGCGGCAATGACAGCAATGAAAATTATAAAATCTGATGTAACAACTGAAGATTCAGTTCTAGCATAAATAAACTACTGTCACTATGCGAATTGATTGAGATAAAATACATTTTACCAAAAGCAATTTACACGATACCCAGATGCAAATCTGGTCTCAACGACGCTTAATCAGACAGAATAATATAATAGATTCCCTTTTTAACGGGAACTGAAGATGAAAAATACGAAAACCACATATAGACCAACATTAGAAGCTATAGAAGCTGCTGCAGAAAAACTTAGAGGGATTGCTTCGGTAACACCTTTAGTAAAAAATGCTAGGTATTCTAAAAAGTTTGGCGCAAACATATATTTTAAAAGAGAAGATTTACAAGTAGTGCGCTCGTACAAAATTAGAGGTGCTTACAATAAAATCTCATCTCTAGATAATGATCACATTACAAATGGAATTGTATGTGCAAGTGCAGGAAATCACGCACAAGGAGTAGCGATTTCTTGCAAACTTCTAAAAATAAAAGGCACCATTTTTATGCCCTCACCAACACCCAATCAAAAAATTGAACAGGTAAAAATGTTTGGCGAAGAGTATATAGATGTAGTATTAATTGGCGATAGTTTTGATGATGCTTACCACGCAGCAATGCAACAAAGTAATGAGCTCAACAAAACGTTTGTACATCCTTTTAATGACGAAAAAGTTATTGAAGGACAAGCAACGGTAGGTTTAGAAATTATAGACCAGGCTCAAGAACATCCTATAGATTATGTTTTTGTTCCTGTTGGAGGTGGCGGACTCGCAGCTGGTTTATCATCTGTGTTTAAGCTTTTGTCACCGCAAACAAAAATTATTAGTGTAGAGCCAAAAGGTGCGCCAGCAATGCTCACTTCCATTAGAGCTAATAAAAATACCGAACTAGAATCCATTGATAATTTTGTAGATGGAGCCGCTGTAAAACGTGTTGGAGATTTAACATTTTCTATCTGCAAAGAAACATTACATCGCGTAGTTACAGTAGATGAAGGTAAAATTTGTCAAACCATTTTAAGTTTATACAATAAAGATGCAATCGTAGTAGAGCCAGCAGGCGCTTTAAGTCTTTGCGCTTTAGAACAATTTAAAGATGAAATAAAAGGTAAAAATGTTGTATGTGTAATCAGCGGAAGCAATAACGACATCACTAGAATGGCAGAAATCAAAGAACGCGCCCTACTTCATGCCAATCTAAAACACTATTTTATAGTTAAATTCCCTCAACGATCTGGCGCTTTAAGGGATTTTGTTGTAGACATTTTAGGCCCAACAGATGATATCACACATTTTGAATATACAAAAAAAGCAAATCGAGAAAATGATGTGGCTGTAGTTGGCTTACAATTAAAATCACCAGACGACCTAGAACCCTTAATTACCAAAATGAAACTTCATAAATTCTATGGAGATTATTTAAATAACAAGCCTGATTTATTTCAATTCTTAGTTTAAAATCAATTCTCATGATAAAAAACAGATTCCAAACTGATTATAAACACATTATAAAGGCTAATTTTTATTAAATTCATAAAAATTAGTCGAAAATTAAACAAAATAGACTCAAGTAATAAAATAATTTATAATTTCACAGCATGATTATAATAACAAATAAAAACGAAAGACCCGCAAGTTTGCCTGTACGCAGACGACGTCGCTAATGCTACTACTTGAAAAGCTATTTAGTTAATCCGTTTTTATTTTACAATCATGAATTTTTTACCACAAACATTTTTCTTATTAAATAGAGTTATTAAAACTAATAACACTGTTTTAGTACGTCCCAATTTTCGCCGTCGCCCTTAGGGTGTATATCTCTTTATAGAACTAAGGTGAGTCCAGTTCTACCTTCAAAACCAAATTCCTATAAATACGGGAAACTCAAATACAAATCATTACATAGTTAATACTAAAACTCAATAACAATGAAAATTGTCATTGCTAATAAATCACATAGCATATACGCAGAAACCATATGCAACACCATTGCAGATGCCGCACAGGTAAGAGGTACTGGTATTGCAAAGCGTAAACCTGGATATATCATTTCTAAGATGGAAAATGGCAATGCGGTTATTGCACTAGATGATGACAAGTTTGCTGGATTTTGCTACATCGAACAATGGAGTCACGGCAAATTTGTTGCTAATTCTGGTCTAATCGTCCATCCAGATTTTAGAAATTTAGGACTAGCAAAAAAAATCAAGAAGGTCATTTTTAAACATTCTAGAAGCAAATTCCCTAACGCTAAAGTATTCAGTATCACAACAGGTTTAGCCGTTATGAAAATGAATAGCGATTTAGGCTACAAACCTGTTACGTTTTCAGAATTAACCGATGATCAATCCTTTTGGAACGGTTGTCAAACCTGTAAAAACTTTGATGTCTTAACAAGAACAGAACAAAAAATGTGCTTATGCACTGGCATGTTATACGATCCTAATAAAAAAGAAAACTTAAAGCCAAAAGAACACAATTACGACAAAAAAGCATGGACCAGATTGAAAAACCTAAAACAAACTATGTTCCTAAAAAAGGACAAAAAAGATGGACCGAGCACTTAAATGCGAACACATTTTACAAATGAAAATAATAACAGAGAAAAATGAATAAAAAATTAGTCATAGCATACAGTGGTGGTTTAGACACATCATACTGCGCAGTAAGTTTAAGTAAAGCTAGTTACGATGTACATGCTGTAAGTGTGAACACTGGTGGTTTTTCTGATGACGAAATTAAAACCATAGAAGACAATGCTTACAAAATGGGCGTTTCAACATATAAAAATATTGATGCCATTGCATCGTATTACGACAAAGTGATTAAGTATTTAATCTTCGGAAATGTGCTTAAAAACAACACCTACCCTTTATCTGTAAGTGCAGAACGAATTATTCAAGCCATTGAGATTATTGAATATGCAAAAAGTATCGATGCCGAATATATAGCTCACGGAAGTACTGGAGCAGGAAATGACCAAGTGCGTTTCGATATGATTTTTCAAACCTTAGCACCAAACATCAAGATTATTACACCAATTAGAGACGGAAGCCTGAGCAGGCAACAAGAAATCGATTACTTAAAAGAAAACGGAATCAATATGTCTTGGGAAAAAGCAAAGTATTCTGTAAACAAAGGACTTTGGGGAACTAGTGTTGGTGGTGAAGAAACATTAACTTCAGAAAAACCTTTACCTGAATCTGCATACCCCTCTCAACTTAAAAACAAAGGAGAAGAAAAAGTCATTTTAACATTTGATAAAGGAGAACTAGTTGCCGTGAATGGTAAAGAAGATGTTTCAGAAAAAAACATAGAATTATTAAATAACCTAGCATGTGCTTATGCTATCGGAAGAGACTCTCACGTTGGAGATACTATTGTTGGCATAAAAGGTCGCGTTGGTTTTGAAGCTGCAGCAGCTTTAATCATCATAAAAGCACACCATCTTTTAGAAAAGCACACACTTACAAAATGGCAATTGCAACACAAGGATTATATGTCTAATTTCTATGGTATGCATTTGCATGAAGGTCAATATTTAGATCCAGTGATGCGAGATATGGAAGCTTTTTTACAAAGTAGTCAGAGCAAGGTTTCGGGTGACGTATTTGTAACCTTGAAACCTTATCATTTCAATTTAGATGGCATTTCTTCTAAACACGATTTAATGAGCACAAAATTTGGCAGCTATGGCGAAGACAACAAAGGCTGGACAGCAGACGAAGCTAAAGGATTTATTAAAATAGTTGGTAATCAGAATAAGATTTATCAACAAGTAAATAGTTAATACATTTTCATCCTGCAAGGTTTCAATAACCTGGTAAGCATAAACTAAAAGTTAGGTTGAATTAAAAACGATTCCTACTTCCGTGGGAAATAGATATGAAAAAATTAGAAATAGGAATCATTGGAGGAGCAGGCTATACAGCAGGAGAGTTAATTAGATTGCTGCTAAATCACCCAAAAGCAAACTTGAATTTTGTATTCAGCACATCTAATGCAGGCAACAAAATACATAACATACATAAAGATTTAATAGGCTCTACGGATTTAGACTTTACTAATGACATTAATTCAGATGTAGATGTATTATTTCTATGCTTAGGCCATGGAAATTCAACTGCTTTTTTAGAAAAAAACACATTTTCAAACGCTACTAAAATCATTGACTTAAGTAACGACTTTAGATTAGTTGCCGACAAGAATTTTAATGAAAAAGATTTTATTTACGGCTTACCAGAACTAAACAAGACTCCGATTAAAAACGCAAATCACATCGCTAATCCAGGTTGTTTTGCTACAGCAATACAACTCGCATTATTGCCATTAGCAAATGCAAAAGTTTTACAAAACGATGTTCATATTAATGCTGTAACTGGTGCAACTGGAGCAGGAACATCATTATCTAAAACGACGCATTTTACTTGGAGAGATAATAACTTTTCGCATTATAAAGCTTTTACACATCAGCATTTAGGAGAAATTAATCAGACTGTAAATCAGTTGCAGTCTTCTTTTAAATCAGACATCAACTTTATGCCAAATCGCGGTAATTTTTCAAGAGGAATTTTCGCAACACTTTACACCAAATTTGACGGCACAATTGAAGAAGCAAAAATATTGTATCACAATTATTATAAAGATGCAGCATTTACGTTTGTTTCAGACGAAGACATTCATTTAAAACAAGTGGTAAACACTAACAAATGCATTCTTCATTTACACAAACACGAAGATAAATTACTAGTAACAAGTATCATTGATAATTTACTAAAAGGAGCATCAGGTCAAGCGATTCAAAACATGAATTTAATGCATGAGTTTGAAGAAACCGAAGGGTTAAAATTAAAGGCGAATTACTTTTAATATCCCTCAGGAGAAATAATAAAGACAAACTTTTTTAGACAACAGAAATCACTAATTACTAACATCTAAAAACTAACGACTATAAAGCATGAAAATAGCAATCATAGGAACAGGAAATTTAGGAAAGTCCATCGCAAAAGGACTCATCACTAACAACGCTATAACCACATTATACTTAACCAAACGGAATTTGGACGACATTCAAGATTTAGAAGGTTATAAAAATGTGCATTTAACAACCGATAATGCCGTAGCAGTTAAAAATTCAGATATTTTAATATTTGCTATTCAACCAAGACAATTTGAGCAAATTTTAAATGACATAAACCCTTTACTAACAGAAAATCATGTTTTAATTAGCACAATTACTGGCTTTTTAATTCCGAAGATTGAAGAAATCGTTGGATCTAATCAATTCATCATTAGAGCAATGCCAAACACTGCAATCGCAGTCGGTAAATCCATGACTTGCATGTGTAGCAACGCACAAGGTGCAAAACGCCTAAAAATCGCAGAAGCCATTTTCAATAGATTAGGACACACATTAGTCATACCAGAATCGCAAATGCAAGCTGCAACGGTGGTTTGTGCTAGCGGAATTGCATTTTGGATGCGACTGATTCGTGCAACAACACAAGCTGCAATTCAGTTAGGTTTTGATGCTAATGAAGCACAAGAATTAGCGATGTATACAAGTGAAGGTGCTGCGAGTTTATTAATTACAAACGGCAACCATCCAGAAGAAGAAATCGATAGAGTAACCACACCAAAAGGTTGCACTATTGAAGGTTTAAATGAAATGGAACACAAAGGATTGAGTTCGTCTTTAATTCAAGGAATGGTGGCTTCTTTCAATAAGATTAATAACATTAAAAAAGAGCAAATTTAAAATATCATTCAGAGCGAAGCGAAGAATCTATTTCAGATTGAGACTCTTCGGTCATTCTTCCCTCTGAGTAACAGAAAACAAAAACAAATAACATGAGTTTATTTAATGTTTATCCACTCTTCGACATTACGCCAGTAAGCGCAAAAGGCATTCACGTTTACGATGATAATAATGTTGAATATCTAGATTTATATGGTGGACACGCCGTAATATCTATTGGACATTCGCATCCAAAATATGTGAGTGCGATTTCTAATCAAGTTGAAAAACTAGGCTTCTATAGCAACGCGATTCAAAATCCGTTGCAAGTTGAATTAGCAGATAAATTAGAAACACTTTCTGGCTGTAAAGATTATCAATTATTTTTATGTAATTCTGGTGCAGAAGCCAATGAGAATGCTTTAAAACTAGCATCATTTCATAATGGCAAAACCAAAGTTTTATCATTTAAAAATTCATTTCATGGTAGAACGTCTGCTGCTGTTGCAGTAACCGACAATCCTAAAATTGTTGCACCAATAAACACACAACAAGACGTTGATTTTTTAGAATTAGGTGATTTAGAAGCGGTTGAAATCATTTTAAAACAAGGCGAAACTTGTGCTATCATTATTGAATTCATTCAAGGTGTTGGTGGTTTAGACCAAAGCACAACGGAATTCTATCAAGGACTAGGCAAGCTTTGCAAACAACACAACACTGCTTTAATTGCTGATGAAGTACAATCGGGATTTGGAAGAACTGGTGACTTTTTCGCTTTTCAAAAACACAATATCACACCAGATATTATTTCTATTGCTAAAGGCATGGGAAATGGATTTCCGGTTGGAGGCATTTTAATTCATCCTTCAATTAAAGCGTCTTTTGGATTATTAGGAACAACTTTTGGCGGCAATCATTTAGCATGTGCTGCCACACTTTCTGTTTTAGAAGTTTTAGAAGAAGAACAGCTAATGGAAAACGCTAAAACTATGTCAGCCTACTTTCAAGACAAAGCAAAGTCTTTACCAAATTTAAAATCTATAAAAGGTCGCGGTTTAATGCTAGGCTTAGAGTTTGATTTCCCAATCTCAGACTTACGGAAAAAGTTGATTTTTGACCATCACATATTTACAGGAAGCGCAAAGAATCCTAATTTATTAAGAATTCTTCCACCATTAACGATTCAAAAAAAGCACATTGATTTATTTTTTGAGGCGTTAGAAATAGAATTAGTTTAATTAAACAGTTACCCACTTTCGTGGGAAGTGAACATGAAAAATTACACCAAAATAAAGGATATTATCAATCTACCAGAAACGATTAAAGACGCCATTTTATTAAAAATGAATCCTTTTGAATTTCAAGATTTAGGAAAACACAAAACCTTAGTGATGCTCTTTTTTAATTCGAGTTTAAGAACCCGTTTAAGTACCGAAAAAGCAGCAAAAAACTTAGGTATGGAAGTCATGATTTTAAACATCAACGACGCTTGGAATCTAGAGTTTGAAGATGGCACCATTATGAATATGGACAAATCTGAACACATCAAAGAAGCCGCACAAGTGATTTCTCAATATGCAGATATTATTGCTGTAAGAGCTTTTCCAACGTTACAAGATAAAGCTAAAGACGAATCGGAATACATTCTCAATAACTTAAAAAAACATGCAACAGTGCCAATTGTAAACATGGAAAGCGCAACAGCGCATCCTTTACAAGCCTTAGCTGATGCGATTACAATAACTGAACTCACTGAGAAAGCAAAACCAAAAGTCGTATTGTCCTGGGCACCACATCCTAAAGCATTGCCACAAGCGGTTGCAAATTCGTTTATAGAAATGATTCAAAATATGGATGTTGATTTAACAATCACACATCCTGAAGGTTATGAGTTAAGTGAAGCAATCACTAAAAACACACCAATTAATTACAACCAAGAAGAAGCCTTAAAAGATGCCGATTTTGTGTACACCAAAAACTGGAGTAGCTATAATAACTACGGAAAAGTGCTTAGTCAAGATAATAGCTGGATGGTTACAAAAGCTAAATTAGGACATGCAAAATTTATGCATTGTTTACCAGTAAGAAGAAATGTAGTTGTAGAAGATACTGTTTTAGATAGCGACCAATCTGTGGTGATACAACAAGCAAATAATAGAACTTATGCAGCTCAGATTGTGTTGAAGCAGATTTTGGAAGATTTATAACTTATAATGTCATTTAGAGCATAGCGAAGCATCTTTTTAAAATGAGATTCCTCGATGCCAATGAAAAAACAATAAGATGAAAACAATAAAAGTCATAAAAATAGGTGGAAACATCATCGATAACAAAGAGGTCTTAGCTACATTTCTAAAAAGTTTTGCAACTATATCAGGCCCAAAAGTTTTGGTTCATGGAGGCGGAAAATTAGCCTCTAAATTAGCTAAACAGATGAATATTCCTGTAAAAATGAATGAGGGCAGACGCATCACAGATGCCGAGACTCTAGACATTATCACTATGGTTTATGCAGGCAAAATCAATAAAAATATTGTAGCGCAATTACAAGCTAATAATTGCAATGCAATTGGATTTTCTGGAGCAGACGGAAATACTATTGTTTCGATAAAAAGACCTATTAAAACCATCGATTACGGTTTTGCTGGTGATGTAAAAAAAGTAAATACAAAAGCTTTAGAGGTTTTATTAAATAATACCATCACACCTGTATTTTGCGCCATTACTCATGATACAAACGGACAATTACTAAACACAAATGCAGATACTATTGCTTCGGAATTAGCCATTGGGTTATCATCAATTTTCAACACAGAATTATATTATTGCTTCGAAAAAAATGGTGTGCTCAAAGATATAGAGTATGAAGATTCAGTAATTGAAAACATCAACACTAAAAGCTATAAAACACTAAAGGAAAACAACATTATATTCGAAGGTATGCTACCTAAACTAAACAACTGTTTTCATGCTATAAATAAAAACGTTCAAAAAGTTTGTATTGGCAAATCAGATATGCTTTTCAACTTCAATAATAAACATACAACCATTACAAAATGATTAAAAAACTCACAACAGAAGCGATTGCTTTACTAAAGCAACTCATAGAAACACAGTCATTTTCTTCAGAAGAAAACAATACAGCATTGCTTATTGAAGATTGGTTTACAACACACCATGTGCCATTTAAGAGGAATAATCACAACATTTGGGCAACCAACAAATATTTTGACGAGAGTAGGCCAACACTACTCTTAAACTCACATCACGATACAGTGAAACCAAATAATGGCTACACCAAAGACCCATTTAAAGCCATAGTTGAAGATGGAAAATTATACGGATTAGGCAGTAATGATGCTGGTGGCTGTTTAGTCTCTTTGATTGCTACGTTCACGTATTTTTATAACAAAAAAGACCTCAACTACAACTTAGTGATTGTTGCGTCTGCCGAAGAAGAAAGCAGTGGGCCAAACGGATTAAATAGCATGTTACCAATCATCCCAAAAATTGATGTTGCTATTGTTGGCGAACCAACTTTAATGAATTTAGCAGTTGCCGAAAAAGGCTTAGTCGTTTTTGATGCCAAAGTAAAAGGAACAGCTAGTCACGCTGCACATCCAAATAATGACAATTCAATCTATAACACTATTGATGTTTTAAAATGGTTTCAAGAGTATAAATTTGAAAGGAAGTCACCAGTTTTAGGCGATGTAAAAATGACGGTTACGCAAATTAATGCAGGCAGACAACACAATGCTGTTCCTGCAGAAGTAGATTTAGTGATTGATGTACGTGTAAATGACAAATATTCAAATCAGGAAATTTCAGAAATACTAACAAAAAAATCACATTGCACTAGTATTACAGCTCGTAGCCTACGATTAAATTCATCGTCAATTTCTAATAATCATGAACTCGTAAAGGCAGGAATTGAATTAGGAAGAGAAACTTACGGATCGCCAACACTTTCAGACCAATCTGTTCTAACTTGTCAGTCGTTAAAATTAGGACCTGGAGATAGCACGCGTTCGCATACAGCAGATGAGTTTATTTATTTAGCTGAAATTGAGGAAGGTGTTGATTTGTATATTAAGTTACTAGAGAAGGTATTGTTAAAAAGATAAAAACAGAGAAAAGATTATAGAATAAAGACACAAAAGCTAAGAATCAAGACTTAAATGCTTATGTATGAGAAAGCAGTCTATTTTCTATCAGCGAAGCGGTCTTATTTCTATTCTCTATACATAAAAATTAAAATTTGGAACTATGAAATTATGGGACAAAGGGTTTTCAATAGATAAAAAAATAGAATTATTTACCGTTGGTAACGACAGAGAAATAGACATGCATATCGCAAAACATGACGTACAAGCGTCTTTAGCACATGCTATAATGCTAGAGTCAATTGGTATTATTTCTTCGGAAGAATTAACTCAACTAAAATCAGGATTAAAAATTTTAGCAGAATCTATAGAAGCTAGAACATTTATAATTGAAGATACTTTTGAAGATGTACATTCTAAAATTGAACACGAGCTTACAAAAACTCTAGGTGACGTTGGAAAGAAAATCCACACGGCACGTTCTAGAAATGACCAAGTTTTAGTGGCACTTCAACTTTACTATAAAGAGAACCTTCAAATCATAAACGACAAAACGAAGACGTTTTTTGATACACTTTTAGGTCTTTCTGAAACTCACAAAAGCAAACTTCTACCTGGTTACACACATTTACAAGTTGCTATGCCATCATCCTTCGGATTATGGTTTTCTGCCTATGCCGAATTATTAATTGATGATGTTTATGTATTAAATGCTGTATCAAAAATCACAGACCAAAATGTTTTAGGTTCGGCTGCTGGTTACGGAAGCTCATTTCCTATTGATAGAGCTATTACGACTAAAGAATTAGGCTTCTCGACTTTAAAATACAATGTAGTTGCTGCTCAATTGAGTAGAGGAAAAAGTGAACGTGCAATTGCAAGTGCATTAGGCGGCTTATGTAATACCATGGCACGTTTTGCGATGGATATTTGCTTATATATGAGTCAGAATTTTGCATTTATTACGTTTCCTGACGAATTAACAACCGGAAGTAGTATTATGCCACACAAAAAGAATCCTGATGTGTTTGAATTAATTAGAGGCAAGTGTAATAAAATTCAAGCTTTACATTCTGAAATGTTACTCATCACCAACAATTTACCAAGTGGTTACCATAGAGATTTTCAATTATTGAAAGAGAATATTATCAATGCTTTTGAAGATGTTAAAGATATTTTAGATATTTTTAATTATTCCATCCAACAAATCATTGTGAAAGATATTGACCTCAACGATGAAAAATATCAATACTTATTTACGGTTGACAGCATAAACAATTTGGTAGTTGATGGCATGAGTTTTAGAGACGCCTATCAAAAAATTGGAAATCAAGTACAAACCGGAACATATCAACCCGATTTAGGCAAAGAACATTCACATATTGGAAGTATTCATAATTTATGTTTGGATGATATTCGAGCTAAGTTTCCGAAGTAAAAAAAAAAAAAAAAAGCATCTCTTACCAGATGCTTTTTAAACATAAATTAGTTTCAAAATTATAGTCCTACCAAATCGCCTTCTTCATTTTTAGTAGCCAAATCTGATTTACCCATTAAGTAAATATCAACTTGTCTGGCTGCTTCTCTACCTTCAGAAATTGCCCAAACGATTAAAGATTGCCCTCTTCGCATATCGCCTGCTGTGAATATATTTGGTATGTTAGTTTGGTATTTTCCATAACTCGCTTTGTAGTTAGAACGTGCATCTCTATCTAAACCTAGCTTATCTGCTATTGTAGATTCCGGACCAGTGAAACCAAGTGCCAACAATGCTAAATCACACTTCCAAGTTTTCTCTGTACCAGGAATTTCAATTAATTTTGGACGCTCGCCAGGCACCATTTCCCATTCTACATTTACAGTTTTTAAGGCTGTTAATTTTCCTTTAGCATTAGTAACAAACTCTTTAGTATTGATTAACCAGTTACGCTCTACTCCTTCTTTATGAGACGACGATGTTTTTAATTGTAATGGCCAATACGGCCAAGGAGTTGATGACGAACGATGTCCTGGTGGCTTTGGCATAATTTCAAAATTTACTACCGATTTTGCACCTTGACGATTTGATGTCCCAATACAATCAGATCCTGTATCACCACCTCCAATGACAATCACATTTTTACCAGTTGCTAAAACTTGATCTTTTATTTTCTGTCCGAAAACAGTTTTTGTCTGCTGCGTTAAAAAGTCCATAGCTTGCACTACGTCATCTGCATCGATACCTGGCGTTGGTAGACTTCGTCTTTCAGTTGCTCCTCCACAAAGTACTACAGCATCAAACTTTTTCAACTCTTCAACATCGTAATTCACACCAACATTTACATTGGTTTTAAATACAATGCCTTCTGCTTCAAGAATCGCTAAACGACGATCTATGATGCCTTTTTCCATTTTAAAATTCGGAATTCCGTAGCGTAATAATCCACCAATAGCATCATCACGTTCAAAAACAGTTACGGTGTGACCAGCTCTATTTAATTGTTGTGCAGCTGCTAATCCTGCAGGACCAGAACCAACTACTGCAATCGTTTTTCCTGTTCTTACTTTTGGTGGTTGTGGTTTAATCCAACCTTCTTTAAAAGCGCGTTCAACTATATTTTTCTCGATATTTTCTATTGATACTGGATCTTCAATAATTCCTAAAACGCATGCTTGCTCACAAGGTGCAGAACACAAACGACCTGTAAATTCAGGGAAATTATTTGTAGAATGCAAAATCCAAGAGGCTTTTTGCCACTCACCTTGATGCACCATGTGGTTAAAATCTGGAATGAGATTTCCAAGTGGACACCCACTATGACAAAATGGAATTCCACAATCCATACAACGCGACCCTTGTTCGGTCATCTCTTTATCCTTTAAAGGAACCGTAAATTCATTATAATGTTTTACACGATCCTTTACGGGTTTGTATGACTCATCTTTTCTTTCGAATTCTTTAAAACCTGTTACTTTTCCCATTTTATTCCTGCGAAAGCAGGAATCTCTTCCATACTTTCTAAATTTAAATTCCTATTCTTTAACTCTTCAAAACAGCGTAACACTATGACTATGCTATTTCTAATTCTTCAACCATTTGTTCTTCTGTCTCTAAACGCTTCAATGCACGTTTGTATTCCGTAGGCATGACGCGTACAAAATGCTTCAAGCTTGTTTCCCAATCATCTAATAGCGATTTTCCTAAATCACTGTTTGTATATTTTACGTGCTTCTCTATCATTGCTTTTAAATCGTTCGCATCTTTCTTCAGAATCTTTTCAAACTCTATAGTTTCGGTATTACACAAACCATTTTTAAACTTGTTTTCTGGATCGTATACATAAGCGATTCCCCCACTCATACCTGCAGCAAAGTTTCGTCCTGTTTTACCAAGAACTACTACTTTTCCACCAGTCATGTACTCACAACAGTGATCTCCTACACCTTCTACAACCGCAGTTGCACCAGAGTTTCTTACTGCAAAACGCTCGCCTGCAATTCCGTTAATGTAAGCCTGACCCTCAACAGCTCCAAACAAGCACACATTACCAATAATGATATTGTTCTCTGCTTTGAAATCTGCCTTTTCAGGTTTCTTTACAATTAATTTGGCTCCAGACAAACCTTTACCTAAATAATCATTGGTATTTCCTTGAAGGTTAAATGTTAATCCGTGAGCTCCAAAAGCTCCGAAACTTTGTCCGGCTGAACCTTCAAAATGGATATTTAAGGTATCTTCAGGTAATCCTAAATGACCATATATTTTCGAAATTTCGTTACTTACAATTGCTCCAACAGTTCTATTAGTATTCTTAATAGGATACGATAATGTCATTTGCTCTTTTCGGTATAAAGCACGATGTGAATCTTTCAAAATTCTGAAATCTAAAACACTATCTAAGTTGTGTTCTTGCTTCTCAGTATTTTTAACCGTCATTTGCTTATAGACTTCTGGTCTGTGTAAAATTGAAGATAAATCTAGGCCTTTAGCTTTGTAATGCTTGATGGCTTTATTGGCATTAATTTTATGCGTTTGACCAACCATTTCTGCCATTGATCTAAATCCAAGTTCTGCCATAATTGCTCTTAATTCTTCTGCGATATAATAGAAGAAATTAATAACGTGCTCTGGTGTGCCTTTAAAGTTTTTACGCAATTCTTTGTCTTGTGTTGCGATACCAACAGGACAGGTATTTAAATGACATTTACGCATCATAATACAACCTGAAGCGACCAAAGGTGCCGTGGCGAAACCAAATTCCTCAGCTCCTAATAAAGCTGCAATAGCAACATCACGACCAGTTTTTAATTGTCCGTCACACTCTACAACAATTCTACTTCTTAAATTATTAAGTACTAAAGTTTGTTGCGCTTCTGCTAAACCAAGTTCCCATGGTAAACCAGCATGCTTTAACGATGTTAAAGGTGATGCTCCTGTTCCACCATCGTAACCTGCGATGAGTACAACATCTGCTTTTGCTTTTGCAACACCAGCTGCGATGGTACCAACACCAACCTCAGAGACTAATTTTACATTAATTCTAGCATCTCGATTTGCATTTTTAAGATCGTAAATTAATTGTGCTAAATCTTCAATAGAATAAATATCGTGATGTGGTGGTGGCGAAATTAATCCCACGAATGGTGTTGAGTTACGAGCCGCAGCAATCCAAGGTAGTACCTTTTCGCCTGGCAACTGACCGCCTTCTCCAGGTTTTGCACCTTGAGCCATTTTAATTTGAATCTCTTTCGCATTGGTTAAATAATGCGACGTTACACCAAAACGACCAGAAGCTACTTGCTTAATTGCAGAGTTTCTGCTATCTCCATTCACATCTGGCTGAAAACGTCTTCTGTCTTCTCCACCTTCTCCAGAATTAGATTTTCCTCCAATTCTATTCATGGCAATGGCTAAATTCTCATGTGCTTCACGAGAAATTGAACCATAAGACATGGCTCCTGTTTTGAAACGTTTTACAATTTCTGTCCAAGGCTCTACTTCTTCAATTGGAATAGGATCGATATTATTAAATTCGAATAAGCCTCGAATGGTCATTAAATTTTTTGATTGCTCATTGATGTTTTTTGCATACACATCATAACTCGCTTGATCGCTTAAACGAACCGCTTGTTGTAATTTGGCAACCGTTGTTGGATTAAATAAATGTTTTTCTCCATTTCGTCTCCATCGGTAATCGCCACCAATATTTAACCCTAAACGTTTATCTAAAACATTACTTGGATACGCATGTTTGTATCGTTTATCAATTTCTTTTTCGATTTCATACAACCCAATACCTTCAATTCTTGATGCTGTATATGGGAAATATTTTTCTACAAATTGTGAATTAAAACCAACGATTTCGAAAATTTGAGAACCTCTATACGAACGTAACGTCGAAATTCCAATTTTGTTCATTACTTTCAGAATTCCTTTTCCGATGGCTTTATTGAAATTATCAACTGCTTTCTGCTCGTCCATATTCGTTATGAAACCATCTGTCACTTGCATTCTGATAATTTCGTTAACCATATAGGGATTTACAGCAGATGCGCCATAACCAAATAAGGTTGCGAAATGATGTGGCTCACGTGGTTCTGCAGATTCGATTATAATATCGAAATAGGAACGCTTACGTAAACGGTTCATTTGATGACTCACATAGGAACACGCTAACAGCGAAGGAATTGGCGCCATGACCTTACTTACGCCTCTATCTGATAAAATGATGATATTGGTTTTTCGAGTCAGCGCTTTTTCAATTTGAATAATAATATTATCTAAAGCATCTTCCAACCCGTTAAGTCCTTTATCTTTTTGATAAAGTAATTCCACTGTTTCAGCTTTAAAACCTTCCACTTGAATATTTCTAATTTTTGCTAAATCGTCATTTGATATTACTGGATTCTGAATTTTCAACTTTCGACATTGTCTTTCTGTAATGCTGAAAATATTTCTATCCTTTCCTAAAGAGAGACTAATATCTGTTACAATTTCTTCTCTAATTCCGTCTAAAGGCGGATTAGTTACTTGCGCGAATAATTGCTTAAAGTAGTTTGAAATTAACTGTGGTTTGTTTGATAACACAGCTAAAGGCGTATCGATTCCCATGGAACCTAAAGCTTCTTTGGCTTTTTGCGCCATTGGTGTGATGACCTCTTGAATATCTTCGTACGTATAATTAAACAGACGTTGTCTTGTTTTAATATCTAACAACTCTACAGGACAAGTTTCGCCTGTGTATGGAATATCTTTTAAATGCAATCTCGTCTTATCTAACCACTCTTGATATGGTCTCTCCTTAACGATTTTACTTTTTATTTCTTCGTCATTAATAATACGACCTTGGTTCATGTCTACTAAAAACATTTTACCTGGCTCTAAACGACCATGACTTTGTACATCTTCAGGATCGATATCAACAACTCCAATTTCCGAAGACATTATTAGTTTACCACTTTTGGTAACCGTATAACGCGATGGCCTTAAACCATTTCTATCTAAAAGTGCACCTATATAATTACCATCTGTAAATGGTACAGAAGCTGGACCATCCCAAGGCTCCATAATACATGCGTTGTAATCGTAAAACGCTTTACGCTCTGGCGACATGGTTTTATGTTTTTCCCATGCTTCAGGAATCATCATCATCATGACTTCTGGTAGAGATCTTCCGGTATGCGTTAGCAATTCTACCACCATATCCATAGATGCCGAATCTGACTTTCCTGGCAAAATGATTGGGAATAATTTATCGATTTGCGGACCGAAGACATCACTTTTCATGATTTCTTCACGAACACGCATTCTACTCACGTTTCCACGAAGGGTGTTAATTTCTCCATTCTGACACATAAATCGAAATGGTTGCGCTAACTCCCAAGTTGGCATTGTATTGGTAGAAAAACGTTGGTGCACCAAAGCTAATCTTGTTACCAAATCATCTTCTTGTAAATCTTTATAATAAGAACCTATATCTTCTGGCATAATGATACCTTTATATATAAGTGTATTGATTGATAAACTAGACACATAGAAATAAGTACTTTGCGACATTTTTGATTGTCGTACAATATGCTCAGTAATTTTACGTGCAGCATAGAGTTTTGCTTTAAAGTCTTCTTCGGAAACTTCATTTGATTTACCAACGAATAGTTGTTCAATATTTGGCTCTGAAGCCAAAGCGATTTCTCCTAGTTGCGTAGAATCTACAGGCACCTCTCTCCAACCTATAACCGTTAGACCTTGAGCGAGAATTTCTTTCTCAAAATGATCCTTACAAAACTTGTATTGATTTCTATTTTTTGGCAAGAACACCATACCTACAGCATACTTCCCTTTAACAGGAACTTTAAAACCACAAACACGCTTAAAATAGGCATGTGGAATATCTATTAACAAACCTGCTCCATCACCCGTTTTCCCATCAGCACTTACACCTCCTCGATGCTCTAATTTCACTAATATTTCTAGTGCATCATGTATAATTTGGTTTGTCTTTTCTCCCTTTAGATTACAGATAAATCCTGCTCCACAATTTTCGTGTTCAAATTCTGGCAAATAGAGTCCTTGTTTTTTAAACATAAATAAAATATTTAAAGGTATTTCACACCTTATTACTCCTCTAATATAGATTCAAAAAATAGATAAAAAAAAATAGTTGAAAATTTTTCTCATATCGATAGTATAGTGCTTTTTGAATGAAAATTTTGCAAAAATAATGATTTATACTGCCGAAAAGACAATATTAAATCACCAATAAATATGACTAATATTTGCGAAAACATTTTCGAAAACTACTAAATATTAAAAATATATTACTAAATAAGCTTTTTTTATGAAAAATTAAGAATTTAAGATTATTGATACAGTAAAAAAATAGGTTAAATTAATTTTAACCCTAAAAATTATAGGGTTTAAAATTAAATATTCATAAAAATTAACTTTAAACCCCCTTTTTTAATAGGTTACAACCAAAGTTTATATAGATTTGACTAGAACCAATATATTTTAAATTTCATAATCATGAAGAAAATCTATACTCTAACATTTCTATTAACATCAATAGTTTTGACTGCTCAAGATTCTACCGAAGTAGCCACAAATAAAAAATTCACATTAAGTGGTAGCATTGACACTTACTACCAAACCTATCTAACAGCCTCTGACGATTCAGGGCAATCTTTTGGAACCGCTTTCGCTAACCAAACAGGTTTTGCCTTAGGCATGGGTAACATTATTGCCAGTTACGAAAATGGCAAAGTTGGTGCTGTTCTTGACTTAGTCACAGGACCAAGAGGAGCAGGTGCCACGTTTAGCGATGATATCGTTGACGGCATAGTTAACCAAGCTTACGCTTACTGGAATATTTCTGAAAGTACCACATTAACATTTGGTCGTTTTAATACATTTTTAGGATATGAAGTTATAGCACCTGCCTCTAATTTTAATTACAGTACATCTTATCTATTCTCTAGCGGACCATTTTCGCATGTTGGATTAAAAGCTGATTTCGCATTATCTGATGATTTTAGCTTAATGCTTGCCGTCATGAATCCATGGGACACAAATGACACTTCTACAACTGGTGAATATTCTTTTGGTGCTCAATTAGGGTATAAAGGACAATTCTTAAACTTATACTATGACAGTGGCGCCAATAACGGCCTAGGTTTTGAAGTTGATTACACAGGTGGTTTTGATATTTCTAATGAATTCTTCTTAGGAATAAATGCAGCTTACGAAACAAGTTCCTATCTATACGATGAGGATGGCGTAGAATTAACCGATGATTTCTCTAATGGATTTTACGGTATTGCTCTATATCCTCAATATACATTATCAGATGAATTATCAATTGGTTTAAGAGGTGAGTATTTTGGCTATCACGCGGAAGACGGTGAAGATTTACCAAGTGTAATAGGAGCAACGCTAACGGGAAGCTATATTGTAGATAGCAACTTAATTATAAAGCCAGAAATAAGACTAGACTCTTGGAGCAACAATGATGCCGCTTTCTTTGATGCAGATGGTGAAGACTCTAGTAGCCTTGCAGCATTTACAATAGCAGCGATCTACACATTTTAAAATTTACCTACTAAACATTAATTAAGATTTCCACTTTCGTGGAAAATAAAAAACCAGTTTTTATGAAAAAAATCGAAGCAATAATTAGAAAATCCAAATTTTCTATAGTAAAAAAGGCACTCCATGAAGTAGGTGTGAATTTTTTCTCTTATTGGGATGTCACAGGACTTGGCAACGAAAAAGAAGGCCATGTCTACAGAGGTGTTTCTTATAGCACGAGCGATATCCAACGACGATACCTATCCATTGTTGTAAATGACGACTACGAAGAAGTTACCATAAAAGCCATTCTTGAAGCAGCTTCAACAGGAGATGTTGGTGATGGCAAAATCTTCGTTTCTAATATCGAAGAATGCTACAGAATAAGAACAAGAGAAAAAGGAGAACAAACTTTAAAATAACACACATGGAATTACTTACAATAAATAATGTATGGATGATGATCTGTACAGCACTTGTTTTCTTTATGCACTTAGGATTTGCATTTTTAGAAATTGGATTAACTCGACAAAAAAATACGCTTAATATTTTATTTAAAAACATTTTTATAATCACTGTTGGACTACTTCTTTATTGCCTAGTTGGCTTTAACCTCATGTATCCTGGAGATTTTAATGGATTTATTGGATTTGCAGGACTAGGTTTAGATGCACCAATGGTTGAAGGCGCCTTAGACCTTACCTATAACGAAGGTTACACTTACTGGACCGACTTCTTATTTCAAGGTATGTTTGCCGCAACCGCAGCAACCATTGTATCAGGAGCCGTAGCTGAACGTATGAAAATTGGACCATTTATGGTGTTTACAATATTTTATGTTGGCTTAATTTACCCAATTGCTGGTTCTTGGAAATGGGGTGGCGGATTCTTACAAACCCTAGAAACACCGTTCTATGATTTTGCAGGCTCCACATTAGTACATTCTGTTGGCGGATGGGCTGCCTTGGTAGCCGTATTTCTTTTAGGATCTAGAATTGGCAAATTTAAAGATGGTAAACCTAGAGCAATACCTGGACACAACATACCAATAGCTACTGCTGGTGTATTAATTTTATGGTTAGGCTGGTTTGGTTTTAATGGAGGTTCAGTTTTATCTGCAGACCCAGGATTAACATCGTTAACACTTGTAACAACCTGTTTAGCTGCTGCAGCCGGTGGAGTTGTTGCAGCCCTAGTATCTACAATTCGATATAAAAATTTAGATTTAACAATGTTTCTTAACGGTATTTTAGGAGGCCTCGTTGGCATCACCGCTGGAGCCGACCAAATGAGTCCTACTGATGCCATTTTAATTGGAGCAATTGCAGGTGCAATTATTGTATTTGCGGTATCTCTTATCGACAAAATAAAATTAGATGACCCAGTTGGTGCCATTGCTGTTCATTTAGCCTGTGGTATTTGGGGAACTTTAGCTGTTGGTATCTTCGGAAATTTAGCTAGTGTAGCACAATTTATAAGTCAGCTTATAGGTGTCGCTTCATATGCGGTTATCTGTATTATTTCTTCATTCTTAATCATTTATATTATGAAGAAAACAGTAGGGATTAGAGTTTCTGAAAAAGAAGAATTAGAAGGCCTTGATGCGCATGAACATGGTATGGATGCATATCCAGACTTTAGATTAAATGAGCATTAATTTTTGATTGATTAGTTTAGTTATCTTAAAAAAATCCCGAAGACTCATAGCTTCGGGATTTTTGTGTTTTATAATCTCATCTGAAATTAAAAACACCTCTAGCTTTCAACCAAAAAAAAATATCCTGAAGCATCTAACTTCAGGATATATCTACAATTGATAAGTTAACATCAAGACTAACATATCCAGATCATCTCGTAATTAACAATTTGTTTTAAGCAGAATTTCTACTTGCATTAATATTTCCGAAGAGAGAACGTGTTACCATTTTTTGATAAACCTCAATCTCTTCTCCTTCAGTTACTCCATTTTTTTCTAACTCCTGGATTTTTTTCAAAGCATATTGCTGAATGGTCAACAGTGGCAAAACTATCGATTCCCTAACAGCAACAGACGCCTTACCTGCTGGCTCCTCTTCCATTAATTCCTTATAACCTGTAAGCTTTAAAAGCAATCGTTTTGAGGTTTGATATTCTTCAAAAATCAGATTCCAAAAAGCGCCATATTCTGGATCTTCACTCATATATTTTGTGAGATCAAAAAATGATTTGGATAAAGACATCATACTATTTTGAATGAGTGTTTTAAAGAAATCTGATGTTTGAAACAGCAATTGCGCTTTTTCAAATTGATTAGTATCTTCATAATGCTTTAAGGCTGTTCCTACTCCAAAAAACCCTGGGACATTTTGCTTTAATTGACTCCATGACCCTACAAATGGTATCGCTCTCAAGTCTTCAAAAATCAAACCTTCTGACTTTCCTCTTTTTGACGGTCGACTTCCAATATTTGTTTTAGCATAATACTTTAAGGTACTCATATGTTCTAAATACGAAATGAATTTAGGATGCGCTTTAAAGTTTTTATAAGCTTCATAACTTAATTTAGACAAGTCATCCATTACAGCTCTATTATCTGGATGCATGCTTAAATCTTTATCACTTAAACTATTGTAAATCCCAGAACTAATTAACTGTTCTAAGTTATATTGTGACGAATCTAACGTACCAAAATTTGATGAAATGGTTTGACCTTGTATTGTTAGTTGCACTTCTTTATCTTCAATCGTTGGGCCTAAAGACGCATAAAAATTATGCGTTTTCCCTCCTCCTCTTGCTGGTGGACCTCCACGTCCATCAAAGAAAATAACAGTAATACCATATTTTCGCGACACAGCAGTTAAGCGCTCTTTAGCGTTATAAATTGCCCAATTTGCCATTAAATAACCACCATCTTTAGTGCCATCACTAAAACCTAGCATAATGGTTTGCTTATTCCCTCTAGATTTTAAATGTGCGATGTATTCAGGGTTTGTATATAAATCCTCCATCACTTGTGGAGCATTTTCTAGATCTGTAATTGTTTCAAATAAAGGCCCAATATCAACCGATAATTTATCCTGAAACGCAACCAACTTAAGCATAGCAAACAACTGCATGACGTGCAATGTTGTTTGGTTATTACTTATGATATAACGATTTGCTGCAACTTCTCCGTTTGTAGTTTGAATCGTTTTTATGGCTTTCATGGTTTTTAAAGCCTTTAAGGTTTCTTCATCTTTAATTAAAGACAAATCAACTTCGCCTTGAACTTTAGACAAGATTTGAATTTGCTCTATTTCTGACAATTCATGATAATTCTTCGGAAATATCTCACTACCACTTTCAATACATACATTAACCATATCGTTAAAATATTGCGCATGTTTTCTACTATCTTGACGAATATCTAGATTGGCAAAATGGAAACCAAACAAATGTATTTTGTTTAATAGACTATTAACTTCAGTCACGTAAAGCGATTGATGTTTATCTATTATTATTTGTTTTATATCTTTTAACTCTGATGTCAAAAACTCTAAAGTTAATGATGACTTTTCGTGAGTAATTATTTTATAAAGCTCTGCTTCTAAAGCAACTATTCGCTGCTCTACACCTTCAAAGGTTAGCTTTCGCCTTAAACGT
This sequence comes from Psychroserpens damuponensis, assembly GCF_000826655.1. Classification (GTDB taxonomy): domain Bacteria; phylum Bacteroidota; class Bacteroidia; order Flavobacteriales; family Flavobacteriaceae; genus Psychroserpens; species Psychroserpens damuponensis. Next base: position 24,049 of record NZ_JXJO01000017.1, read on the forward strand.
CGTACATCTCTGTAATAATTTTTTATTACAGTTTCTCGTAATCTATTGGCCACTTTAAGTGTGATTTCTGGAGTTACAAAAGGGTTCCCATCTCGATCACCTCCTGGCCAAAAACCAATATTAATAATGTCATTATTGATATGTTGGCCGTCAAAAATATTTTGTTGGATATAATCATAAATAGTTCCGAAGGATTTATAAAACACATTTTCCAAATACCAAATTAAACTAACTGCTTCATCATAAGGCGTTGGTTTTTTATGCTTAAAAAATGGTGTTTTACCAAGTTGAGCCAACAGGTCGTTAATTCTTAACAAATCATTTTCTCTTACAGCCTCAGTTAAATCTGTTATAATACCCAAAACAGAACCTGGATAAAATTGAGTTGGATGTGCAGTAAGCACAATTCGCACTTTAAATTCTTCTAAATATTTTTTAAGTGTTTCTAGTTTGTTTTCGGCAGTTACCGCTTCTTTTAAACTACGCAATGTACCAATCCCATCCATATTATTAACAACAGGAAAAGCTGCGTCTTCAACCGCATCGAACAAAACAACTTGCCGCTCAATATATTGAATAAAACGAAATAATAAATCTGTTTGACTTTTTACCGAACGTCTTGCTTGATACTTTTTAAAGAAGGATTCTACAATAGTTGTAGGATTGTTTCCTGCAGCAAACCCCTTACTACACGTTTCGTGAAACAAAGGTAAAAGCGCTCCTGTTTTTGTAATCGTATCAAAAGGCAATGTCATGAAAATACTGTTATAAATTTGATATTTAGACAGTACGTTTTGATTAAACCTGGTAAGCTTAGGCTGTGTAGGCATATTTTATATTATTGTTGATTGACCTAAATGTATATTTGTAAAATTCATATTAGTATCACCTGGATTATTAATAAAATCTTCAATAAAATCTCCCACTTTAGAAGTGGTAATAGCATCGTATTTTGTATTGATATCTGGAGTTGAAATATTTAATTTCAATGATTTATCAACCGCTATCCTAATCATTTGAGCTTCATTAAATAATTCAAAATGCTCTAACAACATAGCTGCAGACAAAATTGAAGCTACTGGGTTTGCAATTCCTTTATTAGTTGCCTGCGGAAATGAGCCATGAATAGGTTCAAACATGGCATGTTTTTTCCCTACCGAAGCCGAAGCTAACAAACCAATAGAACCTCCAATAACGCTAGCTTCATCACTTATAATATCTCCAAACATATTCTCAGTTAAAATCACATCAAACTGTTTTGGATTTAAAATCATTTGCATTGCTGCATTATCAACAAACAAAAAATCTAATTCTACATCACTATATTGTTTAGCAACTTCTGTCACAACGCTTCGCCAAAGTCTTGATGTTTCAAGCACATTAGCCTTATCTACCAAAGTGACCTTATGGTTTCTGTTTTGAGCTGCATCAAATGCCAAATGAGCGATGCGCTCTATTTCTTCTCGTGAATATTCGCATAAATCTGATGCTCTGTTACCATCTTCACTCAATTCCTTTTTTCCGAAGTAAGAACCACCAGTTAATTCTCTATAAATGCTAATATCTACACCTTCTATAATATGTTGTTTTAAAGGCGATTGCTCCAAAAGTGAATCATACGCTTTTACAGGTCTGATATTAGCAAATAACCCAAGTTCTTTTCTCAATTTAAGCAAACCTTGCTCAGGACGAACTTTAGCCGAAGGATCATTATCATATTTAGGATGACCAATAGCTCCAAACAAAATAGCATCACTTGATTTACATAAATTTAATGTTGCTTCTGGCAAGGGATCGTTGTGATTATCTATAGCAACAGCTCCAACATCTGCTGTTTTAAATTTAAATGAATGGTCAAACTCCGAAGCAATAGCTTTCAACACTTTTATAGCCTGATCTGTAACTTCTGGACCAATGCCATCTCCTGGCAATACTGCAATTTGTAATTTCATCGAATATGTTTTCATTTCCGTAGAAACGGAAATATAAATTAGTTATTAATATGTTTTTTGAGACTCAAAAGCTTCAATTAGTTTAATATTATTTACAAGATAATCAATATCATCATAACCATTAATCAAACATGTTTTTTTGTAAGGATCTATTTCGAAATGTGATGATAAACCTAAATCTTTAGCCTCAATAGTTTGATTTTCTAGATTCACCTCAATTATCGTTTCTGGATGTTTTTCAATTTGAGTTAATAGCGTTTCTAAAAAAGTTTCAGTAACCTGTATAGGTAACAACCCATTATTTAACGCATTACCTTTAAAAATATCTGCAAAAAAACTAGACACAACTACTTTAAATCCAAAATCAGTTATCGCCCAAGCTGCATGCTCTCTACTTGATCCGCAACCAAAATTATCTCCAGCAACCAATATACTACCTGTAAATTTTGGATCATTTAAAACAAAATCATGGTTTATGGTACCATCTTTATGATATCTCCAATCCCTAAACACATTATCACCAAAGCCTTTTCGATCTGTAGCTTTTAAAAATCGAGCAGGTATAATTTGGTCTGTGTCTACATTCTCTATATGTAACGGAATGGCTCTAGATTGTAATGTTGTAAACTTTTCCATTTTTTTTATATTAATTTATTAAGGCCGAACTTGCAGAAGCCAATTGCTTAGCAATATCAATTATCTTGCCTTCAACTGCTGTTGCCGCAGCAACTAAAGGACTTGCTAAAATAGTTCTAGAGCCTTGACCTTGTCTACCTTCAAAATTTCTATTAGAAGTGGACACACAATATTCACCTTGCGGAATTTTATCATCATTCATAGCTAAACACGCTGAGCATCCAGGTTGACGCAATTCAAAACCTGCATCTTCAAAAACAGTTTTTAAACCTTCTTGTATTATTTGAGCTTCCACCTGTTTACTTCCTGGCACCAACCAAGCTGTAACATTATCGGCTTTTTTCTTTCCTTTTATATAATTTGCTGCGACTCTAAAATCTTCAATTCTAGAATTGGTACAACTCCCAATAAACACAAAATTGATAGGTTTATTAATAAGGGATTCTCCTTTTTTGAAGTTCATGTACTTTAATGATTTCTCAAAAGAAGCATCACTAACTTCTGGTATATATTCTGAAATTTTAATTCCCATTCCTGGATTGGTTCCATAGGTAACCATTGGTTCAATATCTTGAGCATCAAAATGGTATTCTTTATCAAATTGAGCGTCGGCATCGGTAGGTAAGGTTTTCCAATAAGCTACTTTTTCATCAAAAGCATCCCCTTTAGGCGCAAATTCTCTTCCTTCTACATAATCAAATGTGGTTTGATCTGGTGCAATCATTCCTCCTCTTGCTCCCATTTCAATACTCATATTACAAACCGTCATACGACCTTCCATACTCATCTCTTCAAACACATTACCTGCGTATTCACAAAAATAACCTGTACCTGAGTTTGTGCCGAGTTTAGAAATAATATAAAGAATGACATCCTTTGGTAGGACACCATAATTAAGATTGCCATTAACCGTAACCCTTAAACTTTTTGGTTTTTTAAGCAACAAACATTGACTCGCAAAAACCTGAGCCACTTGACTTGTTCCTATACCAAATGCAATGGCTCCGAACGCTCCATGTGTTGAGGTGTGACTATCTCCACAAACCATGGTCATACCTGGCTGTGTAACACCCAACTCTGGAGCCATTACATGGACTATTCCATTATATTGGTGACCTAACTCGTATAATGTAATATTATTTTTTTTACAATTTTCTGAAAGTTGAGCCAACTGTTTTCTCGATAACTCATCCTTAATGGGCTGATCTTGATCTTGGGTTGGCGTATTATGATCTGCAGTTGCAACAATTTGATCTGGTCTTAAAATCGGAATTCCGCGATCTTCCAACTCATTAAAAGCTTGCGGACTTGTTACCTCATGAATCAAATGCTTATCTATATATAAAATCTGCGGACCATTTTCTATCGTATTGACCACATGTGAATCCCAGACTTTATCAAATAATGTTTTTCCCATTAAAAATTTTATTTTCTTTTCCGCGAAAGCGGTAATCTTATATTTATGCTGAAATTATCTGACTGAAAGCTTTACTAGTTTCAATGATTTGATGAATATCGTTATCATTAATCTCTTTCTTTTTATCTGCAAAACTCAAAAAGTTAGCATACACATCATCTAACTGTAGTTTTGTTAATTCATAACCTACATTTTTGGCTCTATAAGCTAAAGCTGCTCTTCCACTTCTTGCTGTCAACACAATCGCAGACTCTGTTACACCAACATCTTTAGGATTAATTATTTCATAAGTTTCACGATTTTTAATCACACCATCTTGGTGAATCCCAGAGCTATGAGCAAATGCATTTGCACCAACAATGGCTTTATTGGGCTGTGTATAGATTCCCATACTATCACTCACTAATTGGCTCATTCCAAAAAGCATTGATGTATTCACATTTGTATCCAAATTAAGATATGGATGTTGCTTCAACACCATCACGACCTCTTCTAAAGCCGTGTTACCTGCACGTTCGCCAATACCATTAATTGTACACTCAATTTGTCGTGCACCATTAATAACACCTTCAATAGAATTTGCAGTTGCCAATCCTAAATCATTATGACAATGACATGATAAAATAGCGTTCTCTATACCCTTTACATTTTCTTTTAAATATTTAATTTTAGCGCCATATTCGCTAGGCAAACAATACCCTGTAGTATCAGGAATATTTAAAACGGTTGCTCCTGCTCTAATTGCTGCTTCACATACTCTAGCTAAATAGTCGTTATCTGTTCTACCAGCATCTTCAGCATAAAACTCAACATCTTCAACAAATGACTTTGCGTATTTTACAGCATCAAAAGCGCGTTGTATGATTGTATTTCTATCACTTTTAAATTTATGAAGAATATGAGAGTCAGAAGTACCTATTCCTGTATGAATTCTTGGTTTAGCAGCATACTTTAATGCTTCAGCCGCTACTTTTATGTCGTTTTCTACAGCTCGTGTTAATCCGCAAACCGTAGCATTTTTAACGATTTTTGAAATAGCTTGAACAGATTTAAAATCTCCAGGACTAGACACCGGAAAACCAGCTTCTATCACATCAACACCTAAAATATCTAGCCGCTCAGCAATGATAACTTTTTGTTCTGTGTTTAATTTACATCCTGGAACTTGTTCTCCATCACGCAACGTTGTATCGAAGATTTGTATGTTATTATCTGACATTTATCAAAATATATTTTCGTATTGTCTAACGAATGTATATTTTCAATTTGTAAATTCACGCTACGATAATCTATGTTTTACGATGTTCAAAAGACAAAACAACACATTAAACACTGATTAACAATTAGTTACATTAAAAACCTATTGATGACGAAGGGTCAAAAAGATAATTTATTTCTATTAGTTAAGTCTTTAACAAAATCTGAAAAACGACAATTTAAACTGTATGTTGGACGTCTTGATGTTAATTCTGATTCTAAATTTTTAAATCTTTTTAACTTACTAGATAAGACTAATGTGTATGACGAATCTGTTATTTTAAAAAGCGGCATTGTTAAAAAACAACAATTAGCTAATGTAAAAGCACATCTTTACAAACAAATTTTAATTAGCTTAAAACTTAACCCTTCACACCAAAACATACGCTCACAAATTAGAGAACAACTCGATTTCGCTTCCATTTTATACCATAAGGGTTTATACAAACAAAGTTTAAGAATTTTAGATAAAGCCAAAGATGTCGCCATTCAAAATGAAGAAAAAAATCTAGCTTTTGAAATTGTTGAACTCGAAAAAATAATTGAAGCTCAATACATTACAAGAAGTATAAGCACTAGAGCAGACGAACTCACCATACAAGCCAAAGAGCTCAGTGCTCAAAATGTAATTGCAAGCAAATTATCTAACTTATCCTTACAACTCTACAGTATAATTTTAAAAACAGGTTATGTAAAAAGCGAAGATGAAAGTAAACAAGTAACCGCTTACTTTAAAGCAAGACTTCCCAAATACAAAATTCAAAATCTAGGTTTTAGAGAAAAACTCTGGCTGTATAATGCTTATTTATGGTATAGTTTTTTACTTCAGGATTTTAAAAATTGCTACAAATATGCTTCAAAATGGGTTGATTTATTTGAAGAATACCCAAATATGATTCAATTAAATCCCGTTTTCTTCTTAAAAGGCACAAATTATTTACTAGAGTCTATTTTCTTTATTAGAAACAAACCAAAATTTGTAGAGATACTCTCTAATCTCAAATTAAAAGTTGAAGACAAATCGTTTCCAAAGGATGAAAACGTACAAACATTAACATTTTTATACTCTAACTTTCATGATATAAATAAGCACTTTATTGATGGAAGTTTCAAAGAAGGATTAGAGTTAATTCCGAAGATAGAAAAAAGCCTAAAACGCTTTGACAACAAAATAGACGATCATCATAAAATGGTATTCTATTATAAGTTTGCAAGTTTACATTTTGGCACTGGAAACAACAAAGCATGTATAAAATACTTAGATAAAATCATATCTAACAAATCGTTATCTATGCGTGAAGATTTACTGTGCTTTTCTAGAGTACTAAACCTTGTAGCACATTATGAAGCAGGATTAGACTACCATTTAGACACCTTACTTCGTAGCACATACAAGTTCTTAATTAAAATGAATGATCTTCACGAAGTGCAAAAAGAAATGATCAAATTTATTAGAGGTTTACAAGATATTTATCCGCATGATCTTAAAAATGCGTTTAAAGAATTACATGCCACACTTAAAACTTTTGAAAACCATCCGTTTGAAAGGCGTGCATTTTTATATCTCGATATCATTTCTTGGTTAGAAAGTAAAATTAGCAATACACCTGTTGATAACATCATTCAAACTAAATATTTAGAAAACCAAACTACCTAAATTGATGAATGTTGCCATATTAATGCTATGCGCAGGACACTCGACAAGAATGGGCACGCCAAAACAACTACTCCCAATTGGCAACAAAACCCTTTTAGGTTTAAGCATTGAAAATGCAATCCACTCTAAAGCTAATCGCGTATTTTGTGTATTAGGATCACAAGCTGACGTCATTCAAAAATCAATATCGCATTATGATGTCAACATTATAATAAATCCCCATTTTAATGATGGATTAAGCTCTAGTATTATTGCAGGTATCACCTATTTAAAAGACAAAAATTTCGATTCCGTATTGATACTTCTTGGCGACCAACCTAAAGTAGACTCAAATTATATTAACGCCTTAATTCTTTCTTCGGAAAATTGCCCAACTCAAATTATAGCATCTCAATACAATAAGACGCTTGGTGTACCAGCTATTTTTCCGAAGTCATACTTCAACCAATTACTACAACTAAAAGGCGATAAAGGCGCAAAAAACTTTTTAAATACTCAAAGAACACAAGCCATTGCCATAGAAAGTGATAAATTAATTGATATTGACACGCAGGACGATTATCTTAATTTTTTGAATTCGCTATAAAAAGCTAACACACAACCTATTTAATACAATTAATGGTTAACTTTAGCTAAATATTTTTTTAACTATGGCAAGTTATAATTTAAAAATTAACGGAAAAACAGTTTCTGTAAACGTAGAAGAAGACACGCCTTTACTTTGGGTACTTCGTGACGAACTCAATTTAGTAGGCACCAAATTTGGATGCGGAATTGCACAATGTGGTGCTTGTACAGTACATCTTGATGGCACAGCAATTAGAAGTTGCTCCATCCCAATTTCTAGTATGGAAGGTGCAAATATCACAACTATTGAAGGACTTGCCGATGAAAAACTAAATCCCGTACAAGAAGCTTGGAAAGAATTAGACGTACCTCAATGTGGCTATTGTCAAGCTGGCCAAATTATGACAGCAACGTCATTTTTGAGCCAAAATCCAAACCCTAATCACAAAGACATTAGAAATGCCATGAATGGAAATTTGTGCAGATGCGCTAGTTATAACAGAATAGAAAAAGCAGTGGCTCTCGCTGCTAAAAAAATGTCTTAAGCTAAGAAATCATGGAACATAAAAACAAAATCACTTTTAGCAGACGTAATTTTCTACGCACTTCTGCTCTTGCCTCTGGCGGACTTTTAATTGGGTTTAATTTTCTAACATCTTGTGAAGAAGCTATTGTTCCTCCTGTTGATATTTCAAAATTAAACTTCAAAGATTTTAATGCTTTTATTAAGATTGCCGAAAACGGCTACGTTACCATTTTCTCGCCAAATCCAGAAATTGGTCAAGGTGTAAAAACGGCAATGCCAATGATTATTGCTGAAGAATTAGATGTACCATGGACGCATGTTTCTGTGTCTCAAGGTGCCTTAGATACAAAAAATTTTAGCAGGCAAGTGGCTGGCGGAAGTCAGTCCATACGTTTTGGTTGGGATGCACTTCGTCAAACAGGAGCTACGGCAAAACAAATGCTTATTAATGCAGCAGCTATTAAATGGAATGTAGATGCAGCAACTTGCTCAGCTTCCGAAGGAATTATTAAAAACACAAATGGAGATACACTAGGCTATGGCGATGTTGTTAACGAAGCTGCACATCTCGAGGTTCCAGAAAATGTCAACTTAAAAGAAACCAAAGACTATAAAATTATTGGTAAAGACGCTATCAATGTTGATATTGACAAAATTATCACTGGCAAACCCTTATTTGGCTTAGACTACAAGGAAGACGGTATGTTATATGCCTCTGTGCTGAGACCTCCTGCTTTTGGTCAAATTTTAACATCTTATGATGCCTCTAAAGCTAAAGCTCTACCTGGCGTTATTGACGTTATTACGATTGGAGAAAAGGCAAGACGCTATTTAAGTCAAGATAAGCTTGACCCTTCTGCGCATTGGAGTGTACGCTTAAGCAACACAGATAAAGTGGTTGTGATTGGAAAAACCACATGGGATGTAATAAAAGGTAAAAAAGCGATAAAAGCGACATGGAAAGAAGATTCTTTGGTTGAAAGCACTGCACTACATGATAACGAACTCCTAAAAATTCTAGATGGTAAAAACCTAGAGACTAGACGTGAAGATGGCAATATTGACAAAGCATTTGCTGAAGCTGACAACATTTTAGAGCGCACCTACGAGTCCCCTTTTTTACCTCATAATTGTATGGAACCCATGAATTTTTTCGCTAATGTTACTAATGAGAAAGTACACCTAGTTGGTCCTGTACAAACTCCAGAAGCAGCAGCTAAAGTTGTGGCTTCATTATTAAGTAGAAATCTTGAAGACGTACATGTAGATATGACACGAATGGGTGGAGGATTTGGAAGGCGTCTTTATGGTGATTTTGTTTACGAAGCTGCAGAAATTGCAGATAAGATGAAACAACCTATTAAATTGATTTCTACAAGAGAAGACGACATGTCATTGGGTGTGTATCGTCCAGCAATTACATACAGAATTGCCGCATCTATTAAAGATGGAAAAGTTACTGGTTATAGCCTAAAGGAAGCTGCGATTAACTCTAATATGTATGGCTTGATACCACATTTCTTTCCTGCAGGAGCGATTAAAAATTACAAAGTAGAATCTGGAAACTACCAAAGTAATATTACAACAGGAGCTTGGCGAGCACCATACACTAATTTTTTAGCGTTTGCAGAACAAAGTTTTTTTGATGAATTGGCAGGTGTACTAGACATAGATACTGTGCAATTACGATTAGACTTGCTTAAAAATGTGAAAGATGGCGAAGATTCTAATATACAATATTCCGCAAAGCGAATGACAGACACGATAAAACTGGCTGTTGAAAAAAGTAATTGGGGAAACACAAAAGATGGAGTATATCAAGGATTTTCGGCCTATTATAGTCACAATACTCACGTTGCAGAAGTTATTGATATCACCTTAAAAAACGGGTTACCAATGGTTGAAAAAGTGACTGTTGCTGTAGATTGCGGCATCGTAGTTAACCCAACAGGCGCTAAAAATCAAATTGAAGGTGGTGTTATTGATGGTATTGGTCATGCGATGTATGGAGATTTTTCATTTAAAAATGGAACACCTCAAGATGTCAACTTCAACACCTATCGTTTAATTAGAATGAAAGAAACTCCAATTGTTAATACCTTTTTTGTAGAGAATGATTTATCGCCAACCGGTTTGGGAGAACCAGGATTACCTCCTGCTGGAGGCGCTTTAGCAAATGCTATAAAAGCCGCAACAGGTCAAATATTAACAAAACAACCGTTTGCTAAATTTTTAATTAAACATGATGCAGGCTTGAAGGTTTAAAATTTCCGAAGCACTAAAATTTCACCCTAAAACACTCAGCCATCATCTTGAATAATTCAGGATGCTTGCGCTTCATTAGTTTTGGTCGCTCAAAAAAATACTCTGAAGCTACGGCAAAAAACTCAGCTTGTTTTGTGCCACCATAGGCTCTAATATCTGAGGCATCATTATTTATAGCTTCCATTTTATCATGCACTAATTTTAACCAAGGGATGGCATTCATGTTTTGCATCAACACCTCTGGAATACCATCAATATTATCGTCCATTTTATCAATGAGATGCACAAATTCATGAATAGCAGTATTGCTTTTGTCGGTTTTATTATTAAAGCCATGATACAAGGCTTTTCTAGATAAAATCATTTTACCCTCTAAGCGACCTGAACCTACAACACCTGCAATTCGTTTGGTTTTACTTTGGTCTGCAAATTCAAAATCTTCGTTAAAATTGTTAGGATACACAAGTATACCTGTTACGGTTGGATAATGCCATTCTTTAAACGAAAACACAGGAATTACAGCACTCGAAGCGATTAAAATTTCATCTAGTTCTTCAATTTTAAAATCAACACTATCAATGTAAACTTCTCCTAAAAACTGCATCATTCTATCTTGAAAACGTTTTTGTTCACTAGGTTCTAACTTTTTATAAAAAGCAACCTCTTTAAGTAAAATAGTATGCCAATGTGGTGGAAAAACTTTCACCTTTTTTGAATACATTTTGTAAAATACATAAATAACAAAACAAAAAAGTGCAATAAAAATTAGGTTATATAACATTAATTGATGGTTAGAAATTTGAGATGTCTAATCTAATGATTTTCAATGATATTAACTTTAAATTTCATAAAAATGAATATCTTTAAATGCGAACTCTACCAACTTAAAAAATGAATAAATCATACATCGACATCCATTGTCATCCATCCTTAAAACCTTACGGTAAGAGTTTTAAGTACGAACCTACAAAGCAAAATAATCTCAATAGCGGACGAAAAAACTCTATTTGGCATTATAGTCCGCCAAATTTCTTAGAGCGACAATTCAATAAAATATTAACACTTACAAAATTTACGCAAACAGATTTAACTGCGCTTGCCAAAGCCGAATGTAATATCGTTGTCATTTCACTGTATCCTTTTGAAAAGCATTTTCTTAAAGACCAAATGCTAGGTGTTAAATTTATTCCAGATTTATTAGTCAATTTAGCAGCAGGAGTTAGCCACAAACGCATAGATAATTTAAGAAGTCACAATAGTTATTTTCAAGATTTAAATGATGAATATGATTATTACAAGCAGCTGCACAATTTCGCTCAAGTTATTGATGGTATAACGTTCACCTACCGTTTAGTTAATAATTACACGGAAATATCAACCAATATAAGCACCTCAACTGCTACACGCAAAATAATAAGTCTTGTACCATCTATTGAAGGTGGCCATGCCTTTGAAACAGGTTTAAAAAAAGATGAAAACACAGCCGATGAAACCACTGTATTACATAATTTAGAAACTGTAAAAAACTGGGAACACAAACCTTTTTTTTTAACACTTGCGCACCACTTTTACAATGAAATTTGCGGTCATGCACGAAGCATAAGTATTGGTTTAATTAAGGAGAATCAAAATCGCGGTCTTGATACAGACATTACAGACTTAGGCCTAAAAGTCATTGATAAATTACTAGACAATACCGAAGGCAAACGCATTCTCATAGACGTTAAACATATGAGTAGAGCGTCTAGAACAACATATTACACATTATTAGAAACGACGTATCAACATGAAAATATTCCAATAATAGTAAGTCATGGCGCAGCAAATGGCAAACGATCTATCGCTGAACCTACTATTGCAGATGGCGAACAAAGTCAGTACTTTAGAGAAGACGACATCAATTTCTATGATGATGAAATCATACGTATTGCAAAATCAAACGGCATTTTTGGTTTACAATTAGATGAGCGTCGTATTGCGAATCAAAAAGCGATAAATGCATCACGTATTTATTGGCCAAGTAAAAAGAGACGCTATAAAAACAAATCTGATTTAATATGGAGGCAAATTCGTCATATTGGTGAATTATTAAACAAAAACGGATTGCCAGCATGGGAAACCGTAGCTATAGGTTCAGATTTTGATGGCATCGTCAACCCAATTAAAGGCCTTTGGACCGCAGAAAACGTCAAAGACATCAAACCCTATTTAATTGAAAAAGCCAACGATTATCTCAATGAACATAAATCGCAATTGCTTCAACAAAATCAAATTTCCGCAGAAAACATTATAGATCGCGTATTATTTATAAATGCTGACACCTTTTTAAAACAAAATTTTAAATAAGACATGTAATCAAATGCGTTAATTTTTAATACCATGAGCGTTAATAAAAATTGTAATAGTGACAATTATAATATCTTTGCATCGTTATATTTGATGCTTGGAAAACCCTGAAACCATAGAGACTTCATCTCCTAAAAAAAGGCCATATCGCTGGTTGCGCAGAACCTTGCGAGTGCTCTTAGGTATGTTACTTTTTTTATTTTTAACGATAGTCTTTGTGAGAAGTCCTTGGGGACAAAATATTATTGTTAGCAAAGCGGTAAATTATGTCTCAAACAAAACCAATACTAAAGTTGCTATAGACAAGTTATTCATCACTTTTGATGGCGATTTACAGCTAGATGGCTTGTATTTAGAAGACAAAACTGGAGACACATTAGTGTACTCTAAATCTTTGGAAGCCAACATTCCACTATGGAAGATGATTAATGGAGAAGCCGTTGGTGTTGATGCTCTAGATTGGGATGGTTTGAGAGCCAATGTGATTAGAAAAGATACCGTTTCTGGTTATAATTTTCAATTTTTAATAGATGCTTTTGCCACAACAGATACCACAACTGTTGCAGTAGACACAACTGCAACGCCTTTAAATTTGGTTATTGGCAATTTAAACCTAAACAATATTGATATCGTGTTTGATGATGCCGTTGCTGGTATTGATAGTCGGTTTAAAATTGGTCAATTAAAAGCCAGCATGAATACCACAAACATTGAAAACATGGTTTTTGATGCTTCGGAAATTGAACTCAATAACTCTAATATTAAATTCATTCAAAAACCTATAGCCATTGATACCACAACATCAAACGTGGCTTTACCTCAATTTTCTTCGGAAAGCTTAACACTTCAAAACGTTGTAGCTTATTACGAATCTCAACCAGATAGAATCATCGCAGATCTTACACTCAATGAATTTTCGATAGAAACACCAACAGTAAACCTAACCGAAAACAACTTAAAGCTACAACGCATCTCACTCAAAAACTCTAAGATAAAACTCATCACTGATGCTAAAATTAATGGGTTAACTCAAAAAATAGTAGACACAAAAGAAACTGCTCAAACTGAGACCCAAACATTCGATTGGCCGCAAATAAAAATTAATATTGCTGAAATTGACATAGAAAACAACCTAATTGATTATCGTGTTGGCAATGCATTACCTAAAAAAAATCTTTTTAATCCAAATGCGATTGCACTGAAAAACCTAACAATAAAAGCTCAAAACATTGTTTTAAAAGACAAACGAGCAGGATTGCGATTAAATGCATTTAAATTTAATGAAACATCAGGTCTTAATCTCAAACAATTAGCTTTAGATATTGAGGTTACAGATCAAAAAATGATGCTAGATGATTTAGATTTTAAACTTAATAACAATGCCATTTCTGGTTACGCACACTTAGATTACAAATCGATAGCTCAATTAATTGATGCTCCAGAGTATACAAAAGTTGATACTAATTTACCATCATTTAGCATCTCTTTAAATGAACTTTCTAAATTTCAACCCGATTTAAAAAACAACCCTTACCTCAATACTTTAAGCAAAAGGCAACTCACTGGAAACCTCAACGCAATTGGTAATTTAGCTCAAATTAACTTACGAGAAGCAAACATAAATTGGGGAAATACAACGCAAATTTCTGCAAAGGGTCAACTTAAAAATGTGACTAATCCTGAGACGCTTGGGTTTGATATTTCACAGTTTTCTGCAGTGACAAAACGTTCAGATATTATTCAATTTATAAACGAAGAAAATTTAGGTGTTCGTTTGCCAGTTGCTGTAACTCTCACAGGTCAACTTAATGGAAATGCACAAGATATTTCCGCGAAAGCGACATTATCAACCACACAAGGTATTGCAACGCTAAAGGGTAGTTTTAGAAACTCAAATACTATCGCTTATGATGCAGCCATAGAAATTAAAGACTATAAAGTAAACGAATTACTTAATAACCCTCAGTTTGGATCTCTTAGTTTAAATATAAAAACTGAAGGTAACGGAACAGCAATCAACACACTCAACGTCTCTTTAGATGCAACAATTTCTAAATTCGGATTAAACAATTATAAAATTAAAAATCTCAATATCAACGGAAAAATCAAGAATGGCACAGGTAATATCCTCTCAAATTATAAAGACGAAAATCTAAATATTAATCTAGATGCTTTTGTTGTTTTAGACTCTATTGCTCCCGAAGCCACAGTAGAACTCGATGTGATTGGCGCTAATTTACAAGCGCTTGGTTTAATGCAACGTAACGTTAAAACAGGAATGAAGATCTTCGCAGATTTTAAAGGTAATGGAGAACGTTATGATGCAACAGCAATTATTGATGATGGTGTAATTGTTTATGATAATAAAACATATTTGCTTGGTAATTTTAATGCATTAGCTCATGTAGAACAAGACACAACCTCTATATCTGTAAAAAATAAAATTATAAATCTTAATTTGAAATCTAATGCCGATCCGCAAACCTTTAGCAAGGCTCTACAACGTCATGTTTTCAGTTATTTTTATCGAGATGAGAAAATATCAGACACCATCACGAATCCGGTAAATCTAAAACTAGAAGGTAAAATTACTCAATCCCCTTTATTAAACGATGTCTTTTTAGTTAACGTAAAAGACTTAGATACTATTGATATTGCGGTTAATTTTAATGAAGCTGAGCGCCAATTAAAAGCAAATATTGCAGCACCTCACATCAATTATAGCGGAAGCGAGTTAGATAGTTTGGCATTTTCAATGAACACAGATAAAGAGAATTTTAATTTTAACCTAGGCTTTAAAAATATAACTACTGGACCACTAGATGTACCTCAAACAATCATAACAGGAACTCAAACCAACAACGAGTTATCTCTTAATTTCTTAGGGTTTCACGACAATGAACAACTAATGAATGTGAATACCAAAATCACTGGTAATCGAGAGCGTTTAGAGTTTACTGTAAATCCAGATAGTTTAATATTAAACAAAGAAAAATGGACCATCCCAACAACCAACAATGCCATCTTAACAGCTAATAATCTAGAGTTTCAAGATTTTAAAATTTCAAAAAACAACCAATCTATTGAAATTACCGACAAGCTCGCTAATATTACAAAATCACATATTGCAATTGATTTTAACAACTTTAAAATTAGCGAAATTTTCAACTATTTAAATCCAGATGCTCAACTAGCCACTGGAGAACTTAATGGTGATTTTGTATTAGAACAACCCTTTGCTCAAACAGGTCTCATTGCAGATTTGAGCATAGAAAAATTCACCATTTTAAAAACAGATTTAGGCGTTTTAAGCCTTCAAGGACATTCACTTTCTAATAATAATTACGCCTTTAACGCTGGATTAAAAGGAGGCGATATAGATCTAGACCTCATTGGAGATTACACGGCAACAACCACTGCAGCAAATCTAGATTTAAATTTAAACATCAACACATTTAAAATGGAAGCCTTAAATACATTGGCTCTAGGAGAAATTAAAGATGGCACTGGTAGTTTTAATGGCAAATTTAAAGTCACAGGCACAACAACCAATCCTATTTACGATGGTTACTTAAATTTTGTTGATGCAAGTATAAATGCTAGCAAACTTAACACGAAGTTTACTATGCAAAACGAAACTCTAAACGTTAATAACGAAGGCTTATCAATGTCTAATTTTACAGTTTTAGATGAAAACAATAACGCTTTAGTATTATCTGGAGAGGTTGGAACCGAGAGTTTTATTAACCCAACATTTAACCTAGATTTAAAAGCAGACAACTTCCAAATACTCAATGCTACCCAAGAAGATAATGAGGATTTCTACGGAAAAGCAACGTTTAACGCCAATGCGAAATTAACAGGAGATTTACAAATTCCTAAATTAGATGCCGAGTTAACTTTAGGTTCTCAAACAGATATCACTTACGTCATGCCAACCACCTATGCTAATATTGAAGAACGAGATGGAGTTGTAGCGTTTGTAAACAGAGAAAATCCTGATGCAATCCTCACCCAAACCGAAGAACAAACCGCAACCATTAAAGGGTTTGATATTTCTACACTTATAAAAATTGGTAAAGAAGCTGCTGTGACCGTAATTATAGATAAAGAAACAGGAGATAATTTTAGAGCTTCAGGTGAAGGAGAACTCATATTTAACATGGTGCCAAACGGCAGAATATCACTAACCGGAGCTTATGAAATTATAGATGGACATTATGAACTCAACCTATATAACCTTGTCAATAGAAAATTTTTAATTGCGCCTGGCAGTCGTGTAAGTTGGTCTGGAGATCCTTTTGATGCCAATTTAGATGTAAGTGCAATTTACAACCTAGAAACCTCAGCATCGTCTTTAATGGCTTCTCAAATTTCTGGAGCTGATACATCTGTACAAAACACCTACAAACAAGTGCTGCCTTTTAATGTGTACCTTAATATTGATGGCGAATTGTTATCACCTAAAATATCATTTGCCTTAGATATGCCAGAAGAGGAACAAGGTGCAATTAACGGACAAGTATATTCTCGTGTACAAGAAGTAAATGCTCAAGAAGCAGAACTTAACAAACAAGTATTCTCACTGTTGGTGCTTAATCGTTTTTATCCAGACTCTGGGAGCGATGGTAGCTCAGGTGGATTTGCAACCATTGCTAGAGATAATCTTAATGACGCAGTTTCTGGGCAACTTAATGCATTTTCAGATAAATTACTAGGCAACTCTGGGATTGAGTTAGATTTTGGCCTTAATAGCTACACAGATTATCAAGGCGAAAGCGCTACCGAAAGAACCCAACTCGATGTCGCAGCACAAAAAAAATTATTTGATGATCGTTTAATAGTTAGTGTTGGTAGCGAAGTTGATATCCAAGGTAGTAATTCTAATGGAGAATCAACACCACTTATTGGTAATGTAAGCCTAGAATATATTGTCTCAGAAGATGGTAGATATCGTCTCAAAGGCTTTAGAAAAAGTGAATTTGAAAATGTCATTGACGGTCAAACAATAGTGAGCGGAATTGCCTTAATTTTCACACAAGAGTTTAATGAGTTTGACGAACTTTGGGATGCTATTTTTAAATCACAAAGCGAAAAGAAAGCAAAATTAGAAGCCCAACAAAAAGCGGCAGAAGACAAACTAAAAGCAAAAGAAGAAGCAACCAATAAAAGTATAGAACAAAAAAAGAACTAGATTTTGAACACGACCTATAAACATAGTATCTATATTTTTTTCTTCGGAATTATATTGCAGTCATGCAGTATCAAAAAGTACATACCAGAGGGAGAACGGTTATATACAGGTGCTAAAATCGAAATTAAATCTGACACAACGGTTAAAAATATTGATGATTTAAAACTAGAGCTAGAAACAGTTTTGAGACCAACTCCCAACTCTAAATTTTTAGGAATGCGACCTGGTTTATATTATTACTATAAAAACCAAAAAGAACATCCTGGATTTTTAAATCGATGGCTCTATAAGCAAATTGGAGAAAAACCAGTATACCAATCAAATGTTGAAACTTTTGAAGTTCAAGAAATTTTACGCAATAGACTAGAAAACAATGGCTTTTTCTACAGTAGCGCCTCATCATCTTTTGAAGAAAAAGAACTAGAAGCCTTTGCAACGTACAATCTAAATGTTCCTTCTCCATATAAAATGGAAAGTTTTCAATTAGACTCAATGCCTTCGCCTTTATATGAAGATGTAAAAATAGCTACAACCAATTCGCCACTTTCAAAAGATATGCGTTTTGATTTATCTAACTTAAAGCTAGAACGCCTGAGAATAGATTCTGAATTAAAAAACAAAGGGTATTATAATATCAATTCTGAATTTTTCATTTTTGAAGCAGATACCAATCAGTACAATAACAAACGTTTCGATTTATTCTTAAAGCTCAAGGCACAGGTTCCGAAGAAATCAACGGTACCGTATCAAATAAAGCGAGTCAATGTGTATCCAAATTACAATTTAAAAGACACACTAACCGCTACAGTAGAGCGCTATAATGAAAAGAGTTATCATCAAGATTCGTTGTTTTTCAAACTCAAACATTTAGACAAGTTTATCACAATAAAAGAAGGTGATTATTACAATCCGCAAACCTCAAAAAACACATCCAGACGGTTATCTACAATTGGCGCATACAAATACATAAATATTCAATATAAAGAAATAGACTCTTTATTATCCGATAGTCTTGGCACCTTAGAAGCCAATATATTTTTATCACCTTTAACCAAAAGAGCCTTTAGAGCCGAGCTGCAAGCCGTCACAAAATCTAGTAATTTTACAGGACCCAATTTAGCATTTACTTACAGTAACAGAAACTTATTTAAAGGCGGTGAAACCTTAAATTTAAGTGCAAATATTGGTTACGAAACACAGTTTTCTAGTGGTCAATCTGCTGGATTAAGTAGTTTGGAATATGGTGTAAAAGGAGAAGTAATTTTCCCGAGAGTGATCTCACCTTTTACTATTAATGACGATTTTTTTGAGTATTCTATTCCAAAAACAAAAACGAGTTTAGGTATAAGTTATTTAAAACGAAGCCAATTATACACCTTAATCACAGGTAGCGCTTTGTTTGGTTACACCTGGAATGCCAATCGTTATATCTCATATGAAATAAATCCTATTTCTGTAAATTATACCAGCTTAGGCAGTACGAGTGACGAATTTGAAGCAATTTTAGAAGACAATCCGTTTTTAGAGCTCAGTTTTGAACAACAATTTATTTCTGGACTCACATTTTCATTCACTTATAATGAGATCGGTAAAAGTTCAAAAAACATTCAATCCTTTTTAAATGGAACTTTAGATGTGGCAGGAAATTCTATCAGCTTATTAGCTAAAGAAGAAACTGCTGGTGCTGCCAAAACATTTTTAGGATTAGAGTATGCCCAATATGCAAAAGCCGATATTGATGCTCGTTTTCATTATAACTTCGGAAAAGATAAACAACAAACCATTGCTACAAGAATTTTTGCAGGCTACGGATTAGCATACGGAAACTCAGATGTAGTACCATATGTAAAACAATATTTCTCTGGAGGACCATATAGCGTTCGTGCATTTAGAACGCGCTCAATAGGACCAGGAACCTACAATGCCGACAATGATGCAAATAGCGATAGTACCTTTTTTGATCAAACAGGAAACATAAGACTAGAAGCCAATATTGAATACCGTTTTCCTATCTTTTCATTTTTTAAAGGCGCTCTTTTCATAGATGCAGGAAATGTATGGAACTCTGAATCCAACCCAACATTTAACGGAGAAGACAAATTCTCATCTAACTTCATCAATGAACTAGGCATGGGAACTGGCTTTGGCTTGCGAGTTGACCTACAAGGCTTTGTTATTCGTTTTGATTTAGCAGCACCTTTTCATGATCCATCATTACCCAAAGAAGAACGTTTTGATTTTAGACTTGACGAGCCAGTGCTAAATTTTGCTATTGGATATTCATTTTAAACAATATTACTTTAAACCAAATTAAAAAATAACGCCTATACTCACGAGAAAGGTTGCGTAACTACTCTACCTTAGTCTCAAACTTTAAACACAACATATTAAATCACATTATTAGATTTGAATTTAATATCTTGTAATTAATTACAAACAAAATTTCAACACATATACATGACAGATAAAGACAAATTCATGAAAGAAGCAGTAAATGCTGCGCTTAAAGGAATGAATAATAACGAAGGTGGACCATTTGGTTGCGTCATCGTAAAAGACGGGAAAATTGTAGGTCGAGGTAATAATAAAGTGACCTCAACAAACGATCCAACAGCACATGCCGAAGTTACAGCCATTAGAGATGCTTGTAAAAATTTAGACTCTTTTCAATTAGAGGGTTGCGAAATTTACACCTCTTGTGAACCTTGTCCAATGTGCTTAGGTGCTATTTATTGGGCTAGACCTGATAAGGTTTACTACGGAAGCAATCAAGTAGATGCAGCAAACATAGGTTTTGATGATGAATTTATTTACAAAGAAATCCCATTACCTTACGAAAAACGAAGCATCCCATTTGAGCAATTAGCTCGCGAGATTGCTTTAGAGCCGTTTCAAGAATGGACTAAAAAAGTAGATAAAACTGAGTATTAATGTAAATCTCGAAATTTGGCGAATGGATTTATAACACTTGAGCATGGAGAAGTTTTCCTTACGAGATGGACAGGATATGAAATGATTATTGAAATAGCAATTCGTGAAACATCTAAAATAGAGGATGGAATTGAATTTTCAAGTTGGTTACAAACAATGTTACCTAGTTACCCAGGTGAATCTCGAAATTTAGACTTAAGAGGACTAACAAAATTAAACAGAGAGTTGTTTTGGAAGGGAATTGAACAAGGAGTAGAAAAAATTGCTGAATTAGGAAAAGCGTACTCACACTTGAAAAAGGAACGTATTTTCTCACTTTTTTATATGCACAAAACCAATCCTATTGAACTGAAATTTCTAGAAGAGGATAATGATTTTCTAATAACGAAAGATGAATATATAGAAAAAATAGGTCCTGGATGGAAATAAACATAACACCTAAATTCTCTTTATTTATTATCTTGATATTTTAATACTAAAAACAAAAAAAACCATTGATCACCTTCATACTAAACAACAAAACCATTAAAACACCAGCAAACTCTGGGATGACTTTATTGGATTTTGTGCGCTACGAGCAACGTCTCACAGGCACCAAAATTGGTTGTCGCGAAGGCGATTGTGGTGCATGCACAGTTCTCGTTGGCACATTGCAAAATGACAGCATCAACTACCAAAGCATCACCTCTTGTATTTCTCCCCTCGGAAATGCGCATGGCAAGCACATTGTAACCGTTGAAGGCACAAATCTCAAAAACAAACTCACTGCACAGCAGGAAGCCATGAAAGCAAACTACGCAACACAATGCGGATTTTGCACACCAGGTTTCGTGGTATCATTAACTGGTTTTGCTTTATCAAATTCTGAAAACAATTACAATAATGCACTTGATGCCATTAGCGGAAATATTTGTAGATGCACAGGATACAAATCCATAGAAAAGGCAGCGCATCAAGTTGTAACACACTTAAAAAATAAAGAAAATCATCAATCCTTAAATTGGCTTATTGAAAACGATTTTATTCCTAAATATTTTGCCACAATACCTGAACGATTACAAGATTTAGAAACAAAAAACTTACATCAACCAAAAGGAAAACACGTATCTGGTGGCACCGATTTGTATGTACAACAAGCCGATCATTTAACAGATAGCGATGTGCATCTTATTACCGAAAAAGACTATTTAAAAGGCATAATCATTAAAAACGGAATTTGTACCATTGGAACCAATACAACCGTTTCAGACTTATGGAACCACAGTGAAATTAACAACTATTTCCCTAATTTAAAAAAGCATTTAAAATTAGTATCATCTGAGCAAATTAGGAATATGGCTTCCTTTGGCGGAAACCTCGTTAATGCCTCGCCAATTGGTGATATGACTATATTTTTTCTTGCACTAAACAGCACGCTCACTATCACTAATAACAACGAAACCGAACGTAAAAAAGCACTTAAAGACTTTTACCAAGATTACAAAACCTTTGATTTAAACGATGGAGAACTCTTAAAATCTATAAGTTTTAATTTACCATCAAAACAGTCGTTTTTTAATTTCGAGAAAGTTTGTAAACGTACGCACTTGGATATAGCAAGCGTTAACTCTGCCATTCACATTTCCGTAGAAAACAACACCATTAGCGAGGCTCATGTTTCCATTGGAGGTGTTGCGGCAATTCCAAAATACCTGCACGAGACTTCGACCTTTTTAACAGGAAAAACGCTCAATTCAAATACGATATTAGATGCTAATGAGATTCTTCAAAACGAGATTTCACCCATTAGCGATGTTCGTGGCACGAATGATTATAAAAGAGTATTAGCTAGACAATTGTTTTTTGCTCATTTTACTGAGATATTTCCAGAGCAATTCACCTTAAACGATTTTATTCAACATGCATAACAACACCAACAATAAAATCTTAGACACCAAATTAAATGCGGTCTCAAAGTCTATAAAAAAGAGTATTAAAAACTTAGATTCGTACACGCATGTTCGCGGAGAATCATTGTACGTAGATGATGTTAATATTAGACAAGGCACATTTCATGCAGTGGTTTTTGATTCACCAAAAGGACACGGAATCATCAAAAACATAGACTACTCAAAAGCAAGAGCCTTAGAAGGTGTAGAACGCATTTTTACTTACAAAGATGTGCCTGGTAAAAATGAAATTGGTGGTATTATTGCAGATGAACCTTTATTTGCAGAAAACGAGGTTCATTTTTGGGGAATGCCAATTGCTTTAATTGTCGCAGAAACCGAATTTATTGCCAGAAAAGCTAGAGCATTAATTGAGATTGATATAGAAGAACTTCCAGTAATTATAACTGCAAAAGAAGCTAAAGCTAAAGGAAGTTTTATAAATGCACCTAGATCTTTTAGTTTAGGTGATAGTGATAAAGCATTTAACAAGTGTGACTATATTTTTGAAGGCGAAACCTTTTCTAATGGGCAAGAGCACCTGTACATAGAAGCACAAGGCGCTTACGCTGAACCTTTAGAAAATGGTAATATAAAAATCACCTCATCAACACAAGGACCAACTGCGGTACAAAAAACAGTGGCTCAAGTTTTAGATGTTGCAATGCATAAAATTGAAGTGGATGTTACGCGTCTTGGTGGAGGATTTGGCGGCAAAGAAGATCAAGCAACACCTTGGGCTGTTATGGCTGCTTTAGCGACGTTTCATTTAAACCAATCGGTTAAATTAATATTAAATCGTCACGACGATTTACGTATGACAGGAAAACGTCATCCTTATGAAAGCACCTATAAAATTGGACTAACCAAAGACTTAAAAATTCTAGCTTACCAATGTGAGTTTTTACAAAATTCTGGTGCTGCTGCAGATTTATCTCCTGCCATTGCAGAGCGTACATTATTTCATGCTACTAATAGTTATTATGTACCTAACGTAACCACAAAAGTACTAAGCTGTAAAACCAATTTACCACCAAATACTGCATTTAGAGGCTTTGGTGGACCACAAGGTATGTTTGTTATAGAATCTGCTATTGCGAAAGCTGCGCATCACATTGGTGTGCCACCAAGAGACATTCAAGAAGCAAACTTACTAGATGAAAATGATACGTTTTCATACGGACAAATAGCCAAGAAAGTAGAAGCTAAAAACACATGGAGCACTGCCAAAAGTGTATACAACATAGAGGCTTTGGAGCGAGACATTTCAGAATTTAATAATAACAACAGCGCCTTTAAAAAAGGACTGTCATTTATGCCAATTACGTTCGGGATTTCATTTACAAATACACCAATGAATCATGCGCGCGCATTGGTACATATTTATCTAGATGGTAGTGTTGGTATTAGCACTGCAGCTGTAGAAATGGGTCAAGGCGTGAACACTAAAATGATGCAAATTGCTGCAAATGTGTTTTCGATACCTATAGAACATATTAAAATTGAAACCACCAATACAACACGTGTTGCCAACACCTCGCCTTCTGCTGCGAGCTCTACGGCAGATTTAAACGGAAAAGCAACACTAATGGCTTGCAATAGTTTGGTGGAACGTTTAAAAATTGTGGCTTCGGAAATTTTAAATGCTCAAGAAAATGATCTAAAATTAAAAGATGAATCTGTTTACATTAATGATAAAAAATCAGATTTAACTTGGACAGAACTTATTAGTGCAGCCATGTTAAGACGCGTTGCGCTTACCGAAAATGCTCATTATGCGACACCAGAAATTCACTTTGATAAAACCAAAGAAAAAGGACATCCTTTTGCATACCATGTTTATGGAACTGCAATTACAACTACAACTGTAGATTGTACGCGTGGTACTTATGAATTTGATAGCGTTAAAATTGTTCATGACTACGGAAAAAGCATGAGTAAGGGTATTGATTTAGGCCAAGTAGAAGGTGCATTAATTCAAGGTATTGGTTGGATGACTATGGAAGAGATTGCCTACAATAAAGATGGACGACTATTATCTAACGCGTTATCAACTTATAAGGTTCCTGATATATTTTCGGTTCCAAAACGTGTAGAAGTTATTCCTGTTGAAACAGATGGTAATGAAATGGCAATTTTAAAATCTAAAGCCGTTGGAGAACCACCTTTAATGTATGGTATTGGTGCTTATTTTGCACTCCAAAATGCAATTAAAGCCTTTAACTCAAAATATGACATGAAATTTCATGCACCAATGACTCCAGAAAAAGTTTTAATGGGATTGTATGAAAACTAACTAAAACATTTATTATTGCTGCCTGTAACATTGAGAGACGTCGAAATACAGGTTTAAACAAAGTTCAAACTGTTAAATTATCATACAAGGTTTTTAAAACTTTTAGGTATCAACTAACATCAATCAAGCACCTGCAACGTTCTAAAAAACTTGCAGTATAAAAAGAGTACCATCGCACTACATTATACAAAATCAAACATTTTAAAAGGCGCACTCATTTACAGTGCTGGTGATACTATTGCTGCAATTTTACTCCATGAATTTTCGTGGTATCGCTTATTAGGCATGATGCTCATTGGTGCTACATTTTATGCTTTTGAAATCCCTAATTATTTTGATTGGATTGTAAAAAAAACTCAGTTTTTAAAAGGTATCAAAGCCACATTAACTAAAACTGTTTTAGCGATTGGGTATTTCAATCCGTTGTGGATTGCCAGACATTTACTATTTATCAAACTCTTTTCAGGGCAGTTTGAAGCGATTGGATTCAATTTGATCGAAATAGCTTTTTGGTCATTTTTAGTTAATATACCAATATCATTTATTGCCAATTATATCATACAAAATAGATTTAAACTTAAATGGCGCTTTTTGGGAAGTGCTGTTTTTTCGGCCTTGATGGCAATTTATTACGCGTTGAGTGAGACCATTTTTAGTTGATTAATCGTTTTTTTTCATTCCGAACGAAGTATGAGGAGGAATCTCAATGAGAAAAGATCTTATCGTTACATCAACATATTCAGCAAAATGCTACCGTTTATCCCTACATAAGTACCCTCAAATTCTCTTTACTTAATAGTTTATAATCTGAAATATTATAATGCATAACAATGTCATCTAATAAATAATCACGAACCACCAAGATTAAATGTGCATTCACATGTGATATATATTGAGGAATTAAAATTTCAGCAGATTGATGCAAACCTTGGCTTTTAAGTTCTAATTTTCCTAATTCATCTATAATGAGGTATCGCTTTTCGTTTTCCGAAGCAAAAGACATTAAAAAATCATTGGCTTTTTTAAATGCAGATTTTAAGAATTTAAAAGGTCCAATTGATAGGGTTTCTTCAGATTCCATTTCAACTTCAAGTTCAAATGGTTCTTGAGATTCAACTTTCAGAAAAAAACGTGTTCCATCCTCTCCATCGGGACATAGCAATCCGTCTGCCATTGTTTTGGATTTAGCCCATTTTAACAAAGTTGTAGTTTTACCTGATCGAATAGGTCCTGTGAGTATATAAATCATCAAGTAGGCATTTTAAAATGAATGCAATTTGAGATACTATTTGCCATAAAATGTTTAAATCTTGTATAGCCTTTTAAGTGCTTTGTCTCTTTCCAAGTATATGAAATTATCTGCCTGAAATACGGAAACAAGTCCATTGCATTTGTAATATCGTCCTTGTATTGAGATTCTTTTTTATGCAAGTATTTTTTTACGAGTTTTAAAAGCAAGGGTCCAATAACCAAATACCAAAGCATTAAAATTAAAAAGCTACGCAACATGATATAAATACCTTTTTGCCATCCAAATAAATGGCCTCCAAATACCGTAAATGCCAAAACAATGATGGCAACAGTGATTAACCAAACCCATATAATTTTTGTTTTAATAGATACTTTTGAGGTTTTGATTTTCACCGCTATATCATCTGGCTCTAGATAGAAATCTGCTTTTGGGCTACTTGAAATTATTTTAATTAAGCTTTTAATAAAAAAACCTGCCAAAATACCGCACACTCCATAAACTAAGAGGTAAATGGTCACCAAAAGTGATGATGTTGATGTCTCTGAAACAAACTCTAATTTTTTTTGCACCCAAGCACCATAAATATTAATAGCTTCCCATAGTTCGGTGCCGTAAACAATGGTAAGAATTAATAATTTTTGCAATGCAGACTCTAGAAAGGTAACCATACCTAACATCATTAATGTGGCACCTTTCCAAGAGAAATTAGAAAACAATAAAGCTCCAAAAAGTGCTTGAAAACTCACTGCAACATAAGCTCCAAAAGGAGAGTATGGACTCACAGCCATTTTTATAATTAAAACAATGAGTAAAGCTTTTAATATAGCTTGCCATTTGTTTTCGGCATAAAAAGCAATTAAGCTAATGAGTAAAATAGAAATTCCGCCAACAATCAAACCTGTAAAAGGCGTATTAAAAACATGTAAAAAACCACCAAGACCAGACTCATTTAAAGCCCAAAGTGCCGTTAATTTATCTATTATGGATTTATTATTTTTCATAGTATTTCCCGTGAAAATAGGAAACTTATTTATAATTTTATTTGAAAGAGATTGTTCGCTTCACTCTGAATGATAACTTTATTTATTATAATGAACCTGTAGCAATTGTGCAACCACGCTTATTGCAATTTCTTTTGGTGTATCGCCTCCAATAGGCAATCCAATTGGGCACACTACATTAGTCATACCTTCTTCAATATTCATCTCATTAATGAGCATATTGTTAAAACGCACCTTTTTAGTTTTACTTCCTATTAAACCTAAAAATTTAGTCTCTTCTTTTAGTGCCATTGAAATGATATCAAAATCTATGGCATGATTATGAGTCATAACCAAAACATAACACTGTCGTCCCCAACGCACAGCATCTCTAAAGGTTTTAAAATCTATTTCACTCACCTCACATTGGTTAACACTTTCATCTACATTTTTTTCATCAAACCATTGTGGTCTAGAGTCTATAAGATTGACTTTAAATGGTGTATCGATGAGTAGCTTCACGATTTCTTGTCCGATGTGGCCTGCTCCAAATAAAAATAATTCTGGTGATTGATTCATAGGTTCTATAATAAATTCTACTTTTCCTCCACAGCATTGTTCAAACTCAGGTCCTAGAGTATATCCAGATTCAATAATTCTGTTTTCATTTAAAGCAATCATAGCTTGCTCAATCGCTAAAAACTCTAACTTACCTCCTCCAATAGTCCCAAAGAGCTCTTTAGCTTCAGTTATAACCATTCTAGAGCCAAGCACACAAGGTGTTGACCCAAAGCATTTTGTCACTGTAACGAGTGCTACAGGTTGTTGCTTGATTTTAAAATTTGATAATACTTCAATCCAATTCATCATTCTTTCCAAAAAGAGAATTTAAATGTAAGGCTTTTTTAGTGTAAACCATATTTCATTTAAGTGATATAAAATAAATTAGCATTCGGCTAAATTTTCTGTTAAGTTTGATACTTGATACCGACTTAAAACTTAACATCTACTTTTTACGTAGATAATGCAACCATAGAAAACTTTAAACATGTCAAAAACATATTATGATCCAGCAGACCTTAGAAAGTTTGGAAACATCACAGAATGGAATGAAGAATTAGGAAATAAATTCTTTGAATATTACGGGAAAGTTTTTGAAGAAGGCGCACTCACAGCTCGCGAAAAATCACTCATAGCCTTAGCTGTTGCTCATACAGAGCAATGTCCTTACTGCATTGATGCTTATACAAAAGATGGTTTACAAAAAGGCGTTACTAAAGAAGAAATGATGGAAGCCATTCATGTTGGTGCTGCAATAAAAAGTGGTGCAACCTTGGTTCATGGTGTACAAATGATGAATAAAGTAAATAAATTAGACGGTTAAAATTTTGGCGTTACCACAAGGGTCAGGCTCTCGGCAGTCGCTCTCTTTGAGGAGCTCCAACAAAGCCTCCATCCCTAACGCAGTTAGCCTTAAAAAGAAACCTCAGTCTTAAAAATGAATATGACGAAAGTAAAGACACAATCCCTACAAAAAAAAGGAAGCGATTTAGCACAAAGCAATAGACAGCTAGAAATCTTATCAAACGGAATTTTCAAAAGCGGAGAATTACCTACTTTTAAAGATAAAATTTCGGAGACTAGCCAATTTCCGCTTAAAGCAAAAAAACTTGAAATACTTCAAATAAACGTGGGTTACATGTGTAACCAAGTGTGTGATCATTGTCATGTAGATGCAGGTCCAGACCGAAAAGAAATCATGACGCGTGAAACCATGAGACAATGTTTAGACGTTATTAAAAATTCTGGTGCGCATACTTTAGATTTAACAGGAGGCGCTCCTGAGATGAATCCAGATTTTAGATGGTTTGTTGAAGAAGCTGCCAAAGTTGGGATTAAAGATTTTATTGTTCGTTCTAACTTAACAATTATTCGTGCCAACAAAAAATATTACGATTTACCCGAATTTTTCAAAAAACACAATGTGCATGTCGTGAGCTCAATGCCACACTGGACAAAAGGAAAAACTGATAAACAAAGAGGTGATGGTGTTTTTGCTAAATCTATAAAAGCGCTACAAGAACTTAACGCAGTTGGCTACGGAATGCCAGGTAGTGCTTTAAAATTAGATTTGGTTTATAATCCATCTGGTGCTTTTTTACCAGGAGATCAGGCTGCTATGGAGAAAGATTTCAAAAAAGCACTAATGGAAGATTTTGGTATCGAATTTCACAATTTATTTGCGATTACCAATTTACCAATTGCACGTTTTTTAGATTTTTTAATCGCTTCAGAAAATTATGAAGACTACATGTATCAATTGGTAGAAGCCTATAACCCGTCTGCGGTAACAAATGTTATGTGTACCAACACATTGTCTATTAGTTGGGATGGATACTTGTTTGATTGTGATTTTAATCAAATGCTAGAATTACCAGTAAATAGTAAGTCTAAGCATATATCAAAATTTAACGAAGAACTTTTAGAAGGACGAAATATTGTCATTTCACAACATTGCTATGGTTGTACTGCTGGAGCAGGAAGTAGTTGTCAAGGTGTTGTTGCGTAATAGCCTGCATAGCTCATATCCTTTTTAATAAAAAATAATAACACTTGCAAAGCTTTAAACTTTGTAACAAATAATAAAAAATGTGATTTCCACTCTTGTGGAGGTTTAAGATGAACAACAAAACGGCCATACTAATATTTGCAAACTCAGCAGAGTTTGAAGCGTCTCAAAAACCGTTTCAATCGTCTAAGCCATTGTTTGACGCATTAAATAAGCAAACCATAAAAGTTGTTTCAAAAACTGGACTGCCGTATTTTTTATGTTCGGAAAAAAACCAAACAGGATCTACCTTTGGTACACGTTTTACCAATGCCATACAATCTATTTATGATAAAGGTTTTGAAAATGTTGTAACTATTGGTAACGACACACCTCATCTACAAACTAAGCACATTTTAAAAGCAGTCACTCAATTACAAGAACAAAATGTGGTCTTAGGACCTTCAAAGGATGGTGGCTTTTATTTAATGGGATTAAAAAAGGCTCATTTTAATCCAGAAACATTTATAAAATTACCTTGGCAAACTTCAATTTTAAGTAGAAGTATTTCTAATATATTGAGGTCCAAAAATATCAAATTATCATTTTTAGAGATCTTATCAGATATTGATACTATTTCAGATGTTAATGCTATTATTGATAGTTTTAAATCTATTTCTACAACGTTAAAAAAACACCTACAAGGTTACATTTCCGTAGAAAAAGAAATTCTCACATCTCAAATTAATGCTATAGATTCTTTTTTACTAAAGCTTTCATTTAATAAGGGCTCTCCTTTACATCTTCATTTATAGAGCTCTTAAAATTCTGATAATAATCAGATAATCAATTTCACGTTACTAATTCAATTAAATGAAGCAAATTTACATTTGCATTATGTTGTTGCTATCTAGCTACAGCTATGCACAAATTACAATTACAGGTACAGTTACTAGTGATATAGACAACCAACCATTAGCCTACGTTAATATTACATCGACTTCTGGCAACGGAACAATTACTAACGAAAATGGAATATACTCCATAGATGTAACCTCTACCCAAGATCAACTACGATTTTCTTATTTGGGCTACAACACCTCTATTATTAGTGTTGGAAACCAAACCGTTATTAATATTAAATTAACTGAAGACACCTCTTCTCTAAATGAAGTAGTCATTACCGCCTTAGGTTTAGAAAGAGAAACTAAAGAATTGGGTTATGTTGTACAAGAACTTAACTCAAAAAACTTAACCGAAGTTAAAACGGTAAACTTTCTAGATAACATCTCTGGTAAACTAGCTGGTGTAACCATATCTCAAGGGGCAACTGGTGTTGGTTCATCATCAAAAATCACGATTCGTGGTGAGTCTTCGTTTTCTAACAACAACCCTTTATTTATTGTTGATGGCACGCCTATTAATAATGAAACTGTTTTTAATTTCACAAATGAAGCTGCTGCAGGTTTTCAAGAAATAGACTTTGGTAATGGTGCCATGGAGGTTAATCCAGATGATATTGAATCTGTCACTGTATTAAAAGGAGCCAATGCTGCTGCACTTTATGGAACTCGCGCCTCTAATGGTGTTATTGTGATAAAAACAAAAGATGGTCGTAACAAAAAAGGATTAGGCATTAGTTTTAATACCTCTTTATTTGTCGATTCTGCTTTTCGTTTACCAGATTTTCAAAATCAATATGGTCAAGGTCAAGCTGGATTATTTGAGTATGTTGACGGTCTTGGAGGTGGTATTAGCGATAATATCACGTATTCTTGGGGACCACGTTTAGATGCAGGGATTTTAATTCCGCAATTTGATAGCCCTGTCGATTTAGGGAATGGCGTATTTGTAAGAGGTGGTGATACCTCATTGTATTCAGGAATACCTATTACAGCTACAGAGTTTAGGTCTAACCCAAACAATCTTAAGGATTTTTATGAAACAGGTGTAACCACAATTAATAATTTATCTATTTCTAACGGTTTTGATACAGGCAATTATCGCCTGTCATTTACAGATTTACGAAGCGAATCAATTATACCAGGTGTTAATCTCGATAGGCAAACCATTGCTACAAAATTGAATTTCAACCCAAGTGACAAGACTGAAATTAACACCTCAATAAGCTATATTAATTCTAGCAGTGATAATAGACCATCTAATGGTTATGGCAGTGAAAACGCTAATTATTCACTTGTAGCTTGGGGACCACGATCCTTAAACATTAATAGTTTAAGAAATTATTGGCAACCAGGATTAGAAGGTCTACAGCAATACTCTTTTAACTACACATTTTTTGACAACCCATTTTTTATTCTTGAAGAAAACAGAAACTCATTTGAGCGCGATCGTATCTTCGGAAACATTAGAGTACAACACCATATCACAGATAATCTAAGCATTGCTTTTAGAACAGGAATGGATTATAGCAGTGAAACTAGAGAACTACGTAGAAATTTTAGCAGCAATCGTTTTCAAAATGGAGGTTATGCAGAGCATGATGTTAGTTTTAGAGAAGTGAACACCGATTTTTTAGTAAATTACAATAATCAATTTGGAGAATTCTCTTTTGATGTGTCTCTCGGCGGAAATCGTCTAGATCAAAATGCAGCAACCAAACAATTGCAAACCGTTAACCTTGCGCAGCCTGGTATTTTTAACTTAAACAATGCAGCATCGCCAATTGAGGCATTTCAATTTGAAAGCAGAAAACGAATTAATTCGCTCTACGGTATTGCAAAATTTGGGTACAAAAATTATCTCTATTTAGATATCACAGGTCGTAACGATTGGTCTAGCGCATTAGCGACACCTTTTTCTGTTAATGGGACTTCGTTTTTCTACCCATCGGTTTCTACAAGTTTTATACTATCTAATGTAACGGAGTTGCCAGAGGTTTTTTCATTTGCTAAACTACGAGCAAGTGTTGCTCAGGTTGGTAATGATACTGGAGCCTACCAAACCTCTGGCGCATTTGTATCTCAAACACCATTTAATGGTCAGCCAACATTTAGCGATCAAAATTTTATACCAAACTCAAATTTAAAACCAGAGCAAACCACCTCTTTTGAAGTTGGTACAGATTTACGTTTCTTTAAAGACCGTTTAAAAATTGATGCCACTTATTATAACGCAACTACCAAAGATCAAATTATTTCTTTACCCATTGCAGTATCATCTGGTTACAACCAGCAAGTTGTAAATGGTGGTAAAGTAAATACGCAAGGCGTAGAGCTTATATTAGGTATAACACCAATTAAAACACAAGATTTTAGATGGAATACACTTTTTAATTTTGCATCAAGTCGTTCAACAATTAAAGAATTACCTCAAGCAGATGGCAGATTAACTCTAGCCTACAGTAGAATTTATGACAGCGCCAACCAAACAGTTTGGTTTCAAGTAGAAGAAGGTGGACGCATTGGTGATATTTATGGTACAGGATATTCTCGCAGTCCTGACGGAGAATTTCTTATTGATGACAACGGTAGATTTATTGCAAATAATACACTCCAAAAACTAGGAAATTACAACCCAGATTTCACCTTAGGCTGGAACAATAATTTTAGCTACAAAAACTGGAATTTAAGTTTCTTATTTGACTGGAGACAAGGTGGTGAAGTTGTATCAAGAACCAGAGCTCTAGGTAATGTTGGTGGTCAATTAGCAGAAACTGGATACAGACCAGAAGACGGTATCGTTGCTCAAGGTGTAAATGTAAATACAGGCTTACCAAATACGGTAGCTGTTTCTGCAGAAAGCTATTACAGACAATTCTATGATAGAAACCATGAAGAGAATAATATTTATGATGCATCATTTTTAAAACTTCGTCAATTTTCTATTGGTTATGATTTTCAATTAAAAAATGGGTTTCTTGGCTTAAAGGAAGGTGCCGATTTAAGTCTATCCATAATAGGAAACAACTTATTTGTAATTACCGAAAATCCGCATTTTGATCCAGAACAACTCGCAGTGCAAGGCAATGGTTTTGTAAGTGGTATTGAAGACATGAGCTATGCTACAACACGTAGTATTGGCTTTAAAGCTGGATTTAATTTCTAGCTTAACCTGCAAAGAATGAGGGTTCCTTGCAGGTTTTAAAACAACGAGTAGGAAAATTTACATACCTACAAGGTTTAGAAACCTTGCAGGATAAAATAAAAACAATGAAAAACATTATATACATATTTACAATAGTTGGTCTTTTAGCAACGGTAAGTTGCACTAAAGATTTTGAAGAGATCAACACTAACCCTAATGCACCAAGTAGCGTTCAACCTAGTTTATTATTACGCCAAGTTATTTACGATTTTGGAGAGAACATGAGTTACGAAGGTTTTGTGGCTGGAGATCTATTATCACAACATAGAACTGCTTTAGACTTTAATCTTTTTGATCGTCATGCGTTAAAATCACCACAATTAGGAGGAAATCCTTGGCCAATTTTTTACACCAACCTAAGGGATAATGAAATTATTTTAAACCAATCAAAAACCATAGAGACATTTAGAGTTTACGAAGGTCCTGCACTAATTTTAAAAGCATATATGGCTGCAGGTTTAACCGATTTGTTTGGAGACGTGCCTTATTTTGAGGCTTTTAATGGTGTCAACGGCACAGTAACACCTGGTTACGATTTACAAGAAGACATTTACTTAAATGAAAACGGAATTTTAGACAACCTTGATAAAGGCATTGCTGCTATTAATGCATATAGTGATGTCATTCCCTTAGAAGGAGACATCTTATTTAATGGCGATCTAGACGCTTGGGTACGTTTTGCAAATTCCCTGAAAATTAAACATTTGCTCCGCATTTCTGGTCAAGTTGATGTTTCCGCAGCATTACAAAACATATTTAATGAAGGGAATTATATTAGCTTTAATGCTCAAAATGCTGTTTTTAATTTTACAAACACAGATCCAAACAGTTTTAGACTCGCACAATTGCGTGTTGGTGATTTTAATAATTTTGTCATGTCTGAAACGATGGATGACATTCTAACCAATTTAAATGATACGAGAATCGAAACTTTATTTAGGCCATTTTCAAACTCAACTACTGGAGAATTCAATGGGTTAATAAATGGTATTGACCCTTCGGAAACATCTGTTGCATTGGCCGATTACTCCTTGGCAGGAACGGCTTTTAGAGAAGACACCTCTACCCTAGATGCTAATTTTATAACTGCTTGGGAAGTTCATTTTGCACTAGCCGAAGCTGCAGCAAATAACCTCATCACAGCCGACGCTCAAAACTTGTATGAAACAGGAATCACATTAGCTTTTGAGTATTGGAATACAGATTTACCGGCAAATTACCTCTCTGGAAACGCAGCATATAATGCTCCAGGAACCACACCAACACAACAAATAATTACACAAAAATGGATTGCCAATGTCATTAATGGTTACGAAGGTTGGGTAGAATTTAGAAGAACTGGATTTCCAGAATTTCAAACTATTTCGGCAAGTTTTAATAATGATATCATTCCTGTTCGTATGCCTTATCCTGCAGAAGAAGAAGCCTTAAATAATGAAAATTATACAGCTGCTGCCGCAACAACTAATGATAATAGTATTAATGTTCCTGTGTGGTGGAATGAGTAAATAATATGGAAACAATACAATGGCAATGGACATTAATTATCGTATCAAGTTTGATACTATTTTTCTTGTCACCTATAGCAAAAACAAAAGATCAATTTTTTAAAGCGGTGAGTAAACGTAAGGCTCCAAATACTTTGGTCCTAACTGGTAGCTTAATTATCTCATGGATTTTTGCTAAAAGCATTACCAACGCTGCTAATTTAGGCTTAAACTTTGGTATTGTTGGAGGTGTTGCATATGCTGGTTATTATGTATCATTTGCAGTTGCTGGTGTTTTAATTTACCAAATGCGTACCAAAGGTGGTTTTAAAAGTATACATCAATTTTTAACCTCTAAATTTGGAAAAGGTGCCATGCTCCTATTTTCTGTTTTAATTGCTATTAGACTTTTTAATGAGGTATGGAGTAATACTATGGTTATTGGTAGTTACTTTGGTAGCGCAGGAAGTCAACCTTATTATTTAGCCATCATTGTATTTACGTTATTAACGCTAGCCTATGCTATAAAAGGCGGATTGAGTAGTTCTATTTTTACAGATGTGATACAAATGGTATTATTCTCTGTATTATTAGTGGTTATTTTAGGCACTATTTTTTCTTCGGAAAATGTCTCGACCATAGAAATTGCAACCTCAGGAACATGGAGTTTTGAACTGGGTTTAAACCTCTTTTTTGCAGCCATTATTCAATCGTTTAGTTATCCTTTTCATGATCCTGTGTTAACCGATAGAGCATTTATAAGTTCTCCAAAAGTTACACGGCAAAGTTTTTTATGGGCAAGTGTATTAGGTGCTATTTGCATTATACTTTTTAGTATAATTGGTGTTTATGCTCAAACCCAAGGAATGAAAGGTCAAGCTGCAGTTGAGGTTGGCAAGGCCTTTGGCGTTATCATTTTATTGGTTATAAATTTTATAATGATAACTTCTGCAGCGTCTACTCTAGACTCTACATTTTCATCGTTTTCAAAATTGCTTTCTATAGATTTAGGCGTTGTAAAAGATATCACTTTTGGTAGAGTTTCAATGGCAGTCATTGCTATTCTTGGAACTTTACCTGTATTTCTAGATGCCGAAATATTATCGGCTACCACAATATCTGGAACCATGGTGATTGGACTAACTCCTTTATTTCTTTTTTGGCAAATTAAAGTACCAAAAATCAGTTTTTATCTTAGTGTGATTACTGGATTATTGTTTGGCTTTGTTTTGCTTTTTAATGTATTTCCTAAAGCTTTAATATTTACCAATGGTAAATATGCAGACTTGCTTTGGGTTAATGTTTGGGGAATATTAACTTGTAATCTTATATACTTCATACCGAAATGGATAAAAAAATAAAAGCTTTAAACTTAGGCTCCATAACAGGCAAAGTACTACTATTTGGTGGTGTTTACAGTAATCTTCAAGCCTTAGAAGCATTAATCGCATATGCTGTAAAAGAAGGCATTCCTCCAGAAAACTGTATTTGTACAGGTGATATTGTTGGGTATTGCGCACAACCAGAAGAAACCATTCAAACTTTTAAAAATTGGAATGCTAAAAGTATTCTTGGCAATGTAGAAATACAATTACGAGATGACCAAGACCATTGTGGCTGTGATTTCAAAGCAGGTTCACAATGTGATAATTTATCACAACAATGGTATCCTTATGCGAAAAGCAAACTTTCTAAAGATTCACTTAGTTACCTAAACTCTATTCCTGATTATATCACATTCACCTTAGGACAGCAAAAGGTAACAGTTTTACATGGCTCGTATTTTAATATTTCCGAATTTATATTTAAATCAACACCATGGGAGAAAAAGCGTCCAAATTTTGAAATAACTCAAAGTGATATTATTATAGCTGGTCATTCTGGGCTTCCTTTTTATAATAAGGTAGACAACAACTATTGGATAAATCCAGGAGTAATTGGTATGCCTGCTAATGATGGAAATTCTAAGGTTTGGTTTACTGTCATAGACGACTCTATAAAACCTATTGATATTCAATTTCGTAAATTAGATTATAATCATAAATTAACACACACATTAATGATTAATGCGCCATTACCCGAAGCTTACGCCAAAACGATACTTTCTGGCATTTGGGACAACATGGACATATTACCAGAAACAGAAAAGAAACAACAAGGGCAACCTATACAACTGTAAGTTCGACCTTATTATAAAGACCAAACACGTATGCATAAACTCTTTTTTTTAGTAATAGTATGCTCAGGTTTTTCGGTAAATAGCCAAGAAACACTGTCGCGATTATTGAGCAAGCATAACACGAACAATATTCCTTATATTTCGGTTCAAGAGTTAGCAATGCCAAAAACTGATGTTACCCTATTTGATGCTAGAGAACTATCGGAATATAATGTGAGTCATCTTAAAGACGCTCTATATGTTGGATATAATGATTTTAACCTGAATCATACTTTACAAAATATTAAAACTAAAGATCAAGCTATCGTTGTGTATTGTTCATTAGGAATTAGATCTGAAACCATCGCAAATCAATTAAAAAAAGCGGGTTATACAAATGTGAGAAACTTGTATGGTGGTATATTTGAATGGCGAAATAATGATTTTGAAGTTTATAAGGCTAAAAACATAAAAACTGATAGTGTTCATGTCTTTTCAAAAGCTTGGAGTAAATGGCTTTTAAAAGGCATCAAAGTATATCCCGAAACAAAAAAAATAACTAGAATTGAAAACCGCATTAATAATTTTTACGAGAAATCCAGAATTGGGTAAATGCAAAACCCGTTTAGCAAAAACGATAGGAGACCAAGCTGCTTTAGATATTTATAAATATCTATTACAACATACTGCTAACGTTGCTAAAAAAGTCAATGCAGATCGTTTTGTGTTTTATTCTGAAGCCTTAATAATTGATGATATTTGGGGTGCAGCACATTTCAGAAAAAAACTACAAAAAGGAAAAAATTTAGGAGAACGTATGCATAATGCCTTTGATGACTTGTTTCATTTGGGTTATGAAAAAGTTATTATTTTGGGTAGTGATTTGCTAGATTTAAATAAGGACATTATCGAAAATGCCATAGATAGATTACATAAAAACGATGTTGTTATTGGTCCTGCTGAAGATGGTGGTTATTATCTTTTAGGAATGAAAGAATTACATCCAGCCATTTTTATCAATAAAGCTTGGGGAACCGAAACTGTTAGAGAAGATACCATTGCAGATTTAAAAAACAAGGATGTATCTTTGTTACAACCGCTAAACGATATCGATACGTTTGACGATATGAAACATTATAACCAACTCAAACAATTTTACGACACACATGATTAAATTTATAACAGAAACGGCAGACTATTTAAAAACCAAAGGTTTCGACAAACCAGAAATTGGTATCATTTTAGGTACAGGTTTAGGCAAATTAATTGACGAGGTCGAAATTCTTTCAGAAGTTAGCTATAATCATATTCCAAACTTCCCAACAGCTACGGTTGAGTTCCACAAAGGCAAATTAATTTATGGACTTTTATCTGGCAAAAAAGTTATTGTTATGCAAGGACGCTTTCATGTGTATGAAGGTTATTCTTTACAAGATGTCACCTATCCTGTTCGTGTAATGAAACAATTAGGTATTGAAACTTTGTTGGTGTCAAATGCTTCTGGTGCCATAAATTTAGATTTCAAAAAAGGAGAATTAATGTTGATAGATGATCATATTAATCTCCAAGGAAGTTCTCCTCTAGCTTTTAGAGGTGTTGAAGAATTAGGCGAACGGTTTACAGATATGAGCGCACCTTACAACTTAGACTTAAATACTAAGTTTAAAGCTATTGCAAAAGCGCATGATATTAAATTACACGAAGGTGTGTATGCGAGTGTTGTTGGTCCGCAATTAGAAACTCGTGCAGAATACAGAATGCTTAAAATTATTGGTGCAGATGCTGTAGGTATGAGCACTGTTCCTGAAATTATAGTGGCTAATCACTTAAATTTAAAAGTAGCAGCAGTGTCAGTTTTAACTGATGAATGCGACCCAAACAATCTAAAACCTGTAGATATTAGTGAAATCATAGCAATGGCAGGAAAAGCAGAACCGCATATGATTACACTTTTTAAAGAATTGATAACTAATTTATAGTTTGGAAAAATATTTAGACCTCATAAAAAACTCGTATTCTGGTTACTGGAATTATCTAAAGAACGAAATTCTACTTCAAAATAATTGGGATAACTATTTTTATGGACTCATCGCTATATCTCTAGTGGTTTGGTTGCTAGAAGCCCTATTTCCTTGGCGAAAACAACAAGGTTTGTTTAGAAAAGATTTTTGGTTAGACACCTTTTATATGTTCTTTAATTTTTTTCTTCTCAATTTAATTGTACTTATCGCATTATCAAATACGGTTGCAGAGTTTTTAAATGATGGCTTAGCATGGGTTGGACTTTCACTCTCAAGTTTTCAACTTTTTGATTCTACCGACTTGCCAAAATGGTTAGGTCTATTTATTTTCTTTTTAGTTAATGACTTTGTACAGTGGAACACTCATCGTTTATTACATCGGTTTCCGTTTTTATGGAATTTCCATAAAGTACATCACAGCGTGAAAGAAATGGGATTTGCAGCACATTTACGCTACCATTGGATGGAGCCTGTAGTTTATAATTCTATTAGATATATTCCGTTAGCCATCATTGCAAATTACAGTTCTCAAGATGTTGCTATTGTTTATTTTTTCGCTATTGCTATTGGTCACCTCAATCATGCTAATTTGGGTTGGGACTACGGAAAATTAAAATATATACTAAATAATCCGAAGATGCACATTTGGCATCACGCAAAAGAATTACCTGAAGGTGTTAGGTTTGGTGTTAATTACGGACTAACATTAAGTATTTGGGATTACATCTTTAAAACCAACTATATTCCGCACGATGGAAGAGATATAGAATTAGGTTTTGATGGTGATGAACGGTTTCCAAAAGATTTTTTACACCAAGAGTTATATCCACTTAAAACTAAAAATTAGTTCAAGTGTTTATGACATAAAACCCTTAAAAATGAAAAAATTAAATGTTATCATAGTTATTGTCGTATCTGCATTTTTATTTAGCTGTTTCTCGGCTAAAGGTCTTCCTATAAAAATGGCTAAAGAAAATACTAATATATCAACAAAACAAGAAAAGCCAGATGCTACATTAGATACAAACTCTAATATTAATGATGATGTACAAACTGATTATGTCACTTTAAATCCCATCCTTAATCACAAACCATGGGATGATTTATTAAAAAAATATGTGGCAAATAATGGTGATGTAGATTATAAAGGTTTTAAAAATGACAGTCAAAAACTTAATGACTATATTAATTATTTATCATCTAAAGTTCCTGCCAAAAACTGGAGTATAAACGAACAACTCGCTTACTTTATCAATGTTTATAATGCAAATACAATTAAGCTAATTATCGATAATTATCCTACAAAAAGTATTAAAGACATTAAAAATCCTTGGGGAAAAAATCGATTAAAAATTGGAGATAAAGACTATTCATTAGCAGATATTGAAAATGGTATTCTTCGAAAAATGAACGAGCCAAGAATACATTTTGCGATCAATTGTGCCTCTTTCTCTTGTCCTAAATTATTAAATACAGCGTATACTGCAGATAATGTTCAAGATTTAATGGAACGTGCAACCAAAGAATTTATTAATAATACGGAAAAAAATAACCTGTCGGCAAACAACCCGAAATTATCTGAAATATTCAAATGGTATAAAGGTGATTTTAAAGACAATGGCTCAGTGATTGACTATATTAATCAATATGCAACTATTAAGATTTCAGCAAATGCAAAGGTCAATTACATCGATTATAATTGGAATTTAAATGAACAAAACTAGACATCATATTTTTGCGTAAGTAGTTATATGATCAGTATCATCATCCCTATTTTAAACGAAGCTAAAACTATTGAAAAGCTCCTTTTTCATTTAATAGACCATTCGTCGTTGGAGCACATTTCAGAAATTATAATTGTTGATGGTGGCAGTACAGATGGCTCTCTAGATATTATTAAACGATTAGATTTAAAAATCAAGCTTGTTTCATCACCAAAGGGAAGAGCTAAGCAAATGAATCTTGGCGCAAAACATGCGACAGGTAGTATTTTGTATTTCTTGCATGCAGATTCTTTTCCACCGTTACATTTTGATGATTTGATCATTTCCGAAGTAAAAAAAGGCAATAATGCTGGTTGCTTTAGAATGCAATTTGAAAGCAATCATTGGTGGTTACGTTTAATGAGTTGGTTCACTCAATTTTCTTGGAGAGCTAGTCGTGGTGGTGATCAAAGTCAGTTTATTACTCGTGCTCTATTTGATGATATTGGTGGTTATGATGAAAATTATATCATCTATGAAGACAATATGTTAATTAATGAACTCTACGCGAGAAACGAATTTGTTGTTATTAATAAAAAATTAAAGACCTCTGCTCGTCGCTACCAAAAGCATGGTGTTTGGACATTACAATATCATTTTTGTATCATTTATATTAAAAAATGGTTTGGAGCTTCTGCCAATGACATGCTTACGTATTATAAAAAACATATTTGTTAATTATGTTTTGTTTCTACCAATCTCATTTGGATATAATTGGTACACAGGATCACTTTGAAATACCTCTTTTGTATCTAAATCTATAGCTGATAGTTTCCCTTTAAAAGCTGCTCCTGTATCTACGTCCCAAACGTTAATAGCCTGTAAGGGTTGGTCTTGATTAAAATTAGTTGTTGGTGTATGACCAATATAAATTTCATGGTATAATTTGAGACGGTTTGGGTATAGTCTAGAATCTTTTTCTATACGTTTATCCATAGTTATAGCCATTTCTAAAAGCGTACGATCAAAATAAAAATTTTCTTTATGCAACTCACGTTCTACACCATGCATAGATGTAAAACCTGCATGCAAAAACAGCCTATTAAGCTCATCAATATGATAAAGTTGCATGCTTTCAAAAAAATATAAATGTTGCTTTTTATCTTCTTCGGAAAACGTCTTGTAACTTTCTATAGTCTCTTTACCACCATGCTTAAACCACACACTATTTATATTTCCAGTTCTTAACCATTGCTCACACCAAACATCATGATTGCCTTTAATAATTACGCAATTATTGGTTTTGGATAATGCCATGACATACTGTATCACTTGAGCAGATTCACTCCATCCATCAACATAATCACCTAAAAATATAAGCTGATCATCGGTTTTAATTTGAAGTTTTTGAACCAATTGTTTTAAAGCTTTAAATGCACCGTGAATATCTCCAATAGCTAGTGTTCGCATTATATAGTTTTTTTTATAAATCTAATGTATTCCTTTAGCAACCCTTAAATAGAAAAATAAATTTAGGTTAAAAATATTGACCTATTCCAAATACTAACCCTTGAGTAGAATTATTTGAGACGCCAATGCCATAATCGATTCTAAAAATAGCATTGAATATTTTTTTGTGAATGAACCGCAAACCAACACCAGGATAAACTCTAAGACTATTAAATTTTGTAATCTCATCTAAATGACCTCCAGGTTGCCTCCAGCTACCTGCATCTACAAATGCATTACCTTGTAACGCAAACCATCCTTTTTCGTAGAGGGTGTGACGATATTCGGTATTCAGAACTACTGCTGCAGTCCCACGATCAATAGAATTACCAACACCTCTAATGTTTAAATTATTATCTACCGAAAAAGGTGCAAAAGGTGTATCGTTATTTGTAGACAGTCCTAATCGTAATCTACTAGCCCAATTACCTTTACTACCATAGCGCTTAAAGTATAAAAAATCATTCCACCCAATTGTAAAAGTTGGCAGTAAGTCTTCACTTTTTGAAGTCACATGCTGAACATTTAAAACACTACTAAACCCTTCTACATATTGAAAATTAAAATCTAAATTATTGTACTCATAAATTAATTTATAAAGGAGCTTGTTCACTTGTAAGTCTTGTGGCACATTTGGATTTGTTGCTCCAAATTTATACTCATAATCTTCTGTAAAGACATTGATACCTAATTCAAAACGATTATTATAGTTTAATTGATATAAGCCTAAGACTTCAAAAGATTCATTATTATACTTATAATTTGATGTGGTATTATCAAAAAAAACAGGTTCTTGGGTGGTTAAATCTTGGTAATTAATGGCCAAACCAAATTGTTTAGAGAACAAGTAAGGTGCTCTAAAATTCAAGGCATATGACCTATAAATATCTTGTTGATAAAAACCTCCAAAGGTCATATTTCTTCCGAAGAGATTAAACTCAAACAATCCCAACCGATACGCAAATTCGTCGTCATTTGTAGTATATACATTGGCAGATGGTATGATAGTAAAATTCTCTTCAACAGTATAAATGACAGTATAGGTATTATTCCCTGAAGACAAAACCTCATAACTAGCATTTGCAATAGATGGTAAACGTTTTAAAAGTTTAATATCTGCTTTAATCATTGTAGAATCTAGTACGACTCCTGCTTTTATATTAGATATTTTTTTTACAAAAGAAGCTCTTAACTTTTTATGCCCAATAATATTAAATTCTGCTACAGTTGCCTGTTGAGCAATAGCAAAACTGGTTATTAGAAAAAAACATGTGATAAGGATTTTCATGAGATGGATATTTGACTCTTTGGTCGTACACATCACTAAGCCTTACGTTACTATAAAATTTAATTAACTGTGTAAAAAGATTGAATCACAGTTTCTACAGGTTTATTTTGTGGTGTAAATTGGTTGCATTCATCGCCTCCTACTCTATCATGTGCATGAAACCATTTCCAAACAAAGCCACCAGCAAACCAATCTTCGTTCCAAAAGGTTTCAAATAAAGCTTGCATGGCATTAGATTGACCTTCAAAGTTTAGCGATTTTAATGTATGATCGCTATTCCAAGGTTCTAACCCTGTATAATCCATACTACGATACCCAAATTCTGTGAATAAAACAGGTCTATTATAGGTTTCTGATAAAGTTTGAATGATTGGTTTGTGTTTCTGCCAACCTGCTATACAGTCTTCAATAGTAGGTGTTTGCATATCAC
The DNA here is from genome assembly GCF_000826655.1 of Psychroserpens damuponensis. GTDB lineage: Bacteria > Bacteroidota > Bacteroidia > Flavobacteriales > Flavobacteriaceae > Psychroserpens > Psychroserpens damuponensis. The sequence continues at coordinate 68,504 of NZ_JXJO01000017.1, forward strand.
TCACAGGAAAATAAGCATCAATACCTATAAAATCTAACTCATCCCAAAAAGGTGTTCGTTTAAATTCATCCCAATTGGCTGCATAGGTCAGTTTTCCTGTATAAACCGATTTTATTTTCGCAATTAAATCATGCCAATACTCAGGACGCTCGTTTACAAAATTTTCTAACTCTGTGCCAATACATAAAATTTCGGCGTTGGTTTCTTGGGCTAATTCGGCATATTCTAAAATAAAACTAGCATAGGATGTCTCAAGAGCTTTCCATTGTTTTTCATCACTCATTTTTATATGGCCCGTAAATGTCCCATGACGAACCCAAATTTGAGGTTTTATCATGATTTTAATGTTCTTTTTTCTCAATTCATCTATGTACTGTTTACCTCCTGCTCTTGTTTCTCCAAACCATTGTCGATCTGTATTATGAATAATTTCTGGATGATCTGCGCTTTTAAGAAACCCAAAAGGCATGATAGCAGCATAATTTGCACCAACATCAACTACGGGATTTGTATGCGTTTCGTTAACAATATCACGAGACGCAACAAAACTTACACCATTAACTTTTTCTAATGGTTTTTTTGACATTGCACAATTATGAAGCAATATCCCTATACACACAACAAAAAATAATCTCATACTTAAGATTTAATGTTTAAATTTAAACAAAAAGTCAATAGTTGGTTAAGGTTTTAACAAAACCTTCGACTGAGTAAAAATACCAAACCAAAATTTATGGAACATATCGTTATTATCGGAAACGGAATTTCTGGAGTTACGCTCGCAAGACATATTAGAAAACTATCAGACAAAAAAATTACAATCATATCTGCTGAAACAGAATATTTCTTTTCAAGAACAGCTCTCATGTACATTTATATGGGTCACATGAAGTTTGAACACACCCAACCTTATGAAAATTGGTTTTGGAAAAAAAATAGAATAGAGCTGCTTAAAGCCTATGTTAAAAATATTGATACCGACGCTAAACAACTCCATTTTGAAGATGGTGGCAACCTCAATTACGACAAACTCGTTATCGCAACAGGAAGTAAACCCAACAAATTTGGATGGCCAGGACAGGATTTAGAAGGCGTAATGGGCATGTATCACAAGCAAGATTTAGAGAAACTCGAAACCTATGCGCCCAATAAAGAAGTTTGCAATCGTGCTGTCATAGTTGGAGGTGGACTCATTGGTATTGAATTAGCCGAAATGTTAAACTCTAGAAGTATTCCTGTCACTTTTTTAGTTAGAGAAAATAGTTTTTGGAACGGAGTTTTACCTGAAGGCGAAAGCCAAATGATTAATAATCATATTAAAAATCACCATATAGATTTACGACTTTCAACTAATTTAAAAGAGATAAAAAGTGATGACAATGGTCGCGTAAAATCAGTTATTATTGAAGAAACTGGTGAAGAAATCCCTTGTAATGTTGTTGGATTAACAGCAGGTGTCACACCTAATATTGATTTCATTAAATCCTCAAAAATAGAGCTGGGTCGTGGTGTAAAAGTGAACCGCTTTTTAGAAACAAATATTCCAGATGTATATGCTATTGGTGATTGTGCAGAGCAACATGAAGCCATAGGAAATCGAAGACCTATTGAAGCAGTTTGGTATACAGGACGTATGATGGGAGAAACTTTGGCGCAAACAATCTGCGGAAATCGTCTCGCCTATAAACCAGGCCATTGGTTTAACTCAGCTAAGTTTTTAGACATTGAATATCAAACCTATGGTTGGGTATTTCGCAGAAAAGGACGACCAGATTATGAACAACATTTTCATTGGAAACATGAAGACGATACCAAATGTATTACAGTCGCTTATCATAAAAATACAAATGAGTTTTTGGGCATAAATACCTTCGGAATACGAATGCGTCATGAAACATTTGATACATGGCTCACCGAAAAACGAACGATAGACTATGTTATAAATCATCTCTCTGAAGCTAATTTTGATCCAGAATTTTACAAACACTTTGAAGCTGAAATAGTAACAGCCTATAATAACCAACTACAAACCGCTTAATCATGAGTAATAAAATAAATCACAGCATGTCTCTTGCAAAACCTGATGCTTTAGGCATTTCAACAACACAAAAAATAGCATTAGCAGGAGGTGTTATTGGCTTACTTATTTTAGCATTAGCACTGTTTAATACAAACTTCCCTAATAAAGCCATCTTTTTAACATTGGCTTTAGGGTTGATAATTACTGGTATAATTGTGTATTCTAGAGATGCTTATTTATCAAAATTAGAAGGCATTAAAAATGATGGAGCCTGGTTTAAATCTATTTCATCACGTGGTGTTTGGGGTTGGATTGTTGGTGTTATTCTCACAACATTTTATATTGTATTATATTTCTTTCCTAAGTATTTAGGCTTAGGTACAGATGGCTCAGAAAACACAGGTTTAATTAGTTTATTTGATCCATTAAGCAAACTTTTAAGTGGTAGACCTGCAAGCCAATGGTTTGTTTACGGTACATTGTATACAGTTGCTATTTTAGCGTTTGGTTACAAATTCATACTCAAATATAGACACAATCGCTATCAACAAATACGAACTATATCTGTAATGTTCTTTCAATTGGGATTCGCCTTTTTAATTCCAGAGTTCATGTACGTTATGAATAATGATCTACCGTACTACGATTTAAAAAGTATTTGGCCACTTAACTATTATATTTTTGATGAATGGTCTGTAAAAGGCTTTCTATCTAATGGAAATATTGGTTTAGCGTTACTCCTATTTGGGATTATATCCATTTTTGTTATTACACCAATACTCACCTATAAATACGGTAAACGCTGGTATTGTTCTTGGGTTTGTGGTTGTGGCGGCTTGGCTGAAACTGCAGGAGATCCATTTAGACACTTATCATCTAAAAAAATGTCGGCTTGGAAGTTTGAACGCTGGTTAATTCACTTAGTATTAGTTTTCTCTGTTGTGATGACAACTGCAATGGTTTACACCTACTTAGGTTATGACAGTAATGATTTCTGGTTAACAAGAGGTGTTTTTATTGCTTTAGTTATTGGTTTTTTAAGCTTGGTATTTACAGTAGTAATGTTGTTTAAAAGACATGAACTTGGTAAAGATGCCAAATATGGAGCTATTGGTCTTTTTGCAGTAATACTCATATTAGTTACCATGCATTTCACAGGAACTACCGATCATGTATTCTATGTAAAAGCAGGAGCACTACGATCTGCATACGGTATTTATATTGGCTCAATTTTCTCTGGTGTTATTGGCACAGGATTTTATCCCATACTTGGTAGTCGTTCTTGGTGTCGTTTTGGATGCCCAATGGCAGCAATTCTTGGTTTTCAACAACGTTTATTTTCTAAATTTAGAATTACTACAAACGGTGGTCAGTGTATTTCTTGTGGAAACTGTTCTAACAGTTGCGAAATGGGAATTGATGTAAGACATTATGCTCAAAAAGGAGAAAATATTGTGCGCTCAAGTTGTGTAGGTTGCGGTATTTGCTCTGCTGTTTGCCCAAGAGGTGTTTTAAAATTAGAAAACGATAGTATGACTGGACGAATTAATCCAACTGACATACTATTAGGTAATGATGTGGATTTAATGGATTTGGTAAATCAAAAATAAAATAGAGTATGCACATATGAGCCCTACTCAAAATTAAATAATTCATTTAATATATTGTTTTACTTCGGAAATGTGCTCGATTCAAAATAGTCTAAAAAAGATAAAATGATCCGTATTACTATTTCCGAAGAAAAAATATTGAGATATCATACTTGTAACATAATATAAAAATGCATATTGCTAACTTAGATTTTTGAGCAATAAAAAAAGATTAAAACGTTTAAATGACCAAAATAAAAGTCATCATACCTGCTTATAACGAAGCAGATTCTATAGCGCTTGTTATTAAGGATATCCCAAACATAGTTGATGAAATTATCGTTGTAAGTAACAACTCTAATGATGATACCGAAATCAATGCAAAAAAAGCTGGTGCCACTGTACTTAAAGAAACTAACAGAGGTTATGGTTATGCCTGTTTAAAAGGCATGAGTTATATAGCTAAACAGCAAGACCAACCAGATATTATTGTGTTTTTAGATGGTGATTACAGCGATTATCCAGAAGAATTAACCAAAATTGTAGCTCCAATTATTAATGACAATATTGATTTTGTGATTGGATCTCGCGTTAAAGAATTGAGAGAAAAAGGGTCTATGACAATACCTCAAATTTTTGGAAATTGGCTTTCAACATCATTAATGACCCTCTTATTTAGAGCAAAATTTACCGATTTAGGCCCTTTTAGAGCCATTAAATACAAGACGCTTTTAGACCTAAAAATGGAAGATAAAACTTATGGTTGGACGGTTGAAATGCAGCTCAAGGCATTACGAAAAAAACTAAGCTATACTGAAGTGCCTGTAAACTATAGAAACAGAATAGGTGTCTCAAAAGTTTCAGGTACAGTAAAAGGTGCTATATTTGCAGGCGTAAAAATCTTAGGTTGGATTTTTAAATACAGTTTTAAGTGATCTATCTACAATACACCATAATCATCATTTACACTATTGCTATAGTGCTTATATTCTTATATTCATTAGCGCAATTAAATTTACTCTTTAATTATTTATCGTCAAAAAAAGCGACTAAAGAGTGTGATACATTTGATTTTTCTAATAGCGATGAAATCCCTTTAGTAACCATACAACTTCCTGTTTTTAATGAAATGTATGTGATGGAGCGCTTATTAGAGAATATCGCGCTTATTGATTACCCTAAAGATAAATTGGAGATCCAGGTACTAGATGACTCTACAGATGAAACGGTAAATACAACCCGTTTACAAATAGAAAAACTCAAAAATACAGGTTTAGACATAAAACATATTACTAGAACAGATCGTAGTGGTTTTAAAGCTGGAGCGCTTAAAGAAGGACTTAAAACAGCTAAAGGCGAGTTTATAGCAATATTTGATGCCGATTTTCTTCCGCAGAAAAACTGGTTAAAACGCACTGTGCTTTATTTTAAAGATCCTCAAATTGGTGTTGTACAAACTCGTTGGGGACATATTAATAGAAACTACTCTATACTCACTAAAATCCAAGCTTTCGCATTAGACGCACACTTTACTTTAGAACAAGTTGGACGCAATAGTAAAGGTCATTTTATAAATTTTAATGGCACTGCTGGAGTATGGCGAAAAGAATGCATTTTTGACGCAGGAAATTGGGAAGGTGATACACTTACTGAAGATCTAGATTTAAGCTACAGAGCACAACTTAAAAATTGGAAGTTTAAATATTTAGAAGATGTCGAAACACCTGCAGAATTACCCGTTGTAATTAGTGCTGCACGTTCACAACAATTTAGATGGAATAAAGGTGGCGCAGAGAACTTTAGAAAAATGTGTTCTAGAGTTATTAAATCTAAAAACATATCTGCTAAAACTAAAGTTCATGGCTTACTGCATTTACTTAATAGTACCATGTTTTTAAATGTATTTATTGTGGCTGTGTTGAGTATCCCAATGCTTTATATCAAAAATGAATATGAGCACTTGAGATTTTACTTCTATTTTATGTCGTTTTTTGTAATGAGTACAATCATTTTCTTTGTGTGCTATTGGTTTATGTATAAAGAAATTTACGGTAGTGGTTTTAAAAAATTCTTTGGTTATATTGGTATGTTTTTTACGTTTTTCTCAATTGCTATGGGCTTTTCGTTACACAACTCAATTGCTGTTTTAGAAGGTCATGCAGGTAAACGTAGTGAATTTGTACGTACACCAAAATTTAATATTAGTACTCTTAAAGATTCTTGGAAAGGCAACAAATATTTAAAGAAAAAACTATCACCTCATGTTGTTATTGAAGGTATACTCATGCTCTATTTCGCATTTGGTTTATATAGCGCGTTTATTGTAGGAGATCAAGGTGGAGATTTTGGATTATTTCCTTTTCATTTGATGCTATTTATTGGTTTTGGCTATGTGTTTTTTAAATCTTTAAAGTCTAAGGTTTGATTCCCTTTTGGAAACTTAACAAGATTCCTATTCTGCTTGCATGCGTTAGCTTTTTACTCTATTGGCTATTTGCTTACGATTTAATACGAACCGATTATACTAAACTCATCACACTATATGTTGCAGCTTGGTTGGTGTTTATTTTACTGCTTAAATACGCCAAAAACAACCTCAAGCTTTTATCAACCATTGCATTTCTATCTAGAGCGATTTTCATTTTAGCAATCCCTAATTTATCTCAGGACTTTTATAGGTTTATTTGGGATGGACGTATGATTCTAGAAGGATTAAACCCATATCTCTACACGCCAGAATCTTTTATACAAGCTGGCACACATTACCCTATTCCTGAAGCTGAAGCGCTTTATAATGGTATGGGAACACTAAACGGTAGTCATTACACCAACTATCCACCAATTAACCAACTTTGTTTTTTAATAGCTGCATTGTTTTCTAATGCTAGTATTTTAGGTTCGGCAATCGTGTTTCGTTTATTGATTATCGTAGCCGATTTTGGAACTTTTTTCTTCGGAAAAAAGTTACTCAAACAACTAAACTTACCAGAACATAACATATTTTGGTACATTCTTAACCCATTTATAATTATAGAATTAACTGGCAATCTTCATTTTGAAGGTGTCATGATTTTCTTTTTAGTGTGGAGTTTATATCTCTTACATTCTGGTAAATTTAAATGGGCTGCAGTTGTATTTGCTTTGTCAATTTCTGTAAAGTTGATACCGCTTTTGTTTTTGCCTTTGTTATTTTTCTATTTTAAAAAGCCCAACGTTAGTTTTAGCGCAATTGAGAAACCTCCTGCTAATGAGCCGTTAAAACAGACTTCTAATATGATAATAAAAGAAGTTCAAAATGAGGACACAACAAGACTAGACGTTAAAAAGTTAATTTCTTTTTATGTCATTATAGGTGTCACAACACTGTTACTGTTTGCTCCTTTTTTCTCTTCAGAATTTATAAACAACTATTCTCAAACTGTTGCGTTATGGTTTAATAATTTTGAATTTAATGCAAGTGTATATTATGTTTCTCGCGAAATTGGCTATTGGTTTACTGGTTATAATGAAATTGCTGTAATTGGTAAAATCTTGCCTATTTTGGTGTTTCTTTCGGTTTTTGGATTGTCCGTTTTCCGAAGAAAAATAGACACAAAAACTCTAATTACACATATGCTTTTTGCTTTTACTATCTACTTGTTTTTAAGCACAACGGTTCATCCATGGTATATTGCAACGCTTTTAATATTAAGTGTATTTACTCATTATAAGTTTCCGTTGGTTTGGAGTTTTGTAATTATTTTGAGCTACTTGGCTTACATCAATCTTAATAAGGCAGACAAGTCTGAAAACCTATGGATTATCGCGTTAGAGTATGTGATTGTTTATGGTGTATTTATTTGGGAAGTGTTTTTATCTAGACGATTTCCGAAGCATAAAAAAACCAGCTCAAACGAGCTGGCTTCATCATAAATTGGTACTAAAATTATAGTTTTTTTAGGGCTATAATGGTGTAAACTTCTACTTCATCTTCGTAGCCATCCTCATCTTTTTCAATTTCTGTTTCTGTTGTATAAGTCACCGAGAATTTAGTGCCTATTAATTTTTCAGAATTTAAATCAAAAGATTTTAATAAGGATTTATCTAGGTGTTGAAGTGTCATTGTATAGTCATCTCCATCATCACTAGTTTCAATGAAATTGTATCCATAATCTTCATAACCATCATAAATACCAATAAAAGTTGTTGTGTCTTGATCTGTATTTGCAGATGTTAAAACAAATAAAAATATACTCAAAAAGCCTGTAATTAAAACGGATTTTGTTGTCATTGTAATAAAATTTAAGCGTTGAAAATTAATTTATTTTCTTCGGAAATTTGCCACTACAAGTCCGAGAGCGCTTTTAGTAATTTCATTTAATGAATTACACGTGGAATATCATATATACGTTATATACAGCTATTTAGATCAAATATGTTTAAAAAAAGATAGTTTTATTGAGTTATGTATAAAATTGAAAACTGTTTACACCTCATCAAAATCTGGATCTTCTTGTCCAGGTTCTAGATTAGGGTCTGTAACCGCATCTGGATCATCATCTTCAAAATCTTCATAATCATCTTCGTCATAATTCTCCATGGTCATTTCGAGTTTGGTACTCACTTTGACTAAATACTTCGTGTCTTCCGTTATCACTTCTACTGCTTCTACAGTTTCATTTTTAGCATTTTTGAATGAGATCACATTATCATCATCATATCCATCGGGATACTTTTGCACTAAAAGGGCTAAAATTTCGGGTGTTAACTTTTTGAAGTCAACAATTACACGTTTTAAGTTTTGATCGTTACGTCTCATTATTTTAATATAAGAATTGGAACTAATTAAGGTAAATATACTATTTATTTTTCGACACGAATAACATCGTAAACATCTTTTCTACGATCTTTCAAATTTTTAACAGCTCCAAACGAATGTAATTCTCTTAACAAACTAATATCTACATCTGCTACTAATATCATTTCTGTATTTGTAGTGGCTTCTGCTTTTATACCATTACTAGGAAAAGAAAAATCGCATGGTGTAAACACCGCAGATTGAGCGTATTGAATATCCATATTATTTACATTTGGCAAATTACCAACGCTACCTGCAATAGCAACATAACATTCGTTTTCTATTGCTCTTGCTTGCGCACATAAACGTACACGCGAATAGCCATTTTGAGTATCTGTTAAAAATGGGATAAATAAAATATCCATACCTTCATCTGCTAGCAATCTAGACAACTCAGGAAATTCAGAATCATAACAAATTAAAATACCTATTTTGCCAGCATCGGTTTCAAACGTTTGTAATTTATGACCTCTTTGCATTCCCCAAACCTTAGCTTCATCTGGTGTAACATGAATTTTTTCATAACGTTCTAAACTACCATCTCTACGGCATAAATAACCAACATTAAATAGTTTGTCATCAATTAACTCTGGCATACTACCTGTAATAATATTGATATTATATGAGATAGATAATTGCTGCATTTTTTCAACAATAACCTTAGTATATTTGGCTAATTCTCTAATAGCATCTGGCTCGTGCATATGGTTATACTTTGCCATTAATGGTGCATTAAAAAACTCTGGAAACAGGGCAAAATCAGATCTGTATGCAGCAACACTATCTACAAAATACTCAACTTGTTGCATCAATTCTTCTAAGCTATTATAAGTACGCATTTGCCATTGAATCAACCCTAATCTCACAACAGTTTTTACTGTACTTGCTTTTCTGCTTTTTTTGGTATAATAAATATTATCCCACTCCATTAAAACGGCATATTCATTTGAAGCCGTATCACCTTCTAAATAACCTTTTAAAACACGAACTGGATGAAAATCGTTAGATATTTGAAAATTTAATACAGGATCATGAATTTCTTTACGCTTTACTTTTTCAATATACTCTTTAGGCATTAGCCCTTTATGTTTATGATAATTAGGCATTCTGCCTCCAAAAACAATACCTTTTAAGTTTAAATTTTCGCAAACTTCTTTTCTATAATCATATAAACGTCGTCCCAATCTCAACCCTCTATATTCAGGTTTTATAAATACATCAATACCGTAGAGAACATCACCTTGAGGATCATGAATTTTAAACGAATCTCCTGTAATAATATCGGCATAGGTATGATGATCATCAATATTATCATAATCTACAATAAGCGACAATGCGCAACCTGCAATATTACCATCAATTTTGATCACCACTTGCCCTTCGGGAAACATTGTGGTTAAGCGTTCAATATGGTGTTTTTTCCAATATGAATCTAAAACACCACCATAAGACTCTAAGGTTGCCGATTTTAATTCCTCAAAATCGTCAACCGTTAGATACTTTAATTCTATATTTTCAATTTTATGATCTTCCATTACATATCTAAGAGATAAGCAAAAATTAATGGTGCTACGATGGTTGCATCACTTTCGATAATAAATTTTGGTGTGTTAATATCTAATTTTCCCCATGTAATTTTTTCATTTGGTACAGCTCCAGAATATGAACCATAACTCGTTGTAGAATCACTTATTTGGCAAAAATAACTCCAAAATGGTGTATCAGTACGCTCCATATCTTGGTACAACATTGGCACTACGCAAATTGGAAAATCTCCAGCAATACCTCCTCCAATTTGAAAGAAGCCTATTCCTTTTTTAGAATTATCTGTATACCAATTGGCTAAAAACGTCATATATTCTATACCAGATTTCATTGTACTAGCTTGCAATTCGCCTTTAAGCACATAGCTTGCAAAAATATTACCCATTGTACTATCTTCCCATCCTGGACAAACAATAGGTAGGTTTTTTTCGGCAGCCGCATACATCCACGAATCTTTTAAATCGATTTCATAATGCTCTTCTAAAACTCCAGACAATAGTAATTTATACATATATTCATGTGGCAAATAGCGTTCACCTTTAGCTTCAGCATCCATCCAAATTTTAACGATATGCTCTTGTATTCTTCTAAAAGCTTCCTCTTCAGGAATACACGTATCTGTAACACGATTTAAGCCTTTTTCTAGTAAATCCCATTCATCTTGAGGAGTCAAATCACGATAATTAGGTACACGTATATAATGCGAATGTGCCACTAAATTCATAATATCTTCTTCAAGGTTTGCACCTGTACAAGAGATGACATGAACTTTATCTTGACGAATCATTTCTGCAAATATCTTACCTAATTCCGCAGTACTCATAGCACCAGCTAGTGATACTAACATTTTTGAACCAGCGTTTAATTGATCTTCATACCCTTTGGCTGCATCAACTAAAGCAGCTGCATTAAAGTGTAAATAATACGTTTCTAAAAATTTTGAAATTTCTCCTTTATTAGTTGTCATCGTCGTTGTTAAATTTTGAAACTCTATTTGAGTTCCCTTTAGATTCATTGTTTGTGTTTTCGAATTCGTCGTCTGCGTTTTCGTTTAAAAATTTATAAGTCAGCATTTTATAGTATAATTTTGCTGCAAGAAAATCTGATGATTTTTCTTTAGAATTAGGACATAATTCAACAATATCAAAACCTACCACATTTTTCTCTTCAAACACTTGACGTAAAAACTCAATAGTTTCATACCATAACAATCCTCCAGGTTCTGGAGTTCCTGTAGATGGCATAATTGAAGGATCAAAAGCATCTAAATCAAAAGTGATATATACGTTATCTGTCATTTGATCAATTACAGCATCCATCCAAGAGTCATCTAAAGCCATATCATGAGCAAAATACGTTTTCTCTTTATCCATGACTGTAGTTTCCATAACATCCATACTACGAATTCCTACTTGAATTAAATTAGTTGTTTGACTCGCCTCGTAAACAGCACAAGCATGGTTACAAGTTGAGCCTTGATAGTCTTTACGCAAATCTGCATGTGCATCAATTTGCAAAACTGTTAAGTCGTCAAAACACTCATTAAATGCTCTAATGGTCCCAATTGAAATAGAATGTTCGCCTCCAAAAGTCGTTACAAACTTATTACGTTTAATATACTTTTTTGTAATTTGATGAACCGCATTGACCATGGTTTCTGGTGATGTATTTTCTGTAATTGCATCAGCCAAATAGATGCCTTGCTTATATACTTCTGTTTCAGTTTCAATATCGTAAAGCTCCATGTTTTCCGAAGCATTTAAAAAAGCTTCTGGCCCTTTATCTGATCCTTTTTGCCACGTACTTGTACCATCATAAGGCACAGGGATTAAGACAATTTTAGAACTGTCTAATTTAGCATATTGCTCTTCTATTCCTGCGTAAGTTTTATTGTCCATTGTAACCTAATATTTTAAGTAAGTCTTCACTTTTTTGTTGTTCGCGAAATAATTTTGTGGTGAGGTTTCCATCAGCATCTTTTTGGATTAAAATATGTTTTGGTGATGGGATTAAACAGTGTTGTAAACCCCCAAATCCACCAATAGTTTCTTGATAAGCTCCTGTATTAAAAAAGCCTATATATAATGGTTTGTCTTTATTATATTTTGGAAGATATATGGCATTCATATGTTGTTCACTGTTATAATAATCATCACTATCACAAGTTAAACCTCCTAAAAGCACACGTTCGTAACTATCATTCCAACGGTTAATTGGCAACATGATAAAACGTTTATTAATTGCCCAAGTATCTGGCAACGTTGTGATAAACGAGGAGTTAATCATATTCCATTTCTCACGATCATTTTGTTGCTTTTGATACAATATCTCATATATTGCTCCTCCACTTTCTCCAACTGTAAAGCTTCCAAATTCGGTAAAAATGTTTGGTACATCAACATCTTCTTCTTCACAAACTAATTTAATTTGATTTACAATTTCATCAACCATATATGCATAGTCAAAATCGAAAGCCAAAGAGTTTTTTATAGGAAAACCTCCTCCTATATTTAAACTATCTAATGTTGGACAAATCTTTTTTAAACTTGTGTACACCTTTAAACATTTGTTAAGCTCGTTCCAGTAATACGCATTATCACGAATGCCAGTATTGATAAAAAAGTGAAGCATTTTTAATTCTACTTTTTTATTCTTTTGAATTTGATTTTTATAAAAAGGCACAATATTCTTGTAGCCAATACCTAATCTCGACGTATAGAATTCAAATTTTGGTTCTTCTTCCGAAGCGATTCTAATACCAACATTAAATTTTCCTTTTATATCTTCGGAAAGCAACTCAATCTCTTCGTAATTATCAATTATGGGAATTGCATTTTTATGTCCATTATTAATTAATCTCGCAATATTAGTAATGTATTGCGCGCGTTTGAACCCATTACTAATAACAAATGTTTCATTTGTAATTTTACCTTCAGCCTTTAATCGTTCAACAATATCAATATCAAAAGCTGATGACGTTTCAATATGAATATCATTAGATAACGCTTCATCTAAAACATGTTTAAAATGTGAGCTTTTTGTACAGTAGCAATAGTTATATTTTCCTTTATAATCATATTTTTCAATAGCATCTGCAAACCATTGTTTTGCCCGATTAATATTGTTAGATATTTGAGGTAAATACGTAAATTTTAAAGGTGTTCCATAATCTTCAACCAGTTTCATTAGGTTGACATCGTGGAATTCTAATGTTTTATTTTTAAGTTTAAATTCGTCTTGAGGAAAATCAAAGGTTTGATTTACCAAATCAATATATTTAGTATTCATTGTAATTTTTAAAAAAGTTAAATATAGATAGTGAAGGTTAACGCTAGGTTAAACCAACAAAATATTATTATCAAGATCAGGATTGTACACCAGATAAATCTTGAACAAAAATCAAAAGAATAATAAAATCATACCTGCAGTTGAGGATGAGTTGTAGGAATGAACCCAAACAAATGTTGGCTCATAAATATGTAGTAAGCGGAAGTTAGCTCTAAAATTTGGTTGCTTAATCTATAAGCTGCTTTTGAATATGACTTCCTGATGTTCAAAAACCCAAACGTATAAACATGGTTCAATTTGTTCAGCTATGTGCTTGGCTTTTGAGAATTTAATTTCTCTAAAAGCGACGCAAATGTAATTTATTTTTTGACACGCAACACATTTTTGTATTTTTTTTGAATTATTTTTTTAACTATAATTTTAAGTCTATTTATTTTTTAATCTTTAATTTTATAATACACTCATTCAAAAGGTGTTTTCACGAGATGAATATCAGTGTTGCCTCATTATGACTTGTTAAACCTTTTAAGCGTGTATAATTTTGATTTAAACAAACACATATAATTATGAAAACTCAAACTATTAAAAAAATCACACTGCTATTTGGTTTAATAATGTGTACTGCATTATTTTCAAATAAAATGCATGCACAAAGTAAAATTGCGACTACTACTGCTGTTGCAGATCAAGAATTAACGGTTAAAGGAAAGGTGACCGATGAAAACGGACCATTATTAGGTGTCAACGTTGTGCTTAAAAACAGTAAAATTGGTGTTATTACAGATGAGAATGGAGAATTCACATTTCCGCAGTCATTAAGCTCAGGAGATATATTAGTATTTAGTTACTTAGGTTATGAAAAACAAGACATCAAAATTGATGCTAAATCAACTTATATAAACCTGTTAATGTCATCTGACCTTGTTGAAATAATGGGTGCGCCAAATAGCAATACTCCTTTTAAATCTAAGCGCTCTAAATAAGCGTTTATATTAAGTGTTATTATATAAAATGAGATATTTATTGCTCTTCATAGTTGCATTTCAGTCTCATGCTCAAATATCTGATTTTGATCACATTAATTTTTCGAAAGCAGATTTAAACGCATCTATTTGCAAAAATGAAGGGCTTGATAATATGCCTAATCTGGTTTATAATCTCACATCAAATTTAGATACAGATGTAGAGCGTTTTAGAGCCATCTACATGTGGGTTTGCCACAATATTGCTAATGATTACACGCTATATTTAAAAAACAAGCGCAAACGAAGTAAGTATCAAAATGACAGTGTTAAGCTCAAATCTTGGAATAATCGTTTTAAAAAGGATGTTTTTCGTAAACTTTTAAAACAGAATAAAACCATTTGTACTGGTTACGCTTATATCGTAAAAGAGCTTGCTAAATTAGCTAATTTAGAATGTGAAATTGTTCATGGCTATGGGAGAACGAGCATGACAAATATTGATGAACTTGATCCTCCAAACCACTCTTGGAATGCTATAAAATTGAATGAAAAATGGTACCTGTGTGATCCTACTTGGGCAAGTGGAATTCCTGATCCTGAAACCAAAATTTTTAAATTTGATTACAACAATGGTTATTTTTTATCTAACCCTCAATTGTTTATAATTAATCACTTTCCGCAGGAGGAACATTGGACACTTATGCCAAACGAATCTCATACATTTGATGAGTTTCTAGCTGCACCAATACTTTATGGCCAAGCCTACACTTATTTATCAACGCATGATTATCCAAAACTTATGCATCAATCATTACATAAAAATGAAATGGTGCAATTTCAATATAAGCTTCAAAACGATATAGATGTAGAAAGTGTTCGTTTTTTAATTGACAATGGATATACCAATAAAAAAACGACTCCAAATTCTGTAAACATAGAAAACAAATCACTCATTATAGAACACCAATTTGAATCTAATGGTTTCTATGATGTGCATCTTTATATAGGAAATGATTTAATATCTACCTACACGTTTAAAGTTAAAGGATAAGAATATTGAATTACAACATTTGTAATGTATTCACTTCTTGAGTTGTCAAATGTTTCCAATGACCTCGTGGTAAATCTTTTTTGGTTAATTGACCTATTTGCACGCAATCAACACGTACAATCTCATAATTAAGATGATCAAAAATAGTATGTAAAATAGAATTACCTGTATTTTTAATTTTAAGTCCGATTAGTGTTTTAGGAGCACCATCAATATAACTCACTTCTTCTACAGCAATTAGCTTACCCATTGGTTTGATTCCTTCTTGGATCTTTTTAAAATCTTCATATTTTAAATCTCTATCCAATTCGATTTCAAATAATCGAGACACACCTGTTTTAGAATTCGTGAATTTTTTTGCAATCACATCATCATTAGTAAATAGTAGTAAACCTGTTGATCCTCGTCCTAATCTTCCAATGGGTTTAATACGAGCAGTTGTAGAGTTTGCAACTAAATCCATCACTGTTTTCCCTTTACTCTCACTGGTAGTCGTGGCAAAACCTTTAGGCTTATTTAGCAACACATATGTTTTTTTCTCTGGGTTGATACGAGCACCATCAAAACGAACTTCATCATCAAGTTTTACTTTGTAACCCATTTCATTGATAACTTTTCCGTTAACAGTGACACTACCAACAGCAATATGCATATCTGCATCTCTTCGAGAGCACACACCAGAATTTGCTATATATTTGTTTAGTCTAATATCATCAGTATTAGATGTTTTTTTTGGTGCCGAAGGTGTAGCAGCTTTTTTCTTAGCAGGAGTTTTTTGACGAACAACATTTTCTCTTTTTGCTTCATCGCGTCTTTTACCTGACCTTTTATTTTTAGGCTTGCTACTTGATTTTCCGTTTCGTCCTTGTCTGCTCATGATGTATGAATTTTGCGCAAAGGTAGTCTATTAGTTGAATTAATCTACAATTTTGATCGTAGATTGACGTTCTCGATTAACCGATAATAGTGTTACGTCTGGTCTAGAATAGTGTCCTACAGGATCAAAATTTTGACGTTCTTCAAGTACTCGATTAAAATCTATGGTATGATAAATAAGTCCTTCTTTATGTAATACAGGTGCTACAACCCACTCTCCATCTGGTCCAGCAATACAGCTACCACCATTGGCTAAGACTTTAGGCGCTTTATCTAGTATTTTATCTAAGTGTGGTGTGGTCTTCGGAAAATCTTCCGCAGACATCAAACTAGAAACCGATATGACATAAGAGCGAGATTCTCTAGCAATAAACCGTGTAATATCTTTTGTATTATGATCACTTCCTGGCCACACAGCAATATGTAAATTTTCGCCTAAACCATAAAGTGCCGCTCTGGGTAATGGCATCCAATTCTCCCAACAATTAAGTCCGCCAACAGTAAAATCTTTAAGAGAATGCACCTGTAAACCATGACCATCACCTGGTGACCATGTTAAACGTTCATCATAAGTTGGCTGAAGTTTTCTATGAACAGACTGTATTACACCTTCTTGATTAATATACACTAATGATGCATAAACACTGTGACCACCTCGATCTAAAGGACGCTCAATAATCCCTAAATAAATTGCCATTTTATAGTGTTTTGACAATTTACAAATGGAATCTAAATCACCTTTCTCAATGGTAATTGCATTTTTAACGTAATGCGCATGTAACTCTTTATTTACATTAGTATTCCATTCTGCTCCTCCTGTTAATGCCAACCAAAATGGATAACCAGGCACTAAACCCTCACCAAAAACGATGAGTTCTGCTTTTTCTTCGGAAGCTTCTATAATAGACTGCTCTACTTTCTTTAACGTTTCAGTTTTATTCAACCAAACCGGCGAAATTTGAGCTAATGCTACTTTGAGTTTTTCAGTCATTTAAATACGATTTAACACTACATTTATATTAATAAGAACAATACTAAACACACCTGCTACAATGATAAATTTCAAAATATTATGCAGAATTAAATAATGGGTTTTAGTTTTCGATTTCCAAAGTAATAGTAGAAAAACAATTAATAACATTACAGATAGGTAGAAAAACAAATACATGTGTCCTACATCATAATGAAACAGTAACAAATACAAAGGGATACTGGTTAAACCAATTAAAACTGAAAGCATAATTTTTGATGCTTTTTCACCATATATAATTGGAATGGTTTTATAATTAAGTAGTAAATCGCCTTTTATATTTTCTAAATCTTTAGTTAGTTCACGCATTGAAACTATTAAAAACAAGAAAAAAGCATGTATAAAAATAACGTGTTCAACGTTTTTGTAATAGAGAAATATGACAAAAAATGGTAAAATGGCTAATATGGCTGAAGTTAAATTCCCTACAAAAGGAAGTTTTTTGAGTTTATGTGAATAAAACCAAATTAAGAAGATATAAATTGAAAAAAATACTACAGCGTTAAACGACACGTAACTCGCCATCACAACTGCTGTGAAATTTAGCACAAAATAAAAAGACAACTTGGTATTTTGACTTATCAATTTATCTAATTTAGACTTATTTGGACGGTTGATTAAATCTTTTTCAGAATCGTAAAAATTATTAATAATGTAGCCTGCAGCTATTGTTGAAGCAGATGCAAGTACAAGCACTAATAAATTTAAATCAAAAAGTACTGCTTTTAAAGGCTTATCATGAGCTAAAATATAAATTGAAGTTAGGTATTGAGCAATTACAATGACAAGAATATTGTAACCGCGAACGACAGAAAACATGCTAAAAAACTTTAGCAAGATATGTTTTTGTCTACGTGAAAACATACGTGAAGGTTTAGAAGTTATAAACCACTTCTAACTTATAATCTTTAAGAGATTGCTTAGCAGTTTCTATATCTTCAGTAAACCCTAAAATATAACCTCCACCACCAGAGCCACAAAGCTTTAGATAGTATTCATTAGTATCGATACCTTTTTTCCAAAGTTCATGAAATTGATGAGGAATCATAGGTTTAAAGTGATTCAATACGACTTTTGATAATTGTTTGGTATTTTTAAATAGTGACTTTACGTCTCCTTTTAAGAAATCATCAACACAAGCATCTGTATGTTTTATAAATTGATCTTTAAGCATGCTTCTAAATCCTTCTTGCTTCATGTTTTCCATGAAGATGCGAACCATAGGAGCCGTTTCTCCAATAATACCAGAGTCTAATAAAAACACAGCACCTTTACCTTCGGTTTGTTGTGCAGGAATACCAGCTGTTTCGATATTATCTTTAGAATTGATTAAAATTGGAATACTTAAATAACTATTTAAAGGATCTAATCCAGAAGATTTGCCATGGAAAAAGGATTCCATTTCAGAAAAAATAACTTTGAGTTTTAATAATTTCTCTCTGGTTAAATTTTCTAAAACTGTGATTTTATCTTGTGCATATTTATCATAAATAGCAGCAACTAAAGCACCACTACTTCCAACACCATAACCTTGAGGAATTGAAGAGTCAAAATACATACCACCTTCTACATCTTGCTCTAACGCATCAATATCAAATGACACAGTTTGAGCATCCATATCTTTTAGATACGACACATACGCACTTAAACATTCGTTTGATTTAATAGCGTCTTGTGATGGGTTTTCGTCTGTCTTTAAAGCGCCATTATAAAAATTATAAGGGATAGATAAACCTTTAGAATCTTTAATGATTCCGTATTCACCAAAGAGTAAAATTTTAGAGTAAAATAGTGGTCCTTTCATAAGTTTGGGCAATTCCTTTAACAAATATACGTATTATAATTGTATTTGGTTTGCGCCAAAGCCAATTTGATCGCTAATATAATGTTCATTTTGACAAAAGGCAACTAATTCATTTTTAATGAATTCCACAACACTTTCCTTTTCATTTTCTGGATATAACACATGAACATTTGCTCCTGCATCTAAGGTAAAACAAATTTTAGAGTTGGTTTGAGCTCTATACGTCCAAATTTTATTTATAATCTCTAAAGTGTTTGGCTTCATTAAAATAAAGTATGGCATACTTGTCATCATCATGGCATGTAGCGTCAATGCTTCACTTTCAACAATTTTAATAAACGCATCTAAATCTCCTGTTTCAAAAATTGAAATAAGTTTAGACATGTTTTCATGGGCTTGTTCAAAACGTCGTTCTGCAAAGGGATGCTTATGCATCAAATTATGACCAACCGTACTGCTTACTTGTTTTTCTCCTTTATCAACCAGTAAAATTGTGTCTTGATAATGCTTAAAATTTTCATGAACTGAGAATGGGTATTTAATTCCGAAGAGATTAGAACTCTTATTAATCTCCTTATGAGTTCCCCAAACAATTAAGTCTCCTTCAATACTTCGGCAAGCGCTCCCAGATCCTAATCGTGCTAAAAATGATGCTTTTTGATTAAAATAGTCTTCAGAAATATCTTCTAAAAACTCTTTCTCAACACTCATTAAACACAAAGCTAAAGCACTCATACCAGAAGCCGATGACGCAATACCAGAACTATGCGGAAACGTATTAGACGTTTCAATTTTAAAATGATAATCTTTTAAAAACGGTAAATAGATTTCAATTCGCTTAAAAAATGTTGCAATTTTAGGTTTAAAATCGTCCTTTTTTTCTCCATCTAAAAACACATCAAATGAAAAATCATTTGTAGTCTTCTTTTTTACAAAACTGAGTGTTGTGGTTGTTTTACAATTATTTAGTGTGAAACTTATAGATGGGTTTTCAGGAATTTGATCTTCTTTTTTTCCCCAATATTTTACTAAAGCAATATTGCTAGGCGACGACCACGTATAGCTGCCGTTCTCTACAGTTTTCGCAAAAGGTTTTGGAATGAAATTTTGTTCAGTCATGTGTATTAATTCTGAGACAAAGATAATAGTTTTACCATTGTTTTAAAGTTTCGTGATGTCGCTTTTACGTTTAGTTTTTTCTCAAACGCATTCATATTAAATTTCGTACGTCCATATCCAACAGATGAATAAAAATAAAGGCAATCATTAATAATTTGGAATATCTCATTATCATATGTGATGTGCATCACCTCATCTACTAATTCTGATTCAGGAATTTTACTTAACAACACAAAATAACTGTTTTCTTTTTTTTCTTCGGAAAACGGACAAGCATCAAAAATTTGCTTTAACTCAGCTCTCGTTTTTGCAATTACCGGAACGTCAAATCCAAAATGAGATGCAATAGCTTGCTTTACATTAGTTTCTATCGTTGATTTTTCTTGAGCAGCATTTAAAACAATATTACCACTCTGTATGTAGGTTTTTACCGCTTCAAAGCCTGTTTTTGTGAGTAATTCTCGCAACTCAGCCATTGGGACTTTTCTATGTCCGCCAACATTGATACCTCTTAATAAAACTATAAATGTGTTCATCATTGAGACATGTTTTTAGCTGCAATAAAAGCTCCAGACCAAGCGTTTTGAAAATTAAATCCGCCAGTAATAGCATCAATATTTAAAATTTCTCCTGCAAAATATAGGTTTTCATGTAGCCTACTTTCAAAGGTTTTAAAATTTACTTCTTTTAAATTTACGCCTCCAGCTGTGACAAACTCTTCTTTAAATGTACTTTTTCCTGTTACATTAAAAACGGCTTGCGTAAGCTGAGCCGTTAAGGCCTCTAATTGCGATTTATTAAGATCTGCCCAACGGGTTTCTTGTGTAATTTGAGATGCTAAAACCAATTTATGCCATAATCGTTTTGGCAGTTCAAATTGAGCTAACTTAAAGACTGTTTTTTTAGCAAAATCTTGTTTTAAATTTTTTAATTGTTCTAGACAATCATTAAAAGATTGTTTAATAAAATTGACTTCAATTTCAAAATCATAGTTGCGTTTTGCCAACTCAATAGCTCCAAAAGCAGAGAGTTTTAAAATGGCTGGCGCACTCATCCCAACGTGTGTGATTAATAATGGACCCTCACTCCATAACTCTGTATCTACCACTTTAACCTCTACGTTTAAAGCTACAACACCAGGAATATCTTTAATACGCTCATCTTTAATATCAAATGTAAATAATGACGGTACAGGTTGAGAAATTGTATGACCTAAACCTTCTAATAGCGTCCATATTTTAGGATTGCTACCTGTTGCTATTAATAATTTATTTGAAGAAAATTGACCTTGCGATGTTTCTAATTCCCAATTTGTTTCGGTATGAATAACAGATTTCAAAGCATGATTATACAACACATCAACGTTATATTTTTGTGCTTCACTTAGAAAACAATCTATAATGGTTTGCGAGCTATTTGTAATTGGAAACATTCTACCATCATCTTCAATCTTTAATTCAACACCTCGTTCTTCAAACCATTGTATGGTATCTCCTGTCATAAATTGATGAAAAGGTCCTAATAATTCTTTTTCACCTCTTGGATAATTGAGCACTAATTCTTGAGGAATAAACTCTGCATGTGTGACGTTGCAACGTCCTCCTCCCGAAATTTTCACTTTTTGCAAACCTTGTTTTCCTCGTTCTAAAAGTGCAATTTTTAACTTTGGGTTTTGCTCAGCGCAGTTAATTGCTGCAAAAAAACCTGCAGCTCCTCCTCCAACTATGATGACATCATATGCTTTCATTCTCTATTTTCAATGTTTTATCTAAGGAGATAAAAGTATTAATTTCAAGTAAGAAAAAGCAGCAATTCATTTTTTATAATAGCTTTATGATTTTTGATTTTAGTTTCCGAAGAAAAACTCATTATTTTACATATAAATCTATACCATATGCCTATTTACTTCAATTTTGTTTTTCTAAGTTTGATGCTTGCTAGCGCTTGTGATTCTGGAAAACTTACAGCTACTGCAGATTTACCTTCTAGCTTAAAAGAAATTTCGGCCATTGAAAAAACTTCAACGTCTAACATGTTGTGGGTTATTGAAGATGCTGGAAACACAAATAATTTATATGGTCTTAATGCCAAAGGAGATGTTCTTAAAGATATTAGTATTAATAATATTCAAAATATTGATTGGGAAGATTTAACGTCTGATACCTTCGGAAATATCTATATTGGCGATTTTGGCAACAATAGTAAAAAGCGTAAAAGTTTTGCAATTTATAAAGTAACCGCTCCTGAAAAAGCGTCTTCTAATACTACTGCAGAAGTGATTAGTTTTACGATGCCAAAGGGAGAAAAGTCACAAGATTTTGAATCATTCTTTTTATATAATAACAAGTTTTATGTGTTTAGTAAAAGCAATAAACATGTAAAGTTATACTGGGTTCCAAATGACATAGGCGATCATGAAGCGCGTTACATTTCCGAAGTAGAGCTTAAAGGAAAAAACACCAAAGTGACCTCGGCAGATATTAATAGTGATGGCTCTACGGTAGTTTTATTAAATCATGACAGGCTTTGGAAACTCACTAATTTTGATGCTGATGATTTTTTAAGTGGCACTATTAAAGCTGTTGAATTTGATCACGATTCTCAAAAAGAAGGCATTAATATTACCGATAATAATATGGTATTAATTACTGATGAAAAGACAAAACACGAGGGTGGTAAATTGTATACAATGAACCTTAATTAACATAAGTAGTGTTTATTAATCCTCTAATAATTTATTCATTTTTATATAGCTATAATTGATATTCCCTATGTGTTTATATCGTTTTTCGTCTACTTGTAATTCTCCCCAACCAAAATTAAACTCTATGATTTTATCGTGATATTGGTTTAGTAATTGCTCTGAAATTAATAAATATTCATCTTCATTAATATCGTTTTTTAAAAGTCGGTGAGCAATAATCACATCTTCACCCATAAGTTTAATGTGATTACCTATTTGCACAGACTCTACATATTCTCCATAATGTAGAATGATTTTTAAACCTAGTTGCGGTATTTTATCAATTCCTTTTTCTTGAGTATATTGTGTTGCTAGCGCATCTAGTTGCTTGTAAAACTGAGTAAAAAACAATTTACATTGATTAATGAGATCACTAAAAGGCGGTAATTCTCCAGTTTTAAAAAACAACACAGCATCTCCTTCAATTTCTGAAACTCTTAAACCAATTTCGTTGGTATATATAATTTCGTTTAGCAATGCTGGTATTACTTTAGCACTAAGCTCTATATTAGTATCACTCATAAAACGAGTAAAACCACTTATATCTGGTATGCAAATTAATGTTGGGTAGGAAGGCATAATACTTTTATTTTTAGCTAAAATAAGCTTTAAGTGTTAGAATACAGTTGTGATACAATTGCTAAATCTGCTTTATTTTTTAAACTATTGGTAGCATCTTCATGGAGATTCTCTATTTCTAAACTTATGGCTTTATGATATATTTCTAATTTTATATGGTCTTTATCTTTTAGATAATTTAACATATAAAATAATTTTTGAACTATAATGATATCATGACTACAATAGGTTCTTAACGCTGCCATCACTTGAAATAAAACCTCTTGAAAATCAATAGTATTTATTTTTAACATTGGTTCGTTTTTATCGCTATAAACAATGTTGACATCGTTTTTATACAATCTTAGAGAAAACAACTCTGTTAAATAATCAATGGCATTAATTGCTGTACCAGGATCGTTAATTCCTGGCGACATGGCTTTTACTGCGATTTCGGTAATTTGCTTAAAGGCTAATAAGTAATTATCTTCAATAAGCTCACTTTTAGAAAACCGAAATGCACCATTGACTTCATCAATAATTTTATCGTCTAATTTAACATTAGATTTAAATAGTAGTTGTTTTGGTAATATATAGGTGCCTTTTGTGGGTATTATTTCTAATTGAATATTATTTTCTTGGGCAATTTCTTTTAAAGCTTTTAAATTTAAATCTTGAAAATAACCAGACCTATGTGATGTGATTGGACACCATTTTGATGTTTGTGGAACGTTTACATCATCATCATTTTCTAAATCAATAAGTTTTTGAAGTCTTGCTTTAGCTGAATAAAAAATGCGATCCATGATATTATTAACCTGGATTTCTTGAGATATAGAATGAATAAAATATATAAATGCACCTAAACAAACGGTCATTGCAAAAATAGCAAGCAATACTGAAAACCCTGGAAGTTGGTATTTATTTCCTTCTGGCTCAATAGATACTAATGTAAATATGCAATAAAGCAATGTAAAATTATAGATACCAAGTATGATTTGATGTCTTCTATTAGAAATTAAACCTGGTAATATTCTAGGAGAAAAATTACTTGACGCTTGATTAAGCAATATCATTACCATAGAAAAACTAAACACCATAATTGATATTAAACCTGCTATGAATGTTGTAAGTAGATTTCTAGCAGTTTCGGTATCATTAACGACCAACACAGGAGCATTTTCAAGTAAATATTTAGAAATCCCAATGCTTTCAAAATAATACATTGTGAAAGCAAATGCGAGACCTAAAACACTTAAAAGCGACGGGTAGAAAGCAATTTTACTTTCTAATTGATAAATATTTTTTATGAAGTTGCTTAAATACGCTATCATTTAATTTTTAAAAGTTCAAACCAAAACCAAATGAGAATCGTAAACCTTCGGTACTATTAAAGAGATTGAATGTTCCTGAAAGACTTTCGGCTGCAGTGACCCAAAATCCGCCACCATAATCATTATGCCATTTGTTAGAATAATCACCTTCTAACCAAACACGACCAACATCAAAACCTCCAAAGACGCCTATTTGCAATGGCAATGTTTTTGTTTTAAATGAATCGAAACTATATCTAACATCTGCACTTCCTACAAACGAGTTTTTACCTGTAAAACGTTCTGTTCTATAACCTCTTAAACCATTTTGACCACCAATATTAGAAGCTTGATAAAAGATGAGATCATCGCCAACTCTAACTTGCAGTTTAGCATCTGTTTTTAAAACTAATTTTCGGTTTTTACTTAGCGTATTATAAAATCCTAAATTAGAATTTAAATAACCATATGTGTTTTTAGTCTCTTCAAATTCAGTTTTTCCACCTGCAGTAATTAAAAAATTCATTCCACGTGATGGGTTTAATTTACTATCAAAACTCTCATATTTAAATTCTGCCTCTATAGCTCCAAAATAACGTCTATCATAAAAACTTCTTGTAAATTCTGAAGCAAAATCTGTTATAAATCGATCTGCAGTATCGTCGACTTCAATGGCTTCTAAAATCACTCTAAAGCCATAATCACTACCAAAATTTCCTTTTTTAAGAATACCAGCTTTAGCCATGTAGATGCTTGTTTTAACACGGTTATAGTCTAAATCTAACTCGTCATCATTATTAACCGTTTCATTTCCGTAGCCAAAAAAGTTATTTGTAAAATTTTCAGAGGTAAAACGTCCTCCAACGTGTAAATTCCAATCGTTCATGATATTGGCAAACTCTCCATCATACTCTATAGAAAAACCACTAGTAGCAAAAAAGAATCCTCCTTTAAATCGGTGTTGATTTGAAAATGGATTACGTTGAAATCCGTTTTTAGTCCTTACATATTGCAAACCTAAAGACACGCCATCATCGGGATTAAAACCAATGGCT
Organism: Psychroserpens damuponensis; assembly: GCF_000826655.1. Taxonomy (GTDB): domain Bacteria; phylum Bacteroidota; class Bacteroidia; order Flavobacteriales; family Flavobacteriaceae; genus Psychroserpens; species Psychroserpens damuponensis. Next base: position 94,297 of record NZ_JXJO01000017.1, read on the forward strand.
GGAGTGATTACGCTATTGTTTACAATGTGTTTTTGAAAATCAAAAAGATTATGGGTGTAAACATCAGTTAATCGAATAGTCGCACCATTATTCTCTTTAATGGTATTAGGTTTACTCTCATGATCGTACACTTTAATTCTACGTCCCGATTTTATGATATAGGTATCATTTTCTTGGCCACCAATTAATCTCGTAAATATTAAGTTATTAGCTTTACCAGTTACCTCAAACACATCTTCATCATCTAATCCATAAATCCAAAGTTCTTTAGTCACCTCTTTATTAAAAACTTTATCTACAAGAACCTCGCCTTTTTCGCCATCTTTAATTCTTGAAATCTTTACTTGTGTTTGGTTATCGCCAATGCGTATAACCTCAATATAATCGTCTTTATCGGTACCTGTAAGTATTACTAACTCATTTAAATATTCATAGTAGCGAGAGGCTATATCAAGCAGATTTGATCGTCTGCCTTTTAATTTTTGTTTTATCTCTTCTAATGTTTCATCTTGAACAGCTTTTGGCACTTTAGAAAACGCTAATTCTATAACGTCATCTGTAATATTATCTTGAAGAAATTTAGCATGTTCTAACCATTTTTCTTTAGTCGCTTGCTGCACCATTACGCGGTCTAATTTAACACCTGCAGCATTCATCCATTCAATATCTTCTAACTTTTCATCATACACTTGCAATTGTTTAGTAGATCCTGAAATTACGCGCATCACATCTAGCAAAGCTCCATCAAAATTAGAAAACACTTGATCTCTATCCCTAGGAATTGGTCGGTACAATTTATCGCCATTGTCTTGATCAAATTGTGCCCAACGCCATTGATCTTGGTGTCTATCCCAATCTCCTATTAGCATATCAAATAAACGTGCTCTTACGTAAGCATTTTCATCAATTTTATACTTTTCGTCTTCTCTAACTTTTTCAATAATATCATGAGTACTTTCTATATCATCGGCAAAACCAAAATTACGTTCTCCTGTGTAATTGTCTTCAGGACGCTCTTCAATCATATATAGTTCATCACCATAATCATTATTATATTTTCCTAAGTGTTTATGCTTCGGAATGTAATAAATCTTGGGATTGGTGTGATAAATTTTTGCAGCATCAGACAGGTCTGGCACCACAGCAAATGCATAAGGATGCGCAGCCGTATAAAAATCTTGAATTAAACCCTCTACTGCAGTTTTTTCAAACTCATCTTGTATATACGTATTTTTAAATAATACGGCTTGTAAATATTGTGTAGCACTTTTTCGCAAGGCTCTCATATTTAACTCCCTACCATCTTTTGTTTTTAAACGTAGTGATTTTGTTTGGTGACCACCTCCTGCTCTTACAACTTCTAATCCACCGTAAAGCGTATCTAGTGTTGCCACTTTTGCTGTTATTTTAGTACTGTAAATATCTCTATAATGACTACCCCAAACCGATTCAAAAAAACCAGTTTTATCGGTTTCTTCTTTTGTATATACTGAGGTTTCTATTTCCTGCGGAAATGTATCTGGCAAATTAGAAACATCATAATCTTTTGTTGGCTCATAGACCTCTTGAGCAAAAACACGTATAGGTTGCCCATCATCTTCTCCATAAATAGTGACCCAACTGCTACCATCTTTATAAACAGTTAGCTCTGCAAAACCTTGTTTACCGTAAGAGAACAATCCATTATCGCTCAATTGCGCTGCAGACTCTTTAGCACCAGAACCTGATACAATTTGCTTTATACGCTCCTGCTCAATATATTGTAATGAATGTTCATGGCCTGAAACAAACACTAAATTTTCAGACTCAAAAGCCAGTGTTTCTAATCGATTCATGAGCTTATTATAACGTTCATTATAACGATCTTGAATAGACACACCACCTTGAGTTCTAATTTGCGCTAAAAGTGACGCAAAAACAGGTACAGGAATTTTACTTTGTGTTGGATATAAATGTTTTCTTGCTGCATAAAAACCACCATGAATACCATTTGTAAACATAGGATGATGCATGGCTAAAACAATAGTTTTATTTTGAGCTTTCTTCAGCTCTCCTTCTAGTTCTTCAAAAAAACGTTCTCTTGTTTTAATCTCACATTTATCGTTTATAGCTGGATTTTCATTCCAATTTTCTAAATACCACTGTGTATCTATAGCAATTAATTGTATGGTTTCACTTACATCAATACTTTCTAATGGACAACCATTTTCAGGCTGAAATGTATTTTTACCAAGCGCCTCTTCAATATATTTTTCCTGACGTTTTAATCCATTAATACCATCTGTGTACCAATCATGATTACCTGGAATAAATAAAACCTCACCTTTAAAATCTTTTACCGATTTAATTTGACCTTCAAGTGCATTTTCTGCTTCAGCTCTTCCTTCTTCGTCTTTTGCTGGCAAACCAGAAGGATAAATATTGTCCCCAAGAAAAATAGCATAGTCATTTTTAGTATCTCTATCTTTAATGTGATTATTAAAAGCAGTTAATGCTTTAGACATACCTCCTTGAGGAGATTTCCCTGCATCACCTAATAAATAAAAGACCTTCTCAATCTCTTTATTAGGTCGTTCTGCTAATTTTGAAGCCTCTTCTTTATATTGTGCCTTGTGTGTTGCACACGCATTAAAAAGTAGGAACACAATAAGAATTGAAAAATAGTTATAATTTTTAGTCATTTATAGATTGTTAGATTTACAAAATAAAGTAAAAACTGCAAATCTCTTTGCCTTTATCACTAAATATATTGATGTTTACCCTAATTTGAGTGCATTACAATTACACTTTTAATCGTTACAAATACCGGTTTAATTTATACAAGCTCTGTATCAATAATCACATCACTTTGTAAGGTTTTATGAACTGGACATTTTGCTGCAATCTCTTTTAAGCGTTGCCGTTGTTTATCATCTAAATTACCAACTAAGGTTAGCTTTTTTGACAAATGATCTAGACGAGTTGGCTTCTCTAAATCTAACATCAAATCGTCACTATGTTTTTTAGAATAGGTGATATGAGTATACACTTCTTGTAAATCCCATTGTTTGCGTTCGGCATACATTTTTAAAGTCATTACTGTACAAGCTGCTAATCCAGCACTTAAAAAATCGTAAGGTGAAGGACCAAAATCATCTCCTCCCACTGCGTTTGGCTCATCTGCAATAAAACTATGTTTAGCCGTTTGTACCGTAGTAGTAAAATTATCCTCTTTTAAATTTAAATGCGCTACTAACTGTTCGCCAGTTGTATCTAACATCTTATTTTTCTGTTCCGGAAAATAGCGTTTCACCCAACTACCAATCATATCTCCAACATACAAACTGTCTTGAGCATTACTTAAAAGATGATCTGCAGCATCTAGACTCACAAAACTTTTAGGATGATGTGCGCTATGGTACAGTTGCTCTGCATTTTTAATTCCAACTATAGTATCTATTGGAGAATGCAATATTAGCAGAGGCTTTCTTAATGATTTTACAATCTCTGGTAAATTGGTTTTATCAAAATCGGCCACAAACTCCTCATCAATTTTAAAAGGTCGACCACCAATATTAACTTCTACTTTTCCTTTTTGTTTTATATCGTCAATACCATGAGAAAACAAGTGTTTCACATGGCTAACAGTTGAAGGCGCTCCAACAGTTGCCACTGCTTTTACAAGTTCTAATTTTGAAGCAGCCACTAAAACAGCTGCACCACCAAGAGAATGACCTACCATTAAAGAAGGTGCTTCATAATGCGATTTTAAATAATCACTTACTGCAATAAGATCATCAACATTAGCCGAAAAATAACTTTCAGAAAACTCACCTTCACTTCGTCCTAAACCTGTGAAATCAAATCTCACAACACCAAATCCATGATTTGTGAGTGCTCTGCTAATATGTCTCACTGCAGATAATGAACTGCTGCAAGTAAAACAATGTGCGAAAATGGCAAACTTATTTGGTTTTTGATTTGCAGGCAGCTCTAAATACGCTTGTAATTTATGACCTTTTTTGTTTTCTATTTTTAATCTCTTATTATTCATAATTACTATATTGTAAAATCGGTTTTTAAATTGCGCTATGATATCTTCTGAAATGTAACTATTTAAGACATCGCGTCATTATTTTATAAAATTTTGCTTAAGAACTACATGACAACATTGAGCAGCCTACTTTATGTCGTGCCCAATCTGGTCGTTTTGCAAACCATTTTTGTTGTTTTGGCTGCTCATCATAAGGGTTTTTCAACAATTGAAATAACTCGTCAATAAGTTTGTAGTCTCCTTTATTAGCATCATCAATGGCTAGTTGAGCCATGTAATTTCTAAGTACGTATTTAGGATTTACAGCATCCATTTTCAACTTACGTTGTGCATCTGTAAGCATCTCCTTTTTTAATCGTTCGTCATAATTTTTAAACCAATTTCTCCATTGTTGCGCTACAACATCAGACACTTCATTTGGTGTATAGAAAGCTGCACTAACACGCTCCAATCCTTTTGAAGCCTCTCCTTTTTTGAAGTTGCTTAGCGCTCTAAAAAAGATGGTCATATCGGTTTCTGTTAACAATAAGGTATCCTCTAAATTCTGAATGAGTTGAGCATCCTCATCATTAAATTGCTCTAAACCTAATTTTGATTTCATCATGTTTAATGACTTTTTTTCAAAATCAATTTTATAGTTTTCTAATATGGTTTCTAAAGGTTGGGTTTCTTCAATTAATGGATACAAAGCGTTAGCTAATTGGTATAAATTCCAAAGCCCAATATTGGGCTGATTTCCGAAGCGATAACGCTTATGCTCACGATCGGTAGTATTTGGCGTCCACCCAAAATCAAACCCTTCTAACCAACCATAAGGACCATAATCTATTGTTAAACCAAGAATTGACATATTATCTGTATTCATAACACCATGCACAAACCCAACGCGTTGCCAATGTATAATCATGTCGAGTGTGCGTTGAGATACTTCAGCAAAAAAGGCGATGTAGTTATCTTTAGAAGGTGATCCTAAATGCGAAAAATGATTCAAAATGGTATAGTCTACCAAAGTTTTAAGCGTATTATGATCTTGCCTAGCTGCGAAGATTTCAAAATTTCCGAAGCGTAAAAAAGAAGGCGCTACACGAGCCACAATGGCTCCTTTTTCATAAGCTTGATTTCCATCATACAGCATATCTCTCATCACCTCATCACCAGATAGAGACAATGACAAAGCTCTAGTTGTTGGCACTCCTAAGTAAAACATAGCTTCGCTACATAAGTATTCTCTAATGGATGAGCGCAACACTGCTAAACCGTCTGCAGTTCTAGAATAAGGCGTTTCTCCTGCACCTTTAAGTTGTACTTGCCACTGTTTATTATGGTGTTCTACTTCAAATAAATTAATGGCTCTACCATCACCTAATTGTCCTGCCCAATTTCCAAATTGATGTCCACCATAACACATAGAATACGGTGTTGTATTTTCTAACACTTGATTCCCTGTAAAGACGTTTTTAAACAGTTGCGATTGCGAGTCGCTAGACGTTAAACCTAAGGTGTTCACCATATCTTCGGAAATGTGAAGTATTTCAGGATTTTTAGTCCGTTTTGGTGTTACATATGAAAAACAAGCCGCTTTAACTTGACGTCTATAATTCTCTATGATCTCATCTGCTGGTAAACTTTCAGTAAAATTATGATTGATTTTTAGTTGCATTTAACTTATTTAATGGATTCCATTACAATTTTTCTATTTAAAGATAGAATGTACAAAATTTTTAGTCGAATTTGTAGTTTGTAAATTACAGATTGTTTTAATTATGATTTTTGTAATTTTACTTTAATATATATTTGATATTTATGGCTACTGAACTTGTTGAAAAAACTGAAAAATTTGTATTTGATTTACTAAAAACAGATCTTGATCAAAATTTTTTATATCACAATTTTAAACATACTAAGCGTGTATTAAAAAGCACTCGAGAGATTATAGAAAACACTAATGTTTCAACAGAAGAAGCACAAATATTAGAAATAGCCGCTTTACTTCATGATACTGGTTATACACAAGGCGCTGATGATCATGAAGAAAAAAGTGTAAAAATTGCAACAAAATTTTTAACTGAACAAAACGCTGATAAATCACTAATTAATGCAGTAAACCAATGCATTATGGAAACCAAATTTAAGGAAATTCCAACAACAAAATTAGGTAAGATTATAAGAGATGCTGATGCTTCTCATTTTGGAAAAGACTACTTTGAAGAAGCTAGCGAATTTTTAAGAAAAGAATTAGAATTACGCGATATAAAAACCTACTCTCCAACCGGATGGAGAAATGAAAACATTAAAGTGCTTTCTAAAAGGCATCAATACTATACAGACTATGCCTTGAAAAACTGGCAATCTGTAAAAGATAAAAATCTTTCGAAACTTATGAAAGCTAAGAAAAAGCAAAAAAGTAAGCTCAAGAAAGAAGAAATGAAAGCCAAGTATAAGGCTCAATATAAAAATGAAAGCCCAGAACGAGGTGTGCAAACGTTTTTTAGAACAGCACTTAGAAATCATATCAAACTAAGTGATATAGCAGATACTAAAGCCAATATATTATTATCTGTAAATGCTATTATCATCTCAGTAGTATTAGCTAATCTAATTTCTAAACTTGATACCAACCCTTATTTAACTTGGCCAACAGTCATTTTTACTTTATTTAGTGTTATTTCTATGATTATGTCTATCATAGCTACACGACCAAATGTCACGAGCGGACAATTTACCAAAGAAGACGTAGAAAATCAAAATGTGAATTTAAGTTTCTTCGGAAATTTCCACCAAATGAAACTTGAAGAGTTTGAATGGGCAATTAAAGAGTTAGTAAACGATAAAGAATACATTTACAAAGCCTTAACCAAAGATTTATACTTTCTAGGAAAAGTTCTAGAACGCAAATACAGGTTACTTCGAATTACCTATACCGTATTCATGATAGGTATCATTATATCACTAATTGCTTTTGGCATTGCTGTAAAAAATAATCCAGGTGAAAATATACAAGAAGTTTTTGATCAAGAAACACAGTCACACTATATACAACAACACGAAAGTGACAAGACAAGTTACACTGTTTAAGCCTTAATTTCTTTCATTAAGTCATCATAAGTATAAAACGATTTATCGTCTTGATCTTTGTGATACAATACACTTACACGTATTGCTTTTAAACCAGTTACAGCTTGTAAATCTTGAAGTTCTACAATCTCAACATCATCATCTAAATATTTTTTAGACTGTAAGAATTTGATATATCTTAAGTACTCTATTTCGTCTTGCTTCTGAGAGTAAACAATACTTATTTTTCCTTTTTGAGTCACACGCTCTGTGGTACCTTTAATGTACGCTTTATCAACTCTCTTTTTTACAATTTCGTATCTTGCATTATAAGTACCATCAACATCAAATTGTTTTTCATCCATTCTAAAACTAATCGATAATGGCTGATTAAACACTAAAATCATAGAAGCTACATCAAGCTTTACAGGAAAACTAGATTGCATACTATAAAATGAATTTTCCATTTCGCACATAACTTGCAGTTGCCATAACCTTAAATTATATAAATAGATTGGATTAAAAGAATCTTCTTTAGTGATTGATTCTCCTATGTACATATTGTGTTCTACACCATCGGTTTTAAAACGCTCAAAATAATGAGGATACATCGCTTGAGCTTCAATTTGCTTTTTATCTAAAAGCGCAGCCATTTCTTTATTAATCAAAGCAATGGTATCATCATAATCTTTACGATGATGGTAAAGCACATCTACCTTATCATCAATACTTTCAAAATAAGACGAGATCTCATCACGTAATTCATCTACTGCCTTAAAATGGTCTAATAAAGGAGTAATATCTTGATTTATAAATGCTGAAATTTGCTGTTCACTATCAACCTGGAAGTGAGCATCTAATCCTTCCAAAAATTCATTAATTTGATATAAAAATTGCCCGTAAATAGGCAAATTCTCGAGTTCTATCGCATGCTCAATAATAGCTTTAATAGATTGTAATTGAATAGACAAATCTTTTTGCGTAGCAGCGTTTCTCGCCTCTGATGATCCTTTGATGTCAATTTGACCAAATAAAGGATAGATATTATCAAAAGCTATTTTATTAAAACTAGGCTCATTACCGTTTAATTGATCTTTAATAAAATTTCTAGCCTCTTTTACAAATCTCCAGTTCACACTTGGATGTATTGATGTACATTCCTGTTGTATGACGGCTTCAATTAAATTTTCTTCCTCACTCTTAGAACGCTCAACAGCAGATATGATGAACGGCATCACATCTACCAATTTATTGGCATTGATACTGTTTAATACTTTAGGTTTTTCAGAAACTATTTCTAGAATTCCCATTAAACCTTCATCGTTAGCTATTGGCGCTAGAATGGCACTTTTAATATGCTGTTCTTTTAGTGTTTTATACTGAGGTGACTTCCCTTTACAGAGCTCATAAAATTTATCGACATCCGATATCGTATAAAACTTTTTTTCTTTCAATAATGTATTATAAGACACATCACATAAAGCACCAGAGCATGATTTAGAATCTAAATTATTGAGAAGGTAACTATTCATACCAACACCATAAACACGCTCAAAAGTATCGTCCTCTTGATTATAAATAGAAAATCCAACTTTAATATCTTTTAAACCTAAAAGAGATTGAAAAATTTCATGAAAATTATTCATAAAACCTTCATCTTTACGCTTTTCTTCTCCTATTAAACTGGATTTTATATTAGAAATAGATTGATCATCAGTTACATTAAAAATATTTGAAATAACAAACCCTTTGAACGTATAGCTACCTGGCGGAAATTTCTTTTTCCACAGGTCTATATTCTCAAAATTATCTAATAACTCATCAACGTCGTCTTGCGTTATTTTAGGCGCATCTTTATTTGGAGTAATTTCAGTAAAATCTGCATTATACAAGATTTTGTAATATTGAATGATACCATCGGCATCGGGAATTTCGTAATAAAATGGTCTTTTAAAATTAATGTTGTAACCGTAACAAAAAGCTAATACAATAGTACATGCTACAATATACGTATCATCTTTTGGTATGTTCTTAATTTCTAATTCAAAATCATCTCCAGCCGCTTTAATGATAGATTTAAAACGTTCTGATGAATTAAAAATGAGATTATGCAATGGTACCGAAGCTGTTTTTATCTCATTTGTAGTCAAAATTTTACTAAAAGAATCTTGCAGAATAATGCTTATTTCTTTTTCTCTAGTAACTAAATCCTGCGGATTTGTGATACCCTCTCTAAGGATTGGGTATCCTTCAGCTGTTTTTAAAACACGACGTGCTTTTGCAGCAATAAACTCATCGTCACTATGAGATAACTCTTCATAGTGCTTGAGAAGTTTATCGAAACTCACCATTAATTTAAATGGTGACTCAATATTTTCATTAATATCGGTCATTGAATTATTTTGTAACATGCAAAAATACGAATTAATAACTTAGTCGTTACTAATAAGACTTTCTTACGTGTAAAATGTTACATCAATTAGCTGTAACTAATCTATAAAATTCCAGTTCGATCCATCACTAATGATAAGCATTGTTCTACTATTATTTTCATACATATAAACATCGGTTACACCTGAGGTGGTTCCTTTAGGAAATAATAATCCTGAGGTTGTCGTTAATCTTGCAGTTAATGTGTTATTGATATTTCTAAGAATGTAAATTCGACCTGGATACATGGTTGGATCTGGCAAATTAAATATTTGATCTTGAACTCTAGGGTTTAATGAAAAATAAACTCCATCAGTGATATTTTGTGCAGCTGTAGATGTTGATGGAGGCACAGGAAGCTCTATATGTTTTACAGATAGGCTTCCATTAATATCTAATGTACTCTGTGGTGTCGTGGTTCCAATTCCAACCTGAGAGAACGACACTGCAGAAATCAACATCAACACAAATAAAATGAGGGTTTTCATAACATTACTTTTTAATTATACTAATTGCACAACCTCCACCTTCTGCAAGGTTTAAAGTTAAATTCGTATTTTTAGTTATTGTTATTTTTTCTTTAACTAAGTCTAACGGATTATCATTCCAGTGGGCATTTTCACCATCTTTATAAATGATAGCTTCATAAGCTTGGTTATCATCAAGAAAATCAAAACTAATTGGTAACTCTCTAGCATTTTCATCTGTAATACTTCCTAAAAACCAGTTCCCTGTTTGACGTTCTTTTCTCGCAATAGTCACATAATCACCAACTTCTCCATTTAACACTTTAGTTTGTTCCCAATCTACACCAACATCTTTTATAAACTGTAATGGTTCTGGATTTGCCTCATAATGTTCTACTAGATCTGCAGCCATTTGCACTGGGCTATAAATCACAACATATAAAGCTAACTGCTGAGCCAAAGTTGTATTTACTTGGTTATTCTTTTTATACTCATCAAATTTTATATTGAAAATTCCAGGTGTATAATCTATTGGTCCTGCAAGCATCCTAGTAAATGCTACAATTGGCAAATGCTCTGGAGGATTCCCTCCATCTGCAGCCCAAGCATTAAACTCTTGTCCGCGAAGACCTTCTCTAGAAATAATGTTTGGATATGTGCGTCGTAATCCAGTTGCTTTAATAGGTTCATGCGCATTTACAGCAACCTCATATGTAGCAGCTTTAATAGCGGCATTGTTATATTGATTTACCATATATTGCCCATGGTGATATTCTCCCTTAGGAAGGATTTTACCAACATAACCCGATTTCACGGCATGCATTCCATATTTCTGCATTAATGCATACGCAGTATCTTGCTGTTTTTCATAGGTTTCTGTGGCAGCCGATGTTTCATGATGCATAATTATGTCAACACCCTTCTCTTTTCCGTAGCGCACCACTTCATCTATATCATAATCAGGATATGTGGTTACAAAATCAAAAACACCTTCTCGATCTTCAAAACCAATCCAACGTTCCCAACCTGTATTCCAACCTTCAACTAAAACACCACCAATATTGTTTTTTGCAGAAAAATCAATAAAGTTTTTCACATTCTCAGTTGTAGCTCCATGTCGTCCATGCGCTTTTCCAGTATCAGTCCATACACCATCTTTCATTTCCATACCATAATCCCAAGATGATTTTCCTAAATGCATTTCCCACCAAACACCTGTATATTTCATAGGTTTAAACCACGATACATCTCCTAATTTATTAGGCTCGTTTAGGTTTACTATCAAATTAGAAGCAATTAAATCTGGCGCATTATTAGCAATTTGTATGGTTCGCCAAGGTGTATTAAAAGGCACACTTCGTTTCACCTTATAATCTGTATTTCTAGATCCTACAAGGTGACTTTCTAGGTTTAAATTTTCTGTATCTACTTTTAAGGTCATTCCAGAGTAATCCACAAGAGCAGCTTCATGAAAACTTAGATGCGTACCATCGTTCCCAACCATAGTTACAGGAGTATTTACTGCATTTTCAGGAATATGAGTTTGTGCCAAATCTACATGACGTGCATATTTTAAAGCATCAATTTCTGAAACTTTAGTGGTTAAATATAAGTGCTCATAAATATCCCAATCACCAGGAATCCAAAATGTATTATAATCTTGTGTAAGGTTAAATTGGGTATGTTCTTCTAAAATTTCTACAGTAGATAAACGTGCTTGTTTTGGAAATTCATATCTAAATCCAACACCATCATCATATACTCTAAAAACAATATTTAAAAACCGTTTTGGCGTTTCCTTTTCTTGAAGAAACACCTTTAACTCTTTATAATTATTTTTAACCGAATCTTGTTCTCCCCAAGGCATATGCCAAGTTTCGATATGCGTTTCTGTGAGTGATTTTTTAATAATAAAATTTTTATCAAAATTGGGTGCATCTTTCAATTCAAATCCTAGATACGATGTGTCAATAATCACATTTTTATTATTCATAACGAGATAATAAGGTTTCCCTTCTTCGGAAACATTAAAATCAACGACAATTGTTCCGTTTGGAGATACTGCATTAAACACTCTTTTCTCTTCAGAGGAGCTACAGGAAACTAAGAGTAATACAGATAAAAATAATAGGTATGTTTTCATAAAATGGGTTATTAAAACGTCATAACGACGCGTGTAGTGATTTATAATTTATTTTTTTTCTAATAGGACAATATCGAATTCAGATTCTAATTCTATGTTACCATTTTTAACCGTAACATCTTGATTAGAATACGCGTCATGAAGCACTGTGCCATCTTCAAAAACGTTTTTTACGCTTAAGGTCTTTATATATTCCTTTAAATCCATAGCAACAACGACCAAGTCTTTAAAATTTCCGTGGGTATAAGATCTAGAAAACACATATGGAGTTTCGGTGATCATGTGATGCGTACCTGCTCCAACTGCTGGATGGTTGTTTCTAAACTGACCTAATTTTTGCCAGTGCGCCAAAATTCGCTGAGTACTATCATTATTTTTTATGGCATCCCAATTCATGTTTGAGCGTAAAGTTGCATCTCCTTTTGTACCATCTATAACGAGACTTCTAGCCGATTCATCACCATAATAAATTTGAGAGGCTCCAGGTGATAACAATAACATGTTAGCAGTTTCATAAGGTTTTTGACGAGTTGGATCAAACGGTTGGCCATCATCATGAGAACTTAAATAATTGAGCACACCATAACCTTTCATGTTGGTACTCAAAGTATCTGAATAACGACTAAACACTTCTTCTTTGGTTTGTTGAGCAACATTCCACTTGAGTTCAAAATTAATAAGGCTATTAAAAGCTTTATCAAAATAATTAACTTTTTTATCTCCAAAATCAAATGCTTTCCCTGCACTTATACCATAGTTATATACTTCTCCAACAAGGTAAAAGTCGTTGTCATCTAACACTTTATCTGGGTTTTGTGTTTTAAAATTTGAAAAGGCATCATCGCAAATGGTTTTAAATTCTTGCCATACATATTCCTCTGTATGTTTTACGGTATCTACTCTATAGCCATCTATGCCATAATCTGTAATATAGTCTGACAACCATTTCATGATGTAAAAACGTGGTGCTCTTGGGTATCCTGTTTTTTCAAAAAACACGTCTAACTCAGCCACCTCATCGTCATAACGACCTTCGGCTTTCCATTTCGAAACGAGTGCTGGTGGCAATTCTACAGCAGCATCACTTTCTGTTTTAATATCAGGAAGATTTTCAACAAGCGTACATGAAACTGTGTTTTCATAAGTATCATACGAACATTGTGGCTCTGTTCTTACCCAGCTTTCTGGCCAAACAGGATCCTCATCTGTAACAGGTCCTGTATGATTTACCACTGCATCTAATAATACTCTTATGTTTTTTTTATGCGCTGCTTCTACTAAGTTTTTTAAATCGGCTTTTGTACCAAAATTTGGGTCTAATGTTGTCCAATCTTTTGCCCAGTAACCGTGAAAGGCATAGCTTAATCCTGTACCTTCATCTGTACCATCATGAATTTGCTCTACAATTGGAGTCATCCAAATGGCATTTACACCAAGATCTGTAAAATAACCTTCTTCAATTTTTTGAGTTACTCCTTTTAAATCGCCTCCTTGAAAACCTCTTAATTTTCCTGGTTTCTTTATACGATTGAAATTGATATCATTTGAGGTATCGCCATTATTAAAACGGTCGGTTAATAAAAAGTAAAAGTTTGCACCTTCCCAAACAAAAGGTGTTTCTGGTTGCGCTGTTTTAGTGCCATCATTTTGTTGTTGTCCACAAGAAAAAATACAACTGGCTAAGAGCAATATGAAAATAGTATGTTTCATCCTAGTTTTTAAGTTTTAAAATAAAAGACTCTAAAGGTTTTATATCAATACGAATAGCTGCTTTATCTCCATCAACTTTTAACGTAGCCTTGTAATTATTATAAAGCTGATCTTCAAATTGATATGCTCCAGACTCAAGGCTCCAAGTTTTAATGATTTCTGAAGGTAATTGTAACTCGAAACCAAACGAATCATTGGCATCAAAGTTAGATATGATTATTAATTTTTCGTCATCACTCCAACGCACAAATGATAATACTTTATCGTTGTACCACTCTGTATGTTGATGATTAAACGCATGAATATCGGCATAATTTCCACCTAGAGCAGCGCTATTAATTGTAAAGTTTAATAAACGCTTATAGAAATCTCTGAGTTCTTTTTCTTCTTGAGTAGACTGGCCTCCATCAAATTTCTTGTCGTTTACCCATCGTACAACACTTGGTACACTACCATAGTCAAAAATAGAGGTTCGTGTTGGGTCTCCAAAGCCTAAATCTTCTGCTCCTGGTTCACCAAATTCTTGCCCGAAATACACCATCGTAGGTGCTGTACTAATTGTTGTAGATACGACCATTGCTGGTTTGCCTTTTTGAGCATTCCCTGCAAAATCTGGACTTGCTATTCTTTGCTCATCATGATTTTCTAAAAAGTGAAGCATGTGATGTTCAATATCTCTCAAATCGTCTTGAATTGGCGGAATATGATTTGTACTCCCACGACCTTGCATCACGTTTTTAATGGTATCATATAGTTGAACTTTATCATAGAGATAGTCCATTTTTCCTTTTTTAATATACGCTCTGTATAGGCTAGGGTTATATACCTCAGCTAACAAAAAGGCGTCTGGATTTTGCATTTTAACATGAGAATTCATGTAACTCCAAAACTCTACTGGCACCATTTCTGCCATGTCATATCTAAAACCATCAACACCTTTTTTGGTCCAATACAAAGCGATATCTTTAAATTTTATCCATGAACTTGGGACGCTTTTATCACTCCAAAACTCAAAGTGTTTTTTGTAATCTTCATTCTCAAAACCTTCTGGTAGTTCATTAAAATCTTTTCTACCATCTGGAGACACTCCATAATTTACTTTTACAGTTTCGTACCAATCATTCATATCTGGTTGAGAAGCTCGTGATCCATTTCCTGTCCATTTTGCTGGATTTTCCTCAAATTTACTATCTGCTAATGGATTTTTTTCACCACCTAAAGGTTGGTAGTCATGTTTCCATTGTGGAACTTTGAAGGCCTCACCTGGATTGTAATAGAAGTTATTATTCACATCGTAAACTACAGTTTTATTATCTTCTGCACCAAAATCTGAAGCACCTTCAGGGTTAGATAAACTTTGATAATTTCTAGCAACGTGATTTGGTACTATATCAATGATCACTTTTAGTCCTGCGTTGTGAGAACGTTCAATCAACGCTTCAAACTCTTGTAAACGATTCGTAACATTATCTGCCAAATCTGGATTAACATTATAATAATCTTTTACAGCGTAAGGTGAACCTGCGCGACCTTTTACAATATCTGGATCATCATTTGAAATCCCGTATTTGGTATAATCTGTAATTACATCATGGTGTGGCACACCTGTATACCAAATATGTGTTACGCCTAAATCTTTAATTTCTCTAAGTGCTTTATCATTGAAATCACTAAATTTTCCAACTCCATTGTCGTCTAAAGTTCCCCAAGGTTTGTTGTTGGTGTTGGTATTTCCAAAAAGTCTCGTAAATACTTGATATACGACTTCTTTTTTCTTTAATTCTATTGTAGGTTTAAGCGAATCTTCCATTTCTTTTTTATCGTTTTTACAAGCAGTGAAGCTTAGTAATACTAGCGCTATTAAAAAGTAATATTTTATTTTCATTGGTTCTTAATATTATGAGATGTCTCGTCGCTCATACGTCACTAAATCGAACTGACAAGTGATTATTTTTCTAGTTTTATTTTAATCGTTTTGCTATTGGTTGTACTCCAATCTAACATCAATTTCATAGTTTCTTTTTTACTACTGTAATCGCCTTCTACCTTTTTTCCATCTACTTTAATTTGCTTTGGTTTACTTACCATATTATGAATTACTAACATCATTGATTTTGTATTACTACCATAATTAGCACCAATTTGAGCACTTATTTCTATCTCAATTTGTCTCTTTTTAAGCTCCGCATCAAACACTAAAATCTCATAGTTACCATTTACAAAAGCATCAACGGAATCACCATCATCGTTATAAAGTTCTTGATGACTCTCTTTGACAGAGGCATCATAGATATAATGTAGCACCAAATCTTGACTATTATAAATTTTAGTAGAGTTAACCGTCTTTGACATCGTTATAAAAGCACCACCTCTTACAAAAGTTGGTATGCTATTTTTTTCTAGCTCATAGCTAATTGTACTACCTCCTTTGAAGGATTTAGTAGAATAAAAATCAAACCAGTTGGAGTGCTTCGGAAAATAGACTTCCTTAGTAATTTGTCCTGCTTTTAAAACTGGTGCTACTAAGAAATCATTTCCCCAGAGGTAAGCTTCAGAGTAATTAAATAAATAGGGATTATCTGGTTCCTCAAAAAATAATGGTCTCATTAAAGGTGTACCTGTTTGGTTGTTCTCAAACATTAAATTATAATTATATGGTAACAACCTATAACGTAATTCAATGGCTTCTTTTGCCAATGCTTTTGCTTTATCACTTCTATAAACGGGTTCGCTCGCTACTCCTTCTTGAGCATGCGGACGATATATTGGCTGAAACACGCCATATTGTAACCATCTTGCATATAACTCATCATCGAGATTATCTCCTGCAAAACCACCAAGATCACTGTGCATATACCCTAAACCTTGCATACCCATTTGAAGTGCAATTTCTGGTTGGCTTTGTAGTCCTCCCCAAGTTCTATTAACATCTCCAGACCAAGGCACTAAACCATAACGCTGCGACCCAGAATATCCTGCTCTCATGAGAATAAATGGACGCTTATTAGGATGAGTTTCTAAACTTGTGTCGTACACTAATTTTGCCCAATCGTGACCGTAAATGTTATGAACTTCGTCGGCTGTACCTGTAGCATGAATTAATTCACTTGGATGCACTTCTGGTTCTCCTAAATCTCCCCAAAACCCATTGACACCTAATTTTGATAAGTCTTTATATACGTTTTTAAACCAAAGGTTTCCATCATTACTATAAATGTCAATTAAACCCGTATTTCCGAAGTAAAAATCATAAACAAAAGGGTTACCTAACGAGTCTTTTGCTAAAATATTTTCTCGTACAGCCTCATCCCATCGGTTTGAAGTTGTTAACATAAAAGGCTCTGTGATTAATATAGTCTCTACATTTCTAGATTTTAAACCCTTGATCATTTGCTCAGGATTTGGGAACGAATCACGATCAAATTCCAGATTTCCCATCGTGCCTTTTACCTCTTTTCCAAACCAATATAAATCTAGAATTATAGCATCTACAGGAATCTCTTCTTCTCTAAATTTGTCAATAGTTTGAATAACTTCCTTTTGAGAATGATAACCAAAACGACTCGAAAAATTCCCCAAAGCCCATCGTGGTAATAGTGGTTGTTTACCTGTTAAATCTGTATAATTATCTACAATATCATACCATGAATCACCAACAATAACTTGGTAGGTTTTGCGACCAGAAATGGTTTCATATTTTAAGGTATTATCGCCTTGACTGTCTAAATCTAAAAACCCAATTGGCGCATTATCAAAATGAACCATGTATTGATTTGACGACATAACGATTGGTAATGTAAAGTTCATTAGCTCAGCTCGTGTCTCATAACCATAATGTGCTCTATTGTACAGCTGCAAACGGTTGCCACGACGATTCATTCCTAGTGCTCTTGCACCTCCTCCATATAAAACCTCGTCTTTATCGAGATTAAATTGGATGGTTTCTAAACTATCGTTTTTGATGTAGCCTGCTTTTTCTGAGATTATAGGCTTACTTTTATAATGGTATGAGATTTGAAATGGAACTTTAGTAATTTGAACATCTAAACCATTAGATTTTAGTTTTATACTTTGCTCTTCTTCGGAAATTTTAAAACTTGAAAAATTTGGTTCTAAAATGACTGCATGAGAATCACTTAATGCTGTTTCTCCAGTTGGAATAAATGTGGTCTCGACGATTTCCGAAGTAAAAAATTTGATATTATATAAACCATCGCTCACCTTAATTTCTATTCCGTTATCTGTTTTTTGGGCACTAACGTATGCTCTATCTGCATTTTGAGCAGTTAGCGAAATTGTTAAAAACAGTACTATGTATGATAAATTATATTTCATTTTTGTTTGTTGTGTGATTCTGGAACAAGTTTAGAATGACGTGCTATTATATTTTAGTGCTTAATATTATAACTCCTTTTCTATTCAATTTAATGGAATCATTCCACAGTAAATTCTCACCAGTTATAATGTTTGTCAATGATTTCCCATTAAGTCCAATTTCGGCATAACGTTTTAGATCTAGAGTGATAGGTTCATCATTTTTATTCAAAATCATAACCACAGTTTCATCTTCAAATTCTCTAAACATAAAATAGGTCCCCATAAAAGGTGCAAAATGAATGGTTTTACCATCGTGAATAGCTTTACTATTTTTTCTATAATTTAATAGTTTGCTTATAAAGGTTTGCATGTCTTTCTCATTAGAAGACAATCCATCACCTGTAAATGCATTTTTGGTATCTCCACTCCATCCTCCTGGATAATCTGTTCGTACTAAGCCGTGATCTCCTGGCTTATCAAAGTCGTTCATTAAAATTTCTGTACCATAATACATTTGTAAAATTCTAGGCATCATTGCATACGTTGCCACTGCCATTTTTGTGTTATCGATATCTCCTTTAAGTTGTGTAAAAATACGACTCATATCATGATTGCCTTCAAAAATCAAAATGCTTTTTGGGTTTGCATAATAAAAATCATTTGCCAACCCTTCATAGATTTTCACGAGGCCTTTGTCCCAAGATTCTTCTTCATTTAGTGCATTAACAACATTGGCTTGCATAGCAAAATCCATAGTAGATTTTAAATTAGAATCGTAACCATCTTTATTATTTGCGCCATCTTGCCAATAGCCTATTAACAGCGGGTTATAACTCCACTCCTCACCTACAATATTAAAATTTGGATACTCGGTCATAATCGCTCCTGCCCAATCACTCATAAAATCTTTATCTGGATAAGGATATGTGTCTTGACGTATACCATCTAACTGCGCAGTCTCTATCCACCAAATACTATTTTGGATAATATATTTCGCCATAAATGGATTACGTTGATTTAAATCTGGCATGGATGCTACAAACCAACCTTGACCGTGACCATCTTTATCATGTTGTGATGCATAGATATCTTGATTTGATGTTCGCCTGTGATTTGAGTTTATTGTAAACTCATTACTCCAATTTTCTATATTTTTTTCATAGTTTTCTTGGTAATTTACCCAATCGTTAAAAGGTAAATCTTGCATCCACCAATGCTCTAAACCGCAATGATTAGCCACTTGATCCATGATAAGTTTCATGTTTTTATCTTTGGCTTTTTGAGACAATTCTTTGTATTGTTCTAGAGTCCCAAAACGTGGATCTATTTGATACAAATCTGTAATAGCATAACCGTGATATGAGCCTCGATTCATATTATTAGTTAATAAAGGTTGTGGCCAAATTGCCGTAAAACCTAGATCATGAATATAATCTAAATGATTGGTCATTCCTTGAATATCGCCTCCATGACGTGCGTAATTGTTAGAGCGATCAATTGTTTTCTCATTTAAATTTTTGAAGGTATCATTATCAGGATTTGCATTAGCAAAACGATCTGGTGTGATTAAATATATAGCATCGCTACTGTTAAAACCTATGTAATCTTCAGCTGGTTTAATTCGATTTTTAAGCTCATACACATCAATAAGCTCATCACCTTCACTATTTTTAAAGGTGATATTAAATTGACCTGCTTGTGCCTGTTTTGAAATAATAAGATCTATAAATAGGTAGTTATTACTTTTATCGGCTTTGGTGACTGTATCAATTTTCACTCCTTGATAATTGATAGTGGCTTCGTAATTGCCAATGTTTTTATGATGTACCAATAATTGGAGTTGGTCGTTTTTTAAACCTGTCCACCAATTTGGTGGCTCAATACGATCTATATCGTTTTGATCTAACAACTTAGCTGTTGTGGGTTGCTCTGCAGTTTTGTTTGGTGTTTTGTGATTACAAGACACACTTAAAACTAGTATAAATGAGAAAAATATATAACTGAGGCCTTTCATTATAATAGTTTTTTAGTTGTCTAGCTCTTAAATAGTTTAGGCTAGAACAGTTTAAAATTTAAGAACACCAACAAGGTTAATAAACCCTGTTGGCTATTAATATGTATTAAACGGTTACAAGATTATTTGGACTAATAGTCACTTTTTCACCTTTAACCATAATATCGATTTGATGGTCTCCATCTAATTGGAATTTTGTTCCGTTTTTAGTGACATTAACTTTCAAAATTTGATTTCTAAAATTGATTTTAAAAGAGTAAGAATCCCATTCGTTAGGAATTTTGGGTTCAAAAGACAGCATATCATTTGTAACACGCATA
The DNA here is from genome assembly GCF_000826655.1 of Psychroserpens damuponensis. Taxonomy (GTDB): domain Bacteria; phylum Bacteroidota; class Bacteroidia; order Flavobacteriales; family Flavobacteriaceae; genus Psychroserpens; species Psychroserpens damuponensis. Next base: position 114,785 of record NZ_JXJO01000017.1, read on the forward strand.
CCACCAAAACCTTCTACAATACTCATCCAAGTTCCTGCCATAGATGTGATATGTAATCCTTCTTCTACTTCATGATTATAATCATCTAAATCTAATCTAGAGGTACGTAAGTAAAACTCATAGGCTTGTTCCATACGACCTAATTTTGCAGCTTGAATACTATGTACACAAGGTGACAATGAGCTTTCATGAACTGTAAATGGTTCGTAAAAATCAAAATGACGCTCTAACTCTTCCGTAGAAAAATCATCTTCAAAAAAGTACATGCCTTGTAAAATATCGGCTTGCTTGATGTATGGCGAACGCAAAATACGATCCCAAGACCATTTTTGATTAATTGGCCTGCTAGCCTTAGGTAAATCTGCAACCGTAATTAACTCTTTATCTAAGAAACCATCTTGTTGTAGGTAAACATTTTTTTCTTCGGAAAATGGAAAATACATGTTATCTGCAACGGCTTTCCATTGATCCAATTCACTATCTGTAATTTGAGTTTTACCTTTTACTCGAGTGTAATCGTCATTAAAACCTTCTTTAACTTTCTCGATAGTTTCTAAAGCGTACTGGATACACCATTGTGCAATATAATTTGTGTACCAGTTGTTATTTACATTATTTTCATACTCATTAGGACCTGTAACACCTAATATTACATATTTGTTTTTAGCTGTAGAAAATGTAGCACGTTGATGCCAGAATCTCGCAATACCAATAAGTACCTCAAGTCCTTTTTCTGGGATGTAACTATAATCTCCTGTATATCTGTAGTAATTAAAAATAGCAAATGCAATGGCTCCATTTCTATGAATTTCTTCAAAGGTAATTTCCCATTCGTTATGACACTCTTCACCGTTCATAGTAACCATTGGATACAACGCTGCACCATTAGTGAATCCTAATTTTTGAGCATTCTCAATGGCTTTATCTAAATGGTTATAACGATATTCTAATAAGCTTTTTGCAACGTTTTGATCTTTGGTAGCCATATAAAACGGAATGCAATAGGCTTCGGTATCCCAATAGGTACTTCCTCCATATTTTTCACCTGTGAATCCCTTCGGACCAATATTTAAGCGTGTATCTTTTCCGAGGTAAGTCTGATTTAAATGAAAAATATTAAAACGAATTCCTTGTTGTGCTGCGACATCTCCATCGATAGAAATATCTGCCATATCCCAAATTTTAGCCCAAGCCTCTTTTTGAGTTTCTAGCAAGCCATCAAATCCCATTTGAGATACTGTTTTTAATGTCTTTTTTGCTGCAGTAATTAATTCATTTTTATCATGGTTTCTATCTGCAGTATAACCACCAAATTTTGTCATTGTGATGGTATCGCCTTTAGAGACTTGGTTTTTATATGTAAACTCAATTTTATCAATAGCATCACTAACAACCTTGTCTTGCTTTAATGCTTTACCATTTAATGACACTTGCGTTTGCATAGATGTACACACATAAAAATGTGTTTTCATTGTTTTTGAAACAATAAACGCTTGATCATCGTCATGGTTTACGCTCAATACATCCCAAAATTTATCATCCCAATTAGAATCTTCATTTGTAATACCATTATCTAAATATGGTATAAAATCTATTTGCGCATCATTATTTAAAGGAGTCACATTATATTCTATAGCGCCAACTTCATCAATTTCTAAGCTTAAAAAACGCTTAGTTTCAACTTTAATTTCTATAAAATTTTGAAGTGTTGCTGTAAAACTTCTAGAGAGCCAACCTTCTTTCATGTTGAGTTCTCTTCGGAAATGTTCTACTTTTTCACACTTAGCTAAATCTAATTGCTCACCGTTAATGGTGACGTTAATCCCAATCCAATTTGGAGCGTTTAGTACTTTTGCGAAGTATTCTGGATAGCCATTTTTCCACCAACCAACTCTCGTTTTATCTGGATAATAAACACCTGCAACATAGCTACCTTGAAAGGTTTCGCCTGAGTAATGCTCTTCAAAATTAGCACGTTGTCCCATGGCTCCATTACCAATACTCATTAAGCTCTCTGAAGATTTCACACGTTTGGCATCAAATCCTTCTTCTATGATTGACCAGTTATCTGGTTTGATATAATTATGATTCATATATCTCTGTATTATTTATCAATTGATAAATTAGTGATTGTTTTGTTTGGTTATTTTATTTGACATGATGTCGTCTAGAAACTCTAGAGAAATTTCAGTAAAATCACTGAACACATAATCTGCTTCGTTTAACACTGATTGTTCTCCTATACCTATAGAAATCATGTTAGCAGCATTGGCTGCTTTTACTCCTGCAACTGCATCTTCAAAAACGATGCAATCCTTAGGATTAACGGTTAATAATTTAGCAGCATTTAAAAACACTTCTGGGTTTGGTTTTCCTATTTTAACACCATTTCCATCAACGATTGCATTAAACTTTTCAAGAAGATTAACTTTATCTAAAATAGTATGTGCATTTTTACTTGCAGATCCCAATGCTAAAGGTTGCTCTTTACTAATTAAATAGTTTAATACTTTAGGCACATCTGGTAGAATTTCATCTTCCTTCATGTTTTCAACGTGAGTTAAATAATCCTCGTTTTTGAGAGCCATGAGCCTATTAAAGTCTTCTTCAGGAAGCGTCTTGTTTCCCCATTCTAGAATTTTTTCAAGCGATTTTTGCCTGCTAACGCCTTTCAATTGTTCGTTTTGAATTTCAGTAAAATCTACACCAACACCTTTGGCTAGTTTTCTCCATGCTAGGAAATGATATTTTGCGGTATCTACGATAACACCATCTAAATCGAAAATGAATCCTTTTTTAGTCATTGGTTTGAGTTAATTCTGGTTGATAAGAAATTGCTTGTTTGTTTGTTATTAAAAGATTACACAGTCCTGCTACTATTAAACTAATTCCTGCAACGGTCATGGCATTGATTGCTTCTTCGCCAAGAAGTCCTGAAACAAAATTAATACCTCCTAAAGCAGCTATTATTTGTGGAATAACTATGAACATATTGAAAACACCCATGAACATGCCCATTTTATTTGGATCAACTGAGCTTGATAGCATCGCATAAGGCATAGAGAGAATACTTCCCCAAGAAATACCAATTAACACAAAACACCATTTTAAATGTTCTGGTGACGTATAATACATGAGTATAAAACCTAAGCCACCTAATATTAAAGAAAACATATGAACGTACTTTCTGTTTATATTTTTCTTTGAAGTATACAGCACTAGTAATAGTGCAAATGCCATAGATGACAAACCGTATATTCCCATAGCAGACCCAACCAAATTTGATGATTTTTGAAATGCCGTATTTACTAAATTAAAGGCCTCTGCTTGTGCTGGAATCGTCATATCATATGCCGATTGCACTGGAGCTGGTGTATTAAAAACATGCTCTGTTAACGCTGGGTTTGCTAAACTCCACATAGTAAAAAAAGCAAACCAAGAAAAGAATTGAATAACGCCTAACTTTTTCATGGTAAGAGGCATGTTTCCAATATTGTTTAAAATATCTGGAATGAATTGATTTTTTCTCGCTTTCTCACGTTCAAATTCTTCCATATCTTCTGGAGGATATTCCGAAGTTGTAAAAATCGTGTATAAAATGCTTAGTAAAAAGACAAATGCTCCAATTGCAAATGCAATTTTAACAGAATCTGTAATAACTCCAGAGTCTGCAGAATCACTTACTCCAAATTGCGACACCATCCATGGCAAATTACTTGCTACCCATGTACCAATACCAATAATTAAAGTTTGTACCACAAACCCGTAAGTGCGTTGAGACTCTGTTAATTTATCTGCAACTAACGCTCTAAATGGTTCCATAGATACATTGATAGATGCATCTAAAACCCATAAAAATCCAGCAGCAATCCATAATGCTGGTGAGTAAGGAACAAAAAATAAGGCTAAAGAACTTAAAATAGCTCCTATTAAAAAGTAAGGTCGCCTTCGACCTAATTTGGAGTGCCAAGTTCTATCACTCATATACCCAATAATTGGCTGAACGAGTAAACCTGTTAAAGGTGCAGCAATCCATAATAACGGAATAGCATCCTTTTCTGCTCCAAGTGTTTGAAATATTCGAGACATAAAGCCTCCTTGTAGTGCGAAACCAAATTGGATTCCTAAGAAACCGAAACTCATGTTCCAAATTTCCCAAAAACCTAAAACGCGCTTTTTCATCATTAGTATATTTAAATTAATACTATTGACAAGCGTTTAAACTTATCAAAACTTATGTGTAGAAGTGAAAAATATAAGTTTTGATTTGGGTGTAAATATACTAAAGATTTTGAAATTTCAATATTAAATCTACTATTTGGTAGATTCTCGTTCAATAAGATTGGTTTCTATAACAACGGTTTCATAGACTTCTTCTGTCTCGTCATCATAAGCCACTTCTTCCGCCTCAAGCCTATTAATCAGTAAATTAGCTGCTTTCTCCCCTATTTTTTGACCGTGTTGACTTACAGTGGTTAAACTTGGAGTAGAATGTTTTGATAGCACACCATCACTAAAACTAACGACTTGAAGATTTTCAGGAATTTTTAAACCTAATTTTCTAGCCACTTTAATAGCCGTAACTGCATAGAGTTCGTTTACTGCAAAAATCCCATCAATACTTTTATTTGATTTGAAGAGCTGCTCGACTTCATGTTCCAATTTATCAAGATGATCATCAAACATAAGTTTATCTTCAATTTTAAGAATTAAAGAAGATTTTGCGTTTATCTTATGATCTTCAAACGCTTCTAAATAGCCTTGGGTACGCAATTTTCCGACGCTAACATAATCCTTAGTAGAAATAATGGCTATATTTTTGCAACCATTAGCTATTAGTTTCTCTACAGCTTGCTTTGAACCTTCTACATCATCAACAATCACTTTATCACATGGTATTTCATTAACCACACGATCAAACATGACGATTGGCATCCCTTGATTTATAGTTTCTGTAAAATGATGATAATCCTGTTGTTGAAGCGTTTCTTTTGCTATAGATAAAATAAATCCATCAATACTTCCATTGGCCAACATTTGCATGTTTATAACCTCTTTATCAAAAGACTCATTAGACAACCCAACAATAACATTATACCCTCTATTATTAGCAACTAACTCAATACCTGTAATAACTTCAGAAAAAAAGTGATGTACAATTTCTGGAATTATGATACCAATTGTTTTTGTCTTTCTATTTTTTAAACTTAACGCAATGTTATTGGGTCTATAATTATATAATTTGGCAAACGCTTGGACTTTTTGACGAGTATCTTCGCTAATTTCAATGCTATTTCTGAGGGCTTTTGACACTGTCGAAATGGAAACATCTAATTCTTTTGCAATTTGTTTTAGGGTTATTTTTCGTTTCATTTAGGAGGTTTAAAATACATTTATTTTGGAGTATCAATTTAGGTTAAAGTGAATCGAAAATCGACTTTTTATTCAAAATTTTAACCGCATTTAATTTCGAAGTTAACAACAAAGTTATCACTTTATTACAAATCTGATAATAATACACGTATTTATATGGTTTTATATTAAAATAAAAAAAGTTCTTAACACGAAAACGTTTTCGCAACTCTAATTAATAGTGGTAAGTTAAAATTTACACAAAATTTACATAGTTTTAACCCAAGAAGTGAAAAATATAAGCAACAAACAAAGCAACTAACTTTAAAAATTTTTTATGAAGACATTTTTAAATAGCTTACTCGTACTAACGTTTTTAATACCTGCGACTATCTTTGGGCAATCCAAGATAACAGGTACAGTTACAGATGAAGCTAACGCATTACCGTTACCAGGTGTAAACATCCTTGTTAAAGGAACTACAACCGGAGCATCTACCGATTTTGATGGTAAATATTCAATAGCTGTTAACGAAGGAGATATTTTAGTATTCTCATATTTAGGATACACAACAAAAGAAATAGCCTACAATGGGCTTTCACCATTTAATGTAACTTTAAGTGAAGACGCAGGTAAACTAGACGAAATTGTAATTATTGGTTACGGTACTACCACTAGAAAAGATGCAACAGGATCTGTTGAGTCGATCACGTCAGAAGATTTCACCAAAGGTAATATTGTAACTACTGAAAACCTTTTACAAGGTCGAGTTGCTGGTGTTACAGTAAACACAAGTGGTGCACCTGGATCTGGATCTGAAATAAAGATTAGAGGAGGATCATCTATTAATGCTTCTAACAATCCATTAATTGTAATTGATGGCTTACCAATTTCAAATGATAACATTGGTGGTTCTAGGAGTATACTATCTACAATCAACCCAAATGACATTGAATCGTTTACAGTTTTAAAAGATGCCTCTGCAACTGCTATTTATGGTTCTAGAGCATCTAATGGTGTCATCATAATTGTTACAAAAAAGGGGAAAACAAGTTTTAGTGCTGATTATGATGTTCAATTTACATTTGGTGAAATTAGAGATCGTATTGATGTATTTTCTGCAGATCAATTTAGAGCACTTGTAAATTCTCAACCTATTAATGGAACTACTTTAGACACTAGTTTACTAGGTGAAGCTAATACAAATTGGCAGGATGAGATATTTAGAGAAACAGTATCTGCGATGCATAATATTACAGTAAGAGGTTCTATTTTAAAATCTTTACCTGCACGTTTATCTTTTGGAGTTACCAAACAAGAAGGTGCTATTTTAACATCAGAATTTGACAGACGAAACTTATCTCTTGCTTTAAACCCTACCATGTTTGATAATCATTTAAAAGTAAGTCTTAATGCAAACCTTTCTTTTGAAGATAATAGATTTGGTGATTCTGGTCAAATTGGAGCCGCTTTACGTTATGACCCAACACAACCGGTTTATGATGCAACATCTCCATTTAATGGATATTATCAACATAGAAATGGAGATGTATTATCCAGTGGAACTACTAACCCTGTAGCTTCTCTATTACAAACAGATAATCGTGGTGACGCTGAACGTTTTTTCGGAAACATCAATTTTGATTATAAATTTCATTTTTTACCAGACTTAAAAGCGGTACTTAATTTAGGATTTGATGAAACTTCTGGTTGGACAAATAACAACTCAGAGTTTGCTACAAATGATAATGTTTCAGCCAATAAATCAATAAGCTATCAAATACGAAAAAATCAATCTCTTGATGGATTCTTAAATTACAAGAAAACATTTGGAGACGTGCAAACAGATTTTACAGCAGGTTATTCATACCAACGTTTTACCAATAGTGGATATTTCACTGGTAATCAATATGACCCTCAAAGTTTCAGTGATACTTTTGCCGATCCAGATATTGTACTTATTGGTTTCTTCGGAAGAGCTAATTTAACATTCTTTGAAAAATATCTTTTAACAGCAACTTATAGACGTGATGGTACTTCTCGTTTTAGTGAAGACAATCGTTGGGGGAATTTTTATGCAGGAGCATTAGCTTGGCAACTAAGTGAAGAAGACTTCTTAAAAGACTCTAAAACGATATCAGACTTAAAACTTAGAGTTAGATACGGTATTACTGGTCAACAAGAAATTGGAGAAAGAGATCTTTTTCTTAGTCGTTACCGTGGAGGAAACGATAATTCACAGTACCAATTTGGAAATACAGTAATTTCGAGTTTAATACCTTCAGAAATTAACCCAGATTTAAAATGGGAAGAAACTACTACTTTAGAAGTAGGAATAGATTACGGTTTATTTAATAATAAAATATCAGGAAGCTTAAATGTATTTCAAAAAGACTCTGAAGATTTACTCTTTAATGCACCTGTAGGTGACGCAAGTAATTTCTCAAATAGCGTTGTACAAAATATTGGTAACTTAAGAATTCAAGGTATAGAATTTACAACTAATGTTGATGTAATTCAAAAAGAAGATTTTTCTTTAAACTTCAATTTTAATGCAACCATGTTAGATAGAGAAATTACAGAGTTGGCTTATGGTCAAGATGTAACAACTGGAGGGATTGCTGGTGGTACTGGTAACTTTATTCAATTATTTAGAGAAGGTGAAGCACCAAATTCATTTTATGTATACAAACAATTATATGATAATCAAGGTAACGCTATTGAAGGTGCCTATGTTGATTTAAATGGTGACAATATAATAAATGATGAAGACCGTTACTTAAGAGCTAATCCTGATGCAGATGTAATTTTAGGTTTTCAAACCAATTTAGAATACAAAAACTTTGATTTAGCTTTTAACTTAAGAGCTAACATTGGTAACTATGTATATAACAATGTAGATTCTGCAAGAGCACAGTATGAGTTATTACAAGACAATTCTGTTTTAGGAAACATACCAACATCTGTTTTAAATACCAATTTCCAAAGAACATCAGATGTCATAAATTCTGATATTTATTTAGAGAATGCTTCATTCTTAAAAATGGATAACATTACTTTAGGATATACCTTTAATGAACTTTCTAACGTTATTAAATCTGTTAGAGTTTGGGGTGGGATACAAAATGTATTTACATTAACAGAATACAGCGGTTTAGATCCAGAAGTATTTAATGGTATAGATAACACAATATATCCAAGACCGAGAAATATTTTAGTAGGTGCTAATATTAAATTTTAAAAGACTATGAAAAAAACAATTAAAAACATTAGTATCTTATCATTACTTGTTGTCGTTACGTTCTTCTCGTGTACAGATGATCTTTAACGTTACATTAAATGATGATGATACGCTATTAGGCGAAGACCTTTTTCAAAACGAAAGCGCCTACAGACAAGTCATTGCTGGAGTTTATGCTAATTTAGCATTAACAGGAACAGATGGAGCAGAATCCTCTAACATTGAAGGTATTGATGCAGGTACTAGCCAATTTGGTCGTGTATTATTATATATGCAAACACTATCTGCTGATCAAATGATTTGGTCATATGAAAATGATCCTGGAACAAGAGAAATCCAACGTAATATCTGGACAGCTCAAAACCCGTTAATTTTAGGAATGTACAGTAGATCGCACTTAACAATAGCGCTAGCAAACAATTTCTTAAGAGAAACAACCGTTGATAAATTAGATAGCAGAGGAGTTTCAGAAAGTGTTCGTCAAAACATTACTGCTTATCGTGCAGAAGCAAGACTTTTAAGAGCTTTATCGTATTACTATATGATGGATCTCTTCGGAAAAGCAAACTTTGGTACTGAGGCTGATGCCATAAACTCTGTTTTACCTGTCGCAGATAGAGCGCAACTTTTTGAATTCATAGAAAGCGAATTAATTGCTATAGAAAATGACTTAGTGCCTGCAGGTGCTAATGAATATGGAAGAGCAGACAGAGGAGTAGCCTATATGATTTTAGCTAAAATATACTTAAACGCAGAAGTTTATATTGGAGAAAACAGATATGCAGATTGTATGAACTATTGCCAACAATTACTTGGTTCTGGTTACACATTAGCAACTGAATATAAACATAACTTTATGGCAGATAATAACACAAACTCTGCTACAAATGAAATCATTTTTTCAATTATTTCAGATGGCTCAACAACTCAAAATTATGGTCCAACAACTGTTATGATTAATGGTTCTGTAGGAAGCTTAGAAGTTAATGGAACAGAAGTTGGTGTTTCTGAAGGTGGCTGGGGAGGCGCACTAAGAGTTAGAAAAGAATTTGCAGAATTATGGCAAGGTGGTAATTTTGGTGATGATGATAGAAATACTATTATATCTGGCGATAGGCCAATAGGTATTTCCGACATCTCAGACAGAGATACTGGGTTTATTATACAAAAATTTTCTAATGTATCATCTACAGGACAAGCAGGGATCGATCAAACTTTTGTTGATACAGATTTCCCACTATTTAGATTAGCTGATGTCAATTTAATGTATGCCGAAGCTCATTTAAGAGGTGGAGGAGGTTCATTAGATGAGGCCGTACAATTAATAAATGATTTAAGATCACGTGCTAACAACCCTAATTTGATTTCTAATTCTGATCTTACATTACCATTTATTCTAGACGAACGTTCTAGAGAATTACACTGGGAAGCACATAGAAGACAAGATTTAATACGTTTTGGACTCTTCACAGGAGGTAATTATAACTGGGCTTGGAAAGGAAACGGAAGCAATGGTATAGCCATACCGTCACATTTAAATTTATATCCTATTCCAAATTTCAGTATGTCTGCTAATCCAAATCTTACTCAAAATCCAGGGTACTAAAAAAAGAAACAATGAAAACAACAAAAAACATACATATTCTAATCGCTGTAATGACTTTTGGTCTGTTCGCAACTTCTTGTGAAAATGACGAAACTATTTTTACAGCCTCAGAAACGACTCCAATTACATTATCAGAGTTACCAATAACTTCTATAGAATTAGACCCTTCTAATCCTGCTAATGCAGCGGTGACATTTAATTGGAACGAAGCTAATTATAATCAGCAAGCTTCCGAGAATTATGCTGTTCAGGTATCTTCCAATGCTGAATTTAATAATCCTGTATTAGCTACCTCTGTTGTAGGAACAACCTCTGCAACATTATCAGTAAATGAGCTAAATTCATCTGCTGGTGCAGCTGGCTTACCTCCATTTATGTTTAGTACAATATATGCTAGAGTTGTAAGTACAATTGGAACCCAAAATGGTTTACCTGTATCTTCTAACATTATTAGTTTTGAAGTACAACCATTCTTCAATTATATTTTTAGAGATTTTTATTTAGTTGGAAATGGGACTTCGGCAGATTGGAACAATAACAACAACAATCCTCCATTATTTAGAGACTCTGAAAACGGTAACTTATATACATATACTGGTTTCTTTACTAAAGGCGGTGGTGGCTTTGATGATGGTAGATTCAAAATTTTAGAATTAAGAGGTCAATGGCAACCACAATGGGGAACTTCAACTCCTGAAGGTAGTGATGATATCGTTGGCGCTGGTGATATTGCAGGAAATCCAACAACACAAGACAGTGATCCAGGTCGATTTGGTGTAGCATCAGATGGTTATTATACGTTTACAATCAACTTTTCATCAAACACTTACACTATGAGTGCTTATGATGACTCAGGATCTACAACTTTTTCTAGTGTAACACTACAAGGTGATGCCCTCAATGGTGACACAGTAATGACACAATCAAGTTTTGATTCTCATCTATGGTATGTTAATAGTGTAAACCTTCAACCTGGAGATTTACAATTTACAACTAATACAGGTTCTTCTTGGGCTGGATCAACTTCATTTTCGGGTGTCGCAACTGAAGGCGGAGGAACCATTCCTGTTGTTGTGCAAGATGATTACGAAGTTTGGTTTAATGACTTGACTGGAGATTATATTATGATCCCGTTAAACTTATAAAAAAATAACACTATGAAAATCAATAAAATTAGTGCGTTAATACTATGTTTATTCTTAGTATTTATATCGTGCGAAACTGAAGAAAATTTTGAAATCACAACTCCTGATGCATCTTTTACGCTATTGGAACCTGCGATATCTAATATTAATTTAAATTACAACTTACCAAATAACGAAGCGTTTACAATCGTTTGGAATGATCAATTATTATCAGGTTCTGCTAATTACATGGTAGAATTATCACCCGATGCTTTATTTGAAAGCCCTTTAATAATTGGATCATCTACTACAGATAGGTTTACAATGACAGTAGCAGAATTCAACACTATTGTTTTAAATTCTGGTGCGGATGCTTTTGAACCGTTTACAGTATTCATGAGAGTAACAAATGACGCAAATGTAACTAACAACGTTAGTTTTAGTGTGTCTTCTTATTCTGAAGCTGTACCTGTAATTACAACTCCAGACAGCACATTTAGCTTAGTATTGCTTGAAAGCACTCCAGATGATCAAGCAATTAATATTATATGGGAAGATCCAGATTTTGGAGATAACAGTTCTGTAGATGTTCTATATGCTATTCAATTTGCTGAAGCTGGAACTGACTTTGCTAGCCCAGTAACAGTATCTGAGCAAGAAATAAATGGAGAGACTCTATTGGTGGATTCTCCTGAATCTTTCACGCATGAAAACTTTAATCAAATAATCATTGATGCAGGCCTCTCTGCAGAAGAAGTAGGAAACTTAGATATTAGAATTAGAGCAACCATAGAAATGGATGCAGGTAATATGGAACGTTTTTCTGATGCTATTCCTGTTGCTGTGACACCTTACAGTTTAGAGCTACCTCCAGTTCTTTATGTTGTTGGCGCAGGAGCTGTTGACGCAGGATGGGATTGGGCAACACCAGTTGAATTACCTTTACAAGGCACAAAATATTCTGGAAACATCAATTTAATTAATGATGCGTTTAGGTTTTTCACAGAAGCTACTAATTGGGATTCTGGAAGAAACTTCCCTTACTACGAAGGTCTACAATATACTATTGACTCTAACCTAGTTAATGCCATGGATGGTGATAGCAACTTCCAGTTTGTGGGTACACCTGGACAATATTTCATTGAAATTGATACAGAAGCTAAAACCATAACATTAGGACCTCCTGTTGTTGGACCTAACTGTAACTTTGATCAATTATGGTTAGTTGGTGCAGGTGTTGCAGATGCTGGTTGGTCATGGGACAATCCTGTTGCTTTACCTTGTACAGGAAATGGAACTTACTCAGGTAACGTAGCTTTAATAAATGATTCATTTAGATTCTTCACCGTAAATAATGATTGGGGAACTGGTATTAATTACCCTACATATGAAGGGAATGGCTATACCATTGATTCTAATTTTGCAAATGCCATGGATGGTGATAGTAACTTTTCATTTGTCGGTACTCCTGGAACTTATTTCTTAACTGTTGATGACATTAATAAAACTATCACTATAGGGCCTGAACAATTACAATGTGATTTTGAGCAATTATGGATTGTAGGCGCAGGTGCTGTTGATGCTGGTTGGTCATGGGATTCACCTGTAGCGTTACCATGTACAGGTGCTGGTATTTACTCTGGACAAGTTACGTTTACTAACGATGCCTTTAGATTTTTTACCGTAAATACTGATTGGGACAGTGGTATAAACTACCCAACATATGAAGCCGATGGCTATACAATTGATGCCGATTTAATCAATGCTATGGATGGAGATAGTAACTTCTTCTTTAATGGTACACCTGGAACTTATACAGTGACTGTAGATACAGGAAATTTAACTATTACCGTAGAGTAAATTATAACATTCTTTAAAAGGCTATGTATGATACATAGCCTTTTTTTTAAACTATTGACACTATGAAAAAAATTTTATGTTCTTTAATAACGCTTATTTCTTTAAACACATTTGCTCAGGTAACTTTAAGCGTTGGTGCAATTGAAGTTGATGAACCTGTTACGATAACTGTCGATACAAATAGTTCTGACACAAATTGTAATGGTTATAATAATCCTGTAAAAGTTTACATGCATTCTGGTATTGGAGATAATTCTAATGCATTTGGTTTTAATACCATTGGAAATTGGGGACAAGATGATGGTGTAGGTGAAATGTTAAGCAATGGTGATGGTACATACAGCATCACTATTACACCTCAAACCTATTATGGATTAACACAAAACCAAGCTGATACAGCCACTCAAATAGGAATGGTTTTTAGAAACGAAGATGGTTCTCAAGAATTTAAAGATGATAGCTGTACAGATTTCATATTTCCAATTGGAAGTGTACAAATTAATTTCACAAATCCAACAAGTGATATGGTTGTCATCGAATCGGGTAGTGATTTAAATATTAGCGCCACTATAGTTTTTCAAGGTGGAGCAACAGTGCAAGGTAGCTTCGAAATATTTTATAATGACGTCTCTGTTACAACTGGATCCTGCGGATTTCCAGCATGTAACTCAACTATAACTAATATTACAGAAAGTGGTACACTAAAATTTGTAGGTACACCTCCTAGTTCTTCTGAAACTGGAGAAGCTAGTTTTGAAGTCGTGGTTGTTCCTACTGTTACAGAACAAGCCCTACCATCTGGTTTAGAAGATGGAATTAATTATGGCGTTGATGCCACTAAAGCGACTTTAGTATTAACAGCTCCTGGGAAAGAATTTATTCAAATTGCAGGTAGTTTTAATAATTATAATCCTAGTAACGCTGATGTCATGAAACGTGACCCAAGTACTGGGAAATATTGGTTAGAAATTACAGGTTTAACTCCTGGTCAAATAGAAACATATCAATATTGGGTATTTGATACAAATGCCATTGCAAATTCTCCAGCTTTAGTAAAAACTGCAGACCCTTTTTCTACCCTTGTCTTATCGCCTTTTGATGACCCTTATATTCCAACAGTAACATATCCTAATTTACCTGCCTATCCTACTGGTCAAGAACGTGAAGTTACTGTATTACAAACTGGACAAACGGCTTATAACTGGCAAGTTCCTAACTTTAATGCACCTAAAGAGGAAGATCTAATAGTTTATGAAGTATTAATACGTGACTTTGATGCCGATAGAAACTATCAAAACTTAATTGATAGAATCGATTATTTTAAAAACCTTAATGTCAACGCTATTCAATTAATGCCAGTAATGGAATTTGAAGGTAACGAAAGTTGGGGCTACAACACATCATTCCACTTAGCCTTAGATAAATTCTACGGAACTGAAGACAAATTCAAAGAGTTTATTGATTTATGTCATCAAAATGGTATTGCAGTCATTCTTGATGTTGCTTTAAATCATGCCTTCGGAAGAAACCCAATGGTACGTATGTGGATGGATGATCCTGATAATGATGGTTGGGGAGAACCAAGTAGTGAAAACCCTTATTTTAACCAAGTTGCACAGCATAGCTACAGTGTTGGGTCAGATTTTAATCACCAAAGCACTTTAACTCAAGATTACACAGAACGTGTGGTTAAACATTGGATTGAAGATTTTAAAATTGATGGTTTTAGATGGGATTTAACTAAAGGATTCACTCAAAATTGTCAAAATGATGAAGGTTGCACAAACAACTATCAACAAGATCGTGTAAACATTCTTAAACAATATGCAGATTATTCTTGGTCTTTAGATCCAGATCATTACGTGATTTTCGAGCATTTAGGAAGTCAAAATGAAGAGAAAGAATGGGCAAATTATAGACTTTCAGAAGGAAAAGGAGTGATGATGTGGGGAAAAATGACAGATCCATATAGTCAACTCTTAATGGGCTTTAATTCTAATAATAATATTGATGCTATTGGTCATAAATCGCGTTCTCAATTTAATGGACCTCGTGTGATGGGTTATCCTGAGAGTCATGATGAAGAGCGCGTAATGTATAAAGCAGTTACATTTGGAAATAATAGTGTTGGCTCTCATAACGTCAGAGATTTAAATACTGCTTTATCTAGAATGTCGGCAATTGGAGCTGTTAGTTTAACCGTTCCTGGACCAAAAATGATTTGGCATTTTGCTGCTTTAGGAATGGAAAACTCACTTTTTACTTGCCCTAATGGTACTGTAGATGATGACGGTTGTAAATTAGATACTAAACCTCAACCTCAATGGACGAATAATTGGTTAGCAGATGCTAATAGAAATCAAATCTATAATGACTGGGCACGACTAAATGACTTAAAAATTAATGAAGCCGTTTTTGAAGGTGATTACACTATAACTTCTGGTTCATTAACACCTAGAATTGATATTTATGATACATCACTTCCTACAACCGAATTAAGAAACGTTATTGTATTAGCAAACTTTGATGTCGTATCTCAAACAGTAAATACTAGTTTTCCTATTGGTGGAAATTGGTTTGATTTAATGGATGAGACCGGCAATACAACTTATAATGCTGCAACCGTTACTATTCCTGCCGGACAGTTTAGAATCTTCGGAAATATGCCTGCTACATTAAGTACAGATAATGTTGTTGATAATGGAGCTTTCAGTATTTATCCTAATCCGGTAAACACAGCGTTTAAAACAAATAAAGCGATAACCAGCTTAGAGATATATGATATCACTGGAAAATTGATAAAAGTATTCAAAGGACAATTTACAACAGATAACACTTATGATATATCAGATTTAAATCAGAGCATATATCTCGTTAAGATTGAAAACACCAATGGCCAAACCTTAACATCTAAGCTTATCAAGCTTTAACATTCAGTAATAATTTTAAATTAGTCTAGACCGTCAAGTGAAAACTTGGCGGTTTTTTTAGCCTCTGTCTCGTTATAAAATGAATCAACAACCCATTTAAATCAGGAACATCTTCCAACCTATAACATTTCAGAATATATGAAACAAAAAAAGCTAACTCGTTAAAGTTAGCTTTCTTATAAAGTACAGGCGGAGAGACTCGAACTCTCACACCTTGCGGCACTAGATCCTAAGTTTGGTATATATTGCACCAAAGAAACATAAATACACTCATTTTCAATGATTTATGTTTATTGTAATTTTGCTTAAAGTCAAATAATATCAATTAATATCAACATTTGTTGTACCTATGTTGTACCTAAAATGATTTATTAATTGTTATCTTTACTAACATAAAACTGTACCTGATTTGACTTTCGCAATTAAAACAGGTAAGTTATGTCATCAAGTGCAAAAATTGTTCTACGTAAAAAACCGAATGCAAAAGGTCTCTACCCTCTTACTATTCGCATCACAAAAAATCGACGTTCTACATATAAACAATTAGGTCATTATATTGACTTGGTCGATTGGGATGAGCAAAATATTAAGGTTAAAAAATCCCATCCAAATGCTAAAAGTTTAAATGGGCTAATTTCTACAAAAATTGCCGAAGTAAGAAAGTCACTAATAGCTCTACAAAGCAATTCTAAAGATGCTTCAGCTAGACAAATTAAAACTGAAATATACAAGCCTACATCGTCTTTAACTTTTTTTGATTATGCTAAAGAGCATATAGAAGCATTAGAAGCTGAAAAAAAAATCAATCGCAAATATACAGACTCAGCCTGGTTAAGTTTTATAGAGAGGTTTCATAAATCTAAACAACTTTCTTTTCAAGAAATTGATGAGCGTTTTCTTAATAAGCTCAAAGTATATCTAAAAGGTCCATCTTCACTCAAGGAAACATCAGCAATGAATGTTATGGTTCTAATCCGATTATTATACAATCGCGCTATTAAAGACAAAGTAGCAAGTAAGGAACTTTACCCATTCGGTAACGGAAAGTTTAAAATCAAATTTCCTGAAACGGTAAAGATCGGATTGACTCTAAATGAAATCAAAAAACTCGAATCAATTGAGAATCTTTCAGAAGTTGAAAAACACAGCTTAAACGTTTGGTTATTCAGTTTTTATTTTGCTGGCATGCGTGTTTCTGATGTATTATTTACTAGATGGTCACAGATTACAGATGGGCGCTTCAATTATAGAATGGGAAAAAATAGCAAATTACTTTCTTTAAAAGTTCCTAAAAAGGTATTGGATTTAATCCAATACTACAAGGCTGAAAAGAGTACTAATGATGATTTTATTTTTCCAGAAATGAAAAAAGCTGATCTCAATAATGCAAAAGATATTTACAATAAAACTAAAGTAGCAACTAAGAGATTCAATGACAACTTAAAGGTTATTGTTGTTAAAGCTAAAATCAAAAAAAAAGTTACAATGCACATTGCACGACATACTTTTGGCAATATTGCTGGAGATAAAATACACCCTCTTATGCTACAAAAGCTTTACAGGCATAGCGATTTAAAAACCACTTTAAATTATCAAGCTAATTTTATTCATAAAGAGGCAGATGAAGCTTTGGATAGTGTCCTTGATTTTTAAAAAACAATAAACCTATGGAACTATCAATAATAAAAACCAAACTTTATTGGTTTGGTTTTACTAAAAGGCAAATACATAAACCATTCATAGCCTAATTCTCAAATCAATCTTCCGACTCCCATTAACCTCCTTCAGATCTAACATTAACCGCTCATCATCCCCTAAAACAAATTTAGGAAGCACATATACAAATTGTTGGTTCTGCTTATCTGAAACCGAATAAGGCATTTTATGTTTATAAATAACTTTCTGTTGTAATCTTTGAAAAGAAGACTTTCGTTTCTTATTTCCATTGGCTCTGTACACATTGAGGTAGTCAATTTCAAAATTGATTCCAGAATAGTTTTCTACCTCCAAAACTAAATAGACTTCAGAAGCATTATAAACTACTTTGTGCAATTTTAGTTTTACGCCTTTTTTACGTTTGATTGCTAATTTTTCAGATTTTGAATTCAGCAGGTATTCACTAAATTTTTGAAAATGTTTTATTCTATTGGCATAATCATTTAACGGTTTTGTAATAGGTTTGGCAATTGCTTTTTTTGGAAGTTCGTTCCCTATACTTTCATTTTTGTTGATGAAATAATTAAGCTTCGGTAGTTTTTCAGTATACTTCAAAATATATGAATAAACGCTACCATCACTTGTAACAGTTAATAGGTTGCTTTCCTTTCCTGGCTTTGCTTGTAACAATCCAAAATATTGCTCTTTTTCACGATTGTATGTAAATATGAAGTGATTCGCTCCAGTAATTCCCTGACGTATCGGATTTGGAAAAAACAAGGCGACGTTCTTTTTATCGTTGGCATAAATAGTGTCTAGTGATTTTTGTGCTTGTATTGAGATTGAACAGGCTATTGATATTATGGTGATAAGTGTTTTCATAAGAGTGGTTTTTAATTATTGACTTTTAATGATTCGATTTACCAAACAGTTGGCTTAACGATGGCTTTGGCGTTTTTAAAATGAGTTTATAATTATCGGTTACGGTAACCTTTACATTTCTATGGTTACGTTGAAATATTTTTCGAATACCACTTACTTGCGGAACACCGGTTATATTAATATCGTCCACCATATCACCAATAACCTGATTGGTAGCTTCAGCTCTAAAACTATTTTCTACGTAAATACCTTCACTACCATCTTGTAAATCGAATGCCTTTAGTTTTACAGGTTGATGATTTACATTCTCGATGCTTATCATGGTTCTGTTTGGTTTGAAACTAACAAACCCATAAATAGGTGTGTTTTTGGGATAATGTTGTCCATAAATGGTAGCATCCTTTGTCAAACGCATTTGCAACCTATAATTAATTTTTACAGTCTGTGTACCATCCACTCGCACATAAATAAAGGCATCCGTGTTTTGTGAATTCATGTTTTCATTTTCAATAGGGTGCGAAGCAAAAAACAGTTGATGCTCCAAACCAAGTTCTTTTACTGCAACTTTGGTTTCATTTTCAGCAATCTCATCTATGGTATCTTTTTCAGCCTCGACTTGTGGTTTTGAAGGCTTATATCTAGGGTTGATATTCTCAAATTCTTTTGTTGAATATCGAATTTGCCCTTGCTCATAAATGCTATCCACCATCCGCATTTTTTGCTTATCCAATAAATCTGGATCATACAAACCTGTAGAATCAAATAAGCGTTCATCATAAATGCTTGGTGCATTGGTTTCTCTAACCTCTTTCAAATCGTCTACGGCTTCAAGTTTTGATTCGTATTCCTTTTGTTCATCTTCCAATTCGGGAACAGGAATTTGATTGTTTTCAATCGTTGGATCTTTATCTTCGCCCATCATAATCACAGCATACGAGCCTATAAAAAGCACCACGCATATAATGACTGCAACAAAAACGAGTTTGTTTTTTTCAATTTTCATCAGTTATTTTTTTAAGAGTGTTTTCAAAAAAGTTGGTAATCAATAATCCATGGGTGTTATTCGGAAAGTTCCTATCCACATGAATCAAATTTCCAGTAGTTGTCAATTCATATGTGTCTACAATAGACCCTCGATTGATTTCAAAAACGGTTGTGGTCTCAAAACGATAAGGTTCTTGTTGAATGTCAATTTTAGAATCAATGTTCACCACACGTTGCACCAGCGAATATTGAAGTATTCGATTGTAAACACCATCAGCTTTTTTCTGACGATAAAGATTGTCCACAGAACTATTCCCTAGCCAAAGGGCTTTCTCTAAATGTTTTTCATAATTGCTAGCATCAATATGATAGAAATAGGTGTGAAAAAGCTGTAAATGAGCCAAAACTTCCACGCCTAAATTCTCTTGTTGTGACACTAATTTTATAGGAATAACACTTCCATCAACATTGACTACAAAAGCATTATTGACCGTTTCCTTGTGAAGTTTTATGGTCATCAAAACAGCAACAATACAAGTAATTGTCGCTGAAATAACCACAGCCAAAACAATGAAGCGATTTAGTTTCAAAACATTGTAAATATTTTTATAAGGTGTTTTCATTGTTTAAAATTTATCAGGTACTAAAGAGCCTAAAAACGAAAGAAGTCGCACGACGATAGAGTTTGAATTTTAGCAATACAATAAATCCTATCGAACCAAACTGCAATAGTGGTGCAAAAAAGTTACTTCCCCAATCTGTTCCAAAAAGGTCTCCCCAGAAATTGGTATTGATTTCGGTATAGAGATTATTTACAAAGACATTAACCAGAAAAAAGGCAGGTACCAGCATATAGACTCCTGCGTACAATTTGAAGAAATTATATGCCAAAGACCGAAACTTTTCAAACACCGCCAAACTAATTACCAACGGAAAAAATGCTTGCATAATCCCAAGTAAAAAGAAACGCTCTGCGAGAAATAAAGGATAGATAAACAAATCTAACAGCCACAGAAACATTGCCATGATAAAGGACAAAACTTTCAATCCATATAATGGTGTCACCAATGCTTCATATAGCATTGCTAATGCTTTTTTGGCGGCTTCCAATGCACCCACATCCTGTTCCAAATCAATATCTTGCATTTGCAAAGGAAGGAGTGCAGGAGCCGTGTCTCGATATTGGGTTTCGATAGCCACTAAAATGGTGTCAAAAACATCCAATACCTGTGTTGAGAAAATGACCAAAATGATGACCGCAAAGTTTTTTGCAAGCTCTGATGGTGTCAATCCCCAAGTATAACCCTCATTATTTGCAACACCTTCATTGTATTTTTTTAGAATGTTTATAAGGAAGAATAGAATAGCCAAAGTTTTCATTCCAGTAATAGTGTACTGCGAAAAATCACTATTCTTAATGGTCGTAAAAACAGCATCAATATATTCTAATCCTATGCCTAAAAAAATGCCCGCCATTAGTAATTGGTTTCTCTGTTATTTATTTTGTCTTGCATTTCTCTAAAGGCTATAATCTCTCGGTATCGTCTGGTTTTAGCTTCAATTTCTGCCACCATTTCTTTAGATTCCAATTCCTTTGTTTTTAGTACTTCGGCACGTTCAGCATCGGTCATTTTTAGGTTGTCGCTAGAAAGTATCTTGTCTATGTATTCTAAACCTGCCATCGAGTTTTCTAGGATGGCATTGAAAGAATCCGATATGCGATTAACCTCATGCGGTTTGATGTAAGGCGAGTTGAATATCTCACGTAAATCTCCCTGTACAACATCATAAAGACGTTGATTATTCCTAGCGAGTTCTTGAACCGCTTTGAGTTGTTTTATCACATTGTTTACCTTGTCAATATTCTCTTTTTGCTTCTTTAAAAACTTGACAGTTTTTAATAGTTGAGAAGTCTGTTTACCTGATTCTAAAAGTGATTTGACAAAACTGATAAAATTGGTGTTGTCATACACAGGCATTCCTTGTGCTGTTCCTTTGAAACTCACCAAGCCGATGAGCATAATTGTAAAAATGATTTTTTTCATAATTTTTGATTTTAAAGATTAATAATTGTTATTCTAATGACAGTCTATGACTGTTTAATAAATTCATTGATGGCTTTTTCCATATCATTTGTTTCTTTATAAATGGTCATTATGGTCTCGCTATCACTGCCATCGGTTAGATATGCTGCGAAAACTTCTTTTGGAACTTCCAAACGGAAAATGTTGCTTTCTTTTCCTATTTTGATAAATATTTCGGTGTACTTTCTTGCTCCAGTTAAATTATTTCTGATGGATTTTAACTGGTTTAGATCGTGGCTCGAAAGGTTTAAGCGTTTTTGCAATTCGGCATAACCCTTTTCATTCCGAAGGCTATACACCACTTGCGTATTTTCAAGAATACTGGCTGATGTGGAATTGTTAGGCAATTGATTTATAGATTGCAGAATAATGCCAATCGCTCCATTTTGTTTTCGTATGGCTTGGTAATAGAATTCTACACTTTCCAACACATTTTCGAATTTGAGTTGTTTGGCAAACTCATCAAAAAGGATAATACCTCGTTCGGAACGGTTACGCCAAATCGTGCGTTGAATGGCTGATTTTATCAGTTTCAACATAACAGATAAGATTTCTTTATTGTCCTTGACTTCGTCAAGTTCAAAAACAATCATACGTTTGTCTTCGATCTTATAAGTTTGATCTTCGCTTACGTTGAAAAGGAAACTGTATAATCCATCATCCACGTATTCCGAAAGGATGTGCAAAAAGTTGTAGATGCTGAAGTATTCCTCTTGGATTTTCAGTTCTTGAATCAGCGTGTCTTTTTTAGCATCTACAAATTGGTATAAAGATTCCAGGGAATAATTCCTACTTGTGGATTTATAATAGTATCGAAGCACTTTTTTTATAGCGACTTCTTCAGCTTTGGTAGTTTCAGTTCCTGAAGCGAGTAATTCTAATAGAAACACACTCAAATCTTCTAAACGCTCTGGTGTTAAATCTTCTTTTGAAGCAATGTAAAATGGATTGATCCCCAAGTTTTTTCCTTGTTCATACCGAAGAATGATATGGTCATCTGGATAAAGTTTTGCGAATTTAGAATACGAGCCACCTAAATCGATAATCACCAATCGAACATTACTCTCAAAATATTGGCGAAGAATGTTATTTGCTAAAAAGGATTTGCCCTCGCCTGTTGGTGCAAAAATGGCAAAGTTTCGGGCTTTGATACGCTTCTTTTTTTCATCCCAAACATCTTTTAAAACAGGAATATTATGCTGTCTGTCATTAAAAATAATGCCGACTTCATCCGATTTATAATTGCTGTTATTGAGGTATAAGCAGAGTGCATGTTTTAAATCGGTTACATACAAATCTTCATTTGAAAAGTTAGATGAAAAACAGCAGTACGAATTCAGAAAATAGTTTTTACGTTCTTCGCCTTTTGGATAATAGGGCACAATATCGAGATCTTTAAACTCTGTCTTTATTTTGGATGCAATTCTCCCTAATTCGTTTTCATTTTTTGACCAAAAAATGATATTCAAATGCCCTCTAATAATTCTTGAACTATCATCTTCATTGATTTTGGCAACAATGTCCTCAATCTTCTTTAAGATGACTTTGTTCTGTGTACCGAAATTGGAACTTTTGTTGAGTTCTTCAATTTTCTTATCTAGCAGTTTTCGCCATTTATGCTTGTCATCCAAATAAATGATTTGATTGACAATATGATTTTCATTTAGATTCAATCCTAATCCATCAATAAAACCTTGATGAAACACAAAATCATCTGAAGTAAATTTGTCATTAGTTTTACTACTTTGCACAACATCTCCAAAACAGAGTTCACTATTGATTGCCAGTACATCAAAATAGTTTTCACCAATTTCAATGTTTGATTTTTTTAGTTGAATATCGGTATCAAAACCATCATTAAAACCGTTAAAAAAAGCATTGGCAAGTGTAATAATTTCATGGTCTTTAAGCGGACTAAAATTTACTTTCTTGCCATTATTAATAAAGGAAATAGCATCGTCTACTGACGTAAAAAATTCAGATACATTGTGGTCCATCTTTTTATGAATACCCTTTTCAACTTTCCTAAAAGGATTAGTGAATTTGGAAGCGTTTAAGGCTTTATTAAAGGGAAGAATGAAGTATAAATAGCAGGTGTGCGATATGTAATTTCGACCTTTAAAATAGTTGTAAGTGGCTTTCTCTAGAAAGCCATTTTTAGGTAATAGTGAGGCCGAATATTCTTCTTTTTTATAAATATCCTGTTTATGAATTACGGTACTCACAGGCAGAGATTTAAAAGCCTGAAACCACGAACCATGAATGTCCTCGAAGTCTTTTTCGGATAAAGAATAGATTTCGGGCAAATCCCCTTTGTAACATAAAACCACATTCCCATTATTGGCAAACACAACATGTTCTTCAATGCTTAAAATGGGATGATATGTAGCTAGATTAATTTTCTTCATAATACAGATTACTCTCTTTTTTGTTGCTGATGGTTACAGGAAATATTTTTTTGATATGTAGTAAAGCAGGATGTTTTGTGATGTGCGTTAAGGCTATATAGAGCGTGGAATTGATAGCAAACACCGAAATAATGACGGCAAAACTGAACGAGAAAATGATCAACAATAATGAGCCAAGAATCGAAGTCATCATTAGGGCGAACAGCGAAATGGGAAGTCCCATAATCACCGCTCGCTTTCTGATGTTTTTATAGATTTCGAATCGCTTCATTATACTACGATTCCTATTAAATAGGTAAATATTCCAACTACAGCACCAGCAATGAGTACGAATACCAATACGCGAGTGATTCCCTTTTTTAAATCGGCATTTTCACCAAAGAAATGACCTGCATTAAATAGGAAACCAATTAAGAAAATGACACCCAAAATGATTGGAAAAATGGTTCTGATGGTATCGGAAACATCGTTAACGGAATCTTCAATTCCTCCAATTTGTGCAAAAAGAGCGTTTGAAATAAGCAGTAAAAAAGCGGTTGGATACAATGATTTTTTCATATCGAAATAGATTAAAAATTTGTTTGATTTTGATATGTGAAAAATACTGTATATTGTATTTCAAAATACTGATAATCAGTAAATTGTGAATAAAATAAAATTTAATTAGGATTATATCACTTTGATGCGAATTGGTATCAAATTATATGAAAAATTGAAGTGCTTGTGTTGATAACCTTAAAATTTTTGAAGAGCCAGCGACTCAAAAACGTCAGTTTTGTTATTTTACTGCTACAAATGTGCTTTGTTTTTGCACAGCAAAAAGTGGTTGTGATTGATGTTGGACATGGTGGAAGTGATACTGGTGCAATTGGTGTAAATGGCATCCAAGAAAAGGATGTGGTTTTGAAAATTGCCAACGAGATTTTAGGACTTAATAAAAATCTTTTGAATAATCAATTTGATATGTCTTTGACTCGCTATAAAGACACATTAATTTCTTTAACGGATAGAAGTCGATTGGCAAAACGTTTAGATGCTGATGTGTTTGTATCGTTACATTGTAATGCTTCTTCAAACTCTTCTAAAGGAATGGAAGTGTATATACATAATTTGGATAGCGAAAACACCAAAACTTCCATAGGTTTAGGATTGTCCATTTTAAATGAAGCCACTCAAAAATTAGGTTTTAAAAAGCGAGGTGTAAAGTTTGCTGATTTTCAGGTATTGCGAGAGGCTGGTGATTATCCTGCTCTACTTGTTGAATTGGGATTTATGACGAATAGCGATGAAGCGGATTATTTTTTGAAAACTAAAAACATTAGGGCTATGGCTTTGGCTGCATTGCTTGGAATTACTAATTATTTAAAACTGGGGTTATGAAAGAGTTTTTTGTTGAAATTGTGAAGAGTTTGAAAGAGATTTTTAAATTTTTACATTATGAAATTAGACAATTGAAAAAATACTTTTTTCATAAAAAAAGAGTTTAATTTTATATTTTACATTATTTCGGTAAAATAATTTTATTTTGCGCCAATAATAATTTTGCATCCAAACGATTAAAACATTTGATGAATTTAGATAAAAATATAGACGGAAAAACAATAAATGCATTGGCAAAAAATTATAATGCATTAGACTATTCTGTAAAATTATCTACTTCATTAAAAAATGTTTTTCCAACTAAAAGTTTGGATAACTTTTCAAAATATGAGCTACACAAACTTCTAAATGACACTCTTTTTCAATATTATAAAGGAGAAGAAATACTTAAGTATAAACTGTTTCAAAACTACATAAACAAAAAAAGCATTGTAGCTGCCTTTGAAATTAAAGTGAACAATAGTCGATTAGATTTTTTAACTATAAATGGGCATACCACTAGTTTTGAAATTAAATCAGAATTAGATAATTTATCTAAATTAAGCAAGCAAATGGCTGATTATATGTTAGCATTTGAGTACAACTATTTAGTTATTGACCAAAAGCATATTGAAAAAGCAAAAAAAATATTACCCAAATCTTATGGTCTTTGGAGTTATGAAAAAGGAAAATATAAGAAACTAAAAAAAGCATTACTTAATGAAAAAATGGATTCTGAAGTTCAATTAAAATTGTTAACCAAGTCTGAGCTTGTTAATAGCTTTCCTAATTCACGAGGTGAAATAAGTAATATTTTAGATTGCCTAACAGCTAAAGACATTAATAGTCGATTTAAAAAAACATTAAAGAATAGATATCGAAACAGGTGGGAATTTTTGAGGACAAATAAATCTGAAATATTTCCAATGGATGTCCAATTTTTCTTCAATACTAATATTGAACCTTGCCATATTTATTACCTTTAGTTTTTAGTTTAGTCAAAATCTCCATTCGAAATTTTAAGCTTTATACAGTGTAAATAATGCTCCATGCTAATTCTTTTGAATTTAGCAGGACTCTTTCCAGATTCACCTCCATTATTTTCACCTAATTGAATGTTCGAAATAATTTCCCAACCTTTATTTCCAACACCTAAATAGTCTAATGAATCTGACTGCATTCTTTCTGTGGATTTAGAACCAATAACTGCTGGAACTATTGTTGTTTCAAACTCTATTAAATCTGGTTTTGTTTCACCTTTCTTATGTCCTCCATTTTTATATCTAAATCCAAAGAAATTATTTGTTACAGCATCATAGAAAAGAAAACCTGGACTTATAACACCACCGCTAGTTATGTTGTCTTTTTTAATACCTACATAATCCGAAAAGCAATGACCAGCAAACTGTTTAAATATGTAGGGTAGACTATTATCGATAGTATCTATCATGTTTCCATGATTTAATCCAGTCATTGTTATATCTTCTGGAATTTGATTATGATGAATCACAATGTTACAATTTAGATTTTTGAAATCTTCAACAATATCTTGAATATCCCCATCTGTTTTATCTAACTCATTGTTTTCAAAATCCATAATAATGTAATCATATGGCTTTACAGATTTTTTGATTTGTTGAATGTCCTGATGAAAAGTTTCTATAAAAGTCCTAAAAGCAATAGTTTTAAAGTCATTTCGTATTTCTTTTTCTTGTAGGGAAATAGAATCGCCCTCTCCGTTTATCTGTAGATATGAGGATATTACGGGAATTATTTTAGAAGCAACGGGTTTTAACTTCTTTAAATACTCTGTTCGTTTCTCTCTATTTGTTACTATAGTCCTTAAGAAAAGTAGTGTTGGCGGTTTTGTGTTTCTGCTTTGAGGGAGATGAACCGGTAAATCAATAAAAACCTTATTAGCTTTAATACTTTTAATAATTGGAATATAAACATCTTCAAAGGATTTTTCCTTTTTTGAACCAAAAAGCGAGATTTGAGGGTTTTCTTTTTTTTCAGAATTCACCCTATCTAGTTCTTTAACAATTTCAAGACAGGGATATATTCTTTCGCCAAAATCAAAGGATTTTAAAACTTTAGTTTCTTGTGGTCGAACCCTAAATATTGGCATGTATTTTAATAATGTACTCATTCTTCTGCATTTAAAATAGAACTAATTCCTATTAATATATTTATCTAACACAACTTTAAGTTTTAATTTGTTACCAAACGAATATGGTAATATTTCTAGGTACTGTAATCGTGCAAGTACAACTGCTGCATGTGTATTATATTTACGTGCTAATTGTCTTATATCTTTTTCTGTAATATTTTCTGATAATTCTGCTGTAATGTTTTCTGGCAATAACCATTTGCTAGCAAAATTATCTGCTTCAATTTCTTTTTTAGTATCCAATTCATATTCTTTTAAATCTTCTATAAAAACATCTTTTTTACCATGTAATAGAATATGTCCAGCTTCATGAAAAAAAGAAAACCAGAAATGGTCGTTAGATTTATATCTGTCAGTTAACTGTATTAAAGGAATACCTCCTACCCATCTTGCTACACCGCTAATTGGAGCTTTGGGAATATTTGCTGTAAAAATAACAGCAACTCCAGCATTTGAACAATACTGCTGCAAACGCAAAGCAAAATCTTCTGGATGAATTCTTACCATTGTTCTGATTTCTTTAAGCGCTTCTTTAAATGTGTCTTTACTATATGAACCCAATTTTAGCTTTCTCATTTCTACTTCTCCCATTCTCAAAAAAGCTGCTAAACCACCTAAAGTAATTTTATGCGCATCACTTTTTCGAAAGCTAGATGCTGCATATTGATTTACATAAAGTGATTCCCATTGTACAGGCGAGGCAACTCCATAAAACTTTAAACATTCTTCAGCCATTGCAGAACTTACTTTTTTCGTTTTTAGATAACCATATTCTTTCAACTCCTTAATAGGCTGTATTTTTAACCAATCTATATATTTCTCTAATGTTTCTTCTTGGTCAATTCTTAATAATTTTTCACGATATAACATTTCTCTATTAAGCCAAAACTGTGCATCTATTCCAAGAACTTTTTCCAGTTGGAGTGCAGTTGTCAAAGTAATAGGCTCCTTGCTAGATATAATATCATTTATTTTAGAAGGCGTTTTACCCATTCGCTCTGCAAGCTCAACCTGACTCATTCCAATATGTTCTATTGTTTCCAATATAGTATCGCCAGGTTTAGAAAGAAGTTCGCGTTCATCTACTAATTTGCTCATAATCTTAATTTTTCTAATGATAATCAACTATTTCATTAATACATATATCCGTTACGGATTTAGTATCTAAAGAGCCATCTTCATTTTTTGGAAGCGGGTTATGAGTTATTTCAAATATCATGCGATGATTAGCAGATATATTTAATGCCCATTCTCCATCTCTATCTCCAGATAACTTATGACAATTAGCAGCCGGTATTTGCATCAGAACATAGAGATTTGGAGATGCATTAATGTCATCCAATCTGCTAGATATTCTCTTTGCATTCACACCAAAGCTTCTTTTTATCTCCGATGCGCTACTTAATTGCTTTTTTAGCTTATTCTTTTGATACTCAATTTTCATTAATAAAAATATTTATTACCGAAAAAGGGTAATAATTTTTACAAATATAATTTTATTTTTGAAAATAACCTAGATTATTAAAAGTTTCTTGAAACCCAATTAGATAGCAAATAGTTTTTATTAATTACTTTCTTTTATCAATAGAAGATTTATCAAACCCAATCAAATTGAACAATTCACGCATTCTAGAGCGTACACGATTGCCATAACTTTCTTCCAATTCTTCAGCATTAAGGTTGGTGGTACCATGTGTTTTAAATTTGTATTTTAAAAAGAGCTCGTGGCGAGAAAGTATCACTTCACCCATGACGTTGCAGTCTTTACCAAAGTATCTTCCTGTTGGTTCAATGCCTAAATCATCAAAACAATAGAATCTGTTGTCGCCATATTGCTCAATGATTTTATACCCAATATGATTAAAAGCAAAGGTTACATTGCGTGTAGGTATCATTTCGTAAGATTGATAGTATGGTGTAATATGTCGGATGAGTTTCATTAAAGAGGTTTTTCCGCAACCGACAGGGCCTGAAAGTAAAATGCCCTTTTTTGGGTCAATATTTAGTTTTTTGCAGGCTTGATAATCTTTAATTTGATAGTTACAAAGTTTATAGATTATATCTCTATCTTCTTTGTAAATCTTGAACTTGTTACCAAACAATAATTTGCCTTTGGCATCGAGATATATAAGAATCTTTTCAAAATCATAATTGATTTGATTGCCATTTAGTTCTCCGAGCTTGTATTGATCGCTTCCCTCTTTTATGATATGTGGTGTTTGGTTTTTCATTTTTCTATCAAATGCCAATTATGGCATTATAGCGGTTCGTTGTAATTTTTATCAGTAGTAGTTTTTAGGTTGTCCTGATATTGGTCAACCTCGTTAGGTTTGTTCTGGTTTTTTGAACTTTCAGAATTTGAATTTTTAAAATTTTTCGGTTTGCTATTGTTTTTTGGGTTTGTTACTGTTTGTATATGTTTGTTTATAGATACCA
Organism: Psychroserpens damuponensis; assembly: GCF_000826655.1. Classification (GTDB taxonomy): domain Bacteria; phylum Bacteroidota; class Bacteroidia; order Flavobacteriales; family Flavobacteriaceae; genus Psychroserpens; species Psychroserpens damuponensis. The sequence goes on from NZ_JXJO01000017.1 coordinate 144,877, forward strand.
CCGCTTGTCCATCGCTTGTCCAATTTTTGGTCTGGCTAGAGTCCATTGCTTGTCCACCTCTTGTACAAAAATTGAACATCCTAATTTTACTTCCATGAAATGAATTGTGCGAAGGCAAATATTCAAAATACCGCCAATAATTCAGCTCTTTTATACAGCGATGATAGGTAGTTCGCGAACCAATTTTTGATAGTTTCATTACATCATCGCGATTAATGTAAAATTCATCTCTAAAAAAGTTAGTATTCCACAGATAAAACAAAGCAAAATACAGACTAATATGCGTTGGATTTAATCGAGAATCTTTGAAAATATGAACAAATACAGCATTAAGATGCTTGATGTAATTGATGTCTTCCAAAATAGATTAGAATTTGTTATGAATCCTATTCTTCTCCAAGACTTGCATGATTTCTTGATAATCATAATACAGCACACCTCCGACCTTGGTATAAGGTAAGGTACCATTAATTCGCAAGTTTTGTAATGTACCTGGTGAAATACCCAAAAGTTCTCGAACTTCTGGTGATTTGAGCCATTTTTTAGTAACTTGACCTGATTGCTGGTTGAGTAGTTGTTTAATTTCTTCTAAAAGTTCCACCTTAAACTCATATAGGTCTTCTGTTGTTATAATTTCTGTAGCCATAGTAAAACGATTTAAAATAGTAAAGCCGTCAAGGTTTTTAATTTTTAAATGACGGCTTTACCGTGATTTGACTTTCGTTTTACAAAATTGGGGTGGTTTATTGGGTTTTATTCACAAGATTAGTCATCTTGGGTGTTTTTATTTACTCATTTTCAATGAATTAAATTTTGATAATTTAATGGCTTGTATAATGATTCTAAATAACAAAACACAGCAAATAAAATGTGGTAGCCTAAAAAAACCAAAATACCCAAGTTGGGTATCTTGGGTGTTTTTAATCGTCTATTTCATCCATTCGTTTTTCTAAACTTTCTTTAAGTGTGTCTAGAAACTTGGTTCTCCCTTTTTTGCGTATTCGTATTTCGAGAAACGCACGATAATAGTCTCCTAAATCAATTTTAAAAATGCGTTCAGTAACTCGGGCGATATCTTTAATATCGACAGAGCCGTTATTGATAACATCTGTACAATGAAGTGCATAGATGAGTTCAATCAGGTTCACTTTTTGACTTGTCCAAACTATCTTCGATTCTTTTTGAAGGTGAAAAGAATTTAGATTTACGCTAGTGTTTTCCAACTTATCAATTTCTTGTTTAAGATAGACAATAAGTAAATCATAAGCCAATATAATAGCGACTGTGCTATCGTGACTCGTGGAAAACTCATCGTCTGTTAAGCAATGAAAATTATCTGGAAATAAACGAAAATCTGCTTTTCCGCGAATAAAATATTGTTCATCAAAAGCAGTAGATTGTCTTCTGTAATAGTGATAAAAGTCTAAGTTTTCGTTGAAAAAAGTCTGTAATTTTTCTATGTGTAAATTGAAATATTTTATCTGCGATTTATTGCTACCACGAGGACGTTTGCTTTCTATACTGAGAAGTTTGATATAATATATAAGTTTACTATATACCAGTGGCTTCGTTTCTTTAAAAAATTCTATTTCAGCATTTTTTGTTTTAAAGCCTTTTTGTTTAACGGTTTTCTTCATCTTTTCAAGATAACCTTTAGTGATTTTTATACCTTTCTCTGCTTTAAGATGAATATCATTATTATCAAGTTCTATTACATTGATTTCGGCATTTAAGTTTTCTATAATTTTTTTCAATTCTAAAAAGGTTAAATATTTGAGCTTTAATACAATAATGTTTTAGACTATGTTTACTAAACCAAATTATGATGCAAATCATTAATAGCGTCAATTAGTGAACTTCCATAACCTTTAGTTATCTCAAATCCTTTGCTATCTATCAAAACGGCAATATTCTGATTGTTTTCTTGATAAAACTTTACGTACTTAAGATTTGTTATTTCTTGGTTCTTGTTGATTTTTAATATTAAGGTATCTTCCATCTTGTCATTAATTTTTATGAAAACCAGTAGAATAGAATCAAACTTGATTAGCCCAACCCTAAACTACCAGCGTTCACCCTTATGGCACAGGGTTTTATGTTTCTACACTTGACATGTAAAAATATTAGCATTATTTATAGCTCTATACATTGAACTATTCTTATTTTTTTTGAAGGTTTCTTTTCGATAATGGATTAATAATCTAATTCAAACACTTTTGCGTTTTGTTTTTTCATGACTTTACTTGGTGTAAGTTTTACTAAAAAATCTCTAATCAAGCATACTATTTTGTTATTTGATTGAGCCAGTTTACCTATTCTCCAACTTGTATCGATTACGTGTCTTGCTTTTTTTATTCTAATGCTTTGGTAGGTTTCAAAAGTGGTTTCAAGACTTTGCTCTTTACTTAAACAGTTGCTTAAAACATAAGCACTTTCTATGGCTTGGACTGCACCCTGCCCAAGATTTGGTGTTGTGGCATGACATGCATCGCCTACCAAACAAACGGTATCTTTATACCATTTTTCTAATGGCTGTAAATCCCAAATTTCTCCTTGAATGATTTTTTCTTCAGGTGTATGTTGAATGATTGATTGAACTGTAGGGTGATAATTGGCAAAAACCGATGATACGTTTGGTTTGTTCTTATAAAACATATTCTTATCCATAAGCCCAAACCAGTAAACTTGTTGGTCGTTAATATGAACAAACCCAAATCGTGTACCTTGTCCCCAAATTTCATTAAGTTCATTGTTGAATTGTGAATCTATTTTTATAGTTGAAATACCTCTCCAACATATCTGTTTTGCATCTCTTAAGGATGTGTCTCTAAAAATAGACTTCCTAACTGCTGAATGAATACCATCTGCACCAATTACAATATCTGTAAAGCGAACTGTATCGTCTTCGAATGCAAGTACTGTACTATCTTTATCTTTAATTATGGATTTCAACTTTTTATTCAAATGAATTTTTGTGTCACCAATGTGTTTGAGTAAAATTTTATGTAATGTTGCTCTATGTATTGCCACCGCTTGAACGTTGTAATCTGCTTCAAAATCTAATAGACTGGCTTTTGCCAAATACCCAAGTTTTTGGCTTCTTATATTCATGGATTTAGTATGATGTCCGTTAGTACGAATATCTTCATAAATACCTAATCTTTTAAAGATTTGCATTGCATTAATGGCTAGATTAATTCCTGAACCTACATCTTTAAATTTTTCTGTACTTTCATATATTTCAACCTGAAACCCCTTTTGTTTTAAGGCAATTGCTGTGGTTAAACCTGCAATTCCTGCACCGATGATTGTTATTTTTTTTGATTTATCCATAATTTGAATATGTTTAATTAAAGCCTATCTATTTCTATTTGTTGTGCAGTTTTAATCTTATAGTAATTTTTTTCTGTTTCTTCATTATCCTCAAAATTTAGAATTATTTTATCTCTGTTCTTTGTAGAAATAATAATGTAAAGAGGATAACTTGAATTAATTAATAGATGGCATTTTCCAAAGTTTTTAAGTATAAATTCGCCTTTACTTATTTTCCCCAAACTAAACCCATTAGTTCTATAATTTATACTAGGCACTTTATCCGTTAATTCTATATGTTTTATATCGGAAATTGGTATTTTTAATCCGTATAACCCAGAAAATGTAACAGTTTTATTCGTAATAATTGCTTTAGATGGCGTTATACCATAAGTAATAGGGTAAATTAAAAGCAATACTACAAAAGCAAGTATTATATTGTTTAAAGTTTGTGTCTTTTTAGCTTTTTTATTAGTGTCAAATTTTTTAGCATTTATAATCATTATAGCAACTCCAGATAAGGTAATTATAAGAATCATTGAGTCGGCTAGCAGTAAAAAACCTACATGCTTAAAAGCGTAGTAACCAAGCACTATTGTTGTGCCCATTACAATAAAACTATTACGAATAAATGTTGATAGTTTACCTATTTTAACGTTTTGTTTTTCTTCCCAAGACATAGCATTATAACCAGCAATTAGATTTGGTGATGATTTTACCAAGAAGCCTATTCCAATCATAAAAATTCCAACAAGTATATTTACTATGTCCATTGTTTTTAATTTTAACTAATGTTTTTTTGTTAGAAACATAACTACTCCAAAGATTACTAATAAAATTACTTTTCCTACTAAATAGCCATACCCATATTCGGTAAGTCTGTTTAAATCGGTTATCAAAATATTTGCAATATTTATAAGAAGCATAATCGATACCCCTAATGAGATATAAAAAAGAACTTTCTTCATTGTATATAGGTAATGGGAGTTTGTGATATTTAACAAACTCCCATTATTAAATGTTATTTGATTACTGTAGTTGTAGTTGGAGAATATAATCCAAAAGTAATGGCTGAAACTAATCCGTTCACAAAAGTTTGCCTTGTACGAACTGTATAGTTTTCTGCTCCTTTAGCCATTTGTTTTGAATCAGAAACACCAACAGGTGCTAAGCCAAAAATTACATAATGATTCCAACTAGTGGTTTCATTGTTTCCTTGAGCCCCACTACCTACAACACTTGTATATGAGTAGCAAGAAGTTAACAACATTGATGCAGCAAATACAACTGACATCATTTTCATTGATTTTTTAATCATTTTTTTAAAAATTTTAGTTATACATTTTTTTAGAATACTCTTTCTGAGTCTTGTTTTCAACGAAATGTTATAAGCACTAGCAGAATAGAAGAAAGTATATGCTCCACCCTAAACTGCTAGTTTTCAACATCCCTTAATTGCTGAAGCTCATATTATTTTTTAATAAACTTTTTAGTTTTACCATTTTCAAATCGTACAAAATATAGCCCAGTATTTAAGTGTTGTACACTTATAGACTCATTATTGTTAATAGTACTATTCATAATTATTCTTCCCAATTGGTCATGTAAGGTAAATTTCATTTCTTGTTTTAAACCTGATATACTTATAAAGTTAGAAGAAGGATTAGGGTATAGAACAATCCTGTTTTCTACACCAAATTCTGGAGTAGATAAAGTATCTCCACCACATTCAATATCTAAAAAATAGTTATATTCTCTTCCAAATGGAATCGTTGAAAATGCACTCGCGTTATTTGGAGCAGGGTTTCCAAAAGTATAGCTAAAATGAGAAATAGCATTTGCTGAAATTGACTCTGTACCGTAGGTGTGATCTCCTGGAGTATCGTAAATAGCCATTACCCAATAAGTACCAGGTTGTAGTACAATTGGATCCACTGGTAAGGTAACACGACCTTCACCAACAGTTCCAATACTAGACTCTACAATTAAATTATTAGGAGCACCTCCGTCATCATCATAAACCACCATTTGTACCGCTGCTCCAGTATTTTTGCCTATTAAGTTGATACTGCTTAATACACCCTCTTCATAAAGAGTATAACTATTGCCCAAGAGCGTGTTTGCTGGAAAATTTGCAGCAAGGTTTTCAGTTGGAATTTCCGATGCACCAATACCGCATGTAGAGGTTGTTGCGCAAGTAATATCAAGAAAATACAGAAATTCTTGACCTATAAAAGAGCTAAAACCTGAAGCGTTTGGTGGTATTTCCTCACCAAAATTTAAACTCTTATAATGCACTACATTATCTGTTGATGTAACATCTCTTTTTGTATGCTGTCCAGCGCTATCATAGACGGCCATAATCCAATAATCTCCAGGAGGAATTACAATTGGTGTTACTGGTAAAGTGACTTTACCCGTACGCACCTTGTGTACCTCTGAAGAGGCTATTAAGTTATCGGGGTCACCATTGTTATCTGAATAAACCGCCATTTGAACATTAGCATACGTACCATTTCCTATAAGGTTAATTGAATTTAGCGTACCCTCTTGTAGAAGCGTATATTTTGTGCCTAATAAATTATTAGGTGAAAAATTAGCATTTTCATGATTTGGAGTATTTATTGAGTCCCCAATATTACAATCTGATTCTAGTATGCAATCCATCTCTAAAAAAAATAGAAAATCTTGGCCTGTATAGCTTGTAGAATCAGAAAAATCTGGTGGCACTCCAGACCAAAACGAATGATTTTTATAATATACAGTGTTGCCAGTTGCAGAAGTGTTTGTTTTAGTATGGCTTCCTGGAGCATTAAAAACTGTCATAATCCAATAGTCACCAGGAGGCAATTCAACAGGTGCGACGTCTAGACTAATTAAACCCTCTCCAACAGTACCTAAACTAGAAGCGGCTACTAAATTATTTGGCTCACCATTATTATCATCGTATACAGCCATTTTTATATTAACACCTGTGCCATTACCAATCATGTTTATTGAATTTAGTATACCTTGTTTATCTAAAGAGTATTTCACACCAAATAGCAAATTAGCTGAAAAACTTCCATCAACATAGTTTGAGTCCGCAAGTGAGTTACCAATATTACATTCTGTCGTAGATGGGCAAGTTATGTCTAAATAGTATAAGTGACCTTCACCAGAATATCCAATTTCATTTTCAAATTCTGTAGGCATTGGAGCATCAAAATCAGCATTTGCAATTCTTACTGAAGTTCCAACTGTATAATCCCCCATAAGACTATGAACACCATCTTCATCAAAAATACTGGTAATCCAATAAGTCCCTGGCTCAAGTGTTATAGGTACTACAGAAAGTGCTACTACGCCATTATTGACTACACCAACAGTTGATTCAGTAATTAAGTTATGCGGCCTATTATCATAAGAACTGTAAACCCCCATTTTTACTTGAGCACCTGTACCATTACCTATCATATTAATTGAGTTGAGTGTTCCTCTGTGGTTGAGGCTTACTTTAACAGCTCTTAATCTATTTTGATAGAGTATAGTCTCTTCATTAAAATCTGGTGTGATTTCAGAGTTACCAATAACGCAATCTTGCGCGTTTATATTTAAAAATGCCAAGAGCATAATTAAAAAAAGTGTGTATTTGTTTTTCATTATTAAATTATTTATGTGTTTAAAAATTATTTTTTAATAAATTTTTTGGTTTGCCCATTTTCAAACCTTATGAAATAAAGCCCAGTATTTAAATTCTGAATATTAATAGCTTCATTATTCTCAATTTTATTATCAAAAATTTTTCTTCCTAAATGGTCATATAAACTGAAGTACGTTTTTTGTTTTAAGCCCGATATTTTAATAATATTAGAAGATGGATTAGGGTAGAGCTTTATATCGTTATTTATCTCTAAATCAGGTGTAGATAAAGTAGAACCACATGTGATGTCTAGGTAATACAGATAATCTTGCCCTGTATATGTAAATAGGTTTATAGCTTGTGATGGCAAAGGGTCGTCAAAATTGTGTGCGAAATGGTAAACACGTCTGCTACTTGATGCATTTGTATTGACATTAGAGTGGTTTCCGTCAGAATCGTAGTTTGCCATAATCCAATAATCACCTGGTTGTAAAACAACAGGGGTTACAGGTAATGCGACCATACCATCTCCAACAGTTCCAATTTCAGATGTTGCAACTAGGTTATAAGGGCTATTACCAAGGTCGTCATAAACTGCCATTTGTACATTAGCACCTGTGTTATTACCTATAAAGTTTATTGAGTTTAAAGTACCCTCTTCCGTAAGTGTATGTTTAACACCTAAAAAGCGATTAGGTATTATGTTGTATTCAGTGTAATCTGGGGTAATATTGTAATTTCCTATACTACAATCTGTTTGTGGAATGCAGGTTACTTCTAGAGCATATAAAAAATCTTGACCACTAAAGGTAGAAAAATCTGAAGCGTTAAATGGCAATGGAGAACCAAATGCTAAACTTTTATAATATATATCGTTTCCTGTGGCATTGGTATTAACATTACTGTGATTTCCAGGTACATCGTAGAAAGCCATTATCCAATAATCGCCAGCGGGTAAATCAACAGGGATTACTCGGATTGATTGACGGCCACCTAGAACAAGTCTAACACTAGAAGCACGCATTAAATTATTTGGCACTCCATTATTGTCGTCATACACTACCATTTGCACCTGTGCGCCAGTTCCATTACCTATATAATTTATGGCATTTAAAGTACCTGGTTGCGAAAGTGTATGTTTAGTGCCTAATAGGTAATTTGCTGATATGCCGAATGTGTCAAACTCTGGCGAAACTTCAAAGTTGCCAGTAATACATTCATTTTGCACTGATGATGAACAAGTTATATCTAAAAAATATAGAAGAGTTAAACCATAATCTGTACCATTATTAAATGTAGATGCATTAGAAGGCATTGAATCTCCAAACGCTATACTTTCAGAGTAATAATATGTGTTCCCTGAAGTTTCTACAGTACCTAGAGTATGTGTACCGGAAGCATCATAATTCGCAAACACCCAATAGTCCCCTGGGGAAAGCAAAACAGAAGGTGTTTGTAGAGATACCAAACCTTCATTAACGATTCCAATATTGGATGTTGCTACTAAATTATTAGGCACTCCATTATTATCATCATAGACTGCCATTTGAACAGAAGCGTTTGTAGCAGTTCCAATTAAGTTAATTGAGTTTAGAGTCCCCTCTTCAAAAAGGGTATATTTAACCCCATACAATCTATTAGATTGTAAATTTATATTTTGATGTTCTTCAGTTATAAGATTATTTCCTATACTACAATCTTGTGCATTTAGCTTTAATAATGCTAGAATTGTAATTAAACAAATGATGTAATGTTTTTTCATATTCCGAGTTGCTTTTTATGTTTGTGTTCTTAAAATTTTTAACAAAAATAGATTTGAATTACCTTGAAAGCGTTCACATAAGAACCAGATGCTTTCAATTTTAAAGCATTGATATTCTTAATTTGTCTAAAAAGTATTGATGCTTTAAAAATTGATTCAGAAACTATAAAAATTGATTCATCTGCTTTATAAAAAAAGAATAATTGTAAGTTTTTAATTATAGTAGAAAGCCTTTCATAAAAATGAAAGGCTTCAAGTTATTCAATGCGCATCAGCCCGTTTAAAGCTACTAACAAAAAAAGGCGCGAGATAGTTTATTACATTTTGGATGTACTAATCTTTAATAAATTTTAAAGATTGCCCACTATTAAGTTTTACAAAGTATAATCCTGTTTTTATACTTGCTACATTTATACTTTCATGTTTTTCTATATAACCTTCTAGTACTTTTTCACCTAAAGTGTTATACATTACATACGCTTCTCTTTGTTTTAATCCTCTTATAAAAATGTTTGTTGAAGACGGATTTGGAAATAATGATAAGGTGTCGTTTATATTAAAATCATCATTAGATAATGTAGAACATGATATATCTAAATAATATAAATAATCAGCACCTCCAAAATCAAAAAAGCCTGAAGCATTAACAGGCATTGTGTCTCCAAACGTTACACTTTGATAATACAATCTGCTGTCTCTTGCATTTTCATTCTTAAGCACATGATCACCATCAGTATCATAAACCGCCATAATCCAATAATCACTAGCGGGTAATGTAATAGGGGTCACGGGCAGTGCAATATGCCCACCTATAACCGCACCAACACTAGATGTAGCGATTAAATTATTGGGAACCCCATTTTCATCATCATATAATGCCATTTGTACTTGTGCTCCTGTACCATTTCCAATCATATTGATAGAGTTTAAAGTACCAGACTCTGTAAGAGTTACCTTTTTAGAACTAAGAAGTACATTTGCCACAAAGTTGTTCCCACCTGTGAACTCAGGAGTAACTTCTGAATTTCCAATGTTACATGCCGATGGTGTTGATGATGAACAGGTTAGGTCTACAAAATATGGTAAAGCAAGCTCTGAACCATAGGTTACAAAAGCTGACCCCCTATTTGGCATAGGATTTCCAAAAACATGACCCTGTCTATAAACTTGGCTACGTGGGCTACCTATGGCAGCAAAAGGGGTATGAATACCATTTTCATCAAAAATAGCGAATACCCAATAATCACCAACAAGAAGTCGATAATTAGGAGCACTTAAAGTCACCAAACCTTCTGTAACAACTCCTATTTCAGATGTGGCTATTAAAGCGTCAGGTTCTCCATTATTATCATTATAAATTGCCATTTGAACTTGTGCTCCAGTATTGTTCCCTATCATGTTTATGGAATTTAGGAGCCCTTCTTCGGTTAAAGTAAATTTAACTCCTGAAAGTAAATTTGAATTTGAAAAATTCCCTGAACCATCGTTATTTACAATAGTATTTCCAATAGTACAATCTTGTGCATTTAAGCTTATAAATGCTAGACTTGTAATTAAATAGAGTAAGTACATTTTTTTCATGTTTATATGTATTAAAGTTTGCTGTGCAAACGTACTAATACACAAAACCAAGTGAGAGTAGAAAAGACCCAAAAACTTTCAATTTTAAAGCATAAAAATCTATACTTATATAAAAAACATTAAAACTTTAAAGAATGATTCAAAGGCTTTAAAAAATGATACACTATTACGTTTTAGCAATTAAATCACCTCATTTTGATTTGTACTTCTTTAAGAAAAATAAATTGAATTGAATTTTAGACTATATAGTTCTAAAACACCCAAATAATCATCTGTTTTTCATATTACCTTTTCCTTTGGTAAAGGATATATTGATAAAAATTAGCCATTCTTTTTTTGAATTTTGCCACTCTTCATCAAAATTAAGACTAGAGATTTGAAGTGTTTTTTTTAGACCTTGATGAAGATTGTTTATTTGATTTGCTTCTATTTCAATACTAAGAGACATAGCAAGGTCTGAAAACATATTAAAATTTACAATATAACCATCATTAGATGCTATGGTTTTTTTTATTTCTTCCACGGCCTCGATTCGTGGTTTGTGTGCAGTTAATATCCAGTTTAATTTATTTTTCATAATCAAATATTGCGTATTCGGTTGTATTAAAACAAAAGCCTTTCATGTATATGAAAGGCTTTATTAGCTCTAAGATAATTTATCTTAGAACACTACTAATCAAGGTAATACTTCAAGAGGTTTAAAACTAATTCTTACCTTATATTCTACCATGAATGTAGAGAAACTATATAAAATGTCTTCCATTACCTTTCAACTACTTTTCTAATACTATTGTTATTTGTATCAAAAACATAGATGGTATAATCGGGACCAAGTGTTATTCCCCAAGGATTAAAAAACCTAGCCGAATTACTATCTCCATCTTGATTGCCAGTTTCTATAGCACCAGCAATTGTTGTAATTTGTCCGTTTGGTGTGATTTTCCGTATGCTATTATTGAGGTAATCTTGAATAAAAATAGTATCATCCACACTTATTTCAATGTCATAAGGATGATTGAACTTTGCTGCCTCTAAACTACCATCTAAAAAACCCTCTCCTGCATTACCTGCATAAGTGCTTACTATTCCGTTAGGAGTGATTTTTTTAATTTTATCATTTCCTTCATCAGTTACAAATAGGTTTCCATTGGAATCAAAACACATATCTGTTGGTTTGTTAAACTGTGCTACTGATATGTCTCCATCAACGTCTCCTTCAGTAGTGCCTGCAAAAGTAGTTACAACTCCTTCTTGAGTGATTTTTCGTATTTTCGAATTGTGAGGGTCAGCAACATAAACGTTACCAATAGCATCAATAGAAATACCTGTTAGTCTTTTGAATTTCGCCTCTGAACCTGTTCCGTTTTGAAAACCTTCGGTGCTTCCTGCAAGTGTAGTTACTGCACCTAAAGGAGTGATTTTTCTAACCTTAAAATTATCGCATACATATAAGTTGTCTTGAGCATCAATGGCAATACTATACGGTGTATCAAACAATGCTTCGCCACCATTTGGGTCATCACTGTAACCAGAACCTCCTGCCCCTGCAAAGGTATCAACGTTTCCATCTGGTGTCATTTTACGTATAACATGGTTGTTTTTATCTACTACAAATAAGTTTCCTTGCGAATCTATTACACCATCCGATAATTCGTTAAATTCTGCATTAGTCCCAATAGCATCAAGGTAGCCCTGGCTACCACCTGCAATTGTTGTTACTTCTACATCAGATATAATATAGTTAAAGGTTGGCCCTTGCAACTCTTCATTATTTATTACAAGTTTTAATTCGCCATTATAGGCTTTCGAAGGAACTGTTACAACAATTTCTGAATCTGTTAGACTTTGAACAACAGATTCAATATCATCAAAATAAACTTCTACTTTACTTACATCTGTTCCAAAGTTTTCTCCTGAAATTACTACTGTTGATAGCATTGGTCCTTCCGTTGGGCTTATAGATGCTATGTTTGGGTTTTTGTTTTCTGGCACTGGTGCCTCATCATTACTGCTACATGCTGTAAAAATAACGATGCATGCTAGCATCATTAATTTAAAAAGTGTTTTCATTTCTTCTTTTTTGTTATTTTAAAATTTTATTCTTGTGTGATTTTTCTAACTCGATCATTAAAGCCATCGGCTACATATAGATTATTATCAGAATCGATTGTCATATAAAGAACTGTTTTAAACATGGCTTCTTCTCCAACTCCATCTTGAAGACCAAATACACTTCCGGCTAATGTTGTAACGCTACCAGATTTTGAAATTCGTCTAATTACATTATTTCTATAATCCGATATGTATATATTTCCATAATCATCTGTAGTTATCCCTTGTGGAGTATTAAATCTAGCTTCTTCAATAGATCCATTAACATAGCCTGCTTCTATATTTCCTACAACTGTGCTAACTTCTCCACTTAATAATATTTTGCGCACGCCATGCAAACCTACATCTGCACCAGTATCAACAACATACAACGCATTATCGCTTCCTAAAGTAATCTGACCTGGAAGCGTGAATTTTGTGTTTAATCCGTTTCCATCTAAATGCCCAACTTCACTACCAGCAATGGTTTCTACTATATTATCTGGGGTAATACGCTTTATTTTGTGGTTTCCAGAGTCTGTTATATAAAGATTACCTTCTGCGTCAATTGCAATCCCTTTAGGTGATTTGAATTTTGCATTCTCACCAATATCATCAAAGTCTCCTATAGAACTGCCTGCTATAGTGGTAACATGACCTGTTGGAGATATTTTTCGAATTTTATGATTTCCTGTATCAGTAATGTAAAGGTTATCATCAGCATCTATAGTAATACCATTAGGCGATTTAAATTTTGCAATAGTGCCAATGCCATTGGCAAAGCCTTCTATACTTCCTGCAAATGTGCTTACTATACCATCAGGTGTTATCTTTCTGATATTAGAATTATCCTCGTCAACTACAAACATATTGCCATTAGAATCGAATATCATTGAAAAAGGAGTATCAAACTTTGCGGTTTGCAAATTGCCATCAATATTTCCTGAAGTAGAACCTGCAAAAGTAGATACGTTTACTTCTGAAATCTCATAATCAAAGTATGGTCCAATGTGCTCAACATCATCTATGGTAACTATAACCTCTCCATTATATGACTTAGATGGCACGATAAATTCTATCTCTGTATTTGAAACGCTTACCACATTAGCACTTACACCATTTATACTTATAGTTACAGTGCTAATATCACTACCAAATCCATTACCATATAATGTTACCTCTGTACCTTTTGGACCATGGTTTGGACTAATACTACTTATTGTTGTGACAGTGTTAATGTTATCATCACTTCTATTACATGCTGTAAACAACACAACAATGCACACTATTACCAATGTTTTAAAAAGTGTTTTCATTTTTTCTATTTTAAAATTTTATTCTTGTGTAATTTTTCTAATGCGGTGGTTGCCACCATCTGCTACGTAAATATTGTAATTATCATCTACGATGATGTGACTTGGATATAAAAATTTAGCAACATCTCCAGAACCATCTTGAAACCCTCCGCCAACAACTCCAGCAAGTGTAGTAACTATACCTGATTTTGATATACGACGTATTAAGTGGTTATGACGATCAACCACATATATATTGCCCAACTTATCTAATGCAACACCTGATAAAGTACCAAACTTTGCGTCTTCTAGTGCCCCATCAACATAACCGTTTTCAGTACTTCCAGTAACTGTTGTAACAACTCCATCTAATGTCACTTTTCGTAAACCATGGAGACCACCACCAGTACCAAATTCAGCAACATACAAAGCATTGTCATTATTAAAAACTAATTGCCCTAATAGAGAGGAAAATTTTGCATTGGCACCTACACCGTCCTGATAACCACTTGTACCTCCTGCTATGGTAGTTACCATGTTACTTGGCAACTCAATGCGCTTTATTTTTTCGTTTTCAGAATCTGTAACATAAAGGTTATGTTGATTGTCAATTGTTATACTATTAAGGAAATTGAATCTCGCATCTGCACCAATACCATCAACATCTCCAACAATTCCATTACCTGCTATGGTAGTTACATTTCCACTTGGTGCTACTCTACGAATAGCTCCATTACCAGTGTCTGCTACATAAATAACATCGTCTTTATCTATAGTAATACCTGAAGAACCAAAACCGCCTAAAAAACGAAACCTAGCATCTGTACCATCTCCATCTGCAAAGCCACCTTGTTGATTTCCAGCTAATGTGCTTACTTGACCTAATGGTGTTATTTTTCGAATGCGATTGCTAAAATCCGTCACGAACATATTCCCTTGTGAATCAAATACTATGGAATGAGGCTCATTAAACTTTGCTATTGCTAAAGCCCCATTTGAATTACCCATAGTTGAACCCGCAAATGTTGATACTTGTACATCCGAAATTTCATATTCAAATTCAAAGTCTGTATATTCTATACCATCAATGGTTACTAGAATTTCTCCTTTAAATGCTCTTGGTGGTATTTTAAACCTTATTTCGGTATTGGTTACACTAATAATTTCTGCATTTATTTCATCTACACTAACGTTAACGTTACCAGTAGTTGTACCAAAACTTACACCAATAAGAGTTACTATAGTGCCTTTTGGTCCATGGTTTGGGCTATAACTCGTTATTGCTGTGTCGGGTTCTGTAGTGTCATCGTTACTGCTACATGATGCGAAAACAGAAAAGCATACTAGCACAACAACTATAATACTACTGGTTTTGTGTTTTAAGGCTTGTTTTTTATTTTTCCATTTTTGATGGAAATTGCCAAATTCTCTGTTTCGGTTCATTTGGGTGTTATATCTTCTCATAACATATAGTTTAAAATTATGGAGCAAACATAGTCTTAAACTCAGGTGTTAATCATTCACAATTATGTCAAATGCTTTCAATTTTGACACATTTTTAATCGCACCTAAAGTTGAGTTTTCAAATTTGATTCAAAACCTTTAAAATTTGATTCTTTTTGGGTTTCTAATAGTAAAAACACTTGCTCTTAATCGATAATTTTTGCAGTTTAGCACTATAAGATGTAATTTAAAACTCCAAATCTTGATTAAATAACTTCTAAAATATGCCTACTATGTATTCTACAAAATCCACACTATTTTTAGTATTATCATTGTTGTTTTGCCTACAGTCTAATGCTACAGATTATTATGTTTCCAATTCAGGAAATAACGCTAACAATGGCTTAACGCTAGCTACTGCTTTTTTAACTTTACAACATGCCTCAAACCTTGTTTCGGCAGGAGACACGGTTTATGTAGTAGATGGCACTTATGCTGGTTTTGATGTTAGAGATGTTAATGGCACAAGTACAAACCCTATTACCTTTATTGCCATTGGAGATAATGCTATTATTAATCAAAGAGGCCCAATACGAAACGATTGTATTAATATAGAAAATTCAGATTATATTATAATTGATGGTTTTAAAGTTAATGATGCTCCTGGTAACGGAAACGGTATTAGAGTAGTTCTGTCTGACTTTTGTATAATTAGAAATAATTTTTGTAACAATAATGCTGAACGAGGGATTTTTACTGGTTTTACAGACGATATTATAATTGAACATAACATTTGTGCAAACTCTATTGATGAACACGGTATTTATGTATCTAACAGTTCGGACAGGCCTATAATACGTTATAACGAATGTTACGGTAATAATAACATTGGCATTCATATGAATGCTGACCGCTTTTCTGGTGGAGATGGTATTATTAGTGATGCGCAAATTTATGGAAATATTATTCACGATAATAATTTGGCCGCAGGCATAAATATGGATGGTTTAGAAAACCCAGAAGTGTACAATAATCTTATCTATAATAATCATTCTGCCCAAGGCATCGCTTTATTTCAAATAGATGGTGCTATTGTTACCAATGGTGCAAAAATTTATAACAATACTATTATTGTTCCAAGTGATGGTCGTTGGGGTATTTTGTTACAGGATGGTGCAAATGTGAATACCGAAATATATAATAATATTATAATAAATGAACACGCTTGGCGAGGCTGTATATCCGCTGAAAGCACAACACAGTTAACCAGTAATTATAATATACTGAATAATAAAATGAGTTATTCTGGTGATGGCTCGGTAACCAGTTTAAGTGATTGGCAAACACAGGGTTTAGATGCTAATTCACAAATTGCAAACTCACTATCTCAAATTTTTGAGGATAATAATACCAATAATTTTCATTTAGCAGAAAATTCACAAGCAATCGACGCAGGAACTAATGCTGTAAACACAGTTGTTATTGACGATTTAGAGAATGAGCCCAGACCTAATGGGTCAGGTTTTGATATTGGTTCGTATGAATATAATGCCTCTCTATCTATAATTACAGAAGAATATACCTCTTTTTCCATTTTCCCAAATCCAACTTCAAATAAAATATATTTTGATTCCACATTAAACTTAGAAACTATAGCAACAATAATGCTAACCACAATAAAAGGACAAACTATTAAAAGTTTTGAGCCAAGTCATGTATTAAACATCAGTAACCTTTCTTCGGGTTTATACTTACTGCATATTTCCTTGAAGAATAAAAACCATATCACAAAAAAAGTATTAATTAAATAAAACCTGTAAAAGTGAAAAGAATTTATATCTATATTTTAGCAGTAACAGCCTTATTGGCTTGTAGTAATGAGAAAGATGATAACAAACCTGAAACCGGAATGCGATATTTTAAATTTCAAAGTTGTCCAGAAAGTAGTCATGGTAATTGGCAAGACACAAATTTTATAGCTGGAACAAAAAATCCACAAGTTATTCAACAATGTTTAGACCAATTAGCTTTAAATAAAAACGATAGACGATTATTTCCATTAGGAAAAATAAAACATGGAAGTGCTGGATATAATTTTAACGAATCGCATGAATTTAATTGGCATTTCGATGAAGAATCTTGGGAATTGGTAGAGCATGGAGCTGAGATTTATGATGGTTGTGCCTATTCTGATGTAGAATTAACAAACTTTGTTGATGCCGTTGGAAGTTATGGCGGTTGGAGTAATATTATTGTAGAAGAAATAACCGTAGATTAAATCTAATAAGCTCTCAAAAATTAATTAATCAAAAAAAAATATGAAGCCTCTATTTTTAATGATTTTTGCCTTTCAAATATTTAGTTGTCAGGCTCAAAAGCAAGAATTACTAATTGATAAAACACTAATTTCTGATTTATCAAACACACCTATTTATTCGAATTTAACAGAAACCATAAATGATAAAATAGTTTGGAAAGAAGCTTACAAATACATTGACAGTATTGAAATTTATAAAATAACTTATATGAGTGATGGTTTAAAAATTAATGGATTACTGGTTAAGCCAAAACAACTAGGCAACTTTCCTTGTGTCATTTTCAATAGAGGTGGCAACAGGGATTTTGGTGCATTAAAAATAGCACATGGCGTAATACCAATGGGCCAAATTGCCAAAGAAGGTTATGTTGTAATTG
The DNA here is from genome assembly GCF_000826655.1 of Psychroserpens damuponensis. Taxonomy (GTDB): domain Bacteria; phylum Bacteroidota; class Bacteroidia; order Flavobacteriales; family Flavobacteriaceae; genus Psychroserpens; species Psychroserpens damuponensis. The sequence goes on from NZ_JXJO01000017.1 coordinate 162,677, forward strand.
CCAGTCAGTATCGTGGAAATGGCGGTAGTGAAGGGCAAGAAGAATTTGGTGGAACAGATGTAAACGATGTTACAATTTTACCAAAAGTTCTAGAAGAAATAGAAGAAGCTAATACAGACAAAATAGGAATGTATGGCTGGAGCAGAGGAGGCATGATGACTTACATTGCTTTAACAAAAACTAATAAAATTAAAACTGCCGTTGTTGGTGGTGCAATCTCAGATAGTTTTAAAACCATAGCTGAGAGACCAGAAATGGAAACACAAGTGATTGCGGAATTAGTTCCTGATTATAACATAAAAAAAGAAGAAGCTTTAACAAAGCGTTCTGCGGTAAAATGGGCAAATAAGTTTCCAAAAAATGTTCCAATTCTTATGCTACATGGCAATGCTGATTGGCGCGTAAAATCTGAGCATAGTCTAAAAATGGCATTAGCGTTTGAGAAATACAGAGTTCCGTACAAGTTAGTGATTTTTGAAGGAGGAGACCATGGTATTTCTGAACATAAAACTGAAGTTAATACACAAATCATATCCTGGTTTAATAAGTATTTAAAAAATGATACTCCGCTTCCTGACATGAAATATCATGGAAGGTAAACAAAATTGTATAACTAAACCTAGTTTAATGCAGGGCTAGTCATTAAGCTATTTCTTCCCTGATGGTTGATGAGAACATAATGAATTCTTGCCGCTTGGTCATACGTAAAAATATTCATGACATCGTCATCACTATAATTCATATAATTACCAATCATTATGTTATCCCCAGCACAACCTATAAATGAAGTCCTTCCAAAAACCACATTATCAACAGCTGGAGTATCATTACAATAGTCGTTAAACTCACAATCTCCTCCTCCCCATGTATGAAGCAACCCTAGATAATGCCCCATCTCGTGTGTGAGTGTTCGTCCATATTTAGCATGACAATTAATGTTAGATTCACCAAAATGAATCCAGTTTATTAATATGCCTTCAGCATCCCCTTGTTTTGGTAAAACTAATAATTCTGTTCCTGGTAAATCAGTTATTGGGCCTGTGGAATGTCCTAGAACTAAACATTCACTTTCTTGTGATAATGGTGTAATCCAAATATTAATGTATTCACTTGGATTCCAATATGCATATTGAGCATAATGATTTTGATTGTAACCAATATTCTCTACACTATGTTTTGATGCATCAATTCTATTAATTCCATTAATAGGGTTGGACTCTGGATCTGTTTTAGCTAACACAAATTCAACTTTTACATCTGCACCATCAGGGTGATTGTTATAACCCTTTGTCTCTTCTTTTTTCCTGAAATCTTCATTTAATATTTCAACTTGCCTTAAAATCCTATTTACTGATAAGTTAGAACCAACTCCAATTTCTTCTCCATTATGAATAACATGGATTACAACAGGCAGTTTTACTACATCAATTCCTGGTTTTGGTATTTTTACAGGAATAGGTGTATCATCATCACTACAAGCAAAAACAATAAAGCTGAATATGCTTATCAAAAAATATTTTAAAAGGTATTTCATGTAATTGATTTTTTATCAAACTTTATTGCTGGATGTTTATACAGTTGAAACTCTATTCAGTTTTGTTTCTCCATTCCTGTTGTAACAACTCATATATAATATCATCCACCCATTCTCCTTTAAAATAAATACTTTTTTCAAAATGAGCTTCTTTTCTAAATCCCAGCCTTTCGAGAAGTTTAATTGAGGGGATGTTCCTCGGGTCTACAGAGGCGAAAATACGATACTTGTTTAAATCAATAAATATGTAATTAATAATACATTTTAAGGCTTCTGTAGCATATCCTTTACCTTGAAAATCTTTATTTAACGTATAACCAATTTCTACTTGTTTGTCATCATTTTCTATAAAATGAAGACCAATATCACCAATAAGCTTACAGGAAGATTTTTCAATTAGGCCAAATTGAAACCAAGTGTTTGGTTGATTTGGGACTGTTGGCTTGTTTTTAATGTAAGCTTCTACTTCTTTTAAGCTTTTAGGAATCCAATCTTGATATATATTGGCAATAGCGTTAGACCGATACTTAAAAAACGCTTCCTTATCACTACTTTTTATTGTTCTTAACTCCAGTCTTTTGGTAGATAAAAGCATAACTGTGCTGTTTATTAGTTCCAAATTTCGTTAGATGCCGTTAAAATTATTGGCAAATTATTGGTAACCAATATAGTGTGCTCATGTTGAGAAACAAAGCCACCTTTGTTACCAACTAATGTCCAACCGTCATTTAATTCTATGGCTTGGGTAGATTTTGTGGAAATAAAAGTTTCGATTGCAACTGTTGTGTTTTTTTTGAATCTGTTTGTATTGCTTTTAACTCTATAGTTCAAAATGTTTTCTGGTTCTTCGTGTAGGCTTCTGCCAACACCATGTCCTGCTAGATTTTTAATAACCTTATAGTTCCTTTTTTTTGCTTCGGTCTCTATTAAATACCCAATATCTGAAATTCGTACACCTCCTTTTATATGGCTAATTGCTTTACTCAAAATTTGCTTTGAAGCACCCACTAATGGGTTATGATTATATATGTCCTTTCCAAGTATAAAAGAGCCTCCATTGTCCGACCAAAACCCATTCAATTCAGCTGACACATCAATATTAATCAAATCACCTTCCTTTAATATTGTACCCGTGGATGGTATGCCGTGGGCAATTTCGCTATTAATACTTATACATGAATACCCTGGAAAACCGTAGGTAGCATAAGGTGCAGATTTAGCTCCATAACTTTCTAAAATAGCTCCACCAAAGTCATCAAGTTCTTTTGTAGACATTCCAACTTTGGCATATTCTCGCATTTTTTTCAATGTTAAGCCAACTATATTGCTAATTTTTTTTATGCCCTCTAATTCTGCTTCAGTTGTTATTGACATTATACCTCTTTTATATTATTATGTGTATGGTTTGTTTAGCTGCTAAAAATAAATTTCGCATAATATTTTATTTTATAAAAACATGGCCATTATAAACAGCAGCCATAGTTCCCTTGGTGTTAGAAATAAAAAGGATATCTCTTCCACTTCCATTTCTAAATTCTATTCTTATTGAATCATCATTAGTGGATGGACTCGCAATAGCTTCACTAATCCCTAGTCTGACTTTAATTTTTTCGTTATCTAAAGATATTATTAGGTTGCCAATGTGCTCATTTTTATATTCGCCTTCATAGTTTTTAAAATCATGAATTAAAGTCCATTTACGTTTAGCCCTAATTTCCCTGTCTCTCTTATAAGAATTCTGTATTTGAGATACTCTTTTTTCAACTTCATTAACTTGATTTGTATAGTCATAAGTATTTATTATTTCACCTAACATTAAGTCATAAATAAAAGAAGCTATTAAGTTTGATATATTATCTCCAAAATGATTTTCATTACTTAAAACGGAAATCCCAATGTTTTCGCTTGGAAGAAAGGAAAGATGTGAAAAATAACCATCAAAACCTCCAAAATGATAATACGCTTTTTTATTATTATATTCCCCAATATTCCATCCCAATCCATATCCTTCAGGAATGAAAGTGTCTTTTCTTCCTTTGTTTTCCACAAGCGGTAAAAGTGTTTTAGAAATTACGGACTTATCAAACACGTTTTTATTATTGACTTTGCCTTTGTTTAAATATAATAAAAGAAATTTTTGCATGTCCTCAATTGAAGAAATCATCCCGCCTGCTGCTTGAAAGGTGTCATCATTTTTTTGAGTAAGCACTTTTTTAGGCAATCTATCATCATTAATAGCAGCATACGGCATCGCAAGGTTCCAATCTTTCTTTTTTGCAGTTGTAAGATTAGCACTAGTACGATTCATACTTAAAGGAATAAATATTTCCTTTTCGAGTAGGTTTTTCCAAGAAAGTCCAAACTCTTCATGTAGTATTAAATCAAATACATTATACCCGAAATTGTCATAACGAAACCTTTTATTATTGTATAATGATTTTGTTTTGTCTTCTAAGAGTTTTGTCATTGAAGCATAATCGTATTCTCCTATGCTTGCAAATTTCCAAGTAAGCATATCATTTTTAATTCCACTAGTGTGCGACAATAAATCTTTAATCGAAATATTTTCAAATAAGGACTTATCCTTGAAGTCTTTAATGGGTTTAAAATTAACAATTGGGGCATTTAGGTCAATAACACCATCTGATTCTAGTTTTGCAGCGAGTAAACCAACAAATGATTTGGTAACTGATGCAATGTAGTAAGATGTTTCATTAGTAGCCTTAACTTTATTTTCTAGGTTAGATAAACCATACGTTTTAGTAAAAAAAGGCTTTCCGTCTTTTACTACAGTAATTGCTAAACTTGGTATCTCCTTAAATTTTTGAAGTGTACTTGTTATAAAGCTATCTATTTGCTTCTCTTGTGTGTTTTGCCCATAAATATTGAAACTAAAAAGAGCAATTAAGATTAAGTGAAAGGTAATTTGTTTCATGATGTGATTGTTTTTAAATTGATGAAAGTTGTTAATGATTATTATCTTATTGATTTAATAGTACTAACATATGTATAGATTATACAACCTAAACAAAAGTTAAATACCGAGTCTAATATTGCTAAAAATGCCCAAAAACCTGTTATTATAAATGAAGCGGACTCAAAATTCAGGTAGAATAATACAACAGAAGCTACACCACACAACATGCCCAAACGTGATGCAAAAACCTTTTTTGCCAAATCAATATATACAGGACTGGTCTTAGCCCTATTAATAATAAAAGTAGCCAGCCATTTTATAGGACTGTATTTTACATTTAACCAAGCTCTAACTAAGGTGTCAGTAGTAGCGACTAAAATATATATTGGATTTTTAGTATATATAAAAGTAAGCATCAACACTACAGAAAAAAACATGGTTACTCGACTTACATTGTTATCAATTTTCTCTTTTGAAATAGGGCAAATAATAGTATTCATTTTTTGTTGAGTTTTTATATTAAATTATACAATTCTCGTAATAACACAATTGATAAAACTGAAAAAACAAGACTTGTAATAAACCATGCAATAGTTCTAATAAGAAGTAATAACTTTTGACTATAATTTTTGGAATGAAGACTATATATTAAGCCAATGAGATAAGCAAAAATTAAAAGTACTACGAAAACTGTAACCTGCTCCTGTATATTAGGAAACAATAGAAATAGAATTTTATAAATGAGTAAATAAAACAAAGCATGACCAGTAAAATATGTTAGAATTATAATGTATTCCCAAATATTATATGGTGTTCTTTTACGATAATAGAGTTTAGCAAAAAAACTAAAAAAGGGTGTTGAAAAAACAAAAAGTAGCCAGAATGGTGTTTCTGAATTAATTCGGTTTAAATCCTCACTAATCAATGCCTTATCATAATTTATTTGTAAGCCAACTTTTTTTAATAACACAATAGCGGTCGCCATCACAATTAGATAGGAATAAGGCGAAAATAGCTTAACCCGTTTTCCTTTAATATAACCAACTGCAACTTGTATAGGATGGTATGTTAGTGCCCTAATTGTAAAGAGTATACCCTTATCAATCGAGAATATTCCATTAGAAATTTCGTGTATAAAATATTTCAAGTCAATATAATTTGTGTTAGCCTTTTGCCCACAATTATAACAATAGTTACCTGTAAAATTTTCATCACAGTTTTTACAACATATTTTTTTTGACATGAAATATTAGATTAACTTTTGTTATGCTCTCAATTTCATGCGTAGTAAAGGATAATCCTTACCTTGATCATCCTTTTCTGTTCTTTCATACGTTTCAAACCCTAATGCTTTATAAAAACCTACTGCTGATGTATTTTGTTCGTTAACATCAACTTTGTTTGCATTAAGAAAAGACATAGCAAAACGCATAAGCCTTTTGCCATATCCTAGACCAAAGTGTTTGGGTGAGATGAATAGCATTTCTACTTTTGCATCTATAACACCAATGAAGCCTAATAGTTTATTTCCATCCATTAAGCAAAAAACACCAAATACACTAAAATCAATTGTTTTAACAATGCTCTTGATTGCTTTAAAATCTGAAGGTTTTAAAAACTTATGCGTAGCCAAAACAGAGGCTTCCCAAACAGCAAGTAATTGTTCTCTATACTTTTCTTGATATGGTTCAATTTGAATTTTTGAATTTATAGTTTTCATTCCTTATCCTTTTATTTGTTAATCTTTGTATTAATAGAGTTAACCTGTTCTTCGATATGTTGATTGAAAACAGGATATGTATTAGGCTCGTTTTCAAGTTTAGCATAATTATTATATGCAAGAAAAAAATTTGTAGGACTGAGTCGTAAATATTTCAATAAAAAATCTTCACCTTCGTGCTTTTTTATTAGCTCACACATACGAAATCCAACAAAGTAAAATGGGCTGCTCCACATACCTGAAAATCCTATCGTATATAAATCATCAAAGTTTGCATTACCATCATATTCTAGATTATAAAATACACTTTGAAATAATTGGAAATTATATTTTATTCTGTTAAGATTTTTATTGTACTTACTTTGGTACCAAATCGTATAGCTTTTAGGCTCATCAATTAGCAAAGGGTTAGCTAAATATGAAGCACTTCCTTCTCTAAATAATTTATCAAGTAGATTAAATAAATTTTTGTCTGATTTACCAATGCTTTCTTTAAAAGAACTAGGCCTTTTGTACAACTTAGTCTGTACGATATGAAAGATTTCATGTAACATTATCTGTTTCATCGCCTCTATATCATCACTAAAAAAACCAAGGTCTATAGAAAAAGTAGCACCATTAGAAAATCCATCTGATGTACCACCAAGAAGTAAATAAGCATTAATTGACAAAGTTTCATTTGGAAGTATAAATTTTGAGAGTTTCTCATTTAAGTAATTATTCAAATCGTCTTCTTGCTTAACAATATATTCATATAAATGCTCTGTGTTGTTGATTTTCTCAACTAATTGAGTGAATCTGAAACTATTTTTGTCATCTGATGATTTTTCCGCTATCACATTTTTTAACTCAATAATATAATTTTTATAATTAGCATTTTTATCAAACTTTACAGCCTGTTCAATAAGTTTTTTGGTGCCATCGAGTTTTAATAAACTATCTACACTAATCCCTTTCTTTTCCTTTAATAATTCATATGTATGTATAGCATTGCTTTTATCAATGTTAATCTTAATTTGAGAAAAAGTTAAACTAGTACTGAATACAAATAGAGCAACAAATATTTTTTTCATCTTATCATTTTTTTTATTAATTCTTTAATTGATTCTTTATTGTCATTTACTAAACTATCTGGTAATATACCTGTATCGTCAATACCGTTTTCAGGTAATCTGGTACTACGAGAAATTGGCATAGCCATTACTCTTTTCTCCGATGGCATCCATACTATTCTTGGGTTAGAATAATCTAAAGTTCCAGAAGTAGCTTTACCAAAAAAGGTTACTTTACTGCTTTGTCTTGCTCTTAATAAAAACTCTTCGGCACTACTTGCTGTTTTTGAATTAAAGAGAATACCTACCTTGTTTGGTAATGCAAATACTTTATCAAACGATTCTTGATATACAATAGAATCATTCATATTTACAAAGTCCTTTTCTGTATTCTTCATTTTTGTAATTAACGACTTGTATGTTTGTTTATCGTTTTCTGAAATACTTTTATCATTCACAAGGTTTTCATAATACTTTAAGTTATCATCAGACACTCTTATTTCTACCGAATAAGACTTAAAAGGTTTTGTATAGAGGTATGGTAAAAGTCCTCTAAATGTAGCATCAATGCCACCACCATTATTTCTTATATCTATAAGTAGCGTACTTCTAGATGTTATTTCATTATGATTTGATTTTAACAAACTATCCAAACGCTTTTTATAAACCCTCTCAAAAGAAGGAATCGTGATTATGGTTGCATCTGGAAGTAATTCTAAAGACATTGTTTGAGATGTTGTCTCTTCATTATCAGATTCCGCTTGTTTTTTCATTTCTTCGGCAACTACATAATATTGAAGATGATCGTCTTTAAAAAAAGCTACATATTCTTTTAATTTTGACTCTAAAAGTAGCGTATCTGTTGACGTTTTAACCAAAGTATCAATATGGCTCACTAATTTGTTATACTCCAACTGGTTTTTCGAGACTTTATCATTAAAACCAGCATAGTTGCTCTCAAGTTGTTTTTTTAAGTAATTAAAATCTGTAGCAAACTCATTTTCTTGCCCTAGGGCACTAAAACTGCAATACAGACATATAATACTTAATACTATCGTTTTCATTTTAAATTAATTTTATTTTTACTCTTGTATGATTGTACGAATTCTATTGCTTCCAGCATCTGTTGTATAAAGCTTATAATCAGGTCCTATTGTAATTCCATATGGACTAATAAAACTCGCCTCACTGCCAGCCCCGTCTTCTACTCCTTGCGTAACATTACCAGCTATTGTAGATACAAGCCCATTATTACTTATCTTTCGAATAACATAATTATTACTATCTACAATATAAATATTGTCATTTGCATCTATGGTTATATCAATAGGTCTTTTGAATTTTGCCGAAGCTAAAGGCCCATTTTGATACCCTACAGAGCTTCCAGTAAAAGTACTAACCATACCTGTTGAAGAAATCTTTCTTATTCGATTGTTAAAAAAGTCAGCGACCAAAATATTATTCTCTTTGTCAATGACTAATCCGTAAGGGGTAGAAAACTTAGCTGTTGCTCCTGCACCATCTTGGAATCCAAGTATGCTTCCTGCTAAAGTGGTGACTTCTCTAGTTGGCGTGATCTTACGTATAGTGTGGTTTCCTGTATCAGATACATACAAATTATTTTCAGAATCTATTGTGATGCCTCTGGGGAAATTAAATTTAGCATTAACTCCGGTAGCGTCTACGTTACCCTCGGTACTTCCTGCAAAGGTGCTTACCTCTCCATTTGGTGTTATCTTTCTAATTTTATGATTGAAAGTGTCTGCTATAAAAAGGTTGTCTTGTGAATCTATGGTAATAAGGTTAGGGAAGTTAAACATAGCATTAGTTCCAGTAGCATCTGCAAACCCTTGTGTACTGCCAGCAAAAGTACTTACAATACCATCTGGTGTTATTTTACGGATGCTGTGGTTACCAGTATCCGCTACAAAAAGGTTTCCTTGAGAATCGAACACCACACCGTTAGGGTAATTAAATAGTGCATTATCTAAATTGCCTTCTGAATTGCCAACTGTACTTCCAGCAAATGTGTCTACCCATGTTTCTGTAATGGTATAGGTAAATTCCGGCCCTATTAACTCTGTATTATTTGCTATTATCTTTACAGCACCAGTATAGGCTCTTGCGGGTACTTTGGCTATTATTTCTGTATTAGTAACAGACTGCACCACGGCTTCTTTATCATTAAAAAACACTTGCACCACACTTGGGTCTGTACCAAAATTAGTACCACTAATAGTTACTACAGTTGTTTTTGGCCCACTGGTTGGGCTTATTGATACTAGTGTAGCGTCTGGGATATTATCATCTTTGCTACAGCTTATTATTAACAAGGCTGTTAATAATATGGTTATTGATTTTATTTTTGTTTTCATTTTTAATTTATTTTAAATTCGTTTGGGTTTACTCTTGTGTTATCGTACGAATTCTGTGATTATAAGTATCTGCAATGTACAATGTGTTGTCCTCATCAATAGTTAACCCAAAAGGTCTATTAAAACTTGTATCTGTGCCTATACCATCATTATCTCCTTGTCCTAGGTTACCCGCTATAGTACTTATTTGCTGATTGTTAATATTTATTTTTCGAATAGTATGATTGTAGCTTGAAATATAAATATCATTGTTAATATCAATACTAATACCAATAGGCTTATTAAGTAAGGCTTCTGTTAAAGAACCATCTTTATGACCCGCAGTTGTACCACCAACCAAAGTACTTACCTTTCCAGATAGTGAAATTCTTCTAATTTTGTTATTATTGAAATCAGCTACCACAAGATTATTATCTTTATCGATAGCTAAACTAGACGGGAAATTGAACTTAGCCTCAGTTCCTATATTTGCATCAGCAAATCCCTGAGCACTACCAGCTAAAGTAGTTACCTCTCCGCTTGATGTTATTTTACGAATGTTATGATTATCGACATCTGACACGTATAAAGTATTATTGGAATCTATCGTAATACCATAGGGTAATGAAAATTTAGCATCTGTACCTACTCCATCATCATTACCCTCTGTACTTCCAGCAAAAGTGGTTACTTCTCCATTTGGGGTTATCTTTCTGATTTTATGATTAGCACGGTCTGTAACATATAAATTATCTTGAGTATCTATGGCAATAAAATATGGGTAATTAAACTTCGCTGCAGTTCCTGTGTCATCTGCAAACCCTTGAGTACCTCCAGCAAAAGTACTTACTACTCCATTTGGTGTTATTTTGCGTATGCTATGATTCACGTTATCCACAACATATAAATTACCTTCAGAATCAAATGCTAAACCAGTTGGGTAATTAAAGTTTGCACTTTCAAGCGTCCCATCAATATTTCCTACATCACTACCAGCAAAAGTGTTTACTAACACTGTTAAGATATAGGTAAACTCAGGCCCTATTAATTCGATGTCATTCACCATTACTTTTACAACACCTGTGTAAGCACTTACTGGAACTATAGCTTCAATAACGGTGTTTGTTAGAGATTGTACTACTGCTTCTTTCTCATTAAAAAAGACTTTTACTGTATTTAGGTCTGTACCAAAATTAGTTCCTGTAATTGTTACGATTGTTGTTTTTGGACCACTGTTGGGTGCTATTGCTGATAAAGTAGGCACATAAGTATCATTATCTGAATTATCATTCTTACTACAGCTATTTACTATAAAATATAACATAGCTATTAGTCCTATTTTATAAATTGATTTTATCATTATATTCTTTTTAGTTTTATATTTTTTTGTTTTTCTGTTAAAATCTATTGTATATGCTGGTCGCTAATTCGAATATAACCACCGCTGCTATACTTATTATGATTGCTGCTATGAGGTATCCTATTTTGGTTACTACTGATTCAATTTTTGGGGCTTTCATTATTCTATTTTTTAAGTTGATTTAGGTTTTACTCTTGTGTGATTCTACGAATTCTGTGGTTAAAGCTATCTGATACATACATTTTGTATTTACCTTTTTTTGTAATTCCAAATGGACGATTAAAACTTGCCTGCATATCTATGCCATCAGAATTACCTAATGTACTTCCTGCAAATGTGCTTACTTGTCCATAATTATCTACTTTTCTGATAACATGATTATCAGTGTCTGTAATATATAGGTTGCCATCTTCATCGACTTCAATAGCAATAGGATCGTTAAACAAAGCTGTTCCTAATGGCCCATTTTCATATCCTGCTTGGGTACTACCAGTAATAGTAGTAACACTGCCTATGGCAGAGATTTTTCTAATACCATTATTCCCTCTGTCTGCAACCAAAATGTTATTATTTTTATCGATTGCTAAACCATGTGGGTACTGGAATTTTGCTTCTGTTCCAACAACAGCATCTGCGAAACCTTGTTCACTTCCAGCCAAAGTAGTAACTTCTCCTGTGGGCGTAATTTTGCGAATATTATGATTATAAGTGTCTGATACGTATAGATTACCATCTGCATCTATTGTAATTCCCATTGGATGGAAGAATTTAGCTTCAGTTCCTATACCATCTTCATTTCCTTGAGTACTGCCTGCAAAAGTGCTTACCTCTCCATCTGGTGTTATTTTTCGTATTTTGTGATTATATAAATCTGTGACGTATAAATTGTCTTGGGCATCTATGGCTATAAAACCAGGCGAATCAAACTTGGCACTTGTCCCAATACCATCTGCAAATCCTTGTGTGCTACCTGCAAAAGTTGTTGTTACACCACTTGCAGTTACTTTACGTATGCTATGATTAGAGTTATCTACTACATATAAATGACCTTGAGAATCAAAAACAATTCCTCTAGGGTTATTAAATTGAACATTTACTCCTTGTCCATCTGCATTACCTAAATCGCTTCCAACCATAGTATCTACAATTGCTCTTGTTATGGTATAGCTAAATTCTGGCCCTAATAATTCGGTATTATTAACCATTACTTTTACAACACCTGTATAGGCTCTAGATGGCACTATAGCCTCAATAGCCGTATTAGTAACCGATTGTACTTCTGCTTCTATTTCGTTAAAATATACTTGTATGGCACTTGCATCTGCACCAAAATTATCGCCATTTATAGTTACCAAAGTCCCCTTTGGTCCGTTGTTTGGTGTTATGGTTGTTAGTGTTGGTGCTGCAACGTTATCTCCATCATCATTTTTGCTACAGCTACTTATTGCTAAAACAACAGATAGCATTATTAATGTTAATTTTTTCATTTTTGTTTGTTTTTAAATTTTGGGGTTATTGTTAATTATTCTAATAGACTTTTTACTAATCTGCCAATGAGGTAAATTAATGGGAACACACTAGCATAAAATATTGAGACTAGTAATATTGCTAGATTGCTTTTTGGTTCTTCAAAAGCACTTTTTAAATTTTCAAAAATTGAATGCACGACTTTTTTCATTTTTGTTTGTGTTTTAGGTTACTAAAAGTCTTATGCAAATAACTAAAAAGACCAGCCCAATCTATTTCAAGATTGAACTGGTCTCTTATAAATATGAACCATTAAAAGAGGTCTAGATTTTAGACTTTCAAATTTGATTCAATGATTTGCAAATTTGATTCAAAATGTAGCTTTTAAGTTTAGTAACACACTATCAGTTCTTCAATTCACTGGGTGCATATCCAAATTCATCATTAAAACATTTGGAGAAATATGCAGGACTTGCAAAACCAACTTCGTAGGCAATTTCAGATAAACTAAACCCTCTATCTTGTGCTATTAAATATTTTGCTTTTTCTAGTCTGTAAGACCTTATAAACTGATTAGGACTTTTGTTAAATACAGCTTTCATTTTTCTGTTGAGTTGCGACTTGCTCATGTGTATTAATTCGCAAAACCTCTTGACATCAAACTGCGAGTCGGTGTGATTATTTTCAACAATTTCTTTAAGGTTATCTAAAAACAATTCTTCTTGCGAGTTTTCCGCAACTTCAGAAGGTTTAAATATCACTTTGTTTGTAAATCGTTTTCTAAGACGTTTTCTATTCTCAATTAAGTTATGAACTCTTACCTGCAACTCTTTTTTATTAAAGGGCTTTTGAAGATACTCGTCTGCTTTGGCTTCTAAACCATCTAATTTATCGTTTTCTCCAGCCTTTGCAGTTAGCAAAATTACTGGAATATGGTCTGTCTTTACATTGGTTTTTACTTTTTCGCAAAGCTGAAGTCCATTTAAACCTGGCATCATAACATCAGAAATTATTAAATCTGGCAACTCATTCTCAGAGAGTTCTAATCCTTGATTTCCGTCAAAAGCTTTTAAAAACCTATACCTACCATTAAGTGAAACTTGAATGTAATCAACAATATCTCTATTATCGTCAACAATTAAAACTAGGGGTAGAGTACCCTCATGTGTATCTCCAGTATCATTTTCTGTTGAATTTATTCCTTGAGGAATTTCATTAGAAAATGTATGCTCTATACTAGGGATAATTTGTTCTTCTTTTAAATGAGCCTTGCCTAAAGGAATTAAAAGGTGAAAAGTTGTTCCTTTATTTAATTCACTTTCGGCTTCAATCTTTCCAGAATGTAATTCTATAAGTTCTTTAGATAATGACAAGCCAATTCCTGTACCTTCATAACTATCTTCCCCATCTTGATTCGCTTGATAAAATCTATCAAAAACATATGGTAATTGTTGTTCGTGAATACCTTTCCCAGAATCTTGAATAGTTATTTTACAATAGTCATTATTTTTGATGGTTACTTCATTTAAGGTTACTGAAACCTCTCCTTTATCTGTAAACTTAAAAGCGTTTGATAGTAAATTTGTAATGACTTGTTCTAATTTTTCAGAATCGAAATAAACATAAATTTGCTCTTTTTTACTTTTAAATGAAGTCTTTAAGTGCTTTTGTATTGCGAGCGATTCAAATAAATTAAAAATATGTTTAGTAAAAGAAACAATATCGTCTTGACTGGTTTTTAACTTTTCTTTACCAGCTTCTAATTTTGATAGTTCAAGTAATTGGTTGATTAATTTTAGAAGTTTTTGGCTATTTTTATGAATCCAGTTTAATTGTTGTTTGGTTTCTTCTTCTTTGGTGTTTGCCAAAAGCTCTTTTGCTGGCCCTATAATTAGAGTTAATGGTGTTCTAAACTCGTGTGAAATGTTTGCCAAAAATTTAGATTTCATTTTATTAATATCCTTTAACTGCTCCGTTTGAATGTTTTTAGCTTCAATTAGCTTAAGGTTATTGAGCTGTCTATAGCGATAAAACAAATAAATAAAGGCAGCTATAAGAATCATAGTTAAAGTTCCGAGTCCAAAAATATTTCTCCAATTCTCACTTTCTTCATTTTGTTGCTGAAGTTCAAATATTTCTTTTTCTTTTTTCTCGGTTTCGTATTTTGTTTGTAATTCAAGTATTTTATTAGTAGCCTCTTGCCCTTCTATACTATCCTTTAATACCCAATACTCATTAAGATATTTATTGGCACTCTTGTAATCCTTTTTTGCTTGATAAACATCGCCTAAAAAGCCTTTTATTTCAACAATTCTTTTGTTTACACCTATTTTCTCTGCTAATGGTAGAGTTTTGAGTAGAATCTGTTCAGCTGAATCCAGTTGTTTTAGATTAATATATACCGTTCCTAAAGTAGATCCAAGATTTACAATACCGTTTATATCATTTAATTCTTCAGCGATTTTTAAGGAACGTTTAATTAAAGGCATAGCCTCTTTTGGCTTGCCTTGTTCATTTAAGACATAAGCAATGTTTGACAATGATTCGCGCATTCCTCTTTTAGAATTAATCTTTTTACGAATTGTATAAGATTCCCTAAATAGTTCTACAGATTTTTCTAAACTATCCATTTTAAAATAGACAGAACCCATATTATTCAAGGACGTTGCAATGGCACTAGAATCTAAGCTTTCAATACGTTTTTTTAAAACCAACTCATGATAATTAAGGGCGTTATTCAATAATCCTTGATCATCATAAATTAATGCAAGAATAGAATAAGCTCTAAGAACATCTGATGGTTGATTATTGTTTTCAGCGACTTTGAGAGAACTATTGGCATATTCATGTGCAAGAGGATAATTACCCAACATCCATTGACCTAGAGCCAAATTGTAATAAGATTCACAAATCCCATTTTTATAATTAATTTCATTTGATAATCTTAATGATATTTCACCTAAAGAATCTGTCTTTTTTGGGTTCTTATTCCAATTATAATATGCAAGTTTATTTAATAAATTTACACGTTCAACACTTGCCTTTGGATAAACTTTTAAGCTATCTAACATATTCTGATAATTGCTCTGACCATAGCTAGATATTACGATTAAGACAATAAAAAAGCTTAAATATTTTCTTGTTTTTATATATTTCAGATACCTTAACATAACTAAATAGAATTTAGATTTTTTAGCTTATCTATTAATGACTAACTAATTTTTTATTCCTTATTAACAAATAATTCTTGCGTCCTTGGTCTGTTAAATAAGGAAAGAAAGATTGTATTATTATTTCTTCATACTCGCTAATCACGTCCTCATTTAAAGGTCTATTTTCAACCCTTAATGAAGAAATCCAGAAATCAGCTAATATTTTGAGTCTTAAAAAAAAGAATTTGTATTCATTATCAAGAATCTCTTTTCTCATTTCACCTTGTTCAATTAGACTTTTAAAAATTTCGTCGAATTGTTGTTCTCTACTTTTTGATAATTCAATATAATGCTCTCTAATTATTGTGTCCTCTTGTAAAATGTGTACAAGGTCTACCAGAATAAAACGATATCTATAAATATCACGCATTAATAAATACGACATTTGTAAGAGTACCATTAAAGTAGAATCTGCAAATTTGATTTTAGTCATACTTGTTTCATAATCCTCTACTAGTTGGAAGTAGTGTGCTTCAATAATTTCATCTCTTTTCTTAAAATGATAGGTCAAATTACCTATGCTGATTCCCATTTTATCAGAAATTGTTCTCAAAGACACATTTGAAATTCCATTAGCGTTAAATAGCTCAAGTGAGACCTCTAATATTCTCTTTTTTGTTTTATTCATTTTACAAATTTACAAAAAATAGTACATCTGTACTATTTTTAAGTATGTATCATCTCAAAAAACATTTCAAACATACAAAGAGGTCTTCAAATCATATAGGTATACGACTAGGATTATAGTTAATTGAATCAATTTTAAAACCTTTTGAATCAAATTTGAATATCAAGCAAATAGTACCAATATAAAGGTTCGTTTTTAATATTCTTTGGGTCATTCTTTAAAAACAAAATTCGGAATGCGTTGTTAATTTGTACTAACAACAACAGCTCATAAGAGCTGAAAGACAAATCATTTAAATAATCAGTTATGAATTCACTTTTAAATACCAAAATGACAAAATCAACTTATCTCTCATTAATAATCCTGTTATGCGTATCTGCACTAGGTTATTCCCAAGAAAATTATTTGACGAAATCAAAATCAAATTTAACAACTTTAGGCAACCAAACCATTAGTACATCAGACATTATAAAATCTAAAAAAACAATTGTTGTGTTTATCAAATCTTATAATGATGAACATGCGTTTTATGTTAATAAATTAATTAGCGAGAACGAAAAAGGCAGTTTCCCAAATGACACTGAAATTGTTGCCATATGCTATGATAATTTAGGAACTTTTAAACAAGTAAAACCAAATATTGACAAGCATAATTGGAAGATTCGTGTGTATATTGATAAAGACCATAAGCTGGTTAATTATGATTATCTAAACCAGCAATCCTTATTGTCTTCCTCTTTCAATACAAAACCATCTATATTAACTTTGATTTTTGACAACAATACATTGGTTAGTCAGTTTTACGGAAATAAACATCATGTAGATGCTTCCTTTTTTGGAAATAGATATGGATCTGTCATATTAGACTAATTTATTTACATAAATTATCCTAAAATAAGTTGACAATTTTTAATAGAGATAGGTAAAACCGCTGAAGTCAATATCAGCGGTTTAATTAAGAGCAAATTAATATTATGAGTTTTGATGAAAAATTGACATGATTCCCCTGTAAACCTTTTTAAAATTCAATAGTAAATCTTCACTAGAGAACTGAATTTTATTTTTTGATAATTCCTTTTCAATAGTTTGCAATTTAAACCTAACCTTTTTATCCTTCCCATCCGCAAAGGCAATAAACTCACCTTGTTTTAACTTGAAAAATATTTCGGCTCTACGTTTTGGGATTTCCTTTTCACCTTTGGTGATACGAGCATCCCAAGAAAGCCCTGTGCCTTTGCTGATACTTTTGGTAGGATTTTTAACGAGTTCAAAAAAACGCTCGTAATATTTGGCAGTATCTGGGTCGTTTACCTTACCAAAAAACTGATAGGATAGGTTACTCAAAATCGCTTTGCTTGCCTTTTCACCATAGAGCATATCATTTTGAATTTTGTCTTGCATCACATAAATCGTTGAAACATCATAACTTCTCAATGTCGCTGGAATACGATGCATATTAAGTAGTTTTATGGTTGGTGCTTCTTCCATCAACACAAATGAAGGTGCTCTGTTTCTAACACTCATTTGTTTAATAACGGTATGCATGATGGTTGCAATAATTGGCGCATAGGCAGATTCATACTTTGGATTATTCACAATTGAAATTACTGCTTTGTTATCGCTATTATTTATATCCAAAGGCACTTCATCAGCAGATAAAACCATAAATATTTTTTGTGTACTAATTTTTTTAAAAGCATTCGCCAATGTACTTTTTACACCAGCAGTTTGTTTTTCTGATTCTATACCATTGATAAAAGCACTTGCCATTGCTTTAGAAGTAAAGTCTGAACTTAAAAATGCAACTAGTTTCTTAGTATTCATCGATTGAAATAGAGCAATTAAATGTGGTAAAGTACATTGCTCTGGATAAGCCGTTTTGAGTTTCCATATCAATCCGCTTAACAAACCTTCCACAGCATCAGCAAAGAATTTAGAACTTCCTGTGGCATCAGATAGATTTTGTTCCAATAAGTTTTCAATCAACACTTTTGAGATTTCGTTTACGCTTTCTTCATTGGGTAAGTATCTTGGCGCTATTGGGTTGACTCTACTGTAAATTTCATCAAAAGATATGGTATAAAAAGAGATGTCTGATTCTTTGAATAACGGATAAGCAATTTCAGTAAGTTCAAAATCTTTGTAATCGTGAATGATTCCACAGAAATTATATTTGCTGAAATGTTGTAATAAATTGTAGATAACACTTTCAGTTTTTCCACTTCCCGCAGAGCCAATAATCGACACACCACGTTTGATATTGTCGATTTTAAACTTTCCGCTTTTCAATTTAAAATAGATCTGGTACTTTTTCTGAATATTGGCTTTAGTATCTGAAGACAAAAACACATATCCAATGATTGCAATAACCATGATTGGTAAAACTGCATATAATATTATTTCTGCTACTGATATACTCATATCCCAATAGAACTAGATTTTATGGCAACGCTCACAACTTTTTTCAATTGCTTTATTGTCTTTAAAGCTAATTGTACTTTATTAGTTGGAATACTCATTAGCGAGGTGTTTACTCCAGTCTTTCCCAGTAATTTAAAAGCAACTGCTTTCTCATTTGTTGGTAACCCCATAATACTTGCAAAGTAGGTGTTAGGATTTTTGACGAATGCTTTTCGTGCTTTGTAGGTTTCTACATAGTTTCGTTTGTAATTAAACAACTTGTCAAATGTCTGCTCCGAATTTTTAAAAAATGCATCTCTATTGAATCCTCGTTTTACAGCCTTTCCGTGCATTTCTACTTCCGAAGCCTTGTGTTTACTTCCTGGTGACAAACTGTGTTTGTTTGTCATATCTTTTCTACTCACAATAATATGTATATGGCTTTGCGAACCTTCCTTTGGCATCCCTCTAACAACTCGTTTTCCGTTTAGTTGATGCGGTGCTTCTTTTTCAAGTTTGGTGATTTTATCTTTTAGGGTTTTGATGTTTCCTTTTAAATTTCCTTGCTCAATTTTTCTGATGTCGTTTTTTATCTGAAGTATTTTGGTAGCAAAAGGTTGGTTTTCTTGAATCTGTTTGTCAGTTCCTTTATATATTCTTTGATGCTCAATTTTTGCATAGTATTTTATATCATCGACTGTAACTTCACGACCATTTATTTCACGATTAAAAGCCTTGGCATAATCTTTCATAATTTCTCGTGTGTACTTTTTAAGTTCTTTAGAATGGTTTTGCAATCCTTTCAATTCGTGAGTACTTGGGTTGACTGTTATGGAATAAAACTTGGGTTCGGTCTTTTTGAGTTTCGCAGTATTACCATCAATATTTTGCACCACTTCTGTTGCTGAAATCTCTTCGCCATATTGATTGAAAAAATGTTCTTGTTCTTCAATTGTTTTTCCTTCATTTTCTTTTTCGAGGTAAGAGACAAAATCTAGTGAACTCTGTGCAAAATTATTGCCTAATTTCTGTGCTGTTATTGTGATGTACATTATTTCGTTTTTCTTTTAAATTTTCAAATTCTTCTTTGGTCATTTCCAGTTTTAGATAGCCACCACCAAAATTTCCTTTTACGTATTTTGTCCTGTCAATAATGGTTTCTAGTTCTTGATTAATACTGTGATAATAATCTTTATATTTTGCATAAGATTCTCTATAATAATTGAGTTCTTCATTTTCCGTAATCAATGTTGGCGTTCCAAAATCATAGGTTTCTTCCTCTTTATTTTCCTCTTCGATATTACCTTCTAGCAATGCTTGTAACATGGCGATTGTTGGTTTGGTTTGATGCTTTTCAATATCCTTAATGATAGCCACAATAGCATTAAACCGTTTCTTCATTTGAAATCGCAAACTGGTAATGGTTTCGCCTAATCTATCATTTGGCGACACTTCATTGGCTTCAAAAAAATCAATCATGTCCAGTAAATTCATGGACTGTGATTTTGCACATTTCTTGCAAAATTTTCTGAATTTTTGAGCTACCGAAGTTTTAATGCTCAAACTCTCAAACCGTTCTTTTTCATATCCTTTATCCATTTTTCCGTGAAAAATTTGTTGATTTTATTGGGCCAAATGCGTTTTTCCGTGAAAAATAAGAAGCATTCAAATTCATCAAACGCTTCAACCCCTTATTAACAAAGGGATTGTAAAAAAAATGAAAGTCTGTAACATCGCTCTGCGTGTTACCCTCTTGCTTTTCCATTTCCTCACGCTTTAGCGTGACAAAATTCCAAACAACCTGACCAAAAAGTCAGTTGCTTTTTAAATTTCATTTTTACGGAAATGGTCATCGAGGAAAGTCAAATCAAAAGATGTGATGACCATTAAAAAACTAAATTTTCAATCATATAAAGGTATGAATTTTAACCTGTTGAGCATACAAAAAAGCCCTCATAATAAAAGGGCTTGTTTGCTGTTATTTGTTGTTTTAGATATTGAAAACATACTTAAAATTGTATAGATTTCGTATCGCTTCTTCTTCCAATAGGGTTTCGTATTTCATATAGTGTTCCCTGGCGTAGTTCTTTAATTGTTCCCCAAACTTGTTTTCTACTTCTTCTTTAGATATCAAAAACAATCGTTGTTGGGTTTCATCATCGAGGTTATTATAATTTAGATAAATCATAACCTTTGCTTTTAGTATTCACTCGGAAGCATCAACGTATTGTTTACAAAAAACAAACGCAGTTCTTCCAAAGGAAAATCCGTAAAATTGTAGCGATGTGTTTCAAAAACAGCTCCGTTTCCATCACTGTAAATTATTTCGGCTTCATAACCTATTTGGTCTTGTTTTTCTTCCGACAACCTTTTAAAATCTATTGTAATAAAATGGCTTCGGTTCAAAAGACTTTTGGCAATTACGGAAACATCAACAATGAGCCAAAAACAGTTTGCTACGTTGGCTAAATATTTCAATCCATCTGTAAATCGAGTGCGTATCAATGGAATTTGATAGAGCATTTCTGAACCGCAAAAATGTTGCAGTCCCTCTTTTATTTCGTTAACTTTGTTCATCTTAATTTCTTTTAGAGATTAATATTAAAGAGGGCGCATCTTTCGACGGTTACGCCCTCTTTCATTTTGTTTAGTTATCGCCTTTGCTTCCTAGTAAAAGGATTTCATCGGCTACTACTTCTGTTACATATCGTTGTTCGTTATCATCAGTTGTATAGCTTCGAGTTTTAAGCTTTCCAGATATACCAACTTCTTTTCCTTTAACAACATACTTTTCTACAATTTCAGCAGTCTTGCCCCAAGCAACAACAGTATGCCAATTTGTATCTGTTTGCTTTTCGCCTTTACTGTCTTTGTAATACTCATTTGTGGCTAGTGAAAAACGGGCTACTTTCTTTCCGCTTTCAAGGTTCGTAATTGTTGGTTCTTGTCCAACGTTTCCAATTAACTGTACGTGATTTTTAATAGTACTCATAATAAAATATTTAAGTGATTTATATTTCCCCTATTGATTTAAAACAGATTAAATTTTAAGGGGTGTTTGTTCTTTTCTTTCGTGCACCGCACAATAGATAGAGTGGGTTTTGTCAAGACTTTTAGAGAATAAATCAGGTGTGTTTGCGACGTAGAAAAATCCTTGGATTTTCAAGGAAGTAGAAACCTTATTTTTCACTAAAACTCGTACAGTCTTGACAAGTTCCATAAGGGCATTAGCAATTCTTTTAAACGCAGTTGCGTTTGAGCGTACCGACAGTTAAGCGAAATAAGTGGCAGTGATTAAATTAGAAGTGGTTATGTCGTGCCTGTTTTTCGACGACCCGAAAAATAATAAAGGCTTTATCTATTATAAACCCCTTAAAATGTGTAAGGCAGCGCTTTGGTTTTTAGGAATTTTCGAGGAAGCACTCAAGAAGGGCTTACCGAAAATTCTGTTAAGAAAATCGAAGTGATGGCTTTCCGATGATAAAGCGGACTTAATTCACAATTTTGGCTCTGGAATGAAGTGTTCCTTACCAGAGTATCGGGAAGGGTTAACGCAATGGAAAGCTGAAATTGGGGATTGTGTCCAAGACCTTTGTAATGAAGCTCTTTTCACGGAATGTAGTGTTTCCTGTTTTTTCAACAGGAAGCGTGGAATGTAGGGGAATGTGCTGAGTGGTTATTGAAAATTATTTTTATTAGTTAGAGCTCGGACTAGTCAAACCTATCCTTATAGATGCAAAGTATATCTTCGATTTCTGCGTTAGTTAAATTTTCATTCTGAAATGGTTTTGGTAAATCAGTTTTATTAATAAACTTTACTTTTAATCGCTTACCAAACAATTTTTCTGCTCCTTTTTTTGTCCCAGCGTGTAAATAAATATGTTCAGGAAAAAGTTTGATTTTCGCTCCTATTCTTTGAGCTGTATCATAACAAGTAAGTGGACCAATGCCACTAATTTTACAATTTTCAACAATGATTAACAGTTCATCAAAAGAATTTGCTCTCTGAATTTCGGGTTTCTTATCAACTAAGTTAGCTGCAAATTTTTCAAGATTAAGTTTTTTTTCGTCTTTTTTGATGGTTGTTCCTTTTTCCCAAATGATTTTCGGCTAACGCAGCATAAACTATTGCATCTTCTAATTTTTCTTGATTTACACAATGTTCAATCCAAGTATCTGGTTGTTCTTGTCTCAATTTTTTATAATGCTTAATTATGTTTCTAATCTTATTAGGGTTCATTTTAAAAGTATAATTGATTTAGCTTTAAAGTTTCAAATTAGGTTGTGCGTTTATTATGATTGAAAGCCTATTGAATAAACCTTAAGCTAGACATATTCTCTGAATCGAATCGCATAATGTATTCGTCTTCCCCTATGTAATTGTTAAGAATTCTTTCAGAAAATCCACAACCTCCAGAATTTTTTGCTTTTTTTAAAACACTAACAAGTGGATAAAATGTATGCACATAATTTCCAGGCTTATAAAATTCATCTTCAAATTTGAGGCTTTCTTCTGTATCGCATATTATTAATACACCTTTACCTTGACTGAATCTTTTTACACATTCCAATCGACCTGTAAAACTTGATATCTTATTTTTTTTACTAACTCTTCCACACGACCTAAATAAAATGGGCCTTACGGTTGGTAAGTAGTTCTTTAAAACAATATCCCATACATCATAGAAAGCTTTTCTTTTTTCTTCAGGTCCAGTAAGAATCCAATTAGAAATAAATACTCTCGTTTCGTAAGATATATCTGCGTCATCCTTTAGTATCTCAATAAGGTTTTGAGCTATTTCGTCTTTTTGATTTTTGGATAGTCTGTATTGAAAATTGCTACTCATATTCGGACTTCCATTTCCAGTTACACTTAGGTGCAAATAATTCAGGTTTATAATAGATGTCGCTTATTAGGTTTAGAAACTTATTACTTTTTAAAAGCCCACCACAATGTTCGGGTTCTGTAGCAATAGTGATTCCTTTTAACCTTTCAAAAATCCATTTTATTAAAGGGTTGTCTATATCTAGCATTTTCCGAATTTCATCATCTGATAGATAGGTAAATTCAAAAGAACCATCGCTTAACCCATTTTTTACCGAAAAAAAGTCTAAGTCTATATCGAAAAAAACAGAGGTTTCTGAAGATTTTAAAAGTGCATTTTGCAAACCTTCATAAGTATTAAATTTTTTGATGATGTGCTTATTTCCGTATTTATCAGTTAGTTCTTCATCTTCCCAAGTATCTCGACCCATTTCTTGTCTGCAATGCACATAAATATTCCCTATTAAATTTAAATAAGCTGCACTTAGAATATGCCCATCGTTATTGCCAGCTAGTTTTGCCCAGGAAAATATAGAAACATCTCCATTGCTTGTTAAGTCTAAATTGTCAAGCCATTCCATTTCCGTCACACACGGATAGCATAAATCTTGGTGCCAATCTAAAGAAACTAGACACGGTGGATTTGAACCTTCATTTTTGCGCATCCATTTATTCCAATAAAAGAATGCGTAACGATGCTCCTGAAACAATGCAAGTTCAATAGCTTCGGTTGCATTTACTGGGTGCGATAGTATTTGTCGCAAAACACCTGGTGGCTCTATGTGATATGGATTTCTAAATTCTATCATCTTGGATTTAGCCATTCTTCTTTTTTTAATAGTTATAATAATTCCACAGCCTTATACCAATAATAAAATATAGACTTATCGGGTTGTCGTTTTAATCTGTTTAAATATGCCCAATCAGGATTTGTTATTGCCAATTTACTTATGTCCTGGTCATTAAAATATTCTATTTCAACAACTTCATCTTGTAGAAGAATAGCATTTAAGTAGGCTACTCTGGCCGAAGCTGCCAATGCTTCTTCAATCCTGAAATTTCCTGTCATTAAAAATGCACTACCAAAGCTACGTATGCCGGAACTTAAATCTGTAAACTTCTTTTTCGCTTCTGTTGTTGTGTTGCGTTCTCGCCTTGAGATAATGGCACAAGTGTCTATAGAATCCCAAAGCACATCGGTTGCAGTAAGTTCCTTTTTATTAAATTCTTCATCAGAACTTCGGTACGAAAGTTCTGCTTTTGCGAAAGCAGAAAAACTTTCCTTAACGACTGCTACATCCGTAATATTTTCAAACAGTTTCCCAATATCGAACATCTGCTTGCAAATTTCCATAGCAAACAATTGGTCTTCTTTGTAGTATGGAATCCCAATAGTCTCTGGTGCAAAAGCGGTTAATTTATCCCCACAAATTGAGTTAATCGATGGTGTTGCAACTATTGTTGCTGTGCCATCAACAGAAAGCCACGGTGAGTCAATGGAAGATTCTATAAGTTCTGGATAATGTGGGCTATCAAAGAGGATATCTAGCAGTATTGTTCCTGTAACGTTTGGGTTGTACACCGAATCAAACTCAAACGTATAATGTGCTTTTGGCACACCTTCCTTATAGCTTCTACGCTCGTTAAGTATGTGTGTTTTGAAATGTGAATTCTCGACAACTTTATCTAAAGTTTCTTCTAATTCTTTACGCTTAATGCTAGAAATAATATCAATATCAATTGAAAATCGGTTACCTTCTTTCAGCAAAAGCACAAGCGATGTTCCACCTTTAAATACAAAGTCAAGTCCTGCAATTTTAAGATGTTCCAACAGCGATAATGCCTGTACCATTTTTTCAAGGATGGTTACATTAATCCCTCTATGTTCTCTTTTTGCACGGAAGCTATCCAGCCATTCCCTAGTAAAACTTTTGTTATTAATCATATTGAATGTCTTCTAAGAAATTTGGAATGTGTCTGCTTATAAATTGTTTTATTTCCTGTTCTTTTTTACGTCGTTTAGCGTAGCTAAATAGTTTTGTAAAATTGATATTATACCTGTCTATAATATTTTGGTAGATGTTTATCATTTCTGAGCCTTGATAAAAATGATATAGGTTTTCATCTGCGAACAAATCCACCATTATCTTTTCAAGGGTTGCAATAGGTATAATTGCTTTTTTATTTCTCACTTTTTGAATAGGCGCTCTTGTTACCAGTCGTTTTATAACTACTGGTACGTTGCTTTCTGAAATGTAGAATTCTATTTCTTTATCGTCTGGATTTAGGAAAAAATCCATACGCAAGTTATCATTTAGGTAATAATAGAGTGAGTCTGTAAACTCTTTCTCTACTTCTACCACGATGATTTGATTGTTTACTTGGTGTTGGGAAAATTCGTTTAGCCATTGGGTTTCCCAAATGGCATATTTTATATCCTCAAAACGTTCGTTGGTTTTACGAACAATTTTAAATATGTTATCAGTCAGTACCGCTTTGTATTTGGGCTTATACGATATAACGTATAGACCTCGTCCAATGGTTTTTATAATATCCTTCTTCTTTAGGTCGTAAATACGCCAGCTAAAAGTGCTCTCTTTTAGGTCTGACTCAAAATCGAGGTAGAAGTCATACAGCTCTTCCCTATTAAAAGAACTGCGGTCTTTGAAGGCTTCAATAAGTCTATTTTCTATAATTTTTGGCATATTAATAAATCAAAACTTTGCCAAAAGTACAAAAAAGTGGCGAATATTTGAAATCAAATAATTGCCACTATATAGGTTAAGTGGTAAAAATTGGAAAAATCCAGTTTAAGGTACTGGATAAACCTTTTTGATTTTAAGCCATTTCATAGACTTCATCAAACAGCTTTTTATCTAACCGCTCTTGTTGACCAAAGCTCTTTTTTAGTGTATTATGCAATACTGCATTAAAGGCATTGTAACCTAGCCAAAGGTTCGGTTCTTCGTTGAGCAACAATGCTTCGTAATTTAGAATCTCAATTACTTCACGAGACTTTTTTGAAGCGTCGCTGTTTTTATCACTACACTCGTATCTAAAGAGTTTTGTTTTATCCAAAATGGCTTTCACAAACTCTTGAGTATCGATGATTTTAAAGTCCTTCATCTTATCAAATTTCTTGGTAATGGTGTAGAACTCGTTGTCTAAAAACTTATCAAACAGATTATTTAGTCGCGGCATAATAAGATGTGTATTGTTCTTACTGTGTTTGATGGAAAATTCAATTTCCGCCTGAGAAACGTGTAACCCATTAGAACATACTTTTCTGTAAAATCCAAAGTGGCCAGAAGTTTTTTCACTTCCGTCATACGAGTTTTTAAACCGAAGCATCGGCAGTATTAAATCCTCTTTATTCTTTACTGAGAATTGACTTTTATCATCAATAATAAAGTCTGTTATAAAAGACCTGTCATTTTTATTGATGGTACGTTTATGAAAGTTCAATTGGGCATCTGTTAGCATTTCCTCAGCCTTTTTAAAGAATAATTGATTAGGAATATGGCCATAACTGTTAGATACCACATTAACAATTTTACCATTAGAAATGATGACGTTTTCAAGTCCTCGTCGCGATTCCATCTGTGTCAAAGTTTTTAAGGATTTCATTTCTGATGGAACAAAGATTTCATCCTGTTGCAAATTTTGTAAATACATAGCTTTTGAATTTAGATTAAACATTTTGTAATAGCAGAGAATAGTATATCGGATGCTTCTCTCTGTAGTAAGCCAAATGACTTTCTGAACCTTCGATGTCGTAATTTTCGCAGCTCGATTGATAATGCTCTTTTGCTTCTTTTAATGGAATTTTCGATTTTCCGGATACTCGTTTCATAATGTTGAAATTTTAGTTAAACAATATTTGAGCAGAACCCAAACGGAAGCTAAAATCTCAGCTCAAAAGGAAACGGAATAAATAAGTAGTGGATGAAGCATTGGCTTTATGCCGTAGTCTTTTGATGGGTGTATTTTACGAGTTTATCTTTGCGCTACTATTGATTGATACTTTTTAACTATATCCTACCGCTGACAGTATTAGAATAAAAAAGAAGAAGAGCCAGCACGAATGCCAACCCTTCTTCAAAACAACAAAAGCTACTCGTTGAGTTCTGTTACTTTCTTTTCTAGAGCTGTAATTCGCTCTTTCAAACGTTCTTCACGCTTATTTCTTTTTTCTGCATATACTTCCTCAATGCCTACAATTTTAGATTTGTAATGGCCTTGCATCGCATTATAGAATGAAATGTTCGTTAGATTATTCACATGGTTACTTTCACCAAGGTGAACTTGCTTAGTAAGCATATAGCGTATCAACTTATGAAAATTTTCCTTTTTGAAATTATTTTTGAAATTCTGAACAATCTCAATCCTCGTCATCTTGGATGTATCACCCAAAAATTCTGAAAAGTACTTCTGCTGACTCATATAATCCACATTGTTCTCAAAAAGCGATAATGAGAAAGCGACCATTTCATCTACCGAAAGTGCTTTCTTGGTGTCAATGTATTTGGTCTCTCGTATCATTGAAACAACTTCCTCAAACTGCTTGTTGTTTTCTATTTGCTTCTTACGAATTTCTCTCTCATTAACCTTTACAATTTGTTCTTCAGGTGTACAATCAGCCATTTTTCTATTAGTCAATGGTGCTGAATGTGTTACCGAACTATTCTTAGATTTTTCAATAACCTTAACAAACACTTCTTTGTGTATATATGATTTTGGATGGAACGCGATACCTTTTACAAATCCATTTTCTTCAGCTGAATTATACTTTTCAAATTCTTCTTTGTAAGTATCGACAGCTTCATTTAACTCTACTTTTTGTTCCTCTTCGGTGTAATCGTAATTACGATACTCTTCCTTAATTAATTCTAAATTTGGTTCAATAGGCTTTTCAATGATTTCAACATCATCTAGAAGATATACTTTCAATCCATTTTTTTCCAGTTGAGAAATGATTAACTGATTACTGTCTTCATCTGCCCAATACTTTCGTATTTCAGGAATCAATAAAATGTTATTCTTCTTTGATTCCTTTATCAGGTTTAAAAACGATTTGTTTTTCTTAGTTTCAAAACAAGCAGATTTGGTACAAACCATTTTACCTTCCCCAAACAAATTGCCTTGATTTGCAGCATTTAACGGACACTCTACACACGACCCAACCTTTGGAATTAACTTCTTATCGGCAACATCAAAAGATACTTTTTCTAAATCATAGGTCTGATTATCAATCATTCTATTTATCTGATGTGCATTAAAATCTTCGCCCATCGTTTCTAACATCATTTGCTGTTCTTCTGGTGTAAAAAGTGCGACACCTACACCCAATGAAATGGTCATTTCGCCATTACGAACAAAGTGCTTAAAACCCTCAATCAATCCTGCCAACTTTAGACGTTGTCTTATGAAATTATCTGTTCTGCCTAATCGTTTAGCGATTTCAGTTGGCGCATACTTTTCACTTAAGTAAGCAATAGCCTCAGCTTCTTCTGTTGGCTCTACATCTTGTCTTTGTAGATTTTCTATGATTTGCACTTCAAAAACCTCGTTATTCTTGTATGTTCTTTCTATACAAGGTATCGTTTTCTTCCCAGCTAATTTGCTTGCACGATAACGACGTTCGCCCATTACTATGATGTATTCTTTTCCAGATTTCCTTACCGTAATCGGTTGTAACACACCGTGTTTTTTGATACTTTCTGAAAGCTGTTGTAGAAGCGTTTCATTAAAAGTTTTCCTTGGTTGCATTGGGTCGGGAATAACCTTCTCAATGGACAGATTCTGAATTTGAAGTACTGGTGTTTTCTTACCATTTACTTCTGTTTTGGCAGCTACTCTTGTTCGACTGCGTTTTCTTGTGGTACTTGCTTTTGTTGTCATAATACTCAAATTTTTGATTAAACAATATTTGAGCAGAAATCAAACGGAAGCTAAAATCTTAGCTCAAAAGGAAACGGAATAAATGGGCAAAGGAAAAAGCGTTGGCTTTATGCCGTAGTCTTTTGATGGAAGCATTTTACGAGTTTAAATTGCGGTTATATTGTATGATAATAAACTCCCCTTACTAAGAATTAAGGTCGTGATTTAGCGAAATCTATTAATTTGTCAATGAATTCATAGATATTAAATTGAAAGAATAGCATTTGATATTAATGCAAATGTTGTCTTAAAAATACTGAAATGTTGTACCTATGTTGTACCTATACAAAAAAACCTCTCATTTCTGAGAGGTTTTATGACTACAAATTTGTAGTTGAAAAAGTGCGGGCGGGGAGACTCGAACTCCCACACCTCGCGGCACCAGATCCTAAGTCTGGCGTGTCTACCAATTCCACCACGCCCGCTTTTTCAATATTTTAAGAACTTTTATTTGGTTAAATCCTAAGTCTAGCGTGTCTACCAATTCCACCACGCCTGCAATTATCCCGAAACGGGATGCAAATATAAAAAATACTTTCTATATTCAATTAACTTTATTTAAGAAAAATATACTCTTTGATTTTGTATTTTTGAAATAAACCAAAAACACATAAATTATGCAACAAATTCAATCCTATATTGAAGCACATAAAGATAGATTTCTATCAGAACTTATTGATCTTCTTAAAATCCCATCAGTGAGTGCTGATCCAGCATTTAAAGACAACGTATTCAAAACGTCTGAAGTGATTAAAGATAGCCTTTTAGAAGCTGGTTGCGACCATGTAGAAATTTGTGAAACAGAAGGTTTCCCTATTGTTTATGGCGAAAAAATAATTGATAAAAATTTACCTACCATTCTCGTGTATGGTCATTATGATGTACAACCCGCAGATCCTATTGAGTTATGGGACTCTCCTCCTTATGAACCTGTAATTAAAACAACCAAAACACATCCTGAAGGTGCTATTTTTGCTCGTGGTGCTTGTGATGATAAAGGTCAAATGTACATGCATGTTAAAGCCATGGAATTTATGACCAAAACCAATCAATTACCTTGTAATGTTAAGTTTATGATTGAAGGCGAAGAGGAAGTTGGGAGTGTTAATCTTTCAAAATTTGTTAAAGCCAATCAAGAAAAGCTAAAGAATGATGTTATTTTAATTTCAGATACTGGAATGATTGCGCCAGATGTACCTTCTATAACAACAGGACTTCGTGGTTTGAGCTATGTAGAAGTTGAAGTAACTGGACCTAATCGTGATCTACATTCTGGTTTGTACGGTGGAGCTGTAGCTAACCCAATTAATGTACTCACAAAAATGATTGCATCATTACATGATGAGAACAATCATATTACAATTCCTGGATTTTACGATAGGGTTGAAAACCTATCTGATGCCGAACGTGCAGAAATGGCTAAAGCACCATTTTCATTAGAAGCGTATAAACAATCTATAGATATAGATGCCGTTTATGGTGAAAAAGGATATTCTACTAACGAACGAAATTCTATCAGACCAACTTTAGACGTTAACGGAATTTGGGGTGGCTATATTGGTGAAGGCGCAAAAACGGTCATTCCAAGTCAAGCATTTGCTAAAATATCAATGCGTTTAGTGCCAAATCAAGATTGGGAAGAAATAACTGAGTTATTTAAGGTTCATTTTGAAAACATTGCTCCTGCTGGTGTAAAAGTAAAAGTTAATCCGCATCATGGCGGACAAGGATATGTTACTCCAATAGACAGTATTGGCTACCAAGCAGCAAGTAAAGCCTATACAGATACGTTTGGCAAAACACCAATACCGCAACGAAGTGGAGGAAGTATTCCTATTGTTTCTCTATTTGAGCAAGAATTAAAAAGCAAAACAATACTCATGGGATTTGGCTTAGATAGTGATGCCATACACTCACCTAATGAACATTTTGGAGTTTGGAATTATTTTAAAGGCATTGAAACTATTCCTTTATTTTACAAATATTTTACCGAGTTAAGTAAATAATTACATCATAAAAAAGCCACCAACTTATATATTAAATTGGTGGCTTTCTTCTTTTACTTCGGAAATGTTATTCCTTAACAATTTTAAAAGTACCCGATTTCTTGTCTGTTTTTACTTTCAAGAAATAAATGCCTTGAGATATATCTTTTATATTCAATTTTGAGCTTTCGGTTATTGTTTTGCTGAGCACTAATTTCCCTGAAACATCATACAAATTTAATTGAGTGGATGTTTCCGAAGCTAATTCTACAGTAATAAAATTTTGTGCTGGTATTGGGTAAACTTTGACCTCATTAGTAGCAAAAGACTCGAGACCTAGCGTATCAAACAAAAGGCAACTACTTCGTTCTACACAAGTACCAGAAGTGATCTCTACAGCATAATTACCGTTAGATGTTGGTGAAAACGACTGATTTGTAGCTCCAGTTATAGCTGTATCTGTATCACAATTATACCATTGATAATTTGCAGAATTTTGGTTAGACGTCAATATTGTCATGTTTTGAGTCACCGTATTATCAACAGCAACTAAACTACCTTTAGTGACCATATAACCAGTTACTAATTTCACCATTTCAGTAAGATATGCTACATCTAACGTGGCAAAACGATCTTGAGCACTGTGGTAAAATGGTGTTTCATCATTAGTTTCCCAAGATTCACCAACTAACACTGCAGAGTATCCTACGTTCCAAAAACTAGCGTGATCACTAGCTGTAGTTCCTGGATTAACCTCTATCACATTTAAATCAAAAGTATAAGTGTTTAAAACAGATAAAATATCATTTTTCATAGCAACAGAATTTCCAATATTTCTATAATCTATATCAAACTCATTATCACCAGGTTGGCCAACAGCATCACCATCATAGCCAATCATATCCATATTTAAAACCCCTAAAATATTATCTCCATTACTATTGGCTTGGTTGGCATAAAATTGAGAACCTCGAAGGCCAATTTCTTCTTCATCCCACAGCGCATAAACTATAGTATTGTCTAGACATTGTGTAGATAATAATCTTGCAACCTCTAAAACGGCTGCTGTACCAGAGGCATTGTCATCTGCACAAAAATCTGCAACGGTATCATAATGTGCACAAACAATATAGATATCATTAGGGTTTGTTTTACCAATTTGAGTGGCAATGATATTTCTACCAGTAGTATTAAATGGTTGGCTAGTCACAACAATATTATCTAACGCTTCTAAACGTTCTATCAAATAATCACCAGCGAGATCATTAGTATCATGCTCCCTATTTAAAATAGTTACCGTATTACCATCAACTACTGTGGATTGTTCTCCAGAAAACTCATTAATTGTAAGTGTTAATTTATCCACATCAACGAGATTAATTATATCTTGAATATTTTGTGAAAATGAAGAATATGT
Organism: Psychroserpens damuponensis; assembly: GCF_000826655.1. Classification (GTDB taxonomy): domain Bacteria; phylum Bacteroidota; class Bacteroidia; order Flavobacteriales; family Flavobacteriaceae; genus Psychroserpens; species Psychroserpens damuponensis. The sequence continues at coordinate 195,488 of NZ_JXJO01000017.1, forward strand.
ACATAATAAAATGAACACTATTGAGGCATATAACGGTTTCATTGTGGGCAATTTTTCTTTTAATAATACATCAAATATAGTGTATTTGAATGATTTCCTTTTAATTGGATTTTGATAAGTCATATTTTTACTCTACATTTGTAGAGTTAATTCTAAACATGTAGAGCTATGCAATTATCCAATTCCGAAGAACAACTCATGCAATATCTCTGGAAAAGAGAGAAAGCGTTTATGAAAGATTTACTTCTCGCTTATCCAGATCCAAAACCCGCAACAACTACTGTTGCTACGCTTTTAAAACGCATGATTGACAAAGGTTTTGTTGCCTATAATCTCTACGGAAAATCGCGTGAATATTACCCTTTGGTAAAGAAAAAAGACTATTTCTCTAAGCACGTAAATACATTAATAAAGACCTTTTTTAATGATAGTGCGTCACAATTTGCTTCCTTTTTTACTAAAGAAACAGATTTAACTAAAGAAGAACTAGAAGACTTAAAAGCTTTAATTGATAAAGAAATTCAAAACAAACCGAAGTAGCTTATTTCTATAAAAAGGAAGAGTCTTTAAAGCGTAATTAAAAAACAATAAAAATCAACTAATTAAATAGTTATGATCATCTATCTTTTAAAATTTAGTGCTTGCCTTGCTATTTTCATGGTGTTATACAAACTTATATTAGAAAAATCTAGTATACATCAATTTAAGCGATTTTATTTATTAGGCGCCTTAGTTTTTGCTCTTATAATACCAACAATAACATTTATTGAATACGTAGAACCCGTAAATGTTGAAGGATTTGCAACTTATGTTGTGACAGATTTTGATATGACCGAAACTACACCAGAAATTATTGAAGTTGATTATACACCAATTATTTTATGGTCAATCTATGGATTAGGCGTTTTAATTTTTCTACTGAAATTTTGTTTCAATCTAAATAATATTATTTCTAGAATTAGGAGTAATCCTAAATTAAAATCGGGAAGTTTCATAAATGTCTTGGTTTCAAATTTAAAAATTCCACATACATTTTTTAACTATATATTTTTTAACAAACATAAGTTTGAGCTAGGAGATATACCGAAAGAAGTACTCATACATGAGCAAACCCACGCCAAGCAAAAGCACAGTATCGATGTCCTTTTATTAGAATTGTTACAAATCATATTTTGGTTTAATCCATTAATCTATTTACTAAAACGCGAGGTCAAACTTAATCACGAATATCTTGCAGATCAAGCTGTTTTAAACAAGGGGATTAAACCATCAACATATAAAACTATTTTACTCGCATTCTCATCAAATGCACAACATCAAGAGTTGGCAAATGCCATTAATTATTCATCAATCAAAAAACGATTTACAGTCATGAACACACACACATCAAAAACATCTATTTGGCTACGAAGCCTATTAATTTTACCAGTATTAGCTACGTTATTATACAGCTTTACTGAGAGAAAACAGATTGAAAAAGAAGTGATTGATCCTGGAATTATTGAGTTATACCTTAATAAAAAAGGCGAACTTTTACTTGAGAACGACGTTATAACTTTTGAAGATATAAAGGTATTATATCAAGAGGACCCTAAATTACAAATATCAATAAAGATTTTTCCAGATGCAAAGCCAAACATTGCTAAAAATATTACTTCTAAATTGAAAAATATAGGTATAAAAAAAATGACGGTTTGCACAAGTAGAGCTGCAGAATTTGAAAATTATGGTCAAGAAAAAGCAACAGACAAAGAGATATCAGCATATAACGCTTGGGCAAAAAAATTAAAAGAAAAATTTAAAAATCTTCCTGAAAGTGAAAAAATTGAAGGCTACCCTGTAATACTTAATGATGTGGAGTTTAGATATTTTAATTCTATTTATGATAAAATGTCTAACGACCAACGAAAAGTTGCTGAATCTATTCCTGAAGCTATTTTAGAAGCACCAGAATTACCATTGAGAGCTCAAGACAAAGCAACTCCAGAGCAAATAGAAGAGTACAATCAACTAGCAAAAAAATATAATGAGAAGCCATTAGAACAACGCATTATAAAGCTTAAAGACTATGAACGCTTAAAGTATTTATATAAACTAATGAGTGATTCACAAAAGAAGTCTGCTCAACCGTTACCTAAGTTTCCTCCACCTCCTCCTCCTGCTCCATCAAAAACCGTTTATAAACATAAATACACATGGATTCTACTAAACAGCAAAGGGCAGTTTTTCGTCAACGATGAGTTGGGTTCTTTAGATACTATTGAAAAAGAGATTCAAAAAATTGCTAAAACCAAATCAAAAGAAATCGTTTTTAAGTATGATAAAAACGCTCAAAAAGAGCTAGTAGATAAGGTTAATGGATTAATAGAAACCTATGGATTAAAAAATATTTATGATACATTGCCACCTCCACCACCACCTCCAACTGCTCCTGTAAAAAAAGGCAATGGTCCAAATGGGAGTGATTATTATCCAATTCCACCAGCAATCCCAGAAAATGCTTCACCAGAGCAACGCAAAAAAATGCAAGCTGCAATTGATGATTTTGAAAAAACATACAAGCGAAAAGTACACCAAATAAAGTCTGATAGTGGAGTAACCTACAATATGATTGTTGACGATCAAGAGTATGGTCCTAGTAAACAAAATGATAACCATGTAAAAACAGGATTCATAAAAATTCATGGCACTCCACATTATTTTGTAACTATTAATGACTTCACTAAATATTACAACAAACAAGGGTTTGAAGTCAATAAACAAGGAACCAAAATAAGTAAAAGCCAAGTCAATGCTTCAAATGTAGTTCCTGGTCAATACATTACTAAAGTTTATTCAGATAGTAAATTAGTGGCTCAATTTTACGACAACAAACCAAACACCATATCTAATACCATAGATATCCCATCACCTCCTAAACCCATATCATCTTTAGATTTTATAATTGATTTGGCTAAAAAGAATGCCGTATTCTTTTATGAAAAAGAACAAATAACTTCAGATAAAGCTATTGAACTCATTAAAAATAATAAAGAATTAAATATTCAAGCTACAAAAACCGAAAGCAAACAACCAAAAGTATTTATTTCAAAAGAACCTATCAGTTTTAATCGAGGAAAAAGTGAAACACCAGTAATGGTAAACGGTAAGACTCCAAAAGACGATCTAATCAACTTATCAAAAAAAGAACTTTTAAATCTTGAGTTAACACTCAAAAATTCAGATGTTGTAAGGTTTAAATTTAAAACAAGAGGCAAACCGTCTTGTAGCGTCACTGGAAATAAACTAAACCGCGTTTCAAAAAGTTTAGCTAAACAAGCAAAGGAAGGAACTCAAATACAACTTTATGATATTAAAGATAGTGATGGACATACACATCCTCCAATTATTATTACAATAACAAATAAACTTATTGGTGTAATGGGCAAAAAAAATTAACCACGACCAAATAATTAAACAATTAGACCTCTCATGTGCTCATCACTTGAGAGGTTTTTATGTTAAAAAATGTAACAAAACACGTGATTTAGCGTTCTAATAGTCAATCAATCAAAAATCAACACTAATCATGTTAAAAAAATTCTTCATTATCTGCTCTGGAGCAGATACAGATATTCTAGACAATTGCGCCATTGGCGAACAAAACAAATTCGCAGGCATTGGAGCCACTGTTTTTTTTACTGCCATCATGGCTTTTATAGCCTGTAGCTACGCGCTTTTCACTGTGTTTGACAATGTATTTGCAGCCATTGGATTTGGTTTTATTTGGGGATTATTAATCTTTAATTTAGACCGATTTATTGTCTCTACTATTAAAAAACGAAATAATATAATTGATGAAATCCTTCAAGCATCACCACGTTTAATGCTAGCAATCATCATAGCTATTGTGATTTCAAAACCATTAGAACTCAAAATTTTTGAAAAGGAAATCAATCAAGTGCTATTAGAGCAAAAAAATGATTTAACACTCGCTAATCAAAATCAAATAGCTGCACAATTTACACCAAATGTGGATGCGTTATCTTCGGAAATTTTAAAGCTTCAATCACAAATTGCTACTAAAGAGACCCAAGTCAATACACTTTATGATATCTATATTTCGGAAGCTGAAGGTACTGCCGGAACAAATCTACTAGGCAAAGGACCAGTATATCAAGAAAAACGCGATAAACACGATGCTGCTTTGGCAGAATTAGGTCAATTAAAAATTGATAATAATGCTAAAATTAGCGCGATTGAAAATCAAATTAATCAGCTACACTCTAATTATGACGATCAAGTAGCGTCAACACAACCTATAATTGATGGGTTTGATGGTTTAATGGCTCGCGTCAACGCCTTAGGAGAACTACCATTTTTACCATCACTATTTATTTTATTATTGTTTTTAGCCATCGAAACTTCTCCAATATTTGCAAAACTAATGTCTCCTAAAGGTGAATATGACTATAAATTGGAAGATGCCGAAACTGCTGTAAAAACTTGGGTAGAACAAAAAGTAAGTGAACGTAAAGTATTGCTAAAAACTGATCAAACACTTAATAACAGAATCTATACTGACATTGCCAAAGAAGATGAACTCTATACTTATAAACGCAATAAAGCTCGAGAATTAATGCAATTACAAGCTGATGCTTTTTTTAAGCATCAAAAAAACGCACTATAATTATTATTTTCTGCAAGGTTCATAAAACTTTGTAGGTATTATGCTATGTTTAAACTAGTTTTAAAAACTAAATTTAGTTGTTATGAAATACACATACATGCTCTTGATTTTACTATTCGTTTCTTGTCAAACAGAAATTAAAGAGGTTGACGTATCAAAACCTTCCGAAGAAAACATAGAAGATGCTATCAAAGGAATTAAAAACGTCATGGCTTCACAAGAAATCGCTTGGAATAATCATGATTTAGAAGGATTCATGAATGGCTATTGGCAGGATGATAATCTAAAATTTTATGGTAGCAACGGACTTACAAAAGGTTGGAAAAACACATTAGCCAACTATAAAAAAGGATATCCTACAACAGCTGAAAGCGGCACACTAAAATTTGTAATCAATGATATTTCTAAAATTGAAAACGAAGCGTATTGGGTCATGGGAGAATATCATCTCACACGACCAGTTGGTAATGCCAATGGTGTGTTCATGATTATCTTTAAAAATATTGATGGACAATGGAAAATCGTTGCAGATATGTCCTGCTAACTTTTCTAATTATGCAGCTTCTTCAGTTTTAAAATGATTAAATAAACTATTTTGACCAAGGCCAACAATAGATAAACGTTTCTTTTTACCTAAAGCCTCGTTGTGTAACTGTGCAATAGCACTTACTCCATAACGGTCAATACTCGTTAAATTTTCAATACTTACAGTAATAGCATTTGTGCTTTCAAATACATTTTTAAAATGCTTTTTAAACACATGAATGTTGTTGCGATCTAAAGCTCCTTTAACATTAAAAAAGTTGTTTGCAAAAGTAATTTCTAGGTTCATGATAATATGATTTAGGTTAATATTTAATAACTATGGCTTGCTATTAATCAATATCATTATTCGTGCCAATTATTAATTAATTGTAATCACCAATATTGTAAATATCATAAATAATTAAGGGTTATCAATACATTTCCGTTTAAATGTATAATTGGTTGGTTTTACATTATAAATAGACTTTTTTATTCGACAAAATACACGTTTTCGAAACCGTATCATGCTCATTTAGATGCCTTACCAACCTTTTTCACATTGTTTTTCTTTTAAATACCAGCATTATTATTTAACAATAGTTACTTTTACCTTCAATTACTGTTCATTTTAAAAAGGAAAAGCCATTATGAAACCAACTCGTATATTTTACACGCTATTATTAATAATATCCATTGTAAGCTGTAAATCTACACAAGAAGTTGTTGCTACAAAACCCTTACCAACAACAGACATTTCTAATTTTGAAAAATTAAAATCTATAGCACATGTATCTAGTGTTGCAAAAACAAAACCCACAAGTCATTTTAATGAGAATTATGAAATTTGGTTTGAACAACCTGTTGATTATAACGACGCCTCTAAAGGCACATTTAAACAACGTGTTTTTTTAGGATTTGAAAATGCAAGCTTACCGGTAATTGTAGAGCTTAGAGGCTACGGAATTGGATCTGATCGTGCTGGAGAACTTGCTGCACATTATAAGGCCAATCAATTAACTATAGAACATCGCTATTTCAATAATTCTCGCCCAGAACAAATTGACTGGAACACTTTAACCATTGAAAATGCTGCAAAAGACCAAACCACAATAATAAATGCCATAAGAGAGGCCATGTATCCTGATGCTAAATTTATAACCACAGGAATTTCAAAAGGCTGCCAAACAACAATGGCTCATCGTCGTTTTTTTCCTAATAATGTAGATGCAAGCGTGTGTTATGTTGGACCTTTAAATTACCAACGTGAAGACCCTAGAGTATATCAGTTTTTAAAAAATGTATCAACACAAGCAAACAGAGATAAAGTAGAGGCTTTTCAAAAATTGTGTTTTAAAAACAGAGACACCTTATTACAAATGATGACCATTGAAGGCACTAACAAGAACATGACCTGGGAATTTGGTGTTGAAAAGGCTATAGATTATACAATTTTAGAATATGCCTTTGCATTTTGGCAATGGGGAATTCCTGTCACTAATATTCCTTCGGTAGATGCTTCTGTAGAGACGATTTACAAACACCTTATTGATGTTGTTGGTTATGGCTTTTTTGAGGAAAAAGCAGTTGATGATTTGCAACCTTATTTTTGGGCTGCATTAACACAACAAGGTATTTACGGTTATGAAACTGCGCCATTTAAAACGTATCTAAACACAGATTCTATTTACAAATTTGATTGGGCTTTCCCTGAAGGTATTACAAAGGATTATGATCGCACTGCCATGGAAGGTATTAAATCTTATTTAGATATTTCCGCAGAAAAAATACTATTTATTTATGGAGAATACGACGCTTGGAGTGCTACTGCTGTTGAATTAACTGATACAGCAAAACATAGAGAACTCTACAAATTTGTAAAACCAAAAGGCGATCACCGAACTCGAATTAATAGCTTCTCTTTAGAAAACCAAAAATCTATTTACAATATTATTGATGGCTGGATTGCAAATTAAGTCGTTGAAATTTTTAGGTAATGTGCTTCTAAATCTACAGGTTTAAATATTATAGTTTTTGATACTGGATAGGTTTTAAGAAGATGTTTTGGACGTATTGGTCTATGTGTAAAATCACCTCCACAATTTGGGCATATATCTTTTAATAGGGTGACACAATCTTTACAGTACGTACACTCAAAAGTGCAAATCATAGCCTCTTTAGAATTGTAAGGCAAGAGTTTGTTGCAATGCTCGCAAGTTGGCCTGATGTCTAACACAAGCCTATAGTTTTTTAACGTAATCTGTTATAATAACTGTTAATGTTGGTCCTACTTTACCTTCAATATACTTATCATTTTCATGATCTAAACGTATGTTTCTAACAGCTGTACCTTGTTTAGCAACTTGGCTCGATCCTTTAATTTTAAGATCTTTAATTAAAACCACATTATCTCCTGATGCTAAAACAACACCATTAACATCTCTATGAATAATTTTATTGGCTTCATCTTCATGCTCTCCAGTTGCACGTGCTAATGCGAGTGCCTCATCATCTAAATACATCATGTCTAGTAAATCTTGTGGCCAACCTTCATTACGAAGTCTTTGCAACATTCTCCAAGCCATAATTTGTACTGCGACGTGCTCACTCCACATACTCTCGTTTAAACATCTCCAATGGTTAGGATCCATTTCTGTATTGCCTTCTATTTGGTCTAAACATGTGCTACATACTAAAATATCGTTAGCAACATTCTCATTTAAAGATGGTGGAATGGTATACTGTTTTAAATTTTTTTCTGCGGAACAGAGTTCGCAAGTAGTGTTACTTCTGTCTTGTAATGTTTGGAGTACGCTCATTTGAATATTTGTTTGGGCAACAAATATATGAATTGTCTATTGGGAATAGTTCAAAATTAGAATTAAGACGCTTTCAATTTGCAAGTTTTAGAATTTCCGTCGATAAAAACCTCTAATAGTTTAGCATTATCAGCATTAAAAACAACATTTTTAGTTATCGCAGGAAGCAAAATAGTTTCTCCCATTGTTAAAGTTTCGGTCACACCACCTGCAGTGATGTTTGCAGTACCTTCTACACACATGACTATTAAAAATGAATCTAATGATGTATAGTTTTTAGTGTAAGTATTTTTTAAGCTTAAAATATTAGTTGTGAAATAGTCACAATCAACTAGGTTGGCACTTAAATTAGTCTCTAATGTATAATCTGCTTTACCGTTAGATGGAAAATGTTTTGTTGCCTTTTGAGCTAATTGGGTATGTAGTTCTCTTTTTTGACCTTTATCATCTTTACGATCCCAATCATAAACACGATATGTTATATCTGATGTTTGCTGTATTTCGGCTGCCAAAACTCCTGCTCCAATAGCGTGAATTTTACCTGCTGGTATAAAATAACTATCACCTTTTTTAACCGTCTCTCTGTTAAATACGGTTTCAACGTTACTAGAAGTTATATGATTTAATACGTCTGGCTTAGTTGTTTTATCTTTTAAGCCTAAAACAATATTAGCATCTTGATCACTATCCATAATGTACCACATTTCTGTTTTACCAAACGAATTGTGATGTGACTTAGCCATGTCATTATCTGGATGTACTTGAACAGATAGATCTGTTTTAGCATCTAAAAACTTAATTAACAATGGAAAGTTATGTCCAAACTGTTCAAAATTAGACTGACCCATAAATTGAGATTCATATCGTTCAATGAGTTCTTTTAGGTTAGAGCCTTTATAGCGTCCGTTACTTACTTGAGAAACATTTCCTTTTACATCTGAAATCTCCCAGCTCTCACCGACATTGCTGCTTACAGTATTCTTTGCTAATAAGTCGCCTAATTTATTACCACCCCAAATTTTTTCTTTTAATATTGGATTGAATTTTATTGGATATACTTTCATTTTTCTGTGGTTTATAATTTACTTTGATAATGAAAATTTTCAACGTGTCTTTCTTGTTCGAGTATGGCTAAGTAATCAACTACAGAAAACAATTTTTGAAACAGAGTTTTTCTTTTATGCTGATTAACATTTTGCTCTTTATCATATTTGATAATGGTCTCTTGGTGGTCACCAATTGTTTTCATTACTTGGCTTAAATCTTCGCTTTGCTTATTAAATACATTTGAATTTATATAACCAATATGCTGTAATTTAAAATGATTGAACATATATCTAGCGCCAGATTTGACTGCTGAAATATCAGATTTGAATTTTTTGATATTTACAATTGACACATTATCACATAGATCTTTAATGTCTTCTAAAAGTAAATATGTATTGTCTTTACTATCATTATTTACGAAACAGAATTGGATGCTTTTAAGCTCATGACAATAATTAATTAATTGATTAGTATTGATGTCATTTTCGTAATTATGAAAAACAATTATAATTCCGGTTTTCATTTGTTTTACACGACTTTAAATACTGGATCTACTTTAGCATTTTTATTTTTTTTCCCTCTGTATACCCAAGCAATTTGAGCTAATTGAAACACAATTTTCACTGAGTCTTTCATAGAAAGTTTAGAACCATCAGCATGAATCCATCTTTTTAAAGGTTGTTCACAAAGTAATGATTTTGCTTTTTTTAAGCCGAAATGAATACTCATTCTTTTAAAAATTTCGACATCAAAGATCCATTGGGTTACAAACTTTTCACCAAAAGCTATTTTTATCACATCTTTATGAAAGATTTTAGCACCACATTGCGTGTCTTTAAAATCCATTTTTAAAATCTTTCTAATAATAAAGTTAATTGTTAAACTTATTATTTTTCGTGCTGACTCTTTAGTGATATCAGCACCCATTCTAGAGATTCTAGAACCACTTACAATTTTAAAATCTGACGTTTCAATAGTTTTAACCAAATCATCAAAATCTGCTAAGTCTGTTGATAAATCTGCATCTAAAAACCCTATATAATCTAGATCTTCTTTTTTAGCCATGTGCAACATTCCTAAACGCACAGCTTCTGCTTTTCCTCCATTTTTCTCACAATCGTAAACTGTGATAAAATCTTCGCGTCCTTTTTTAAGGTTATGAAGCACTTCTAAGGTTCTATCTTTACTACCATCGTTTACAAAACACAAGTGGTATCCCGAATTCTTATCTATATAATTTAAAAACTCATCACTTAACAAACGTTCTTCCTCATTATAACAAGGTATAACAACACCAACGCAACGTTCTTGGATCATCACTTCACTTTTAGCGAAAGAGTTTTGTGTTTCTGGAGCTCCAATTAAACGTTTTACACGAGCACTAATTTCGTTTAAACTTAGTGGCTTTTTCATGTAATCATTAATACCTAATTCAAATCCCTCTGTAATTATATCATCTTGAGTATTTCCTGACAATACCATAATTGATATTTCTCTCTTTTGTACTCTTCTAATATGCTTAACGATATCTAAACCAGAAAAAATTGGCATATTCACATCTACAATAACTAAATCTGGGTCATATGAATGATATAGTTCTATGCCTTTTACAGCATCTGTTTCTATTTTCACTTCATACCCTAATTCTACCAAACGCTTTTGTAAAGGAAGTAAAACTAATTGTTGGTCATCTATAGCTAAAATTTTCATATTAAGTAGGTTTATGTTTTAATTACGAGTCAAAAGTACTAGACAAGAGGCTTTTATATTTTAAATTTAGCTGAATCTAATATTTAGTGTAGACGAATGGTAGATTGCTGTAGATAATTAAAATTTGAACCTCTGTTAAATTATATATCTTTACCATTATGTTATCACTTAGGTTAATAAATGAAGGAAACCTCGAATAAATATTTAATATCTGCGCTGCTTTTAGGCTTAGCGTTTCATGGTAGTGCTATATTTTTCACTTTAGAGACTACTTATGACGCTTTAATCCACTTATTTTTTGCAGATCATTATGCCAATAGTTGGTTTGAACCTTGGAACTATGAATGGTACACTGGTTTTACAGTACAGAGCTATCCGCCTTTAGTGCACCAAACTATCGGTTTACTTTCTATGGTTGGTGGATTAAAGTTTGGTATGTTTAGTGTAGCGCTTATTGCCATTGTATTATTTATTACTGGTACGTATCGATTTTCACTATTAATGACAGCCAATAAAACTGTGGCTGGTTATGCCTGTCTCTTAGCTGTTTTTTCATCTTCGTTTGTAGAGACCTTACATATTTTTGGTCAATTACCTAGTATAGTTGGTGTTTCGGTGTTAATGCATGCACTACCAGAAATCTATTTGTGGTTAAAAACAGGACGTAAATGGTACTTAGCTACTAGCTTATCTCTTATTGCTGTTACAGTCACCTCACATCATGTAACACCAATTTTTGGGATGGTATTTTTCATCTTCCCTTTAATAGGCATGGTATTAATGGATGTATCTCGAGAACAGGTAAACACCATGAAAGAAGTTACTTTCAAAATATTTTTGAATACCTTTTTTAAACTCTTTAAACGCATTGTAAGTTTTGGGATGTTGTCTTTAGTATTAATTATCGGTTGTATTTTTCCGTATTGGTTAAACTCTAAAGCCAACCCAATTACCCAAGTGCCAATACCGCATGGTTCACGTGATAATTTCTTAGAGATCACGTCTTCTGGTTTAGTATTCTTTTTAATTCCTTGGGGAATTTTACTCATATTATTGCCTTATATATTTTACAGATATTACAGCAAACGTTACTTGTTTTTTGGTTTATCGGTTACTATTTGTACTATTTTAGGAACTGGCGGAACAACACCTGTACCTTTAAAAATGTTAGGCGAAACAGCTTTTAATATTTTAACCTTAGACCGTTTTACACTTTGGGCTTCTATATTATCTATTCCTTTAATGGGTGAATTTGCCTATCGTTTTGTAGAAGGTGATTTAAAGGAACTTATTCAATCTAAATTTGGTGCTGTTTACCATCGTATTATTGGTGGTATACTTGCAGGCTTGACTGTGTTTATGGTGGTCTTTACCATGAGCTTAAATTACTTTAGACCATCACAACCACAGAAAATAAAAATGTTGCCTATTGTGAATTTCTTAAATCAGGATGACCATGATAAATGGCGCTTTTTAACACTTGGTTTTGGCGACCAAATGGCTTGGCTTAGTGCGCAAACCGATGCTATGACTGTAGATGGCAACTACCATTCGGCAAGACGATTACCTGAGCTCACTACAAGACCTATTGAGCGTTTAGAAAATTCAAAATTTAAAGGTGTTGCTGGTATTGGTTCGTTACAACAGTTTTTAACCACACCAGAAAAATATAATTTGAAATACATTTTCTCTAACGATAAATTTTACGACCCTATTCTCTATTTCTGCGGATGGCAACGTTTACGACAATTAGAAAATGGCATTATGGTTTGGGAACGCCTTAATATTCCGCCAGTTTCAGCTATTTTACCAAAGGAAGATGTTGCTAAATGGTTGAAAATTCATTGGGGAATTATGCCATTTTTAACCGTTTTAATTGCCTTTGTTTTAAACATACAAATGCTATTTGTTATTGCTTTAAAAACACGCATAAAGCCATTACCAGATTTTCTAAAATTCCCAATAACATATAAAAAGTTTAATAGAAATGTATTGCGAATTACCCACCTTTGGTCTTTAATTTTAGCCATTGTTGTGTTTTATGGTATCTACTTATTCTATCTAAAAAACGAATCACAAATTACTCCAGAAAACGCTATTGTGGCGTATTACGACGCTTTAGATTTTAAAGAATTTGAAAAAGCTCATAGCCTTATAGACCCAAATAGCAATATACCTATTGCGCAATATATGCTAGAGATTTCGGTAACGGATGGTTTATTGAGTAGTTACGCTAAAATGGATGCCATTGAAACCGAAATCACAGCACTTAACGATAGTACGGTTTCGGCAAAAGTAACTAGCCAATGGATCACACCTTTAGAAAAAATTGAAAAAGTAGATTACAAATCGTTGTCTAAAATTAAAGGCAAATGGTATTTACAACCCGATGATTTAAACAACGATTTACCACCAGACCAGTTGTATTCTGATAACGTCACTAAATATTTTAACCAAGGTCGACGAAGAATTACCACTGAAGCCACACATCATGAAGACATTTTAAAACAGCCCGTTTTAGAAGTTATTCAGGCAAAATTGGTTCAGTTTGATGGTAGTTATGCTATTATTGGCGAAGTTCAAAATATAGATAATGTACCTGCAGATGTTATTTTAAAAGGCACACTTTACAATGATGACAATAAGCAACTAGCTACGTACAATGCAAAATATCATGTAAAACATAAATTAATGCCAAAGGAATCGAGTAGTTTTAGAATTAATTTTGAAGGCATTGCCTGGTCTAAAACACAAGATTCTATTCCAGATACGTTTAATCCAGATGAATTTACTCCTGTTGAATTTGAAGAACAACCTACAAAATTCAACTTGCAAGTTGCCGGAAATGTTTCAGGATCTGATTTATATAAAAACGTTGTATTGAGTGATGTGAATATTAAAAACTGCATGCTTAACGGTAATTTATTTAATAGTGGTATTCAAGAAATAACGATTCCTCAATTATTAATAAGTTATTACGATAAAGATCAAAACTTGGTTTGGGTAGATCATATGTTTGTAAAAGCTGGTGTGCGACAACAACGTAAGCAACATTTTGAATATCCGATTATAATTGATGGCGATGTAAAGATTATAAATGACGACATGAAAAACATTTTTGTAAACGGTTTACCAAACGAAGATATTTCAGATAAAATAGTACCAAATAGAATTAAAAACCATACCAATGAGGAATTACAACCCATTGACCATCTCGATTTTAGTGGAATTAAAATTGAAATTAACACGTATATAGGAAGTCCTAATTAATGCAAATAAAGCACACATACTTATTACTTTTAGGGTTGATATTATTATCATCCTTTGCTGTTATACAAGAAACTGAAGTTACTACAACTGATATAAAATTAACATCAACTCAAACCGAATTTGTAGTTGGCCAACCTGTTGTGCTTACATTTTCAACGTCAAGTGAAGTACAATTAGATCTATATTGCTCTAATAGTTATGGGTCTACAATTATTTCTTCAAGCTTAAAAAACAATACATTAGAATTTATTATTCCTGAAAATATCACTAAAAAAATTGGTGCTATAAACTGGACTTTACTAGATGATAACAAATCACTTTCAGGAAAACTACACATTTTACCAAAACCAGAAGTGGCTACTATGGAAACGTATATTGGCCCACCAAGTATAGAATCTGGCGGAAAAGATTATACCACTTTAGTGGTTATTCCAACAGATTCATTAGATAATCCTTTACCAACACATACTTTGGTTGATGCTAAATTTCAGTTTTTAGATTCAGAAGAAGGTTTTGACATTTTTACAAAAAATTTAATCGCATATCGTAACATCTATTCACAACCAGAAAGTGGTAGAATGTTAGTATCTTCAGAAAGTATTGGCATCAATTCTAAAGAATATACTATTAACGTCATGCCAGCGATACCTACAAATTTTAAAATTTCAGCAACACGACCACATGATTATGCAGACGGAAATCAAGTGACTACATTTTGGACTACCATTATAAAAGACGAGTATAACAATGTAGTTAGCGATGGTACTTTTGTAACATTTTTTATTAAAAACGGAAAAGGTCATATTCTTAAAACAACAGGAACCACGATTGATGGTATTGCGAATTCAAAAATTATTCATCCAGATTTTGCAGATAAATGGAGCATTAAAGCTTACGTAGATGGCATGTCTGAGAGCAATAGTATTTCTATAAGCTATAAACAAGTGATTAAAGATTTTAATGTTGAATTCTCAGAGCATAACAGACTTGTTGAAATTGGACCATTACAAAGTTTTATGGACCAAATGATACCAGATGGAATGCATATTAAACTTCATATTTACCATAATAATTTGCGTGTAAATACGTTAACTAAAACCTCATTTAATGGCTATACTAGTTTTAAATTAAAACCAGCTATTTATGAAAATGGCAGTTATAATTTTAAGGTTGAAACTGCTGGCTTATCAAAAGAATTTAAATCAATAAAACTATGGTAAGTATTAACAAAAACATATTACGCACCATATTAATTGCCTCATATATTATGATAGTTGCCTTAATAATTTCTGGTGTTAGCGCACTATTTAGTTATTTAAATACAGGAGCCGACCGAAGCACGATGCTACATACCGAAATTAAAAAGGTAGACCAATACGCACCAAAAATGGATTGGGAACCGTTGCAAAATGAAGGCAGACCAATGGACGACCAAACCTTAAATGCTATTCAGCATGATTATTTAGATGCTTGGTACGTCAAACAAATTGCCTACAAGAGTAATAAAACGGCCGGAATTAAAGATTACTACACAGACAGTGCAAGAAAAAATTTATTTGACTTTATAGATTTAAACAAAGCTCAAGACATTAGCATTGAAGCCACAACATTGAGCCATAATCCCACGTTAGAGTTTTTTAGTCAAGATGGACAATTAGCAGTAATTACCGACCGCAACGTTATAGAGTACAAACGCGTTTTTAAAGCTAAAGAATTAATCCTTGAAACTAAAGAAAAATCAAATTATCAAATGGTATGCCTGCTAGAAGATGGCTTTTGGCGCATAAGACATTTAGTAAAAGATAGTACTGAAATTTTTAAACCAGAACCAAAACCAATAGCTGTTGATAGCTTGAACATTAGAGGCATTAATTACTATCCGCAAGCTAATCCTTGGAATATGTTTGGAGATGATTTCTCTACAGACACTATTTCTAAAGACTTTAAAATTATTAAAGATGCTGGTTTAAACTCGGTTCGTCTTTTTGTACAGTATGAAGACTTTGGAAAAGAACATATTGATGCAAAAAAAATTGAAAAATTAAAACAAACCTTAGATACTGCTGAAGCTAATGATCTAAAAGTCGTTTTAACGTTATTTGATTTTTTTGGTGATTATTCCGTGATGAATTGGACCTTAAATCAGCGACACGCGGAAGCTGTAGTTAATGCCGCAAAAGACCACAACGCACTATTGGCTTGGGATATTAAAAACGAGCCTAATCTAGATTTTGAATCACGAGGAAAAGATAATGTCATCGCTTGGTTGGATAATATGATTGATTTGGTAAAATCTACAGACTCAATTCACCCTGTAACTATTGGTTGGTCGAATACTGAAAGTGCTACCATATTAAAAGACAAATTAGATTTTATATCGTTTCATTATTATGAAGATTTAGAAAATTTAGATGCAGCAGTTGCGGCTATAAAAACAGAAATAACAGATAAACCGCTGGTTCTTCAAGAATTTGGATTATCGTCTTATTCAGGTATTTGGAAACCTTTTGGATCATCTGACGAAGACCAAGCTAACTATCACAAAAAAATCCAAGAACAAATTGCAGCGAATAACTTACAATTTATGTCTTGGACTTTGTATGATTTTACAGATGTACCTACAGATGTTGTGGGCAGCAGACCTTGGCGTCGTAACACCCAAAAACGATTTGGGTTTATTAATTCAAAGGGAGAAAAGAAAGAAGCATTTAAATATATTTCTAATCAATAAATTTAGCCACTACCTTGATCGCATATTCCTTAATTTTTAGTTATACTGATACTGTTGCGATTCCTTTAGATTTCTTAGCAATAATCTGCTTAAAACTATCTATATACATTTCTGCAATTTGAGACATTGGATGTGCTGTTGCAGCTAAATAATTTGTTTTAGCCAATTCTAATCTATAAGCATCGTTTGTAACAATAGCTTCAATGGCTTTTGCCAAACTCTCTACACTTGTTGGCTCAAAAAACTCTCCTCTATAACCTTCGTCTTTTACCAATAATGCTAAATCACCTAAATCTGGCATAACAACTGCTTTCCCATAACTTCCTGCTTGATGTAATACTCCAGAACTTCCAGTTGTTGATGTATAAGGAAATACAACTGCGGCACTTTCATTAAATAATACTGGCACTTCTACTTCTTCTACATATCCAGTAAAACGTACTTGTGGTACATGCTTATAATCTTCTTGTACTTTTGCTAAATAACCAGGTACATTTGGATTGTCTGTTCCTGCAATTACAACTTCAAGATCTAAGCCAGTAGAAGCTCTTACGATTTCTACAGCTTCAATCATACCTTCTACTTTTTTATAGGTTCCAAATTTTCCAAATGTCATAATTTGTAATGGACCTTCTGGCAAGGTATAATCTGGTTCTTCTGGAATTTCAAATGTTCCATGAGGAATTAATTTCACATTATTAGCACCATATTTATTTTCTAAAATATCCACATACTTTTGCATTGTAACAGCTACTGTATCTGCTTTTAGAATTAATTTTGTTAGTGTTGTACCAATAAATCCGTAAATGCTTTGCATTAATTTATTTGAGGTAAAACCTGCACTACCTAAATCTACTTCTTCAAGAATATTATGTAATAAAACGATATTAGGAATTTTCTTTAGTTTACATACCATTGGTAACATTAAACCTAAAGCTGCTGCAATTTTCTTATCTCCAAATTTCATAAATTGTAAGTTAAACAACACTGAATCTGGTTTTGTATGATTAATTGCTTTGGTTACTGATAGTATGTTTTTATAGCTATTAAAAGACCAACATTCTTTGACCGTAATCTTACAACCAGCTTCTGTAAACTGAATATCCTTAGCTCCTTCCGTTTTATCTGTTAACAAAATAAGTTCTGTGACATCTTGGTTTTGCCTAAACTGCTTCACTAAATGATAAGCATATTCATTTAATGTTACTTTACTTGGTGGATATGCCGTTACAATTGCTAGTTTCATGTTTGATAATTTTTACTATTCTTTTTAAATACAATACAAATTTGAGGTTTTATTTTTCTAATTATGAGTCTCCTTCGGTAAGACGACTTTTACTGTAGACGAATGGAAATAATCCTTAGACAAATATTTTAAAACCTTAGTTGTCAAGCATCAAAAAAAACAGCTAATTGCATGATTTACAATATGTAAATCCTATAAAAACATTCAAAATGTACGTTTTTTCAACTATTAAATGATAAAGGTTCGTGCTAAAAAACAACGAACCTTACTTTTAAAATATTATATGATGCTTAAATTACAACAAACTTTGAAACGTTAAAAACTATAGATTATTTCTTTTTTAATTTAGAATCAAACACAAAGAAACCTACTTGAATAACTAGCAACAAAAACATAGCTACAATTTGCATTTGTACGACTTGCTCTAAACTATCGTGATAAAAAATAACTAAGAACATTTGCAACATACCAAACACTCCAGAAATAATTACTGGCACATATCTATCTAAAGATAAATAGTAATATGCAAATATATTAGAGATTGCAAACATTGATGTGGCAATGGCATATTTCCATAATAGAGGTGCCATTGCAATATAATCCTCACCAAAGAGAATATTAATTATTAATTCAGGAAGAATTAAACATCCTAAAACAATGACTGCGGAAATCACAGCTATATAACCAACATATTTAAAAAGTATTGACGATGTTTCTTTGCCTTCCTTTTTTAATTCTACAACAGCTGGTAACAATAACATTACAAACATCCATGCAATAAAATATACAATTCTTCCAATAAGAGCAAGTGATGCGTATAAACCTGCTTCGTAAGATTCAAAATAATGTTTTACTAATAAAATATCACTATTGTTAATAATAATCTGTGTGAGTTCATAGAACGCTGTTAGTAGAAAAAAGTTTCTAATCTGTTTGCTATATTTAGGTTCTAACGCTTCGGTTTTTTTAAAACTAATTTGTTTCATCTTAAAAGGAAACAAACCAAATACAAAGGATAATAAAATACCTACGGCAATTACTGGCGCAGATTGAAAATTAAACAAAAGAATTAAACCTAATGTAATAATCAAACGGCTTAACATTTCAGATTGATAGGTTATAGACAAAGACTTAAATGCTTTTTTGCCTTGAAAAGCACCACGGTTTACACTCATTAAAAAATAAAGAGGAACACCACAGCCAAAAATGACAAACATCGTTGATGACGAGGTATTAAACAAATTTTGAAGTTGTGATGCGAAGGCAATAATTAAAACACCAAAACCTACACCAAATACAAAAGCTTGTTGGTAAACTTTGGCTATAAAATTTTTAAATAATTGATTTTCAAATAACACAGAGAATTTAGCAGTTACTAATTGAAAAGTCATTGCAACAAATGACAATACTAATAAAAACGTGATCAGTACGGCTGCATCTGCAAAAGCTGTTGGTCCCAAAACACGACCTAGTATTAGGTTGTATAAATAATTCCCTCCATTGACAGCTAAAACGCTAACCATAAATAATTGTTCTGGCGATAACCTTCTTGACTTAATTGCGGTTAATATTTGCATGATGTGATATTTTAAATTTTTAAACTAAGGTATTAAGCGGCTTCTTCGGTATATCTAAATTCTTCGTAGATCTCTTTACAACCGTTTCCTATGATAAAAAAATTTCTATTATATTGTAGAGCATTGTCATACAACACTCTTATCGCGCTCATTCCTGTAGCGTCAATTTCTGATACTTTATCTATATTTATAGTAACATCGTTTACTGAAGTAATGATATTTTTAAAATGGTTAAGAAACGATTGTGATGTTGCTGTAGTTAATCGTCCATGCAAATTAAATATCCCGTTTTGTTCTAAAATTTGTAAAGCCATAATTGTTATTTTTAAATGATTATTTGATCAAATCTGACGTAAATATCTAAACAACTTCTATGTAATTACAGTATATTTCGACGGATGGTAGATTGCTGTAGATGAATGAAGTGCAATTCAGCCGTAACTTGCAGTTATACAAATCAAAGAAATATGAGTACTTTAAAATCATTACTATTTCCCCTTTTTCTATTACTTGTTTTAGCAAGTAATGCGCAAGACATGCAAGAAGGTTTTACCTATTTGGAAACAGGAAAGTATGAAAAAGCCGAAACTTTTTTTGATACAATATTAGAGAATTATCCAGATAATAAAACCGCGCGATTATGTTATGGACGTGCTGTAGGCTTAAATGGTAATGCTCAAAAAGCAAATACAATTTTCACGAAATTATTAAACGATTATCCCAACGATTTTGAAGTTAAACTAAACTATGGAGAGTCTCTATTGTGGAGCGAGCGCTTTTCCGAAGCAAAAAAATATTATAGCACATTAGTGGCAGAAGCTCCTAAAAGTTTTCCCGCACTCTTAGGATTTGCAAACACTTTATCTAATTTAAAAATATATGATGAAGCTTTAGTTAATGTTAATAAAGCATTAGAGGTATCTCCGGGAAACCCAAATGCTATGGTTTCTAAAAAATATATTTATTTAGGATATGCTTACCAAAATCAACAAGCTCAGAATTATGATAAGGCAGAATTATTACTTACTAAAAACCTAGAATTGTTTGGAGACGATAAAGACACTCTTTTAAATTTAGCCAACCTTTATTTAATATGGAACCAATTAGACAACTCAAAAGCTGTTTATAATAGATTGGCCGAACAACCAGAACATAAAATCATTGCGCAAAATGGTTTAGCCTTAGTAGAGCACTTAAAAGGAAAGGAAAAGAAAGCTCTAAGCATAAGTTCAGAAGCCTATAATAGTCTTAATGAAACTACAAGCAAAGATATTACCAGACAAACTACTGAGCGTTATGCACAGGCTTTAATTTGGAACAAAAAATTTAAATCTGCAACAATCCTTATTGATGAGCTTAATGCACAACACCCAAAAGAAAATTGGGTATTATCGTTACGCGCTACCTTAAACATTTACAAAAGTAATTTTAAAAAGAGTTTAAATGATTATAATCAAATATTAGTCAACGATAGTACGTCTTTTGATGGTAATTTAGGAAAAGCGAATGTCCTTAAGGCCTTAGGATTTACAGATGAAGCCTATACATCTGCAGAAAACACATTAAAGTTTTATGACAATCAAAAAGATGCTATCAACTTTATCAATAAATTAAATCAAAGCTTTGTACCCACTTTAGAATCTAAAGCCTCACACACTTTTGATAATGGCGATAATAAAGCCTTTGCATTTAATAATAATGTAAAGTTTCCTTTATCTACCAAGTTTGCCTTATTAGGAAACTATAATTATAGAACAACAAATAATACCATAACCAATAATAGTGCGACTTCTAATAACCTTTCATTAGGCTTATCTTATAAACTTATACCAAGTATCACTTTTAATGGCACTGCAGGTTTGACCTCAGCAACAGCAGAAACTGTAGATTACGCACAGCTTTTAACTGATATCTCTCTAAGTATTAAATCCTTTAGACTTCAATCATTAGATATTGGTTATAAAAGACAAATTGAAAGCTTCAATGCCGATTTATTAGATAGAGAATTAGTGCAAAATAATTATTACGCTAATTACAACCTTAACACGAATTTTAACTTAGGATGGTTTACACAACTTATGTACACCTCTCAAAATGATGGTAATTCTAGAAATTTATTGTTTACCTCATTGTATTATAACTTACTGCCAAAACCCTCAGTTAAGGTTGGGTTTAATTACCAAAACATTACATTTAAAGAGCAAGTGCCAACCATTTATTTTAGCCCAGAAAAATTTCATGCTTTTGAAGTCTTTGTTAATCTTATTAAAGATGAAGCTGCAGCGAAACCTAAAGAATGGTTTTACAACCTAACAGGCGCTTTTGGTTATCAATTTATCGAGGATGACCCTAAAATAACAGCCTACAGAATACAAGGTGCTTTTGGCTATAAGTTTTCTGAGCGTAGTTTATTAAATTTTTATGGAACACGAAGCAATATAGCCTCTGCAACAGCTTCTGGTTTTACATATACTGAAATTGGCCTGAGATTTAAATGGTTACTATTTGATGGTCCTGTGTTTAAAAAATAGATCAAACTGTAACCAAGTTTATGTAACTATTATTTATGTTCACATTTTATACCGAAAAGTGAATTAACTTCACCTAATATGGTAAACAGTATTTGATCTATATCAATTAATTTATATGTAATTATGCGACTCTTCTGTTTTATTGAACCTAGTCATTATCTTGTGCCATTCAACAATTTTTAATTCTTTATTTACCTCAACGTTTAAATGTCGTTTTGGATAATTTTCAAGAATGATTTCACACTCCTGTACTTCCCAACCTCTATAATCGAATTTTTCTTAACCTCTTTGGGTATATTTCCTTTTTAAAGCGTTACTATTTTTTAGTCAAATTCCTGCAAATCAAAATAATTAAATTGTTTAAAAAAAATGTCTTCACCCAATTTTATGACGAAACGTTTATAGCAAAAATGAAAAACTGCTATTCTACCTTAGTAACTAATATATCCTAGAACTAAGACTGGTTTATCTTCAAAATGTTCAATATTGTTACTATTCAGTTTTCCTATATGCTTTCTATAAAATATAAAAAGAGGTAGAATCAGTAAATTTAAAGGATTTGATTTTTTGAAATGATTTATTATCGTATTCAGCGTTTTTATACTTTAGGATAACTGTTAAATTATCTTTTTTGTAAAGTAAATATGTAGTTGAGTACACTCCATAATTTATGCATGTCTGTGTTGTGTATCCAATTTTATTTATTCCGCTTGTTTTAAAATCAGCAATTTCAATATTTAAAATAGCGTCTAGTTTCGTTTAGTACTAATGTAAAAAAACCAAACTGATACTAGTAGTAATAAAATTTCACACATGTTCTTGATTTTTATCAAACCTCAAGGAACGATCATCAAACAAGATTAAGTTTTAATAGAAATATTTAATGAGCAACATAAATTTTAAAATTTTATCATCATGTAATTGTAATTCACTAAACTCAAATAAAAAAGGCAAAAGCTTTCGCTTTTGCCTTTAACTTAAAATACATATTGCAATTCTCGTTGCGAAACATTTTAAGCAGCCATTGATAATTAGGGATTATCTAGCTATTAATTTCAAGGGACTATAAACAATGTTTTGACTTATAATTTTACAAAAATAGATACCAGCACTCAAATTATTTCTGTTTAGTTTAATGTCATTTGAACCAGGTGTTGCTCTATGTGTTGTTTGATACACCACTTTACCCAATTGATCATAGATTACTAATTGTACTGTTTCTGTTTGATTTGTTGAAAACTGTATCGTTGTTGCAGATGTCATTGGGTTTGGTACTGCACTAAGAGGTGTTGTGTCTTGAGATAAATCATCTACAGATAAAGTGTCTTGAGACAAACGCAAGTTTTCTAACGTTAATTCCTTAGTAGTGGTAGAACCATCTTCACTTACCATTGTAAATACAACTGTTACAACATCATCTAATGATACACCAGAGCCATTTACAGATTGAAAGTTTGCTATTGGCAACACATAGTTTTGTGAAGCGTTACTCAAGGCAATAGTCGTTTTGTATTGGTCTTCCCAATTAGAAATACTTGCTTTTACAAAAGTTACCTCTAAATTCCCTGTTCCTTTTGCGCTAAATTTCAAACTGTTATATTCACTTAAGTCTACTGCTTTAAATCTTGGTGTTAAAGCTCTATAAGCTGCAACATAACTACTGGTTGTTGCTTTTAAAACCACATTACGCTCAATTGGAAAATCGTTTGGATCAAATGTGAAATCATTTAGCATTATAGCATAAGTATCTATTGTAGTATCTGCTTGATTATCATCAATTCCCCAAGGACCATCAGACATAAATAGATCGTCTGGTGTTGCGATACCATCACCAATTCTAAATCCGATATCAAATAAGTTTCCGGTTTCTAATTCTAGGTTTGTGATGTAGTCTTCATTAAGATTTATTGTAGAGTTAAGAGCTCCAAAGTCACTCGTTTCAGTAGATCTAAAACCTGCATCAAAGGTTACGTTTTCTGTAGCATTGGTATTAATGATTTGCAAATCAAGTGACCCATTGATGTATTTCCCTTTTCTAACAAAAACTGTTGGAGGATTTGAGTTATTATAAGCTGTAATTGTTTTTTGAGCATCTAATAAATTTAAAACTTCTTGACCAAGAGTGTATAAATCATCTACAGAATTTGACCATATTTGAAAATTATAAAAAGCCACATCTTGCTCGTATTGATCTAAATTCCAGTGACTTTCAATTGCAAAGTTTTCTTCGTTATTAATTATTTTAGCAGATAAACTTAAAACAAATTCATAAGTACCATCTGCATTTTTTATAATAGACTTTATAAATGTTTGTTCGTTAATATTAATTGTATTTACAGAAATCAACTCTGCACCTAAGAGACGATCACAAATGTATTTTGTGTGCTCATACACTCCATTTTCTGTTTTAATAGCTAGAATAGAAGCTACAGGTGTATTATCTTTTAAGTAATCTACGCCATAAATATCTGTTGCATTGGTAATGCTCACTAAGTCTGAAGGTGACGCATCAATTACTTCATCTTCATTAATAATATCTAAGGGAATAAAGTCTTCTAAAGTAATTTCTGAATTCGCATTACGTTGTGCATAACTCACGTTTTTTGTTACACGTCTTGCCGTTTGCCTGTTAAATGAATAGCTGTTTTTTGCTCGATTAAAATTACGTGCGTTGATTTGCTCTGAGAGTCTATTGTTACTCTCTAAACCTCCATCATTACTACCTGTTGTTGGTGGAACAATAACTGCACACTCACCAAAACCTGAACACGAAGGATCTAGACAATCTATTAAACCATCACCATCATCATCAATACCATTATCACAAATTTCTTGTAATACTGGAGCCGTAGGACAACGAGCACCATCATTACTAGAACTTGAAGGTCCAAAAGCAAATAAATTTGAGTCTATTGGATCGTTTGCCGCTAAATTTTGAACACTTTGAATAACATAGATTGTTCCGGTTTCGTTAGCCGATACATAGAAACGTCCTGACAAATCAAAATAGACAGCACCATACGTATAGCTTAAACCTGATAATATTGGCACTTCACCTATAGCTAGCACATTTCCGTTGGAAGGATCAATGCGGTATAGAGTATTAGAGTTTTTTGTAACAGCATATAACATACCATCAACTGCATTAAAAGCCCAATCATGTATGCTTAGACTTTGCGATAATGTTCCTGAAGCTTGGAACTTTGTGTAATTTTCAGACTCTGGGTTTAAATCAATTTTATAGTAAGTAGTACCACTTGATTTTAAGTAATAAATTCCTGTAGAACTAACATCACCAACATACCTATTACTTGTTGGCAACTCGTCAATGGTATAAGTGGTTGTAGTAAAGTTTTTACCAATTCTAACTATAGATTTTGTTGGAGTTTTTAAAGATCCCCAAATAAAACCATCAGCAGGATTATAAGCTGTTGCATTAATATCACCAGGAGTTACATCTTCTGCTACTTGATAAGAGTTACCTGATGCTAAGTCAATAGCATAAACATCATTATGCTGAAATAAATAAGCGTTATAGTCGCAGTTAAATGGAATATCTTGCGCTTGAGTTGCTGAACCACATAAGGTTAAAACAAAAAATAATAAATAATTTTTAAAAGTGTAAAGTGCTTTCATCTTGATTTGGTGTTTAATTCTGAGACAAAATTACCTGATAAGATGCTTTTATTTTTAATTTTTCGTTTGGCACTTAGCTTGCCACGTTAGATTACAATTTAGTGTCGACGAGCGGTAACACAATACATTTATCTAATAAAAAAGGCAAAAATAAAATTTCTTTTCACCGCTATAACGTAGCTGTTAATCAATAGTCCTAGAAATATAATCTAACTCATATTGCTGACAGATATGGATAATAAATTACAGTGTAATATCGTTTTTTGTTCGCTATGTTCTCAAGTTTTTAAAACACAAGCATGCTCGACGGTTGGAAATTAAAGTAAATTAAGTCGTTTCATTAACTCTGGACGATTAGAGCGACTTACAGGAATAACATCTTTTTTAATAAGCACACTATTATCTTCAATATCAATAATTTTATCTACATTAATGATATATGAACGATGCACTTTTAAGAATAAATCGTCGGGTAGTTTTTCTTCTATTTTTTTAAGTGTAGAGTGTACAGTATAGTTGATATCTTCGGTTTTTACTAGAATATAATCGCCTTTTGCTTCTACCAAATAAATACTTGGTATATCTATTTTAATTAAACGTCTGTCGATATTAACATACAAATCATTACCTGAACTTCCCTCAACTTTTTCTACTGATGGCACTTCGACTGCTGATGTAGTTACTTTTGAAGACTCTGCTTTTAAAATGGCTTTTTGAAAACGCTCAGGAGTGATTGGTTTCACTAAGTAATCTACAATACAATCGTATTCAAAAGCTTGAATTGCAAATTTAGGATCTGAGGTAGTTAAAATAGTTTTAGGTGGATTTTTTATAGTTTGAATAAAATCAAAGCCTGTAAAGTCTGGCATATGAATATCTAAAAAAACTAAATCGATCTCATTTTGGTTGAGGTATTTTATAGCTTGCATTGCATTAGGAAATTCTTCTAAAACATTTAAACTATCTACATTAGAACACAACTGCCTAATAATAGCTCTTGCTGTAGCTTCATCATCTATAATAATACAATTCATACATGTTTTTTAAAACTGTTCTAAAAAGTCGGTCATTGTAGCAAGTATTAATTCAAATTCGTCTTGCAGCTCTGTACTGCCTTCTATTAAATTATTTTCGAATTGTACAGCGACATCATAACTTTTCTCAAGGCCTAAAATACTAATTTTATGCTTAAGTTTATGAACGATATCTACAGAAAGTTTATTGTTGTTTTCTGCCATGTTTTTAAAATACACTTTTTTCTCTTCAGGGAACTCTACTTTAATAATGTCTATTAACTGCTTTTCAAAAGCTTCGTCTCCACCAGACATGCTGTGTATATAAGATAGATTAGGTTGTTCCATTTTATTGTTTTTTTAGGGTAAAATAAAAAACTGTTCCTTGGTTAACTTTTGAAGTTAACCAAATTTCTCCTCCATATAGATCAACTATTTTTTTAACAATTGAAAGTCCAATACCGGTTGAATCAACAGTGTTTTCAAGTTTTTCGAAAGTTTTAAAAATTTTCTCAAAATAAACTTCTTCTATACCAATACCATTATCCTTAATATAAAACTCCCAAAATTCACCCTTTTCGGTCACTCCTATTTCAATTTCGCCAGCTTCTTTGTCATTATATTTAATACCATTTGATATTAAATTTTGAAATAACTGTTGTAATCTATATTTGTCTCCAGAAACGGTTGGTAAATTTGATCGTTTTATAGAAACATGGTCGGGAATATGAATGATATTGAGAATATTATCTAATAAGTTATTTAAATCAACATTATAAGATTCTATTTTACTTTTACCAATTGTAGAGTATTCTAGGATTCCTGTAATGAGACCATCCATTTTTTCTACGTTTGACTTTATAAGGTTTAAAGTATTATTACCATTATCATCAAATGAATCTTTATAATCCTCTCCTAGCCATGTTGTTAAGGTCTCTATACTGCGTAAAGGTGATTTTAAATCATGAGAAACCATATGCGCATAATCACTTAATTCTTGATTTTGATGTTCTAATTCTGCCAAGAGTGTTTCTCGTTGCTTATTAATTTTTACAATCTCCTTGGTTTGATTGTCTATTAATTCAATTAGTTTTAATTCATCTAGATCTTTATCTAGAGTTATGGCAATGTCATCTTTAGAGTTAGAATCTGTAATAGTATTAACGACACGTCTTAATTTATCGATAACTTTTTTTTGAGAATCAGCTTCTTCTCTTAACTGTTTATTTGCCGCAAATAATTCTTCTGAACTAATAGACATAGCACGTTGTTGCATTATGTATTGCTCTTCAAAATTAGTATAGGATCGCTTTACGGCATCTAAAAAATCAACCAATAACTTACTTTCGGCTACATCTTTACTTAAAAATTTTTTTATTTGTCGATTTAATAAAGAAGACATTATTCGCTGATTAAAGTTATGGTCATCGTTTGATTGTGTAACTGACAGTTGATTTCAGAATTGAATGGTGCAATTTCGCCATAAGAATATAACCCACACACAGTAACGTCATCACCTATAACAGATACAACTTCTTCTATTTCTTCTTCAATACGTTGATCTAAAACAAGTTTACGACCAATACAACTAACCAAGATAGCTAATTGTGGTTCATTTTTTCTAATGTCTTTAGCCTGAGATGCTGCTAATTCTGATGCATTTGCAATATTATCAATATTTGTCATCATTAACTGAACCTTAGAATTCACTGGTATATCACCAGCTAAGATCATAGCATTAGTATCTTCTTCAATATTTAAAATAGTACGTACATAGGATTGTTTCTCTTGTTCTGTTTTCACATTTAAGGGATACAATAATGCTGCGCCTGGTAACTCTTTTGATTTTTCTCCTAAATACTGTTTATATAAATCTAGAGCAGGTTGACCGTCGAGTTCATACAAAACATTTGACTTTGATTTTGTGACCACGCGTTCTGGACCAAAAGGTGACCAACCACCATGTATAGCAAAAGAGGCTTCAAACGTTTCTCCGTAAAACCCAATGGCGACAATTTCGCCTGGCTTTGGATTTTCATTGTAAGCTGCTAATGTTTTCTCAAAACGTGCATCATCACCACAAAGACCACCTGTTATTAATATTTTATTTTTGGCAGCTGCATTCATCCCTTTGGTAAGCTCACTTCCGTTTATAAAACTTCCTTCGGAAATTACAAAAACATGCTTTAATCCTTCTTTTGTAAACTGATTAATTAAATTTTCACCAGTTACAAAACTGTCTAAATCTGAATTTAAAACATTACTCGTTTTAATCTCAAATTTTGTTTTTTCAAATTCTATAGCGGTAGCAACAACGCTGTCATCAGTTACAAAATAAGCTGTAATATCTCCACTAGTAGAACCAAATACAATATGAGCATCTGGAAATTTCTCTTTTAAATCTGTATAAACATTTTGTTCTTCTAATAGATAGCGATTGCCAAAAACCAATATTAAAGGCTCAATTAAGTCCAATTTTTTAGATAAATACTTCCAATTTTCATTTTTGTGCTTAATTAACTGAACTGTTTTCATATAGCTATTTCTTTATAGTGAAGTAAAATGTAGTACCTAAATCAACTTGACTTTCTAGCCAGACTTCTCCTTCATGCAGATCAACAATTTTTTTAACTATTGATAAACCAATACCTGTTGAATCTTTACTTTTCTTTAATGAATGAAAAATCTTAAATATTTTATCGTGAAATTTATTATCAATTCCGATGCCGTTATCTGCAACTGAAAATTCATAATAACTCGGTAATTCCTTAACATTTATATCAATTTTACCTTCTGGTTTATCTATAAATTTTACAGCGTTACTAATTAGGTTTTGAAACAGTTGTTGCAATTTGGTTTGGTCTCCTTTTACTACGGGTAACTTAGTATTTATAGATACCGTAATATGTTCTGGTACGTATAAAATTTTAACTAAATCAGTGATTAGAACATCTAAGTCTACTTCTGCCTTTTCTTTATCTTCAGAGCCAGCACTTGAGTACGCTAAAATATCTGTAATAAGCTGCTCCATTTTTTCTAAGGTCGTTTCTATATGTGCAAAATTTTGCATACTAACCTCATCTAAAATGGTTTTATTATCTTCTTTTAACCAACTTACTAATGCGTTTATACTTCTTAAAGGTGATTTTAAATCGTGAGAAACAATATGTGCATACTCATGTAGTTCATTGTTTCTGGTTTCTAAGGTTTTTAATAATCCTTCTTTTTGGAGTTGAAGATTTTTTAAATCTGTGATATCAAAAGTAATACCTATTGAACCAATAATATTTCCGTTTAAATCATAATTAGGAGCACCACTTATTAGCCAATATCTTATATCACCGTTTTTCTTTTTTACTCTAGCCCCGTACGCATTACTTCTTCCGTTTTTTCTTTCAATGTTTTTTTCATGCACGAGTTCCTTGTCTTCCTCTGCTGGAAGTAATTCTTTTCCTACTTGACCTATAAGTTCTTCTTCGGTATAACCTGCCATTTCACAAAAGCTATAGTTAGCCATCATGATTTTTTCCTCCTTATCTAGTTCAATTAACCCTAGATGCATATTAGCTATAATACGGCTGTATTTTTGCTTTTCTACCTCTATGGCTTGCCTATATTTGTTTTCGAAAGTGACATCTCTAATGATACCTTGGGCAGCAATCGCTTTATTATTTTCGTCTATAATAACACTAGCGTTTACCTGAGCGATAATTTGTTTTCCAAATTTTGTGTTTAATTTTACTTTAAAATCTGTTACTGAACCTTCAGACATCAGCACTTCAAACGTACTCATCACATTTTCAACTTCGTCTTTATCTGCAATGGCAAATAAATTAAAATCGTTATTAGAATTATTATAGCCTAACAAACTTATAGCAGCTTCGTTCATTTTAAGAACATTGCCCCATAAATCCATTACAATATAAGCATCAATAATGTTTTCGAACACACCTTGAAGTTCTGTGGTTTGTTCTTTTACTGTTTTTTGAAGTTTAGAATTTGCTTGTTTTAGTTCTTGAGTTAAATCATATAATTCGGTAGACTTTTGCTCCAATATTTCTTCAGCAGCTTTTCTTGCTGCTTTCTCCCTTTTTAGGGCTCTTTTGTAAATTTCTATCTCGTCCTTTAGCCCTTGCTCCATTATATCTTTTCTATAAAGAATCTAACTTCACTACCTGAGTCATTTAGTTTTTCAAACTTAATATCAACTGGAGTTTTAAATAGCTTAAAGGTTTCTAACATAAGCCCTTTACCTAACATATACAATGCTTTTTCAGATTTGTACACCAAGACCAGTTTGGTGTTGGTTTTTTCTTCTAAAATAAATGTTGGTAATTGTGCTTCAGGATAAATTTTTTGTACTTCTACGTGTATATGATTTTCTATAGAAGCTAATAGATCTAGTGGGTCTTTGTAGTGTTCCACTAAATTAGGATGAGATTTAATTAAGGCTTTAAAAAGGTGCTCAGAATACACTATTAATAAATCATCTACAGAAATACTAGTGTTTTCACTTAGATGTGTAATTAATTGTAACATTTCAGAAAACTCATAAGTACCAACGGAAGTATAGACACCGTTTGACTCTAAATTTGATTGGTTGATGATTTCATCAACCATTCCTAAACCAAATTTTTCTTCAACTAAATCTAAGAATTCTGTAAATATTATTCCTTTCACTATGCTGTTATTAACTCATTCATGCTCCAATATGATAATAATTTTTCAATTTTAAAAACATAATCATCATATTTTAATGGTTTTAGCACATAACCAGCTATACCTATCTCAAAACAGGCCAACAAATCTCTTTTATTACTTGATGTCGTTAATATTATAGTAGGAATATATTTTAATCGGTCGTCACTCTTTAATATTTTTAAAAACTCAATACCGTTTATTTTAGGCATATTTAAATCCAACAAAATAACATCTGGTAGTTTATCTTTTTGCTCTAAAACTTTTAAAGCATCTTCACCATTATTTGCTTCTACGATATTATGTTGAAGTTTTAACGATGAAACTGCCCTGTTAAGTTTCATAACCTCTATCATATCATCTTCAATTAATAAAATATTTAGCTTACTCATAATTGTGTCTTGTTTACTTTTCAAATTCAAAATTACCTTGAAATCCATTAAATCTAATTAGATTTCGTTTGAGCGTACTTTAGTTTAGGTGGATAGCAATTTACTATCGACGAACGGTAAAATTACTGTATTCACATAGGCTACAGAGCTTTTTTAACCTTACTAATCGACGTATTAACAATATCATCGATAAACGGTAAAATCTACTGTTCTAACATTTTTAATAGTGAATTGACACTGACCAACTTACATTAGAAATACGCTAATTTTTATAATAAATTTTAATCGAAATTATAATACACTTTGATTAAGAAAACCTAATAACTTTCATTCGTCATCTTAACGCATAAACATTACGATATATTATTATTTTTAGAACTTTTTTTATTTAAAAATTAGAATCACAACACCTTGTAATTCTTAGTTTTAAATCTGAGGGATAAATAGATTAACTACGTCAAAATTAAAATTTACTTTAAAGGAATTTAGCTTTTTTCGACGAGTGGTCGAAATCGTATGTTGCATGGCAATTATCTTTCTACAAACGAAAACTAGAGATTGAAGCCTTAAATTTGTTCTCTCAATTTCTTAGGCAAACCACTAACAACCAGGTAATAAGAGTGATCTATTAAATCTATAATTAGTTTAGGAGATAGCTCACCTGTGAGCACATACACACTGTTCCAATGCTTCTTATGCATATGATAACCTGGTTTAACACTGTCGAATTGTGCTCTTAGTTCTTGCGCATAGTCTGGATCACATTTTAAATTTATAAATGCGTCGCCATTTTCCCATCGTTTTAAAGATGTAAGCGCAAACATTTTATTACAAACTTTAAAAACAAGGGTATCATTATCAAATGGAAAATGCTCGGTAACGCCTTTTTTATTTAAGCAATAATTTCTGTAGTCTTCTATATTCATTATAAGCGTCTTTCCTTAACTTTTTCTAGATATTTTAATTAAATATAACCCAAATGCTAGTACAAATTATGTGCATCTATAATCTTAAACATTAAAACCTTACATCGCTTTAGTCTTGGCTCTTCGTTAATAGCCTTCATTAACTGCTTAGCGTATCCTTTGCCTCTATGCTCTGTAAGAATAAACACATCCATAATATAAGGTAAAATCACATAATCTGTAACCATGCATGCAGCTTCTAATTACTTATACCCTATATAATCTCCAAAATAATAACAGCGATTAACTGAGGTTTAAATCTCTTTTTTAGCACGACCCTTTACCTAATACGATGGTGTTAAAAATGCATAAATTACTTCAATATCTAAACGAGATTGAACATTTGATATCACCATCAGTTTTTAAATTTTTTAGGCACATTATCTTCTATTTGCAAAGCTGTATAATCCAATTTCCAACCTATAGTTTCTACAATAGTTTCTATAAGTAAAACGGAGTCTAGAGCTTCTTTTTTCGCAATTTCGTAAAGCCCACTTTCTGGAACTTTATTCATAATATGAAGTTTGGCCTCATTGTGCAATTCTGTAAGATCTGAGGCTTCAAATTTATTAAACATGCCATCAGACTTGTCATAATAATTCAAATCTGTTTCTATACTCAAGACTTCGGGTTGCGGAAAGTGAAACAAGGTTACTGTTTTTGTTTTTACATTAGAATCCATTTGTATTTTAGACAAATCAAAACCTACATGTGCTTTGGCATTGATAACGACTAGCGCTTTCTTTTTACTGGAGATGAGTTTCAAAAAACGTTCTTTTACATCTTCATAATGGTAAATTTCTGCAAAATCACCTTCAACGGTAATAAATTTACAGACTCTCTTTATTTTGTCTAATAATATTACCGATTGTGAATTGGTTTGTTTTTTGAGCCTAAATTGTTTCACAATTGTCACAATACCTAAGGTGACCAAAATGCTTAATATGATTATAAAAAATGTGTCCATGGTAAGTTATTTCTATACAATATTGTATGTTTAGGAACTGGTATTCAAAATTTAAGCCATACTTTGGATTATAGATATTTCCGAAGAAAAAATCATACTTTAATTAATCTAAAACTTTATACAAAATAGGTTTGCTAGGTGAAGCATCATTCTCAAAAGGGGCTATTTGTAGGTTTAAAAAGTACTCACCATCACTAACATGATTTGGCACATAAATAAGCTCTGTGATGGTAGCTCTTTTTCGTAGTTTACCGTTGAAATTCCAAA
The DNA here is from genome assembly GCF_000826655.1 of Psychroserpens damuponensis. Lineage (GTDB taxonomy): Bacteria > Bacteroidota > Bacteroidia > Flavobacteriales > Flavobacteriaceae > Psychroserpens > Psychroserpens damuponensis. The sequence goes on from NZ_JXJO01000017.1 coordinate 229,548, forward strand.
ATATTTTATGAGCCTTCAAATCGCCTCCATCCTCTTCTTTATCTATACTTGGCAAATCTATAAGCAAATGTTTAATTCCTTTTTTTACTAAAAAAGCAACGGCATCTTCTTGTAAGTATGTCCAATTTGTATTTGAATATTGGTGTGATAATTTATCTTTAGTATTAGGTATTGTTCGTATTACAACGGCATCTCTTTTTTTGTTTCCTAATGCAAATTGTAATTGCGCTTTTGAGATTACAGTATCTCCTTTTAAAACTTCTGGAGCCACAGTTATAACTTCTGCTAAAAAGAAATACTGCTTTAAATTTTTATTTACAGAGTGAAATTCTTCGGTGATATGACCAACACATTCGGTGTGTGTACCGTGTCCATGCGGATTAAAATTTATAGTATTAAAATTCACAGCAGCACCTTCGGCCACACGCATAACGTTGTCATCAAATTTAACCGGTTCTATTGTTGGCTCATCAATATACCATGCATTTACATTTGATTTTGAGGCACGTAATGGTATCGAAATATCAAGGGGTTTCGTAAAATCTATTTGAAGTTTTCTAGAGTTGTATTGGATAGTTGCAATCAATGTTCGTTTATTTTAAAGAGTTGTGAAGCGATCCCATCACACAAAAATTTTCCTTTTTTGGTGACCAATAGCTTTTCATCTTCAATATACAATAATTGTTGATTTATAAAAGTTTGAGATTGCTTCAAAAGATATTTTTTGTACTCCAATCCATATTGAGTTTCTACTTTTACCAATGAAACTCCCCAAACGGTTCGCAAACCTGTCATTATATATTCGTTATAACTATCGGTTACGCTTAATATTTCTGTTTCCTTCGGACATGTGCCAGCTTCAATTGCAGTGATATATTTTGAATTATTTCGAACATTCCAACTACGCTCATTCCTGACGAAAGAATGTGCAGATGGCCCTATACCTAAATAAGGCTTCCCTTGCCAATAGGCCGAATTATTTTTACTAAAAAACTCGTGCTTACCAAAATTAGACAACTCATAATGTACAAAATCATGAGCCTCTAAAGCATCTACCAATATATGAAATTGCTCGTGCGCCAAATCATCATCAACATTTGCAATAATCCCTTTTTTTATAAAACTCTCGAGAGCCGTTTTGGGCTCTACAGTTAATGCATAACTAGAAATATGCGGAATCCCAAAACTTAAAGCCAAATCAATATTTTGTTGCCATTGTTGGTTTGATAATCCTGGAATCCCATAAATAAGATCTATTGAAATATTATCAAAATACTGCGTTGCTTCGTCTAAACAGGCTTTTGCTTCTTTCGCATTATGCGCTCGATTCATGAGTTTTAAATCGTCTTCAAAAAAAGATTGAATGCCTATTGAAAGTCGGTTAATACCTATATTTTTGTACGCTTCAAAAATAGATCCCGAGTCTATTTTGACAGATTGCTCTGCTTTTATTAAATCATCAGGATTGGCTTCTAGTGTAATTTCTGGTGCTTCGGAAACGTTATAATTTGCATATACCTGCTGAATTAAAAAGTCTAATTCTTTTATTGTTAAGAGCGACGGTGTTCCGCCTCCAAAATAAATGGTTTCGACGATGGTGGTTTTAAACTCAAATTTCCGAAGAGATAATTCTTTTGCTAGTGCATTTACAAGTTCATCTCTCTTTTTTAACGAGGTTGAAAAATGAAAGTCACAATAATGACAAGCTTGTTTGCAAAACGGAATATGTATGTAAATGCCACTCATTAGTTTTTACGTTTAGGTCCTTTTACATATTGACGCGTATCTTCTTTTACCACAAAAAGTTTTGGATTTAAAGTTTGAAGTGTAGTGATGTTTTCATCTGAAATCACCTCATGATCTACCAACAAGTGTGTGAGTTGCGGCAAACTTGCAACCGTTTTTGGTATTGTGGTAAAACTATTATTATGAAGCCACAAACTCTGTAGGTTTTCTAAACCGAGAACCTCCTCAGGAAAGGTTTTGAATCTATTAAAAGCTAAACCACAAAAGTTTAAATCATGAAGCTTAGAAAACGATTTTGGTAAGGTTTTAATATCATTATTTCCTAATGATATATGTTCTAAACTAGAGAGCTCGCCAAAATAATATGGAAGTTCATTTATTTTATTTGCTGCAAGATTAATGTATTTCAAATTAATTAATCTGTCTATCTGTTCTGGTAGCGTTTTTATTGTGCCTGCATTACCAACAATACTAACTAACGCGCTGCATGAAGCTAGCTCATCTCTTAATCGTGTTAAACCATTAGGTGAAACATTGAGCATTTGAAGACAACGTAATTGACCTATAGATTTTGGTAAATCTCTTAACTTACCATTACTACCTATGTTTAAATATTTTAAGTTGATAAGTGCTCCTAAATTTTCATTTAATACTCTAAAATCATTGAATGTCATACTTAACATGAGTAGATTACTTAACTTATTGATATTATCGGGTAATGTTCTTAAATAACACCTATCGAGTTCTAAGATTTTTAGATTAGGAAATTTTGCCAGATCATCAAATAATTGCTCATTGTCTTTAAATCGGTTTCCAGAAAGGTTTAAATATTCTAGATTTTTAAATTGAAATAAGGCTTCTGGGAGTTTTGTTATTTTAGAATAACTCAAGTTTAAAGAATATATCTCATCTTTTTGACTTAATAAGGATTCTAGATGGTCTTGTTTTTCTAAATAAAAATATTGACTTAATAATGCCGATTTATGATAGCCTTTATCTTCAAAAATATCGAGTTCAATACATTGGTTTGTAATTGCAACACTAATATCTTCTAATTTTGCATTAGGCACAACAAATATGGCTAAGTCTTCAAATACCAATTCGTTATTTTCTATTTGTTTTAACAAGGCATGGTTAGGCTCAAAACCTCTATCTTCTAGAGCTGCCGTCTCCCAAAGTGCGCTTTCAGTTTCGCCTCCAAAATGTTTTGAAAACACCCAATAGTAATAAGTGTTTTTTAAATCTTCATAACTACCGTTTAAAGCTAAACGTTCTTTATAAGCTTGTTCTGCAATTTTAAATTTCTTTGATGCGAAAGCGATATTCCCTTTCCAAGCTAATAGATATGCATTTTTTCCTTTTATTTTAATTAACTCATTTACACCTTGTAAAGCCTCATCTAACTGATTATTTAAATAGTAAGTTTGAAATCTAAATACCTTAATCACATCATCCTCTGGAAATGCGTTTAAATACACGTTTAAATCGTTAATGATGTCAAAATTATTTCGTTTTTTTTGATGTGAAGAAATTAAGGCTCGTGTTAAATAATTTTCAATTTGAATTGTGTCTCTTTCTATAATTTCATTGATTAGTGTTTTTGAGCGTTCCCAATCTTTATCCTCATACGCTGTATTAAACTCCAATTGTAAATCTTCATCACTTAAAAAAGATGTACATGACATCAAAAGGAATACACATAGAATAGGAAAATATTTCATGACATCTTAACAATTAACTAAAACTATTTTTTTACGCGATCTTCATTCTGTTTTACAAAAGCACTCCAACCCGAGTAACTTTTACCAACCTCAACACGACCTTGATTATAAAAATGACATACTGCTGCAGCAAGACCATCCATAGAATCTAGATTTTTTGGTAACGTTTTTAAGCCTAACATACCTTGTAGCATTTTTGCCACTTGTTCTTTACTAGCATTTCCACTACCTGTAATTGCCATTTTAATTTTTTTGGGTGCGTACTCAGTAATTGGAACCTCACGAGATAAGCCTGCTGCCATAGCAACACCTTGAGCACGCCCTAATTTAAGCATACTTTGTACGTTTTTACCAAAAAAAGGAGCTTCAATTGCTATTTCATCTGGATGATGCGTATCAATCAATTCTATAGTACGTTCAAAAATGAGTTTTAACTTTAAGTAATGGTCTTTATACTTTTTTAAATCCAGCTCATTGAGTTGTAAAAACTCCATTTTTTTTCCGGTTACTTTTATGAGTCCAAAACCCATGATCGTTGTTCCTGGATCAATACCTAATATAATTTTTTCTTGGCTCATTAATTAGCAATATTGACATCCACTGAGTGAAAATGAAATTCCGAAGGTAATAGTCATTAGGTTTCCATTAAACGACCCAAAGCCTTCTGTAATGGGATCAAAATCACCTCCAAGTCCTGCTATATAAGAAACATCTGTATATAATGACATGTATTCACTCATGGCATAATGCACCTCAAAACCTGCCATTAAATTTAAAAATGAGTTTTTATTTTCCCCAAAATCACCTAACGGTTTTACAAAAGTATAACCTGGTCCTGCGTGAGTTACTATCCCCATTCTAGGAGGCAAAAAGGTAATAGACTCGGTTGGATCATAAACCAATTGCGCATTAATTCTTGTATAGTTGGCTTTAAACTCAACAGAGTTATCATCACTAGAAAAACGATTAAATCCAAAATCTAGTTTTCCTCCCAATTGACGCTTAAACATGTATTGAACACCCAAATTTACAGTTGGAAAGTTAATAGACTTCGCTTGAAAACCATCTACAAATCCTGATTGCGACGGACTATTAACACCAATAGCAATTTGTGCTTTGATTTCATTTGTAGCTTTTTGAGAATGACTAAATGAAAAACATAATATTGCAATTATTAAAATACTAATGTTTTGAAGTCTGTTATTTGAGGTCATATCATTATAATGGTTTAATTTGTGGACAAAATACCAAATACACATAATTAATCTATGAATTTTGGTGGTCTTCCATACAAAACTAAACAATTCTTTTTTGTACTTATTAAATTAAGCATTGTTGTTGGTGCTTTTTATTTTATATACCATAAATTAACTCACAATGACGATTTAGACTTTCATGATTTTATACACTTTTTAAATAAAAATGATGTGTTTTCATTTAAAAACATCAGCATTTTACTCTTTTTATCCATTTTTAACTGGTTTTTTGAAATATTAAAATGGAAAAATTTAGTGAGTTTTTTAACTACTATTTCTTTTAAAACAGCGTTAGAACAAAGTTTAGGTGCTTTAACCGCATCGTTATTTACACCAAACCGAATTGGAGAATATGGCGCTAAGGCTATGTATTTCAAAACTGACCTGCGAAAAAAAGTCATGCTCCTTAATTTAATTGGCAACATGATGCAAATGACGATTACAGTGATTTTTGGCTGTATTGGTTTATATGTGATGCACTCCACATATAACTTAGATATAAACTATTTTAAAATGTCTAGAGTTCTATTTATCGTTGTTGTGATTATTGGTTTTGCTTTTTTAGGATTTCGGCAAAACACATTTAAAATTAAAGGGTTATCTATAGAAAAATTGAAATCATTTTTTAGAGATCTACCGTTTAAAATTCAATTAACTGCATTTGGATTATCTATGTTGCGGTATTTGATGTTTTCATTTCAATTTTACATGTTGTTAATTATTTTTGGAGTTGACATCTTGTATTTACAAGCTATGATGGTCATAACAAGTATGTACATATTATCTTCTATAATACCGTCAATCTTTATTTTTGATGTGATTATAAAAGGAAGTGTTGCCGTGTATTTATTTTCAATTATTGATGTAAATGAGCTAACTATACTTAGTATAATAATGGTTATGTGGTTGCTTAATTTTGTTTTACCAAGTATCTTTGGCAGTTATTATGTGTTAAATTTTAATCTTCCAAAAACAGATAACACGTTATGATTACCCTTGTATTTATAATTACTTTTTTATACCTCGTGTTAATTGGGAGTTTTGTTTATGGCTTTGACAAAGTGAACGATTTTAAATTGGAAGACATTTCTCCAAAAACAAAATTTTCGGTGATTATTCCTTTTAGAAATGAAGCCGATCATCTTCCTGCTTTACTAGCATCTATTTCAAAATTAAATTATCCAAAGTCATTGTATGAAATCATTTTAGTTGATGATGACTCTGAAGATAATTCTATTGAAACAATTTCTTCCAGCTCACTACAGGAGCTCAACGTTGATATTTCCGTAGTAAAAAATGTTAGAAAAACATCATCTCCTAAAAAAGATGCGATAACTACAGCTATTCGTCAATCAAAATACCCTTGGATTGTAACTACAGATGCAGATTGTATTCTATCAAAATATTGGCTAGATGGTTTTGACAACTACATACAACATCATAACCCTAAACTGTTAATTGCACCTGTGACTTTTACTGGAGTAGATACTTTTTTTAAACGATTTCAACTGTTAGATATTTTAAGTTTACAAGGTGTAACTATAGGTAGTTTTGGGATACATAAACCGTTTTTATGTAATGGTGCAAATTTGGCTTACCAAAAAGATATTTTTAATACTGTTAAGGGTTTTGAAGGGAATTCACATATATCAAGTGGAGATGATATTTTTTTACTAGAAAAAATAATTAAAAGAGACAAAAACAGTGTACACTACGTAAAAAATGATGCTATTGTTGTATCCACGACACCTGAATTAACCTTTAACAATCTAAAATCGCAACGCGTTAGATGGGCTGCAAAAACCTCTAATTACAATAGTATATTTAGCAAAATTACTGCTATAATAGTTGTATTAATGAATGGACTTTTGGTGTGCTTTCCATTATTGTATGTTGCTCAACTTTTAACTTTAAAAACACTCGTTTACACTTGTGCTATTAAGTTTTTAATAGATTTTCTATTACTATTTAAATCTGCTCGGTTTTTTAACCAAGCTCAATATTTATCTTCTTATATTTTATCTTGCTTTATCTATCCTTTTTTTAGTATTTATGTGACCTTCATATCTATTTTCTCTAGTTACAAATGGAAAGGTAGATCCTTTAAGAAATAGTTGGTGTGGACTATCAATTATTTTTGCTAGATTTACTAAATCCAAATCCGTAATTGTAATGAAAAAAATAGTTGTTTTATTTTGCTTAATCATGAGTTTTTCTTTCACCGAAGCTCAAGAAGTCCACTATATTAATGGAGAACGTTTTGAATTAAAAACCGAAGTTGATGGCAAACTCGACCTATTATGGAATGTCATTGACGGCAAGTATCGTTATTTTGTAAAAACGGTAAGCGATAATATCATTGAGTTGAAAAACACAAAAATAGATGGCAAATTTCAAGAGGAATATAAAACACTTTTAAACGAATTAACAAGTGAAACCCTATCTACTAAGCGTTTAAACCTCACTCTTTTTAGCCTAAAAGAATTTATTGATACCTACAATAGTAATTCAGATTCTAATTATCAAAGCACAGCAGTTAGAAACAAATTACAATTTAGACTTGGCGTTTTTGGAGGTCTTACAAACAGTCCGTTTATTACTAATCCTGATAACTTAACAACACCTCAGTTTGGTGGAGAATTAGAAATTTTAGATGTTAATCAAATTTCTAGACACGCTGTTTTTTTACAAGCAAAACATGTGTTAGAGCAAGACGAATTACAATATTCTACTACAGAAATAGCGTTGGGTTATCGTTTTAGAGTTATTAATAAAGCGGCTTTTAGTCTCTACGGAAATGTAAAATTTGCAACTCTAAATTTCACTACAGCTAAAGTAGTTACAACTATAGATGACGTTATTACCACACAAGACTTTAGCCAAACGGCATTTGATGTGCCATTTATTTTTGGTGTAGGAGCAGATATTAGACTCACAAACAACAGCTATATCACACTCGCTTATAACGAACTATTTGCAATACTTTTAGACAATCAAGGTAACTTTTCACAAGACTTCACAATAGGTTACAAGTTTAACTTATAGAACACATACCATGTGAAATTATCAAATTACAAAACTAATAATCCTGTGTTTACAGGGTATTTTTGGGACAACCCTCCATCGTCTTCAAAAAAGATGACTGTGTCTGGTATTTTCTTTAAATCTCTTGGTTGTATTTTAGTTATTGCTGCAATTACTGCTTATTTATGGAAACTTAATGAAGCAGGCATGCCAATGAAATGGTTTACACTTGGAGGTATGTTAGCAGCCATAATTATTAGCATTATTATTTCTGTACGTCTTCATTGGGCTCCAGTTCTTGTTCCGTTGTATACAATTGCAAAAGGTGTTTTTTTAGGCGGATTTTCAGCATACGCACATAAACATTACCCTGAGTTACCCTATCAAGCCATAGGTGTAACTATTATCACGTTTTTGGTAATGCTCCTACTGTATCAAACCCGAATTATAGCGGTTACAAAAAAACTGAGAAGTGTAATTATTACGTCTGCAGCTAGTATTTTTGTGGTGTATGTAATCTCTTGGATTTTAGGTTTCTTCGGAATTAACACCTACATCTGGGGAACCTCATGGTTTGCTATAACTTTTAACTGTATAGCTGCAATTGTCGCTTCATTTTCTTTACTTCTTGATTTTGATCATATAGAACGACAAAAAAATAGAGCGCCTAAATGGAAAGAGTGGCTTGCCACTTGGGGACTTTTGGCAACTTTAATTTGGTTGTACGTTGAAACCTTACGATTAATGCAAAAGTTTGCTATTCGGTTTTAGTTATGCCACTTTGGAAGCTCAATGCAATGCACTTAATAAAAAACATTACCTTCTTATAATCATGAGATTTCTCCTCGTTCATGCTTCGCTTTGTCGAAATGACAACAGTTCTAATTATTAATGTTTCCAGTAGAATTCAAAACGCTATTCAATCTCAATAATTACAGGAAACATAAACTGCGTTTTCACTTGTTGACTTCGCTTAATGGCTGGATAAATAATTGGTAATGAATCTAAACTTTTCCGAAGTAAACTATCTAATTGCGGTATTTCAAAACGCGTAGCTTCATGACTAATAATATCGTTAATCACAAACGTGCCTTGACTATCAATTGTGATTTTAAGTTGTACTGTATCATGAATTTCTTCGGAAACGATAATCTCGTATTTGGCTAGATTTTGATTAAGAATTTGGCGTAATGTACTTTCAAAACAGGCTTTTTTACTTGCTTTGATTAAAGTGCTATCGCAAGTTTCAAATGAAGGATACTCATCAACATCATTCCAGTTGAAAGCTTGAAGTTCTTCTTCTAAAATATCATTTGAATATACTTTCTTCTTTTCGAAAAAATCGCAAGAGGAGAACGTCACTAAGATTAAAAAAGCAAATATGCGGTTCATAACAGTACAACTGAAACCGAAAAGTACAATTTTTTTAGCTACTAGATTCTATTAGTCAGTAGTCTTAGTAAATTTCTCCTCTTTGAGCTCTGTTATACGTCTTGATGCAAATTGAGAATAAAAGGTATCTGGATGTTTATCTCTAAAATCTTCGTACATTTTTATCTTCGTATCTATATCTGCATAATATTTATCTTTTGTAGAAATGATGTAAAACTCTGAGCTAATGTTTTCGGGATTTTCTTTTAACGATTTTTGAAAAGCGGCAATGGCATCTTTGTTTTTGTCTTGTCTATTAAGAACAGTACCCAAGAGTTGATATTCATAATCTAGAGGTACATCTTTTAACGCTAACGCTTGTTTAACATATTTTTCGGCATTGATGTAATCTTTGAGCCTATTGTAATAACTACCAATTAACAACATGGCATCAGAACTATACGGATTGTATTTTAACACCAATTTACGTTGCTCGATAGCCAACTCATAATCTGCAAACTCTGCATGAAGCGTACTTAATTTTTCATGAATAAACTCAGAAGATTCTCCCATTGCAATTAGTTTTTTAAACCAATCTCTTGCATTGTGGTAATCCTCTTGGTAATAGTAATTTTGAGCTTTTAGGCTAATGAGTTCTATATTATTTTCATAGCTCTCAAGACCTTTATCTATATAGCTGTGCGAGATTTGATGTTTCCGCTTTATTAAAAAATGCTTAGCGATTTTAAAAATTGCTTTTTGATGGGTTGGGTCTAAATCATAAGCCGATCGAAATCTATTTAATGCAGTAGAATCATCTTTCATGCGCTCTAGCGCTAATCCCATTTCGTAATGATAATTGGGATTGCGGTAATCGATATTCATTAATTGATTAAACACCTCTATTGAAGTTTCAAAATTCTTGGTTTTAGATAATAATCTGGCATATTCGTATAAAATGAGTCCGTTTTTGGGATCGGCTTCTGCTGCTAGTTTGTAATAGTTTAAAGCATTGTCATAATTACCTAAAGCCATATAAGATTTTGCGATTTTAGCATGGACTTCATCTTGGCTAGTGAACGTTTTATAAATGTCTATTGCTTTGCTGTAGTTACCATTACTATATAAACTATCAGCTTGACTAATTGTTGATGGTTGCGCTTCCAATTTAAAAAATGAAAGCACAACTATAAATAGTATAAATAATCGCATTAATTTTTCTTGTTTTCTTTGACGTCTTCATGAACTTGAAATACTATAGGCAATGAATAATTAACAATCACTGGTTTACCATTCATTTCACCTGGTTTAAACTGAGGCAAACTATTAATCACTCGTTTTGCTTCATTTTCCAAATCTGGGTGTGCTGCTCTTGCTTTTGTATTAATAATTGAGCCACTTTTATCTATTTGAAACATCACATTGATGCGTTGTTTTCCTTTTAAACCCAATTTAGAGGCCATATTTAAATCGAAATTTCTATTCACATATTTAGAAATATAGTTACTAAAACACTTCTTTGCAGCTTCTAAATTTGTTTCGTTTTCACAGTTTTCAGCTACAGGCGCTTTATCTATAGCTACAAAAGGAATTTCATCTTCATTTTTGAGTTTTTCTTTTACATCTTCTAAGTGTTCTATTTCTTGAATTGTGGTTGTATCTTGTTGCACTGGATCTCCTTTAACCTGAAACACAATTGGTAAATTATAAGGTACAGTAACTACCTTACCTTTTTGTTTTCCTGGTATCATTTGCGGCAAATTTTTAACAACACGTTCGGCTTCATCTTCTAATGCAGGATGTGACGCTCTAGCTTTAATACCAACAACATGCCCTTCTTTACTAATTTTAAAAATAACATTGATACGTTGTCTACCAACTAAGCCTAAACTATCTGCAAGTTTTGTATTGAAATTTTTAGCAACATGTTTAGAAATGTTATCACTCATACATTTTTTACGTTCTTCATTTGTTTCTAAATCGTCGCAAGATGCGAAGGTTGGTGTTTCTTCTATGATTGAGAATGGGACTTCTGAGTAAGCATCAAGAATTTCTGTTTCCTTAATCTCGATAATTTCGATATCATCTGAGTTGGTATATTTGAAGGAATCTTTCTCTTTTCCGAAGTCATAAATTTTAGAATCGTTGTAATCTGAAACGATGAGCTTGTGATACTTATCATCTGTTTTTAATTGCTTTAAATGTATGTCTTGCTTTTTCTTTTCTTCGGAAGTTAGATTATTTATGTCTTCAACAAATAATCTAAGTGCTCCATCTTTAATACCAGCTTCCCATATCTGTTTAGCATCTTCAGTTCTTTTCCATGCAAGATATTCTTTATAGGTTTTTCTGATTTTTGAAAGCACTTTCACTTCACTTTCAAAATCTTGACTAGTTAATGAACCATCTTCAGATTTGCGCTTTATAGATTGATCTGATAAGTATTTCATATATACCTCAAATCTGAAATATTGAACTTTGGACTGCACATATTTACGTCGTCCTGACATTACAAAATCTAAAATTTCTTTAAAAGATTTTCCACTTTTATCCATATCAACTAACTCTTGATACAGTTTTTCTTTCAACTCTTCATCTGTTAACTCCTGAGTGTCTTGTTGTTCTATTTCCGAAGAAGATGTGATTGTATGTTCCTGCGCATAAGACGAGGTATACACGAGCATTGTAAATACAATTGGAATTAACAAGGCGTACTTGATCAAATTAATTTGGCGAGATTTTGATTTGCTTAACATGACTATTCGTTTTTTGATTAATGATTGTTTAAAAAATGGGTTGACAAATGAGAACTGCTGGGTCTCAAAAACTTGGGTTAGTAAATTGTCATAATACGCTTGTTTGTTTTGACCTTTTACTGCTTTTGAGTCTGCTACATATTCATGAAGGGTTGCCATTCTATTTTGATACATATAAACTAAAGGATTGAACCAAAACGCTATGCGTAAGAGTTCAAAAAACAGTAAGTCTAATGAGTGTTTTTGATTAATATGTATCATTTCGTGCTCTAAAATGGTAGCGCTTTCTTTTGGCGACAGCCTGTTTCCTAAAAAAATATAATGAAAGAAAGAAAAAGCTTTTGTACTATTTAACAAACAAACAATCACCACATTACCACTCCAACGTTTTGGATTATTTGATACTAACAACAACAGTTTAACAATTTTATAAATTAAAAACAGTGCTGCCATACACATCCCAGAAATTAAAATGATGTTCCAAATGGACATTGAATTTGGTTCTAAATTTATGCCTGCTTCCATTGCAATGATTGGATCAATTGTACTTGCTGGTTTTGTGGCTTCACCTATAAGAACTTCGGGTAATCTAATCACAAAATCTTTGGCTACAACTTCTTTAATGCGCTCAATTTTTATAAACGGTATGACTAAAGATAAGACTGACGTACTCAATAAATAGACGCGATTAAGATTGAAAAACGTCTCTTTCCGAAGAAACACATCATAGATGATTAAAAACAGTAATTGAAATGCAACGACTTGTAAAATATAGTGTAACATGCTATTGGTTTGTTTTATTAATGTCTTTCAAAATGGCTTCCATATCTTTTAAATCGACATCATTTTTTTTCACAAAAAAGGACACCATACTTTTAAAGGAGCCTTGAAAATAATTATCAACTAGGTTGTTTATAGATTGATTGCTGTACTCCTGCTTTTTAAGAAGCGGGAAATAAATATGACCTTTACCTTGTTTTTCATAATCTACAAAGCCTTTATTTTCTAATATTCTTACAATTGTAGATACTGTATTGTATGCAGGTTTTGGATTGGGCAGTTGATTAATAATGTCTTTAACATTAGCTTTTTCTAATTGCCAGAGGACTTGCATGATTTCTTCTTCGGCTTTTGTGAGTTGTTTCATATTTATTTCCCAACTTAATTGGGAATCTTGTTAATTAAACTTTATTATTTTTTCGATTCACTAGCGCTTAACCAGAGCATTAAGTTCCTTAGAAAATCAATGTTATTTGGAGCGGTTTCCGAATTAAATCCAACATGAAATACTCCGTCTTCATTAGTAATAGTTTGTGCTGTAAATTGTGCGGCTTCACCAAAAACGGCGAGTTTGCCTTTACCAAAATTCATAATTGCACCTTGGTAACTATCTTCTAGATCTTTACTAGGCGTATCGTCTTCAAATTGCCATGCAATTTCTGGTTGCTCACATACATCTCCTTTTTTAAATTTTAAAATCCCAATGGCTTTTTCTGGTTTTTGAAATGAAGATCCCATAAATGTGGTCACACTATGTATGGATTTGCCATAAGTACCATCTGTTATTTTAGAAACTAGTAGTCTATTATTTTCTTCGGAAAAAATGTCTGATGCTCCTTCTGGTTTTGATAATTGTGCAAAACCGTCACAAAAATCAAACCCAAAGGCATTGGCTAACGTGTTTGTTGCTCCCGAAAAAGGCATATGATCTGCAATGATGAGTAATCGTCCACCTTGTTCTACCCATGTTTTTAGAGTTTGTATGTCTTCCGAAGAAAAAGCATCATAAATTGGCTGTTGCCAATTGCGTAAGTTTTGAGAATTGATAGCATTTGAGATGACTAAAACATCTGTTTTATGAAGTAATTTATAGGTTGTTAAAGATTTTACTTGATAGCCATCGCGTTCTAAAAGCGTACTAAATGGTTTAAAACGGTCCTCTTTGGTATGAAAATTATTATGTAATTCATCAATAAAAACAGTTGGCCCTTCATCTTTTTTAAAAAACGGTGTTGTTATTTGAGGCACTAATGTAGTATCGACTTCTTGTTGAGCCACAGCAAGATATGAAGAGCACAATATACAAAGACATAGCATACATTTAATCCTAATAAAGACCATTTTAATAAGTATTTAGGTTTCAAATATAACTAAAACTTTAGTTCAAACTAATTTTTTAGTTTGAAAATGTAACATTTTTAACACTTTTGCGTCTTATACATAGAATATTAAATACTAATAATGGACATTTTTTTAGTTGTGTTAGCAGCTTTTTTTATGATTTTAGGAATCGTAGGTAGCTTTTTACCAGTTTTACCAGGACCTTTAACCAGTTGGATTGGTTTACTCATTTTTCACCTAGCCGATGTTGTCCCAATGAATTGGACATTTTTAGGCATTACCTTAGTCGTAGCTGTTGGGATTTGGATTTTAGATTACATCATTCCTGCCATGGGAACCAAACGTTTTGGTGGCACAAAAGCTGGAGTAATGGGCACTTCTATAGGATTAATAGTAGGTTTAATAGCGCCAATTCCTGCCGGAATCATTATTGGTCCCTTTTTAGGTGCGCTAATTGGAGAGCTTTTAAATAAAGCCGAATTCAACAAAGCCCTTAAAGCTGCATTTGGCTCCTTTCTAGGGTTTATAGCTTCAACCTTTATTAAATTTGTAATAGCAATGCTATTTTTAGGTTTATTTATAGCGAAGTTTTTTGATTATAAAGAAGTCCTTTTTCAATAGCATTTTACATAAAAAAACCTAACACTTGTTGAGAAATGTTAGGTTAGTTTTTTTTGCTATTAATTCAACAAATTACTTAAAGGGATTAAAATAATCATTGTTGATGTGTTCAAATATATCTATTGTTTAGAACTTTTTGTTACGGAAAAACCGTAAACTTGATGCGGAAAAACCGTAGTTTACAGCAATAACGGTAGTTTCAGGACGACTCAAGAATTGAAAAAACGCAAAATTTAACAGTATTTTTTAAAGAAATCCTTTTTTTCGAGCTTCAGTAATTAACGATTCATCTTTACCGTCATTTATTGAGAATAAAATTTTGAGTTGTTTTTTACGCTTTTCAATGGCACTCATAGACAAATCTATATGCTCGGTTAAACTTCTTGTTTTAATCCCTTGAGATAGCAGGTGTAGAATCTTTCTGTTTATTTCATCAACATAGATTTCATTAACTACAGATTTGTTTAAATAATTACTCACTGTACTACTATAATAAGGTGGATCATTTAAAATATGATGAAAGGCTTCAGCCAATTCACTAGAGGTTAAATCACTTTTAATTAAAAACCCATCAGGATTGATTTCTTTCACAATATTATGAATACGGTACGATTCATTAAACATTGTTAAAATAATCACCTTAGCATGAGGCATTATTTTTCGCGATATTTTTGCTAAATCCTCACCAGAAGTAATTTTCCCATTAGCAGAAGGCGGTAAACTTATATCAAAAAAACATACATCATAAGGATGTTCATTTGCAGCTTTTTGCATTAACATATTAGCGGCATCACAAGTATTAGCCGTATCTATAACCAATGTTTGATCTTCTTTTTTGGTAGCCATCAAGGTATTTTGATACCCTTCTATAATGATTGGATGATCATCAACCATTAAAATGTGAATTTGTTGCATTGTGTCTAATTTTTGTAAGGTATTGTAATAATAACCTCAGTCCCTTTTTTTACTACAGAGTGAATTTGTGCCGTCCCTTCAGCCTCCTTCACTCTAGAATTAATATTTTTAATGCCAATTCCTTTTTTACTTTTATTGACATCAAACCCATCACCATCATCAATAATTGATAAGCAAATTACATTAATTTTTAATTCAAAACTAATTTTAACCATCTTAGCCTTGGCGTGTTTATAGATATTTTGAAGTGACTCTTGTATAATCCTATAAACATTGATTTTAGTTTTATTAGACACCATTTCCCAATTGATATCATCAGTAAAATTAAAAGACGATTGTAATTGATATGCACTTGTTTGCTTCTCTATGAGCTCAGATACTATGTCCATAAATCCAGAGCCCGACACAAAATCTGTATTTAAATCATGAGAGATTTTGCGAATATCATCCTCAATAATTTTAAGTTCACTAATATATGTGGCTCGTTTTTGGATGGCTTCTTTACCTTCGGAAAAATTATAACTATCCAAACTGAGCCTGGTACCAAATAATCGTCCAAGAATACCATCATGTAGTTCCTTTGAAACTCTTATTTTCTCATTGGCTCTAGCTTCATCAACCTTATCTTGTTGAGACAACATGAGGTTATAAATTTCCTCGTTTGCTTTTTGTTGATTTTGCTCAAACTTCAATTCTTTGTTTTTTGTACGTTGGGTAATGATGATATAGATTAATACAGAGGTCACAAATAGACTGCCTAAAATGGCTAATAACCAAATAAGCTGCTGAGACATCTTCTGGTTTTCTTGAACTACCTTATCAGTTTCAAACTCTATTCTTGCCAGTTTATTCCTAACATTGCGTTCAACTTTAAGTAAGCTGTCGTTTAACTTTATATGATCTTCCAAATAAGATTTACTCACTTCTCCTTTGGTGAGTTTTGACAATAACAACATGGACTCTAGATATAAATCGTTTATCGGGATTTCTTTTGAAATACGATAACTCTCCTCCGCATGATGTTTGGCAAGATTATTTTTATCATTTGCCATATAAAATTTGGCTAAATCAATTGATGCTGAAAGTTTAGAATAGTCATCTTCTATATCATTAGAAATTTTTAAAGCTCGCTTAAACTCACTTTCTAATTCAATATAATCATAATTACCAATCATAAATTTGGTAAATGTTCTATTTACAATGACTAATGGATCTTCATTATAACTATCATTCTCGTCAATGATTTCATTATATATCTCTAAAGCTTTTATCAAATCACCTTTAGAGCGATACGTGATTGCTAAATTATTTTTAGACTGAAGCCACAAGTCTTCTCTATTTATTAACTTTTTGGTTAACTCGAGTGCCTCCCAATGATACTCTAAAGCTTTATCATAATTTTCGAGTTTTAGAGACACTATACCTAACAAATTCAAACAAATATATTCTTCTTCATAAAGCGAGATTCCTTTAGTCTCTTTAATGGTATGAATTACTTTTAAACTTTCTATGGCGTTTTGCTCACTTCTTAAATAATCTTTCTCATCATCTTGTATGGTAGCGATACTAGAAAGAACACCAGCTTTTTCCTCTAACTTCCCTAAAGCTTCGTAATACTTAAGTGCGTTTAAATAGTAATTATATGATGCAATATTATCACCTTTTATAAGGTAATAATACCAACCTAATTGGTTATTTGTAGAAGCTATACCTATAGAGTCTTTAAGTTTTTGAGCTAATTCAAGATTAATAACACTCGAAGAACGAAAGGTTTCATATTCTCCAGAAAGGAGATATAAATATGACAAATTACGGTTACTCGTTAGTATTAAAGAGTCAATTTCTGTTTGTTGCGCTAATTCACTTGCTTGAACTCCAAAAGAAATTCGCTCCTCAATAGGCAACGATTTATCCTCAGATAATTCTCTCATACTCATAACACTATCAATAGTAGATTTTTGCCCATATGCACGTGCACACATTAACAAAAAAATAAAAGCCAATAAGTATCGTGTTATGTATTTCAAAAGATTATTTCAATATAATCTCAAAGTTAGAATATTTTATTGATTTATAACAAGGTAACTCTCCATTAAAAAAGCCCATATTTAACATTTTAAATATGGGCTTTAGTTTTTTAAAGTAAAGAAGTTTTACCCGTTATTCGGTAATTTTATTCCTTTTCTCGTATGCGCTAACAAATCTGTTTTGTTATACGTTTGTACATCTTCTTGATTAGTATCTGCTATTGCATCACTGCTTTGTCCAGATACTGTTAATAATAATACTGCTAATAGTAGTAGTGTAATTTTAAGGGTCTTCATGTTAATCAATTTTAGGGATTATATATTCAATTTAGTTATGTTAATAATTAGATGCTTATATCATACCAATACATAGGGATGTAAGGCTTATTAATATTTAAGCATATAATGCAAAAAAAATTGAGGGATTTTTAAATGTCAACGACATTTAAAAGCTAAAATGGATTAAAAAAAATTTCTTTATAAGTTTAATTAGGGCTTATGAAGAGTTCAAAAATAATACATTTTTGGAAACCTGCAAATAAAAATCCGACAAAATGCAATATTCTACCGATTAAATACGATTAGCCCTCTAAAAGCTGTTGATAACTTGTTGATAAGCTTATTATCGAACCTTCAATTCGTACGATAATTATTTGTGCGTTTTAAACTCCCTTTGTTTGACAAATTGATCATAGCACTAAAAAAATTTTTTTTTCACAATGGATTTGCAAATCTGTATGATGTAGTTAAACTTTTAATCTTAAAATATTTGATGCATATAATTATGAAGTAAACAACAATATGATTGTCGCTTTGCTAATCTATTCTATAAATAAAATTGAATAAAAAGGAAATAGGAGTAAAAATCAATAGAATTAAAGGTTTTAATTAAGTCTTGCATAGTTGTAGCTCATTAATTGGAAACTGTCACTTAAAACCGTCTTAAAACAAAAAAGCATCCCGATTTTCAATTAAGAAAAAAGGAAAGCTTCTCATTGGTAAGAACTCAACAACAATGAGTTTCTCACAACTTCTCAGATTTCTCTGAGAACAACACAACGTCTTTAAACTGCTTAAAAAAAGCTTCAATTTCTTGAAGCTTTAGTTGCAATTTTTTTAGCGGTCTGGACGGGACTCGAACCCGCGACCTTCGCCGTGACAGGGCGACATTCTAACCAGCTGAACTACCAGACCGTTGCTTTATTGCGAGGGCAAATATACACTTGATTTTTAATATCACAAACCTTTTTCAAAGATTTTTAAAAAAAATTAAATAAATTTTTGTCGCTCCACCATATAGGTTGTCAAAATCTTGTCAAAATATGTGTTAATATCTGCCTCAACATATTTAATTTGATATTGACCACACTTTAATTTTATACTCTTAAAATAATCATTCACAGCACTTTGATAACCTTCTTTTACGGTGTCAGGATATAAATTTATGAATTCATTGGTTTCAACATCAATAAATCGCTTTGGTGAATTATCAAAATCAAACTTTAACTCTTTTTTTTTATCAATAACATGAAATAAGACAACTTCGTGTTTATTATGCTTGAGATGTCTTAAGGCTTCAAATAGTTTTATGCTATCAGTTGACGTTTGAAACATATCTGTAAAAAAGAAAATAAGCGACCGTCTATGAATATTTTCTGCAATTTGGTGCAAGTACGTATACGTTTCAGTTTGCTTATTAAGAGGTTTAGAAACGACCATTTTACTCAACTCTGCCAATAACATTTGATGATGACGTTCACTTCCCTTTTCTGGAGCGTAATAATCATATGCATCACTATAAACGCTTAAACCAACGGCATCTCGCTGTTTTTTTAATATATGCATTAATGCTGCGGAAGCTAAAGCAGAAAACCCAATTTTGTTTAAATTACCTATGGCAAAGTCTTTAATATCAGGGTAATGCATGGAGCTACTATTATCTACAATAAGATGACAACGCAAATTGGTTTCATCATCATAGCGCTTGGTATACAACTTGTCTGTTTTTGCGTAAAGTTTCCAATCAATATGGCGTGTGCTTTCACCTTGATTATAGATTTTATGTTCGGCAAACTCTGCTGAGAACCCGTGAAACGGACTTTTATGCATACCTGCAATAAAACCTTCAACCACTTGCTTTGCGAGTAATTCTAGGTTTTTAAAGCCTCCTGCTTTATTGAGTTCTGCTTGTAGGTTCATATTTATTTCCCGTAGAAACGGAAACCTTTTAAGGTCAATTTCTCCATAGAGAAAATCCATTTCTTATTAATTAATACTGCATCTGGCCGGCTTTTTTATATTCCTGACGCTACTTTGTGAATTTTAAACTTTCCGAAGAAAAAAAACAGTTTAGATAATACCGTCTACAATACCGTAGGCTTTAGATTCTTCTGCTCCCATCCAATGATCACGATTAAAATCTTTCATGACTTTGTCAAAATCTTGACCGCAATTATCTGCTAAAATTTTAGCACTTAATTCTTTCGTTTTTAAAATTTCTTGAGCTGTAATTTCAATATCACTGGCTTGACCACGTGCTCCACCACTTGGTTGGTGAATCATTACTCTAGCGTGTGGTTGGATAAAGCGTTTTCCTTTTGTACCAACAGATAATAATATAGATCCCATTGATGCGGCCAAACCTGTACATATTGTAGAGACATCACTGTTGAGTGATTTAATGCAGTCGTACATTGCAAAACCAGATGTTACATAACCTCCTGGACTATTTATGTATAAATGGATGTCCTTGGTCTCTAACGAGTCTAAATACATTAAACGGTCTATCACATGTTTTGCCGATTTATCATCTACCATTCCCCAAAGAAATACTTTGCGCTCTTCTAATAATTTACTGTCAATTAAGTCTTGCGTTTTTGCTTGCTTACTCATATATGTTTGTCTTATGTCTTAATATTAAATATACTGCATCTAATTAGCTTTCTTGAGTTTTAAATTTATCTTTCCTTTTTTGGTTTAAAGTTAAAACCATAAATAGAGTTGTGCCTAGACAACATAAAGGAGTGAAATTATCCTGAAACCTAATTAGCATGAGTATAAAAATAAAAAAAGGTTTGCCATACTGACAAACCTTTTATCAATTCTTTATGAATTATATTTTATAGTAAAGCGTCGATAGCTTCAGAATAAGCATTTTTTGGTGCTACTCCTACTTGACGACCAACTACTTCTCCATTTTGGAAAATTAATACTGTTGGGATGTTACGAACACCATATTTGGCAGCAAATTCTTGATTTGCATCAACATCAACTTTACCTACAACAGCTTTACCGTCATACTCTGTACTAATTTCGTCAATGATTGGTCCAACCATTCTACATGGTCCACACCATGCAGCCCAAAAATCTACCATTACTGGCTTATCGCTCTTTAATACTGTTTCTTCAAAATTCGCATCTGTTATTTCTAATGCCATAATTATATTGTCTTATTGTTTAACTTCAGTTTTATTTATTACACAAAATTAGTCAAAAATTTTACCAAACCTTACAGTAGCAGTATTTGTTTTGATTATGAGGCTATTGATTGGATATATTATATAGTTTAATAAAAAACGTCTACATCATTAATTCAACTTATAATAAATATGATCTTCATCTAAGGCACTCAACAATTCTTGAGTTACCTTAACTTTTTGCATTCTACTAGACATTTCTAGTTTAATTTTATCTCTATTATCATACACTACAAAGTTTAATAAATGGCTTCCAGGATGCATAGACATTAAATCTTTTAACTGTTGAATTTTTTCAGACTCTAACTCCTTTATATTGAGCTGAATTGAAATTTTTCGAACACTTTTCTCCATTACATCATGTAGCAATTGAAAACTATTAAATTGCAACCTAGGGTCACTCTTTTTCCCAGTATCTCTGTTTACCCAACCTTCACGAACGAAAGTCTTGACATAAACAAATGTGTTTTTAACCAAAAACATACGGTGTTTTAGATAATCTTCACCAAATATGCGGAACTCAAAGGTATCTGTATAATCTTCAATAGTAAACATTGCCCAACCTTTACCTTGTTTGCTTACACGATGTATCACATCTGTGACAACACCACCAAATATGATTTCTTTATTAACATGCGTATTTAAATCATTAAAATCGGCAATAGTTCCTGTACAAAAATTATTCATTTCTGTTCTAAAATCATCTAATGGATGACCAGAGATATAAACACCTACAACTTCCCGTTCTTGGGCTAATTTTTCCATAGTACCCCAAGTTTCACAAGGTGGCACTAAAGGCTCTGCAATTTCAACATTACTCGCAGCGCCAAATAGACTTACCTGTGCTGAGTTTTCATTTTCTTGATGTTTAGCACCATACTTTATCGCCTTTTCTAAAAAGGTTAAATCACTACCTTCTTTTTGAAAATATTGTGCACGATGTGTCTCTGCAAAACAATCAAAACCTCCTGCTAACGCCAAGTTTTCAAATGCTTTTTTATTCGCAGCACGTAAGTCAATACGCTTTGCAATATCAAAAATAGACTTGTAATTTCCATCTTCTTTTCTGTTATCTACAATGGTCATTACGGCTCCATGACCAACACCTTTAATGGCTCCCATCCCAAAACGCACTGCATTATCTTTGTTTACAGAAAATTTATAATAACTTTCATTGACATCAGGCCCAAGCACAGGAAGTTTCATGCGTTTACACTCTTCCATAAAAAAGGTGACTTGCTTGATATCATTCATATTATTAGATAATACTGCTGCCATATATTCTGCAGGATAATGAGCTTTTAAATACGCAGTTTGGTAAGCGATCCATGCATAACAAGTAGAGTGAGATTTATTAAAGGCATAACTTGCAAAGGCTTCCCAATCTTTCCAAACCTTTTCTAGAACTTTAGCATCATGACCTTTTGCACTTGCTTGCTCAATAAATTTTGGTTTCATTTTATCCAAAACTGCAATTTGCTTTTTACCCATAGCCTTTCTCAATACATCGGCTTCACCTTTGGTAAAATCTGCTAATTTTTGTGACAAGAGCATTACTTGCTCTTGGTAGACTGTAATACCATAGGTTTCTTTGAGGTATTCTTCCATGGCTGGCAAATCGTACTCAATATCTTCGTCACCATGTTTACGTCTTGTAAAACTTGGTATATACTCCATTGGACCAGGACGATACAAGGCATTCATTGCAATAAGATCTTCAAAAACCGTAGGTTTTAATTCTCTAAGGTGTTTTTGCATTCCTGGTGATTCATATTGAAATACACCAACCGTTTCTCCTCTTTGAAATAGCTCATATGTTTTTTCATCGTCTAATGGGAAATTTTCAGGATCTAATAAAATATCATGTTTTGCCTTAACAATTTTAACGGTATCTTTAATTAAGGTCAAGGTTTTTAATCCCAAGAAATCCATCTTAAGCAAACCTGCATCTTCTACTACCGAGTTATCAAATTGTGTGACATACAAATCTGAATCTTTTGCCAATGAAACAGGTACGAACTTGGTAATATCATCTGGTGTAATAATTACACCACAAGCATGTATTCCTGTATTTCTAACAGAACCCTCCAATGATCTTGCAAGGTTTACTGTTTCGGCATCAAGACCTTCACCATCTGCAATATTGAGTAGTTCATTAACTTTTTCTAAATCTTCTGCTCTAAATTTACTTCCCAGTTCTTTTTCCGATAGGCCAAAAATCTTATTCAGTTTTGACATGGTAGGAATAAGCTTAGCAATACGATCGGCTTCAAATAATGGCAAATCTAGAACTCGTGCTGTATCACGAATTGATGATTTTGCAGCCATTGTACCGTAGGTAATAATTTGAGCCACTTGACTAGAGCCATATTTATCTATCACATAATCCATGACACGACTTCTACCTTCATCATCAAAATCGATATCAATATCTGGCATACTCACACGATCTGGATTTAAGAAACGCTCAAAAAGTAAATCGTACTTTAAGGGATCAATATTTGTAATCCAAAGGCAGTAAGCGACTACAGATCCTGCTGCAGATCCACGACCAGGACCTACAGAAACATCCATTTTACGAGCTTCTCTAATAAAATCCTCTACAATTAGAAAGTAACCTGGATATCCTGTGTTTTCGATTACACTCAGCTCAAAATCTAGTCGTTCAACAACTTCTTCGCTAAGCTCTTCACCATATCTTTTTTTAGCACCTTCAAAAGTAAGGTGCTTTAGAAATGCATTTTCGCCTCGTTTTCCACCGTCTGCCTCATCTGCAATATCTTTAAACTCTTCAGGAATATCAAAGGCTGGCAATAAAACATCTCTAGCTAATTGATATGCCTCAACTTTATCAACAACTTCTTGTATATTAGAAATCGCGTCAGGCACATCCTTAAATAGAGATTTCATCTCATCTGAAGACTTAAAATAATATTCTTGATTTGGCATTCCGTAGCGATAACCACGACCACGACCAATAGGAGTAGATTGCTTTTCACCATCCTTTACACACAACAAAATATCATGTGCATTGGCATCAGCTTTTTTGCAATAATACGTGTTATTTGATGCAACTAATTTGACATCATGTTTTTTAGAAAACTCAATCAACACAGGATTTACTCGATTTTCATCCTCTTGATTGTGACGCATTAATTCAATGTACAAATCATCACCAAACTCCTGTTTCCACCATAATAATGCTTCTTCTGCTTGATTTTCTCCAACATTTAACACCTTACTTGGTACTTCACCATAAAGGTTTCCTGTTAAGCAAATGAGGTTTTCTTTATATTGTTGTATAAGCTTTTTATCAATTCGTGGTAAGTAGTAAAATCCATCAACAAAAGCATGCGACGATAATTTGGCAAGATTGTGATATCCTGCTTTATTTTTGGCTATTAAAACAATTTGATAGCCATTGTCTTTTCTAGATTTATTGGTATGATCTTCACACACAAAAAACTCACAACCTATGATGGGTTTAATTTCTTTTAAAACCGTTGTTTCTCCTCTTTCTTTGGCCTCGTCAATTTTTGGTTTTACGGCTTTATTATAATTATTTACCGCTTTAACAAAATGAAAAGCACCCATCATATTGGCATGATCTGTCAGTGCCACAGCTGGCATATTGTGTGAACCAGCCACGTTAACAAGATCAGAAATACTAATAGTAGACTGTAATACCGAGAATTGCGAATGGTTGTGAAGGTGAACAAAGTCAACATCTGCTAGACCCGAAATGTTTGCTTTTATTTTCTCTTCGGAAATATCAACTGCTTGTAACTTTTGGAGTCGCTCATTAATTTTAGCACTTTCCTTTTTAAGATTGATATGCTTTAAACCAATAAGCTGAATCGTTTGTGGATTCGACTCTTTAAAATTTTGAAAATAATCAGGCTGAACGTCTAGTTGCTCCTGTGTATATTCTTCCAAACGTACCAATTCAAAAAAGCAACGTGTGGTTGCTTCAACATCTGCCGTGGCATTGTGTGCTTCGGAAAATGGCTTATCAAATAAAAATTGGTGTAATTCGGTAAGGGTTGGTAGTTTAAACTTTCCGTAGCGACCACCAGGAATTTGACATAGCGATGCAGTGTGCTCAGTGCAAGTATCTAAAACCGGGAGCTCTTGAAGTTGATTATCAAGGCCACCTCTTACAAACTCGGCTCCCATAATATTGAGGTCAAACTTCACATTTTGACCAACAACAAATTTGGTTTTTGAAAGTGCGGCATTAAATTTCTCTAAAACCTCTTGAAGTGAGACACCTTGCTCTTGGGCTAATTCGGTAGAAATCCCATGAATTTTCTCAGCATCATACGGGATATTAAATCCGTCAGGTTTCACCAAATAATCTTGATGTTCGATACATTTACCCATCTCATCATGTAATTGCCAAGCAATTTGAATACATCTTGGCCAATTATCAATATCTGTAATTGGAGCATCCCAACGTTTTGGTAAACCAGTGGTTTCGGTATCAAAAATTAAATACATACGATTTTGAGCTATTTATTATCTCACAAAGCCGCAGAATTGCAAAACTTTGAAAGTATATTTTTGTACAAAAGGGCTTATTCTATTGAATTTTTTCAAAAAAAAGCTAGTGTATAAAATTACGAAGAAACTCCTTTTTTATAAAGTGAAGTTATGAACACTTTTGAACAAAAAAAATCAGCTATAAAAGCTGATTTTTCTTACATAAATTAGTATCAATTATGATACTAATTCTTCATGTACTTTTTCGGTATTAATTGCCGATCTAATTGCATTTCTATGTTTTAATAATAATGCATCTATTGTAGGTGGTAAATTTCGCTCTTTAATAAGCTCGTTATACTCTTCCAAACTAGCTTCCTCGCCTCTAATGGCTTCTTCTAATACTGCCTCTTCATTATTTGACGTGAAGGTCGATTTTAACGACATCCAATTACGATGCATAGCACCTTTAAAACTTCCTGAATCTTCTGGTATTTCACCGTATTGTAAGATTTCGGTTCTTAATTCTTTAGCAAATTCACTGCGCTCTGATGCGCGACGTTTAAAAAACATTTTTAACCTATCGCTATCAACATTATCAATTGAATTTAAATAGCCTTTTTCGGCATCATAATTTTTTACTAGTAATTCGTTTAACTTGTTTGAAATTTCTTCTGAATACTTCATTATATCTTTTACATTTTAAATTTCAATACTTTATTTTAGGATGCGTATTGTTTCACATCCAACTGTATTTAATATAAAAGATAAAGTAGGAAAAATCGAACAAATTAACATCTTTAACAAAGACTTAATAATATTTAACAAAAAAGGCAACCTCAACAGGTTGCCTTAAATACTTGATATGTTTTACGCGTTATGGGATACAATCTCCTAAATCGTCAATAATAACTTGTTGACTTCCATCAGGATCTCCACAAACATCAATTTTGTCTATTAAAGCTGTTTTATAAGCGTTACATGCATCTGTATACTCTGGCATTGTAGTATCAGTCGTATTAAATACAGCTAATGCAATGTTAACTTGTTGTGTCGCTTGCAAACAGCTCGTACTATTATCTAAGGCAACTAAACCTCCAACAATTGGTACGTTATGAAATACACCTTCATTAAAATTTACGGTTTGCATACCATCATCTGTAAACGCATAAAACCAAAATGTACCTGTCATTGTTTTAGGATTTGTATCTTGAACACTTTCTACAATAATTTGTCCTTCTACAGGATATAAAGAAAAACCTGGATCAGGATCATTTCCTGTTGAATATACTACACCATTTTGATCTCTAACTACTGCTATACTAGGATTTTCACCTCCTAATTCATACACACCTGCTGTATCATTACTAGTAATTAATTGTACGGTTTCGATATTATTAGTTCCTTGAACTAAAAACCCTCCAAAATCTATATCTGCAGCGTAAGACGATGCTTTCCAGAGGTTACCATTATAATTCCCTTGAATAGCAGGAGAATTGAATTGTAGCTCTTCACCACAGCTAAGTATTGTTACTAAGGCGAAAAGAATTAAGGCTATTTTTTTCATGTGATCAATTTTCAATATACAATAGGTATAAAATATAACGTTTTAGTGTTCCCAAAAGTATAATAATTTTTCAATATTACTTAATTACTAATAAAATGTTGAGAATTAAATTATTGTATTATCTTTGCGCCTCATTAATAATAGAGGTCGCGAACCTTACAAATTAATTATAAAATATGCCTGTAAAAATTAGATTACAAAGACACGGTAAAAAAGGGAAACCTTATTATTGGATCGTTGCAGCAGATGCACGAGCAAAAAGAGATGGTAAATACTTAGAAAAATTAGGTGCTTACAATCCAAACACTAATCCAGCAACTATAGAATTAAATGTTGATGGTGCAGTACAATGGTTACAGAATGGTGCACAACCTACTGACACAGCTAGAGCAATTTTATCTTATAAAGGTGCTATGCTAAAAAATCATTTAGCTGGAGGTGTTTCTAAAGGTGCTTTAACTGAAGAGCAAGCAGAAGCTAAATTTGATGCTTGGTTACAAGAAAAAGCTGGAAAAGTACAATCTAAAGAAGCTAGCTTATCTGAAGCTCAAGCAAAAGCTAAGGCTGATGCATTAGCAGCAGAAAAAGCAGTAAATGAAGCTAGAATAGCTGCAGCAGCTCCTGTTGTAGAAGAAGTAGCTGAAGAAGCAGAAGCTTCTAACGAAGAAGAATAGAAAATTATTTTTTATACTTTTAAACTCCGATACCTTGTATCGGAGTTTTTTAGTTTATACTATCAAGCGTAGTAGAAATGATCAAAGTCATTGATATTAATACTAGTTCTCGACCACATCCAAACTGACCAAAGTAATTATAATTATGAAAAAAGAAGACTGCTTTTTCCTTGGAAAAATTGTTAAAAAATATAGTTTTAAAGGTGAATTATTGGTAAAATTAGATACAGATGAACCTGCTCTGTATGAAAACATGGATTCTGTTTTTATAGAAGTTCGTAATAATCTAATTCCGTTTTTTATTGAATCCTCTCAATTACATAAATCTGAATTATTAAGAGTTAAATTTGAAGATGTAGATACAGAAGACGATGCTGATGCTCTTATGAAATGTGAATTGTATTTGCCCTTAGAATTTTTACCTAAGCTAGATGATGATAAATTTTACTTTCATGAAATCATAGGGTTTAAGGTAGAAGATAAAAATTTTGGTCATGTTGGAATCATAAAATCAGTTAATGATTCTACAGCACAATCGCTTTTTGAAATAGATAGAGATGGTATTGAAATTTTAATACCAATGAATGATGAGTTTATTTCTAAAGTTGATAAACAAAATAAAACGATTTTTGTAACTACTCCCCAAGGCTTAATAGATTTGTATTTGGAAGAATGATCCTGTCATTCAAACGAAGGAATAACTAAAGTAGTTTACATTTTAATAATGAGAATCTTCGCTTTATACTGACTGACAAAACCTAGTATTATGAACAAACCATTTAGATTTAAACAATTTTCAGTTCATCAAGATCAATGTGCCATGAAAATTGGTACAGATGGTGTTTTATTAGGAGCTTGGGCTCCTATTGATCATCGTCCGTTTTCTATATTAGATATTGGAGCAGGTACAGGCATTTTATCTTTAATGTTGGCTCAACGCTGTGATGCTCAAGTAATAGAAGCACTTGAAATAGACGACAAAGCTTATGAACAGTGTGTAGAGAATTTTGAACAATCACCATGGAATGATCGTTTATTTTGTTACCACGCATCATTAGAAGAGTTTGCTCTAGAAATTGAGGACAAATATGATTTGATTATTTGTAATCCGCCATTTTATTCTGAAGATTATAAAACCGACAATTCGCAGCGCGATCTCGCACGATTTCAAGATGCAATGCCATTTAATCATTTATTAGATAGTGTGGCTACTTTACTGTCTAAAGCAGGTTTATTTTCAGTAGTTATTCCTTTTTCCGAAGCAGAAAATTTTATAGCTCTAGCGAGTCAAGTTGGCCTATTTCCGAAGAAAAAAACCCATATTAAAGGCGCACTTACATCTAAGGTAAAGCGTAGTTTAATTACGTTTTCATTTAGAGAGCAAGATGTTGACATTTCAGAATTAATAATAGAAACTTCCAGACACAACTACACAGAAGATTACATCAATTTGACGAAGGATTTTTATTTGAAAATGTAGTTTTAAGAAAACGTTTTCGTTATTTTTGTTACCCAAACAAAATACCTTCTAATGTCTCAAGCAAAAGCGACAGCATTTGAACGTTAAAATCTATAAAATTCAACAAATGAAACCAGATTTATTTGAAGCTCCTGATTATTATAATCTTGATGAATTACTAACCGAAGAACATAAATTAGTACGCGATGCTGCTAGAGAATGGGTAAAACGTGATGTTTCACCAATCATTGAAGAGTATGCTCAAAATGCAGAATTTCCTACTCAAATCGTTAATGGTTTAGCTGAAATTGGAGCCTTTGGTCCTTACATCCCAGAAGAATATGGTGGTGCTGGATTAGATCAAATTTCTTACGGACTAATCATGCAAGAAATTGAACGAGGAGACTCTGGAGTGCGCAGTACTGCTTCGGTACAATCGTCGTTAGTAATGTATCCAATTTGGAAATATGGTAATGAAGAACAACGCCAAAAATACTTACCAAAATTAGCGTCTGGAGAATGGATTGGATCTTTTGGTTTAACAGAACCTGATCATGGTTCTAATCCAGGAGGCATGGTCACCAACTTTAAAGATATGGGAGATCATTATCTTTTAAATGGTGCTAAAATGTGGATTTCAAATTCACCTTTTTGCCAAGTGGCAGTAGTTTGGGCAAAAAATGAAGAAGGACGTATTCACGGACTTATTGTAGAACGTGGCATGGAAGGTTTCTCTACTCCTGAAACCCATAATAAATGGTCATTAAGAGCTTCTGCTACTGGTGAGCTTATATTTGACAATGTTAAAGTACCTAAAGAAAATTTATTACCTAACAAATCTGGACTTGGTGCTCCACTTGGATGTCTAGATTCTGCACGTTTTGGTATTGCTTGGGGAGCTATTGGAGCAGCTATGGATTGCTACGATACTGCTTTACGTTATAGTAAAGAACGTATGCAATTTGGTAAGCCAATAGGTCAATTTCAATTACAACAAAAAAAGTTAGCTGAAATGATCACCGAAATCACCAAAGCACAATTATTAGCTTGGCGTTTAGGTGTTATGCGTGAAAATGGTACTGCAACCTCTGCTCAAATTTCTATGGCTAAACGTAATAATGTAGAGATGGCAATAAATATTGCTAGAGAAGCTAGACAGATGCTTGGTGGCATGGGAATTAGTGGAGAATACTCTATAATGCGCCATTCTATGAATTTAGAAAGTGTTATAACATACGAAGGCACACACGATATTCATTTACTAATAACTGGTTTAGATGTCACAGGTTTAAATGCCTTTAAATAAGTAAAGAATAATAAAACTAAAAGTGTTAAAATGCGTTTCTATGTAGAAACGCATTTTTTATTTTTGCAAAAAGGAAATTAATGAGCATAAACCAAGTTAACTCTCAACTTTTAAATTTAAAACAACAATTAATAAACCATAATTTATATGGCACTATTGCAACTACTAAGGATTTATCGGTTTTTTTAAAATCACACGTCTTTGCTGTTTGGGATTTTATGTCCTTATTAAAAGCGTTACAACAAACATTAACGTGCACTACCACGCCTTGGATGCCAAATGGGAATCCAGAAACTCGTTATCTCATAAATGAAATTGTTTTAGCTGAAGAAACCGATATTACTTTAAAAGGAGAACGCAAAAGTCATTTTGAAATGTATTTAGATGCTATGAAAGAAAGCGATACATCTACTACAGAAATAGATACTTTTTTATTACATGTTTTAGAATCTAAAAATGTAATTAATGCCATTGAAAACAGTAATTTAAACAATGCTTTAAAAGCCTTTTTAAACTTTACCTTTAAAACCATACACCACAAAGAAGCTCATGAAATTGCTGCGGCTTTTACCTTTGGCAGAGAAGAGTTAATACCTAATATGTTTACCGAGATTTTAAGTAAATTGCAAGCTAATTTTCCTGAAACAAAATTAGATGAACTGATGTATTACTTTAAAAGACATATTGAATTAGATGAAGATGAGCACGGTCCAATGGCTATGAAAATGATGGAGGAACTTTGTGGTGAAGATGCTCAAAAATGGGAAGAAGTAATAGCTATTTCTAAAGAAGCTTTAACCGTACGAATTAATTTGTGGAATAGTATTGAAGCCGAAATAATTAAAAGCAAATCGTTTACTATTTAAATAGAGATCGTTACAACTCTAACCTTATGTGTATAACTTAATACAAAATGCTCACCTAATTAGATGAGCATTTTTGCAATATAGATTACAATAAATTTAATTTTTGATAAACTTTATTGTTTCTTTTCTATTTAAAGCGGTTTCAATGCTTAGCATATATACTCCACTTTCTAAGGTATTTACGTTAATTATATCTAATCCATTTGCTTTTAAAACTGTTTGTCCTAATGAATTTTGTATTGAAATTTCACCGGTTGTTTCTAAACCTTTTACATGTAAAACAGTATTCGTAGGATTAGGATAAACAGTAATATTTTTCTCTGAAAGTGTAGTTACAGACAAACTCGTAGTTTCATTTCTATACACTTTTGTTTTATTATTACCATCATTACCAAAACCTATTAATAATAAGTCTTTATCACCATCATTATCAAAATCTTCCCAATCTGCAGAACTTATCGCTACACCTTCAATAACGCTACTATTGACTTCATCATAAGTAAAACTCCCATTAGCATTATTTAGGTATAATTTAGAAATATAATATCCATTATCATCTTGACCAGTACTAAAAATATCATCAAACCCATCATTATTAAAATCTACAATTTCTAAATCTCCAAAGTAAACTTGATCAAAGAGTGCTGTAGAATTTGTATCTTTTGTGAACTCGCCATCCTCATTAATATAAAGTGTAGTCTCTCCTACATAATTACTATTAGTTCCGCTAATAATAATATCATCATCACCATCGTTATCAACATCTAACACACCAGTTCCCGTAAAATAATAAGCATCAATACTTTGTATCGAAGCTTCAGATAAAACTCCGTTTGTATTTATATATAATTTGGTGTTTGGAGCATAAGAACTATCAAACCCTGTTAATATTACATCCATATATGTATCTTTATTTACATCTATTAGTGTAATGTCACCAAAATAATTAGCCATTAAAGACGTCGAGGATTCAATAAATTCTCCATATTCATTTTGGTAATAAAGTTTTGCTCCATAAGCACTACCCATTAAACCTGTAACAACAACATCCATTAAATCATCCTTATTTAAATCTACAGCTCTAATTTTACCAAAAGTGGCTCCAACAATAATTGTTGAAAAATCATTATAAACGCCAAAACCATCATTAATATATAATTTAGTTATGGCATTGCCACTACTATCGCTACCTGTAATAATAAAATCTATAAAGCCGTCGTTATTAAAATCTGCTTTATCTGCAGATGCATTAGATAGCGCTAATAATGAATTATTAATATCTT
Organism: Psychroserpens damuponensis; assembly: GCF_000826655.1. GTDB lineage: Bacteria > Bacteroidota > Bacteroidia > Flavobacteriales > Flavobacteriaceae > Psychroserpens > Psychroserpens damuponensis. Next base: position 262,219 of record NZ_JXJO01000017.1, read on the forward strand.
CTAAGAATACGTTTTCTTCATACTTTGCAATCGCAGTATACTCTGCATTGGCACTACCAGATCCCGAAACTAAAAACTCATAAATATTATCGTTAGTGCTATCTAACCATATAGATTCTCCATATATAACATTGTCGATATTGGAATTATCAAGACTAATTTCTGTTATGTTTTGCGCTGTTGTAGTAAGGCCTATTAAAACCAATGTTACTATAAGTATTTGTTTTTTCATGTTATTAATTATTTGTTTCAGCAAATATAATTTATTTAGACTAAATAAAAATAATAATTTTAAATTAAAAATCCCATTTAAAACCATGAATAAAGAATCCCTACATTTTATGTAAATTTGCGACTATGTTTTCTGCTAAAAAGAGATTAGATCGCGCTTACCAAAATGCTCATATTGTCAACTTTGACAATGACAGTAAGTATATTTTATTTAGCGATTGCCATAGAGGTGATAATAGTTTTGCAGATGATTTTGCCAATAACCGTAACATTTATTTTCATGCACTCAAACATTATTATGCTGAAGGTTTTAGTTATGCTGAAATTGGAGATGGCGATGAGCTTTGGGAAAATTTATCATTTGAGTCTATCTTAAACGCTCATAAAAATGTCTATATGCTAATGAAGTTATTTCATGAGCAAGATAGATTGCATATGATTTGGGGCAATCATGATATGGTGTATCGTGATCCCAAATATGTTGAAAAGCATTTGTCAACTTATTTTGATGAAAAACTAGGAGAAGACGTTGATTTATTCTGTAATATTAAATATCATGAAGGTGTTATTTTAAAACATTCTCAAACTGGTCAAGAATTATTTTTAACCCATGGCCATCAAGCAGATTGGTGGAATTACAACTTTTGGAAATGGAGCAGATTTCTAGTTCGCATTCTATGGAAGCCTCTAAACGTTATGGGAATTGCAGATCCTACTAGTCCGGCAAAAAATTACAAAGAGTTAATTAAAGTTGAGCGACGAACCAAAAATTGGATCACTGAAAACAATAATTTAATTACCATAGTTGGTCATACCCATAGACCTCGTTTTCCAGAACCTGGAGATATTGCTTTTTTTAATGATGGTAGTTGTGTTCACCCAAGAAGTATCACAGGTATTGAAATTGAAAATGGAGAGATATCACTCATCAAATGGCAAATTGCAACTACTGATGATGGCACCTTAAAAATTGTTAGGGTTTTATTAGAAGGCCCTAGAAAGTTACTGGATTATAAAACGGAGTGAATTAGATCTCACATTGACAGCAATGCGAAGTATCAAACATTGATAAATTCTTTAGTGGTACATCCTTTTAAAGACCATTGCAATTTTATTAATGTTACGATTCGGGAGCGAGTTCAACCTCCAAGCCTTCCATGTCTGGTGTCATTTGAATTTGACATCCTAAACGCGAATTATCTTTAACGTCAAATGCCTCACTAAGCATCGCCTCTTCATCGTCTTGCATTTCTGGTAATTTGGTATCACTTAGCACATAACATTGACAAGAAGCACACATTGCCATTCCACCACAAATACCAATGGTTCCTTCAGGAGCAATTTCATACGAACGTACTACTTCCATGAGATTCATGGCCATATCAGTTGGTGCTAAAATCTCGTGAATAACGCCTTCTCTATCTGTGATTTTTATGTTTATATCTTGTTCCATCATTAGTTCCCATGAAAATGGGACGCTTTTAGTTTATTGTAACTAACACCTACAAGGTTTTAAAAGCCTGTAAGTTAACTTAATCTATCTTTTTAACAACCGCTTTTGGTGCTTCTTTACGTGTACCATCAAATCCATCAATTCCAGCAACAGTTGTATATTTCAATACATAACGTTTTCCTGGGTTTATAATTTGATACGCAGATTGGCACATTAATGTTGCTTCATGGAAACCGCAGAGAATTAATTTTAATTTCCCAGGATATGTATTGACATCTCCAATGGCATAAATTCCAGGAATGTTTGTTTGATAATCTAAGGCATTATTAACTACGATGGCATTTTTTTCTATTTCTAGTCCCCAATTTGCAATGGGTCCTAATTTTGGTGAGAGTCCAAAAAGTGGAATAAAATGGTCACAGACTATTTCATATTCTTTATGAATATGTTTATCACTAGTTTCCTTAACAACTACCGCATCTACTTTATGATGACCTACTACATTAATCACCTCTGCTGGTGTAATTAATTTAATTTTACCTTGATTTTTTAACTCTTGTACTTTTTCTACGGAATCAAGATGTCCACGAAATTCACTACGTCTATGAATTAAGGTCACTTCACTAGCAACATCACTTAGAAAAATACTCCAATCTAAGGCAGAATCTCCTCCTCCAGCGATAACTACTTTTTTATCTCTATAGATTTCGGGATCTTTAATGATGTATTCTACACCTTTATCTTCAAACGATGCTATATTATCAATTAAAGGTTTACGAGGCTCAAAACTCCCTAGACCACCAGCGATCGCAACCACAGGAGCATGATGTTTTGTTCCTTTATTCGTGGTCACAATAAATGATCCGTCTTCTTGTTTATCTATAGTTTCTGCACGTTCTCCAAGTGTAAATCCTGGTTCAAACTGTTTGCATTGTTCTAACAGTTTATGGGTTAAATCGCCAGCTAAAATTTCTGGATAGGCAGGAATATCGTAGATAGGTTTTTTAGGGTATATTTCCGAACATTGTCCGCCAGCTTGCGGTAAAGCATCAATTAAATGACATTTTAATTTCAATAAACCTGCTTCAAAAACAGTAAACAATCCTGTTGGTCCTGCTCCAATTATAAGTATATCTGTTGTAATCATAATAATGCCCACGACAGTGAGTATCTCTTTATATTAAAACCTACTCCCAAAACTTCGGGTTATTAAACGTTGTAGGTTGTATTCTTTTTATTTTAATTAATCACAAAATTAGATAACACGTTTACAAAATTTTATGATATTTATCAGTTCGCGTGAAGGATTGAATGGCCTGTTTGAGCTCCTCTTAGAGAGCGAGTAGTGAAAGCCTGACCCTTGTGGTCACGCCCAACTAAGCTTCAATATTAATAACTTGTTCAATTTGAGGTGCATATTTTTTAATCGTCATTTCTACACCAGATTTTAGTGTCATTTGATTAACGCTACACCCAACACAGGCACCTAATAATTGTACTTTCACAAGTTTATCATCTTCGATAGATAGTAATGAAATATCACCACCATCACTTTGCAAAAACGGACGAATTTCGTCTAATGCTTTTTCGACATTCAGTCTAAGGTCTTCTGTACTCATATATTATTTCTTTACTGCTGAACATCCAGCCATAGTCGTTATTTTAATTGCTTCGGTTGCCGGTAAATTTTCATTACGCTTAACGACCTCTTCAACTACATTTTGAGTTAAGATCTCAAATGCTTTTTCTAATTCTGTAGCAGTTTGTAGTGCTGCTGGTCTACCAACATCACCTGCTTCTCTTATGCTTTGTACTAAAGGTAATTCACCTAAGAAACGGACACCTAAATCTTCTGCAAGATTTTTAGCCCCTTGTTTCCCAAAGATATAGTATTTATTGTCTGGAAGCTCCTCTGGTGTAAAATAAGCCATATTTTCTATAATCCCCAAAACTGGTACTTTAATGCTGTCTTGTTGAAACATTGCTACTCCTTTTTTAGCATCAGCTAAAGCTACATTTTGAGGTGTACTTACAACAACCGATCCTGTGATTGGAAGGGATTGCATAATACTTAAATGAATATCTCCTGTTCCTGGAGGTAAATCTATGAGCATAAAATCTAATTCTCCCCAATGTGCATCAAAAATCATTTGGTTTAATGCTTTTGCTGCCATTGGACCTCGCCAAACAACAGCTTGGTCTGGTTTTGTAAAAAAGCCTATGGATAACATTTTAACTCCATAATTTTCTACAGGACGCATTTTAGATTTCCCTTCAATATTTACGGCTAAAGGTCTTTCTAGTTCTACATCAAACATTATTGGCATTGATGGACCATAAATATCGGCATCTAACACACCTACTTTAAATCCCATTTTTGCTAAAGTCACTGCAAGATTTGCAGTCACTGTTGATTTACCAACTCCTCCTTTTCCTGAGGCTACAGCAATTATATTTTTAATACCAGGAATATTTTTTCCTTTAATGACATTTGGTGCAGATTTAGCCGGAGCATCTACTTTTACATTGACCTTAATTTTAGCTTTTTCATACACCAATTTATGAATGGTTTGCATGATTTCAACTTCGGTTTTTTTCTTGGCTTGTAAACTCGGGTTTGTAATAGTTATATCAACAATAACCTCATCTGCAAATGTTACAACATTGGTTACTGCTCCACTCTCAACCATATTTTGTCCTTCGCCAGGAGCAGAAATGGTTTCTAATGCTTTAAGTATATCTTGTTTGTTAAGTTTCATAAGTTTAATTTAATAGAAAATAGTCTTAAACTAGAATAGATTTCGATTGTAATCAATTATGAGGTCTATTCTTATATAGATTTATTCTAAATGCAAAGATACTTAATAAAGGTTGAAGTTTAAAGTGTTGTGATTGCAATTTATTATGGGTGGATTTGTATTGATTATGGCACTATGGATTGACTAATATTTCCTAATTTTTAAATAATTGGGAAATACTAGGATAAAACAAAATGAGATATAGAATTTTAGATAAACTTTGCTCTATATACGAGTTCATCATAAAGACTTACAACGCTGTCATTGGATCCCAAAACACCGACTCTAAGTCTTGGATTTGATTGTCTATAACTACAATGCCTTCACTTTCTAAAAGCTGTTGCATAAGATTGGTGCCATCAAAATGATGCTTTCCTGTGAGTAATCCTTTTCTATTGACGACACGATGTGCAGGTACATCTTTTCCGTGAGAGCCGTTCATGGCATATCCTACCATTCTAGCACTACGCTTAGCTCCTAAATAATTAGCTATAGAACCGTAGCTAGTTACTTTTCCGTAGGGAATCAACTTAGCAACCTCATACACGCGATCAAAAAAATTTAGAGTTTCTGGCTTCATTTTAATTGATCGATTAAAATATTTATAAGAGTAATTAAGGCTACAATTGCGGTTATTGCTCCTATAATATAGTTCATGTTTTTTTGAGATGTCATTTTTTTATTACTGATTTTATCAAAAAAGAAAATATAAACATACAACATTACAAAGGTGCCAGTTACAGCTCCAGAGCAATACGTAATAATGCTCATTGCATCAAACGCAAACCAACCAAAACCAGCAATTGTGATGGTCATATAAGCTTGATACGGAATTGGAAATACATTTATTGCAGATAAAAATAGACCTTGAAAAAACCTACTTTTTTTACTTTTAGCATGAGGCTCAATATTTGGCTTAGGATTTGGCTTACTTAGAAAAATAAAATAAATAGCTAGCAACACAAAAATCACAAAAGCAACACCTCTTAACACTTCTACAGTTTGTGGATGGTTACTTAAATATCGTGCAAACATGGCAGCAATATATGTTTGTAAAAAAACAATTAAACAAACACCTATAGAAAATACAAAGCCGCGGTTATGACCTTCTTTCAAGCTAATTTTTGCAGCTGTCATATTAAGTAAGCCAGGAGGAATCACACCTACGAGTGCAATAACTAATCCTAAAAAAAAAATAACAGTGGTACTCAAATTATTTTATTTTAAACCTAATATACGTAATTGGTTTGTTTTGTTCTAAATATTGAGATTCATAGTAGGTTTGAATACTCGTTACCTCTTTTGGGCTACCTTCTTGCTTGTACACATTGTGGTTGGCATATAAAATCTCATGACCTTCTCCTTGTAAAAGACCTAGAGTATACCCATGCATAAACTCGCTATCGGTTTTTAAATTTACAAAACCTTCTGGTTTTAAAATGGTTTTATAGCGTTTTAAAAATTGAGAGTTTGTCATTCTATGCTTGGTACGCTTATATTTTATTTGAGGATCTGGGAAGGTAATCCAAATTTCATCAACTTCGTGCTCTGCAAATACAACATCAACTAATTCAATTTGAGTACGTATAAAAGCGACGTTAGGTAAATTTTCTTCTATTGCTGTTTTGGCTCCTCTCCAAAAACGTGCGCCTTTGATATCTATGCCTATAAAGTTTTTCTTCGGAAATTTGCGTGCCAACTCTACTGAGTATTCACCACGACCACAACCTAATTCTAAAACTAACGGATTATCGTTTTTAAAAACGGAAGATTTCCAATTGCCCTTAAATTTGTATTGTGCATCTACTAATTCTTCTCTAGTTGGCTGAAACACATTATCAAATGTTTCATTTTCTTTAAATCTTTTGAGTTTATTTTTACTTCCCACTACTTTATTTTAACAATTTGTTATTTTTTAATTATGAAGTCGTAAAATTAAGGAAAGATTTTTAGCTTTAACTTTATTTTCACAAATAGACGCATTAAAATTGTGAGAGTTATAATCTAAAACAGTTAAGCTTAAACACGTTTTCAGCATATGCAAGGTCAGCAACATAAACGAATACTCATTGCTCCATTAAATTGGGGTTTGGGTCATGCGACACGATGTATCCCAATTATTAAAGCTTTAATTAACCATAATTTTAACCCAATTATTGCTAGTGACGGAATTGCTTTGGCTTTATTAAAGCAAGAATTTCCTGAGTTAACGTGCTTAGAATTGCCATCATACGATATAACTTATCCAAAAAAAGGTAAGCATTTTAAACTAAAAATGCTAAAAAGTTCTCCTAAAATGGCTAAGGCTATAAAGGCTGAAAAAAAAGCTATTGCTTCAATTGTTAAAGCGTATCAAATTGATGGTATTATTTCTGACAACCGCTTAGGTGTTCATTATAAAGACTTACCATGTGTGTTCATAACGCATCAACTTCAGGTGTTAAGTGGAAACACTACTTGGCTAAGTACTAAATTACATCAAAAAATAATTAAGCAATTTAATGAGTGTTGGGTACCAGATAATCTAGGTGATATAAATCTTAGTGGTAAATTAGGTCATACCTCAATTTACGATATACCTATAAAATACATTGGGCCTTTGAGTCGGTTTTCTAAAAAAGAGCTTCCTATTAAAAATGACGTTATGGTTTTACTCTCTGGACCAGAACCTCAACGTTCACTTTTTGAAAAAAAGTTATTAAAAGCATTTAAAAGTTTTAACGGCAAAGTTGTATTTGTAAAAGGCATTATTGAGAATGAGCAGCACATTTCCGAAGAAAATAATATGGTCATTTACAATTACATGAAGAGTTCGGAATTAGAAACTACCATAAATGAAAGTGCTATGGTGGTTTCTAGATCTGGTTATACCACATTAATGGATTTAACGAAGCTGAGTAAAAATGCATTTTTTGTACCAACTCCTGGCCAATATGAACAGGAATATTTGGCAAATCGTTTAACAGCTTTAGGTTTTGCTCCTTGCTGTGAACAAGATGAGTTTAGTATAGAAAAATTAAATGACGTATCTAATTATAAAGGGTTAAGCGCCATGGATTATGAAGTAAATTATAATAGATTATTTAGTCTTTTCTAACGTAAATGAAAACTCACTTCCTACGCCTAATTCGCTTTCTATATATATTTTTTCATCGTGAGCTTCTATAATATGTTTTACAATAGATAAGCCAAGGCCAGAACCACCAACTTTACGGTTACCGCTTTTATCAACACGAAAGAATCGCTCAAACAAACGTGGAATATTAGCTTTAGATATACCCTCACCATTATCTGTCACTCTTACAATCACTTTATTTTTTATAAGATTTTCAATACTTACTTCAGTTGTTCCTTTATCTTCTCCATATTTAATAGAATTAACGATAAGGTTAGATAACACTTGTTGAATTCGTTCTTTATCTGCCCAAACCATTATAGGTTCGTTATAGTCAATATCAAAAATTAAAGAGATTTTTTTCTTAGCAGCTTTCATTTCTAGCAAATCAAAGACACTCTCAACGAGTTCGACAATATCAAACTCTGCAATATTAAGTTGTAAATCGCCTACTTCTAATTTGGTAATCATATCCAAATCATTAACGATATAAATAAGACGTTCTAAACCTTTATTGGCTCTATTTAAGTATTTTTCGCTTACGTTTTCATCATGAATGGCACCATCAAGTAAGGTTTCTAAATAGCCTTGAACTGTAAATAATGGTGTTTTTAATTCGTGAGATACATTACCTAAAAACTCTTTACGATATTCTTCTCTTACGATGAGCGTTTCTATTTCGAGTTTTTTGTCTTTAGCATATTTATCTATTTCTTGTGTAAGTGTGGCCATATCTGTTGTGATAGGCTGTTTACGTAAAGAAGCAGATTCTAAGAGTGTTAAATCGTCATAGATTTTTTTCACTCTTCTATATATAAAACGCTCTACTCGATATTGAATAATTATAAATGAAAGCACATAAGTTAATATTGCAAATGAAACCAGATATACAATATCAATAGAATGCAACACATACAAAAAGACACTCGATAAGAGCGTCAAAAAAATCGTAATATACAAGGATGTTTTAAAGGCAAACTTGTATGTTTTTTTTAATTTATTTTGCATTAGCAAATTGTTTAATCTACAAACTTATATCCAACACCTTTAATGGTTTTAAACTTTTTGTCTCCTATTTTTTCTCGAAGTTTTCTAATGTGAACATCTATTGTACGTCCACCAACAATAACTTCATTTCCCCAAACTCTGTCTAGTATTTCTTCTCGTTTAAACACCTTATTTGGCTTTGTAGCAAGTAAAGATAATAATTCAAACTCTTTTCTAGGTAATATAAGCTCTTCTCCTTTAATTATAATTTTATATTCTTCCCTATTAATAGTTAGGTTTCCAATTTTTATAATGTCATCGGCTTTTTCATCTTCTTTTAAACGTCTTAAAAGCGCTTTAACTTTACTTACTAAAACTTTTGGTTTAATTGGTTTTGTAATATAGTCATCTGCTCCAGCATCAAAACCAGCCATTTGGGAATAGTCTTCACCTCTAGCTGTAAGAAATGTTACAATAGTGTTGCTTAAATCTGGTATTTTTCTAATTTGCTCACAGGCTTCAATGCCGTCCATTTCTGGCATCATTACATCTAAGATAATGAGTTGTGGTTTTTCTTTCTTAGCTTTTTTAACACCTTGAACACCGTTTTCGGCAGTTATAACTTGATAACCTTCATTAGATAAATTATAGCCAACTATTTCTAAAATATCTGGTTCGTCATCAACTAATAATATTTTTATATCTTTTTTTTTCATTTTTATATATTGAAAACCTTTGTGTGGTAAAGATAATATTAATAACAAAAATTTGATAGAGTGTTTAAATTGATAACGTTAAATTAACTTAGTTATTTGCTATCAAATTGATTATTAGTACTTTTTAGAGCCAATGTTATACTATTGTTAAATAGCTATATAGCTCAAAAATTATTCGTTTAAACTCTAAATTCTACCTATATTTGTTTGGTTAATTTTTAAAACATTTTAAAACAAAATAATTATGAAAAAACTTTACTTTTTATGTTTAACTGCCTTAATTGGTTTTTCTTCGTTTGCACAAACGACGTTATACCAAGAAAGTTTTGAAACAGACACAAATGGAACAAACTACACAACCTCAATTGCTGAGTTTAGTGATGGTGCTGGAGATTTCTTTTTAAGAACAGATGGTAGTGATATTGGATCTTTTTACGAAGTTAATGGTGTTGATGGTCTTTTTACATTCGCTGCACAAGATATAGATGGAGAAGGAGCTGCATTACCTGTTTCTTTATCTACAATTGCAATTGATGTTACCGGTTTATCTGATGTTGATTTTGCAATTTTACTTGCTGAAGATGATGATGGAACTAACCAAGATTGGGATGATGCAGACTTTGTAAACATTACTTATTCTTTAGATGGTGGAGCAGAACAAAATTTAATCTGGATTAGAAGTGAAGCTTCAGGAACTAACTTTACACCAAAAATTGATACCGATTTTGATGGTGTTGGTGATGGTGCAGAAATTACATCTACTTTTACTGAGTACGCTCGTAACATTGCGCTTTCAGGAAACACGTCTATTACTTTTACAATTGAAATGAGTTTAAACTCTGGTGATGAAGATATCGCTTTTGATAACATTAGAGTTGTAAATGGTTTTGTTGCATCACCTAGTGTTGCTATTACATCTCCTTCTAACGGTGCAGAATTAGCTCCAGGTACAACATCTGTTGACGTTACATTTGAAACTACAAATTTAGCAGGTGGTGAAACTGTAAATATTACAGTAAATGGTACAACTACTAATGGAGTAACTAGCCCATTTAACATTGTAACAGCAGATGGTCAAACTTATGATGTCACTGTAGAACTTGTTGATGGTGGTGCAATTGATTCTGACATGATTTCTTTTAGCGTATTATCTTCAAGCACTGTTGCAACAGTAGCTGAGTTAAGAGCTGGTACTGTTGGTCAAGTTTACTTATTATCAGGAGAAGCTATCATTACATACAATGTAACAGATAACGGAAGAAACCAAAGATACATACAAGATGCAACTGGTGGTATTTTAATTGACGATGCGCCAGGAACATTAACTCCTACATTAAATATTGGTGACGGTCTTACTGGTTTAGAAGGTCAATTAGGAGAATTTAACGGTGTATTACAATTTGTACCTGTTGCAGATATTACAGGACCTTCATCTACAGGAACAACAATTACTCCAGAAGATGTAACTGTTACTCAATATTTAGCAGCTGGTGAATCTTACGAAAGTGAGTTAATTAGAATTACAGGAGTAACATTCTCAGATACAGGTGCTTTTGAAGACAACACAAATTACGTTATTACTGCTGGAGCTGATGCGACAGAAATGAGAGTTACTTTTGGAGATGAAAATTTAGTTGGAGCAAGTATCCCAACAACCATGTCTTCTGTAATTGGTTTAGGTAGTGAATTTAATGGTTTATACCAAGTATTACCAAGATATGTAACAGATGTTGCAGGATCGTCATTATCTGTTGAAGATGTCGAAAACAATACATTCTCAATGTATCCAAACCCAACATCTACAGGATATGTAAATATCTTGGCTACAAATGATAACGCTATTTCTGTATCAGTTTATGATATTTTAGGAAAGCAAGTTATCAACCAAACATTATCAAACAACCGTGTTGATGTGTCTGCTTTAAATACAGGTCTTTATATCGTAAAGATTTCTCAAAACGGTGCTTCGGTTACTAAAAAATTAGTAATCAAGTAATCCTTTTTTACATAAAGTATTAAAAAGCGTTGTCATTTTTGACAGCGCTTTTTTTTATTTTTGTACTTATGATACACACCAATGCTATTTTTTCAATGTCTTCAAGACATGAATTTAACACTATGGCTTTAGAAGTTTTCAAATTTCAGTTTGAAAACAATCCTGTGTATCGCTCGTTTTGTGATTTATTATATAAACACCCAAGTGATGTAAAACGAGTTGAGGAAATCCCTTTTTTACCCATTCAATTCTTTAAAAGTCATCACGTACTTAGTTCAAGTAAAGACATTCAAGATACGTTTTCTAGTAGTGGAACAACCGGTTCTATTACGAGCAAGCATTATGTTACAGACATAAGTATTTACGAGCAGAGTTTTAGAAAAGGCTTTCATAATATCTACGGAAACATTAAAGATTATACCATTCTCGCATTATTACCAAATTATTTAGAGCGTAAAGGCTCTTCATTAATTTATATGGTTAATGATATGATCCAACAATCTGAACAACCTGATAGCGGATTTTATCTCAACGATCTCGAAGCTCTAAAAACTAAGTTGTGTGCTTTAGCTTCCGAGGGAAAAAAAGTGCTACTCATTGGTGTATCTTTTGCGCTTTTAGATTTGGTAGAACGGTATCAATTCAATCTTAAAAACACCATCGTTATGGAAACTGGTGGAATGAAAGGTCGCAGAAAAGAACTTATAAGAGAAGAGTTACATTCGATTTTAAAATCGGGTTTTGGGGTTTCAAAAATTCATAGCGAATATGGCATGACAGAACTCTTAAGCCAGGCTTATTCTCTAGGTGATGGCATTTTTGAATGCCCAAATTGGATGCGAATTCTAACGCGTGACCCTGAAGATGCGCTTACCATTCATACCACTCAAAAAACGGGTGGAATAAACGTTATAGATTTAGCCAATATTAATTCTTGCTCTTTTATTGCAACACAAGATCTAGGTCGTGTGCACAACGATCACACATTTGAAATTATTGGTAGGTTTGATTCTAGTGATATTAGAGGCTGTAATTTGATGGCCTTGTAATTATCTACTTTTTTTATCGACTACCAACGTATGAAAACAAGACTATTAAGTGTGATTTTTTTCTTCGGAATGTTAATCACAACCGCACAAAACGTAGATTATAATACACAAAAAGGCTATATAGCCAAAGGCTATGATGTTGTTGCTTACTTTGACAATCAAGCTATTGAAGGAGAAACCGAATTTACAACCATGCATTATGGCGTTAAGTATAAGTTTTCTTCGGAAGATAATTTGAAGACATTTAGTAGTAATCCAGAGAAATACATTCCGCAATATGGAGGCTATTGTGCTTATGCTATTGCAGAAAAATCTAAAAAAGTTGACATTAACCCTAAAACGTTCGAAATCAGAGATGAAAAGCTCTATTTGTTCTATAATTCTTGGGGAAATAACACTTTAAAAACGTGGCGAGAAAATAATGTGAAAGGTTTACAAATTAAAGCCGACAAAAACTGGGAAGCTATGAATCTAAAATAGTTTAGAGTTCTATGAAAAAGAAAGATTAGCTTCTAATAAATAGTTGATTGGTTAATTGTTAAACGTCCCGTAATTTACGGGACGTTTTTCTATTTAAGCTAACTGTATTTTCTTGTGCGTCATACTAAAACAAGTTCAAAATGACGAGATAGTTACAATTGAACCGCAACAACCTTTAATTTAAGACACTTTAATAATATAGGTGTTCTTTTTCCCTTTATTTAAAATGATGTACTTGTTATTAATTAAGTCATCTTCAGAGAGTTGATAATCTTCTTTTACTTTTTCTTTATTGACAGACACTGCATTTTCTTTTAATGCACGACGTGCATCGCTATTAGAAGCTAAGAAGTTTGTTTGTGCTGCTAAAGCTCCAATCATATTAAGTTGAGAGAGTTCTTCTTTAGATATTTCTGCTTGCGGTACACCTTCAAATACATCTAGAAAGGTTTTTTCGTCTAGTGTTTTAATATCTGCTTTAAAGCTTTTACTAAATAAAATATTTGAGGCTTTTAACGCATTTTCAAATTCTTCTTTTGAATGCACTAGAGTGGTTACTTCTTCTGCCAATCGTTTTTGTAAGAGTCGTGCATGTGGCATTTCTTTATGCTCGGCAGTTAGCGTTTCTATTGTTTTTTTATCTAAAAATGTAAAAATCTTTATATACTTTTCGGCGTCTTCATCACTTGTGTTTAACCAAAATTGGTAAAATTTATACACTGAGGTTTTATCTGCATCCAACCAAACATTACCGCCTTCACTTTTACCAAATTTAGAACCATCTGCTTTTGTGATTAACGGACAAGTCATTGCGTAAGCTTTAGCCTCTTGGCCAACATTCATTCGCCTTACCAATTCTGTTCCTGTGGTGATATTTCCCCATTGATCGCTTCCTCCCATTTGTAATAAGCAATTGTGAGATTTGTATAAATGATGAAAATCATAACCTTGAATAAGTTGGTAAGTAAACTCGGTAAATGACATCCCTACATTTCCTTCTTCACCAGAAAGACGTTTTTTTACAGAGTCTTTAGCCATCATATAATTAACCGTAATTCGCTTACCTACATCACGCGCAAATTCTATAAATGAAAACTCTTTCATCCAATCATAATTATTTACGAGTACTGGAGCATTATTTTCTTCCGAAGAAAAATTTAAAAATCGACTTAACGTACTTTTTATGCCTTCAACATTTTTGTTTAAAGTGGCTTCATCTAATAAATTACGCTCATCACTTTTACCTGAAGGATCTCCAATCATACCTGTTGCACCACCAACTAAGGCAATGGGTTTGTGACCAGATTTCTCTAAATGCATTAATAAAATAATAGGCACCAAACTTCCTATATGCAACGAATCTGATGTTGGATCAAAACCAATATAAGCTGTGGTCATTTCCTTTTGTAATTGCTCTTCTGTTCCAGGCATGATATCATGTAACATTCCTCGCCACGTTAATTCTTCTACTAAGTTATAGTTCATTGGTTTTTGTATTATTCTTAAGTGCAACAAAGATATGTTTATCAATTAAAAGAGAAAAGCTATTCTCAAAAAAGACTATTTTTGTTTTTATGATTTTAGTTACAGGTGGTACAGGTTTAGTTGGCTCTCATTTATTGTATAAATTAGTGAGTAATGGTGCTTCTGTTAGAGCAATGTATAGAAGACCTCATAAGCTAGAATTCGTAAAAAAAGTATTTGCCTATTATACGGATGAAGCGGAAACACTGTATAATAAAATTGAATGGATTGAGGCTAATATTAATGATATCCCTTCATTAGAAGCTGCATTTACAAGTATCACACACGTCTATCACTGCGCTGCGTTTATAAGTTTTGAACCAAATAAATACCAAGAGCTTCGAAAAATTAATATTAAAGGTACCGCCAACATTGTTAACCTTTGCATTTCAAATCACATAAAAAAACTATGTTACATAAGTTCTATTGCAGCTATTGGTCAAGAACCACATGAAGACACTTTAATTACCGAAAAAACTGAATGGAACCCAGAAGCCGACAATAGTGTTTATGCTATTACAAAATATGGCGCAGAAATGGAAGTTTGGCGTGGGACTCAAGAAGGTTTAGATGCCGTAATAGTAAATCCTGGAATTATATTAGGTCCTGGTTTTTGGAAAGGTAATGGAAGTGGCAGTTTGTTTAGGCAAATTCATAACGGATTACGATATTTCCCAAAAGGCACATCGGCTTATGTTGACGTTTGGGATGTTGTTGATAGCATGATAGCATTAATGGACAGCGACTTAAAGAATGAACGTTATATTTTAATTGCTGAAAATTTACCATTAAGAACCTTTCTAGATAAGGTAGCAAAAGCGCTACAAGTAAAACCTCCTAGAAAAGCGGCAACTCCAATGTTATTGGCAATAGCATGGCGATTAGATTGGTTGAGTCATACCCTATTTGGTAAACGTCGTAAATTATCTAAACAAATGGTGCATTCAATTTCTAGCAAAACAGTTTTTGATAATTCAAAATTAAAAGAAGATTTAGATTTTAATTTTACAGCTATAGATGAGTCTATAGCTCAAGTTTCAACATACTATTTAGAAGATATTAAATAATTGAAACTACGTTTAATTCTTGTTGTTAAAGGCCTTTTTTGACATACGTAAAGAGTCTTTCTTTTTTTGTTGACTTAAATTTTCTTTACTAATATTAGACTCAAACATCTCTTTATCTAAATTATATTTCTGTTCTAATTTAGACATGATAATTTCATAGTCTTCTATATGATAACTATAATATGAATGACTTGTAGCAAATTGTAAACTATCAATATGATACTTTTTATAAATATAGTTTTCGGGATAAACCCCTTGGTTTTCGAGACTCGCTTTACTTGTTCCTTTGGCTGCATTAAGAATTAACACATCATATAGAATATCTACCATTTTATCTTTAGAAATAAGATGATCTGGCTCTTTTGGTTGTACTTGAGAAGAACAACCAAAAGCCAAAATCATTATTAAAAAGACTAGAAAAGGTCTCATCTATTAAACGTTAATCGTTTTCCTGCTTTTACATCTAAAACCTTGAAATTATTATATACTAAGGTCCCATTTAAAAAGGTGTGTGTTATTCTAGATTTGAATGTTGTGCCTTCAAATGGAGACCAGCCACATTTGTATAAAATATTATCTTTATTGACTGTCCATGGGTTATTGATATCAACAATTACCAAATCTGCAAAGTAACCTGGTTTAATATAGCCACGCTTTTCTACTTGAAATAATATGGCAGGATTATGAGCCATTTTTTGAGCTATCTTAGGTAGTGAAATTTTTTCTTTATGAAACATTTCTATCATTGCAACCAAAGCATGTTGCACTAAAGGCCCTCCAGAAGGCGCTTTAGTGTATACATTGTTTTTTTCATCTAAGGTATGAGGAGCGTGATCTGTAGCTATAACATCTATTCTATCGTCTAGAAGTGCTTTCCAAAGAAGATCTCTATCTTGAGCTGTTTTCACAGCTGGATTCCATTTTATATGTGTGCCTTTTTTCTTATAATCTTCATCGCTAAACCAAAGATGGTGAATGCATACCTCTGCTGTAATTTTTTTATCTTTTAAAGGTATTTTATTACTGAAAAGTTTAGTTTCCTTACCTGTAGATAAATGAAACACATGTAATCTAGCTCCAGTTTTTTTAGCAAGCTCGATGGCTTTAGATGATGATAAGTAACATGCTTCTTCACTCCTGATTATAGGGTGTTTTTCTATAGGTATATCTTCTCCAAACTCATCAATATGTGCTTGTAAATTTTTTCTAATCGTTGCTTCATCCTCACAATGTACAGAAATAACCATATCTGTACTGCTAAATATTTTCTCAATAACTTGTGGGTCATCAACGAGCATATTCCCTGTAGATGAGCCTAAAAACAATTTTAATCCTGCAACAGATTTAGGATCTACTTTTAATATTTCAGCTAAATTATCATTAGTCCCACCAAACATAAATGAATAGTTGGCATATGATGTTTTTGAAGCGATTTCAAATTTCTCCTCTAATTTTTCTACGGTTGTCGTTTGAGGATTGGTATTTGGCATTTCTATAAACGATGTAATTCCACCTGCTATCGCTGCCCTAGACTCAGACTCAATATTTCCTTTGTGTGTTAATCCAGGTTCTCTAAAATGAACTTGATCATCAATAACACCAGGAAACACATAATTACCTTCTGCATCTACAACAATAACATCGGCAGATTTTGCGCTAATAGAATTTGAAACTTCTTTAATATAGTCACCTTCAATTAAAATATCGCCTTCTGTAACCGATCCCTCGTTTACGATTTTAGCATTTTTAATAAGTATGGTTTTGTTTTGCATCTTATGTTCTAAATAAACTTTTAAATTTCATATTAATTACTCCAAATATGGCTTCAGAAATAATGCCTCCACTCATTTTGGATTTTCCTTTTTTTCTATCGGTAAAAACAATTGGTACTTCTACAATCTTAAATTTTTTCAAATGCGCATTGAATTTCATTTCAATTTGAAAAGCATAACCAACAAATTTTATTTTTTCGAGATCAATAGTTTCTAAAACACGTCTGTGATAACACACAAATCCTGCTGTAGTATCATCAATCTTCATTCTTGTGATTAACTTCACGTACTTAGAAGCAAAATAAGACATGAGTAAGCGTTTCATATCCCAATTAACCACATTAACTCTATTATTAATATAACGCGATCCAATAGACATATCTGCACATTCGCTCACACAAGCATTGTATAAACGTGTTAAATCACTCGGATTATGAGAGAAATCAGCATCCATTTCAATAATATAGGTATAATCTTTAGACAAACACCATTTAAAACCTTCAATATACGCAGTTCCTAATCCCGTTTTTTTAGGTCTATTTAATATATGTAATCTTGTATTATATTCCTTTTGCAATGCTTTCACTTGAGTAGCAGTGCCATCTGGTGAATTATCATCTACAACTAGAACGTCAAAGTTCTTCTCCAGTGTGAAGACTGCTCTTAAAATTGCTTCAATGTTTTCTATTTCATTGTAAGTTGGTATGATGACAATTGCATCTCTCATAGAATATTATTCAAGCTTATCGTGTTAGTTACCGACAAAAATAAGTGATTTATCATTTAAAACTTGCTGTAAAAATCATAAACAATGTTAATCTTAGCGTAATGAAAATTAGTTGAATGAAATAACGTTTACATTCATCAAATATTCTTCATAATTTTGTAGTATGCTTAGAGACGTAATTTCTAATGATTGGTTTACTATTTTTCTAGTATTAGGCTTAGGGTGTATTACTGTATCTAAATTTTTATTTGCTCATAGATTTAAAGATTTTTTAGCCGTTATTGGTAATTCAAAATATTTAAAAATATATGCAAGAGACCAAAAATTCATAGATGGATTTGATGCGTTATTCTTTTTTAATGGCATGTTATCAGTCTCTATTTTCTCATTTATTAGCTATACCACTTTAGTTCATCCTTCAGAATTTAATGTGAATCAATTTTTTAAATTACTTTTTGGAATTGGAGTTTTATTCTTAATAAAGATATTATTAGAACGTTTGATAGCTAGTCTTTTTGATATTGATGAACTTATTGATTCTTATTTATTTCAAAAAACGACTTTTAAAAATTATTCAGGATTCTTATTATTTCCTATTAATTGTATCTTAATTTATACCATAGAACCTACTAAAACAATAGTCTATGTAATTATAGGGTTGTTAATTTTAATTAATCTAATTGGATTTGCTTCTTCATTTAAGAATCATCAAAAATTACTATTAAACAACATATTCTATTTTATTTTGTATCTTTGCGCACTTGAAATTGGACCCTATCTGATTTTATATAAGTTAATTAAAGATTTCAACGCTTAAAACACTTTAAGTAATATGACGAAAGTGAAAACGATTTTAGTATCTCAACCAGAGCCTAAAATAGAAAATTCGCCTTACTTTGATCTTCAAGAAAAGCAAAAAGTAAAAATTGATTTCAGACCATTTATCCATGTTGAAGGAGTCGATGCTAAAGATATAAGACAACAAAAAATTGATCTAGCAAATTATACTGCCATAATTCTTACGAGTAGAAACTCTGTAGACCACTTTTTTAGAGTGGCTGATGAAATGCGTTTTAAAGTGCCTGATTCAATGAAGTATTTTTGTCAATCTGAAGCTGTTGCTTACTATCTTCAAAAATATGTAGTTTATAGAAAACGTAAAATATATGTTGGCAAGCGTACCTTCTCAGATTTATCTCCTTTGATTAAAAAGTATAAGGATGAATCTTTTTTACTCCCAACTACAGATAAATTAAAACCTGAAGTACCTGAAATTTTAGATGGTTTAGGTGTTAAATGGAAACAGTCTGTTTTTTATAAAACTGTGATTAGTGATTTATCTGATCTTGCTAATGTGTACTATGATATTTTAGTATTCTTTAGTCCATCAGGAATTGAATCTCTATTTCATAACTTCCCTGAGTTTAAACAAAACGAAACACGTATAGCTGTGTTTGGAAATACGACTATCAAAGCCGTAGAATCTCATGGCTTGAGAGTTGATATAGCGGCTCCTACTCCTGAGACACCATCTATGACAATGGCTTTAAAAAAGTATATTGACTTAGTTAATAAAGGTAAATAAGAATAGATTAAAGTATAAAAAAAGCGATTTCAAATTTGAAATCGCTTTTTTTATGTTTTCTAATGAAGGCTTTTAATGCGCATAACGTTGTGGTCCGCCACGTCGTATATCTTCATTTGTGTCATCTTGAAATTTCTTGAAGTTCTCTCTAAATGCATTAGATAGTTTAAAAGCTGTTTTATAGTAAGCTTCGTCATCATTCCATGTTGTTCTTGGGCTTAACACTTCTTTTGGTACACCAGGACAAGATCTTGGTTGTGCTACTCCAAACACTGAGTGAATATGGTAATCTTCATAAGTATAAGCTCCCAAGTCTCCATTAAGCACTGCATTAATCATGGCACGAGTATATTTTAATTTCATACGTGTACCAACACCATAAGGTCCTCCAGTCCAACCCGTATTAACAAGCCAAACATTAACTCCAGACTCTTTCATCTTTTTGCTTAACATTTCGGCATACTTCGCAGGATGTAATGGCATAAAAGGCGCGCCAAAACAAGCTGAAAAACTTGGTACAGGCTCTACAACACCAGCTTCTGTTCCTGCTACTTTAGCAGTATATCCAGAAATAAAATGATATGCAGACTGGTTAGGTGTTAATTTTGATATTGGAGGCAATACACCAAAGGCATCTGCCGTTAAAAAGAAAATATTTTTAGGATTTTCTCCTATTGATGGTTTTCTAATATTATCAATATGATAAATTGGATAACTTACTCTTGTATTTTGGGTAATCGATGTATCTTCAAATTGCACATCTCCATTATCATCCATAATGACATTTTCGAGAATAGCTCCTTTTTTAATCGCATCAAAAATTTCTGGTTCTTGCTCTTGTGATAAATTAATCACTTTGGCATAACAGCCACCTTCAAAATTAAACACAGTATTTTCTTTAGTCCAACCATGCTCATCATCACCAATCAAACTTCTATTTGGATCTGTAGACAATGTCGTTTTACCTGTACCAGATAACCCAAAAAAGATCGCAGTATCACCATCTTTACCAACATTTGCACTACAGTGCATTGGCAATGTATTTTTAAAGACAGGAAGTATAAAATTAAGAGCAGAGAAAATTCCCTTTTTAATTTCTCCCGTATAACCTGTACCACCTATTAAAGCGATTTTACGTGTAAAATCTAAAATGGCAAAATTATGCTGTCTTGTTCCATCAACTTCAGCGTCTGCCATAAATCCAGGTGCGTTAACAATAGTCCATTCTGGCGAAAAATCGTTTAATTCTTCTTCCGTAGGGCGTAAAAACATATTATAAGCAAACATGTTACTCCATGGATATTCGTTAATAACACGAATTTTTAACTTATAATTTTCGTCAGCACAAGCATAACTATCTCTTACAAAAAGCTCTTTATTTGATAGGTAGTCTGTAACCTTATCATATAACTTTTGAAATTTATCAGATTCGAAAGGAATATTAATATCTCCCCACCAAACGCGATCTTTTGTTATATCATCTTTAACAATAAATCTATCCTGTGGAGAACGTCCAGTAAATTCACCAGTGTTTACTGCTAAAGCACCAGAAGATGACTCTACACCTTGACCCTTTTCAATAGTTGTTCTATGAAGTTCATCAGGAGATAATTGATAGTTGACTTTAGCATTTTTAATGCCATAAGTTTCTAACGCAATCGTTTTCGTATTTTTTGTATGGTCTACCATAATTTGTTTATGTTGTTTAGACTACAAAATTAAACAATATTTTAAAGTAGCGTACTTATTTTAAGATTTATCCCTATCTATTTTCAAAAAGCCTATTAACAATACAATCCAAGCAAATATTAACAATAATCCTCCTATTGGAGTGATAAAACCAATACTTTTAAAATCAAAATTAGTGAGTTCATTTGTTGATAACCCATATATAGAACCCGAAAAGAACACTACACCTATCAAAACCAAAAAGAAAATCAAGGTTTTAGACTTATAAGACATCGAGGAAAAACCACCAACAAACAGCAATAATATTGCATGGTACATTTGATATCGCACACCTGTTTCAAACGTTTGTATAGACTCTGAAGACACTAACGATTTCAACCCATGAGCTCCAAAAGCTCCAAGAATTATCGCTATAATACCTAATACGCTTCCTAAAACGAGAATTTTTTTGTTCATAGATAAATTAGATTTAGGTTTTTATAACCCTTTGTATTTAGTAATTTCGTAATTACAAATTTACTCAACTCAACCCATTATGCGAAAGATTTTAGTCATTGGTTCAGGAAAATCAACTTCATACCTCATCAAATATTTATTAGATAAATCTATACAAGAAGAACTCCATATTATTGTTGGAGATATTAATATTAGTAATGCCAAAAAACTCATTGGAGACCATGAAAATGCCAATGCTATTACATTAGATGTTTTTGATAAGTCTTCACGACAAGCAGCAATTGAAAACGCAGATATCGTCGTATCTATGCTACCAGCTAGATTTCATTTAGAAGTTGCAAAAGATTGTGTTGCGCTTGGCAAAAACATGGTAACAGCTTCATATGTTAGTGAAGACATGCAAAAACTAAACAAAACTGTAACCGATAAAGGTCTCGTGTTTATGAACGAGATAGGTGTAGATCCTGGCATTGACCATATGAGTGCCATGAAAGTAATTGATTATATTCGAGAAAAAGGTGGCAAAATGGTACTTTTTGAATCGTTTACAGGCGGACTAGTTGCTCCAGAGAGTGATAACAACCTATGGAACTACAAATTCACATGGAACCCAAGAAATGTTGTTGTTGCAGGTCAAGGTAGTGCAGCAAAATTTCTTCAAGAAGATTCCTATAAATATATTCCTTATAATAGATTATTTAGACGAACAGAATTCTTAGAAATTGAAGGTTACGGTCGTTTTGAAGCATACGCAAACAGAGACTCACTAAAATATCAATCTGTTTACAGTTTAGACTCTATAAAAACCTTATATCGAGGTACAATTCGTCGTGTTGGTTTTAGTCGTGCATGGAATATGTTTGTACAATTAGGGATGACCGATGACAGTTACACTATAGAAGATAGCGAAAATATGAGCTATCGCGATTATGTTAATTCATTTTTACCTTATAGCCCAACAGACTCTGTAGAACTTAAATTTAGGCTTGCCTTAAAAATAGATCAAGATGATATTGTATGGGACAAATTAGAAGAACTAGATCTCTTTAATAAAGACAAAATGGTAGATCTCAAAAATGCGTCGCCAGCACAAATTCTTCAAAAAATATTAATGGACAGCTGGACCTTAGAAGAGCATGATAAAGACATGATTGTCATGTATCATAAATTTGGTTATGAGCTCAATGGTAAAATGTATCAAATAGATTCAACCATGGTTACTATAGGCGAAGACCAAACATATACAGCTATGGCAAAAACCGTGGGATTACCTGTGGCTATAGCGACAATGGCCATTTTAAATGAAAAAATTACTACTCCTGGAGTTCAAATTCCAATACAAAAAGAAGTTTACGAACCTATTTTAAATGAGTTGGAAGACTACGGCATTAAATTTACCGAGAAAGAAGTACCTTATTTAGGTTATAACCCTTTAAATATATAGTTTTTCTTCAGAAATGTGCCACGCTCAATACTAAGTCTATATCATGAAAATAGTAAATCACAACATACAAATTGACGGCATCGATAAAAAAATTCTTCGGGCTCTTATGGAAGATGCCAGGACACCTATACTAGAAATAGCAAGAGGTGTAGGTATTTCTGGAGCAGCTATTCACCAAAGATTACGAAAGCTAGAAAAATCTGGATTGATATCAGGTTCAAAATTTGTAATTAACCCTAAAGTTTTAGGCTATACAACTATGGCTTTTATTGGAATTTTTTTAGATAAAGCTATTAGCAATCCTGAAGCTGTAAAACAACTAAAAAAAATCCCTGAAGTTTTAGAATGTCATTACACCACAGGTAATTGGAGTATTTTTTGTAAAATATTATGTAAAGATAATGAACATTTAATGCATGTTTTAAATAGAGATATCCAATCCATAACAGGAGTTTCTAGAACAGAAACCTTTATCTCCTTAGATCAACAAATTGAGCGACAAATTAAAATTTAAAATAAATCACTAAAATTGAAAAAGCTCCTTATGTAATTAAGGAGCTTTTTCTTTTACTTACCGTTATAATTAATTTATAATGATCTTTTTAACTGTAGAAGCACTTTCCGAAGAAATTGTAACAAAATACATCCCAGAAGACACAACAGATCGCAAATCTAAATCTTTATCCTGCGTCATTCCGTTGAGATCAAACGCTTGAATTTGACGACCGTTTAGATCTGATATCACAACCTTATCCAATACAACACCTGCATTTTTAATGGTAATAATACCATTTGATGGATTTGGATACATTGATAGTTTATTACCAATATCAAATGTATTGGTAGATAGCGTTGATATAAAAAGTTTTTCGGGTATTCCAGCTACTAAAGCATTATAAGGTTCCTCAGTAGTAATATTTGCTCCAACATAATTAGCAGGATCAGTAAGTGCAACTTTAGCGTCTTGTACAGTTGCAAATGTATAAGAACCACTGTAAACAGCATTATCAAATTCTTGAGAAGGCTCAGGGCCAGAACCTACCGCTACAGCTGTTCTTGGTAAACCTGTATCAATTAAACCATTAAACAAATTGGTTTGAGTTGTACTTTCACTATCATCTCCAGAAAATGTGGTAGAAGAACCGCTTAACATAAAAATAAATGATGGACTCTCGCCTGTTCCTTGAAATACTGTAATTGAATCACCTCCTGTTGAAAGTGATACACCAGAAGTACCAAGGATGATAGAGTCTCCTGAATAATCTACAAAATCTGCTGTTGGCGCCAAATCGTTATGAGTAATAATCTCTCCTAATTCTAGTCCGCCAGCTGGCACAGTGTACACAATTGCTCCTTCTCCACAGCCTGCAGGATCAAATGTACCTGTAGGCACAGCTCCACAGTCTGTAAACATGATTTCGGTGCCTGCTTCTAGATCTACAAATGTTGTAAATGCAAAAGAATCTGGAGTGTCAGCTTGATACCATATTATCGCAATATCTCCTGGTGCCAAAATAGTTTGGGCTTGAGCTTGTTGTATGCTCAGCATTACACTCATCAAACAAATTGTAAAAAGTAATTTTGTTTTCATAATAACTAAATGTTTTGGATTAATTAATAGTGCTATAAATCAATTAGTTAGTTTTGAAAATACCACTTTTAAAACTTATATATGTTTTAAAAGTGGTTGGTATTTATATATTTATTTTATAATTATCTTTTTTACCGTTGAGCCATTTTCCGAAGAAATTATCATGAAATATAAACCTGTTGTCACTACACTGCTTAAATCTAATTGCTGGTCTTGAGTGATTCGGTTTAAGTCATAATTTGCAACATGACGTCCGTTAATATCAGTAAGCGTAATTTGCGTTAGAGCTACAACTGTATTTTTAATAGTTACCATACCATTAGATGGATTTGGAACTACTGAAGTAGCCTCATTAACGTTAAGGTTTTCATTTGATAAGGTCATCCCAGACGAGAATGCAATCGCATCAAGACCGAGTTCTTCTGCAGCTGAGTTTGACGAAAATTCTATTATTAATTGTGCGTTACAGTCTACGTATGCAGTTAAATCAGCACTTAATGTATTCCAAGTATCTTCTATTCCAAGATTGTTAATATCAAAACCAGACGTATCAAGAAGTGTTAAAGTTGGACTAGCGCAATCTGTAAATTCAATTGTGATTTTTAAGAAGTCAGAAGCTTCCCAACTTGTAGATTCTAAAAGATATTGCATACTAAATTGCGGGTTGCCTGTACCTCCTAAATCTACAACATCAAAACTCATAGTTACAGTACCATCTGGATCTTCCATTACAAAAGCTTGTGACCCTTCAGGTGCTGATATATCGAAATCATTAATAAGATGAATAGATGAAGCAACTCCAAAGGCATCTCCATCTGTAAAACCATTTGGTCCGTTTGGGGTACTTGGATCTAAAACAATGCTATATCCTAGCGTGCTTCCAGAACTATCTTCTTTAACAAAAATCACACCACAAGGTGCTGTATAATTTTGTAGTTCATGAGTTGTAGTATTATCTGCATCATAATACCTACAAACTCCACCGTCAAAGGTAATACCGGTTAAATTCTCAAAACCATTACCAACTTGAGCGTAGGTCATGGCTGATACTAAAAAAGTAAATAAAAGTAGTTGTTTTTTCATATTTTTTGTTGTTAATTAATATAGAAGCCCAAAGTACTAAATTCATATTCAGTACTTTAGGTTTTTAAATGATTTTCGATGAATAACAGGTTTAGCTTCTTGGCGGATAAAGCCCCATCATACAAATAATATAGTTTGTCCCTAAAAACGGGTTTTGAATATCAAAGGGTTGGTTGCCGCCTTGCAAGCCTGTATTTCCTGATACTGAGCCACTTCCAAATGTTGCATCATTATTAGACGAGTTATAGGGTTTACCAGATTCTGCAATACCAAAATTATTTCCAGATGGCTCATTATTATCTCCATCATCTTCATTACATGATAACGTAGCTGCTAATGTACTACCATCGTGGCTATGAGATGGCAATTGACCTGTAGTAAGTGTTACATGCTCTCGTCCTGCTCTCTCTCCTAAAGTCACAGGTTGAAGTCCTGGTCCATTTCCAGGATGCTTTGGCACACGCCCTCTTAAATCTGGTAAGGCAAAGGTAGTTCTACCATCTCCTCCATAAGTGGTTCCTAGAATTGAAAACAAAGCCGAATTAGTTGAGATTGGCAGTAATTGTCCGTTACAAAATGCCCAATTTCTTGGAGCAAAATTACCTCCAAACATCATTACTGTTCCTATATATGCATCATCCATAATATTATATTTTTAAAAGTTGATTAATAATTTTTAATTTGTTATAATTTAGCTTCTTGGAGGAAAAACACCCTGAAGCGCTATAATGTAATTAATACCTAAAAAAGGGTTTTGTATGTCAAGTGATTGACCATTTCCTTGGTTAGCTGTACTACCAGAGATGGTTGCTCCTCCAAAAGTAGCATCATTAGATGACGAGTTATATGGTGACCCTGAGCCTGCAATACCAAAATTATTACCAGAAGGCTCATTACTATCACCATCATCTTCATTACATGCTAATGACACACTTAAACCGCTACCATCATGACTATGTGATGGCATATTGGCTACAGTTAAAATCGTATTTTCTTTACCTCCTCTTTCTCCCCAAGTCACATTTTGAAGTCCTGCTCCAAGTCCAATACCTTTAGGTGTTCTACCTCTTAAATCTGGTAAGGCAAATGTTGTCCTTCCATCTCCACCATAAGTAGTTCCAATAAGTGAGAATAATGCAGAGTAGCTATTAATGTTTAATAATTGACCATTGCAAAATGCCCAACCTCTAGGAGCAAAATTGCCAGCAAACATGATAATTTGAGCCATGTATGGATTCATAATCTATAATTTAATTGGTTAATAATTATGTCAAATTTCAATAGAATGTTATAAATATTTTAGCGCAAAAGCACTACAATGAAAAATCAGGTAGAAATACCTATTTTTATAATTGTGGCTTTTTAATTAAATCTATTTGAGTAGTTTTAGGGTATATTAATCAATTTAAATTAGAAATTATGAGTGCAACAACACCACAAACAAGACCCTTAGCTGATGCCATTACTTGGACAAATAATTGGCAACAAAACAATAAAAGTCATGCTAAAGCATTTTTAATCCCAATGGGTGATATACTTGCATGTTTAAATGAATTGGGTGCAAAATTTACAATTGATAGTTCTGGGAAAATTCAAGCGTCTACAGGCGATTTCGACTTAAACATTAGAGCTTATATGGGAACTGATGACAGCTCACCAGCAGAAGACCATCTTTTATTAGTTGGCACCACAACTACTGATGGTAAAAAATATAAAGACATCGTAGAAACACCAGGTGGTGAAAGCTTAGTTTATGATTTCACAAAACCTTGTCCTAACAACTGCGATGAACACAGTAAACTTTACCATAAAATTGCGATTGAGTATTCGAAATAAATATATTAAATGAATAAGATTGATAACTTTTTTCAATACTTAGGATTAATCTTAATTATTACAAATGCCTTTTTATATACTAAGAGTTACATATCAAACAAAAGGAATGTAACTCTTTTATATCTTTTTTTGTATTTGTTTTTTGGAGTAATCATAATGATTAGCAGCTCCTATTTAGCACATTACAAAACAAACAATTTACACTTAGCACATTTATACTTTATATTTCAGTTTGTATTTTTATCCTTGTTTTATAGAACACTTTTTAATTCATTTCAAAAAAAAGTAGTGACTTCAATTTTAGTAATAGTCCTTAGCATATTAGCGCTACAATACTATAACAATATAAACTTAATAGAACGTTTCAATCTTTTTGAAATATTTATAACCTCATTTCCATTGGTTATTTATTCAATTGTTCACTTATATAATTCATTAAGCAAAAAAGGAGAATATATGTTTGTAAACGCTGGTGTTCTTATATATATAACGTCTAGTACTTTAATCTTTATACTTGGCAACTATTTACATACATCAATAGACAAAGAGACTGGTGTTTATATATGGTTTATTAATAAAGTATTATATGTTATTTATTTATTATTAATTTTAGCAGAATGGAAGACAAGCATCTGGCCTCTCAAAGTGAAATCATAGGAGCCTTAGCGTATAGCATCATTTTTTTAGTGTTAGTTACACTAGGATTGATTTTGTTTTTCTATTACTCAAGAAAAAAAATAATTGAAAAGGAAGTTGAGAAAGTTAACATTAAACTAGACCACCAAAAAAAGATACTACAAACCACCATTAAAGTTCAAGAAAAGGAACGCAATCGTATCGCACAGGATTTACATGATGCTATTAGTTCTAAATTAAACGTTGTGAGTTTAACTACCAATGTATTATTAGACGATGACTCCATGAATACTGAACAGAAAGATGCACTCAACCATATTTTAGATATTACAACACGTACTTTAGAAAGTGCTCGTAAAATTGCTCATGAGCTAATGCCTCCTATTTTAGATAAATTTGGATTAAAAGTCGCTTTAGAAGAATTGTTTGATGAATTTACATCTAATACTTCTATTAAAATAAAACATCATATTGAAACCCTAGAGCAATTAGAAAAAAGCAATGAATTACATGTTTTTAGAATAGCACAAGAACTTATAAATAATGCCTTAAGACACGGCAAAGCAGATTGCTTACAAATGGAATTGAAAAAAAACAAAGAAGGATTTGAGCTCGTTTTTAAAGATAATGGTGTAGGATTTGATATCAATGAATACAAAAAAAAGACAGGAATAGGATTACAAAACATTAAGAGTAGAGTTGCCATTTTAAATGGACAGCTTTTTGTTGAGAGCTCTAAAAATGAAGGCAGCACATTTACCATTAATTTTCACTCTTATGGATACTAAAATTACCCTTGCAATTGCAGATGACGAATTACTATTTAGACAAGGACTTATGTCTATTTTAAGTAAGGAAAAAAATCTAGAAATTATTTTTGATGCCGAAGATGGTAATGACCTCATGGCTCAATTAAGAGCTACAAAACAGATACCAGAAATTGTTATCACAGATTTAAAAATGCCAGGACTTAATGGTGTAGAAACTACCAAATTAATTCGGAAAGAATTTCCTGACATTAAAATTATAGCTTTAACAAGTTACTTTAGTAAACCATTTATTATTAATATGATTTCTATTGGTGCTGTTGCATATTTAGCAAAAAATAGCACACCTAAATTAATGTTAACCACCATTAATGAAGTAGCAGATAAGGGGTTTTATTATGACACACAAGTGATGAAATTTATTCATGAAGGACTGTTAAACACGAATGATCAAGCTAAAAAATCAAACTTTGACACGACCTATTTCACCAAACGTGAAAAGGAAGTATTAGAGCTTATTTGCCAACAATTTACAACTAATGAAATTGGAGAAAAACTCTTCATTAGCCCAAGAACCGTAGATGGTCATCGTAATAACTTATTGTTAAAAACCGAATCTAAAAACCTAGCTGGCTTAGTCGTGTATGCCATTCAGAATAAAATAGTAAATCTAGAAGAAGAATTCTAAGTATAAAAAAAGCATCCTATTTTAGAATGCTTTTAACGATGTATGTTGTTTATAATATTTCCGCAGAAAACTAATCTCTAGACATAAAAATCTGTAATACATACCAAAAAAGGAGCATTAATGATGCAAATAGACCTAATGAGGCAGGTATGTAGTCATCTTCGGTATATTTATGAATTAAGTTAGACGTTTGATATAAAATGGATCCTCCTGCTAATAAGCACATCCCAACAGAGAACCAAAGCCCTAAGTTAAAACCAAACAATGAACCAGCGATAATTAATCCTAAAGCGATAAAAAAACCAATGGTTAATCCTGTTTTTAGAAAAGAAAAATCTTTTTTAGTGACAAAGACTACTGCTGTTAATCCTGTAAATAATGATAAGGTTACAATGGCTGCTTGGTTTAATATTTCTGGTCCAGAATCCATAAAATTTGCAGCGATATAAATTAAAGGCACAAAAATGAAAGCTTCTGCCAAAATATAAAGTCCGTAGGCTAAGTATTGCTTATTCTTATCTTTTGTTTTAAGAGCCATACCTTCGGCATAATTGGTAATAAACATAAAACCGCCAAGCAGGATTAACCAACGCCAACCTTGCGTCATTGACATTGCAAAATTGACAATAGTTTCGCTTTGTAAGAGCAACCACTCAAACAAAATAAACACGAGAACACCTCCAGCAACATGTGCATAGGTCTTTTTATAAAATGCCGTACGATCTGATACTGCAAGTCTGCTAAGTACCATTTTATCATCGTTTATACCGAAACGATCTTGATTTAAATTTTCCATAAGTTTAAAATAATTTAGCTCTAACAAAATACTAAAACAAAACCGAACCACGCATAAAAAACGTCATTCGGTTTATTCTTTTTTCTTCGGAAGCATTAATCGCGTCCACCAAATACTTGCATAGCCCAATATAAAAGTGATGCTAAAGCTCCAATTGCAGCTACTAAATAAGTTCTTGCTGCCCATTTTAGTGCATCCTCAGAACCTGCATATTCTTCTGGAGTCACCATGTTTTTATTTTTTAACCAAGCTAAAGCTCTATTACTAGCATCGTACTCTACTGGTAGTGTGATAAAACTAAACAACGTAGCAAATCCCATGAACACTAATCCGGCAACCGAGACCCAATAGCCTAATCCCACACCTGCAGCAGCTCCAAGAAGCAAACCACCAATAACAAGCCATTGCGACATTCCTGAAGTAACACTTACGATTGGCACCAATGCAGAGCGCATACCTAAAGCACTATAAGCTTGTGCGTGTTGTACAGCGTGACCAACTTCATGTGCTGCAACTGCTGCTGCAGCTGCATTTCGTTGATTATAAACCACTTCACTTAAGTTTACCGTTTTATTTTTTGGATTGTAATGATCTGTTAATTGCCCAGCAACCGATATCACCTCTACATCGGTAATTCCATTATCGGCTAACATTTTCTCTGCAATTTCTCGTCCGCTTAGCCCATTGCGCAATTGTATTTTAGAGTATTTTGCAAATTTTCGTTTTAATTGACCACTTACTAACGAGCTCACCAATGCTATAGCACCAATTAGTATGTAATATCCTATCATTCCATTCATATTTTTTTGACTTAAATTGTTATGCTAAAGATAGCAAAAAGCAAGCCATTTTGGATATCAGAAAATTTGTCAGTTGTATTTAACTTTTTATTACCAATTAAAAGCCTCTGCAATACCTTCACAAACAATTTCTCCATTGAGGATATTGATACCTTTGGCTAAAACAACATCATCTTTACAGGCTTTTTTCCAACCTTTATTTGCTAATTTTAAAACGTAAGGCAAGGTCACATTTGTCAAGGCAATTGTAGATGTATAAGGAACTGCGCCTGGCATATTTGCAACGCAGTAATGTACAACATCATTGATAATATACGTAGGATCTTGATGAGTAGTAGGCTTTGTTGTTTCAAAACAGCCACCTTGATCTACTGCCACATCAACCACAACAGTTCCTGGACGCATTAATTTCAACATATCTTTTGTAATCAATTTTGGAGCTTTTGCACCTTTTAAAAGAACACCTCCAATAACTAAATCATGAGTTTGTATATGCTTTCTAATATTATATTCGCTTGAAAACTCTGTAATTACATGACTTGGCATAATATCATTAACATACCTAAGACGTTTCATATTAACATCCATAATCGTCACATGTGCTCCCAAACCTGCAGCCATTTTAGCAGCTTGCACTCCAACAACACCAGCACCTAGAATTAAAACTTTTCCTGGAGCAACACCAGGAACACCTCCTAATAAAATACCACGTCCTTTTATGGGTTTTTCTAAATATTTTGCACCTTGTTGTATAGCCATACGTCCTGCAACTTCAGACATTGGTGTAAGCAATGGCAAACTGCCATCATG
This sequence comes from Psychroserpens damuponensis, assembly GCF_000826655.1. GTDB lineage: Bacteria > Bacteroidota > Bacteroidia > Flavobacteriales > Flavobacteriaceae > Psychroserpens > Psychroserpens damuponensis. The sequence goes on from NZ_JXJO01000017.1 coordinate 294,315, forward strand.
ATCTTCTACAGTTTCATAAGCAATACAAATAGCATTGCTTTTCATCATTGCCATGGTTAATGCTTCCGAAGAAGCAAAATGAAAATAAGTAAATACTATTTGATGAGATTTTATCAAAGGATATTCATAAGCAATAGGCTCTTTAACCTTAATGATCATATCACTTTTAGCGTACACATCTTCAATTGTATCTACAATTGTGGCATCAACGTCTCGATAATCTTTATCTGAAAACCCACTACCAAAACCAGCCATAGATTGCACATAAACTGTATGATTGTTTTTTGTGAGTTCATAAACACCTGAAGGCGTCATACCTACTCTGCTTTCATTATTTTTAATTTCTTTAGGAATCCCAATAACCATAATTTGTCGTGTTACATTTATCCTAAATTTACTTTGAAAACTTGGGTTCTTACGACTTAAATGTAGATCAAAATATATTTTTGAGAATATTGAAATTTGACTTTATGTATTTTATGAAAACGAAATTTGAAATTCATTTTTTTGACGATTCTGAAATTGGAACCTTGTAAAATTGGTCTAAAAAAGCAGGTGATTTGTTTTTAAAATAGCTTCGAACTTAAACTCATTTAAGGGTATAAAATTACTCTTCCATTCTTACCCGAAAGGCTTCGGTAGCAACATCGTTTTCAAAGATTATAATGAGCTCTTCTCGCTTAAGCTCCTTAAAGCTTGGAGGTGTACCAATTTTATAATTTAAAAGGTCTTTTTTAGAAATTAAAGGATCAACAGGTGTGCCTAAAATTTTAATAATATCGGCTTTAGATTTCCCGATAAATATCTCGTCATTAATAAAATCATCTACAATTTTATAACGTTTTGACGGACGAGCATGCCATTCTTTTGCATTAAATTGCTCTTCAAACACCCAAGAATAAAGAGCGCCAAGGGAGAATATTACGAAAAAAAACAAGACAACAATATCGTATTTTCCTGGTATAAGACGCTTCATTCAAAATCTTGTATTACTTTAGCAACACTATCATATTTAAAATCAACTATTAAGATGGTGCGTTTAGATTCAGAAAAACTTGGTGGCCTTCCTAATCGATATGCTATATTATCTTTATCGTAGAGATTAGATTTATATGGCAAACCTAATAATTGGATGATATCTTCTCTAGATTTACCAACAAGCATATTGCTATTAATGATATGATCTGCCATTTGATATCGCTTTTCTGGTTTCGTTTGCCAATCATTTTGATCAAAACGCTCCTCAAAAGTCCAAATTAAAAAAGAACCAATTAGTGCTGCTCCAAAAAACACAAGAAGAACCTTATCATATTTTTTGAGATGTAAAAGCATTAGTCTTTAAGTGTTATGGTGTTTACTTTAAAACGATCATCAATCACTTCTCCAGACACCTCAGCAGTTCTAATAACTTCACAAAAACCAGTATGTTTATCATGAGCATCACCAAAATCATCAATATGCGCACCATCAACAAAATAGGCTTTATCGTCAATTTTAACGGCTAGATCGCATCCCTTTTGGGTTGTGAGACCAAATTGACATTGACCGCAAGACAATTGAACCGTTTGAGTTTCCGAAGAAGAGCAAGCTGCGCTTAAAACTAGAACAAAAACAAGTATTACTTTTCTCATAATTTAACCCACTATATTCACAATTTTACCAGGAACCACAATCACTTTTTTGGGTGTACGACCGTCTAACTGCGCTATGGTTTTTTCATGAGCCATAACCGTTTTTTCAATATCATCTTTACTCATATCCATAGGTAACTCAAGTGTAAAACGCATTTTACCGTTAAATGAAATTGGATAATTTTTACTGCTTTCTACTAAATATTTGCCTTCAAACTCAGGGAATGTTGCTGTTGAGATAGAGGTTGCATTTCCAAGTTTATGCCATAATTCTTCAGCAATATGAGGTGCGTAAGGCGATAATAGAATTAAAAATGGTTCTAGAATAGCTTTACTCGTACATTTTTGAGCCGTAAACTCATTAACAGCAATCATAAAAGTTGAAACCGATGTGTTGAACGAGAAATTCTCGATATCATCTTCTACTTTTTTGATGGTTTTATGAAGCGTTTTCAAGTTATCTGCTGTTGGCTCTGCGTCATTAACTTTTAAACCGTTGTCATCAATATAGAGTTTCCAAAGTTTTTTAAGAAAACCATGAACACCAGTGATTCCTGCAGTATTCCAAGGCTTTGCTTGTTCTAAAGGACCAAGAAACATTTCGTATAAACGTAAACTGTCTGCTCCATATTGCTCACAAATGGCATCAGGATTTACGACGTTATATTTAGATTTAGACATTTTTTCGACTTCGCGACCTACTTTATATACGCCATCTTCTAAAATAAATTCGGCATCCTTAAAGTCTTCACCAAATTCTCCATCTTGCTTTAATCCTTCGATATCTAATTCATCTGAAGCATTAACGTACTGAACTTTTACATGAATAGCGACTACATTTTTATCTTTAATTAATCCTTCTGAAATATAAGTATTCGTACCATCTTGTCTATAAACAAAAGCACTAGTTCCAAGTATCATCCCTTGATTAATTAACTTTTTAAAAGGCTCTTCTACATTTACAAAACCACGATCTTTCATAAACTTCACCCAAAAACGTGAGTAGAGTAAATGTCCTGTGGCATGCTCGCTACCTCCAATGTATAAATCGACGTTTTCCCAATAGTTAAGCGCCTCTTCACTGGCAAAGTCTTCGCCTCTATTGGCAGCTTCTTCCATATATCTAAAGAAATACCATGAGCTTCCTGCCCAACCAGGCATTGTGTTGAGCTCTAGAGGGTAAACTCCATTATGAGATTCTTCGCTGCGCTCTGAATGACATAGGTCGTTGGAGACTACTTTGTTATTTTTTGTGTCCCAAGCCCAAACATCGGCACGACCTAAAGGTGGCTCTCCTGTTTCGGTTGGTAAATATTTTTCTACTTCTGGCAAACGTATTGGTAAGTGCTCTTTAGCAATCATTTGTGGTGCACCGTTTACATAATACACTGGGAATGGTTCTCCCCAATATCGTTGTCTAGAAAAGACAGCATCACGCAATCTGTAATTAGTTTTACCGACACCTTGACCTAGTTTTTCTAATTCGTAAATAGCCGTTTTACTTGCTTTTTTATAGTTTAAACCGTTAAGAAAATCACTGTTTGAAATTTTTACATTGTCTTTAGATGCAAATGCTTCTTCGGAAATATCTACGCCTTCAAATATGTTAGGAATTTGGATATTAAAGTGCTTGGCAAAATCATAATCGCGTTGATCTCCACATGGTACAGACATAACTGCTCCTGTACCATAACCAGCTAATACGTAATCACCAATCCAGATTGGAATAGGCTCTTTTGTAAATGGATGCTCTGCATAAGCACCTGTAAATGCTCCCGAAATGGTTTTTACATCTGCCATACGATCACGTTCACTACGTTTTGCTGTAGCTGTGATGTAGGCTTCAACTGCTTCTTTTTGATCTGGTGTTGTAATTTTTGAGACGAGTTCGTGCTCTGGTGCTAAGGTCATGAATGACACTCCGAAGATGGTATCAGGACGTGTTGTGAAAACCTCAATTTGATGAGATTCTTCGCTTTGCTCTGAATGACATTCCTCATTGTCGTCATGCTGAACTTGCTTCAGCATCTCACTCGTCATTTTTACCTTAAAAGTCACAGAAGCACCAACCGATTTTCCAATCCAGTTACGCTGACTTTCCTTTAAGGAATCTGTCCAATCAATCGTGTCTAATCCTTGAAGTAAGCGCTCGGCATAAGCAGAAATTCTCATACTCCATTGTGTCATTTTTTTACGCATTACAGGATGTCCTCCACGCTCAGACACACCATTTACAATTTCATCATTTGCTAAAACGGTTCCTAGTGTTGGGCACCAGTTAACTTCTGTTTCGGCTAAATAGGCTAATCTGTATTGTAATAAGATGTCTTGTTGTTCTTTAGAAGAAAACCCATTCCATTCTTCCGAAGAAAACATAGTTATATCATCGTCACAAGCTGCGTTGATGTGCGCATTACCTTCCGAAGAAAACTTTAAAATTAAGGTCTCGATAGCTTCTGCTTGGTTGGTATCATTATTATACCAAGATTCGAAAAGCTGAATAAAAATCCATTGTGTCCATTTGTAATACTCTGGATTTGATGTACGCACCTCTCTACTCCAATCAAATGAAAAACCGATTTGATCTAATTGACGACGGTATGTTTTTATATTGGTTTCTGTTGTAATTGCTGGATGTTGACCTGTTTGAATAGCGTATTGCTCTGCAGGCAAACCAAAACTATCATACCCTTGAGGATGCAACACATTAAAGCCTTTATGACGTTTATAACGTGCATAAATATCACTTGCAATATAACCTAAGGGATGACCAACGTGTAGTCCTGCACCACTTGGGTAAGGGAACATATCTAATACATAATATTTAGGCTTTTTACTGTTATTTGCAGCTTTAAATGTTTGGTTGTCTGCCCAATATTTTTGCCATTTGGCTTCAATCTCATTAAAATGATAACTCATGATATAATTGCAAGTTTAGACCGCAAATTTAAAGGTAATACAACACATTTAAAAGTTTAAGTCATGTAATTGTATATTTAAATTTCACGTCTTGAGGTTCTTAAAAATTATACTATTTTTAAAGCAATTCTCGTTAACAATAGAAAGACAAATAAATTGAAAACAAAAGACTTAAATCTTTTGAAGTATTTGTTCTTATTCTTTTATATTTTTACAGCATTAATCTATACATTTTATGGCATCATCTTTTGACCAATATCAAAAACGAAAGTTAATTTCATCTTATTTTTCTGTAGTAATTAGTATTGCTTTGGTACTATTTTTATTGGGATGTTTAGGGTTATTGGTTTTAAACGCTAAAAAATTGGCAGATCATTTTAGAGAACAGGTGGTTGTGACTATCTATTTAAATGACTCTGCAAAAGAGGTTGAAGTTAACCAGCTTCAAAAAAGTTTAGCCATGGCAGATTATACCAAAGAAGCCAAATATGTGTCTAAAGAAGAAGCTGCTCAAATTGTAAAGTCTGATCTTGGTGAAGATTTTATGGAGTTTCTAGGAACAAACCCATTACAAAACTCGATTGATGTTTACCTTAAAGCCGATTTTGTTACTAATGAAACTCTAGATGGCATCACTACCGAGTTATCAAACAAAGCCTTTATTGAAGATATCAAATACGATAATGATTTGGTTGAAATCATGAATGATAATGTTAAAAAAATCACGTTTTGGGTGCTTATTTTGAGTGCTATTTTTACATTAATTGCTGTGTTGTTAATTAATAGCTCAATTAGATTAGCCGTTTACTCCAAACGATTTATTATTAAAACCATGCAAATGGTTGGAGCAACTAAACGCTTTATTAGAAGACCTTTTGTTTCTAAAAGTATTCAATTAGGCATTATTGGAGCTATTGTAGCATTAATTGGCATGGGAATCGTTTTGTATTATTTGGATATTAATTTTCCAGAATTAGAGCTCCTACAAAACCCAATACTTATTGGTGTTTTATTTGGTGGCATTTTCTTACTTGGAATTCTCATCACTTGGATTAGTACGTTTATTGCAACGCAACGCTTCTTGAATTTAAAAACCGATCAACTGTATTACTAAATCACTTTCTATGATTAAAAAACTCATACTATTTGTTGTAGTAACGTCATTTTTTACTTGTAACACCGAACAAAAAATGCCAGAAGATTTTGACTACGGAAGCATAGAAAACGGCATTTACACGAACGATTTCTTTAAAATGACCATTCCGTTTAATACAGATTGGGACGTTCAATCTCGAGATCAAATGGATGCTTTATCAAAATCTGGCACAGAATTACTGACCAACGAAAGTACCAAACAAGCTGTTAAAGCCTCTGAAATTAATAATGCAAACCTATTTACAGCTTTTAAATACAAACCTGGATTTGAGGAAGCTTACAATTACTCCATAGCCATAGTTGCCGAAAACACGAAGCTAGCACCTCATGTTCAACGTGGGAGTGATTATTTAATAGAAGCAAAAAAAATAATGTCTCAAACTATGATTGATTATGAGTTTGAAGAGACCTTTACAACAAAAACTATTGACAACCAAACATTTGATATCATGAATGTTAGCGGCAATTATATGGGAGCTTTTTTTAACCAACAATACATGACTACAGTTATTAATGGTTTTAGCCTCTCTATAATCATTTCTTACAATACAGATGAGCAACTTAAAGAGCTCGAACACCTTGTAAACGGCATTTCATTTTACGACGGAAAATCGAAGAAAAAAGCATCATAAGCAAACATATTTATGTCTTAAAGATTCCACAACATAAGGCAATATTTTATGATTTTCTTCGTTATGGTTGTAATCAACCAATAACCTGGTCATGACAAAGCGAAAACTTTATCTTGCTCTAGCACTAAGCATTATTTTTATTATTTGTGTATCACTTTTTTCCTGTGGTATTCAAAACCCAAAATTAGAAGAATGTGATATTGTAACAGCTCAAATCACCAAAATAACTGAAGGGTCCACCTATGATATCGTCTTTCATGTTGATGAGACACACTCCTTTTACATCAATAGAGGGATTGAGTACGGATTAAATTTAGATTCTCTTAACGTAAAAGTTTTAAATAAAACTGTTACTTTGCACCTACCAATATTAATTTATGGTACCTCAAAACATATTGCGCAATTAGCAGTTGATGATGAGATTATTTTTACAGAATTTTCCTCTATATAAAATAACATAGAGGATTAATATATTATCATGGGAGAACAGAAACGTAAAGACACCTCTAAAAACGAGTTTATCTTCGGAAAAAAGAATTATAAGTTTATGCTTATAGGTTTAGCATCAATCGTTCTTGGTTTTATTTTTATGTCTGGAGGCGGAAGCGATGACCCTAATGTATTTGATCCTTCTATATTTAGTTGGACTCGTATTAGACTTGCTCCTACTTTGGTATTATTAGGTTTTGGGATTCAGGTTTATGCTATTTTATTAAATCCTAATAAGAAATAGCTTCTACTTAGAGTTCTTTAGCGAACTTTTTTGCCATCATTTTTACGTAGTATGTACTATTTTTCATAGCATCGTCCATACCTTTTGAATAATTCATTACGGTATCTACGTAATCAATTCCACTTGCTTTTGCACTCTTATTAGATAATTCTGATGTACCGCAAAGAGCAGCTACTTTAATTTGTTTTTCTTTAGCTGAAGTTAATACTCCATTTATAGTTTTTCCTGAAAATGTTTGTTCATCAAGGCTACCTTCACCTGTGATTATCCAATCTGCGTTTTCAATTTTAGAATCAAAATTTGCGAGAGATTTTATAAGTTCAATTCCTGGTTTTAATAGGCCACTTAAAAACAGTTTTGAAGCTATTCCCATTCCACCTGCTGCTCCAGCACCTTTAATTGTTTGTGGATCAATACTAAATTTTTTAGACAGCACTTTTGAAAAATCCTTTAACCCTTGGTCTAAAAACGCTATATCTTCAATTGATGCTCCTTTTTGTTGAGCATAAACATAAGCCGCTCCTTCGCTACCATACAAAGGGTTTGAAACATCACAGGCAATATTAAAGCTAACACCTTTGAGTTTTTGGTTCACTTTACTATCATCAATGGTGGTTATTATTGATAAATTTCTACCTATAGGTTTCACCTCATGTCCTTCATCATCTAAAAATTTATAGCCTAATGCAGTAGCCATACCTATTCCACAGTCATTAGTTGCACTACCACCAATACCTAGAATAATTGTTTTAGCACCTTTATTTAAAGCATCTACAATCATTTCACCTGTACCTAATGTGGTTGCATGAACACAATCAAACTGTGCTTTCTGTAAGAGTTTAACTCCAGATGCTTCTGCCATTTCTATAAATGCAATTTTAGATATTTCAGAATATAAATACGATGCTACTACAGGTTTAAAAAAAGGATTATTAACTTCAATTTTAATGACGTTACCTTGGAGATAATAATTCACAACTTCAATAGTACCATCTCCACCATCTGCTAGTGGTAATTTCACCATATCAACGTTTCTATGCTCGGCTTTAAAACCTTCTTCAACTGCATCACAAAACTCCATTCCTGTTAGAGAATTTTTAAACTTATCTGGAGCAAGAACTATTTTCATTGAAATGAGAATTAATTTAATATACTAGGCAATACATAACTCACTAAAAGAATTAAGATAAAAAATGAGATTAATATCACACTCTCTTTTTGTAGTAAATCTTTTTTATTAAACGTATAACTCACTTCTAGTTGTTTAGCTGGAGTTTTAGAGGTCAATTTACTCACTATAACTGCCACCATAACTGCAATGATAAAACCAGTTAAATTATACCAAATCCAGAATAGATCTAGAATATTATGAATTCCAATTTCTGCTAAAGCATTATGAATTGAAACATCACCAGAATAAAAATGACCTTGACTAAAAAAGTAAACCAATTCTGGCAAATACTTAAATATGAGGTTTACAGCTACAGCAGTTATTATGGCTGAATTCATACCTACATGATTGACATTCTTAAAAAATATAGCAATCACAAAGGCCGCTAATATTGGTCCGTAAAATAGTGAAGAAATCGCATTAATCAATTCTATCACTGTACTTTCACTATTCCCAAAAAGATAAGCAGCCAAAATACAAACCGTTCCCCAAAATATAACGAGGCCTTTAGACAAGAACATATATTTCTTTTCAGACAGTTTCTTTTCACCACTATTAAAAAAGTCTTCTATAGTAACAGCACTTAATGAATTGATTGTTGAACTAAGAGAAGACATTGCTGCAGACATGATTCCAACCATTAAAATACCTATAAGTCCGTTGGGTAAATAATTAGTAATAAAAACAGGCATCATTAAATCGGGTTTAATACCAGACTTTGCATACTCGACCGGATAATGTATTCGAGTGGTTTCTTTAATACTTTCATAAAACTCAGGAATATTAGTCACTAAATAGCCTATGACCAATCCCATAATACAATACACAAAAACCACAGGAAAACGCAATAAGCCATTAGCCATTAATAACTTTTTTATTGTGCCTTCATTTTTTGCCGACAATAAACGTTGAGCTTGAGTTTGATCTGTTCCATAATATGATAAATACAAGAATAAGCCACCTAAAAGCATTGGCCAAAACCCATACTCTTCTCCATTAAAAAAACCAAGATTGGAAACATCTATAACCTGAAGTCGCTCTGCATCAAAACCAGTAAAAGTTCCAGTATCTTTCATTAAAGAATAGCCTACAACTAAACATATGATGAGCCCAAAAAATAAAATTATCATTTGAATAGCATCTCCCCAAACAACAGCTTTCATGCCACCTTGATAAGAATAAACGAGTGTTACCACGCTTATAATGAGTAGCGTCCAATGAAAACTTATACCTGCCACAGCTTGAATAATTAGTGCCATTGTAAACACCATAACTCCTGTACCTAATGCTCTACTAATTTGAAAAACAACACTAATTAACTTTCGAGTTGAAGGCGAAAAACGACGTTCTAAATATTCGTAAATACTCACAATACCCGATTTATATAAAGGTGGTATTATGAAAAACATAATACCAATCATTGCTAGAGGCACGCCAAATTCAAATGTTAGCCATTTCATGCCTCCATTAGCCTTTAAACCAACAAATGCTGGAGCCGAAATAAAACTTATGGCAGATAATTGAGTTGCCATAGTTGATAAACTCAACGGAAACCAACCTAGACTTTTTCCACCTAAAAAATAATCTTTTGAATTTTTATTTTCTTTAAAGAAATAACCCATGGCCATAAAACCAATGAGGTAAACACCAATTATTGTATAGTCTAGCCAATTCATATTAATTATCGTTTAATTCTAGGTTAGTGAAATCATTGTACTTACTAATGATGTAGGTTTTAATTTAGCTTTAAATCTAACAAATAAGCTATATCTAATTCCTTAGAAAAACATTACTCATTTAGTTTTACGTTAATCATTTAATAAATCTATTAACAAAGCTGCTGTCCATGAAAAATTATTCCCTCCATAACCAGCATCATTGTTATGATGCATTTCTTTTCTAGAATCAAAATACTCATAAAATCCATTGTTTTCAATCATAGTGACAGTATCTTCTTTAACTCGCTGAGCAATCGTATCAAATCCATACTGTTTTAACCCATTATATAACATCCAATTGAGGTTAATCCAAACAGGACCTCTCCAATATTTTTTTGGATTAAATCGATCACTAGTAGGATCAAAGGAAGCGCATAAATATTGATTTTCATTACCAAATTTTTCCATCATTACATTAACCATTATTTCTGCTTTTTCGGGATCTGGAATGTTTGCAAATAATGGAGCAAATGATGATGATGACACATATCTTAAAGGCCTTTCATTTCTTAAATCATAATGAACATAAGCCCCTAATTCTTCATCAAATAATTTATCATTAAACGAAGTAATACTTTTTTGTTGCCATTTTTTTAATTGTTTAATTTTATTTTCATTGCCACCAATAAGCTCATACAACTCAATTAAAGCTTCGTTAGATTTAATCAACATGGCATTAAAAAGAGGATCTTGTACTAAAAAAGGAGATAACTCTGCTATTTTTTCATCATCATAATTATTTGCTTTAGCAATTTCTATAATATGTAAATAATGATCATATTCTCTCTTACTTGGTCGTTCTTCAGGATCAACATGTGTAGTGTCACGTCTTTCAAAATCATACTCTGGCGGATTCATAGTTTCCCAAATATCATCCCAAATAGGCGAATTATCTGTTCCTGATTCCCAATTATGATAGATATAAACTAAGCCTTCATTTTGTGGATCTCTGTTGTCGTAAAAATACTTATGATTATTATAAACTTTGTCAATTTGTGTTTCAATAAATTCTAATGTTGCTGTTTTATCCTGACTTATTCTATACAATTCTTTTAACACAAAACCAGTCACTGGAGGTTGAGTCATTCCTGTTGATTTAAACTTAGGGTTTGACTCTGGATGTAAATCTGAGCGATGAAAGTTTGCTCCAGGAAAATAACTATCAGTTTCAGTATGAAAAATAATATGTGGTATAAACCCATTTCCCCATTGTGATTTAAGTAAGGTTTTTATTTCCATTTCAGCCTTTTGCATGTCATAATGCGCAAAGCCAATAGCAATAAGACCTGAATCCCAAAACCATTGAAAAGGATATAAATTTTCACAAGGAATGGTAAACTCTCCTTCAGATTTGAAGTTTGAGTTTAGAATATGTTCTGCTTTTTGTTGTAATGTTTTTTTCATTGAGGAAAAATAAATAAGAAATACATTGATATCTATTGATGATATCAATGCATTCTAGTGAAACTAAATCAAATTAAAACTTAAAAATTAAATGTTGCATTCAAGAAAACTCTTGTTGGAAGTACTGGTCTTCCTACGAAAAATTCTTCTTCTGTTTGATTATTACCTAATCTTGGTGATCCTTCGGTAACACCCTCAGAATTAAACAGGTTAAATACTTGGGCTCCTAAACGCAATGTTTCATCATCTTCGCTTAGAGAAAACGTATACCCTAGATTTAAGTTTGCTAATCCAATAGCATCTAATTCTATAGTATTTGCGTCATTAGCAAACTTTTTACCTGTATAGTTATAAACCACACCAGCGTCAAATTTAGAGGACACATAATCTAAAGAGAGTGTTGTTAGTAAATTTGGTTGTCTTCGTAACTCGTTGCCTTCTAGTTCTGGATCAGCTTCAGATTTTGAAATTTCGTGATCTTGATAAGTAAGTGAACCTCCAAAATTAAAATTATCTGAAAATTCCCAGTTCCAAGTTCCTTCAAATCCAAATGTACTAGTGTCTTGTGTATCTACTTCTTCGACAAACCCACCTCCAGGTGCATTAACAAAACTAATTGAGCGTCTATCTTTAAGTCCTACGGAATAAAGCGCAGCTGTACCTGAAAACGAATTTTTAGCATATTTTACACCTAACTCACCTTGTAGTATTTTTTCAGTATCATATGAAGAAGGGTTGCCTAAATCATCAAATTGTGTACCTCTAAGCTCAGGAAAAAAGTAACCTCTTGAGAAGTTACCATAAGCACTTAAGTCATCATTAATTTTGTACAATCCAGCAACAACAACTGCAAAATCATCTGCAGACACATGACCTCTTGTATAACTTCCATTACCCCAAGTTACATTGTCTAAATTTGCTATACCTGTATTATCAACCACATAAGATTGCACTCCTTCTACTTCAATATCTCCCGAAGCCCTTTCATATCTTACACCAAAATCCAAATTCCATCGATCAAGCTTTAATTCATCTGCTACAAAAACAGCAATTTTATTACTCGAAATATTTCTATTTGTATATGACGTACCTCTATTAGTAACACCATTTACGGTATATCCAGAAACATTTATTAACTCTGGTCTATCATTATATTCACCAAGATAATTAGTAATGACATTAAAATCACCTCCTTCAGATCTAGACATGAAGGTTCCAAAAGTGATATTGTGATTTCCAGCGGTTTTAGTAAACTTTATATCTGCCATTAACTCTTGTAACGGTCTACTCCGATCTAATATTCTGTTTTCAAACAGCAAGGCGTCTGAAGCCAAAGGCTGTCCATTTAAGTATGTAAATTCTCCAGAAGTTAACCCTCTTGCTTCTAAAAACTCTTGTTGTGTTTCTACTGCTTTAGCTCCACTTACTCCACTTCCATCAAGAAAAAGATTAAATTGATGTTTATATTTAGAATATCTAAATTTTGCATCTAATTTTAAATCTTCGGAAAAGCGATGCTTAAAGTTTGTCAAAAGATATCCACCTAAAGTGGCAACTCCATCTTCAATAGGTGAATTATAAATACCATCTGGTGTGGCATAAGAAATATCAGAAGCTGCAGCAGTTTGCAATGTAAATATCTCTTCTCCGTCATTACCTGTAGGACGTTTTCGAGATCCGCCTTCTAAAGGATATGGCAAAAAGAATTGTACTGTATCATCAATCCATTGTCCTGAGAATGTGATTGATCCTTTATCGGTTACATGTTTTATATTTCCTCGTAGTTGAAAACCTTCAGTTGGCAAACCTGTTTTTATAGGTCCTTCATCATATCTATAAAATCCAGATAATGCATAAAACGTATTAGAATTTTCTCCTCCTAATGGACCACTAGTAACAAAATCTGCTTTGTATCTAGAATTTGAAGCTACTTCAGTTTTGATTGTTGTTTTTGATTGTTGAGAACCAGTCACACTAGTATAATTAATTATTCCAGCAACAGAACCTACACCATAAAGAATAGAAGAACCTCCTCGAACAAATTCTAAACTTCTCATTCCTATGTCATTTCTAAAATAAACATCATGAGCAGAAGAATTGAGTCCAAACGTACTAAGCACTGGCATGCCATCAATTTGTAAGGGATTAAATTGATATTGTCCGCCTGAAGGCAAACCTCTTACAAATATATTTGAAGCCACTTCTCCACCACCACCTTCGGCCGTAATTCCAGGAATACTTCTTAACACATCAGCCTGACTACTTGTATTAACCGAAGCTAATTGTTTAGCTCCAATAGAGGTAATTGACATAGGTGTTTCCTTTTGGGATCTTTTTGTTGATGTTGCGGTTAATACTACAGCATCTAAAGCACTTCCTCCTTCTTCTAAGGTGAAGTTTAATGTTAGCACTGCTCCTTCTAAAGTAATTTGTTGTTCAAAGGTTAAATAACCTAAATAAGAAACTTGAACTACATGACTGCCAGTTAAAGTTGTAGAAAAACTATAGTTTCCATCAAAATCTGAATTTGTTCCAGATGTACTTTCTTTGATAATTATATTAGCACCTATAATAGGAACTCCAGAATCATCAGTTACTTTTCCTTTAATTTCGGTTTGCGAAAAAACAGCGATAGTGCCTGTAAAAAATGCAAACATTAGTAAAATTCTCTTCATTGGATTGTTAATTAGTTAATATTTGTATAAACTTATTATCATTTTGTTAAATTTATATCTCAAATATTAATAAATAATTATGCAAACGTTTGCGAAAACGTTTGCATTTTAAAAAAATACTGTGAAAAAGAAAATAACCACCCTTAAAGAGATTGCTCAACAACTTAATTTATCGATTTCAACAGTATCAAGAGCATTAAATGGTCATCCTGACATTAGTGAATCAACGAAGAACAAAGTAGAACGTTTAGCAAACGAACTCAGTTATGTACCAAATATCTTCGCAAAAGGTTTCAGATCTCATAAATCTAATATTATTGGTGTGATTGTTCCCAGTATTACTCATTATTTCACATCTACAATACTTAAAGGTATTTTGGATGAAGCAGCCACAAAAGGTTATAGGATTATTATTTCAGAATCTGATAATGATATTATTAAACAAACGGAAATGCTCAAAACTATGGTGCAATTTGGAGTAGACGGCATCTTAATGTCACTCACAAAAAGAACAAAAAACATAGAGAATATTATTAAAACAATGAATACTGTGCCTATGATTTTATTTGATAAAGTGTCTAGTAAAATTCCTTGTACACAAATTGTTATTAATGAGGAGGAAGCTGCTTTTGATGCTATTGAACACCTCATAAATATTGGAAAAAAAAGAATAGCCATAATCAAAGAAACCGAACTTTCCTACAATTCAGAAAAAAGATACGCTGGCTATTTAAGAGCGCTAAAAGAGCACAATATCACTTTTGACGAAAAAATAGTTTTAAGTGTAGAAGATATCACATTAAAACAAGGCAGACGTATGACAAATATATTATTGAGCTTAAAAAATAGACCTGATGCAATATTTGCAATAACAGATAGCGCTGCAATTGGAGTTGTACAAACATTGAAAAAATTCAAAATTAAAATCCCAGAAGACATCGCAGTTATTGGCTTTAGCAATTCAATACATTCAACGATTATTGAACCAATGCTTACCACAATAGACCAACCTGGTGAACGAATAGGAGCTACTGCCATTAAATATCTTATTGAAGAAATTGATAATCCTAGTGAATTTAATGGTATCAAAACAGTAGAAATCAAAAGCACCTTAATTATTAGAGATTCTACTTTTTCGAATTAAATCTGTCTCTTTTAAAAGACTTTATAACTGTAATTTTGATATTTTTGCTCCATGGATATCATCGATTCAATTATATTAGGAATTATACAAGGTCTAACTGAGTTTTTACCTGTATCATCAAGTGGTCATTTAGAATTAGGAAAAGCTATTTTAGGTGACGAATCCTTACCCAAAGAAAGTCTTTTATTTACCGTTGTACTTCACTTCGCTACAGCTTTAAGTACCATTGTTATTTTTAGAAAAGATATTCTTGACATCATTAAAGGAATTTTAAAATTAGAATGGAACGACGATTTACAATTTGTATCTAAAATTGCATTATCTATGATTCCTGCTGTTATTGTTGGTCTCTTTTTTGAAGAGCAATTAGAGCAATTATTTGGTGGTAATATTCTACTTGTAGGTTGCATGCTTTTAGTGACTGCAGCTTTATTATTTTTAGCAGATAGAGCAAAAGACACCAATAAAAAAGTAACATTCTCAAATGCATTTGTGATTGGAATTTCTCAAGCGATTGCAATGCTTCCTGGAATTTCTCGTTCTGGAGCAACAATTTCTACTTCTGTGTTATTAGGAAATGATAAAACTAAAGCCGCTCGCTTTTCATTTTTAATGGTTGTACCCTTAATTTTCGGAAAGATCGCTAAAGATATTTTAAGTGGAGAAATATCATATGAAAGTGCCAACTTCACAAGTCTTGGTGCTGGTTTTATTGCAGCATTTGTTGCAGGTTTATTTGCATGTACATGGATGATTGCATTAGTGAAAAAGAGTAAGCTTT
The DNA here is from genome assembly GCF_000826655.1 of Psychroserpens damuponensis. Lineage (GTDB taxonomy): Bacteria > Bacteroidota > Bacteroidia > Flavobacteriales > Flavobacteriaceae > Psychroserpens > Psychroserpens damuponensis. Next base: position 310,278 of record NZ_JXJO01000017.1, read on the forward strand.
CATATTTTGCTATATACTGCGTTGTTGTTGGTGTTATTGCCATAATCTTTGCGCTTTTAAACCGATAACCTTATGACTGCAGAAGACTTTCAAGCTGGTCAAGTTTTACTTATAGACAAGCCCTTAACTTGGACATCCTTTCAGGCTGTCAACAAACTACGTTGGGAAATTAGACAAGCCTATAACATCAAAAAAATAAAGGTTGGTCATGCTGGCACGCTAGATCCTTTAGCCACAGGATTATTGATTATATGCACTGGTAAAATGACCAAGCAAATCAATACATTTCAAGGTCAGGATAAAGAATATACAGGTACATTCGTTTTAGGAAGTACAACACCTTCTTACGATTTAGAATCTGAAATAGACCAAAGGTTTCCTACTGAGCACATTTCCGAAGAGAATATTCATAATGCTACTCAATCATTTATTGGAGAGATTGATCAATTTCCACCAGTGTTTTCGGCATTAAAAAAAGACGGAAAACGTTTGTACGAGTACGCTCGCGCAGGAGAAGAGGTTGAAATTAAATCTAGACAAGTGCGCATTTCTACTTTTGAAATCACCAAAATTGATGGCTTAAATATTGATTTTAGAGTGGTTTGTAGCAAAGGGACTTACATTAGGTCGTTGGCTCATGATTTTGGAAAAGCCCTCAACTCTGGCGCACATCTTTCTGTACTTCGTCGTACAAAAATTGGAGACTATGATGTTGCAAATGCAGTGTCTCCAGAAGATTTTATTAGTTCGCTTTCTTCGGAATAGTTCTTGATGCTTGTTTTGCTTCTAAACGCATCACTTATGAAGTCTTTTCTAACTTGTCTCGTGCTATTGTTTTTTGTAACACTTTCTGCTCAATCTGAAGACAAAATTAACGGTCTTTTTTATAAAATAGCTGTATCTGCGACATTAACAACCAATGAAGATTATACAATTGCCAACGATTATGGTGATACTTTTATAAATCTCAACGGCATTTTTATCAACAATACAATTGGTTATCAATTTGATTCTAGATCAAGTATTGGTCTCAACTTAGAGTATGATCACTATTTAGATCAAAACTTAAACTTTTTTCCTGCCTATTTAGATTTTACATATAATATTTTAGATTTTGACGACCAAGTATTTATTCGTGGTGGCTACGGCAAACTATTAGATCTAGGAAAATCTTTTGAAAACGGGACTTTATATAAAGCTGGAGTTGGTTATCGCATCTATGATGATGACTTTAAAAGCTCTTGTTTAATAGGATTCGATTTTAGCCGAAAACGGTTTGGTTATAGGCAAAATGATAAACTTTCTAGCTTTGCTATTTTTTTAGAGTTTATGTTTTTTTAATCCAATTTAGTATATTGAACGTATATAGTTTATCACATCAAACTTACTTTAATATAAATTCGCCTACTTGAACTTTGTTGAAAAACATAAAGCACTCCTTTTTACGTCCTTAATTACAGGTACGCTTATTATTGGTATGTTTAGTTTTAACTTAACTCAGCATTCAGAATTAATTACAGAAAGTTATTACGAAATTGAGCCTCAAACCGAAGAAGAATTAAAAGAATTAGAAGAACTTAGTGACCTTGAAAATAGCAAACAAGCTAATACTAATGAAGCGTTTAACGAAGACGAAGCGTTTAAAGAAATGATGCGAAACTTCAAAACAATGCATAACGCACCAACCCATAAAGAGCAAACTCAAGACGATAATTTAAATGAAAACAGCTCTCAAAACCCTGAAGATATTTTAACGTCTAACTCCTCTAATAAAACGTCTCAACAATACGCTCTTAATGACAAGGAACGACAACGCTTTAATAAAGCAAATGATGTTCTTGCCATGCACGCACCAAAAGATTCTAAAAAAACGAGCATGAGTAATGCTAATAGTAGCGTGGCTTTTTCTTTAAAAAACAGACAAAAAGTAAAGTTACCGCCTCCTGTATATTTGTGCGAAACTGGTGGTAAAATTGTAGTTAATATTACCGTTAATGCTCAAGGTCAAGTTATTGATACTTATATAAATTCATCTTCTTCTAGCAAAAACCAATGCTTAATTGATGCTGCTTTAACTTATGCAAACAATGCTATTTTTAGTGATGCTGAGCGCAAAAGTCAAATTGGATCTATTACCTATTATTTTAAAGAAAAATAAGTTTGATTTGATTTTCACGTTTTACGACCTACATCTAGAGGTCCAATAAACTTATAACATCTTGCATCACATTTTGACCTTTATTTTTGTTATACCAACCTTGTAAGTCTTCTTTAAACTCTGGTGTTAATTGTCCGTGAGCAGCTTTATAATCGTTCACCATTTTTGTAGCTTCAGTTGGTCTTGGACCATAGCTAGCCAATACATTACCAGTGGTATTATCAATCATAATTAATTTAGCTATTGCTCTACCACCATTGGTTAAAAATTGATCCATTAAAGCCTCATTTTCATCTCTAAATACTAATTTTAAATCTATGTTTGGTGAGAGTTCGGCAATTTTGTTTAAAGCAGGAATAACATGAGCTGCATCTCCACACCAACTTTCGGTAATGACTAACCAAGTTACATCTCCTTTAAAATTGAATGCTTTTTCTTTAGTCTCTTCGGAAACTTTAAGCGTCTTATCCCAACGTTTCATTCTCCTGTCGTTAAGCATGGTATAATTTGCTAAAGCTTCGGTTTTATCGTTTCCTGTTGAAGACTCTTCAAGCACAAGCTGCTGTACTAAAGCACGATAGTCTTGATAATTAATTGCTTGTTTTAAGCTATTTGTTATGATATTATTTACTGATGTATGTTCCACTGTATTCATAGTATTAGATTTGCAATTTAAGATTAATCTTCAATAATGAAAATGACTTTAATCATAGAATGATGACTTAAATTAATTTCTCATTCTAAGACGAAAAATTAACTAGAAACTTACTATTTTTAAATTCAGTTAGTTTTAAACTAAAGTTATTATGGAAAAGCATAGATGTGGATGGTGCACAGGCAATGAACTTTATGAAGCATATCATGATGAAGAATGGGGAGTTCCTGTTCGTGATGATGATACTTTGTTTGAATTTCTTATACTAGAAACCTTTCAGGCTGGTTTAAGTTGGATTACCGTTTTAAAAAAACGTGACAACTTTAGAAAAGCCTTTGATAATTTTGATTATAAAAAAATTGCAACTTACAATCAAGAAAAGATAGATGAGCTGCTACAAAACAAAGGTATTATTAGAAATAAACTAAAAGTTAAGGCAACTATTACAAATGCCCTTGCTTTTATAGACATTCAAAAAGAGTTTGGCTCGTTTTCAAAATACATTTGGAGTTTTGTTGATGGACACCCAATAAAAAATAGTGTAAAAAACTATAGGGATGCACCTGGTAACACACCTTTGAGTGATGTATTGAGTAAAGATTTAAAAAAACGCGGATTTAAATTTGTAGGCTCTACCGTTGTCTATGCCCACATGCAAGCCACAGGAATGGTTAACGATCATGAGATTAACTGTTTTAGGTATGATGAAGTTTAATGTTATTATTAAAAAAACACCTCTAAATTATTCTAACTCCATTAGTAATCTTCCTTTAAAAAAGGAGTAAATTGGCTTTCATAGAAAAAAGCGAAGAAAAGCTCGTTGTAAAAATGTGCTTTTTATTTATATCCTTCTGTTTTAGATGTCTGTTTTAAAAAATCAAACCACCTTGCATTGAAAAAAGGTAGGAAATTAATAGTTTATACTTTTAATTTATATAAGTTAAAAACTCATCTCTAGATATATCTCTTGCACCTAAACTTTCGAGATGGTTGGTATACACTTGACAATCAATAAGCTTATAATTGGTGTTTTGAATAAATGTAATGAATGCTACTTTACTAGCATTACTTACTAAACTAAACATACTTTCTCCACAAAACACACCATTATTTACATCAACACCATACAAGCCACCAACAAGTTTGTCATTTAACCAAACCTCAACAGATGTTGCGTATCCCAACTCATGTAATTGTATGTAGGCATTTGTCATGTTTTCAGTAATCCAAGTACCTTTTTGTCCGTTTCTTTTAATAGTTGAACAGTGCTTAATTACAGCTTCAAAATCTTTATTTACGGTAATTTCAAAATCACTATTTCTAAGCACTTGTTTCATACTTTTTGAAACTTTTAATTGCTCCGGAAATAGGACAAATCGAGGATCTGGCGACCACCAAATTAATGGTTCTTCATCATCAAACCATGGGAAAATTCCGCTTTTGTATGCTAATAACAAGCGTTTTGAAGATAAATCACCACCTATAGCTAGAATTCCCTCTTTGGAAGCTAAGCTCACATCTGGAAATACGATATCCTTATTTAGAATGTGCATAAGTACTGGTTAAAAAGACGCTCACAGCATTAAAAAAAATTATTACAACAAGTATTATATACAGAAGCCTCAATAAAAATTGAGGCTTCTGTTATTGTTTTATTTAGAGCACTAAAATTGATAGCATTAAGCGTTATCATAGTGACAAATCACAGGACTTTAAAATGGTAAATCGTCGTGATCTTCTTCTTTTAAATTTGTTGCTGGTTCAAAAGCTTCAGTTGGTGCAACAGGAGGCGCATTATTTCCTGCTGGTTGAGCTCCTTCTATTCTCCAGCCTTGTACAGAATTAAAATATTTAGTTTCTCCTTGTGGATTAACCCATTCTCTTCCTCTAAGGTTGATATTTACTTTTACTGGTTGACCAACTTGGTAGTTGTTTAACAAATCTGTTTTATCTTGAACAAACTCTACTAAAATATGTTGTGGATACTGCTCTTCTGTAGTGACTACTAATTCTCTCTTTCTAAACCCATTACTTCCAAATGTTTGAGTTTCTCCAATCATCTTGATTTTTCCTTGTACTTCCATTGTTGTATTACTTATATTTAATATTTAATTCTATTCTTTTCTACGATAAGAGCAATTTCCATGCACTATCTACATCACCATAACTCAAATAATTTCTGGCAATTTTATGCTTTTCGTGATGCGATTTTTCTCTAATATTAGGATAACGCTCACTCACATTTTTTATAAAGTCATCAATGTCAATTTGATTTGGTAAAGCTTCAACATTACCTAACATACCTAAATCATTACCTGTTAAAACCATACTGTTTTTAACTTCGTGAGGCATATTATCAACGCCAATACCCAATTTAGATAATGGCTTAGGGATTTCAAAAAAGCCTTTATTTGCTCTACTGTAATAACTTCCACCTGCTCTTGCAACCAAATCTAATTTGTTTTGATCAATAACTCCATTATCATCTAAAACCTCATCTGCAATGTGTAATTTTACAACTTCACAAATAACTAGGTTTCCTGCACCACCTTCAGTTCCTAAATGAACAATCTCGTTAACTTTACATTCTAATTGTATTGGAGATTCTGCAACTCTATGCGGTTTTACAATTTCCGAAGATAACATTGTTAACCCTGTTTTATCAAACTCATTGACGCCTTGAGCATACTCTGTACTACTCAATGACATTTGCTGTACAATATCATAATTAACAACATTTATTACGACTTCTTTTGTAGCCTCAACATTTTCTAATGTATGTTTGGTAGTATTATCTCTTACACGACGTGCTGGAGAAAATATTAATATTGGCGGATTTGCACTAAACACATTAAAAAAACTAAAAGGTGATAAGTTAGGGTTTCCATCAGCATCCATAGTACTCGCAAAAGCTATTGGTCTTGGAGCCACAGCACTTAGCAAGTAGCCATGCAATTTACCTGTAGAAATGTCTTTTGGATTAAATGAAGCCATGTGTTTGATTAATGGTTAAATACTACCGTTTCAAGATATTGAAATGCAAAGGTAACACTATTGTAAACGCTATAAAAATGAATTCACCTACTAACAAGACAATATTATCAACATAATTCGTTTATATTTAAAACTCAAAAAATCAATTAATGGCATTAACCGTAAACCGTAATATGACACGATGGATTGTCATCGTGGCTTCCTTTATTATTATTTCACTCATTCTTTGGAATACCTACGTGTTTTTTCAATACTTCAAATCTGAAGAAAGAGCAAAAATGAAAATATGGACCAATGCCTATGTAGAATTCTCAAATGATGTAAACCAAATTGTTGCTGGCTCTGATGATATTGTAATTAATAAAGTTGCTGAAGATATTGTAACAGATTCAACTTTAACGACACCTTTATTACTTTTAGATGCTAATAATAAAATTATAAGTCATAGAAATATAACTCCATTTGGAAACAGTACTAACCCATTAGAGCTAAAAAAAGATTCAACCTATGTCTATGATAATTATAAAAACTTAATCACCACATTTAGCGTAGAGAATGAACCCGTAATGCTTAAAAACCTAGGTCAAACACTTTACTACGGAAATTCGCCACTACTCAACAATTTAAAATATTACCCATTAGCCTTAGTACTCATTATTTTCTTATTTGCAGCAGTCGCCTATTTCTTTTATAAAAGTACCAAAACCGCAGATCAAAATAAACTCTGGACAGGTATGGCAAAAGAAACAGCGCATCAAATTGGTACGCCTTTATCGTCTTTGGTAGGTTGGACAGAAATATTAAGGGGTGAAAACGTTAACCCAGATTATCTGGTAGAAATTGAAAAAGACATCACAAGACTCCAAACCATCACAGATCGTTTTAGTAAAATTGGCTCACTACCAACCTTAAAGCGTTGTGATATTGTACAGGAAACTATAGAGTCTTATGAGTATCTAAAATCTCGATCTTCAAAATTAATAGACTTTGAAATTGTTGCACCTCAAGAAAAATTATACGTAAATTTAAATGAGCAATTATTTAGTTGGACCATAGAAAACTTAGTAAAAAACGCCATTGATGCCATGAAAGGACGAGGCTCTTTAAAATTAGTGATTACAAATGATGATAAACACGTAAAAATTACTGTTTCAGATACAGGTAAAGGAATTTCTAAACAAAGTTTTAACTCAGTATTTCAACCAGGATACACAACAAAGAAAAGAGGTTGGGGATTAGGATTATCCTTAGCAAAACGCATTATTGAAGATTACCACAACGGAAAAATAAAAGTCCTTTCTTCGGAAATTGGAAAAGGCACAACCATGCAAATTTCATTGAAATTAATAGCTTAAACAATGGCTTCAAACCAATATTTCACATTAAAAGAAGTGCAGCTCAACAATAACTGCCCAGAATGTTATTCTAACAACGGTTTACAACTCACCTTTAAACAACAGTTTAAAGAAAACAAATTATACAAAGCCATTACAAAAGAGACCTTTATTGAAATGCACTGCAATACTTGTAAAACTGATATTTTCCCAGGACGATGGACAGATGAAATAGATCGCGTTGTTGACTACCAAAAACGTGCAGCCATCCCAAAACCTAAATCGCTCAAACTAAAAAAACTAGCTTGGATTATTATCAGTATTGAAGTAGCTTTATTAATTATAGGCTTATTATTTGCTTTTGGTGTTTTGAAGTTTTAACACCAATTTTAATAGCTATAAAAAAGAAGCAATTTTAATAGCAACCTCTTCAAACTCCTCTTTCTCCAATTTTGTTTTATTGATAAAGCGAGCATCTTCCATTGAATTTAATGGGATGAGATGCACATGAGCATGTGGCACTTCTAATCCAATTACAGTCATTCCAACACGATTACATGGTACCGCTTTTTCTAGCGCAATAGCAACCTGACGAGAGAACTCCATCAAACCATGATACGTAGGTTCATCGAGATCAAAAATTTTATCAACGTCTTTTTTGGGGATACAAAGTGTATGACCTTTGGCATTGGGATTGATATCTAAAAAGGCCAAATAGTCTTCGGTTTCTGCTACTTTATAAGAAGGTATTTCACCTGAGATTATTTTTGTGAATATGGATGCCATGTTTTTTCTTCTAAATGTCACCTTGAAGGCAGTCGAAAACTTATTCAATTATGATTAAAATAGGTTTAGACTGCGCTCAACCTGACAAGGTTATTATAAAGATAAAAAGATTCCTTTATTGTAGGAATCTTTTATTTATAATTTTGTGTTTTATCAATTGTTTATCAAAGGACAATTAGTTGAGTAATGCTCATTTCCGAAGTAAGTATTCTACCTCGTAATCTCTAAAACGTCAAATTTCATGATACCGTTTGGCACTTGCACCTCAGCAACTTCGCCTACAGACTTTCCTAAAAGCCCTTTACCAATAGGAGAATTCACAGATAATTTACCTGTCGCTAAATCGGCTTCACCATCTGCAACCAACGTATAAGTCATTTCCATACCATTGGTTTGATTTTTAATTCTTACCGTAGATAGTACTAATGCTTTTGACGTATCCATTTGAGATTCATCAATCACACGAGCTCCTGCCATTGTTTCTTCTAATTTAGAAATTTTCATTTCTAGCATACCTTGAGCTTCTTTTGCTGCATCATATTCAGCATTTTCACTCAAATCTCCTTTATCTCGAGCCTCAGCAATGGCTTGAGATGCTTTAGGACGCTCTACATCTTTTAATTGCCTAAGTTCGTCTCTAAGTTTTTTTAACCCTTCTGGAGTATAATAAGATACTTTACTCATAATATTTTCGTTTACTTAATAGCTTTACAACTCGTTTAAACTTTTTAATTTGCTAGAAAATTGTTCTTTGCCGCCCATTATTGGTCTTTTTTAGTGTCGTAGTACTACTGTGCACCAAAAAAGACACTCCAACTGATCGAAAAACTAATAGTTTTCGCTTAAATGTAAAAAGCTTTGATAAGTTTATTCAAAATATCCCGAAACCAGTTCGGGATTAATGAAAAAATCTCGCTATAACGAGATTCAATACAAAGATACAAAATATTTAATTCAAGTGTTAGCCCAAAATATATATTTGGGTTTAAAATATGTAAATTGCAACAAAAAATTAACGCCTTTATGAAAAAGCTTTTCTTAGTTCTACCTTTCTTATTTTTAACGAATTGTAGTGGTGGTGATGATGTAAATACAAACAACTTTTTATTAAATGTTGGTGTAAATGCTTCCATCAATCTCAATTTACCAGAATACAGTCACTTAATGTTTACTAGTAATTCTGTATACATCCCTAATCAAGGTAATCTTGGTATATACGTAATGAATGTGGGTAGTGGTTATCGTGCTTGGGATGCGGCAGATCCCAATCATATTCCAGATACATGCTCATTTTTACAACGTACTGATGCCACAATAACTTGCGGTTGTACAGATGAAAATAGTTACAGCCTTTTCACTGGGCAATCGTTAGGAACTGCGCTTCCATTTGGACTTAAAGAATATCGCGTTACGGTTTCTGGTTCTACTATTGTAGTTAGCAACTAGGTGCTGCACATTTAATTTATAAAAAAACTCCCAAATCCATTGACTTGGGAGTTTTGTTTTGCTTTATTTTTCGCTAATGCTTGACGTCGTCGAAGTATCGGAAATTTTAAAACTTCAAGGTAACTCCTAATAAAAAATTAGTTGTTGCTTGCGGATAATAGCCTGCAAAATACCCTGTTGTGGTTCCTGTTGGGCTTGTATCATCAGCATAATCAAACGATCCAAAATATCCATTTGACACATACTTTTCATTAAAAATATTATTTACTAATCCTGAAAACACTATAGATTCAAATATTGATTTTGGTTGCCATTCGTAAGTAAAGTTTAAATCATTAACAAAATAGTTATCTAACTTCGAGTCTTCATTTTCGGTATTTCCCATGAATTGTTCACCAACAAATTTGCTTAACAATGAGATTTGAAATCCTTCTTTTGGTTGAAATACGAAAGCGTTGGCTGCGACGATTTCTGGAGAAAATGAAATATCAGTTTTTCCTAAATCTAAAAGTTCTCCATTAACAGAGTTAAAGGTTTCTCTATTTTTATTAGAACTTAAAGTAAAGTTGGGTTGTACAGTGAATTTATCTGTCACAGCAATTGCAGCTTCTACTTCTAAACCTAAACGATAACTATCTCCATTATTTGCTCTAATTGGATCTCCTGTAGTATCAATTTGACCAGTTAAGACTAATTGTTCATTATACAACATATAATAACCGTTAACATTTAATCTAAATTTTTGAGCATCATGCCTCCAACCTAATTCAAAATCATTAAGTTGCTCTGGTTTTACGGTTGCATTGTTTTCAAAATCACTTCTATTTGGCTCTCTATTTGCTCTAGCATATGAAAAATACAAGCTATTTTTTGTGTTAAGCTTGTAGGTAATTCCTGCTTTTGGATTAAAGAAACTATAATTTTCATCAACATTTAAAGGGACTCTATCAGATGTTAACCCAGTTGTTTTATAATCTACCAAACGTAATTGTAAATCGCCATATAAACTTACTTTATCATTTACTCTATACGTTGCTTTTGTAAAAAAACTTAAATCAGATTTCTTTCCGTTGCCTTCATAATAGCGATCTCGTATCTCACTATCACTAGCAAACTCAGCCCAAATAATTTCACCAAAATGGTCACCATCGTGGAGACTATACGAGCTTCCAAAAATCATATCAATTTCATTATTTTTATAGTTAGCGCTAGCATTTACTACATAAAAATCACTATCTAACCAACGACGTCTAATGAGATCAGTAGTTTCAATTGTTTCACCACCAATGGTGATTGGTGTTAGATCATAATCTCCAAAGTCTTCGTTTTCTTTATATTGCTCAAAATATCCTCTTCCGTAGGTATAATTAAGTCCAACATTTGTAGACCATCTATTATTGTAACGTTGGTTCCAATGCAATTGATAATGATCTTGATTGTAATTATCAACTTCATTGTCATAAAATTGATCATCACCATTAGCATCTGTATACATACCAGATGGATTAAACGTACGATCATCATTTAAAGTTTGCACATCAATACCATTCCAAGCTTGATACGTCACTTCTTCACCTCCAAAAGCAATAGCTTTAATCAACGTATTATCATCAACATAAGACCCTTGAAGAAAGTAAGATTTTAAATCTGTTCTAGCTCTATCAATATATCCATCTGAAGAAATATTAGATAAACGACCAGCAATTTCAATGTGATCATTTAGCAATCCTGAACTAAATTTCACCGTGTGTTTTCTCGTATTATAACTTCCGAAGGAATTAGAAATTTCACCGTTTGCTTCTTTAGAAACGGCATCTGTTAATACGTTGATACTAGCTCCAAATGCTCCAGATCCATTGGTTGATGTCCCAACACCTCGTTGCAGTTGTAAACTCTCAACAGATGAGGCAAAATCACCTAAGTTCACCCAAAATGTACCTAAGGATTCCGCATCGTTATACGGGATTCCATTAATAGTTACATTGGTAGATTGCGCATTAATACCACGAACACGAATACCTGTATAACCTACTCCAGCTCCAGCATCAGTAGTTGTGACAACCGAAGGTAGAAAGTTTAAGAGCACAGGGATATCTTGTCCTAAATTACGTTTTGCCAATTGTTTTTTTGTCACGTTTGAGTGCGTAATTGGCGATGTAGCTTCTACTCTAACGGCTTTTACTAAGACTTCATCTAGTTTTTCAGTTGTTGTAGAATCTTGTTGTTTTTGATTGTCTTGCGCAAATGCGGTTGACGATAGTACGAGTAGTACTAAAAAAAGAAAATTGCGTTTAGTTTCTCTGACTTTATTTTTAGAGTCGAAACTAAGTCTCCTTAAAGAGAGATTTGAACTTGTTAATTCAAGTTTAAGAATAGTGGATTTCATTACGATTATGTATTAATAATCGAATAAAAAGAGGTAATTATTCTAAATAGTTAATAATTAGTTTGTGTCATGCTAGAACAAGTCTAACACAACGTTAAAATTCCTTAGCAGCATTACCTGCTCAGGTTCAATGGGTATGATCTCAGCCGATAATTGGCACCCCTTTTTTGAGAACGCTGCAAAGGTAAAATAGATTTTTCGTTTGTACATCACGAATCACAAAAAAATTTTTCAATCTATTTTAGGCGGTTTTCGGTTGGCTTTTTTTTCTGAAGTTTTGCGTTTATTAGTTAATCGTTTTCTAATAACCGCTTTGGGGATTTTTGTAGGAATACGATCTTTCTCTTCAATTAGATTGTCACTAATTAAATCTAGAAACCGTTGTATAATTATAGATTTATTTTTATGTTGGCTTCTACTCTCGCCACATTGCATGATGAGTAAACTCGTTTTAGTAAGCCGTGTATTGAGATTGGTTTTGAGCACTACTTTTTGATCATTATTTAGAACCTGCGAGTTCTCTAGATCAAAAGTTAGTTCTGCTTTAGAAGCTGTTTTATTGACATGCTGTCCACCAGCTCCAGAACTTCTAATAAATTTAAATTTTAACTCATTTAATATTGCATTTTCATCAAACATTTATACCAATTTAATTTGATGTGGTGCTTTAAGTAAGTCGTTAACCGTTTTTACAGGATTAAATGTAATTAAAGGAACTTCAACAAAAATTGTATTCCAATTAGCCATACTACCATTCCATAATCCTGGAAGTTCTAATGCTTTTAAATCTTTTCCTGTTTTTGTTTTCATAGTAATAAAAGCGGCTTTATGATCAACAAACTTTTTAAGATCATACTTTTCGCCTTTATGGTTTTTAATACCGCAAACTAAATCTACAGGATTAAAGTGCGTTGCTCCTTTAAGGATTTCTTTTTGACGCCTGCTTTTTTTATTAATTTGAGCAGATTCAACAATTTGAAGTGAAATATTACCGCTTTCGTCTTTAACCCAAAATGGTCCTCCTCCTGGTTCACCTTCATTTTTTACCATTCCGCAGACCCGAATTGGGCGATTTAACTTTTCAGCTAAATACTCAATTTGATATTTACGTGAATATTTCTCAAACTCAGGACTTATTTTTACATTCATTTTATTGACTAAAAACTCACCTATTTCAATGCGTTTTTCTTCGGAAGACTCATTAGTTTCTAACTCATTTAGATAATTAAATGCTTGCTCTTGTACTTCTAACAAAATACCGCCTAATACTTTTTTATACTTAGCAACTTCATCTTTAAATTTATTTGTTACGACGTTATCTATATTTTTTACAAAAACAACATCGGCCTCTAAATCATTTAAATTTTCGATTAGAGCACCATGACCAGAAGGCCTAAAATGTAACGAACCATCTTCTTCTCTAAATGGTTTATTTTTAGAATTTACTGCAATAGTATCTGTAGATTCTTTTTGATATGAAAATGAAATATCAAATGCAGAACCTGATTTAGCTTCTACTTTCTTTTCAATTCTAGCAAATTCTTCATCAAATCTATGTTTGTGTTTTTCTGAAATTGTAAAATGCAATTTAGCCGATTCTAAACTCGATGAATATAATGCAGATTCATACAAATGCTCTTCAAAAGCAGTAGATAACGTTTGGTTTTTATATTGATGAAACGGTAATAATCCCTTTGGAGAATTCCCGTAATCTAGCTTATCACTATGAAGCATCATTTGCACAAACCTAAGTCCTTGCTCGTTTATAGATTTATCTTCAAAATCTGAATATGTATCTTTTAATTTATCTACTACAATATGATAAAACGGAAACTTTTCTAGCCCTACAAAAAAAAGTGAAAGATCTTTATTTTTAGTTCTATTGATATAATAATTGATACTTCCTTGATCAATATTATACGCATCTAAAAAAGCGAATAAAAATTTAAACATTCGGGTGGCAGCTCCAGAAGCTGGAACAAATTTTAGAATGGAATACTTATTTCTTTCAGCATCAAATTTTGAAATAAAATGATTAGTTTCTTCTTGTGATAATTTCAAAATACCGTTACCAATGGTTGCTTCAGACACTAGATTAGCAAAAGGCAAACCATTTTCAAAAAGCCTAATTTGCGCATTAACTTGTTCAACTGTTAACCCTTTTGATTCAATTTGTTTTATATCTTTCTCTGTAAATTTCACCTTTCTCTATTTAGTAATTCGTCAATATGCGTAATAGCTGTTTCTAATCGCGTTTTTTTATCACCTTTAAGCAAAACATATGGTTTATTATACTTAATTAATGCTTCTTGAAAACTTTGAAACATACTTAAACGTTCTTCAGGTTTATCACGTAGGTCATCAGCTTCCCAAGGTGTGTCAATATACGTTAAAAAGTATAAATCGTATTTATTTTCTAAGGCATATTTTTCTAGAAGCGGATCACATACTCCTGAGTAATAGGTTTCTGAATATACTTTAGTTTCTAATAAATCTGTATCACATATTAAGACAGAATCGGTTTTTTTTGCCAATTCATTTTCAATTTTCATTTGCCCTAAAGCAATTGGCAACAAATCATCTGGTTCGCAAGTTTTTCGTTCGTTATTCCATTTATCTTGCAAGTATTCTCTTGCATATTCAGGTGCCCAAACCGAATTATAATGTCGTGCTAATTGCCTCGACAAGGTCGTTTTCCCTGTAGATTCTGGGCCAAACAAAACTACTTTTATGCAGTTAGCCGGTTGTTGTTTAAGCTTTTTCTCCATTGTTTATACCCTAAAAATGCAATAATTAATAATATTGAAAATTGAATTCCTGTAAACCCCAACCCTTTCACAAAATATAACGGAATTGATATTATATTTCCTATAATCCACAGTAACCAATGCTCGATCTTTTTTAGTGCCATTAACCACATAGCTGCAAAAAATATTCCCGTTGTAAACGTATCGAGATAAGGTGTTGCTTTTCTAAAACTTACAATACTACCAGAGGTTAAGTTGGAATACGCATATTCTATACTTTCTGAAAAATTTAAATTATTTGGCATTACATTATAATGCCTGTAAACAAAAATTACAAATACAGATGTAAAAATAAAAATCCCAAAAGCTTTTATTTTATCATTTATTGAGGTTTTAGAAATTGGTATATGCGTATTGTTATCATCTATCGTTTTGCCCCACATATACCAACCAAAAAGACTCATCAACGTATAATATATATTTATTATAAAATCACCGTACAGCACAAATTTATAGCATATATACACATAAATAATAGTACTTAGAATGCCCAGAGGATAGACTAAAATACTTTCTCTTTTCCCATACCAAACACCAACAACACCAAACAACATCGCACTTATTTCTAAAACAATATTAAATGTAGTTGCTGTTTTATAAGGTTCTATAAAGAAATCAAAAATGTGGTTCATAATCGTGACGATCAGATTTTACAATTTTCATATGTAACAAGCCGCGTTCTATAAGGTCAAAAGCTTCTTTTATTTCGAAAGTTAATGTCTTCATGACCTCATCATAATCTCCATACACTTGAGTACTTAATGGGTTTTCGAGTACTTTAAGATTTGATGCACGCAATTTTTTTATAAAATGTATGATGGCAGGTTCATAATCATCATGCAATGGTGTTAATGTTAATTCTACTGATATCTTCATGTTTACTTACCGCGAAAGCGGTCATACTTTTTAGTTATACTTAATTTATTTTCTACCTCTTAAATAATGAGATGCTGAAATGAATTCAGCATAACAAATTACTTACGCAACTCCTCAAAAAAACGTTCATCATCTTCAAAAGCGGTCCCAATAACTACAAGGTTTGCTCCTGCGTTATATGCATTCTCTAGTTGTTGTTTGGTTCTAATTCCGCCACCAACTATGAGTGGAATTTGCAACTCTTGTTTTACAAACTTTATAACATCTAAAGGCACAGGATGCTTAGCTCCACTACCAGCTTCTAGATATATAAGTTTCATTCCCAGCAACTCACCAGCTTTAGCTGTATCTGCAACAAGTTGTATATTATCTCTAGATAAAGGTACAGTTTTGGTTACTTTTTCAACCATAGTCTGTTTTCCATTTTCAATCAAAACATAACCTGTTGGTATAATTTCCAAAGTAGAACCTCTTAATTTTGAAACTGCCTTTATATGCTTTCCAATTAAATACGCTGGGTTATCACCAGAAATCAATGACAAAAACAACAAGGCATCTGCATGATTTGTAATTTGAGTCACATCACCAGGAAATAGCACAACAGGTAATTTGGTATGTTTTTTAATTTCAATAACTACATGTTCTGTAGCCTGATCATCAACCGTACTACCACCAACAAAAATGTGGGTTGCAATAGATAGGTTTACTTTATTGATAAAACTAGATACATTTTTAACAGCCATTTTATCTGGATCTATTAAAACTGCTAGTTGTTTTTTTTCTTCAGAAATGGAACGCAATATATTACTGTAGGTCACTTTCATTTAGGTGGTTACAAAAGCACAAGAGAATCCTTCAAACTCTAAAAAATGCGTGTTATATCTATATTTTTTGCCTTCATAATCTATCCAAGCCACAGTTTTAGCATCATGTAACATAAACGGAATTACAATAAAATGTTCTCTAAACAACATACCTGGAGTTGCAAACAGTTTATATAAAGACTCTTTAATTCCCCAAATAACGGTTAGCATCTTAATATAATCTTCATCTGTTTTAGACAAATATTTTAACTCATAATCTACAAACTTCTTGGCGATAATGGCAATTTTGTCTCTCTGCTTTTCAATGTCTATGCCAATTTCCGAAGAAGAAATAATAACACCCGAGAATGTAAATGAATGTGTGATTGAAATATGCTTCCCATCTTTTAAATGAGGCTTCCCATTAGCATCGTAAAACAAATCTTGATCTGTATACCCAAATGCTCTTAATAAATGACGAACACTTAAAAAACCACGTTGATGCAACTCACTTTTCATCCCTAAAACACGTTCTAAACTATTAGGTTTTAAATCTAAAGGTTGTAGCAACTCATCATAAGTCTCTGTAATCTTCCAGATTTTAACAGTAGTTTGTGAGTTTGGCTCTATAGTTTTATAAAGTGGCATTTAAATATCTGAAACTTAATGATTATCTTTGCACAGCCTTAGGCTGATTTGGCATTTTTACACTGGCGAATTTAACCATTTTAAGCGCTTAAGCCAAAGGCAAATCTTAAATTAATAAACAAAGTAAAAATATAGATGGATACAAAAACAACGACTTACGTGCCTAACAAAGTAAAAGACATGTCTCTTGCTGCTTGGGGAAGAAAAGAAATTGAATTGGCTGAAGCTGAAATGCCAGGACTTATGAGTCTTCGTGAAGAGTACAAAAACGAACAACCGTTAAAAGGTGCTCGTATTGCTGGATGTCTTCATATGACAATTCAAACCGCTGTTTTAATTGAAACACTACAAGCTTTAGGTGCAGAAGTTACTTGGAGTTCTTGTAATATTTTCTCTACACAAGATCAAGCTGCTGCAGCTATTGCTGATGCAGGTACCGCTGTGTATGCATGGAAAGATATGACCGAAGAAGAATTTGATTGGTGTATCGAGCAAACGTTATTTTTTGGAGAAGATCGTAAGCCATTAAACATGATTCTTGATGATGGTGGTGATTTAACTAACATGGTTTTAGACAAATATCCAGAATTAGCTGAAGGTATTAACGGCCTTTCAGAAGAAACAACAACTGGAGTTCACCGTTTATACGAACGTGTAAAAAACGGAACATTACCAATGCCAGCAATTAATGTTAATGACTCTGTTACTAAATCTAAATTTGATAACAAATACGGTTGTAAAGAAAGTGCTGTAGATGCCATTCGTCGTGCAACAGATATTATGTTAGCAGGAAAACGTGTAACTGTTTGTGGTTATGGTGATGTTGGTAAAGGTACGGCTGCATCTTTTAAAGGAGCAGGTTCTATTGTAACCGTTACCGAAATTGACCCAATTTGTGCGTTACAAGCTGCAATGGATGGTTTTGAGGTTAAAAAACTAGAAACCGTTGTTGGTAACTCTGATATTGTAATTACTACAACAGGAAATAAAGATATCGTTCGTGCTGAGCATTTTGAAGCTATGAAAGACAAAGTTATCGTTTGTAATATTGGTCATTTTGATAACGAAATTCAAATGGATTGGTTAAACAAAACTCACGGTAATACTAAAGATACAATCAAACCTCAAGTAGATAAATATACTATTGATGGTAAAGATATTATCATCTTAGCCGAAGGTCGTTTAGTCAACTTAGGTTGTGCAACTGGTCACCCTAGTTTTGTAATGAGTAACTCATTTACTAACCAAACCTTAGCTCAAATCGAGTTATGGAAAAACGCTGATGCCTACGGAAATGAGGTATACATGCTACCTAAGCATTTAGATGAAAAAGTGGCTAAATTACACTTAGAAAAAATTGGTGTTGAACTTACAGAGCTTGCACCTTACCAAGCAGAATACATTGGTGTAACTGTAGAAGGACCATACAAACCTGAACATTACAGATACTAATTGTCATTTAGAGCGCAAGCGAAGAATCTCACATACAAAAAACCCAAACTTTCAAAAGAGAGTTTGGGTTTTCTTATTTAGCATAAAAAGTTCTTAACTTCACACAAATAAATGTTATGAATTCAGATAAAATTAATAGCTTAATCACAACCCTTGAAGCAGAGATAGCACACTATAAAATCTCTAATCCTGAAGTATCAAAAAGTAATGTAGCTTGGCATATAGACCATAGTCTAAAAGTGATTAACAAGGTGTGTGAAACACTTCAAAAATCTGAACCAGAAACGTATAAAAACAACTTTAGTTTTTTAGGAAAAGTATTTTTTTTCCTAGGTTTTTTTCCTCGCGGAAAAGCGAAAGCTCCCAAACATGTTATACCACCAGAAACCATTTTAAAAGCCGATTTGATATCGCAAATTGAACTAGCAAAGGCTAACATTAAAACCTTATCTAACTTAGATAAAAATGCCTATTTTAAGCATCCTTTATTCGGAAATGTAAATACTCCAAGAATTTATAGATTTTTAGAACTTCATACCAATCACCATGTCAAAATTATTGGTGAGATTGTTGGAAACTAAAAAAAGCCTCTCTTGATAAGAAAGGCTTTTCAAAAATGGATTAATTATTTATTTCTTAGGATGCACCAATTTCATTTCGTCAATTAAATGTTTTGCGCCTGCATACTTATCAACGATAAAGAGTACATAACGCAAATCAACCATAATGTTTCGGCAAATTTCTGGATCGTAATTCATATCACTCATCGTACCTTCCCAAACGCGATCAAAATTTAAACCAATTAAATTTCCTTCGGCATCAATCGCTGGACTACCTGAGTTTCCTCCTGTAGTGTGGTTTGTTCCTAGAAAACATACTGGCACTTTTCCGTTAGCATCAGCATATTGACCGTAATCTTTAGCGTCATATAAATCGATGAGCTTTTGAGGGACATCAAATTCATAATCTCCTGGCACATATTTTTCTATCACACCATCTAAATAGCTCACCGGATTGTAATACACAGCATCTCTTGGAGAATACCCTCTCACTTGTCCGTACGTCACACGAAGCGTACTATTTGCATCTGGAAAATAACGCTCTTCTGGCAGTACTTTCATCAAGGCTGTCATGTAAGTAGTTTGCAAGGCAGTGATGGGTTCATTTTTTTGTTGAAACTCAGCATTTATATCTCTATAAAACTCCTCAATCATCGGTTTAGCATATTTATAAGCCGAATCATTATTCAACTTTTCAAGCACGTCACTTGGCTCACCTTCTAATAATTTTAAGGCACTATCCAAATTAGTAAACGCAGTTGTATCATAAATACTAGCATCTACAGTTTTAGTGTAAAATGGCATGACAGCTTTAAACACACCTTTATCAACAGTAACATCATAATTTTTATGAATGCCTTTTAATCGATTTCTCATAGATTCTATAGCAGCTTCTAGATCTTGAGAATTTTCCATTTGATATGCTCTTATGGTCATATTCATTAATTCATTGGTAATAAAAAAGACTTCGATAAAGTTTCTACGTTTGATATTTATAGCCGAAAAGTCTTTATATAAGCGATCAAATTCTGGTAAGATATTTCCGTAGGTATCTTCCATACCTTGTTCTTTAAGTGCTTTGGTAAACGTGGCTTCAAATTCGCGACGTTTGGCTACGGCATTACTTTTTTTAATCCCTAAGTTTTCTCCAATCCATTTTTTCCATGCATTAGCGATTCTTGCTTGCTTTGATGCGTATTTAATTCGTACATCATCACTGGTTTTCATTTTAGCGTCTATCACTTTTAAAGCCGCTTCACGAATAGCGATATTGGTAGGGTTATATTCTTGAGTGATATGCTCAATAGCAACTGCAGGCAAGTACTCATCTGTAGTTCCTGGAAAACCAAAAACCATGGTAAAATCACCTTCTTCAATTCCGTCTAGGGAGATTGGTAAAAAGTGTTTTGGCTTGTATGGCTTGTTATCTTTACTATATGTTGCAGGTCGATTATTAGCATCTGCATAAATTCTAAACAACGAAAAATCACCTGTATGTCTTGGAAATACCCAATTATCTGTATCGCTTCCAAATTTACCGATGCTTGTTGGTGGTGCTCCAACCAAACGAATATCTTCAAAACGTTCTGTCACAAATAGAAAATATTGATTACCCTTAAAAAAAGATTTTAGTTTAACATCTTGCCATACTTCTTTAGTCCAGTCTTTTAAAATACCGTTTCCGTTTTTAGAAATTTGAGATTGTTTTTCTGTCTCAGTCATTGTATCGTTTAAACCTGCAAGCACCTGATTAGAAACATCATGAATACTAACTATAAACTCAACAAATAAGCCATTATTAGGTAATTCTTCATCTAGAGACATTGCCCAAAAGCCATCTTTTAAATAATCATTTTCTAATGACGAGTGGGACTGTATTTGACTAAAACCACAATGATGATTTGTTAATATTAATCCTTTTGGAGAAATCACCTCACTAGTACAACCACCATTAAAATGACCAATGGCATCTTTAAGACTAGAGTTATTGATATCATAAATATCTTTAGCAGTTAATTTGCTACCAAGGCTTTGCATTTCGGTTTCGTTCATCCCTTCTAAAAGAGAAGGAATCCACATGCCTCCTTGCTGTGCAGACAATTGAAAGGCGATCAAAAAGAATATAATTTTTAAGTATTTCATAGTACAATTATTAGTGTACGTAAAGATAAAAAAATACTTAAAATAAATTTAATTTATCGGCACGTTCAAACGCGTATTGAAGATCCAGTTTTTAACCAAATCGTTATTAGTTGATATTTCGGCAAAAACATAAATATTTGAAGTAAAGCAAGGTGATCTTTCTGCCAATTCTATCACCACTTTATCATCGCAATAGCTAGAATGTAAAAAATAAAGTTCTTTGTCTTTTATTACAACATAACCTACGTGATTGTCTAAACCTACAAAGTAAATTCCATCCTTATAAACAGAGTTAATTTTGATTTTTAAATTTTCAAAGCTCAAATTTCTAAACGTTTTTAGTTTTGCATTTGCTTGCAGCATTCTGGCTTCAGTGAGTCCTGCTTGCTGCGCCATTTTGTAACGATTTAGATTAAAACCAAAATGTTTTAAGGTTGTTGACACAAAATAACCACAAGCAATGTCGCCATCATTTGGTATGTTGGTGTGCCCATTAAAATCCCATTCGGTCCCATACCAATGAGGTACAATATCATTTAGTAATTTTGAATATAAGTAGTGAGAAGCACTATCAATCGCTTTTGCAGGATGTGTTTGGTATAGCGCTTTAAAATAAGCTCTATCGGTTGCGATGGTATTTAGAATAGTTTGGTAATTTTCTTTTGGCTTAAAGTTAAGATTCAGTTTTATAGAATCTAGAGAAGGCTCCATAGGTGCAACCGGAATTTCTATAGCTTCAATAACGCCTATTTTAGCCTGCTCTTCGATCTTGCTCTTTTCCGCAGATCTATGGCATGAAAATAATAAAACGAACACGATAAGATAGTAATTGTTGATAGTTGGTAGCGTTTGATTCTAGCACTACAACTCTTTTTTCTATTAATTATTATCTTTACAAGATGCAAATATCTCCAAAACTTAACAATGTCGAAACTTCGATATTTAGTGTCATGAGTGCTTTAGCAAATAAGCACAATGCGATTAATTTATCTCAAGGTTTCCCAAATTTCAAAAGTGATCAGAAATTGATTGATGCAGTTTCAAAAGCTATGAATTCTGGCTATAATCAATATGCACCAATGGCTGGTAATCTAGAATTACGCAAAGCCATTGCTAAAAAATTTGAATTACTTTACAACACATCTTACCATCCAGAGGTCGAAATCACAGTAACTGCTGGTGCTACTCAGGCCATTTTTACAATTATTTCAACGTTTGTAAGACCTGGTGATGAGGTCATTATTTTTAAACCAGCATACGATTGTTACGAACCTGCTATAACATTAAATGGAGGAAAACCAATTACAATACCGCTTAAAGCACCAAGTTATAATATAGATTGGAACCTTGTCGAGCAAGCTATTAATGACCACACTAAAATGATTATCATAAATACGCCTCACAATCCTAGCGGAACGACCTTATGCCAAACAGATCTTCTTAAATTACAAGAGCTCACCAACAACACAAACATTATCATTTTGAGTGATGAAGTTTATGAGCATATTATTTTTGATGGTGCGCAACACCAAAGTGTCTGCTTATTTAAGCAGCTAAAAGCACGTAGTTTTATAACGGCATCATTTGGAAAAACATTTCATAATACAGGCTGGAAAGTGGGTTATACTTGTGCTCCAAAAGAATTAATGGAGGCCTTTAGAAACGTACATCAATTTAATGTATTCTCTGTGCACCACCCAACACAAAAAGGATTGGCAGATTATTTAGCTGAGCATAGTCATTATCAAACTTTATCTAGCTTTTATCAAGATAAACGCGATACCTTTTTAAAGCTTATCAAGGATTCTAGATTTACATGGACACCTTCAAAAGGAACGTATTTTCAAGTGTTAGATTTTTCGGATATTACTTCGGAAAAAGATACAGATTTTGCAAAACGGCTTACTGTAGAAAAAGGTATTGCCTCTATTCCTTTATCAGTATTTAATACCCATGAAAGAGATGACAAAGTACTTCGCTTTTGTTTTGCTAAAACAGGAGACACATTAAAAATGGCTGCAGATATATTGAACAGAATTTAACGTAATTATAAGTGACTTTACAGTAGCACTTGTGTCTTATAAATAGAACCAATAAAATAAATTTATGAAATATATTATCACACTTTTAGTGTTAGTTTTTAGTATCACAATGCATGCTCAAGAAGTACAAAAAGACGGAAAAACTTACGACGTTAAAAAAGACAAAATTTTCTTAGATGGCAAAGATGTTACTGAAACATTAAGTATCGAAGAAACGGCTTCTATTTTAGAATCTGCTCGTTTAATTAATGAGAAACTAGCAACAACAGCAATTGCCGAAAAAGCAAAAGAAAAAGCTAAAAAAGAGGCTGAAAAACTTGAAAAGGCAAAGCAAAAAAACATTACAAAAACCGAAAAAGAAGCCAAAAAACTCGAAAAAGAGAAGAAAAAAGCTGAAAAAGCTCAAAAAAAGGCCGAAAAGGAATTAAAAAAACAAAAGAAAGCTCAAGCTAATTTAGACAAGGCAAATAAAAAACTTGATGCTGCGCAGAAAAAATATGAAAAGCTTAAAAGTAAAGGAAAATTATCTCCTGAGGATAACACAAAATGGCTTGATAAATTAGAAAAACTGCAAAAATCTATAAGTAAAGCTAAAAATAAAATCTAAAAAAAACTTAGGCTCAAACCATTAGAATCCATTGTAGTAGGTTTTAAACTACTAAAATGGATTTTTTTGTTGAATACATTTTAAAATTTGTAATTTTAAGACATGCAAAAAGAATTACAAGTTGCGCTTATACAATCAAATTTGGCTTGGGAAAATCCAGAGCAAAATAGAATTAATTTCGCTAGTAAAATTAGTGCCATTTTAGAACCTGTT
Source organism: Psychroserpens damuponensis (assembly GCF_000826655.1). Lineage (GTDB taxonomy): Bacteria > Bacteroidota > Bacteroidia > Flavobacteriales > Flavobacteriaceae > Psychroserpens > Psychroserpens damuponensis. The sequence goes on from NZ_JXJO01000017.1 coordinate 334,187, forward strand.
GATCTTATTATACTTCCCGAAATGTTTACTTCTGGATTTACAATGCAGCCAGATCTAGTTGCAGAAACCATGACAGGAGATACCGTTTCTTGGATGCAAAAATTAGCAGCTATAAAACAAGCAGCAATTACAGGCAGCGTGGTTATTAAAGAAAATAACACCTATTTCAACCGGCTACTATTTGTATTTCCCGATGGTAAAATTAAACATTACGACAAAAAACACACGTTTACTTTAGCAGGTGAACACAAATATTACAGTGCTGGATCAGATATTTTGATGGTTCAATATTTAGGTTGGAAAATTTGTCCTTTGGTATGTTATGATCTTCGTTTTCCTGTTTGGGCAAGAAACACAACAGATTATGATGTTTTACTATATGTTGCTAATTGGCCAAAAATAAGGGTTGGTGCTTGGGATGCCTTATTAAAAGCGCGTGCTATAGAAAACATGAGTTATTGTATTGGAGTTAATCGTGTTGGATTAGATGCAAACAACTATGACTATTCTGGTAACTCTGCAGCATATGATGTGCTTGGTGAACGTATAGATACCATTACACCAAGTAAAGAAGTTACAGAAATTGTAACACTTAAAAAAGAGCACATTTCTAAATATAGAGCAAAACTTGGATTTTTAAACGATAGAGATTCGTTTAGTCTAAAAGCGTAAACGTTTCTACAGGATCCCAATTAGCTCTAGCTTCAATAATTTCGGTTTTGTAGCTTATGCGCTCGGCTTGTCGTTGTTCTAAATAATTTCCAGAATCCCATTTTTGGTTTCCGTTAGTATCAAAAACCACTCTTAAGAAGTAATTTCCTGGTGTTAGGTTTCTAAAATCAAACAAACGGTCTTCTGTAGCAAATTGCTCATATTTAACCTCATCTTTATCTGTTATGAGTTGAACAATTGCAGGATAGGTCATGTTTCTTAACGTTATTCTAATGTTAGAATAGTCTGAGTATAATTTTGTTTTAGCAGCGAATTTAAGTGTATCATTTACATTTCCGAAGAAATCCTCAATAGCTCCTGGTAACATCGTCATATTATACTGCTGTTTTTCTTGCTTCTCAAATTGTAAACTATACAAATTATCAATGGTATTGAATGTTGTTTTAAATGGTACAATCACTGAATCTCTATCTAAAATTTGAATTTGTTTTTCATTAAATTTCGTAAAAGGTATTGACCCAGTAATTTGCACATCATCATTAAAACCTAATGTTGATGGCGATAGCATATTTATGGTTAAAGAATCTTTATCTATAGATCTAAACCTGTGTTTTAGGGTATCAATAAACGTTTTATTTCTAACAATAAATTGTGTAGAATCTAATGCTAACTTTGGTTTATACCAATAATATAAAGTATCTGCCTTGGGATCTTTTGTAATTACGGTTGTAAATCCCTCTGGTTTATTATCTAACAACTCAATTGCCATTGTTTTATAATCTCCTTCATAGCCAAATCCTATTTTTTGACCAGCAGCTTGACGCGGTTTTTTAGCATCAAAATTAAGAGTTTCTTTAAATAATTTTATCGTAAAAAGAGAATCTGTTGGAGCGGTAATAAAACCTTCATAAAACCCTATTTTATCTTTGTCTTGCTGAAATGTGAAGTTCCCATTATCGTCTTTTAAAGCAACCAATTTATAGGTTCCAGGTTTAATGTTATCTATACTGAAAGTGGTGAGACTATCTAATGTATTGGTAATGTATTTGGGTTTGCTTTTATACACAATAGAATCTGTATACGTAGAATCTTTCTCATATAACATGACAGAAACAAATTCTTCGGGAATTCTATTTTCGGCATCTAAAATTTGGCCTTTTACAGATAGTGAATCGATATAATCTCCTGTAGAAAACACGTATCTATAATAATCGTAAGGGTTTTCTTCATTATTATCTACAATACTTTGTCCAAAATTAAACGCATATGTAGTATTATCTGCTAAGGTGTCATTTATAATAATAGTAACGTATTTGCTTGCTGTACCTAGAGGAGTTACTGTTGGCTCTGGATCCATTGGTGGAGAAACAATGAGTTGTTTTTGAAGGTTATTAATTTTAACATATTCGTCAAAATAAATTTTAATTTCCTTGCCTTTAAAATTAGTCGTCATATTCTCTGGCAAAGATTTTATAATCACAGGTGCATCTACATCTTTGTCTCCTCCAGAAGGTGTGCCTCTATTGGCGCAACTTATTACTAGCGACAAAATAATAAGTATAACTAAACTTTGTAAAATGTGTTTACGCATGTGTACTTCTAATTTCAACAAATTAACAATAAACCTATGTATCTTCAAAACAATTTAATATCAGTTTAACCTTAGATTTAAAAGGTTGCTAGAATTAATCTGTAATTGACATTGTAGCCAAACTTAGTGTAATCCCTTTAATATCTAATAATACATTGGCACAATCTTCTATTGTAGCTCCTGTAGTAATAATATCGTCTACAATAAGAATATGTTTATTTTGTAAACTATCTCCATTTACAATTTTAAAATTGGTGTGAATTCTCGAATTTCGTTTTAATCTATCTTTAAAAACTTGTGTTTTAGTATGCGTAGTTTTTATTAAAACCGACGTATTATAGTCTGCATTTAAAGCCTTTGCTATTGCAATACCAAATTTATCAACTTGATTGAAACCTCTAGATTTGAGTTTCTTTTTATGTAATGGCACAGGTATAACGACATCTATGTTTGAGTAGCCTTTAATCGTCTTCAATTCTTCACCTAGCCATTCTCCCAAAAATTGACCAATTTCTTCATGGCCTTTATATTTGAGATTATGCATGAGTTGTTGTACAATACCTTTTTTAGAAAAATGAAGTAATGCAGTGGCCTGTTCTAATTTCACCCTTCCATAGAGTATTTTATGAACAGCATTATCAGGATCATCATGAAAATTTGTTAGTGGCAAATTATGTCTACAATGTGTGCAAATTTGTTGTTCATTATCAGATAAATGATTGCCACAAGCATTACAAGCTTCAGGAAAAAACAAGTTTAACAAGTTTTTTATCATTTCAACGATTAAAATTATTTATTGCTAACATATTCTTTAGTTTCGCACGATTAAATAACGAAATTAATAATGATAGTTAACCCTCAATTATTTAACTACAGATTAATTATTGGTTCTTTAATTATTGCCGTTGCAGCTTTAACTGTTTACAGTTTTACAAGTTACAAATCCATTGCATCGCATCAGCAATTTTTAGAACAAGAAAAGAAGCTAGTTGAAAGTGAATTGTCCCAAATGATCACACGCTATGATGACGTTTCAATTTCCAATGATCTGATTACTTCCAAACTGGAAGACGCTAAACGAGCAACCATACTAACTTTGGATTCTCTTAAAATGGTACGTAGCGATCTTTCTATACTTGCAAAATTCAAACAACAACTCTTTAACATAAAACTTAAAAATAAGGTTTTATTCAATACTATAGACTCTTTAGACGAAGTTAATAAAGGTTTAGAAAGAGAAAAACTGCTTGCTTACAGTGAATTGCGCAAACAGCAAAACGAGAATTCAACCTTACTTCAACAAAACAAAAACTTAAATAAAAGTATAGAAAAAGGCGCATTATTAACTGCCAATTCTTTTAAAGCAGAAGGTTTTGAAAACCTATTTGGAGCTAAAGCATCAAGCAACAAAGCTAAAAAAGTAGAAAGTATTGAAGTATGTTTTATTCTTGCTGAAAACGCTTTAACAGAAGCCGGAGAAAAAGAACTCTACATACAAATTTTAAATCCTAGAAATAATGTGGTTGCAGACAAAGGCTCTGTGAATTTTGGAAACTCAAGCCTTATTTACAGCGCTAAAGAAATCATAAACTACAATAATGAAGTTGTAGAAGTTTGTATTGATGTCGATAGTGATGTAAATGATAAACCGTTTGAAAAAGGAATGTATTACATCTCTATTTTTCACAAAGACAGAAGACTAGGAAGTACAGAAGTAAAATTGAATTAAAAAATAGTTTAAAATCAACCTTATAATTTATTAAAAACCGCACAATTTATTGGAGCGGTTTTTTATTTTTGCAGTATGGCAAACGAAGATCAATTTAAAAAAGTACTCTCGCACGCAAAGGAGTATGGTTACGTATTTCAAAGTAGTGAAATTTACGACGGATTAAGCGCAGTTTACGATTATGCTCAAAATGGAGTAGAACTCAAAAAAAACATTCGTGACTACTGGTGGAAAGCCATGGTACAAATGAATGACAATATTGTAGGTATTGATGCTGCAATTTTGATGCACCCAACAACCTGGAAAGCCTCTGGTCACGTAGATGCTTTTAATGATCCTTTAATTGATAATAAGGATTCTAAAAAACGCTATCGTGCAGATGTTTTAGTAGAAGACTATTGTGCTAAAATTGAAAACAAGATAGATAAGGAAGTTAAAAAAGCCGAAAAACGCTTTGGAGACGCTTTTAATAAAGAAGAGTTTGTAAGCACCAACGGAAGAGTTGTAGGCTACCAAGAAAAAATAGATACCATTCTAAAACGTTTAGGTCAATCTTTAGAAAAAGAAGATTTGGCAGATGTAAAAGCGCTAATTGAAGAATTAGAAATTGCAGATCCACTAACAGGCTCTAAAAACTGGACAGAAGTCAAACAATTTAATTTAATGTTTGGTACTAAGTTAGGAGCCAGCGCAGAAAGCGCAATGGATTTATACTTACGTCCAGAAACTGCTCAAGGTATTTTTGTTAACTTTTTAAACGTTCAAAAAACGGGACGCATGAAGATTCCTTTTGGGATTGCTCAAACAGGAAAAGCTTTTAGAAATGAAATCGTAGCAAGACAATTTATCTTTAGAATGCGTGAGTTTGAACAAATGGAAATGCAGTTTTTCATCAAACCAGGTACTCAAAAAGAATGGTTTGAACACTGGAAAGAAACTAGAATGAAATGGCACTTATCTTTAGGTATGGGTCAAGACAATTACCGTTTTCATGATCATGAAAAATTAGCACATTATGCAGATGCTGCTACAGATATAGAATTTAAATTCCCATTTGGGTTTAAAGAACTAGAAGGAATCCACTCACGTACAGATTTTGATTTAAAACAACATGAGGAATTTTCTGGTAAGAAGTTACAGTATTTTGATCATGAAGACAAAGAAAATTACACACCTTACGTCTTAGAAACCTCTATTGGTTTAGATCGTATGTTTTTGGCTGTATTCTCTAATGCTTTAGTTGAAGAAGAATTAGAAAACAATACAACCAGAACCGTTTTAAGATTACCAGCAGTTATAGCACCAACAAAAGCCGCAATTTTACCATTGGTTAAAAAAGATGGCTTACCAGAAGTGGCAAAACAAATTTTAGACGATTTAAAATGGGATTTCAATGTCACTTACGATGAAAAGGATGCTGTAGGAAGACGTTACAGAAGACAAGATGCTAACGGTACACCATTTTGTATCACTGTAGATCATGACACTTTAGAAGACAATACAGTAACCATTCGTCATCGTGATACCATGGAGCAGCAACGCGTTAAGATTGAAGACTTAAAAGATATTATCAAAAAAGAAGTGGATGTTAAGCATTGGTTACAGAAAATGTAATTCAATTATTTTTTCGCTCGTGCTGAGCTTGCCTGCACTGAGCGTAGTCGAAGTGTCGAAGTATCAAGAATTTAAAAACTCCCAAATCTAAACGATTTGGGAGTTTTTTATCTTCAAAAATTAATTAGTATCAACTCTACTCCAGCCTCTTTGAGAACTCATAAATACCAATCTATATTTATATAGTTTCCCATTAACTTTCTTTAATAAAAATAAAGGCTTTGTATCAGCTAATAAAATTTGCAAATCACAAAAGTCATACTTAGAAAGCTCATCCAACTTTAAAATAGTATTTGTTTTGTAATCAAAATTCAATAATTCATCTTTCATTTCTTCAAATTCCAAATACTCAAAATCTTTTGACAAGTTATCTAACTCAAAATTATATATGCAGTCTCTACCGTCACTAGCCTGTAAACCAAAGCTTAACAAAACTCGATTATTAGTATTTTCTATCCTCATATCTTTCTCATATAATAAATATGTAGGTTCTTCACTTTGTCCCTGACAAAAGGAGAAATTAAATAATATCATTAACAAATAAATAAAATGTTTCATATTAATTACAATTATCGTTATAAAATTGAGCAGTTAAATTATTTATTAAATTTAACTTAGTAAATTCAGTAGGTGTCAAATTGGAAAAAGCAATTGTTCCAGCTAAACCTTTCCACGCAAATAATTCAAAATATTCTGACATACTAATATTAAAATACCATTATTATTTAAGTGATTTTCAAAAGGGTTTAGAGGATCATCCAGTAATAAATGGTAAGAGTTTAGATCCTCTATTATTCTATCCCTATAACCAAGTACATTAAACATGTCATGTTGCCAATTGGAATTTAATGGCCCACCATTATATGAACTGTATTGATCAACTAGAGTTGCAAACAATATATCACCTAAATCAGATTGAATTATTTGTCCATTAGAAAAATTAAATAAAACTTGCCAGTTACTAGCACCATATCCAGCACTAGTTATAATTCCTAACTGTATACACCTTTCTAAAAGTTCAGCATGTATTGACTCATGGACTAAAACTAAAGCACAACTACTGTAATCTTCGTCTCCTAGTACGTGATTATCGCCTCCAGTGCAAGGGACATCATAACAAACTATAGTAGTCGCCAAATCAATAAACTCAGGTTCGCATCCTCTACCATGCATTAAATCATCATCACTAATAGTTATAATGGTTTGACCAGTATCATCACAATTAATAACTCCATTTTCTTGAATAACACAATTTACGTAGGATATCAAGAATTGCGAATAGCTTCCATCTGCAAATTCTTTATATACATAATTTTCTAAGATGCTGTAATCCAGTAAATCTGTTTGCTCTCTAAAAGCAAAAAAAGTATAGGTGGTAAAACCCTCTTGTTCTATAATTTGTACTTTAGAATCATCAATTGTAAATCCATAAATAGAGGAAGTCATAAATCTGGATGAACGCTTTGGGAGGTTAATTTCTTCTATGCGTTGAGATAGTTTTGGTTTTTCAGCTTTAATGTGAGGCCAATTATTAATAGTGATACTAATTTCGTTTATATTTTTACTAGTAGTTTCATCAGGTTTTAGATTATCATCTTTTTCACAACTAAAAGTGAAAAGGAAGAGTCCTAAAGCAAATAGGATAAGTTTAAAATAATTTTTCAGAAGTGTATAAAATAGTATAAATTAATATTTGATGATTTGCTATTAATCAAAATCAACTTTCAAGCGAGGGAGAATTATTTGCAAATATAGAATATATACTACAAATATATATTAAAGCGTTTGTTAAAATTTGGCTTAAAACGGTTTTGAATTACGGTTTTTCCGCAGTATACAAGTATAGCCTACGCTGAACACACTAAAAATAAGCCTTCAATTGCACAGTTCCTGTATGAATTGTTTTGCTGGTTTCTGTTTTTCTTCCGAAGTAATTAAAGTTTAAATCCAAGAATTTAGTCAGTTTTCTTTGAGCCAATAAACTCCAAGTAAAGTTATTTCCTGGCTGTAAACCTTCTAATATTTGATAAGACACAGGTGTATTTGCATTACCTGTAAATTCGTTTTTAAAAAAGTTAACTTCTCCTGTTAATGCCATTTTATTTGCCTTGTTAAAGGTAAATGACAATCCGTAATTATTTTGCAACAATTGCTCCATACTGCCAATAGTATTATCTTTTGAAGTGTATTGATAAAACACATCAAAACGTGCATTTTCACTAAAAAGATATGATAATTTAGGTTGAAATCTTATCTCGTCAAGATTGTAATTACGTGATGAAAAGTTCTCGCTTAAACTTTCATTGATTTCAAAACTAGATTGTAAATTAAGAAGCCAATTGGTCCAAAATTTATGATTAAACTGTAATTGATGACTTTCAATAGAATTTTCTTGAAACCCTATAGATAAAGTCGTTCTATTGGTATTTGCCAAATACGTATATGAAGTTGTATACTTTTGTTTCCCTCTATTAAAAAACAATACGTTACGAATACTTTTGTTTAGCGCAAGCTGATTCTCTTCAGAGGTAGAAAACGGATTTAAATCAAACTCCTCGCCTTCTCTCCTATTTTTTCTATCTACCAAATAAGAGGTTTGATTGTAAAAATGAGACCAGAATTTCTTACTTTTTTCTTCGGAAACTGCCCATTGTTGCGGATTAATAGTCACCGTTTGACTAAATCTATTTTGATGCGTTTTTACAAACACTTGATTGGGTAGCAATACTCTAATATATTCGCCTTCATCTGTAAATTGAGCAACTTCAAACTCGTTGAGTTCTTGAATTCCGTTGTCATTATAATCAATCCAAGTATAAGCACCTTGTCCAGGTTCTACAGCAACATAGGTAAAATCTTGTTGCGCTAAAGTTCCTGAATTAGTTTCAAAAACAGTGTTTAAAAGCACGAGGTTATTCCATAATTTCTGATTAAAATTCAATCTAGAATTTAAAGAATTTTCATCTTCTATGGTTTCGTCTTCATTTTTTAGTTTTCGGTAATTAGCATAAATGCCCAAATTTGTGTTTTTATTCTGAATAATTTTAGACTTTATATAATACGTATTTGAGGTATTAACACGCTTCACTTGGTTGTCTCGCAAACTGTCATTAACACGATGTTTATAACCAACTTCTACAAAAACGCCTGTACTGTCTCCTATTCCCGTAAATACTTCGTAGGAGTTAAAACGCTGACTTAAGCTGGTTAGCAAATCGGTTTCCCTATCACGTTGCTCATTATCTTCTAAAGCGATTCTAGTCCCAACCCATTGCTTGGCAAAATTATAAGTGACACGATTAAAAGTACGCACAAATGTTGACGTTGAGAGACTACTTTTATTATTTAAAATACTGGAGTTTGAAAAAATATTGATATCCTTAAACTGTAAATTAGCAAAGACATTGTGTTTATTTCCATTAAAATTCTCAGAGTAATTTAAATGCTCAAATTGATACGATGCTAATCCTTTTTTAGGATGTACCAATTCTAAACCAGACGATAATAAAGCTTGATTACCTAATGGGTTTTCTAAATTCCAATCACGATTAAATTCGGCTCTATACAAACGCTGTATAGTTTCATAATTCTTATTAATAATGTCTGCGTCAATATTAACATTAAGACTCCAAAGACTATCAGATTTGATAATATTTTGATTAACACGAAGCTTGGCAGCAAAACCATCATTATTACCATCATCAAAACTAGAAAACAAATTTTCATCATTTTTACTTCCCGAAAGTTCAAAAAACACATCGGTTTTTTCGGTAGGTTTATAGCTTCCATTAACAACGGCAACTTGTAATTTTTCAGGAGCAATTAAACGAACAATAGGTTCATAATTTCCTTGCGGAACACCGTTTATAGGATCTACATATTCAAAAATGTTTTCAATCGCGTTACTATTTATCAACACATAATTACCAAGATTAGCACCAACCAAGGTAAAACGCACACTAAACAAATCGTCATCTTCATTATTTGAAAACACAAAACGTTCTATACCTCCAATAATTTCTTTTTTATATAAAATTCGGTTTTCATCGTAGGCTTCGGAAACATCTGAAGGTGCAATCATTAGCGTTTCATCATCACCTGCGTTAGATAAAATCTCTACTTGTTCTGCCGAAAGATTTTGCTGTAAGGGTTGGTTTTTAGCATCTGCTTCAGAATAGACAGAAACGCCAAGTTTTAATTTTTCAGATTCATAAGCACCTCCTCCAAAAATGGTAAATCGAGAGAAATTACGTTCACTAAACTGATAATCTACGGTAATTCTCATTTCCGAAGTGATAGGATATGTAGCATTAAAAATGATTTCTCCTGCGTTGTAATCTATGATATAATCTTTGTTTTCGCCACGCTCAATTGGGAGACCATTGACGTAAACGGTTTCACTGCCAGACACAATTAAAACAAATAATTCATTATTGGGACCTGTCAATTTATAAGGACCTTGGTTACCTTCTTGTGCAGTAAATTGGCTGGTTGTAAATTGGCCTCTCACCAAAGCTCCAGATGCAAAAAGTGTAGTTTTTGAGTCGTCATCTCCAAAATTTGCAGCCACTTGTAACCCTTGTACTCGTTTGGTGAAATTGGCAAAATAACTGTTGGTGTTTGCTAAATCTATATCACCTGCTCTTATATTCCAACGGTCACTAAAAAGCTCTATAAATACTTGATCAAATTCATCTAAGCGTTGTGAATACCCACTTTCTTGCAACGGAATATTTGCATCTTGTATTGATGCTCTCAGCGAGACTTTATCACTTAATTTCCCAGAAATTTGTAAATCTAACTCACTATTTAAAACTGAGTTTTGGTTGTTTCCCAACGTAACACCTCTTGAAATACTTCCCGATGTGCTTAAACCTCCAAATGGCGTGTAGTTTTTCTGAATATTAGATTGATTGAGTTTATAGAGTCTCTGTAAATTATCTGTATTTTCTACAATGATCTTTTTGTCGAGTTGAGCGTATTTCCGCGTTAAAAAATCTGGGTAGCGTAAATAGGAAATTTCTATAGAATCTACTTCAATAGGTTTCTTAAACGTTAATATAGCTTTAGTAAAATCAACCTTGTAAAAGGATGTATCTATTAATGTTTGGTTTGTTTTTCTAAGAAAAAACCAGCTAGAATTAATGCTTACGGTATCAATTTTAACAGAATCTCTAACCACCACTTTTTTTGTTCTATAATTAGATGTTGGCTCTTGTGCAAAAGCACAAAAGGACAGCATAAAACAAATAAGAGAAATAGCAATTTTCATTCAGTATATTAACTTTAAAAGGCAGAAATTATTTTATGGTTAAAATGCCCTTAAAATAGTCGTGTAAAAGTACAGTATTATTTATTTTAGCTGAAATGTTAAAATACAACTATGAAAATCATCTCCTACAACGTTAATGGCATAAGAGCAGCAATGAAAAAAGGCTTTGTTGATTGGCTTATAAGTGCAAATCCTGATGTGATTTGCCTTCAAGAAATCAAAGCTATGAAAGAGCAAGTTGATATTGAAGCCATTGAAAATGCTGGATATAAATACAACTATTGGTTTAGTGCGCAAAAAAAAGGCTACAGTGGTGTCGCTATTTTAAGTAAAATAGAACCTAAGCATGTGGAGTATGGCACAGGAATAGAATCAATGGATTTTGAAGGTAGAAATATTAGAGCAGATTTTGACGGAGTTTCAGTTATGAGTATGTATTTACCTTCAGGAACAAACGATGCACGTTTGGCTCATAAATTTGAATACATGAATATGATTCATCAGTATTTGAACGATTTGAGAGCAGAACACCCAAATCTCATTGTACTTGGCGATTATAATATTTGTCATGAGGCAATTGATATTCATAACCCTAAAATGAAAGGTGTATCTGGTTTTTTACCAGAAGAACGTGAATGGCTGGGGAATTTTATAGATAGCGGATTTATAGACTCATTTAGACATTTACATCCAGAAAAACAGGAATTCTCATGGTGGAGTTATAGAGCAAATTCTCGTGCCAATAATAAAGGATGGCGATTAGATTATGCCATGGTAAGTGAAGCAATACAAGATAATATCAAACGAAGCGTTATACTTACCGAAGCTGTACATAGCGATCATTGTCCTATTTTAGTAGAGATGGAATAGTTAGTTCACAGTTAGCAAAAAATATTAGAATAAAAACAAATCGAAATACAAATACCTATGCTTAAAAAATTGTCATTAATAGCACTAACATTAGTACTAACAACGTCCTGCGTTTCTAAAAAAATCTATACAGATTTAGAAAGTAAGTATGCTAATCTAAAAAAAGAGAACAGAAAATTAGCAGATAGTAATCGTGATCTAGAAACCGCTTTAAACCAAGCTAAAAATGATTTAAATGCATCTCAAGATGATTACGATAATGCTATTGCCGATCGTAATCGTTGGGAAGGAGAATACAAAGCATTAGTAAGAGAAAAAGAAAATCTTGAAGCCTCTTATAACGCATTAGAAAAAAACAGTAGTGCATCAATTGCCGAAAATTCTAAAAAGAATAGAGAATTATTAGCTGAACTCGAAGCTAAAGAGCAAGCTTTACTTGCAGAAAACGCACGACTAGAAAAACTAAAAAAAGAATTAGAATCTAGATCTCAACGTGTTGCTGAGTTAGAACACGTCATAGCGAGTAAAGATGCTGCAATGACTAAACTTAAAGATGCTATATCTAAAGCCTTAACCAATTTTGAAGGTAAAGGATTAACAGTAGAACAACGCAACGGGAAAGTTTATGTGTCTATGGAAAATAAACTCCTTTTTAAATCGGGAAGTTGGGCAGTTGGATCTCAAGGTAAACAAGCTGTGCAACAGCTAGGAGACGTATTAGCCGAAAATCCAGAAATTGCTATTTTAATTGAAGGTCATACTGATGATGTACCTTATAAAGGAAATAATCAATTAAGTGGAAATTGGGATTTATCTGCTAAACGTGCTACTGCTATCGTTAACATATTAAGAGAAAACCCATCCATACAACCAGAGAACCTAACTGCTGCAGGTCGTGGCGAATTTGCTCCAATAGCTAGTAATGAAACTTCGGTTGGAAAAGCACAAAATAGACGTATAGAAGTCATTTTAACGCCTAAGTTGGATGAAATTTCTAAGCTGCTAAATGATATATAACTCATAGACATTTCTCATCTCTAGATTCTTCAGTCGTACCTCCTTCTGAATGACATTAAACTTTTTTTGTCATTCAGAGCAAAGCGAAGAATCTCATACGAAATACTTCTCTTGATTGCTGAGCCTAGTCAAAGTACAAGGGAAGGTAGATTTGATTTTAATAAAGAAATCAAAGACGGAAAGATTACAAAACCTTAACATACATTTAGACCTTTCTAGCTTTAAAAAGCTGAAAGGTCTTTTTATATTTACATACATTTAAGTTTAACTAAAGAGATTCCCATTTTCATGGGAACTAAAGATGAAATACACAACCTTACCTAAAACAGATATAAAAGTTAGTAAAATTTGCTTAGGCACCATGACTTGGGGAAATCAAAACACCCAAGACGAAGGCTTTGCTCAAATGGATTTAGCGTTAGACAACGGCATTAATTTTTTTGATACTGCAGAGTTATATCCAGTTCCTGCAGAACAAAAAACCTATGCAGAAACCGAAAGAATCATTGGTAACTGGTTTGAAAAAACTGGCAATCGTGATAAAGTCGTTTTAGCTAGTAAAATTGCTGGCACAGGTGATTACACAGCACATATTAGAACTAACGGATTTAGTAAAGACGCACTCAACGATGCCGTTAACAATAGCTTAAAGCGTTTAAAAACCGATTATATAGATTTATACCAATTACATTGGCCTGAGCGTCAAACTAACACATTTGGCGTAAGGGATTACAATCATATTACTAATGATCCTTGGACAGATAATTTTAATGAGATTCTTCATAATCTAGATGACATCATAAAATCTGGAAAAATTCGTCAGGTTGGTATTTCAAATGAAAAAGCTTGGGGAACGATGCGTTATTTAGAAGAATCAAAAACAAATGATTTGCCTAGAATGGTGACCATACAAAATGCCTATTCTTTACTTAATCGTGTTTTTGAAGGAGATATGGCAGAAGTTGCTATTCGTGAGGACATTGGATTGTTGGCTTATTCTCCTATGGCATTTGGTGTTTTATCAGGAAAATACCTCAATGGTAAAGCACCAGATAATTCAAGATTGAAGTTATTTCCAAGATTTGCAAGATACAGCAGTGACAATTGTACAGAAGCTACAAAACGTTATCTTAAAATTGCTGAAGATCACAATATGACCTTAGCACAAATGTCTTTGGCTTTCGTAACCGATAGACCTTTTATAACGAGTAATATTATTGGAGCAACCTCTTTAGAGCAATTAGAAGAAAATATTGAGAGTGTGAATATTACGTTAAGTGACGAGATTTTAAAAGCGATAAATGAAGTGCATGCAGATATTCCTAATCCTGCGCCTTGATTTCTTTTCTTCGGAAATGTGCTTTAATTAAAAACACGCTTCCGTTAGCGTTCGTTTGTAACGCGTGCCTAAAGCACTAATTATAATGAAACACTAGCGATGGTTGTTATAGTTTTCTGTCACTACGAGCGAAATCTTGTAATCTCTTCTTTAATTAAAAGATTCTTCAGTCGTGCCTCCTTATGAATGACAAACTTGCTAGTAATTTATAATGATGCGAAAGCATATTTAAAATGCTTAGCGATAGTGTTAAGACCAATTGGTTTTGTCTAGATGATTTCCGAAGAAAAATAAAACCTATTAAAAACAAAAATCTGCGATGGCGTTCGTTTGTAACGCGTGCCTAAAGCATTAATTATAATGAAACACTAGCGATGGTTGTTATAGTTTTTTGTCACTACGAGCGAAATCTTGTAATCTCTTCTTTAATTAAAAGATTCTTCAGTCGTGCCTCCTTCTGAATGACAAACTTGCTAGTAATTTATAATGATGCGAAAGCATATTTAAAATGCTTAGCGATAGTGTTAAGACCAATTGGTTTTGTCTAGATGATTTCCGAAGAAAAATAAAACCTATTAAAAACAAAAATCTGCGATGGCGTTCGTTTGCAACGCGTGCCTAAAGCACTAATTATAATGAAACACTAGCGATGGTTGTTATAGTATTCTGTCACTGCGAGCGAAATCTTGTAATCTCTTCTTTAATTAAAAGATTCTTCAGTCGTGCCTCCTTCTGAATGACAAACTTGCTAGTAATTTATAATGATGCGAAAGCATATTTAAAATGCTTAGCGATAGTGTTAAGACCAATTGGCTTTGTCTAGATGATTTCCGAAGAAAAATAAAACCTATTAAAAACAAAAACCCCTTTTCGCATTTCGAAAAGGGGCTTTAGATATTATTTGATTTCCTTACCATTTTTATCAATAAAATGGTATTCAAGATATGTGTAAGCATCTCTAGGTAAAACTTTTACCCATTTTTTGTGTTCCATAAACCACTTAGAACGTACTGATGGAAACCCTTTGGTTATAAAGGCTGCTATAAATGGATGCGCATTAAGCGTTATCTTTTTATAGTCTTTTTTAAAGAGTCTCTCTAGGTCTTGAGTAATTTTTTGAATCACTTTAATAGGTGCTTCAATTTCTTCACCTGCAATACCATTTGGATTTTCTTCTTTTGTTTTAATATTGCGTTCTGGGCGAACACGTTGTCTGGTAATTTGTATTAAACCAAACTTACTAGGAGGCAAAATTTTGTGTTTTGCCTTATCATCTTTCATTTCGTCACGAAGATGATTGTACAATTTTTTTCGATTCTCTGCTTTATTCATATCAATAAAATCTACTACGATAATGCCTCCCATATCACGTAAACGTAATTGACGAGCAATCTCTGAAGCAGAAATCATATTGACTTCTAATGCAGTGTCTTCTTGATTTTTTTCTTTGTTAGATCTATTACCACTATTAACATCAACAACATGCATCGCTTCGGTATGTTCTATTACCAAATAAGCGCCTCTTGCCATAGATACTGTACGACCAAAGGAGGTTTTTATTTGACGTTCTATTCCAAACTTTTCATAAAGTGGTACGCCATTTTTGTACATTTTCACTATTGATTCTTTAGCAGGTGCAATTTCTTGCACGTAATCTTTAATTTGTTCATAAAGCACTTCGTCATCTACTGTAATGCTAGAGAATGAATCATCAAAAATATCTCTTAATATTGAAGAGGCTTTATTCATTTCACTTAACACCTTACTAGGATGATGTGCTTTATTTAATTTTTTACACATTGCTGTCCATCTACTCAGCAAATTTTGTAAATCTTTATCGAGTTCGGCAACTTTTTTGCCTTGTGCGACTGTACGAATTATAACACCAAAACCTTTAGGCGTAATACTCTTTACCAAACGTTTTAAACGTTCTTTTTCTTCTTTAGAATCAATCTTTTGAGAGATTGAAATACGATCAGAAAATGGTACAAGAACTATATAACGGCCTGCAATTGACAACTCGCTACTAATACGAGGGCCTTTGGTTGAAATTGGTTCTTTTACAATTTGTACTAATAGAGATTGATTAGATTTTAAGACGTTAGCAATGCTTCCGTTTTTGTCTATATCTTTCTCAAACTGAAAATTTTTCAGTAAAAAATCGGTATGTCTACCTGCGCTTACACGTTTAACGAATTTTAAAAGTGACGGTAATTTTGGTCCTAAATCATGATAATGCAAAAACGCATCTTTTTCATAACCTACATTTACAAATGCAGCATTTAGACCAGGAACAGATTTGCGTGTTTTGGCAATAAATATATCACCAACTGCAAAGTTGTTATCATCTTCATCTTTGTGTAATTCGATAAGTTTTCCATCTTTTAATAAGGCAAAATCAACAACATCAGAACTCGATCTAATAATCAATTCTTTTTCCATTTTGTTAATTTTAATCTATTTTGATTCATTTCAAAACAGATGGATATTATTTTGACACAGGATATTTAATCCAGCAAACTCATGTATTATGTTGGTAAAACATAAATAACTCATGAATTTTATATCAAAGAACGTTGTTATAAATAAACTCTTCTTGATTTTTTCTGTTTTGTAAAAAGCAAAAAAAATCAAGATGAGCTAAAATTGAAAAAGTAGTTATAAAACTACTTTTTCAATTTATTTTTTCTTGTGACGATTAGCGCGTCTACGTTTTTTACGCTTATGCGTCGCTACCTTGTGTCTTTTTCTTTTTTTACCACTTGGCATAAATAAGTATTTTTTAAATTAATATTCGTTTAAATACCGAAACCTTTTCGATACCTGTGTTTTAGTTTACTTCAACGTTTGTCTTAACACCTTCTACGAATACTTTTGCAGGTTTAAATGCAGGAATATTGTGTGCAGGTATTTTGATTGTTGTGTTTTTTGAAATGTTACGCCCAGTTTTTTCGGCTCTTGTTTTTACAATAAAACTTCCAAAACCTCTAAGGTATACATTGTCTCCACCTTCTAATGAAGATTTAACTTCTTCCATGAATGTTTCAACTGTTGCTTGAACATCTCCTTTTTCAATTCCTAATTTATCAGAAATTTTAGCTACTATATCAGCTTTTGTCATTGTTATTAATTTTAGGGTTATCTATTAATTATAAGGGATGCAAATATATGTAATTTAATTTCAATATTTCAAGCGTAATTAATTAAAATTTAACCTACTAAAGATTTACTTTTGTATTTATTGAATATTCTAAATGAATTTTACCACAATTTTAACATATTGGTACTCAGTTAATAAGCGAGACTTACCTTGGAGAAGCACCAAAAATCCTTATCATATTTGGTTGAGTGAAATAATTATGCAGCAAACCCAAATTAAGCAAGGGTTACCATATTATGAAGCTTTTGTTACCAGTTTTCCGTCAGTTTTTGACTTAGCAAATGCCAATGAACAAGACGTTTTAAAGCTTTGGCAAGGATTAGGATATTATTCTAGGGCTCGAAATTTACATGCATCTGCAAAATATATTTGCAATGAATTACAGGGTGTGTTTCCTACGACTTATAATGATATCATAAAGTTAAAAGGTGTTGGTGATTATACAGCAAGTGCTATTTCGTCTATTTGCTTTAATGAAGCTCATGCTGTTGTTGATGGAAATGTGTATCGTGTGCTTTCTAGGTTTTTTGGAATTTCTACTCCTATTAATAGTACTCCAGGTATAAAAGAGTTTAAAGCCTTGGCTACAAAACTTCTTGACACCAATAATCCTGGTGATTATAATCAAGCACTTATGGAGTTTGGCGCTATACAATGTAAACCTAAAAATCCAAATTGCGACGTGTGTCCCTTAAATGCAAGTTGTGTTGCGGTGCAAAAAAAACAAGTAGATCTATTACCTGTAAAACTTAAAAAGACGAAAGTCACCAAAAAGCACTTTAATTTTTTAGTGCTCATTTCCGAAGATAAAAAAACCTTATTTGAAAAACGTACTTCAAAAGGGATTTGGCAAAACCTATATCAATTTCCTTTAATTGAAAGTGACACAGAAATTACTGCTGCAAACTTTGAAAACCATGCTTTGATTAAAGCGTATTTTAAAACTGAAGATTTTACTTTTAGCATTTTTAATCCAGAACCTATAGTCCATAAATTATCACATCAACATCTTTATACTAAATTTTGGATTATTGAGGTGAAAACGATCAATGGAGATAGTGTTCCATTTTCCGAAGTAAAAACATATCCAACACCTATTTTAATTAGTAATTTTATTACGACGTTTAATTTCCCATTTTAGAAATTACATATATTTTTCATACTTTTAATACCATGATTACAAATTGCTTAATTTTGTAAGCTTAAACAAAATAGATTATGTCAGGAACATTAAATAAAGTGATGCTTATTGGGCATTTGGGAGATGAAGTAAAGATGCATTATTTTGATGGTGGAAATTGTGTTGGCCGTTTTCCTTTAGCAACCAATGAAACCTATACCAACAAACAAACTAACGAGCGTGTTACAAATACAGAATGGCATAATATTGTTGTAAGAAATAAAGCGGCAGAGATTTGTGAAAAATATTTATCTAAAGGCGATAAGGTATATATTGAAGGGCGACTTAAAACTAGAAAATGGCAAGACGACAAAGGTATGGATCGCTACTCTACAGAGATCCAGTGTACAGATTTCACGTTTTTATCTGCAAAAAATGATAATCAAGGCGGAAATGTGCCAACTCCAAACCCTCAACAAGCTGCGCAAAAACCAGCTAGTAATCCTGCAACTCAATCTAAAACTGAGGGTACTGATGATCTTCCGTTTTAATTAAAATAAACTAAAAACACCTAAATTGGATCCTGAACCCACGAGTTTAATAATTACCATGCTCAACACAAACGTATCTTTCGTTTCTGGGCTTATACTGCTTTTTGTTTTACTATTTTGCTCTGCATTAATTTCTGGTGTAGAAGTTGCTTTTTTCTCATTGAGCAAATCTGATATTGATTTGGGTCTTGAGGAGAATTCAAAAAAATTCAATATAATTTCTAAACTTTTAGAGCGTCCTAAAAAACTTTTAGCAACAATATTGGTTGCTAATAACTTTATTAATATTGGGATTGTAATCCTCTTTGCGTATTTAGGCGAAACACTTTTTGCTAGTGTAGACGTCACTTGGGTTAGGTTTCTTTTAGAAGTTGTAGTAATCACATTTTTAATTTTACTATTTGGTGAGATTGTCCCTAAAATTTATGCAAGTAGAAACCGAGTTAAGTTTGCTGTATTTATGGCCATACCTCTCAAAATACTTGATGTTATTTTTTCACCTATTAGTTTACCTATGCGACAAATAACTGTAGGCATTCACAATAAATTAGGGAAACAAAAATCAAACCTTAGTGTAGATCAATTATCCCAAGCTTTAGAACTTACAGGAGATAGTGATACTACAGATGAAGAACATAAAATTTTAAAAGGAATTGTCTCCTTTGGTAATACAGACACGAAACAGGTCATGCGACCAAGAATGGATATTTTTGCTTTAAGCGAAGACGCAAATTATACCGATATAATTACTGAGGTCATTAATAACGGTTATTCTAGAATACCGGTTTATAAAGATAGTATAGATACCGTTATTGGTATTTTGTATGTTAAAGATTTACTACCTTATATAGATAGAGACACTTTTAATTGGACCACCTTATTGCGTGACCCATTTTTTGTACCAGAGAATAAGAAGCTTGATGACCTTATGGTAGAGTTCCAAGAGAAAAAAGTACATCTTGCCATCGTGGTAGATGAATATGGTGGCACATCTGGCGTCGTATCTTTAGAAGATGTTATTGAAGAAATTGTGGGTGACATAAGTGATGAATTTGATGATGATGACGTTATTTACACCAAAATAGATGAATACAACTATTCTTTTGAAGGTAAAACAACCCTAAAAGATTTTTATAAAATTGTAAAGCTTGATGACGATACAGATTTTGAAGATCATAAAGGCGAAGCCGAAACCATTGCAGGTTTTGTATTAGAGATTTCTGGAATTTTCCCAAGACGTCAAAGTAAAATAAATTTCAAAAATTACGTTTTTACTGTAGAAGCTTTAGACAAAAAGCGCATCAAACAAATTAAGTTTACCATATTACACTAAAGCTGTTCATTTATTATGACAATTAAAAAAATAATTCTCCCATTGTTAGCACTTGCTTGTTTTTCCTGCGGAAATGATCCGTTACCAAAACCAAAAGCGATGTTAAGATTAGATTATGAAACTCCCAAATATTCTCAAGTAGATGTAAGACTTCCTTTTACATTTGAAAAAAATGAATATGCTGAAAAAATCTCTAGTATTAAATTAGATGGTATCAACAACCTGTTAGGAGTAAATATTAATTACCCTAAAATGAAAGGCACAATTTATCTCACTTACAAAGCGGTTAACGATACCAATCTAGATTCACTATTAATAGATGCGCAATCACTAACTCAAAAACACACATTAAAAGCAGATGAAATTGAAAGCGTTCTATTTGAAAACGCTGAGCATAATGTCTTTGGAATGTTCTATGCAGTAGGAGGAAACGCTGCGTCACAATCGCAATTTTATGTTACAGATAGCACAAAGCACTTTTTAACTGGTTCTTTATATTTTTATGCTAAACCTAACTATGACTCCATATTACCAGCAGCAGCATATCTAAAAAACGATATAAAGCATATTATGGAAACTGTAGAGTGGAAAGAGTAGGTGTTTAGTGTTCAGTATTCAGTGAAAACAATTTCATCTTTTGAACTAACACTACATTTAATTTCTTTTACTTTGAAAAAACAAAAATGCCTATCGCAAGCGATAGGCATTTTTTATATGTTAGAACTATTGTTGTTAATCAACAACCCATTCTCCACCTTCTTTTATAAAGCTTTCAGTTAACACTTGTAAGCCATTATCATAAAGTAAGTATGTTACTTGATATTTTTGTCCTTCAACAGCACTCGGATCTAAATAATCTAAAAATACAGTCAATGAATAAGTAACTTGAGCAGATGTCCAGTTATAATCATAATCATGATATTCGATAAGTGTATTAACGATATCAGCATATTCAGGATCTGAAGCTAAAGTGTTACCAATATATTCATAATCAGGATTTGTTAAAGTATATCTAATGGTATTATCTGGAACCCAAACACCACTTTCATAACCAAACTGTAATGAAGATACATTAGGAGTCCAACTTCCATTTGTAAACGTGTAAAGGTTTCCTTTAACTACTGTACCAACGTCAGATCCACCATAATATTTATACGTAATAAAGATTTCGTCTTCTTCTTGAGCGAATGGAAATTTAATACTTAAAAACTGTGGTAAATAATTTGATGGTAAAGTAGAACTACCAAAGTTATTATATTGACCAGGCTGATTAGAACCTTCACCCATAGAATCATAATCTGCAGTCGTTAAATAATAAGCACCATCTACAAGATTCCAAGAAGAACCATCATACTCATAATAATCAGTATTTGTTACCGTAGGCCCAGTAATACCAACTGTTTTAATAACAGCACTTTCTATTCTCCATCGTCCAGCATCATCATCTGTAGATTCATATTTAAATGCGATATTAATTGTTTCTCCTTCGTAAGCAGAAAAATCATAATCTTCTGATGGATCTAAAGTATCTACTCCAGCTGTAGTTGCTAAGTTAATTTCATCCCAGTTTGCAGTATCAACATCTGTAGTATAATCTGTAGATACTAATATTTTAAGTAAAGATGCATCAGCAGCATATTTTATAGCGTGAGTTATTTGAAATCTTAGGTCAGTTTCGTCAGATAAGTCAATTGATGGAGACACTAGCCATTCTACATTAGCAACTTGTCCGCCAAAGAAACCATTACCTTGAATGTAATCATCTGAAGATGTCCAAGCATCATCATCTCCAAATTCTTCAACAACAGACCAACCTTCAAAACTTCCAGCGAAATCATATGTTATTAATGGTGCAAAACCAACAACAGGCTCTTGAGTATATTGATCATATTCTACTAAAACTATTTGACCTAGAGTAGGACTTGCGATTTGAGCATCTAATATGTCTTCTAAAAAGTCTGCAGGATTTTCATTAGGAAAAAATGCATTACTTGCTCCAGTTGGGTAATCACTACTCGCTAACTCATAATCATCTGCATTTACATAAGCACCTACATCTGCAGGGTTTCCATCGTATAAGTTATAATTTACAGTTACTGAAGAACCTTCTCCCCAATATGGGTATTTATCACTTAAAAAATCTGGCAACATAAGTTTTGCATCCTCTACATCACTAAATGCTTCAAAAGTTTCGTAATAATCTGGATCATCATCTTCTCCTTGTTCTATAATAGCAGCATAATCTTCTGTTGTCATTGTAAATTCATCAATTCCAACAATTGAGTTGTCTTGTGCATCAATTTCATTATTGATATCTTCTAAAGGATTACAACCTACAATGGCTGTTCCTAAAATAATGGCTAATAAATAAATTATTCTTTTCATTTTCTTAATTTTTTAAAATTTAAGTTTTGCACCTACACTAAATGTTCTTCCGTAACCGTAGTACACTAACGCAGTTTTTGATGTTGATGGTGGAATATATCCAGCGTCACCTGGTGTACCTACTTCACCTCCATCGTTTGCATCAGATATGTATTCAGTATCTAAAATATTATTAATTCTAGCAGTTAATATAGCATCAAAGTTACCAAATTTAAAACCGTGAGAGACAGCGGTATCAAATGTACCATATGCAGGAACTTTCCAAGCATCTGGTGCTCCTTCATCACCACGTCTACTTGGATCATAATCAGCATATAGATTATCAAAGTAGTTATAGTCTAAAGTTAATCTTGTTTCTGGTGCTATTTGATAGTTAGCTCCTAATGCAAATGTTGTTTGAGCAGCATCACCAACATGTAAATCTTCGATAAACAAGTTAACTGTTCTAATCACATTTTGATCTTCATCTAAAATAGTTACACCTTCAATGTTATTTTGCCATCTCCAGTCACCTAAAGAAGCCATACCTGTTAGTTTTAACTTTTCCGTAGCCTTATAAACGAAATCTATTTCAATACCTTGGTGTATGGCGTTAACGCCTAAAACATTTGCAGAAGCAAAGGTCCCATCTGGTTGTTGAAACCCAACAGTCTCTGTTCTATCTTTCCATGTCGTTCTGTAAAGGTTTACGTTTGCAGATAATTTATCGCTTCTATAACCGTAACCTAATTCAAAGCTTAAAACTTTTTCGTTTTCAGCATCTTCAATAATATGTTCGTTATCAAATTGTGTGAATACTGCATCAAAATCTGGTGCTTTTTCAAAGTATCCTAAGTTAGCAAATACATTATGATTACCGTCAATATTGTAGTTAGCACCACCTTTTGCTCCAAAACCGAAGAAATTGTAACGATCTGTTTCTTGTAAAGGATCACTATCTAAATAGTTAAAATAATCAATTCTTTTGTAGCTTGTATTAGATGCAGATAAAGACACAAATCCTGCTAATTGATCTTTAGAATATTCTAATTGACCAAATAAACCTAACCAATTAACTTTACCATCATTATAATAACTTCTCTTATCACCAACTTGCAATGCTGCATTTGGATTATTTACATTACTATCATCTGCCAAAAATTGACCACCTAATAAATCTGTAACTTCTTGAAAATGTATTCCCGTATAATCTCTAAAATCTAAACCACCTAATAATACAAGTTCGTCAGATAAATCTGTTTTTAACGTTGAAAGAATTCCATACCAAATATGGTCATTTCTAGATGCTCTTAATGCTGCTGTAGATCCGTTTGCACCATTGTCGATGTTTTCGTCTACAATTTTATCTATGTCAATTGGACCTAAGTTTCCAATTCTATAATCTGTACTAGAGAGATTAAATTTACTGCTTAAAGAACCAGCAGTTCCTCCACCACCACCAGTTCCAAATGAAGCATATGCTGCAGTTGAAATAGAGGTCTTATCATTAACATTCCAGTAATGATTTAAAGATATTTGAGGTTTGTTATAAAAGTTATCTTCAACATGAGTTACTTGTCCGTTTTTATAACCCCAATCAGCGTTAAACTTTCTTCCTCTTTCACTTTCATTATAAGTTTCAATTAATTGTCTGTTTTGTCTTTGACCGTGACGTTGAGTAGCACCAAAAGCTGAAAAAGATAATTTGTGATTATCATTAATTTCTTTTGATAAATTAATGAAATAAGATACAGCATTGAACTCTGTACCATCAACATAACCATCACCTTCTGTTTTTGCTGCAGACACAGTTGCAGCGAAATCATTTTCTAATAAACCAGTAGAATATGTAAAACCAAATTTTTGATACCCATCATTTGCTAGAGTTGTATACACATTACCACCTTCTTCAACATCTGTTGTTTTTGTCACAATATTAATAGTACCACCTATTGAAGGCACAGCAACTTTAGAAGCTCCTAAACCTCTTTGCACTTGCATAGAGCTTGTAACATCACCTAATCCTGCCCAGTTAGACCAGTATACAGCTCCGTTTTCCATATCATTTACAGGAATACCGTTAATCATAACTGCGACGTTTTCAGACTGAAAACCTCTAAGATTAACTCTACCATCTCCAAAACCACCACCAGCTTTAGTTGCATATACACCAGGAGTTGATTTTAAGATTTCAGGAAATTCTTGTGTTCCTAATTTCAATTCGATATCGGCAGCTCTAACTGTAGATACGGCAACAGGTGTTTTTCTGTCTACTGCAACCGATGCGATAATTTGCACTTCTTGCAACCCAACTTCACTAGATGTTAATGTGATTGTCCCTAAATCTTGGTCTCCTGAAAACGAAATTGTTTGAGAATTGTAACCTACAAATGAAATCACTAATTCTCCAGAAGTTGCATTTGTTTTAATAGAAAAGTTTCCATCAAAATCGGTAACTGCTCCGTTTGACGTTCCTTTTTCTACAATATTAGCTCCAGGCAAAGGCTCATTCATATCAGATCCTATGAGCTTACCAGTTATTGTGCTTTGAGAAAAGGCGATTGTAGTGCACAAAAATACTACAAGAACCAATAAACATTTTGAAAATTTTTTCATTGTTTAAGATTTAATTAAGAGTTTTAATTTTTGGCAAAAATACGTCTGTTAAAACGATCCTATATTACCATAGTGTTAAGAATTATTAACACTTAAATTCACTTAAAATTATCTTAAAAACTGAAATTACACCGCTGACTTACAACTAATTAATTAACATTAATTACTTTTGTTTTTTATAGTAATTAATGAGATTTTTAGTAGATTGATCGTGATTGTTCATAACATTGTCATCTTCTAGCTCCTCTAAAATCGTGTTTGCAAGTTGCTTCCCTAATTCTACTCCAAATTGATCATAGCTAAAAATGTTCCAGATAATGCCTTGAACAAATATCTTGTGTTCATACATGGCAATGAGTTTCCCTAAACTTTCTGGAGTTAACTTTTCGATTAAAAAGGTAGTTGTAGGTTTATTGCCATCAAATATTTTAAATGGTGTTAACTCTTTTATTTTTTCTTCGGAAACGTTTTGAGCTTTCAATTCATCAATAACGGATTTTTGAGATTTACCACTCATTAAGGCTTCCGTTTGCGCAAAAAAGTTAGACATCAATTTATCTTGATGACCTTGATCTCCATGAAGTGATTTTGCAAAACCAATAAATTCTGCAGGAATTAATTTAGTACCTTGATGTATCAATTGAAAAAATGCATGTTGAGAGTTTGTACCTGGTTCTCCCCAAATAATGGTACCCGTTTGGTAATTTACTTTAGCTCCATTTCTATCAACACTTTTCCCATTACTTTCCATTATGCCTTGTTGAAGGTAGGTAGCAAATTGGTTCAAATATTGCGAATATGGAATGACTGCTTCACTTTCAGCATTGAAAAAATTATTATACCACACACTTAAAAGCGCTGTAATTACTGGAATGTTTTTATCAAAATCTTCGGTTTTAAAATGCTCATCCATTTTATGCGCTCCTAAAAGCAGTTTATCAAAGTGATCAAAACCAACAGCCAAGCTAATAGATAGGCCTACTGCGCTCCATAATGAAAATCGTCCTCCAACCCAGTTCCACATTGGAAAAATATTGTTTTCATCAATTCCAAAGGCTTTCACTTTTTCGATATTCGTAGACACAGCCACAAAATGTTTAGATACTGCAGTTTTGGGAGCGTGTTTTAAAAACCACGTTCTTAACGTATTAGCATTTGATAGTGTTTCTTGCGTTGTAAATGTTTTTGAAACAATTACAAAAAGTGTCGTCTCTGGATTTAAATTTTTAATCACTTCATTGACATGATCACCATCTACATTACTCACAAAATGCGTGTTTAAATGGTTTTTATAATATGTAAGCGCGTCTACAACCATGGCTGGTCCAAGATCTGAACCACCAATTCCAATATTTACGATATCTGTAAAAGGTTGATCTTTGTAGGTTTTTAATTCTCCTTCTATTACTTTGTTGGAGAATTCTTTTATTGTTTGCTTGACTTTATAAATGTCTGACATTACATTTTTGCCATCAACATGTACTTGAGCATTTTCAGGATTTCTTAATGCCGTGTGTAATACTTCTCGACCTTCAGTTTTATTAATGGTGTCACCGCCAAAATATTTACTCATAGCATCTTTAAGATCGACTTCTTCCGCCAATTCTAAAAGTAATTTTATTGTGTCTTCAGAAATACGATGCTTTGAATAATCTACATAAAAATCTTCCCATTTAATTGTCATAACATCTGCTCGATTCGCTTGTTGAGCAAATAAATCATTCATATGTGTATGCGCTATCGTTTCAAAATGTGCTTGTAATTTAGTCCAAGCTGCAGTTTTAGTTGGGTTGATTGTTTTAAGTGCCATTATTGTATTTTAGAGGTTAGCGTTTCTTCTTCCGAAGGAATATCAATTGTATTATCATTAAATTGAATATTATCTAATTGGATTTTTAAAGGCTTGATAAACTCTGTATAGTTTGTTTTTAGGGAATCTGGGATGGACTCTGCTGCTGGTAATTTTTCTTTAAATGGATCTACTTGTTTACCATTTTTCCAGAAACGATAACACACATGTGGTCCACCTGTATTACCTGTCATACCTACCCAACCAATCACATCACCTTGCTTTACAAAATCGCCTTTTTTGACATTTTGAGCTTTCATATGCAAATATTGTGTGCTATAGGTTCCGTTGTGTTTAATTTTTACATATTTCCCGTTTCCACCACGTCTCGTAGACTCTGTTACTGTACCATTTGCAGTTGCTAATATCTCTGTACCAATTGGTGCTGCAAAATCGGTACCTTTATGAGGTCTCAATTTATAACCATAATATTTAATTCGACGATTTAAATTATAACGTGATGATATTCTACTAAACTGCACAGGAGCTTTTAAGAAGGTTCGCCTTAAGCTCTTCGTGTTTTCATCAAAATAATCGGAAATATTTTTAGTACTATCTACTTCAAAATTAAATGCATAAAACGGCTCATCTTTATGTTTAAAATAAGCTGCGTCTATACTTTCTATTCCTGCAGGTATAGAATCTTCAATAAACCGTTGTTTGTAAACAATTTTAAAGCGATCGCCTTTTTGGAGTCTAAAGAAATCAATTGTCCAAGCATAAATATCACTCATATCATTAATTAACTCATAAGGCAAACCTTGTTGCTCCATGGTTTCAGACAAGTTATTCATTACTATACCAGAGGCTTCTTTTTGAACAAGGCTAATAGGCTTCTTCTCTTTATAGGTGACAATGGTATCAGCAAACTTAATAACCACATAATCTATACTATTTGGCTGATATATAAAGCATTCTGGAGTTTGCAATGAATCTTTAGCACATAAAAGTGTATAAGGCTTACCTGCTTTAAGATTCCTAATATTAAAACTATCTTTAATTTTCTCTGCGATATTAAAAATCCTTGGATAGCCAATATTATTTCGTTCTAAAATTTCACCAAAACTATCGCCACTTTTTATGGTATCACGTTTTACGATGTAATCTTCTAGAACAAATCCAAATTCTTTAATTGATTCTGGCTCTACTATGGTTTGTAATGGTGCTTCGTCTTGTTTTTTATCATCTTTACATGAAAAAAAACAGATGCATATTGTAAGTGCTATTAATAATTGTTTTAGTTGCATTAATTGATAAATTGTTATTTTATAAGTCGTTTCCCCAATTTTCTATTTCTTCTTCACTCCAAAGTTCAGGAAAAAAGATACGTTTTTGATATTTGGGATGCATGTATTTTTTCCAATCGCTTCCTCCTGTAGCTTCTCCATCACCTGTTCCGCTTTCTATATAGTGACGTGCTGCATTATAATGAGCAATTACCCATGTAATATTTACAGTATAGTCAAAATGACGCATTGCTTTAACTAAATCTTTATCTTTTTGATCTTTTTCGGGCAGTTCTTTAAATCTAGACCACAAGTTTTTTGTGTTATACGTTTGCATAAAACGAATAAAATCACCTTTGTAGCGTTTTTCAAAATTAGTTAATAACGTTGATTTTTTACCTGTTTTATAATCTTTACCTGCTGCTTGCCAATATAAATGCTCAAAAGCATGTTCAAAAGGTGTATCACGATCTATGGTTTTTCTAAACCTAAAATCAATTAAATTGATAAGCTCAGTAGACGCAAATTCTACCATTCTATATTGTGCACTTTGAAATCCGCTAGCAGGTGTCAACGTGTATCTAAATTTCATATACTGTTCAATAGACATGCCCTCTCTCATAATATTAAAGGAAGTTGTGAGCATATCAAAATACCGACTAATTCTCATTATCTTCTCTTCAAAAAAAGCAACATTAAGTTCTTCTTTCTCGGCAACTTGTTGAATTTCCCATAAAATCATCTTAAAAATAAGTTCATTGATTTGATGGTAAGCAATAAACACCATTTCATCTGGTAGTGTTGTACGCTGAATTTGAAGATTTAATAAGGCATCGGTTTGTATATAGTCCCAATATGTAATTGGCTTGCTGTAAAGCAAGCCATAAAGGTGATCATCTGTATTTTGATCTATATTTGTGTATTTCTCTTGTATTTGTTCAACGATCTCGTCAAACTTTCGTAAATCATCCATTTTAATTAATCAAATTGTATAGGAAAATAGTGTTTTAATCCTTTAAATTCTACCAATTCGGCTCTTAAAGAACCAACTGCTAGATCTGCTTTAATTTTAAGCGGAATTTTATTGTCATCTGCACTAACCCAAAGTGTCAAACTTTCTTGTTCTTTAAACACACGTCCAGCCATAACATATGGTCTAAACCTTAAGGTTTTTATTTTCCCAAATTCTGTTTCTATAGTTTCTCGTCCTAAGTATTTTAATTTAAAACCAAAATTTTCTTCATCAAAAAACATATCTAATTCTACAATATCACCAACTTTAATATCATCTGTTTCATAATTATTTCTTAGGTAATAGAACGCAGATACCATATCCTGAACATTTGGTTCTGTTGCAACTGTTTTTGATGTTTTGTATTTCTTATTTTCTACAAATGCTTCGTTTTTAATTTGATCAAAGGCTATTTCAATATCTTTTGTATGCCCACCTTCGTCAATTTTTCTTATAAATTTATAAGGTACTCCTGTTTCTTTATCAAAATAACTTTCATATCTATCCTTCACTTTAAAAAACCACTTAATTGCTCCAGTTGTCCAACCTTTACCTACCACATGATACACAGGTTTTCCTTTTAAAGTCGTTTCATCTACAGAGAGTGTAGCATTCCCTGCTTTTAAAAAACCGCTATAACTCATTTCAAATTTAAACCATTCTCCATCTTTAAACGCACTTTCTTTTTGGGCAAAAGAAGCTTGCGTACAAAGCAGAATCGTAAATATAAGTAGCACTTTTTTCATTATCGTAATTATTATAAATGAAACTTTTGAAGTTTCATTTTATTATTTGGTAGGTAGAATTACAATTACTATTCCAAAAATATAAATTTTATTGAAACCTTTATGTATAAAGGCGTTATAGTTGTGATAGATTTATTATTTTTTCTTCGGAAATGTGCTGTACTTAAAAGATATCGATAGCAGAAAAATGGCGTATAAGAGTAGAGATTTTAAAATGAGTATTAAAATAGACCTACAAAGCTTATACAACTTTGCAGATCTATATTGTTTTGAGACAATGAGTTGATTTAAAGTGTACCTCGTTTTGCTTGTTCTCTCTCAATAGATTCAAACAAGGCTTTAAAATTACCAGCACCAAACCCTTGCGCTCCCATTCTTTGAATAATTTCAAAAAATAAGGTTGGTCTATCTTCTACTGGCTTTGTAAATATTTGCAACAAATATCCTTCTTCATCTGCATCTATCATGATAGATAATTTTTGCAACTCATTAATATCTTCTTTCATCATATCCATGTGCGCTCCTAAACGTTTAGGAATATCATCATAATACGCTTGAGGAGGAGGTGGTAAAAACTCTACACCTCTAGCCTTTAACTGAGAGACTGTTTTTATAATATCATCTGTAGCAACTGCAATATGCTGCACACCAGAATCTTCATAGAAATCTAAATACTCTTCAATTTGTGATTTTTTTGCTGCTTTAGCTGGTTCGTTTATTGGAAATTTGATACGACCATTGCCATTACTCATCACTTTACTCATGAGTGCAGAATATTCTGTATGGATTTGCTTATCATCAAAAGATAAGAAATTTACAAATCCCATTACATCTTCATACCATTTTACCCATGTGTTCATTTGTCCCCAACCTACATTACCAACCATATGGTCTATATATTTTAACCCTACAGGCTCTGGGTTATAATCGGTTTTCCACTCTACAAATCCTGGCATAAATTTACCATTGTAGTTTTTACGTTCTACAAACATATGAACTGTTTCTCCATAAGTATAGATTCCTGCTCTAACTACTTCACCATGCTCATCTTTTTCTACTGTTGGCTCCATGTAAGATTTTGCGCCTCTTTTTGTAGTTTCTTCGTATGATTTTCGTGCATCATCTACCCAAAGTGCGACTACTTTTACACCATCGCCATGTTTTACAATATGATCATTAATTGGTGATTTACTATTTAAAGGTGTGGTAAGTACTAATCGTATTTTATCTTGTTTTAAGACATAACTTACTGAGTCTTTAGACCCTGTCTCTAAGCCTTTATACGCATAGGATTGAAACCCAAAAGCGGTTTTATAAAAATGAGCAGATTGCTTTGCATTACCTACATAAAACTCTACATAATCTGTACCTAATAATGGTAAAAAATCTTGTGCACCTTCAAAGATTTTTTCTAATCCGTAATCAACACTTTTTACTTCTTTTGCCATAATGAATGTATTTTAGAATTTTCTTGGAGTATTAATATTTCCGAAGAAAATAAATTTATTTTAATTGTTTAAACTGTCTATTTCTGTTTCTATGAGTTCTTTTTCAATGAACTCTTCTATTTGGATTGAATCGATACTTATGGTATCTTCTTCTATTTCGAAATCATCATCGTTATACTCATAAATAGAATCATTTTTCCATTCATAATTATAATCGTCTTCATAATTTCTGGCTTCGTATACTTCTTTAAAAATTTCTGATAAGAACACACCATAAATCATGAAATAAGCGATGTAAAATAGTGTCACTAATGAACTAATAACTAAAGCGATAATGTTTAACACTTTTGCTGTAGATACGTTACTGCGACTATTTGGGTTATACGCTTCTGGATTTGTGTTGTATTCTTGCAAGCTCTTATTTGCAATTACCAAACCGATAATACTGAGAATCACTGGTACAACTGCAAAAACACCACAACAGCATCCTGCAACTGAGATTGTTATTGCTATAACACCTAGAATGAGCGCAGAAGGATCTGCAGATAATTTATTGTTTTCCATATGTATTTAATGCTCCAACCATGATTTAAAGTAATCTTCGTCGGCTATTTTTAGAGCTTCTTCTGTTAGTTGCAAGGGCTTAAAAGTATCTACCATGACTGCCAATTCATCTGTTTTTACTTTACCAATGCTACGCTCTGTTGCTCCTGGGTGTGGACCATGAGGTATACCAGCTGGATGTA
This sequence comes from Psychroserpens damuponensis, assembly GCF_000826655.1. Lineage (GTDB taxonomy): Bacteria > Bacteroidota > Bacteroidia > Flavobacteriales > Flavobacteriaceae > Psychroserpens > Psychroserpens damuponensis. The sequence goes on from NZ_JXJO01000017.1 coordinate 366,462, forward strand.
AACTTATGTGTCCTGCATCTATATCATTACGACTCATAAAATCACCATCTACATAATATAACACCTCATCACTATCTATATTACTGTGGTTGTAAGGCGCAGGAATACTATCTGGATGATAATCATACAAACGTGGTACAAAACTACACACAACAAAAGCATCTGTTTCAAACGTTTGGTGAACTGGAGGCGGTTGATGAATACGACCAGTTATGGGTTCAAAATCATGAATTGATAAAGCGTATGGATAATTATAACCATCATAACCTACCACATCAAAAGGATGTGAGGCATAAACCATTTCAAAAATATCACCTTGTTTTTTTACTTTCATTAAAAACTCTCCCGACTCATTGTTGGTTTCTAATTCGTATGGCTGACGAATATCTCGCTCACAAAAAGGCGAATGCTCTAACAGTTGACCAAACCAATTTCTATAGCGTTTTGGTGTGTAAATTGGTCGGCGAGATTCTACAATAAATAGTCTGTTATCTTCTGTGTCAAAATCCATTTTATAGATGATGCCTCTAGGTACAACTAGATAATCTCCATATTTAAAATCTAGATTCCCTAGATGTGTTCTCAGTTTTCCTGAACCTTTATGAATAAAAATAAGTTCGTCTGCATCTGAATTTTTATAAAAGTAATCTGTTCTTTTATTTTTTGGTGCTGCTAAAATAATAGTACAATCGCTATTGGTAAGTACCGCTTTTCTGCTGTCTAGATAATCGGGTTCTGGTTTAACTTGAAACCCTCTCAAACGATAGGATTGAATATGATTTGCTTTTGCAATTTTTGGAGCAACACTGTATTGTTTTTTAATTGCTTTTACTTGTGTTGGTCTTTGCTCGTGATAACTATTTGTGGACATGCCATCAAAACCTATAGTACCAAAGAGTTGCTCTGCGTACAAACTTCCATCTTCTTTTCGAAATTGGGTATGTCGTTTTGGTGGAATTTTTCCTAATTTATGATAAAAAGGCATATTTGAAATATTAACTATTAGAAATTAAAAGTTTGTAGTTTTTAAACTCAACTTTTATGACTTGATATAAAGATACAAATATGTAGGCTTATTCGGGATTCCTTTTTATAAGAAACTGGAGATAACTTAATAAATCTTTGAAGATGAGATTTAACATGGGTTAAATATCGGGAAAATTTTAATAACCTAAAACCAAAAACCAATATTAAATCCAGACTTTATAAAACTAACTCAATTTTTGAAAAAATAATTAGAACTAATTTATTTAAACTTTAACACCAAATATTAAAGTTTGGTCTGGATTAAGTCATTTTATTACAGTTTTTCCATAATCTCTATATTAGGCAAATGTTCAACTCTTTTTTATTTGATAAAAAAATTTTGAAATATAGAGTATTTTCTATTTCTTTGAGTGTTGGAAATGATGAGGAGTTAGTTTTTAAGAAGCTCTTTCTCTTTTGATTTTTTAACAACTGTTGCAACTTAAACAAGTGCTTGTTTTTTATTTTTCGCTTCTTTTATTTAGCTTCTTAATTTAATGCTTCTTTTATAAAATTAATCATTAAAATAATTAAAATGAAAAAAATTAAATTAAATACTCTAATTGCATACACGTTAATATTTTACTCTGTTTTTAATATAATGAGCTGCAGCAGTATAGAGTCCGAAGAAACAACAAAATCTCAAGAATTAATAGTCGAAAACTTGAATACAATTGAAAATCGACAAAGTATCCAAAAGCTATTTAAGGACGAAAAATTACTAAGAACAGAGGTAGAAAAATTTAAAAATTCTAATAATTTTTCCAGAAGCACCATTGAAGACGCAGATTTGAATGTTTTAATAGAAGACTATAGAACTTGTTCAGAATGCGCAACAGATTATAAAGATCTTCTTGAGCCTTTTCTATTGGAAATAATAGATACAAATGATGACCAAGTTATTAATAAGATTGAGGAATATGAAATTTTAGTAGATAATGCTGATATGACTGAAGTAAATAAAGAGAATTTGAGATTCTTACTCTTTAGTTTTAAAGAAGCCAGTAATTATGTCCTAACTAGTGATGCATTTATTAATCAAACAAATAGAGACAATAGCCCTGGAAAAAATATAGGTAGAGGATTGGCATGGGGATTTTTAGCAGGTTGTGCGCAAGGTGCTTTTGTAGGTGCTACAATAGGTACAGTCACAGTACCTGTTATAGGTACAGTTACTGGTGCTGTGGCAGGATGTATTGCTAGTGGAGCAGCTGCTGGAACTGTTGGAGCTGTTGGCGCAGCTGTATGGTCTTTTGTTGATTCTATATTTTAAATTATGTCTTCTAGATTAAAAGTTTTATTAGTAATTATTACCTCATTAATATATTATATTGGTATGGATTTTTCAGAAGAATCCTTTTTCAATTTTTATAGTTTAAAATTTTATCTAAAAATATTAATCTCTTTAACTTTTGGTATAATATTAAGTGTTATTATTAAAGGTGGTAAAAAAAACAAATTATAAACATAAAGAATTAGTTCAGGCAAGAAAATAAAACTTCTTGCTTGGCTTTTACTTTTGTAATTGGACATGAAAACATTAAATATAAACATATTATCCTATTCACTAAAGATTCCTAAATCCATATTCATATTTATTTGGTGCTTTATTGGTATATTTATAATGACTGCAGGATTTGTTGATGATATTATAAACAATAATGAATTTTCAATACATTCTTTTTCATTACAAATAAGTTGCCTAGCTTTCTTTGTTTGGTATAGTGTGTGTTATTTAAAGGCTAATAAAAAAGAATAGTATTTACAATAGTTTTAAAATTTAAAAGCAGTAAGAAAATTTCTTACTGCTTTTTTTCTTAAAACCAAAACCCAATATTAAAATACCAAATGCCTTCGTGCTGCTCTGGTGAATAACTATATTTTGCTTGGATGGGTCCTAAAAATGTTTCTAAACCGTAACCTAAAGCATAACCTCTATAATCTGGCAATGTAATCCACTCTCCTGTATCAAAAATATCGTTATCTATATTTGCCCAATTCCCTTCTAAAGTGATATGATTTTTATTAAAAATCTCATAATCGACACTAGCATAAGCTTTGACATAGCTATTACCTGTAAGTGAAATATAATCATAACCTATAAATGGTACAAAGTTGTTTATAAAGTCATTTCCGTAGCCTCCTAAGGCAAAATCTAAAGTATTGGTAGAATTGTCGCCAAACTTAAAACCACCTCCAGATTCTAAATTAAAACTAATTTTTTCTGAAATTTTAAATGCATAACCCAGTTCGGCTTTTGCAATGGAAAACCGATCAAAACCGTTATTAAATTTTGAAGCAAATAAATAATTGTGTAGATCTCCACAAAAATAGACACCAGACGATGGGTAATGTTTACTATCATAAGTGTCTAGTTTTAAATTTCCGAAGACACTTACATAATCTGTATTTTCAAATAAAAACTCATCGGTTTCAGAGTTAATTGTAATGGTTTCAGATTTGACATTCAAACGCTTATGCTCTGCTCCAACACTAAGTGCAAAATCTTTTCGAAACAATGTTTGTAAATAAAATTGATTAGTTTGATCCCTAAATTTAACGTCTAGCTTATTAATTCCTGTAACATTTATTTCAACTTCATCTAAGAGTAATTCACTATTAACTCCTCTTTCAAATTGATTATATCTAGAACGAATACCTACACTCCAATAAAACCCTTTGTCAATAAGATACTCAAAATTAAAGCGCACGTTGTCACCTAAAATAAGGTCTAAGGATGCGATATCATTATTAAATAACAGTCTTTTTTTAGTCAAATTTACAAGTGCAGCACTTTTATAAACATCGTCATAATGTAATCCTAATTTTAAAAAAGTAGTGATTTTAGATTCTCTAAGATTTGCTTTAAAATCATATCCTTCCCTATTTCTAGAATGCTTAAAACCATATTGAAACGAATCAAAATTATTAGTTGCTATCAAATTATTGACACCTTGATTAAAATCATCATAACTAATTTTTTCATTCCCTTTGAGTTTTAATTTACCCATTATATAGGATCGTGTATAGCGATTATTACCGTTTAAACCGATGCCGTTTATAATGATACTATCTTTAGATGCTAAATTTAATTCTTGATTGGTTACAGCATTGATTGGTTTCTTTGGAAGTTGATCTAATGCCGACACGTGCACTAAAGCTGCTAATTTCCCATTATTAATAATGTCTTTACCTTCGCTAAAGGACACTACTGTAAAGTTTTCAATATCTGGTTTGATATAAATATCTGTCTTTTTAGACTTCACTTTCATATCCCTTATGGTCCTAAAATTATTAATTTGTAATAATACATCTGGAGCAGAGATCATATCTTCTCGAGTTGCCAAATCATCTTGCACATCTACTCCAATAATAATATCCATACCTTTTGCTCTTAGCTCATCAATTGGGTAATTATTTACTACACCACCATCAATTAACAAATCGTCACCTATAGGTACAGGCTGAAATAAGGAAGGAAATGCACCACTCGCTGAAATGCTTAGCGGTAAGTTTCCAGAATCTAGAAGTATTTGTTTACCGGTTTCTATATTTGTTGCAATACAAAAAAACGGAATAGGCAAGTCTTCAAATTTATCTACATCACTAACGTGCAATGTTAATTTAGTTAGTAAATTAAACACATTTTGACCTCTCGATAAAGCCGATGGTAATTTGAGCTTAAAATGATTAAACGGAAGTATTACACCATACTTCTCGTTATTATTACGTTCATAAATAGATTTTGACGATCGTGGTAAATCATCACTGATTACAGCATCAAAATCTAGACTTTCAAAAATAGAATCTAATTGTTTTCCAGAATATCCCGAAGCGTATAATGACCCAATAATTGCTCCCATACTTGTACCAGCAATATAATCTACTTTAACTCCAAGACTATCAATAACTTTTAAAACTCCAATATGGGCAAAACCTTTTGCACCACCACCACTCAAAACTAAACCTACTTTAGGTTTTTGATCATCTACGGTGGTTTGCGCTTTCATAGAAAACGCACACAATAGAATAAATATGATACCTATTTTATATCTCACTTTTTACTGTAATAGTCAATTATTTTTTGTGCTCGTGATAGTCCTACAATTTTTTCTAAATCTTCTTTTTTAGCTTCAGAAATTCGTTTTACTGATTTAAATTGTTTCATCAATGCCACAACTGTTTGCTCACCAATTCCAGGTATGGTTTCTAACTCTGTATTTAACGCTTGTTTACTGCGTCTATTTCGGTGATGCTCAATACCAAAACGGTGTGCTTCATTTCGCAAATGCTGAATGACTTTCAAGGTTTCACTTTTTTTATCTAAATATAAGGGAATTGGATCGTCTGGATAGAATAATTCTTCTAAACGTTTTGCAATTCCAATAATGGCTATTGTATTGCGAAGCCCTAAAACATCCAAACTTTTTAAAGCAGATGACAATTGGCCTTTACCTCCATCAATAATAATAAGTTGTGGCAAGGGCTGTTTTTCGTCTAATAATCGTTTGTAACGACGATAAACCACTTCTTCCATTGAGGCAAAATCATCAGGCCCAACAACCGTTTTTATATTAAAATGACGGTAATCCCTTTTACTTGGTTTTCCATCTTTAAAAACAACACAAGCAGCTACAGGATTTGTACCTTGAATGTTTGAGTTATCAAAACATTCTATATGACGTGGCTCTTCTGTTAATCGCAAATCAACTTTCATTTGCGCCATAATTCGGTTTGCATGACGGTCTGGATCCACGATTTTGACTTGCTTAAATCGCTCCATACGATAGTATTTTGCATTGCGAAGTGATAAATCTAAGATTTTCTTTTTATCACCCAATTTTGGCACAGTCACCTTAATATTTTCACCTAAATCAACTTTAAATGGGACGTAAACTTCTTTAGATGTGGAGTTGAAACGTTGTCTAATTTCAGTAATAGATAATTCTAATAATTGTAAATTGGTTTCGTCTAGTTTCTTTTTAATTTCTAGCGTGTGCGACCTAATGATACTGCCATATGACAATTGTAAAAAATTAACATATGCATAACCTTCATCACTCATAATACTAAACACATCAACGTTGCTAATTTTAGGGTTAACAATTGTTGATTTTGCTTGATAGTTTTCTAAAACCTCAACTTTTTCTTTAATTCGCTGTGCATCTTCAAAATGCATATGTTGCGCAAACCTGTTCATTTGGGCTTTAAATTGAGATAGTGAATCCTTAAAATTTCCTTTTAAAATTTCGCGTATAGCAACAATATGCGCATTGTATTCGTCTTCTGTTTGTAAGTTTTCACAAGGACCTTTACAGTTTCCTAAATGATATTCTAAACAAACTTTATATTTACCTGAGTTAATTTTTTCTTCGGAAAGATTATAATTACACGTTCTGAGATTATAAAGCCCTTTTATTAAATCTAACAACGTATGAACCGTTTTCATACTTGTATATGGTCCAAAATATTCCGAACCATCTTTAAACATACGACGCGTACTAAATACTCTAGGAAATCGTTCATTTTTTATGCAAATCCAAGGGTAAGATTTATCATCTTTTAGCAATACATTATAGCGTGGCTTATATTTTTTTATAAGGTTATTCTCGAGTAAAAGCGCATCGGTTTCTGTCTCTACTACGATATGCTTTATACTTGCTATTTTTTTTACAAGGACTCTAGTCTTACCGTTGTCGTGAGTTTTTGTAAAGTAAGAACTCACTCTTTTTTTAATATTTTTTGCTTTTCCTACATAGATTAACTTATCCTCAGCATCAAAATATTGATACACACCAGGTTGGTGAGGCAGTGTTTTAATTTGTATTTCTAGCGTAGGTTTATCCATTTTTATCAAAGTTAATACATCCTATTTAAAACTCATTTGTTATGTGCTAAAAATTAGAGCTGAAAATTATTTTTAAAATACACTTATTGTTTACCTTTCGCCTCTTATCAAACTATAAAAATGACCAAAAAAGTAATAGGCAGAATTGATAAAGTCGATTTTCCTAAACTCCACCTCAAACACATAGATGTAAAAATTGACACAGGTGCTTACACCTCTGCAATTCATTGTTCAAAAATAAAAGAGCAAGATGGAAAACTCATTTGTACTTTTGAAAGCAAAGGCCATCCAAACTTTAAAAGCGAACATATAGTCTTTGACACCTATACACATACTGATGTAAAAAGTAGTAACGGATTTAAAGAAAACCGTTATAAAATCAAATCTGATATCATATTCTTTGGTAAAACGTATAAGATTAACTTAACTTTAAGCACTAGAGACGACATGAAATTCCCTGTATTAATAGGACGACAATTTCTAAGTAAGAAATTTTTAGTTGATGTCAATTTAGAAAATGTTTCTTTTAACAATTCCAACTCATGAACATAGTAATTTTATCCAGAAATGCCAATTTATACTCAACAGATCGTCTTGTGCAAGAAGCAAGATCTAGAGGTCATAAAGTAGAAATTATTGATCCTCTTAAATGCGACATCATTATAGAAAAAGAAAAGCCTACCATCTATTATAATGATCGCTACCTCGATTATGTTGACGCTATTATCCCAAGAATTGGAGCTTCAGTTACCTTTTACGGTTGTGCAGTAGTTAGACAGTTTGAAGAAATGGGTGTGTTTACTATCGCCACTTCAGATGCTATTCAACGTTCTAGAGATAAATTGAGAAGTTTGCAACGTTTAAGCAAAGCAGGAATTGGAATGCCAAAAACAGTATTTACCAACTATTCTCGTGATGTAGAAGAAGTCATAGAGCACGTAGGTGGAACTCCAGTAATTATCAAACTGCTAGAAGGCACACAAGGCCTAGGTGTTGTTTTAGCTGAAAGTAAAAATGCAGCCGAATCTGTGCTAGAAGCCTTTAATGGGCTCCAAGCTAGAGTAATTGTACAAGAATTTATTAAAGAAGCTAAAGGTGCAGATCTAAGAGCTTTAGTTGTTGACGGTCAAGTAGTAGGTGCCATGAAACGTCAAGGTAAAGAAGGCGAGTTTAGATCTAATCTTCATCGAGGTGGAAGCGCAAATATTATTAAGTTAGATGCAGATGAATTAAAACTAGCCACAAATGCATCAAAAGCCTTAAAACTTCCTGTATGTGGAGTTGATATGTTACAATCTGCAAGAGGACCGCTTTTACTAGAAGTAAATTCTACTCCTGGATTAGAAGGTATTGAAGGCGCAACCGGAAAAAATATTGCAAAAGCTATCATCACTTTTATTGAACGCAATAGAAAATCATAGTTAAATCGCAACACAGTATATAATTAAAAGTAGAATGAGTAATAAAGACGTTTTAGAAATATTAGGCGAAAAAATTGCTTTAGGTAAAAGTGCCATTGTTAACTACGAAGTCGCTAAACTTCACACACGCAACACCTTAGAAATCCCTATTATTATAGAACGCTCTAGAAAACCTGGACCAACATTATTAATCACAGCTGGTATTCATGGTGATGAAATTAATGGTGTAGAAATTGTTAGACAAATTATAGCTAAAGGCATTAATAAACCTAAGGTTGGAACTACAATTTGTGTACCTGTAATTAATGTATTTGGTTTTTTAAACATGGATCGGTTATTTCCTGATGGCAGAGACCTTAACCGTGTTTTCCCAGGCAGTGCTAATGGATCGCTAGCGAGTAGAGTTGCAAATTTTGTAATGAAAGAACTAGTGCCACATGTAGATTTTGCAATGGATTTTCACACAGGAGGATCTGGTCGTTTTAATGCAGCGCAAATTCGCATTGTTAGAGAAGACCCAAAACTTTTAAATTTGGCCCATGTTTTTGGAGCACCTTTTATTTATTACTCTAATAATTTAAATAAGTCATTTAGAAATGCATGTAGCAAATCTGGTGTTCCAATGCTTTTATTTGAAGGTGGAAAATCCTTTAATATCCATGATAACATCACTAATACTGGTGTTAATGGTGCCAAACGCGTTTTACATCATTTTGGCATGCTAACATCCAAATTTAAAGTCTCTAAACCTAAAACTGAAGCTATAATTATAGAAGAAAGTAGATGGCTAAGAGCTAAATTTTCTGGGATGTTTAAACCCACAGCAACTATAAATTCTTATGTAGAAAAAGATGCTGTTTTAGGTAATATTACAGATCCCTACGGAAGTTTTAACCACTTTGTAAAAGCACCAAATTCAGGTTATATTTTTAATGTAAATGAATCTCCAATTATTTATCAAGGTGATGCCATTTTTCATATCTCAACAGCATTACAAGATGACTAAAGCACAATTACGAACACAATATAAATTACTTCGGAAATCGCTTTCCGAAGAAAACATAGAAGATTTAAGTTTAAAAATCGCTAACCAACTACTGCAACTTCCAATTTGGAATCATGAGTGCTATCATATCTATTTATCTATTACAGAGCATAACGAAGTTAATACAGACTACATCTTAAATATTCTCTCCGGAAAAGATAAACACATCGTCATTGCTAAAAGTGATTTTTCTACTCTAGACATGACACACTTTTTACTTACAGATAGTACTAAAATCAAAAAAAACGAATGGAACATCCCTGAACCCATTGGAGGAATTTCAATAGGTACAGAGCAAATAGACGTCGTTTTTATACCATTACTAGCATTTGATAATACTGGTCACAGAGTTGGTTATGGCAAAGGGTTTTACGATCGATTTTTAAGCAAATGTAAACCCGAAACCATTAAAATTGGACTCTCTTTTTTTAATAGCGAAGAAAAAATTACTAATGTCTTAGAAAGTGACATTCGTTTAAATTATTGCGTCACACCAAATAAAACCTACACGTTTTAATTGTCAATAATTGTATTTTCTTTTTTTGATGTTGCTGTTTTAAAAGCACGTTTATTAAAGAAAATTAAAATCCCTATACCAGTACTTATTGCCATATCGGCAATATTAAACACAGGATCAAAGAAGCTAAAAGTTTTGCCTCCAATTATTGGTAACCAATTTGGTAATTCTCCACTCCAAATTGGAAAATGCAGCATATCTACAACACTACCATGAAGTACTGTTTCATAACCTTGCTCTGGCATAAAGGTAGCAACTTGCCCTAAACTAGAATCAAAGATGACACCATAGAAAACAGAATCAATAATATTACCTAAAGCACCTGCTAATATTAGAGAAATTGCAAAAATTAAAGTTTTAGAACTTTTATCTAGTATTGATTTTTTCAACCAATATCCAATTCCGAAAACGGCTAAAACCCTAAAAACGGTTAGAAAAACTTTAGCTGTTCTATCTGAAATAAAGGAAACAAAATCACTAATTTTTGTTCCCCAAGCCATACCATCGTTTTCTACAAAAGCAATGTGAAACCAATCAAAAACTATAATTTTCTCATTTAAAGCGAAATGTGTTTTGATATAGACTTTACTTATTTGATCTATAAGTAAAATTAGCACTATTAAAATTGTAGCTTTTTTTAAAGACATAGTAATTTTTTATTCGAAACAAAAATAGTGTTAAAATTATGAATGGAAAATTTGGTTTTTAAAACTAAAAAACGCCTTAATGATTAAGACGTTTTTGTATTTTATGTGTTCATTTCCGAAGAAAATAAACTACTGCATATTTTTGGCTTCGATACTTAAAGTGGCATGTGGCACCAATTCTAAGCGCTTTTTATTAATGAGTTTACCTGTAACTCGACACACACCATAACTTTTGTTTTCTATACGAATTAAAGCGTTTTTAAGATCTCTAATAAACTTTTCTTGTCGTATTGCCAATTGAGAATTAGACTCTTTGCTCATTACAGCACTACCTTCATCAAAGGCTTTAAATGTTGGAGAAGTATCATCTGTACCGTTGTTTCCATCATTCATATAAGAACTTTTGATGAGATCTAAATCGTGTTTTGCTTTTTCTATCTTCTCTAAAATAAGAACTTTAAATTCATCGAGTTCTTTATCGGAATATCTAACTGTGTTATCGCTTGCCATAATTTTATAATTTTTGAATAGATAGTTTGGTATTTACATCATCAAAAGCAATTTCTATACCAGTATCTAAAGTTTCTAAAATATCTAACTTATCGGTTAAAGTTTCGGTTTTGATATAATCAATATTAGTTTCTATAGCATTTTCAATCTGCGCATCTTTTTGAAACTGAACACTAATTCTATCGGTTAATTCAAATCCAGAATCTTTACGCAAGTTTTGAATTCTATTTACGAGCTCTCTTGCAATTCCTTCTTTTTTCAAATCCTCTGTTAATGTAACATCTAAAGCTACTGTTAATGCTCCTGAACTTGCCACGAGCCATCCTTCAATATCTTTTGATGTGATCTCAACATCAGACAGTTCTAATGTAATACTTTTTCCGTTGATTTCAACATCTAAAACACCGTTTTGCTCGATTTTTTTAATATCATCAGCCGTAAAACTGTTAACTACCTGAGCCACAGCTTTCATATCTTGCCCAAAACGAGGTCCTAATACTTTAAAATTAGGTTTTATTTGTTTTACTAATATATCACTTGCATCTTCTAAAACCTCAACTGCTTTTACATTAACCTCAGACTTAATTAAGTCTGCAACTGCCATAATCTCTTCCTTTTGCTCATTAGAATCAATAGGAATCATGATTTTTTGTAATGGTTGTCGCACTTTAATTTTCTCCTTAGCTCTTAATGACAACACTAAAGAAGAAATGGTTTGCGCACTTTCCATTTTACGTTCTAAACTCTTATCCACATATGATTCATCATACACTGGGAAGTCAGCCAAATGTACACTCTCAAAGTTTTCTTTGTGTGACACCTGTGTTAAATCTAAGTAAAGTCTATCCATAAAGAAAGGTGCAATTGGTGCTCCTAACTTAGCAATAGTTACCATACACGTGTAGAGTGTTTGGTATGCCGAAATTTTATCGGTTTCATAATCACCTTTCCAGAAACGTCTTCTACTTAAACGCACAAACCAGTTACTCACATAATCTTGAGTAAATTCTGAAATTGCTCGCGCAGCCTTTGTTGGTTCGTATTCAGCATAAAAAGCATCTACTTTTTGAATTAATGTATGTAATTCTGACAAAATCCAACGGTCAATTTCTGGACGTTCAGCTAGAGGAATATCCTCTTCACTGTAAGTAAATTTATCTAAATTGGTGTACAACGTAAAGAATGAATACGTGTTATATAATGTCCCAAAAAACTTACGTTTTACCTCCTCAATACCATCGAGATCAAATTTTAAATTGTCCCAAGGGTTGGCATTCATGATCATATACCAACGTGTAGCATCGGCTCCATAAGTATCTAAAGTTGTAAATGGATCTGTTGCGTTACCAAGACGTTTGGACATTTTTTGTCCGTTTTTATCTAAAACCAATCCATTAGACACTACATTTTTATACGCTACAGAATCAAAAACCATAGTACCAATAGCATGTAATGTATAGAACCATCCACGAGTTTGATCTACACCTTCTGCTATAAAATCTGCTGGGTACGATTTATGATCATCTATTAATTCTTTATTTTCGAAAGGGTAATGCCATTGCGCATAAGGCATAGAACCAGAGTCAAACCATACATCAATCAAATCGCTCTCGCGTGTCATTGGTTGACCGTTTGTTGACACCAAAATAATATCATCAACAATATTTTTATGTAAATCTATTTTCGCATAGTTTTCTTCGGAAAAGTTGCCAACTTCAAAATCGTCAAAAATATCTTTATCTAGTACTCCTGCAGCAACGGCTTTTGCCATTTCCGATTTTAATTCCTCTACAGAACCTATACAAATTTCTTCAGTTCCATCTTCTGTTCTCCAAATTGGCAACGGAATTCCCCAATAACGAGATCTTGATAAATTCCAATCATTGGCATTTGCTAGCCAATTTCCGAAGCGACCAGTACCAGTAGATTTTGGTTTCCAGTTTATGGTATCATTTAGTTCAACCATACGTTCTTTCACATCTGTCACCTTAATGAACCATGAATCTAACGGATAGTATAAAATTGGTTTATCTGTACGCCAACAATTTGGGTAACTGTGTTTGTATTTTTCAACCTTAAAGGCTTTATTTTCTTCTTTTAATTTAATGGCAAGCTCAACATCTATTGAACGCTCTGGTGCTTCACCATCATTATAGTATTCATTTTTTACGTACTTACCAGCAAACTCACCTAGTTCTGGTCTAAAACGACCTTGTAAATCTACAAGAGGCACCAAGTTATCGTTCTCATCTTTTACTAAAAGTGGCGGAATTTCTGGTGTGGCTTGTTTTGCAACCAAGGCATCATCTGCTCCAAAAGTAGGTGCTGTGTGTACGATTCCTGTACCATCTTCGGTTGTTACGAAATCTCCTGTAATGATTCTAAATGCATTTTCAGGGTTATCGTTTGGAAGTGCGTAAGGCAATAACTGTTCGTAAGTAATGCCAACTAAATCGTTACCTACAAATTCTTTAACAACGTAGTATGGTATTTTTTTGTCACCAGATTTATAGTCTAATAAAGCAGCTTTATCGTCTACTAAATTAAACTTTCCGGAGAATTGATAATTCACTAGTTTTTTAGCCAATACCACATTCATTGGCTTAAACGTATACTGATTGTAGGTTTCTACTAAAACGTATTCAATTTTTGGTCCAACGGTAAGCGCTGTATTACTTGGCAAGGTCCAAGGTGTTGTCGTCCAGGCTAAGAAATAGATATCACCTTCGTTTTGTAAAAAGTCTGGTAACGAATCTGCATTAGCTTTAAATTGAGCGACAACCGTTGTATCTGTAACATCTTGATAGGTTCCTGGTTGGTTTAACTCATGAGAACTTAAACCAGTACCTGCTTTTGGCGAGTATGGTTGTATGGTGTAGCCTTTATAAAGTAAGCTTTTGTTATATATTTCTTTGAGCAACCACCACACGCTTTCCATGTATTTTGGGTCGTAGGTAATGTATGGATCGTCCATATTTACCCAATAGCCCATTTTTTGTGTGAGGTCGTTCCAAACGTCTGTATAACGCATCACTGCCTTACGACACGCTGCGTTGTAGTCTTCTACAGAAATGGTTTTACCAATATCTTCTTTGGTAATACCTAATTCTTTTTCAACTCCAAGCTCTATAGGTAATCCATGAGTATCCCAACCTGCTTTACGCTTTACTTGGAATCCTTTCATGGTTTTGTAACGCGGAAAAATATCTTTGATAGCACGTGCTAAAACGTGGTGTACTCCAGGTAATCCATTTGCTGAAGGTGGTCCTTCAAAAAACACGTAAGGCTCATTGCCTTCTCTAGTGGAAATACTTTTTTCAAATATGTTGTTTTCTTCCCAATAGTTAAGAATGTCTTCTGCAACTTTTGGCAAGTCAAGTCCTTTATATTCAGTAAATTTCGCGCTCATGATATCTATATTCTAGTCGAGTCGCGAAATTAAGGAATTTTGGTAAAATTATTGAGGTTATTTAAGGCAAAAAAGGCGATGCGTAGGGAACAAGGAATTGTTGTTTATAACGATAGATTTAATTTGTGTCATTCTATCGTTTAAAATTTATTAAAAGAAAATTATTTTTAATGCTATTAGGAGTGCAATTAAAGATATAATTCTTTTGGTGTTTTTCATTTTTTATATGACTTTTTGTGTTCAATATTAGGACACAGATATCTTTAAAAAGTCACATAAAATTTGAAATTATTTTTTGTGTTTAATCAAGAGCTGCACAATAGTCATTGTAGTAATAGACCATTTCTATAATATTTCCTCGTTTGTATTTTTTTTCATTAAGCCGATCTACGATTTGAGGACAATTTTCAAAAAATTTTATTGCCTTTTTTTTGAAATTGAATATCCCAAAAAGTCTAATAGCCTCCTTTTCACTTTCTTTTTTTAGAAAAAAACTATAGGTTGTATTTTGAATACTAGTAACTGTATGCAACATACCTGTTTCGTTTGTAGAATGATTTGCTGAAATCCAATTAGAGCTTACATCTACAAAAATTGATATTTCTCCTAATTCTATAACTTCTAAAAGCAAAGGTGTTTTTACTTTCTCAAGCTTTACATATAAAAAATCAATATCATCAATCGCTCTATGAAAAGTAACGCCTTTTATCATTAACTCTGTCCATGCTTCTGGTTCTCTGTCTTCGGTAACTTTAAACTTAACAGATGAATTAAATGTGATTTTAGCATAACCTCTTATAGAAGTCCCATCATGAAAATGAATAGTTGCCTCTTCGTAAGCATCTAATGCTTTAATTGAATTTTCAGCAAAAATCGTTGTTGGTACTAGTATGAATAGAAATAATAAAAATATCTTCATGTGTTACTCTTGTCTATAAAACGATTTTTTAAAACGCTTTGCTTTTTGTAAAAGCAATTTCACCTCATCATCACTTGCATTAGATGATGATACTACTTTTTTATCGCCATTTGTATAGATTTTTTTATCGTTTTGATTGGGAGTTGATGAGACTATATAAACCAATTTATGATTTTGAAAATAATAATATTCTGTAACTGTGTTTTTAGATATTTCAACATTTTTTATTCTGAAAAGCTCTTTGCTATCTTTATCAAAAAGCACTGAGTATTTAAATGTACCAATATCTTCAAATCCTTTCTCATCGGTGAGTGCACCTTCGGTAAATTCTTCTTTTAAAGTTTTATTATTATCAATTTTAGAGACATAAATCTTTGTTGTATTGATAATCGTATCAGTTGATTTTTTAGTTTTTGTTCCGCAGGAAACAAAAATCAATGTAAGTACTAGTATTGCAATTGTATTTCTCATATCACGAAGTTAATAAAATGGTTTCCAAATAAAAAAGCCTACACTGTAAAAACAGAATAGGCTTTTTTTATGTTTTATAATTATCAACTTACTGCGCTAAAATCTTTTTGGTTTTTATGCCGTTTTCGGTTTTAAAATACGCTACATAAGTTCCTGTTGATAATGTATTAAGTTGTAAACCATTATTTAAATCTTGGTAATCTACATCTCTAAATTCTTGAACGGTTTGTCCCAACATATTAATAATTTGCACATGCTCAACATTTTTTTGAAGTCCTTTTGCATACAATTTATTGGTGCTTGTATTGAAATAAATCAAGTTATATTGGTAATCTTGATCTACTGTAGACAATGCTTCTCCTGGTTGAAATACAATTTCAAACCTGTTGTTGAAAGTTCCACTTTCCGAAGAAAACTCATAAGCGTCATTGTTTCTTAAGTCAAACGTTTCTCCTGTGACGTTATCTTTTATATATACATCTTGATCGTCATCAAAATTAACAAGATCTGTAATTTTTATAGTGTAATTGTAAGCTCCCGAGGTTTTAATTACTAATGGTACAACCTTATCATCTACAATTGGAGCATAAGCTTGTATGAGCATAAGTTGATCATCTAAAACTAAACTCATATCATCATCACCTACACCAGAATTTCCTGCTTCATAACCGTAATCAAAGTCGTCTGTTGTAATATCACTAAACGCTAATAGTAATTCTCGTCTAGCTGCAGGACCATTAACAGAATTAAACTCTAAACGTATTTTTTGCATCACATGTTCTTCGGAAATTGAACCGTCTTGAGTATTCTCGCTGGTTCTTAAAAACACTGAGCCATTATCTGAAGTTCCATCTGCATCTGCTTCTTTAACAAAAACACGTTGACTGTTGCTAAATATCACATTTCCATTAGCAATTATTTCGGTTGTAAAACCTTGACCAACCGGAAGATATCTTGTTGGCAACTTAGTCCCTTCTTCTCCACCACTGTTTCCACCATCAAAACCTACGAATTGTGATGCTCTGACTGAGCCTGATAATGTATATGTTGCATAACCACCATTATATTCATCTAAATAATGTGAGTTCCCACTCCATTGTTGCCATAAATTAATAGGACCAGCAATGGTTATTCCTGCATTATCTAAAATGAATTTATCTAGATCTATTGCCGAAGGGTATGGGTTACCTAGCAGATAATCTGTTCTAGAAACTCCAGGAACAGAACCGCTTCCACCAGTGTCTGTAACATTTACTAGTATGGTTCCATTATTTGGCTTTCCTTCAAAAATGTATTGTTGCTCACTACCAGAGTTTCCTGTTCCTTTTTGTGTATATCCTACTCCTGGTTGGATATTTGTATTGCCATCTATTGAAACATAGTCATTATAAGTCACTCCGTTTTCGTAGAGATAAGTCCATCGTGTACTTACTTTACCAACTTCATCATGTGCCGTAGTAAATTGGATGTTACTACCATCACCTTTTTTGAGTAAGTTTAATTTATAATTGGAGTTGTTAGTATTGCTTGAACTTGTATTATTATCTGTTAATGTTGATGCACTTGCAGCGCCAACTGGAGAAGCCCAATAATTATACCAATAAACACTAGACGCACCTTCTTGTCGTCTTAATATTTTACCAACAGATGATGTTACTAAATCGCTATGATTTCCTTGAATTAATTGTGAATCATCTTGTAAGTCTAAAGTTCCATTGAGTTCAAAATACCACGTATTATCAACTTTGTGGTCTCCATTAATTGTTAATTTTTGATTTGCATCAATAAACAACCCTAGGTTGGTATGAGAATTTGTAGATGTAACTTCATTTTTAATGTGAACGATACTCCAATCTTTATTTGTTACAGCATTTTCAATATCCCAAATATCACCATGTAACCATGTGTTTTGAGCACTCCAATCTCCATTAGCAATTGTTTGAAAAGGCATTGGAGCCGTTTGCAATTGTACAGATGAAATATTGGTAACTTTAAGTGATCTTCCGTATGCAGAATAATCATCAATAGTATTACCCTTAATTTCAGACATTGGATAATACGCTAAAAGGTTAGACCATAACACATTGTTTGAATTAGAATAATCTATAATGTCTTTATCTATTAATGTCCCTCTAAGATTTCCGGAGACATTAGAAATCTCTTGAAACACCATTTGCTGAATTTGAGTAGCAGATAACGCTTTATTAAAAACTCTTACCTCATCTAATTCTCCTTTAAAATATTCTTTATTACTTAAATTACTTGAACGTCGTCCAATTTCAAAAGCGCCATTAGTATTTGAAGTGACCTCAATATTTGCACCAGTAGATCCAGTATTAAAACCTACTAACTCACCATCAATATACAACTCATTTCGTCCAGTTAAGGAAGAAAAAACACCTGTTATATGATGCCATTCGCCTTTGTTTATTGTTGCACTTGTTACCGAACGTGTTGTATTTCCTACGGTTTTTGTTAAGAACCCAATGGTATTACCATTCTCAATATATAGTCTACAACTGAGGTCTTCTCCTGCTATTGTCATTGTACCAGAAGCTGTATTATCAATTTTAGCCCAAGTCATTATTGTAACTTGATCTAACCCATCAACAAAACCATCTACGGTTAGATAATCATCTTCACCATCAAAATCTAATTGTGCATTTGATGTTGGATTGACATCAAACAAATCGCGATAATCAACATCTCCTCCTGCTAAAACATCACTATCTGCATCTGGTAATTGAGTTGAAGGGTTGCTAATACTTTCATTAACATCAAAAACAGGATCATTTGGACTGCCAATTTCGAAATTATTATCTAATCCATCGTTATCGTCATCATTTCCAGAAACTGAGTTTGCTAATCCGTTTTCTAAAATATCTGGTGTACCATCATTATCAGAATCTGTATCGAGAAAATCTGGAATTCCATCACCATCTGTATCTATAGGAGTTAAACCTCCTGTATAGTTAGCATCTACTCCTGTACTTGAAAAAGTTCCAGAAGGCTGTACATACCCAACAGTAGATTGCGCTTCTACATTATCTGGTATACCATCGTTGTCACTATCAATATCTCTATAGTTTGAAATACCATCGTTATCTGCATCACTAAACGAAATTTGAGGGTCTGTAAAATTATTAACACATGAGAATTCTAAACTAAAATATCTTACTAAGTTATTAATATTAGCTCTAGCCAAAATTCCCATTTGAAAGGTCAAATTAGATTTATCAAAATAACGAGCTTTTACATTAATTGTAGAAAATGCACTAGAAGTCCCTTGGTAGTTCGTATAACCTGAGGTAGCGATTAAAAAATCGTTTTCTTGAGTTATAGTCACATCTGTTGGATTATCAACAACGTAACTGTAAGGCACTGGGATTCTAATAATTTCAGCCTTTTGACTATCACCATCAATATCATTTAAATTGATGAAAAACTCAGGTATAACAATAGGGTTGGTTGTTCCTGCAGATACAAACTCCAGATTAAACTCAATATATCCTTCTTGGCCATTTGATAAACTACCACAGGTAACACCTGGTTTTAAATATTCTACTTGAGATGAGTTATCATCTAATAAAGGACAGGTAGCATTTACTCTAGAGTTTATTGACAGAAGACCATCTACTCCTGGTGCGATAGCGGCAAATCTAAAAACCTCACCATCTAATAATGTATTAATATTATTATCACCTACTATCTCTGTGGGTAGATTACTAAAATCAAAATTCTCTTCACTACCACACTCGTTAGTAGTCACTGTAGAGTTTCCTTTTTCGAGACTATCTAGAATACCATCATTATCTGAATCTTCATCCATAGAATCAACAATAGTATCACCATCTGTATCTTGAGTAAAAGAAAATTGTGGTATCGTAAAAAGTATTAGAAAAAATACTATATGTAGTAATTTTTGCTTCATTATGCAATGGTTAATTTTAATGACCAATTTATTAGCCAGGTAGATTTTTGAGAGGGACATCTTGTTATGTAACAAATTACGTCGTGCAATTCATCTCATAACACATACAATATTACGCATTAGTTGTTAGTATGAATATTAGACAATATGTATATTAGATAAAATGTTTAGGAAATCAGTTGAATTGCCTATTGTAAAAATCAAAATGCTAAAAAACACGCTAGAATGCGAGGTGAATTAACTAATAAAAGGGATGTTATAAAATTCTGAGAGAAGTTTTATATAAACGATAACACATCAAAAAACAAGCTCAAAGTAAAATCTAAAATAGTTTATTATGCAAATAATAAAACCAATGTTAATCATGATTGAAAACACGTGCTTTTATAAAGCCTAATTTAAAACTTCAAACTCTAATATTTGATTTATATTATCAAATCAACGACATCTTCAATTTTAGAAATCAATTGAATTTTAATGGCTGTATTTTTTAAAGAAATTTTGTTGTATTTAGACACAAAAATAGTTGAAAAGCCAAGTTTTTCAGCCTCCAAGATGCGTTGTTCAACACGTTGAACTGGACGCACTTCTCCAGATAGACCAATTTCTGCAGCAAAACAAAAATCTTTTTGTAGTGCAACATCCTCGTTTGAGGATAAAATGGCAGCAATTACAGCCAAATCTATTGCAGGATCATCAACCGTTATACCACCAGTAATATTTAAAAATACATCTTTTGCTCCTAACCTAAAACCTGCACGTTTTTCAAGCACTGCTAATAACATATTAAGCCGTTTAGCATTAAAACCTGTTGCACTTCTTTGGGGTGTACCATAAACCGCTGTACTTACTAAAGCCTGTACTTCAATCATTAAAGGGCGCATACCTTCTAAGGTCGCAGCAATAGCATTACCAGATAAATCTTCGTCTTTTTGAGAGATTAAAAGTTCGGAAGGGTTTGAAACCTCTCTCAAACCAGACCCTTGCATTTCATAAATTCCTAGCTCATTAGTAGAGCCAAAACGGTTTTTATTAGCTCGTAAAATGCGAAATACATGATTACGATCTCCTTCAAACTGTAACACAGTATCGACCATGTGTTCTAAAATTTTTGGTCCAGCTATATGACCATCTTTTGTAATGTGCCCAATTAAAATTACAGGTGTTGCTGTTTCTTTCGCAAATTTTATAAGCTCTGTCGTACACTCTTTAATTTGAGAAATACTTCCTGATGACGACTCAATATAATCGCTATGAAGTGTTTGAATAGAGTCTATAACCACAATATCTGGTTCTAGCGTCTCTATTTGCTTAAATATATTTTGAGTTTTAGTTTCAGTTAATATGTAACAATGGTTTGCACTAGAGTCAATACGTTCGGCACGCATTTTTATTTGCTTTTGGCTTTCTTCTCCAGAAACATATAACGTTTTGTAGGGTAATTTTAATGAGATTTGAAGTAATAATGTACTTTTCCCAATACCTGGTTCACCTCCTAAAAGTGTTAATGATCCAGGAACCAAACCTCCTCCAAGCACACGATTAAATTCACCATCTTCGGTATTTAATCTCGCCTCTTTTGAGGTATCAATCTCATTTATAAGTAATGGTTTTGAGGTTCTTTTTGTGACATTGGTTGGTGTTTTCCAATCACTTTTTTCTGGTTTTTGGATCACCTCTTCTGTGATTGTATTCCATTCTTTACAAGCTGTACATTGACCTTGCCATTTAGAATATTGGGTGCCACAATTTTGGCAGAAAAATGTTGTTTTAAGTTTAGCCATCTTTTGTTCTTCGGAAATAGGCTTCCGCAGTTAAAATTTCAGCTAAATTAAGATTTTTTAATTGATATCCTTGAACAAACTTAGTATAGAAAATATTTTGAGCGTAAGTAATTTTGATCTCAAATTGGATCCAAATAACACTTTGACTTTCCTAAATAGGAATACAAAAAAATAATCTGTCGAGTATATGCTTAGTTTAGTTTTCTTCATCATCGTCATCTTCAGTTTCTGTATCATCCTCTACAACCTTCAAACCTTCTACATGAGACATGATAAATTCTCTATTTATATGAGACATTTCGTCTAAAGTAAGTGCAGATTCATATAGTTTCACAGCCTTTTTTGTTTTACCTAATTTCTCGGCATGAAGTGCCATATAATAGGTGCCAAAGGAAGAACTTGGATTTAATTTATTGGCTAATTTTCCAATTTTATAGACCGATTCGATATCTTCGCGTTGATCGGCAATATTAATTAACTCTTGTAATTCTGCTTCGGAAATAGGCTTTGAAATTCCGAAGAGATCATCAATACGCTTATAACGATCTACAATATAAGTATCTAAAGTACCTTCATATGGTAGCGCCTTTTCTTTCAATTCTTTTTCATCAAGTGGCTTATACAGTTCAAATATTCTATCTAAAGCTTTAGACAAAGCTCCACTAACCAATGTGTAATGAGAATCTCCTACTAAATCATCAAAATAATAGGTCAAGTATTGATTATCAAGCACTTTTAAATCGATGTTAGTGTTTCTAATTCGATCTCTAATAGGCTTGATATCTTTATCTGCTGTAGCCATATAGTAAAACACATCATTTTCTAACCACTCTAATCGTTGCGCTACATTCTTGTTCATTGTACCTTTAAAATCTGGACTTAAGTTTATATAAGCCTGAAATACTGGAGTGTCTTGAAACAAAAATGAGTTAATAAAGTTACCCATTAAGTCATGGCCAACTGCAACTTTAAATTTACTAGTGTTGTATTGAGAATCTATGTATGGAATTAATTCTTGATCTATAAACTTATAAAAACGGTCACCAGACTCAAAAGGAAGACCAGACACCTCATCGTAATAACTATCATAAAAACGTTCTTCACCTTGAATAATACCTACAATTATTGATTTTGGCATCTCATCAAAATAGGTTTGATAACTTACTTGTCCTGCAACAGGCTCAAATAAATATTCGGCATCAAAAACAATAATTACTGGATGCTTTAAATCTGATTCAGGATCATAATTATCAGGCAATTTAATTTTTAATTCTCTTGTTGAGTTTAACTGTCGTGATTCAAATTTCTCATAGGTAACTTGTGCATACGATTGCGCACAACATAATATTGAGAAGACAAGAAGTAAGGCATTCTTCATCTTAAGTAGGTTTTGATTAAGGGACTGTAAAACTACCTAAAAATAAGCTGAAATACTAATTTATTCGATGAAATACATAAATTGCGGTATTATTTCTCTTGGAGGTCGTAAATTTTATCAAGAAGCATATCCTTGTTAATAAATTCTGAGGCTTCTAAAAGTAGACCAGATTGATACTGCACCAAGGCTTTTCTATCATTACCTGCCATTTCGTAATACAACCCAGAATAGTAGGCACTAATCATAGATTCTGAATATTCATTTTTTGCAAGTTTTGAGAGGCTTTTCATCGATTCTAGATCATCCTTTTTCTTTACAGCTGCTAAAATAGCTCTCAAATCATTTTCAACTACTTTCTTTTCAAACCCATAGAAAAATTCAATGTCTTCATATTTTTTCATCAAATAGGCAAATGGACCCTCTTCATAAGTAAGAACCTTTTCTTTATATTCTTGCCTATTAATAGGCTTATATAAACCAAATATTTCATTAATAGCTTTAGGTATCCCCAAACCAACAAGAGAATAATGATCTGCATCTGTAAAATCATCGAACCTATAATGTAACTTAGGATTATCTATAGCACTTAAAGCCGTATTACAAGCTACAATATCTTCTCTCAAAACGCTAACATCATTATCTGCTGTGGCTAAATAATAAAATGTATCTTCTGTTGTAATGCTAAGCTTTTCATTTAAACGATTTACCATTTCTGGCGATAAATCAGGACTAAAAGCGATATACCCTCTAAATAAAGGGTCCTCTTTAAACAACCAATAATTTAAAAAATTAGCACTTTGATCGTGTCCAACTACAATTCTAAATTCTGACGTCAAATAATTATCATTGATAAAAGGAACCAACTCCATACCAACAAACTCAAAGAACTGAGAGCCTCCTTCATCTGACGGAAAATAAGTAGTATCACTATACGATAGATCTGCATTTCGTGTTTTTGCTTGGTTAACACCTATAACTATAGATTTTGGCATATCTCCCCAATACGAATGATAATCTGCATTACCAATCATAGGTTCAAACAAATAATCACCATCTAAGACAACAACTAATGGATATAAAATATCACCTTCAGGATCATAATTTCTTGGCAGTTGAATTTTAATCTCTCTTGATTCTCCAAGTTTTGAAGATTCTATAGTCTCATAAATCACTTGCGAAGATGCTATTTGAAAGCAAAGCCCAAAACAGATTAATATTAATATTTTATTCATGATGTATAAAGTTTATTACTAAGGCAAGGTAAAAAATTATTTAATTCTATTATAGATTGGTAAATAAATTAAAGACAAACCACCTAACACAATAATCATTAGCGTTTGTGATGACCACATAATCCAACCAAAAGCAATACTAGGCTCTTTAGCAATTGCAAATATAGAAAATGCAGCATATACAGCTACAGGATATGAACCTATACCTCCATTAGTAGCCGCAACGCTAAAACTAGCTGATATAAATCCAATTAAAATAGCTGCTAAAGGCAAATTAGAAGTTTCTGGTATTGCCCAAGTTGTCACATAAAACATCAAAATATACATGCCCCAAATAAAACATGTATGAAAAATAAAAGCCCATTTATTTTTCATCTTAAATATGCTACAAACACCTTCAATCATTCCGGTAACAAATGAACGCACTTTAAATGCAATTTTTGACTGACTCTTTTTTAAAAACAAGAAAAAAAGTAAAGCCATAACACATAAGCCTACAATACCTATAACTATCTTAAAAGGATCAAATCTTTCAGTAAAAAACTGATATATAAAATCAAACTCTAAAAACAATGTAACCGCTACTATACTTAACATAACGACCATATCAGCAATTCGTTCGGCTACGATGGTACCAAAACCCTTTTCAAAAGGCACACCCTCGTAATTAGTTAAAATAGTTGCTCTTGTAATTTCTCCAGCTCGTGGTATCGTATAGTTCACTAAATAGGTTGCAAAAACAGCCATTATACTGTTTGGGTATCTTAAGGTATAACCCATTGGCTCAATCATAAACTTCCATCTATAAGCTCTAGATAAATGACTTAAAAGCCCAAAAACCAATCCAATACCTATATACGTGTAATTTGCATTTTTAAAATAAGCAATTAGTTCATGAATTGAAATTTTAGACAAAGAATACCATATCAACAAAACCCCTAACACTAAAGGGAGTATTATTTTTAGGATTTTTACAGACTTTGTATTCAAAGCTTAATTCAAGAGATTGTTAGCTTCATTAGGAAATACTAATGAAGGCTTAAACACTTTAGCGTCTTCAATATCCATAAAAGCATAAGTGATTAAAATAAGCGTGTCTCCAACAGCAACTTTTCGAGCAGCTGCTCCATTTAAAGTGATTTCACCACTATTTCTTGGACCAGGAATACAGTAAGTTTCAAGGCGCTCACCATTATTATTATTAACAATTTGAACTTTCTCACCTTGTATAATATTTGCTGCTTCCATTAAATCTTCATCAATAGTAATACTACCAATATAATTTAACTCAGCACCAGTAACTTTTACACGGTGAATTTTCGATTTTACAACTTGTATTTGCATGAGGTAAAGATAATTAATTTAATGCGATATTATCTATAAGTCTAATATCGTCTGCATATACAGCAATAAATGCTCTATATGATTTTTTGTTTGATTTTCGTTTTACTGTTTTCAGGGTTTTAATATCTGCTATTATAAAATACTCTAAGTCTAACAAATTATGCTCAGCAAACTGTTGAGTAACCCATTCTGTTACTTTAATAGCACTTTTTGTGCCAAATTGTTCTTTGGCTATTTTAAGCGTTTTATAAATAAAAGGAGCTGCTTCTCGATATTCTGATTTTAATCTTGCATTGCGAGAGCTCATAGCCAAGCCATCTTTTGCTCTGTGTATTTTACAACCAATAACTTTTACAGGGATATCATAGTTCTCAACTAGAGTTTTTATAATCATTAACTGCTGAAAATCTTTTTCTCCAAAATAAGCCTTATCAGGTCTCACAATTTCAAAAAGACGTTTCACTACTGTACCAACACCATCAAAATGACCTTCTCTAAAACGACCTTCCATTTCATGCTCCAAACCATTAAAGGAAAACGACGCAGAAGCAACATTACCTCCATAAATATCTTCCACTGTTGGTGCATAAACTATTATTTTTTCTTCGGAAATAGCCATCAACAACTCAACATCGTCATCTAAAGTTCTTGGATATTTTACAAGATCTTCTTGGTTGTCAAACTGTGTAGGATTAACAAAAATACTCACAACAGTAATATCATTTTCACTCAAACCTGTATTAATTAATGAGGCATGACCTTGATGTAGCGCTCCCATAGTTGGCACAAAACCAATGGTTTTCTTTTTAGACTTTAATGTATCTACGTAAGCGATTAAGTCTGTTTTATTTTTAAATATTCTCATACACTAACAAAAGTTTAACAGCGTGCAAACTTAATATTTTACTGACAATTAGCATAAATTTTTGTAATTTTGCATGTTTTTTACCGTTAATTCCTAAAACGAAAGATTTATGAAAGATAAGAGAATATTGTATGTGTCATCTGAAGTTGTACCATATTTACCAGAAACCGAGATTTCTTCAATGTCATTTGAAGCTCCAAAAATGGTAAACAAACAAGGTGGACAAATACGAATATTTATGCCTCGCTACGGAAACATTAACGAAAGAAGACATCAACTTCATGAAGTTATTCGCTTATCAGGTATTAATTTAGTTATCAATGATTTAGATATGCCATTAATTATAAAGGTGGCCTCTATTCCGAAGGAAAGAATACAAGTTTACTTTATTGACAACGAAGAATACTTTAAAAGAAAAGCAACGCTTACTGATGAAGACGGCAAGCTTTTTAGTGATAATGATGAGCGTGCCATCTTTTTTGCTAAAGGTGTAATTGAAACCGTAAAAAAGTTGAATTGGTCACCAGATATTATTCATGTTAATGGATGGTTAGCTTCTTTACTTCCGTTATACTTAAAAGAATTCTACAAAAACGAGCCATTATTTACTGAAAGTAAAATTGTGACCTCTGTATACAATCAAACCTTTGAAGGTGCGTTAGATAAGAACATGATTAATAAAGTGAAATTTGACAACATTGATGAAGACAAAATTAAAGATCTAGACAAGCCTACTTATAACAATCTTATGAAGATTGCAATTGATAACTCTGATGCCCTTATTAAAGGTTCAAACGACTTACCAAAAGAATTAAGCGAATATCTAGATGCTTCTGATAAACCAGTATTAGATTATTTTCCAATTGAAGATTTTGCAGATCAATACACCGAATTTTACACTACTAAAGTTTTAGAATAGTAAATAAATTTATGAAAAAAATAAAAATTGCCCTGAGACAAATAGCATTACTTGCTGTTTTGCTTTTATCATTTATTGCTTGTGACAAGGATTTTGCTAATATCGACTCTGATATAATTAATAACGGCAATGCAACTCATTTTAATACAAATTCACGTTTGTTTGACGTGATTGCTTATACTAAAGCATTAGATCCCGTTCAAACAAATGCACTACCTACTAACCTTTTAGGTGTTTACACAGATCCCACAGTTAGCTACGGAACTAGCACAGCAAGTTTTGTAACCCAATTAAGAGGTAACCTCCAAGATCCTGACTTTGGGGGAAATCCAGTGATAGACTCAGTAATTATGACAATTCCATATTTTAGTAGTGCAATTGGCATTGATGAAGATGGAATAACGCAATACGAATTAGATTCAGTATATGGTTCAGGAACAATGAACTTATCAATTTATGAGAGCAATTATTTCTTAAGAGACTTTGACCCATCTGCATCAACCATTAATGAGCCTCAGAGTTTTTATGCCAACATGTCGACTGGTACAGATATGATAAGTGCTTCACAATTAGAAAGTAACTTATTACATGAAGAAATATTTTTTAATCCTAGTGCTGATCAAATTATTTTAACTGAAACTACAGAAGATGGAGAAACTGAAGTCACCAATGGATTAGCTCCATCCTTTAGAATTAAATTTGAAGACAACACTTTTTGGCAGGAAAAAATTATCGATATGTCAGGTGAGAGTGAATTAAGTAACATCAATAATTTTAATAATTATTTTAGAGGACTTTATTTTAAAGCAGAACAAAATATTTCCGAAGGTAAAATGATACTTTTAAACATGGCATCTAGTTCTTCTAACATTACAATTTATTACACTAGAGATCCATTCACAGAAGGATTAGACAGAGTCCAAACAACTTACACATATAGTTTTACCGGTAATAGAGTCAACTTTTTATCAAATGATTTTTCGATAACCAGCGGAAATGAAACTACTGGTGATGCCAGTCTATACTTAAAAGGTGGTCAAGGTTCTGTTGCTGAAATAAAATTATTTAATGGAGAAGATATTGATGATGACAATCTAACAGACAACGCTTTTGAATTGTTTAAGAAAGAATTTGTTGAAACTGATGATGACGGTAATTTTGTAAGTTCTAAGAAACTTATCAATGAAGCTAATCTCGTTTTTTATGTAAAACAAGATGAGGTTAATGCAAGTGGAGATGAACCAAATCGCGTATTCTTGTATGATATGAATAACAACGTTGCATTAACAGACTATTTCTTTGACAACTCCAACACAACAAATCCAGAAGTATCAATATTTTCTCATTTGGTACCATTAGAAAGAGAAAACGGTGAAGCAACTGGTGATGGCATACGATACAAAGTAAGAATAACAGAGCACTTAAACAATCTTATTCTTAGAGACTCAACAAATGTTAAATTAGGTTTAGCCGTATCTGCTAATGTTAATTTAGAAAGTAACTCTATACAATACGACATCCTAAATCCTAGCGATGATAATGACAAGGTTCCTTCGAGCTCCATCTTGTCACCAAGAGGAACCGTTTTGTACGGTAATAACACTACCGACGAAGACAAAAAATTATATTTAGAAATATTTTTCACAGAACCAAACAACTAAAATAATATGTGTGGAATTGTAGGCTATATTGGCCATAGAGAAGCATACCCAATAATTCTCAAAGGGTTAAAACGCTTAGAATATAGAGGCTATGACAGTGCAGGTATTGCACTTTATGATGGCACAGATATTAAATTATCAAAAACAAAAGGTAAAGTTGCAGATTTAGAAGAACGCCTTGAAAAAGAAATATCGACTACAGGAACTCTAGGAATTGGTCATACACGTTGGGCAACACATGGTGTGCCAAATGATGTTAACTCTCATCCACACTATTCTAATTCTGGAGATTTGGTTATCATTCACAATGGTATTATTGAAAACTACGAATCTCTAAAAAAAGAATTAATAAAACGTGGCTACACATTTAAATCAGATACAGATACAGAGGTTTTAGTCAACCTTATTGAAGATGTTAAGAAAAAAGAAAAAACAAAATTAGGCAAAGCTGTTCAAATAGCACTAAATCAAGTTGTCGGTGCCTATGCTATTGCTGTTTTTGACAAAAACAAACCAAATGAAATTGTTGTTGCACGATTAGGAAGTCCACTTGCCATTGGAATTGGTGAAGATGAATTTTTTATTGCTAGTGATGCCTCACCTTTTATTGAGTATACTAAAAATGCTATTTATTTAGAAGACGAAGAAATGGCTGTTGTAAGACGTCATAAAGGAATAAAAATAAGAAAAATTAAAGACGACTCTTTAGTTGCTCCCTATATACAAGAACTTCAATTAAATTTAGAACAAATTGAAAAAGGAGGCTATGAACACTTTATGCTTAAAGAAATATATGAGCAGCCAAGTGCTATATTAGATACTTTTAGAGGTCGTTTGTTATCAAATGAAGCCATAATTAAAATGGCTGGCGTAGAGGATAACATGAAAAAATTCCTTAATGCCAATAGAATTATTATTGTAGCATGTGGTACATCTTGGCATGCAGGATTAGTAGCAGAATACATTTTTGAAGATCTAGCTCGTATTCCTGTTGAAGTTGAATATGCTTCTGAATTTAGATACAGAAACCCAATCATTAATGAAAACGACGTCGTAATAGCAATTTCTCAATCGGGAGAAACAGCAGATACGCTTGCCGCAATTAAACTTGCTAAATCTAAAGGCGCATTTGTATTTGGAGTATGTAACGTAGTAGGATCATCTATTGCGAGAGAATCAGATGCAGGAGCTTATACACATGCTGGACCAGAAATTGGTGTAGCATCAACAAAAGCATTCACCACTCAAATTACTGTTTTATCATTAATTGCACTACGTTTAGCAAGAGCAAAAGGAACAATTTCAAGTTCAGATTATAGAACGCATTTATTAGAATTAGAATTGATTCCAGGTAAAGTAAAAACCGCATTAGAATCTGACGCTTATGTTAAAACTGTAGCCGATATTTATAAAGATGCAAAAAACTTCTTATATCTTGGTAGAGGTTATAATTTTCCAGTCGCTCTAGAAGGCGCTTTAAAACTTAAAGAAATTTCCTATATTCATGCTGAAGGCTATCCTGCTGCAGAAATGAAACATGGTCCTATTGCATTAATTGATGAAAATATGCCAATAGTAGTTATCGCCACTAAAAAAGGACATTATGAAAAAGTTGTGAGTAATATCCAAGAAATAAAGTCTCGATCAGGTAAAATTATTGGAATCGTAACTGTTGGAGACAAACAAGTTAAAGAATTAGCAGACCATGTTATTGAAGTTCCAGAAACTATAGAGTCTTTAACTCCTTTATTAACCACTATTCCTTTACAACTTTTATCATATCACATCGCATTAATGTTAGGTAAAAATGTAGATCAACCTCGCAATCTTGCAAAGGCAGTTACGGTGGAATAACCACATCTTAATAAGTGTTAAAAATGAAGCTGAAAATATGGAAATCATATTTTCAGCTTTTATTTTTATGAATCACTCAAGAATTTGCCTTGATTTTTGTTAAAAATTACTATGCACGCATAATTTTTTTACTTTTTTTCATTTCAGTGTCATTAAATTATTTATATTGCTTTACTAAATTTAACTAATTCTCTAAAATGAAAACAATTTTCAAGATTATGATGCTGTTTTGTTGTGCTCTAACTTTTGCACAAACAACAACGGTAAAAGGTAAAGTCATCGATAATAATGGTGTTCCATTACCAGGTGCAAATATCATCGTAGTAGGAACAACTACAGGTACTATTTCAGATTTCGATGGTAATTATACGCTAGTGGTAAACCAAGCACCTCCTTTTTCTATCCAAGTCAGTAGTGTAGGTTTTGAAAGCGTAACAAAAGAAGTTACTACCAATCCACAAACTATTGATATCACCATGATAGAGGGTAGCGCTCTTGATGAAGTCGTTATTTCTGCTTCAAGAACTCCAGAACGTATATTTGAATCTCCTGTTACCGTTGAACGATTTGGTCTAAAGGAAATTAAAAATACTGCCTCTGCAGATTTTTATGATGGTTTAGAAAACCTTAAAGGCGTTGACGTTAATACAAACAGTTTAACATTTAAATCAGTAAACACAAGAGGTTTTGCAACATTCGCTAATAATAGATTCATGCAATTGGTTGATGGAATGGACAACTCGACACCTGCATTAAACTTTCCTATAGGAAATTTAGTAGGTATGGTAGAAACAGATGTTCAAAGTGTAGAATTATTACCTGGTGCATCATCTGCTCTATATGGCGCAAACGCGTTTAATGGTATTTTATTTATGCGTAGTAAAAATCCTTTTGATCATCAAGGCATAAGTGTTTCTATAAAAAGAGGTATTACATCTCAAGAAGCAGCTGGCGAAAATGAATATACAGATATAGGTGTTAGAATGGCCTATAAATTCAGTGACAAGTTTGCTGCCAAAGCAAATTTCGGCTTCTTACAAGGTACCGATTGGGCTGCAACAAGTATTGTTGATAAAGACTTAGAAGGTGGAACTAGAGAGTCAAATTTAAGCTATAATGGTGTTAACGTTTATGGTGATGAAGTAGGTGCAAACATTAAAGATGTTGCATTAACCTTAGAGGGATTAGGTGTTTTACCAGCAGGCGCAAATGCATTAGTACCTTCGCAAAGAGTCACAAGAATAGGGTATAATGAAAGTGATTTAACCGATTATAATGCTGAAAGTATTAAAGCAGATTGGGGATTATATTACCGTCCTATTGAAGATAATAGTTTAGAAATATCATATGTTGGTAAAGTAGGTACAGGTACAACAATTTATCAAGGTTTAAATAGATATAATATTGATGGTTTCTTTCAAGAACAGCATAAATTAGAAGTTAAGAATGATAATTTCTTCGTTAGAGGTTACGTAGTAGCTGATAAAGCTGGAAAATCATACGATATGGTATTTACAGGTATTCAAATTTTAAATGAATGGAAAGATCATAGCACGTATTTTGGAGAATATACTGGTGCTTATGTTCAATCAACATTAAGTGGAGCTACTAATGAACAAGCTCATGCCATAGCAAGAGCTCAAGCAGAATCTGGGCGTTTTGCACCAGGAACACCTGAGTACGATGCAGCATTTAATAGAAGTATTAATGATCCAAATCTATTAACAGGTTCTAAATTTCAAGATGCTTCAAAATATTACCACTCTGATGCAAATTATAATTTTAGTCATCTTATTGACTTTGCCGATATTCAAGTTGGTGGTTCTTATAGACAATACAGCTTAAATTCTGGTGGTACTATCTATACAGATACTGATGGTCCTATTGATTATTCTGAATTTGGTGTGTATACGCAAGTTCAAAAAAACTTAGAATTAACTGATGATATGGAATTGAAATTAACAGGTTCTGTTCGCTATGATAAATCCGAATTTTTTGATGGTTTCTTTTCTCCTAGAATATCTGCAGGTTTATCAGTAAATAGAAATCACAACATAAGAGCTTCTGTGCAAAAAGGATTTAGAAACCCTACAACTCAAGATTTATTTATTGGTTTAGATTCTGGTCAAGGCTTTTTAGTTGGTTCTGCTCCTACAAACTTAGACCGATGGTCAAGAAATTTAGCGGTTAGTGCTGCAGGACAAGAGTTAGGACAACCTGCAACTGTTACACAAACAGGTGCTGCTCCATATACTAATTCATACTCTGCTAGTTCATTAGAAGATTTTGCCGCAACAGGAGACCCAACTGTACTAGAAGTTGCAAACTCTGCATTAATAAAACCAGAGCAAGTTACTTCCGCAGAAATAGGATATAGAGGTAAAGTAAAGAAGTTTATCATTGATTTAAGTGTATACTATAACAGCTATAAAGATTTCATTTCTCAAGAACGTGTAGCTTCACCTCTTTATGGTACAGCTGGTGACGGTTCATTATCAGTATTAGCAATAGTGAATGGTGATTTTCAAGGCTACAGTGCTTATACAAATGCAAAAGCAGAAGTAAATTCTTATGGTGCTGCTATTGGAGTTTCTACCAAAGTATTTGGCGGTTTTGATTTAGGAGGTAGTTACACCTATTCAAAATTAGATTTTGATGAAAATAAATATCCAAATTTTATAACAAACTTTAATACTCCTGAACATAAGTTTAAAGCTAATTTTGGTCATACAGACGTATTCAAAAACTTCGGATTTAATATCGCTTATAGATTTAGTGATGATTATTTCTGGGAAGCAACTTTTGGAGACGGAGTAGTTCCTGAGTTCCACGTTTTAGATGCTCAAATTAATTACAGAATTCCAAGTTTAAAATCTTCATTTAAAGTTGGTGCAACTAACTTAACAGGAGATGAATACTTTACAGCTTTTGGAACTGGATTTATAGGTTCTATGTATTATGCATCTTGGACAATTAATAACTTATAAAATTTACAATAATGAAAACTATAAAATATATATTACTATCTGCCGTACTTATAGGCTTTACAGCTTGTAACGACGAAGAAGATTATGAGATGACAGAACCTGAAGTTGTACTGCCCACATTAACAGCAGGATCTGCAGACTTTTCTAAGTATGTATCATTAGGAAATTCTCTAACAGCAGGATTCACAGATAATGCCTTATTTATAGCAGGTCAAGAAAACTCATTTCCAAATACCTTATCTCAAAAATTTGCTCTAGTTGGTGGTGGTGAATTTACACAACCATTAATGAATGATAATTTTGGTGGTATGACACTATCAGGTACAAGAATACTTGAACCTAGACTCGTTTTTGGAGGAGCTGGCCCTGTGGCATTAGAATCTCTTATTGGTCCTGTTTCTGTTTCTACCGAATTAACAAATCCTCCTTCTGGACCATTTAGTAATTTAGGAGTGCCAGGAGCATTAAGCTTTCACTTATTAGGAAATGGCTATGGTAACTTAGCTAATTTCCCTGCTGCTGCAAATCCATATGCTATAAGAGTATCAGGAAATACTGATGCCTCTATTATAGAATTAGCGATGGCTCAAACGCCTTCATTTTTTTCATTATGGATTGGTAATAATGACGTATTAGGATACGCAACGTCTGGAGGAGCTTCTGGAGCATTAACAGATCAAGCTACTTTTGATTTTGCCTACGGTACATTAATAACTACATTGACATCTCAAGGTGCTCAAGGTGTTGTTGCTAATATTCCAGATGTAACCACGATTCCTTATTTCACAACAGTGCCACATGCACCATTAGACCCAACCAACGAAGACTTTGGACCATTAATTCCAACTTTAAATGGAATTTTTGGACAAATCAACGATGTATATACTTTTTTAGAAAGTCAAGGCGTGCCAAATGCTACAGATCGTCAAATTGTTTTTTCTGAAACTGCTGCAAGTCCTGTAGTTATACATGATGAGAGCCTAATGGATTTATCTACTGAAATGGCTGCAGTATTTAATGCAAGTCCAACATTTCCAGCATTTATCCAATCTTTCGGTTTGCCTGCTTCAGCTGCTCCAGCAGTTGCTAACTTATTAGGTCTTGTTTATGGCCAATCAAGACAAGCTACAGCAAATGATTTATTAGTATTACCAAGTTCTTCTATAATTGGAACAGTAAATGAAGATTTTGCTACGTTTTTAGGAACTCAAGGTCTGCCTCCTGCATTAGCAGGTCAATTTTCTGTTGAAGGTGTTTCATTACCTTTAGAAGACAAATGGGTACTTTTACCTACAGAACAAGCTGAAATAGCACAAGCAACTACAGGTTTCAATGCAACAATCTCTGCAAGTGCAAGTCAAGCTGGCTTAGCATTCGTTGATACTAACGGCTTAATGACACAACTAGCAAATGGCGGAATCATGACTGGAGATTTTACACTTACTGGAAATTTAGTAACAGGTGGTGCGTTCTCTTTAGATGGTGTACACCCAAATGCTAGAGGCTATGCACTAATTGCAAATGAATTTATGAGAGCAATTGATTTAACTTATGGTTCTAATTTTGAAGCTTCAGGTAATTTTGTAGATGTTGGTAACTACCCAACTAATTACTCGCCTACACTGCAATAACTCTTAGTTAACATATAGACATAAAACACCATCTTTTTGAAGTATTAAAAGGTGGTGTTTTTTTATACTGAAAAAAGCCGAAAAATAGACTTTAGTTTTAAATTAAAAAATATATCTTTGCAGCGCGAAAACGGAGTGCTTAACTTGATTGAGTATTAAACGTTTTTTCAATTGAAATATCTAAACATTAAACACATAAGTAATGTCAAAAGTTACAGGTAAAGTTGCACAAATAGTAGGTCCAGTTATCGATGTAGAATTCGGAGCTGGTACTGAACTTCCAAAAATCTATGATTCTTTAGAAATTAAAAAAGCTGATGGATCTCTTTTAGTATTAGAAGTACAATCTCACATTGGTGAAGATACAGTTCGTACAATTGCGATGGACTCTTCTGATGGTCTAAGTAGAGGAACTGAAGTTTCTGCTACAGGTGCACCTATTCAAATGCCAATTGGAGGAGATATCTACGGACGTCTTTTTAACGTAATTGGAGATGCAATTGATGGTATTGGAGATTTACCAAAATCTGGTGATAGCGGTTTACCAATTCACAGACAAGCACCAAAATTTGAAGATTTATCAACATCTACAGAAGTTTTATTTACTGGTATTAAAGTAATCGATTTAATTGAGCCTTATGCAAAAGGTGGTAAAATTGGTTTATTTGGTGGTGCTGGTGTAGGTAAAACAGTATTAATTCAAGAATTAATTAACAACATTGCAAAAGGTCACGGTGGACTTTCTGTATTTGCTGGTGTAGGAGAACGTACTCGTGAGGGTAACGATTTACTTCGTGAAATGTTAGAATCTGGAATTATCAAATATGGTGATGACTTCATGCACTCTATGGAAGAAGGCGGATGGGATTTATCTAAAGTTGATAAAGAAGCAATGAAAGATTCTAAAGCAACTTTCGTTTTCGGACAAATGAATGAGCCTCCTGGAGCTCGTGCTCGTGTAGCACTTTCAGGATTAACTATAGCAGAATATTTCCGTGATGGTGCTGGTGAAGGACAAGGAAAAGATGTACTATTTTTCGTAGATAACATTTTCCGTTTTACACAAGCTGGATCTGAGGTATCTGCATTATTAGGCCGTATGCCTTCTGCAGTAGGTTACCAACCAACATTAGCAACCGAAATGGGTGCAATGCAAGAACGTATTACTTCAACTAAAAAAGGATCTATTACATCTGTTCAAGCGGTTTACGTACCTGCAGATGATTTAACCGATCCTGCTCCTGCTACAACCTTTGCTCACTTAGATGCTACAACTGTATTATCTCGTAAAATTGCTGAGCTTGGTATTTATCCTGCCGTAGATCCATTAGATTCTACATCTCGTATTTTAGCAGCAGATATTTTAGGTGATGAGCACTACAATTGTGCAACTCGTGTAAAAGAGTTATTACAACGTTATAAAGAATTACAAGATATTATTGCCATCTTAGGTATGGAAGAATTATCTGAAGAAGATAAAATGGCAGTAAACCGTGCACGTCGTGTACAACGTTTCTTATCTCAACCTTTCCACGTAGCAGAACAATTTACTGGTCTTAAAGGTGTATTAGTTGACATTAAAGAAACAATTAAAGGATTTAACATGATTATGGATGGTGAATTAGATCACTTACCAGAAGCTGCGTTTAACCTTAAAGGAACTATCGAAGAAGCTATTGAAGCTGGAGAAAAAATGCTTGCAGAAGCGTAAATCAGTATTCAGTATGCAAGTCCTCATAGCGACTGCAAAACTGTAAACTGCAAATTTAAAAAACTATGCACTTAGAAATTGTATCACCAGAAGCTACATTATTTAGCGGAGAAGTTACTAGCGTAACACTTCCTGGAGTTATGGGTGAGTTTGAATTGTTAAATAATCACGCTCCTGTAATTTCATTATTAAAAGAAGGTAACGTTAAAATTAATGGTAATATTACCTTAGAAGAAACTGTTGAAAAATTATTCAACAAATCTGACAAAGGATTTTGGTTACCAATATCTTCTGGAACACTTGAAATGAAAGATAATAAAGTAATTATATTAGCAGACTAAGTAATTCTTTATTTAAACATATAAAAAACGCCAAACTTAATTGTTTGGCGTTTTTTTTATAAATCTATATTATACTTTCTTAATCACATTGGTTACAATACCCCAAATTAAAAAATTATTGTCTTCTGTGATATTTATAATAGGGTAATTTGGATTCTCTGGTTGTAGCCACATTTGATTATCAGCCACTCTTAACCTCTTAACAGTAAATTCTCCATCCAAAAAACAAACCGCAATCTTATTATTTGTTGGCTCTAAACTACGGTCAATAACCAGTAAATCACTATCATTTAATCCTGCTCCAATCATAGATTGCCCACTCACTCTGGCATAAAAAGTGGTTTCCTTATTCTTAATTAATTCTTGATCTAATGAAAATGGATGGTCACTAAAATCTTCTGTTGGTGAAGGAAATCCTGCCGAAATACCTGCATCAAAAAATTGTGCTGCTGAACCTTCAATAGCTTTTGGCGAAAAAAATGTTAATGTATCAAATTTGTTAGTCATAGTTTTTAGGTATTAAAGGTTTCTCAATATATCACATATTTTTTACAGCTTCAAGTTCTATTTTTAAGTCTTGAAACATAGCCATAATATTACTCATTTTAAGTTCTTTTTCATCGTATTCTTGCGTGTTGATACAACAAGCAAATTCCCAAAGTTCCAAAATATCTTCTTTAGAAACCATATAAGGCTCATAAGCTT
Source organism: Psychroserpens damuponensis (assembly GCF_000826655.1). Classification (GTDB taxonomy): domain Bacteria; phylum Bacteroidota; class Bacteroidia; order Flavobacteriales; family Flavobacteriaceae; genus Psychroserpens; species Psychroserpens damuponensis. Next base: position 404,618 of record NZ_JXJO01000017.1, read on the forward strand.
TATTATCTGAACTTAATACTAAATTCACAGCATCATGCTCTGGTAAATAAATACGCTTATACACCAATCCATCATTTTTAGTAAGCACAATATAAGTGCTTCCATTTTTAACATCGTTAACCGTTTCTACAAATTTGGCAACAATATAAGCGCCATCTTTTACAGGAAGCATAGAATCTCCTTTAATAGGAAAAGCACGATGTGTACCTGTAGGTAAAAAAGGTAATTTTATTTTTTGCAATTGCTCTATATATTCCGGATCATCATAGCCAGACAAATAACCTGCCGAAGCTTTTGTAGGCACAATCTCAATTAAATCCTCATTATCATCATTTACTGTTACAGGAAACAACACACGTTTATTCCCTATTTGTATAAACGATGTATCCTTAGCAAGTCTCAAATCGTTTTTTACCAAAATATCAATGGGAATATTAAAGTAGTTAGACAAGTCAATCAAACGCTCTATTGGAGGTTCACTCCTACCTTCTTCATATGAGCCAACTATAGAGCGAGACCAACCCAAATCGTCTGCAAATCGCTCTTGAGACAACTTTTTAAGCGATCGCAAATGCTTAATATTTACTTGTATGTTTTTCATTAAAAATTGACTTTAACACTATTTACTACAAATATAAGCAACAACTACTACATATAGTAGTTAATTTTGTTAATCCGTTAAAATTTCAGAATAATTAATACAAACCAATCTATTTTTTGAGGTTTTCTTCGGAAATACAAAAACTCATGTACCTCAACAATCACACATATTATAGTCTACGTTATGGCACAATATCGCCAAAACAATTACTTGCATTAGCGTCAAAACATAGCATAAACACCCTAACTCTTACTGATATCAATAGCACTTCTGCTTGTTTAGAGTTTGTAAGACTTTCAAACACATACAACATCAAACCTATTCTTGGTGTTGATTTTAGAAATGGAGCACAACAGCAATTTATAGTCATTGCTAAAAACAATAATGGTTTTCAACATATAAATACATACTTATCTACATTTCTACACAACCAAACCTTAAAAATTCCTGAGCAACCAGAAGTTAATATAAAGGACTCTTATACCATTTATCCATTTCAAAAAGGAAAACATTTTCAGCTAAAACAACATGAGTTTTTAGGTGTTACACCAAAAGATCTTAACGAATTAAAATTCTCAAGATGGAAAACTTCACAACATAAACTCGTCATTTTAAAAACAATCTCTTTTCAAAATAAAAAAGGTTTTAATACACATCGACTATTAAGAGCTATTGCAAATAATACGTTACTAAGTAAACTTTCAAACACTGAAGAAGGCGATAAAAATGATATGTTACTGCCTGTTCAACAATTATGTGACATCTATCAAGAGTTTCCAAAACTTATAGAAAACACAAACAAGCTAATAACATCATGTAGTATAGATTTCGATTTTTCACAGCAAACAACAAATAATCAAAAAACATATACTAGTAACGAACAGTTAGATTTTAGATTATTACGAAAACTCACATATCAAGGTTTACATTATCGCTACAAAAAACCAGGCACTCGTGTTTTTGACCGTATTGAAAAAGAATTAAAAATTATTGAACAAAAAAACTTTGTGTCTTATTTTTTAATCAATTGGAAAATTCTCAAATACGCAAGAAGCAAAAACTATTTCTATGTTGGTCGTGGTAGTGGAGCCAATAGCATTGTTGCCTATTTACTTCGTATTACAGATGTAGATCCTGTAGAACTCGATTTGTATTTTGAACGTTTCATTAATCTTTTTCGTCAAAACCCACCAGATTTTGATCTTGATTTTTCATGGAGAGATCGTGATGATATTACCAATTTTATTTTCAAAACGTTTAAAAACACAACACTTATAACGGTTTATAACACCTTTAAATTTCGAGCATCTATTAGAGAGCTAGGTAAAGTATTTGGCTTACCTAAATCTGAAATGGATATACTCTCCAAAGGCAAGTACGACATTGAAAAACTTGACCAATTGTCACAGCTTGTTATTAAATACAGTAGGTACATAGAAGGTTTCCCAAATTATTTAGGTATTCATGCTGGTGGAATTTTAATTTCTGAAAAACCCATTCATTATTATTGCGCAACTTTCATGCCTCCAAAAGGATTTGCTACAACGCAATTTGATATGGTTGTTGCTGAAGATATTGGCTTATATAAGTTTGATATCCTAAGTCAGCGTGGTTTAGGAAAAATCAAAGAAGCTGTAGAAATTGTACGTTATAATCATCCTAAAAAAGTACCAATAGACATTCACGACATCAAACGTTTTAAAAAAGACGAACGTATTAAAAACCTACTTCGTAATGCAAAAGCTATTGGTTGCTTTTATGTTGAATCTCCTGCAATGCGAATGCTGCTTAAAAAACTACAAGTAGATAATTTTTTAGGTTTAGTTGCTGCAAGTTCTGTAATTAGACCTGGTGTTGCTAAAAGCGGCATGATGCGTGAATATATTTTAAGATATCGCTATCCTGAAAAACGAAAAGAGGCGCATCCTGTATTATTTAAATTAATGCCAGAAACCTATGGCGTGATGGTATACCAAGAAGATGTTATTAAAGTGGCTCATCATTTTGGCGGACTCACCTTAGGTGAAGCCGATATGTTACGTCGAGGGATGTCTGGCAAATTTAGATCGCGTGACGAATTTTTAAAAGTGAAACAGCAGTTTTTTAACAATTGTAAAAATGACGGACAACCAGAAGCTTTTACAACAGATGTTTGGCGACAAATAGAAAGTTTTGCAGGTTACGCTTTTGCTAAAGGTCACAGTGCATCTTATGCTGTAGAAAGTTATCAGAGTTTGTTTTTAAAAGCTTATTTCCCGTTAGAGTATATGACTGCTACTATTAATAATTTTGGTGGTTTTTACAAAACAGAATTATACGTTCATGAAGCCAGAATGCATGGCGCAATTATAGAAGCACCTTGCATAAATTCAAGTTATTCACAAGCTATTATAAAAGGCAAATCTATGTATTTAGGGTTTATGTTTTTACACGCTTTTGAATCTAAAACAATCAAACATATTGTTTTAGAACGCAAGCAAAATGGCCCATTTTTAAGTTTAGATGACTTTATTGAACGCGTGCCAATTTCCGTAGAACAAATATCCATACTAATTAAAATTAATGCGTTTAGATTTACGAACATCAACAAACGAGAATTACTATGGCAAGCCCATTTAAAAATTAGTAAAACTGTGGTTGAAGAGCATATTATGACTTTATTTAAAACAGAGAGAATTCATTATGAAACACCTAAACTGTCGAGTACAGATCTAGAAAATGCTTTTGACGAAATAGAGCTGTTAGGGTTTCCGCTTTGTAATCCATTTCAATTGTTACAAACAGCATCATCAAATCCTACTAGAGCAAAACAACTTATAAATTTTCAGCATAAAACAATTTGTATTGAAGGCTATTTGGTAACCATTAAAAACACAAGTACCTCTAACGGAAAACGTATGTATTTTGGAACCTTTTTAGATTATGATGGTGACTTTATTGATACAGTACATTTTCCTCCAATAGCTTCAAAATACCCGTTTCGAGGTCAAGGTATTTATATCATTACAGGAAAAGTAATGGTAGAGTTTGATTGCGTAACTATTGAAGTTTCTCAAATGGAACGTGCTGCCATTATTGAAGACCCTCGTTATACGGTAAACTCTTCAAATCCCACATTTCAGAATAAAAAAAGTTTTAAAGACCTTAAAGTATTATGAGTTATGATCGTTCTATAGTACACATGGATTTAGACACATTTTTTGTGTCATGCGAGCGCTTGCTCGATAGTCGCCTTAATGGAAAACCTGTACTTATTGGTGGTACAAGTGATCGTGGTGTGGTTGCTTCATGCAGTTATGAGGCTAGGTTATTTGGTGTGCATTCTGCCATGCCAATGCGTATGGCAAAACAACTGTGCCCTGAAGCGGTTGTGCTTAGAGGGAACTCTGGTATTTACACCAAGTTTTCTGAAGATGTTACTGAGGTCATCAAAGAAAGTGTACCCTTGTATGAGAAAACTTCTGTTGATGAATTTTATATCGATCTCACAGGAATGGACAAATTTTTTGGTTGCCATCAATTGGCATCAGAGTTAAGGCAACGCATCATTAAAGAAACTGGATTACCTATTTCATTTGGCTTATCACTTAATAAAACCGTTTCAAAAATAGCTACAGGCGAAGCTAAACCTAATAATGAAATACGTATTATTTCGGGTACCGAAAAACCATTTTTAGCGCCTCTTTCGGTAAAAAAAATTCCCATGGTAGGAAATGTTACTTACAAAGCTTTATGTGATTTAGGTGTAAAACGGATTAAAACTGTACAAGAAATGCCCATGGAATTGATGCATAAAGTGTTGGGTAAAAACGGACTTTCAATATGGAAAAAAGCCAATGGCATTGATAATAGTCCTGTTGTACAATATCATGAACGCAAATCAATTTCTACAGAGCGCACCTTTAATAAAGACACGACTGATGTTGCTAAATTAAAAGGGATTGTTATTGCTATGACCGAAAACTTAGCCTACCAACTACGTCGTGGTAAAAAGCTAACTGCTTGTGTGACTTTTAAAATACGATACTCAGATTTCCAAACCTATACACAGCAAAAACGCATTCCATATAGTTCAATGGATCACAATATTTTACCTATTGTTTTAGAATTGTATAACAAACTTTATAATCGCAGATTATTAGTAAGATTAATTGGTGTAAAGTTTAGTCACTTAGTAGAAGGTGGTCATCAAATTGATTTGTTTGAAGACGATGAAAAACTCTTACACCTTAGTCAGGCTATAGATAAAATGCGCGAACGATATGGAGATAGAGCCGTTATTAATGCTGCAGGTATGGAAGCAAAATCAATAAGCAGATGGAATCCCTTTACAGGAGAACCGCCTCCACTTTTAGCAAATAGACGACGGTAATTAGTCTTTAATATACTCTAAAATATCTGCTGGCTGACAATTTAAAGCATCACAAATAGCTTCTAAAGTAGAAAACCTAACTGCTTTAGCTTTACCAGATTTTAAAATAGATAGATTCGCGGTAGTGATTCCAATAACCTCTGCCAAGTCTTTGCTTTTCATGTTGCGCTTAGTAAGCATTACATCAAGATTTACAACTATAGGCATACTTATATGGTTAGATCGTTTTCTTGTTGGATTTGACTACCCCTTTTTAATAAACTAGCAAGAACTAATAAAGATAAACCAATAATAAAAAACATAAAGTCAAACTCTAGTCTTGGGTTCATAGAAAATCTAATTGCTCCAACAAATGTGTCATTATCGACTAAGGTTTCAGTTTTAATTAAATCATACTTCTTACCAATAATAAAACTCATAATTAATTCAAAAACAGTATCTAAAATAATGATAGCTCCAATAATTCTTATCATTTTGAATAGTTTGGGAGTAAAATTTAGATCTCTTTTTAGATGTCCAAAAATCTTCATCAAAAAATAAATAATTAATGTAAAAATGATTGTTCCAAAATAAGCCTTTAAAAGTTGGATGAATAAAAAACTAAAGTTTTTTGATTTCACAACTAATTCACTATTTGCATAATTAACAGATTCATTTGTAGTAAAAACCTCTTCATTATTTGGAAAATTAATATCTATAATATTTTTAACTCCAATCTTATCGTTTTCTGTTAACTCGCTAAATCGTTCAGATGTACCAGCAGACCAATTCAAACCATTTGAATTAGTTTCAGTTTTAGTGATATTAAACCAACTATTATTAAAAACAGCATTTGGCGCTTTTACTTTCAAATAAACTGGCAAACTATATCCTTTTGAGTGATGATGACTTACTGAAAAACTACCTATTTTACCATCATTAGTAAACGCTTCAAATGCAATTTGTGTTCCTAAAACAATAATCAATATCCAAAATAACATTGCAAAAAAAGCATGCAAACCAATTACTAAAAAATTCTTATTTCTCATATCGTTAATTCGTTTTCTTGTTTTAAGAGGTTTCCATTTTGTAAAATATCAGAAATAATATAAAGGCTAAACCCTATAATCATTAATAGAAAACTCTGTCCTATTTCACCTACAAACAACATCTCTTCAGACCTAAAAAGTAGTATCAAATTAAATATGAAATTTAATAAACCAGATATCAAAAACAATTTCCCTCCAATTATAAACTTACCTGCACTTATACTATTAAAAAAACCTTGTTTTATGATTTCTTTTAAACCGCTTTTAACACTCAAAAGCCCTATAAATGTAATTATAGAAAACACCAATCCCACAAATTGTGTGTAATACCCAAATATGAAGTTTTCATAAAGATGTTCAAACTGTGTCAAAAAATCTGAGAACCATGTGAGGTACGCATTACCTAAAAAATTAATAACATATAAAATGATTAATAGTAATACAAAACCATTCAAAAATTGAATTTTTTTCATGAAAACATTATTTATTATTATCGTTTAACAATAACAAATATACATAAATTATCGATAAACAATAATTTTTTATTAAAATCAATAACATATATTGTGTTATAGGTTGTAATGATTTACTCATTTCATTAATTATATTTGTAGTTATGGATGCAATTATTAGATACACTAGAAAAGTACCTATTTGGAAAATGATTTTAGGTCTTGCTGCAATATTTGTTGGACTACTCGGCATAATATCATTAGTGTATTTAGCTGTAGTTCCATTGCTCTTTGGCATGATGATGCTAAAAACTGAAGGCTCAGAAATAGATCTAGAATCAAAAACCTACAGAAAAACAAACTCTATTTTAGGATATCGTATAGGAAAATGGCAAACGCTTCAAAATCCAGATTACATTTCAGTATTTAATACCACAGAGGATATTACAGTAAGAGCACTAACGGCAGAAACCACTAACACGTTCCCCATTATAGTTCTTAATATTTTTTATGACAGAAATAAAAAAATAACCATTTACAAAACAGAGGATATTAAAAATGCTTTTGATGTTGCTTCTCACATAGCAGATGCTTTATCAATAGATCTTTTAGATGCTACAGTAAAAAACGATTACAAATGGGTTGATAAAGATATATTGAGAGAAAAAGGAGACATTATTTACACCGATTAACTTTAAATATGATTCCTAAAAAACTTCAAAACAAACTCGACAGTCGCAAAAATGAAAATGCATTTAGGCAATTGGGACAAGCCAACACCTTAGTTGATTTTTCTTCAAATGATTATTTAGGGTTTTCTAAATCAAAACCTATTTTTAATAATGCTCATCACTATCTATTAGATAATAATCTCAGTCAAAACGGAGCCACAGGTTCGCGTTTATTATCTGGAAACCACAGTTTATACCACAAAGTCGAACAGCAAATAAGTACATATCATAACGCTAAAAACGCACTTATTTTTAATTCTGGTTACGATGCTAACTTAGGATTTTTTTCATGCATACCTCAACGACACGATATTATTTTTTACGACGAATATTGCCATGCCTCCATTCGTGATGGGATCAAAATGAGCAATGCAAAAGCATATAAGTTTAAACATAATGATGTAGATAGTTTAGAGAAAGAGATTCTTCGCTTAGGTTTCAATGACAACGAAATGTACGTCATCACAGAATCTGTTTTTTCTATGGATGGCGACTCTCCAGATCTCAAAACACTCTCTACAATTTGTAAAAAATACAAGGCAAACCTTATTATAGATGAAGCTCATGCCATTGGTGTTTTTGGACATATTGGTAACGGAAAAGTTTGTGAACTACAATTAGAAAATCAAGTTTTTGCAAGAATCATCACCTTTGGTAAAGCATTGGGTTGTCATGGCGCAGCAATTTTAGGCAGTACAGAGTTAAAAGATTACCTCATCAATTTTTCGAGACCTTTTATTTATACAACAGCATTGCCTCCTCATAGTTTGGCAACTATTAAAGCGTCGTATAATGAACTTGTCATCGAGAGCGCTGGAAAAGAATCTCAATTAGAGCACCTTAAAAAAAACATTCAATTTTTTAATTCTGAAATTAAACGACTACAACTTCAGCACCTATTTATAGACAGTAATTCTTCGATCCATTGTTGTATTATCTGCGGAAATGAGCAAGTCAAGCACATTTCCGAAGCATTAAAACATAGAGGGTTTGACGTCAAAGCCATCCTCTCTCCTACGGTACCCAAAAACCAAGAACGCTTACGTTTTTGCATACATAGCTATAATACAACCCAACAAATAACTAATGTTTTAGAGTTACTCACTACCTTTGCATTTTAAATTATTTTCTTCGGAAAAAAATGAGCAACACGTTTACAACCATAGCAAGATATCAATACACTACCGAAGCGCAAATTATAAAAGGACGCCTCGAGGCAGATGGTATTGAAGTCTTTTTAAAAGACCACCTTACCATAGACACAGATCCTTTGGTTAGTAATGCAATTGGCGGTGTAAAACTGCAAGTTTTATCACGAGATGCCATGAAGGCCAAACATATTTTGAGTACCATAAATAGGTATTCATTAGATGATGATGGCAACCAAATTGAATGCCCAAATTGTGGTAGTGGCAAAATAGAATTATACTCTACAATAACCAATTTTAAATCATTTTTCGCCTTTCTAGCTGGTTTTCTGTTTGGCACCTTACCATTTCACACACGTTATAAATACAAATGTGAAACCTGTAAAACACAATTTACAAAAGAAGAGATTAAACCCATGAGTCCTAACATTTAAAACAAAATGAACACCTATTTTATTACAGGTATTAGTACAGAAGTTGGTAAAACAATAGCGGCTGCCATTGTAACTCAAGCCTTAGAGGCCGATTATTGGAAACCTATCCAAGCAGGAGAGTTAGAACATAGCGATAGCAAAAAAGTCCAAAATTTAATTACTAGCACAACCACCAAATTCCATGAAAACAGTTATGCGTTACAAACACCCATGAGTCCGCATGCTGCAGCTAATATTGATGGAGTCACCATAAATTTAAACAATATAAAAGCGCCCAAAACCAAAAATAATTTGGTAATAGAAGGTGCTGGAGGTTTGTTAGTACCACTAAATGATAAAGACACAATCTTAGACCTCATTAAACCTAATTATAAAGTTATTGTCGTTTCTAGACATTATTTAGGCAGTATCAATCATACTTTATTAACCATTAATTTACTAAAAAACAAAGGGTTTGAAGTGGCTCTTATATTCTCTGGAAATGAGCACAAAACAACCGAAGCTATTATTAAAAAAATGACAAACGTAACTATCATTGGTCGTATTGATGAAGAACCTTATTTTGATAAAAACGTAGTTTTGGAGTATGCTGATAAATTTAGAGGTCATTTAAAATCGTTTTAGCAATCACAAAAGATGGTCCTCTCAAGAATGACAAAAACAATTAATTTTGTTACCAGAAAGTAAGAGTGAAAAAGTAGTATAAAGACAAACCCAAATCTAGAAACTTTAAATAATTAAATATTGAGGTACTGAACCAAGTTCAGCATGATGTAGAATATGAATTTAAAACAAAGAGACAAAAAACACCTTTGGCATCCATTAAAACAACACCAACTACACCCAGAAAGCTTGGCCATTGTAAAAGCAAAAGGATGCATTCTCACCGATGAAAATGGTAACGAGTATATAGATGCTATTTCTTCATGGTATACATCTATGTATGGACATTGCAATGATTATATTATCGAGCAGACGTATAAACAAATGCAGCAACTGGATCAAATCATGTTTAGTGATTTCACCCATGAACCTGCCATAAAATTATCTGAAGACCTCATAAAAATACTTCCTAAAGGTCAAAACAAGATTTTTTTTAATGATAATGGATCAACTGCTGTAGAAGCTGCCATCAAAATGGCCTTACAGTTTCACTTTAATAATAATGATTCACGTTCTGTTTTTATCGCTTTTGAAAACGGATTTCATGGCGACACCTTTGGTGCCATGAGTGTTTCGGGTTTATCAGTATATAACGGTCCTTTTGAGGAGTTTTTAATAGACGTTAAGCGCATACCAACACCAAACGGATCAAATACAGAACAAATTTTAGACCTCCTAAAAACGTTCAATACAAAACATAGCATCGCAGGATTTATCTACGAACCCTTAGTACAAGGTGCCGCAGGAATGAAAATTCATGATGCCAAGGGTTTAAACGACATTCTATCCTTTTGCAAGCAACATCAAATTTTAACCATTGCAGATGAAGTCATGACGGGTTTTGGCAAAACAGGACAACATTTTGCATCACATCATATAGAGACCAAACCTGATATAATCTGTTTGAGTAAAGCGCTAACCGCAGGATTAATACCAATGGCAATTACATCGTGTACTCAAAATATTTATGATGCGTTTTTAAGTAATGATATGGCAAAAGGTTTTTTTCACTGCCATACTTACTCTGCAAATCCAATTGCTTGTGCTACCGCAATTGCTGGGATTGAGCTGTTATTATCTTCGGAAATTCAACAAAACATCAAACGTATTTCTAAAGCACACCAAGATTTCTCTCATCACATAAATAACCATCCAAAAGTAAAAGCCACAAGACATCTAGGCGTCATTTTTGCTTTAGATCTCAACACTAAAATGGAACGTTATGGAGATTTAAGAGAGAAGCTTCTTAAATTCTTTATGGATAGAGGTGTGTTTTTAAGACCTCTTGGTAATACGATTTATATACAAGTGCCTTATATTATTTCTCCAGGAGAACTTAACAAAGTATATCAAGTCATTGAAGAGGCTTTGGAGATTGTTTAGTATTTTCATACATCCTGCAAAGTTTTGTAAACCTTGCAGGATAGACCTTAATCCTTGCTAAAAAACTAATCGAGATTAATATCTTTGCTCAAAACAATTTTACTTGCAACACCCAATTTCTATAACTGCATTATCATCTATTTCTCCGTTAGGTAATACACCTGACAGTATCTGGAATAACTATCTAAATGATTCCCATTGTTTTACTAAAAAAGACGGAGTTTTAGTAGCCACATTTCCGAAGAAATTAAAAGCAGTTATAGACACATTACGACAATCTAACGTTAAGTATAAATCGCTAGACAACTCGGTGTTATTTGCCATTTTCGCATCAAGACAAGCCATTAAAACCGCAGGATGGTCATCTACCGATAATTTTGGAATCAATATTGGATCGTCAAGAGGTGCAACAGCTCTGTTTGAACATTACCATGAGGAGTTTCTAAAAAATGATAAAGCTAATACCTTATCATCACCAACCACAACTTTAGGAAACATCTCCTCTTGGGTGGCTCATGATTTACAAACCAAAGGCCCAGAAATTTCGCATTCAATAACATGCTCTACCGCATTACATGCTATGCTTAATGGCGTTGCTTGGATCAAATCTGGTATGTGTAACAAATTTTTAGTTGGTGGTAGCGAAGCGCCTTTAACGCCTTTTACTATTGCACAAATGCAAGCCCTAAAAATTTATTCTAGAGCAAACTGTCAATCAGAGCGAAGCGAAAAATCCATTTACCCAAACCAAGCCCTAAACCCAAATAAAACCGAAAACGCCATGATTCTTGGTGAAGGTGCAGCTATGGCTTGTTTAGAATTGGGAGCACACAACAATGCTTTAGCAAAAATTATTGGTGTAGGTTATGCTACCGAAATTTTAAAACACAACGCATCCTTATCAACAAATGCTATTTGTTTTCAACGGTCTATGACAATGGCTTTAGGCGACATAAACCCAGATGACATTGATGTTATCGTTACACATACACCAGGAACTATTAAAGGTGATCAGGCAGAAATAAATGCAATTAATACGGTTTTTTGTAACAAAACTCCTTCATTAACTACTAATAAGTGGAAGATAGGTCACAGCCTTGGTGCTTCCGGACTTTTAAATATTGAAATGGCAGTTATGATGTTACAACATCAAAAATTCATCTCAGTACCTTACCTAAAAGCCAACGCACCGCAACACATCAAATACATACTTGTAAATGCAGTAGGATTTGGTAGCAATGCAGTATCTATTTTACTATCAAAATAAAATTGTAAGGCAGTTTTAAACATATTACCTTTAACTATTAATTTTTAATACTAACCGACTATGGAATGGTTTTCAGCACTTGATGGATTCTCACAATTCTTTTGGATTATTGCGCTCATTGGCTCTCTAATTTTTGTTTTTGTAATCATAACAACATTTTTAGGAATGGATGGTGGAGATGATTTTGATGGTATAGATTCTGAAATAGAAAGTGATGCAGGTATTGGCTTTCAATTTATCACCTTTAAAAACCTTGTTGGTTTCTTTACCATTTTTGGATGGATTGGCATTGCATGTATCAATGCTGGATTTTCAAAACCCGTAACTGTAATTATCGCCTTATTTTGCGGATTGTTAATGATGACCATCATGGCTGCCATGTTTTATGCCATGGGTAAATTAACCAATAGCGGAACTTTAGAATACAAAAATGCTATTGGTGCCATTGGAGAAATTTATCTTACCGTTGGCGCAAATCGTGAAAGCATGGGTAAAGTAAGCGTTAGAGTTCAAGGGACTTTACGAGAGCTCGAAGCATTATCAGATTCGCTTACAGCATTAAAAACAGGAACCATTATTGAAGTGGTAGATATCACTACTAATGGCATACTCATAGTAGAACCTACAAAAAAAGCAATAGAACCAATTAAAACCAAAACATATGAACTACCTAGTGACACAAAACTTTGATTTAGGCTTTCCTATAGCAGCCATTGCTGCCATATTATTTGTCTTTGTTTTTATTATCATTTTAATTAAACGCTACAAACGTTGTCCTTCTGACCGTATTTTAGTGGTCTACGGAAAAGTAGGAGGCGGACAATCGGCCAAATGTATTCATGGTGGAGCAGCCTTTATAATTCCTGTATTTCAGGATTATGAATTTTTAGATTTAACACCAATTTCTATTGAGGTAAATCTTGTAAACGCTTTATCTAAACAAAACATTCGTGTAAACGTACCTTCTCGTTTTACCATTGGTGTCTCTACAGAACCTGGTGTGATGCAAAATGCTGCCGAACGTCTTTTAGGTTTAGGCGCTCAAGATGTTCAAGAATTAGCCAAAGAAATCATTTTTGGTCAATTACGTCTCGTGGTTGCCTCTATGGATATTGAAGAAATTAATAACGATAGAGATAAATTTTTAACCAATATTTCTCAAAGTGTTGAGACTGAATTAAAGAAAGTAGGTCTTAAGTTAATCAACGTAAACATTACAGATATCGTTGATGAGTCTGGCTATATTGAAGCACTTGGTAAAGAAGCTGCAGCACATGCCATTAACGCAGCACGTAAATCGGTTGCAGAGAAAACTAGAGATGGATCTATTGGTGAAGCAAATGCTGTACAAGATGAAAGATCACAAGTTGCTGCAGCAAATGCACAAGCTGTAGAAGGAGAAAATACAGCAAAAATTGCCGTTGCAAATTCAGATTCGTTACGTCGTCAACGTGAAGCAGAAGCTGAGCGTGTGGCAATCGCCTCAGAGAAAGTACAAAGTGCAAAAGCGTTACAAGAATCGTATGCTGCAGAGCAAGAAGCAGAATCTGCAAGGGCTGAGCGTGAGCGTTCGTCTCAAATGGCAGATATTATTGTACCTGCAGAAATAGATAAACGCAAAGTAGAGATCGATGCAGAAGCTGAAGCTGAGCGTATAAGACGTAAAGCAAAAGGTGAAGCCGATGCGATATTATTTAAGGCACAAGCCGAAGCACAAGGTCAATTTGAAATCTTAACGAAGCAAGCTGCTGGTATGGAACAAATTGTTAAAGCTGCCGGAAATTCTAGTCGTGATGCTGTACTATTATTAATTGCAGATAAATTACCAGAATTGGTGAAAACACAAGCCGAAGCTATTAAAAACATCAAAATTGATAAAGTAACTGTTTGGGATCAAGGTGGAAATGGCGAAGATGGAAAATCATCAACCGCAAATTTCTTATCAGGAATGTATAAATCAGTGCCACCACTTCAAGAAATGTTTAACATGGCTGGTATGGATTTACCTGAGTATTTAAAAGGTAAAGACAAAATACAAGCTGAAGACGCTCAAATTCTTCCGAAGAAAAAAGAAGACGATAAGAGCTAATCGTATAGAGTTTTGAAAATCCGCCAATTGGCGGATTTTTTGTTTCCCTTTTATTTTTTATGCATGTATTATCTGCTTCTAAGAGGTTCTTACGTCATACTCTCTTCTATATGATAATAAACTAAAGACTAGTTTTAAAAAAAAATCGAAATGCCATTCAGAACGCAGTGAAGAATCTTCATGTATATTAAGATTGATACTATTTTAGACAATTTCTTTGTCGTTACACAATCCATTTAGAATTTAACAAGTTTATAGACAGCCATTTTTCTTTTATATTTACAATAAATTCATCCATATGAACTCTACATTAAAAGCGTTACTTGTTTTTGCATGTTTTACATGGTCAACAATATATTCTCAAACAGACCCAAACATCTTTGAAAAATTTGAATCAAAATTCTATGAAATTGATGGTTACAAGATCAATGTAGAAGTTTTGGGTGAAGGTGATCCCATTTTCTTTTTACCAGGAGGTCCAGGAAATTCTCATGATTATATGCAAGGTGCTTTTGGTCACTATTACAAAACCAATACGGTTGTGTTTTTTGATTGGTTAGGTCGTGGCAAGAGTGATGATGCTAAAAACGTTAATGAATATAGCGTTGAAGCCGATGTTGAACTTATTGAAAAATTGCGTAAACTCTTAAAATTTGACAACATCTCTCTTGTAGGTCATAGCTACGGAACCGTTCCTGCACAAGCCTATGCCATCAAATATAAAAACAAGGTCAAAACTATGGTCTTAATCAATGGGTTTCATTCTGGAGCCATGTGGCAAGCCAATTGCGATAGTTATAACCATTATGCGAAAACACATTTTCCAGAGAAATGGGTGGCTGTAGATTCACTTCGGAAATTGGGCTACCTTTCCAGTCAAGAGCCTTTAAAAACGGTGTATGGTAATTTCCCAACAAAGTATATTTACTATCATAATACGACGCTTAGATCTAAAGTTCCGAAGACAACATATAGAGGTTGGGCAGGAGATGTATACACTACAATTATTGGTAAAGATGGTGATTTTGATGTGTCTGGCAGTATGATAAATCAAGATTATAGACAACAATTAAAAGATGTAAAAGCAAAAACCTTAATCATTGCAGGACGTTATGATGGTGTATCTACTCCAGAATTTGCTGTGCAATACAAAACCTTTATGCCTGAGGCTCAGTTTGAAATGTTTGAGCAAAGCGGACACAATCCATACCTTGAAGAACCACAAAAATTTTATGAAATTTTTGACGAGTTTATGGGTCTAAAATAAGTATTTTTGACCTCTAAATGACTAAGCAAATACTATGAGCGAGATGAAACATAATTGGACTAAAGAAGACATATTAGAAATTTACAATAAGCCTTTAATGGATTTACTTTTTGATGCTGCCACAATTCATCGTGAGCATCATGATCCAAATACAGTTCAAGTCTCAACCTTATTATCTATTAAAACAGGCGGTTGTCCTGAAGATTGTGGCTACTGTCCGCAAGCGGCAAGATATCACACCAATATTGAAGGTAATGATTTGATGACCGTTCAACAAGTAAAAGCTCAAGCTTTACGTGCTAAATCATCAGGAAGTTCGCGTGTGTGTATGGGAGCAGCTTGGCGAAATGTAAAAGATGGCCAAGAATTTGATCAAGTGTTGGAAATGGTAAGAACCATTAACAAACTAGATATGGAAGTATGTTGCACACTTGGTATGATTACAGAAAACCAAGCACAACGTTTAGCCGAAGCTGGTTTATACGCTTACAATCACAATCTAGATTCTAGTGAAGAATATTATAAAGAGGTTATTTCTACTCGTGGTTATGAAGACCGTTTAGAAACCATTGATAATGTTAGAAAAACTAATGTTACAGTATGTTCTGGCGGAATTATTGGTATGGGAGAAACACCAGAAGATAGAGCAGGAATGCTAGTGGCTTTAGCAACTTTAAATCCGCAACCAGAATCAGTTCCCATCAACGCCTTAGTTGCTGTAGAAGGTACACCTCTAGAAGACCAAACGCCAGTTTCAATTTGGGATATGGTAAGAATGGTAGCCACAACAAGAATTGTAATGCCAGAAACGCAAGTACGTTTAAGTGCAGGACGAACAGAAATGTCTCGCGAAGGTCAAGCTATGTGTTTCTTTGCAGGTGCAAACTCTATTTTTGCAGGTGACAAATTATTAACAACACCTAATCCAGATGTTAGCGAAGACATGGACATGTTTAAACTTTTAGGTTTAAACCCTCAAAAACCATTCATTAAAAAAATGCAGCCAGAAACTGTAGAAGCTACAGATTCTCAATATGAAGCTTTAGGCGAAAAGCCAAAATGGACACGACCAGAGCACAAAATTGAACGTAATGAAGTTGCAAAACAGAAGTCTAAAGTTCTCAAATAAATGAGCCTATCTGTTGCTATCATATTTATAATTCTTGGTGTTCTCATCAAGAATTTTAAACTCTATTTTTTAATTGCTGGCTACAATACCATGTCAAAAACAAATCAAGAAAAATATGATATCAATGGCATTGCAACAGTATTTAGAAACACCATGTTTGGCATGGCTATACTCATGATTATTGGGTACGCCATTTCGTATTGGCTAGAACTACCAAAGATTGAAATTTACCTGTTTTTTGGAGCCATTGTTATTGGCATCCCTTATCTTTTAATCGTTTCAAACTCGAGTAAATACAAAATTGACAAGCGCTAAAAAGCCATAATAACATTTTCTTTTTTCTTCGGAAATGTGACAACTCCAAAACCCTTATCGTTTTTTAAACGTATAACTTTAACAAACAATTAATTTCAATTGGTAACGTTTTCTTAACTTTAAACCTAAATTTTTTTCACTTTTGAAACTCAACCTTCAAGATATTCCTCGCGTTAAAAACATTAGCAAAGAGGACTTTATAAAACAGTACTTTAAGCCACAAAAACCTGTGGTGATTGAGCAATATATCAATGATTGGCCTGCCTATAAAAAATGGAATCTTGATTATATGAAAACTGTTGCTGGTGATAAAATTGTACCCTTGTATGATGATCGTCCTGTAGACTATAAAGATGGTTTTAATGAACCACATGCAACAATGAAAATGAGTGATTATGTAGACCTCTTAAAAAATGAGCCTACCAAATACCGTATTTTTTTATGGAATGTGTTGAAAGAAATTCCGCAGTTACAAAAAGATTATACCTTTCCTGATTTTGGGTTAAAACTCATGAAACGATTGCCAATGCTATTTTTTGGAGGAAAAGATTCTCATACCTTCATGCATCACGATATTGATTTGGCTAATATTTTCCATTTTCATTTTGAAGGCAAAAAGCAATGTATTTTGTTTGACCAAGACCAAAATGACTATTTGTATCACATTCCGCATTCATTAATTACACGAGAAGATATTGATTTTTCTAATCCAGATTTTGAAAAATGGCCGGCATTAAAAAAAGCTAAAGGTTGGCAATGCGAATTACAACATGGTGAAGTTTTATACATGCCAGAAGGATATTGGCACTACATGAAATACCTTACTCCTGGTTTCTCAATGAGTTTAAGAGCTATTGCAAGACATCCCAAAAATTTTGGAAAAGCAGTTTACAACGTATTAATAATGCGCAATTATGATAATCTCATGAGACGTTTAAAAGGTCAACAATGGATTGATTGGAAAAACCAACAAGCCATCGTTAGAACGAATAATAAAACTTAAATCATGTCTAAATGTGCAAAACGTTTATATTTGCACATTCATAAAATTAATAAAAACAATGAAAAAATTATTTTTACTTATTGCATTGGTTTCAGTGTCGTTAGTTCATGCTCAGGCATATGAAGGAAAAGGAGATCAAAAATTTCAAATTGGAGCTAATATCCAAGATCACGCTACAGGAATTAATGCAAGTTTTGACTATGGGTTAGGAGAAAATATTTCGGTAGGAATTTCTTCAGCTTATGCCTTAGGTATTGATGGTTTAGATGCTAATTTTGGAGACCGTTTTGATTTAAAAGCACGTTTCAATGCTAACTTAGGTAACGTATTAAACATTGATGATAATTTCGATTTATATCCTGGTTTAAGCTTAAGTTTAAAGAATTTTGGTGGTCACGTAGGTGCACGCTATTTCTTTACTAATGGTTTTGGAATCTTTACAGAAGCAACATTCCCATTAGCAAAGTACAGCGATGACAAATCAGATATTGGTTACTATCTTCACAATCAATTTGCTTTAAATATTGGAGCAGTTTTTAATTTATAAGCAAATCAAATACCATATAAAAAAAGCATCTTAAAATTTAAGATGCTTTTTTTATGGAATCAATTCACGTATTTTATCATAAACTAAGTGACTTTCCCAACCTCTATAAAACAGGTAATCGGCTAGTTTTTTTCTTTTCTTTTGTACGTTAGACTCTCTAATTGTGACTACTTTTTTTTCAGCAAGCGCATTAAAAGTATTTATATACTCATCTTCATCAATTTCTTTTAATCCAATAGAAATTAGAGTTTTATTAATATCCTTTCGTTTTAACTCTAATTGCAAACGTTGTTTTCCCCATTTTTTAATTCTGAATTTACCTCTCACAAAAGCCTTAGCAAAACGTTCTTCATTTAAAAAGTTATGCTGCAATAAATGCACAATAATTTGATCTCTTGCTTCTGGGATCATCTTCATATCATACAATTTTTGAGTGACTTCTTTATGACAACGTTCTTGATAAGCACAATAACTTTCTAAACGTTTTTGCGCTTCATCGATAGTATATGTTTTTGATGGATTCATTTACCAAAAGTATAACAATTTGTTAATAAAACAGTGACTTTCAATGGCTCACAAAAAAGTAATTTTGTATATTAGGTGACTGGTTTTAAAGTACCTAATTAATTAGTATCCCTATGAAGAAAAATTACTCCCTAATTTTTATAGCATTTCTATGCGCAATTCTGTCTGGTTTTGGGCAAGTTCCCACAACAATAGATTTTGAAACAAATTTATCTGGTTATTCGCATACACCTTCTCAATTACCTTCTGCAGATCCTGGTGATCAATATTTCCATAGAGCAATGCCTGGAGATGGAACAATTTAT
Organism: Psychroserpens damuponensis; assembly: GCF_000826655.1. GTDB lineage: Bacteria > Bacteroidota > Bacteroidia > Flavobacteriales > Flavobacteriaceae > Psychroserpens > Psychroserpens damuponensis. The sequence goes on from NZ_JXJO01000017.1 coordinate 423,877, forward strand.
GAAAGTGGAGGAACATATACTAATGTTACTGGAAATTGGATGTTTGTTGGTTCAAATCCTAAAGCTTTTAATTCTGGTAATTCAGGAGTTTTGACTTTGGACCCTATAAATATTACTGGTTATTCTAACTTAGAATTGAGTATAGATTTTGGAGGAGTGCCAAACGATTGGGATGCTAGTGATGAAATAACTGTTGAATATCGTTACGACAGCACTGGTACATGGTCAACACTTTACAGTTTATCTAGTCCAGTAACAAATGACCCATTAGAACTTTCTGGAAATGCCATAGGAGGAGTTAATACAGCAAATGGATTAGTGCTTACATATGCATTACAAACTATTACTACAGATAATTTTACAGGAACTGGGACTAATTTAAACATAAGAATTGTATGTAATTCAAATGCAAATTACGAAGCTTTTGGTCTAGACAATATTGTATTAGATGGCACTTCATCTTGCACACCTCCTCTTGATCCAACAGGAACAATTTCAGGAACAACTCCTGCTTGTGATAATACAACATTAACATATACAGGAGCAGCACTACCAGGTACAGTTAACTACTGGCAAACCACTGCAACAGGAACTTCTACAGCTAATAATGCAACAGGAACATTTAATGCCACCGCAACAGGAACCTATTATGTGAGAACATTTTTAACAGCAACGTCATGTTGGTCTACAGGAGTTGCAAGTTATGCTGTTGTTATTAATTCTGCTCCAACAATTTCTGCACAACCAGCAAATGCTATACGAGTCATCCCAAATACGGCAACATTTTCAGTGACAGCTTCTGGCTCTCCTACTCCAACATACCAATGGCAAGTTTCTACAAATGGAGGAGGCACTTGGGCAAATGTGACAGGAGGCACAGGAGCAACAACAAACTCATATACCACTGGAGCAACAGCTGCTGCAATGCATAACAATCAATACCGTTGTGTGGTGACTAATACTTGTGGAACTGTAAATTCTAATGCAGCTACGCTAACGCTTTCTAATACGCCAACTAGTAATGTCACTAGTGCTGAAGGATGTTTTGATGACGATAGTGTAATATTAAGTTGGAATGCTCCAGGAACTGGAACACCAACAGGGTACATGATTTTTGCTTTAGATGGCGGAACAGATCCTGCAGGTACAAAAACAGATGCTAATACTTATACAGCTAATTCAGATTTTTCTGCTGCAACTCCTGTAACTCCTGCGAGTTTAGGACGCGTTGTGTATAAAGGCACTGCAACTACTGCTACAATAACAGGTTTAATTGAAGACAACAATTATTCTTTTACCGTGTATTCCTATGTAGGTGAAGCTCTGACAGGATGGTCTGGAGGAGGAACTGGTGGAAGCACTGTAACGAATGAAACTGCTCAAGGAGATGTAAGTAACTTAGCCGCTACACCCCTAACCAATCAAGTGAATTTAAGTTGGAACAACCCATTACCAACATCGTGTTTTGATCAATTAATAATCGTAGCCAATGAAGGTGCAGTAGTTTTTACACCATCTGGAACGTATCCAAATACTGATGTAAATTATTCTGGACCAAATTCAATAATGTACGCAACCACTTCAACAATTAGCTCTAAAGGTTTAAGTGGCTTAACTAATGGAACTAACTACTGCTTTAAAGTTTTTATACGTAGAGGCTCAAATTGGTCTGAAGGTGTTGAAGTTTGCGCAGTACCTTCTTTGACGTATTGTCCTTCTAGTGGTGACGGAACTGATGGTTACGAAACAGGAATAAGACGTGTTCAGTTTAACACTATAGACAATACAACACCTATTGAAGATAATGATTATTCTAATTTTACATCCATATCTACTACTGTTAATTTAGGAGATTCTTATGATCTAACAGTATCTGTAAATACAGATGGAGATTATACTAACTATAATCGTGCTTGGATAGATTGGAATCAAAACGGAAATTTTAATGACTCTGGAGAAGAATATGATTTAGGTTTAGCAGATGATCCTTCTGGAACAAATCCTTCAGTGGTTACTGATAACTCTCCATTATCAATTGAAATACCAACAAATGCTGCTATTGGAGCTACAAGAATGAGAGTTGCGTCAAAATATAACAACTACTCTACATCCTGTGAAAATGGCTTTGATGGAGAAGTAGAAGATTATACTGTTATTGTACAACAACCTTCAGGTGCAGAAATTAATGTAAAAGGAAACAATATAACTATTGCAAATGGTTTTAATGCGCCTTATGGTTTAAATAACACCTTATTTGGAGCTCAAGACGTTTCAACAACAAGTGCTTTTAAAAGTTATTTTGTCGAGAATATTGGTGCAACAACACTTAATTTAACTGGTGCTCCTAGAGTAGAAATTATTGGTGCACATCCTGGAGACTTTAATGTCGTACAACAACCTGCAGCAACTATTGGTTCTTTAGCTGATTCAGAATTTAGAATTGTATTTTCACCAACAGCAGATGGCACAAGAACTGCTACTGTGAGAATTTTAAATTCAGATAGTGATGAAAACACATACGAATTTGATATTCAAGGAAATGCGGTTTGCTCAACAGTTTTAACCAGTTCTATGTGGCCAACCGAAGGTCCAGAAAATACTGAGGTGACCATCACATCTGCAAATGACTTAACTGGTGCTACGGCAACAATTAATGGTGATGCCATGACCATAGTATCTACAAGTGCTTCAGAATTAGTTGTGTTAGTTCCTGCTGGTGCTATAAGTGGGAGTCTAGAAGTTTTATTTTCTACGGGTTGTTCTTCTTCAAATTCATTTACAGTGATTGATTCTGTAATTGGTGGCTGTGAAACTGCTGCTGTATCAACTGTTCCTTCAGATTTATTTATTAGTGAAATTTCTGATGCTTCGACTGGAAGTTCTTCACTCTTAGAAATTTTTAATGGAACCGCAAGTACAATCAACTTAGCCAATTATAGCATTAGAGTTTTTAATAACGGAAACGCAACACCATCAACAACATCATTTCTTGTAGGTAGTTTAGCTCCTGGAGAACTTCATGTTATAAGTATAGGGACAACATCATGTGATTTATCTGCAACAGGACTTGCTAGTGGTTTACCTGATCAAAGTTTTAATAGTGCTGGTGGAATTAATTTTGATAATAATAGCTCTGATGCCATACAACTCTTTAATGGAGGAACTCCAATTGATTCATTTGGAGAAATAGGAAGTTCAACTTGGGCAAACGGTTTAGGTATTAATGGTGATGGTGTTAACTATAGAAGACAAAATACTGCTGCTACATTACCAACGACAACTTTTGATATTACAGAATGGGACGAATTTGATTGGACATCTTGTGGAGACTCTGATTATAGTAATTTTGGGCTTTATGATTTTTCTCTTGGAGTACCACCAACAGTTTCAATACTAAGTGATCCAACGTTTAGCTGTGCAACATCTACCTCATTGTCTATAACAGCTACTGAAGGTGTACCTTCAGGATTTGGTTTAGTATACCAATGGTATTATTTAGCTCCTAATGCAACAGCTTTTGTTGTTGTACCTAACAATGCAGATTTTAATAATGTCACAACAGATACTTTGGAAATTGTAAATAATTTGGCATACAATGAATATCAATTTTATTGTCAAGTACGTGAAAATACTGCCACTTGTTATACAGCTAGTAACGCAGTTAAGTTAGTCGCAGATGGTGCAGTATGGGATGGTACCAACTGGTCTACTCCACCAACAATTGATAAGATTGCGATAATAAATGGTGATTACAATACTAGTATTGGTACCAATGGCCAAACAAGTTTTGAAGCATGTCAACTTATAGTAAATCCAACATACACTTTAGATATTGCAAACAATACGTTTGTTAAAGTACAAAACAATGTTACAGTTAACGGAAACATTGTTGTTTCAACAGACGGTTCATTTGTACAAGTTGATGATTTAGCCATTGTTAATGGTGATGTATTAAGTACGAGAAATAAAATTATGGTAGAAAAGGAAACGGCTCCTATGGCTACGTATCAAGAATATACCTATTGGAGTTCTCCTGTTTTTGGTGAGCTTTTAAATGATGGACTTTCCGAAGCCTCTACTACAAGACGCTTTTGGTATAATGCTCAAAATTATTTAGATGCTACTCAAGAAAACATGAATGATGATGCTACCAATGCAGGACAAGATGATATTGATGATAATGCTGACGATTGGATAACAGCTACAGGCACAGACCCAATGTTACCTGGTGTTGGATATGCGTCAACCCACAATAGTATTGGATTTATGCCTGCACAATATATATACGTTTTTGAAGGTCCATTTAATAATGGTGTAATCAATGTTCCTATTTATAGAAATGATTCTGAAACTAATGATAACAACTGGAACTTTATTGGTAACCCTTACCCTTCTGCAATTGATGCAGATGCATTTTTAGCCACCAACACGAGTATTGATCAAAATGTTAATGGAACAGATGGAGCCATTTACTTTTGGTCACACAATACAGCTGCAGATGGAGATACAAACGGTAATGAAAACTTAAACTATACTCAAAGTGATTATGCAATTATTAATGGCACAGGACAAAATGCTGGAGGTGATGGTGTAGTTCCAACTAGACACATCCCGTCTGGGCAAGGATTTTTTGTTTCTATGAGTGATGCGTCAACTTCTACAGCTGTAAGTGGATCAATACGCACAACTGATGTGGTTTTTAATAACAGCATGAGAGTTACTGGTAATAACGATCAATTCTTTAGAACTTCAAACATTGTTCAATACAATAAAATACGTTTAGATTTAACTTCAGATAATGGAATTTTTAACCAAATACTTGTAGGCTATGTAAATGGCGCAACCAACAATGATGATGGGATGTATTACGATGCTAAAAGAAATTTATCTAACAACGCTAGTTCCTTACTCTATTCATTAATAAATCATACTAGTGATATAAAATTAGCCATACAAGGTAAAGAAGTCAATAGTTTAACTCTTGAAGAGGTGATACCTTTAGGATTCTACACCTCAATAGATGAAGCAACACTATACAAACTATCTATTGCAGAACTTGAAGGTGACTTTATGAATGAAAACACAGTATACCTTAAGGATAAACTTATGAATATTACACATAACTTAAGTGCTAATGATTATACGTTTACTTCGGAAATTGGAGAATTCAACAACCGTTTCGATATTGTATTTCAACCAGAAACACTTTCGGTTAACGAGCAGGAGTTAACGCCTAACGATTTAACTATAATAGAACTAGGTAGTGGAGAAGTTAGATTTTCCGTAGAAAAAAATATAACAATCAACACTGTTGAAATCATAGATGTATTGGGTAGAACTATTTATAAGTTAAGCGGTCAAAACAGTACTGAAACTTATAATTTATCTAACTTAAGTCAAGCGACTTATATTGCTAGAGTGACACTTTCTAACGGACAAGTTATTACAAAAAAAGCTATAAAAAGGAATTAATAAAACAAAAGGAATGTATTAAAAAAAGAGATTTTGGCGCCATGCCTTAATCTCTTTTTTTTATATGCTATACATTAAAGACAGAATTAAATTTCGTCCTGGTGATGCAATACCAGATGAGTAGGTTTGGTAACGTTGATCTGTAACATTCTCTAACGAAGCTGTTATTGAAAGTGACTTAGAATATTGGTACTTGGTTCTTAAATTTAACGTGTACCAAGAAGGCGAATACGGATTCCCATTAGAGTCTAAGGCATAAATATAATCCTTAACCTGCTCTGAAGGTGCTAGATTTAGAAATGACAATTCGCTATTATATTCAGCAAAAGCATCAATTTGATACTTTCCTTGTTTCCAAGAAAAATGTGTGTTTCCAAAATTAGGAGCTATGTGTCTTACTGGCACTTCTATACCATTGTCTTCTTCTGTTCCTCCAATGACGTTATATTGAGATGTGAGTTTTAAACTGTTACTAATATTAAACTGAAAACCAGCTTCAAAACCATAAATCCAAGCTTTAGAAGCATTTTGAATGGCTTGTACGTTGCTTAACTCACCATCGTACATTATTTCTGATTCTCCATTTACGGTAAAATCTTGTCTCACCAAAGCGTTATCTAAAAACGTGTAATATGTTGCAAGGTCAATAACAAAAATAGAATCGAAATTTAATCTTAGCCCTAATTCTCCTCCATAGGCATATTCAGGTTTTAAATCTGGATTAGGCACAACCACAGATCCAGGTTCAGAATCAAAAACTTTACCTAAATCATCGATATTTGGAGCTCTAAAGGCTGTTGATGCATTTAATTTCCATTGTATCATTTCACTAGGATTCCAACTTATACCTGCGGTTCCTGTTAGCGCTCCTGCATCGAGCTTGGTAGAATCGTATGGTAAATTTAGATACTGATTATTTTCAGTAAAATCGGCATTTGCTATCACATGATTATACCTTAAACCCGATTGAATTACAAATTTGGAATTTGGTTTATATTTATAACTTAAATACGCTGCCATAGATTGCCAATTTGAACCATTTGGATATCTAGACACGGTTGGAGAGCTGGTATTCGTTTCTATATCAAATTGTTCTCCTGTTGAATTAATATGATTATATACATATTCTAACCCATAAAATAAGGTGCTTTTTTCACTAAGATCTTTTTCTAGGTCAACATTAAAAGAATAGGCATCTACTGCTTCTTCTCTAATACTTCTATCTGTAGATTGGTAATCTCTATCAAATCTACCTTCTTGAAAATTTTGATAGGCAACTGTGGTTTGGAGCTTATCGTAAAGATTAGAGCTGCTACTTAATTTAGTCATTTGAAAATTACCCATAAACCAACGTTGTGGTCCATAATCCCACTCTGCAGAACGTAAATCGTCTCCTCGATATCGTATGAGCCTATCATACCTTGAATAGCTTGATGTTGTAGAATAATACAATCCTAGATCAAAGCTTAAATCTTCTTTAGGTTCATATCTTACTTTTTGCAATACATTAATTTGATCATAGCCAGTTGGATTTTGAATACGAGGATTATCATTTTGAACAATAATATCTTCGCCATTTATGGTTTGAACATATTCAGGTCTTAGATAGTCGTCAGGACCATGTGAACCCATTCTAAGATCATCAAAATCTGTATAACTAAAACTCGTTAAAAAGGCCCATTTTTTTAATCCGAAATTTAAATCTAGATGTCCAGTTTTTTCTTTATTAGCAGATGCATATCTAACTGCCGCATTAGCATTAAAAAACAATGAATCTTTGTACGACAACTGTGGTTTTTTAGTATAAAAACTCATGACACCACCAATAGCATCACTACCATATACTACTGAGCCAGCACCTAATGTTATTTCTGTGTTTTGAATTGTAAAGGGATCAATAGATATGACGTTTTGTAGATTTCCACCTCTAAAAGTAGCGTTATTCATTCTCACACCATCTACAGTAATGAGTAATCGGTTTGTAGAAAACCCTCTAATCATAGGACTCCCTCCTCCTAATTGACTTTTCTGAACAAATACATTACCAGTACTTTCTAGAAGATCTGCACTAGTTTGTGGATTTTCAAACTGTATGTCTTTAGCATTAATATTGACTATCGTTTGAGGAATATCTCTTTTACTTTGCTCAAATTTAGATGCAGAAATAACAATTTGATTTAAGTCTTCAATTTTAGGGACGAGATACACAGTAAAATCAACACCAGATTTAGCTATTTTAATAGTGCGTTGAATGTATAATAAGTTTTGAAAATATAGGGTTTCATTCGTATCAAAAAGTGCAATTGATGCCTTACCATCTAAATCGGTTATAACCGATTTATCTTTTTTCAAATTGAATATAGCTACTCCAGATATAGGTTCGTTAGAACCCTCTTCAAGTACTGTTACAGTTTGAGAGTTACTTATAAAAAATGAAAACAAAAGAAGAACTGAAAATCTAAACTTCATAAACTTAATTAAATACTTGATTAAAAATTTTTAATGATTTTGGTTTTCTAAAACTGCCCAAATGTAATTCAAAATACAATAACAGCATCGCCAGAAATGACTGTCTTTGTTTTGAATTTAGTTTTATAGACTCTAATGCATCAAAATTTGTGCCTAAGAGCTGTTTTAAGATTGTTAAATTTTCACCTGAAATACTATAAACATCCTCTTTTCTGGACTCAAAAAGTCCATTATTTAAATTAAAATATAGTGGGTTTTCATGAGAAAGTTCTGGATAGAACCCTAAATACTTTGTTAAATTTAATAAAAAAAGTAAATGGAAATTTGAAAATTCGTCTTTGGCATCTAACCACCTAAAAGTAGTTTCTAAATAATAATATAAGTGTTTATTTTCTTCCTCTTCTCGTAATACCGATGATAATACTTCAGAAAGAAACATGACTATAGATCCTTTAAATAAATTGGTATGGAGCGTTGCAAAATTATAATCTAAACGAACTTCTTTTATAGATTGTAAAGATTGGTTTTGCCTATAATTTTCTTCAATTTGAAGTTGAGAAAGTAATTGGTAATAAGCGGCTTTTGAACGACCCTTTTTACTATTTAAAACTCCCCTAAGCAAGTAACTAACCACACCTCTATGTTGGGTAAAACATTTAACTATGAGGTCATTATCTCTATACTTAAGTTTAGAAAGCACAATAACTTTAGAGGTATTAAGCATATTAAAAAGTTGGTTACCTAACTATTAATAATTTTAAAACTTTCGTTTCAAATGAATCTAAATCGGATATTAAAAACAAATACACTCCAGAAGCCACGATATTACCTCTCAAATTTTTACCGTTCCAAACTCCTGTACCTCCATCAATAGCAAAATTATAATTTTGTTTTGAAGATCGTTGATTCACTCCAGATTGCGCTTCGGCAACGAGGTTACCCTCAATATCTGTAATTTTAACGTTAACATTATCTGTTAAACCCGATACTTTTACACCATTGTTAATATTATTTAAATCATCAAAACCTAAAATATCGTATTCTGGTCTAACTGGATTTGGATATACATACGCCTCTTCTAATGTTTCTTTTGGTTTAGTTCCACCCGAAGAAAATGACACCAAACCTCTATCTGTAGCGATGTAAACTCTACCAGACTGAGGATCAATTGAAATATCTGATATTGTATTTGATGGTAAAGGAGAATTATCTGTAGTAAATTGATATATTGTTTCTTGACCGTCTGGAGAAAAATAAAACAATCCCGAATCTAACGTGCCAACCCATTTATTATCTGATCCATCAACTTTAATATCGGTTATAAATTGATTTGAAAGTAACTCTGTTGGTATCCCATCCTCTAGAATAACGATAGTACTAACTGTAGGATTGGGATCATCAATAAAATTAGAAGTATTATACAAGACTCTTATACCTTTAATAGTCCCTATCCAAAGTTGGTTTCTACTATCTAATGCCAAAGCTCTTACCAAAGTAGAAGGCATATTTTGTTCTTCGGAATATATATTATTCATTTCTTGAGTTTCAGTGTTGTAACCAATAACACCATTAAGAAAAGAGCTTACCCATTTCATACCACCATTGCCAACTTCTAGATCACCAAAACCTGCATCATCATTTAATGCGTCTGGTAATATTTCTGAAAAACTATAACCTTCCCATTCGTTTGTAGCAGGATCATAAGATTTTAATGCACGATCAACTTTTGAAGTAATTGTCCACATAAGCCCATTTCTATCAAATTTAGAAGCAGATTGACGTATACTAACAAAATTTGGAGCTGGTGGAAACACCAAAGATTCTAAACCACTATTATTTTGATTGTATAGTATCGTTGCCTGATCATCATTTAATTCTAAAATTCCATTTTGAAAAGAACTTATATATACCTGACTTGGATTAAATGGGTTAATAGCAATATCTACTAAATTTTTAGCTGTTAATAAGCTATCATATGGTATATTTTTCCACTCTTGATCTCTTAAAATACTTATTCCTCTAGATTGAATAGGTGATGGATTAAATGACACTGTATAGTCTCCATAAGTCACCCATAATTCGCCATCTCCAGCTTCAATTTTAAATGCTTGGTTGCTTGATGGTCCTTCTGGTAGTATAACATCAAATGTTTGAGAATCTCCTGAAATCGTTTTCAATACACCACTTGTTGTAGTGCCAATATAAACATCATCTTCAGATATCGTTGCAGAAGTAAAATCTGTATCAAAATCTGAATTTGTAGAAGCTGTTAGTATTTGATTGAAATTTTCATCATAAACGTAAACATTTTCTTTTAAGGTAATTATTAAATTTGAATCTACAGATCTCACATCTTCAGGTAAAGATGGGTAGGTAAATAATGAATTAAGATTATCATTTACAATGTCATAAATAACATTATTTTGATCTACAGCATACAGTTGACTACCTAATGTTTGTATAGCTATAAAACTTCCATTTACTATAGTAGTCCATTGTTGGTAATCAATTAAATTAGTATTAGTTAAATCAGCTTTCCTTATACCATTTGCATTTGTAGCCGCATAAATAAAATCATTTATTACTGTTGTTTGAGTGATCCCTATTTGGCTGCCTCCATTTCCAATAAAATAAGAGTCACCAAATTGTAATTGGTCTAAATCATAGACAGAAATACCATAATCTGTAGAAATATATAACAGTCCGTTGCTTTCGTTAAAATGATTTATTTTTTTCATTACTGGAGAAATACTTTCTTTTTCAAGAATATCTACTATGGATAAAATTTCAGAATCACCATCAAAAACAATCTCAATTAACCCTGTTTCATATCCTACTATTAAAAAATCATTGTCTTCACTATATTTAATAGTTGAAATAGTTTCTCCTGAAAGTCCTTGAATAGTGGTGATTTTTCCTATTTCATTAGAAAACACATCATAACTAAAAATAGCATTTTCTGAAGCTGCAAAAATTTTATCATTTCCTTTAGTGACATCTTTAACATCGAAAAATGAAAAATAGCCTTCCCAAAGTGTAGAAAAATCTTGAGAAACACCTTTAAACGATACTAAAATTAAAAGGATAAATACTATTCTTTTAAACATATGAATGTTGTTTTTGACAAATATATTTATATCTAACGACTTTTTAACTAATATCATATACGCGAACACATAAAAAAAGCTTCCAAATAACATTTGAAAGCTCTTTTTTATAAAATTTCGGAATGCATTAAACGACTCCTTGAGCAAGCATAGCATCTGCTACTTTAACAAAGCCTGCAACATTGGCACCTTTGACATAATCAACATAGCCATCTTCTCTGGTTCCATATTCTACACAAGATGCGTGAATATCATCCATTATAGTTTTAAGTTTTTCATCAACTTCTTCTCTCGTCCAGCTTAGTCTTAACGAATTCTGACTCATTTCTAATCCAGAGGTAGCAACACCTCCTGCATTAGACGCTTTTCCTGGTGAAAACAACACTTTTGCTTTCTGGAACGCTTCAATAGCTTCTGGAGTTGTAGGCATATTAGCACCTTCTGCAATAGCTATTACCTTATTATCAATTAATTGCTGAGCTTCATCTCCATTCAATTCATTTTGAGTTGCGCAAGGCAAAGCAATATCACAATTAACAGACCAAGGTCTTTCTCCTTTATGAAAAGTAGCCGAACTATAGGTATTTAGATATTCACTAATTCTTCCTCGTTTTACATTTTTAATGTCCATAATATGTGCTAACTTATCTGCATCAATACCATCTTCATCATAAATATATCCTGAAGAGTCAGACATAGTTACTACTTTAGCACCTAATTGCGTTGCTTTTTCACAAGCATATTGTGCTACATTTCCTGACCCTGAAATAACAACAGTTTTGTCTTCAAATGAATCGCCATTTGTAGCTAGCATATTTTTAGCAAAATACACACATCCATAACCTGTAGCCTCAGGTCTAATTAATGAACCTCCATAAGAAATACCTTTACCAGTTAAAATACCAGTAAATTCATTTTGTAGCCTTTTATATTGTCCAAACAAATATCCAATCTCACGTCCTCCTACTCCAATATCTCCAGCTGGAACATCAGTATTTGGGCCAATGTGTCTAAATAACTCAGACATTAATGACTGACAAAAACGCATGACTTCATTATCACTTTTACCTTTAGGATCAAAATCAGATCCTCCTTTTCCTCCACCCATTGGCAAAGTTGTTAAGGAATTTTTAAACACTTGTTCAAACCCTAAAAATTTAAGAATACTTAAATTTACAGATGGATGAAAACGCATTCCTCCTTTATAAGGTCCAATTGCTGAGTTAAACTCAACTCTAAATGCTCTATTAACCTGAGTATTTCCCTGATCATCAATCCAAGGCACTCTAAATATTATGGTGCGTTCTGGCTCAACCATTCTCTCTAAGAGCATTTTTCCTTGATATTTAGGATTGTCCTCAATAAAAGGAATAACTGTTTCTGCAACTTCGTGTACAGCTTGTAAAAATTCAGTTTCATGACTGTTTTTGTCTTTTACAAGTTTCAAAAAAGCGTCAATTTTTTCTTTCATCTATTATAGTATTAATAATCAATGTTAATTTTTGTTACACAAAGATACATTATCTTTAAAATGTACGTACATATTTTTTTATATTCTCAATGAAAAGTTAATATAGTGTTAATTTTATAAAGTACTGTTTTTCCTATAATTTTACAATTCGTTTAATCACTTGGTAGTTAAACTACTTTTTATATATTTGTTAACGTATTAAGTCCCTCAATAACATAATACCTATGAAGCTTAATTTTAAACAATTAACATTTATATTCGTTTTTATACTAGGTATAAACGAGTGTTATTCTCAACTTGGGTTTTCTCACGAAATTGGCGTAATTGCTGGTCCAGTTGCTTTTCAATCTGACTTTGGTGAACGAAGAAACTTTGAAACAAATTCTGGAAACACTGGTATAGGTATTGGTATTGTACATTATATAAACTTTGCTTACAGAGCAGATTGTAACTGTTATTCTACAGACACCTTTTTTAACGATCATTTTAAATTACGTAACGAAATTTCTTGGAACAAAACTAAACTCAATCACTTTGGCACTTGGGTGGACGATTCTAGAACAAGCGAAAACGCACAACGTTTAAGAAGTCATTCTGGTACTGCACAAAATTTAGATATAGGAACTCAAATAGAATTTTTCCCTAAAAGTATTAGGGAATTTCAGGGCTTTGGATATTCATTTGCACCGTTTATAAGTCTTGGTGTTCATTTAACTTCTTCTAATCCTAAAGTAGAAACCAACTATAATGGATCTACTAATATAAACGATTCTAATAACTTTTTTCAACCATGGGTTGATGCAGCAAATCCTAATGTAAATGAAGATCCGTTTTTATTTAACGGAAATGAAACCACATGGTCTGTTGTTGGGAGTGTAGGAACGCGCTACAAATTGACAGTGCTTTCAGATTTAATGATTGATTTGAGGTGGCAATATTTTTTCAATGATAAAGTAGATGGTTTAGATCATAATTTAAGTTCTAACAAAGCTAACGATTGGCTAGTTTGGTTAAACTTTGGTTATATTTATTACTTAGATTAATACCAATTCTCATAAAAAAAAGACCAAACTAGCGTTTGGTCTTTTTTTTATTTTTGATGCTACGTAATACTATCCAATAGCTTGTTTTAAATCATTAATTAAATCTGCTTCATCTTCTATACCTACACTCAATCTAATTAAAGAGTCTACAACACCAGTTTTTTCTCTTTCTTCTTTGGGTATACTAGCATGTGTCATGCTTGCAGGATGTCCAGCCAATGACTCCACACCTCCTAAGGATTCAGCAAGAGTGAATACCTTAAGCTGTTCAACAATTTTAATAGCTTCTTCATAATTATTGCCTTTAGTTGTAAAAGATACCATGCCACCAAAATCCCTCATTTGTGCTTTAGCAATATTATGATTTGGATGACTTTCAAATCCTGGCCAATACACGTTTTCAATTTTTGGGTGACTTGCCAAATACGATGCAACTATTTTTCCGTTTTCGCAATGACGTTGCATTCTTACATGTAAGGTTTTAATACCTCTTAATGCTAAAAAACTATCCTGAGGTCCACAAACCGCTCCACTTGCATTTTGTATAAAATACAATTTATCAGCCAGTGCTTTCTCCTTAACAATTAAAGCTCCCATCACTAAATCACTATGTCCTCCTAAATACTTTGTCACAGAGTGCATAACAATATCTGCACCCAAATCTAAAGGCTGTTGAAGGTAAGGTGTTGCAAACGTATTATCAACTGCTAGCAGAATATTATGCTCATTGGCTATTTTGGCCGTAGTTTTAATATCTATAATATTCATCATTGGGTTAGTAGGAGTTTCAACCCAAATTAACTTCGTTTTGTTAGTAATATAGTTTTCTATGTTTGAAGCATTTGCCATACCTATAAAATTAAACTTGATCCCAAATTTTTCAAAAATACTAGTGAACAATCGGTAGGTTCCTCCATATAAATCATTTGTAGAAATCACTTCATCTCCAGGTTCTAGCAGTTTAATCACAGCATCAATAGCAGCCAACCCTGAACCAAAAGCTAAACCAAAATGTCCATTTTCTATACTGGCAAGAGCATTTTCTAATGCTGTTCTCGTAGGGTTAGCGCTTCTAGAATATTCATAACCATTGTGTCCGCCAGGAGTAGTTTGAGCATAGGTTGATGTTTGATAAATTGGAGGCATTACACTACCATAAGCAGCATCTGGTTTTTGACCACCATGTATTGTTTTTGTATTGAATTTCATGAGCTTTTTGTTATTTTTTTTCTGAAATATCCCAGACTCAAACCTCATCTTTAAAATGGAAACTGTTAAGGTTTTACACAAATTTAAGGTTTAATGGCGTGTATTCAAATCTTAGTAATACCTTTATCTCATGTTTAACAAAATCCCTTAAATTTTGAAAAAAGCAAGTCTTTTATTATTCACCTTACTCCTATTAATATCTTGTACAAAGGAGGTTAAAGTTGATTTTTCCGAAGAAATAATAGAAACGTCTGAAGGTGCAGACATAGCATTTAATTTCCCTAAAGCTACAGGTACAGCCGAGGTGACCAAACGTATTAACCAAACTCTTGAAAACCATATCGTAAAACAAATTAACGTCTCAGAAAGTGAGACTTTTGATGGCAATTTATATGATGCTGTAGCTCAATTTAACCACGAATATCAACGTTTTAAAAATAATTTCCCTGAGGCTGCACAGCCGTGGGAAGCTTTTATAGATGGCGAAATAACGTATCGTTCTCCTGAAATTATTAGTATTGCCATAACATCATATTTAGATACAGGTGGAGCGCATGGTAATTCTAGTGTTCGATTTTTTAATTTCAATCCGCAAACTGGAGAACAATTGCTCACAAATGACCTCTTGGCAAATACAAAAGGAATTTCTGAAGTGATAAAAGAAAAACTAATCACAGCAATTAAAGCTGAACCAAATAGCACCACAATGGAAGATGTGTTCTTTGGAAAAGATTTCCAGCTTCCTGAAACTTTAGGCTACAGCGATGAAGGGCTTATTATATTATATAACCCTTATGAAATTGCATCGTATTCTCAAGGTATTGTTGAGTTTACAATCCCTTATGAAGCTGTTACTTCATTTTTAAAAATTAACTAGTCTGAATCTTTAGATAACTTTTTAATAATAGGTCCAACTGTTAACCCTTGCCCTATTATTGAAAATACGACGATCACATAGGTAATCACTAAAAATAATTCGCGATGCATTTCGGTAGTTAAACTTAGAGCGAGTGCAATAGATATACCTCCTCTTAATCCTCCCCAAGTCATAATTAAATTGGTATGCTTTACAAATTCTAGTTTTTTATCGAAGAATTTTATAGGTAACCACAACGATACATAACGGCTTAACAACACTAACGGAATAGCTATAATACCAGCTAAAATATACGTTGTATGAAAGGTTAACACTAGCATTTCCATACCTATCATTACAAAAAGCACGGTATTAAGTAATACATCTACAAGTTCCCAAAACTTGTCTACATACACTTCGGTAACATTAGACATAGAGTTTTTTCTAACGGTATCATTACCAACAATTAATCCTGCTGTAACCATGGCTAAAGGCGCAGATAAATGCCATTGATGTGCCAACAAGCTTCCTCCCATAACCGTTGCTATGGTTATTATAACTTCAACTTCATAATCATCAATAGATTTTAATAGTTTATATGTGATATACCCTAAAATAAGGCCTAATGCAATACCTCCTAATACTTCTTGGCCAAACAATTTTGCGATTTCACCTAACTCGATAGCTGCATCTGGTTTCGCTGCAATTGCAAAAATAGTTAAGAACACTACCACACCAACTCCATCATTAAATAGAGACTCTCCAACAATTTTAGTTTCTAGTTTTTTAGGCGCTCCAGCTTTTTTCAAAATGCCCAACACTGCAATAGGATCTGTAGGAGAAATTAATGCACCAAATAATAAACAGTAAATAAAGGCAACGTCTAGACCTAACAATTGTAAAAGATAAAAGGTTAATATACCAACCAAAAATGTAGAAACGAGAACACCCAAGGTTGCAAACACTAAAACTGGCCAACGTTGGATTTTAAGCTGATTAAAATTAGTATGTAAAGCACCTGCAAACAGCAAAAAACTTAACATAATATCTAGAAGTACCGTTTTAAAATCTATTTGAGAAATAAGCTCTTTTTCACTTTGCAAAAGTGTATCATCAAATTGACCAATAGCCACCACAACCATCGTAAAAACAATGGTAATAAGCATCAAACCAATAGTAATTGGTAATTTTAAATATTTTACATTGATATAACCAAAAAGCGCAGACAGTACAATTAATACAGATGCAATTTCATAATAACCCATAGGTGTTTAAATTTTAGATAAAAGTAACTATTTTTCTTCTTAAATCCGTTTACTTTGCATTACGTAAATTAAAATCTGACCTCACAAATAGTTAAACCATAATGAAAAAAATATACTTTCTAAAAACATGTAGTACTTGTGCAAGAATTATTAAATCATTGGATTTACCTAGTGATGTTATATTTCAAGATATTAAGACCGAAGAAATAACCGTTAAGCAACTCGAAGAACTTGCAGAAATGGCCGGAAGCTACGAAGCTTTATTTAGCAAAAGAGCAAAACTTTATAAAGAAATGGGTCTCAAAGACCAGAACTTAACCGATGACGAATTTAAACACTACATCCTCGAGCATTATACCTTTTTAAAACGACCAGTGATCGTTTATAACAATGCAATTTTTATAGGCAATAGTGCTAAAACTGTAGAAGCTGCTAAAACTTTTATTCACGATAATGAATAGTAGAAAATTTGCAATATTCGCTGTGTTCACGGTGCAATTACTGTATGGATTAAACTATACAATTGCCAAATTTGTAATTAATGAAGGGTTTGTTAAATCTTTTGGATTTAGCCTTTTACGCGTAACAGGTGCTGCTATTCTATTTTGGGTGTTAAGCCTCTTTTTGAAAAAAGAAAAAATTGACCGTAAAGACTATTTTACATTTTTTTTAGGTGCCATTTTTGGAGTGGGTATAAATATGCTTTTATTTTTAAAAGGATTAGAGCTCACCTCTCCAATTCATGCTTCGGTTATCATGACCACAACACCTATCATCATTCTTATTTTGTCCTCTATCTTCCTTTCAGAAAAAGTCACCAAACTTAAAATTCTAGGTGTTTTTTTAGGTTTTTGTGGTGGAATTTTATTAACTGTTTTAGGCAAATCTACAAGAACAGGCGACAATGTACTTCTTGGTAATACCTTTATCTTTTTAAATTGTATTTCTTACGGTATTTACATCATAATTATCAAAAAACTTACCGCTAAATATCATCCATTTACATTTATAAAATGGCTGTTTTTATTTGGTATAATTTTAATATTACCATTTGGATATACCGAAGTAGCCGAAATTGAATGGCATACCTTTACACCATACATATGGTTTTCTATCATATTTGTAATCGTTGGTGCCACATTTGGAACTTACGCTTTAAACCCATTGGCATTAAAATCACTCAAAGCCTCAACAGTAGGCGTTTTTATTTATTTACAACCCGTAATTGCAGGTGTTTTTGCCATATTAATGGGAATTGATAACGTTAGTCCCGTAAAAGTTATAGCAATGGCCTTGATTTTTGCAGGTGTTTATTTGGTATCAAAAAAACCTAAAGCAACCACTTAAACTAAATCTTGTGGTTTTTTACCAGACAATCTCGTGTCCTCTTTAGTCAGTACTTTAAACTTTGATGACTGCGGAAATTTTAAAACTAGACTCACTAGCTGCTCAGGCAAACTAGTTAAACTTCGGGTCTTTAAATCTATCCAAGCACCAGAAATATCACAAGTTGCCAGATGCTTTCCTTTTTGATTATAAAAGTTATGTTCAAATTTAAAAAACATACCATCATCACTTAATCCCGAAACAGTAAGTGTTACCGTTAAAGTTTGCCCTAAAAAAGACTCCTTAAAATAATGAATTTGTTCTGAAAACACAACAGGACCAATCCCATAATCTATGAGCTGCTTCATAGAAAATCCATTCTCATTTAAAAACCCTACTCGCGTATGGCTCATAAAATTTAAATAAGCCGAATTAGCCAAATGACCATTAGCATCAACATCACTCCATCTAATTTCAAAATCTTTTTTGTACATATTTTCGTATTTAAGACTGTAAAGTTATTGTTTTTTATAAACCCAAACGATGCGCTTAATAACTTTATGAAATTAGTTACCTTTGCACAACTTTAAAAATTGTTCATGATACAATCAATGACAGGATATGGAAAGACTGTGATACAGCTTCCAACGAAAAAAATATCTATTGAAATAAAATCCCTTAACAGTAAAAACTTAGATCTTAATACACGCATGCCATCTATGTATCGTGAAAAAGAATTAAGTGTTAGAAAACTAATTGCATCAAAATTGATAAGAGGTAAAGTAGATTTTTCACTTTATATGGAAATCACTGGAGAAGAAACCTCAACGCAAATCAACACAACAGTAGTTAAGCAATACATAAAACAACTAAAAGACGTTGTTGATGGAGATGATACCGAAATGTTAAAAATGGCAGTGCGCATGCCAGACGCTTTAACTACCGAGCGTGAAGAGATTGATGAGAATGAATGGAAAGACATTGCCAAAGTTATAGATAGTAGCTTAGAAAAAATTGAACAATATAGATTGGATGAAGGTCAAACACTAGAAGCCGATTTTGTAAATCGTGTTAACAGTATCTCTAACCTATTAGAAGATGTTATTGCTATGGATCCAGATCGTATTGATGGTGTGCGAGAGCGATTAACTAAGGGTATTGCAGACATCAAAGAAAAAGTTGACGAAAATCGTTTTGAACAAGAACTTGTATATTAT
Organism: Psychroserpens damuponensis; assembly: GCF_000826655.1. Classification (GTDB taxonomy): domain Bacteria; phylum Bacteroidota; class Bacteroidia; order Flavobacteriales; family Flavobacteriaceae; genus Psychroserpens; species Psychroserpens damuponensis. Next base: position 443,312 of record NZ_JXJO01000017.1, read on the forward strand.
ATCGAAAAATTTGATATCACAGAAGAGAAAGTACGATTAAAAAATCATTTAGACTATTTTCAAAAAGCATTAAAAAGTGAGGATTCTAATGGTAAAAAACTCGGATTTATTTCTCAAGAAATGGGACGAGAAATTAACACTATAGGTTCAAAATCTAACTATGCACCAATGCAAAAATTGGTAGTTCAAATGAAAGATGAACTAGAAAAAATAAAAGAACAATTATTAAACGTATTGTAATTATCAAACTAAGCTTGTGTCAAAAATAAAGAACAAAAAAAGAGGTAAATTAATTGTGTTTTCAGCACCTTCAGGATCTGGTAAAACGACTATTGTTAGACATTTATTAAAACAAAAAGAACTCAATTTAGAATTTTCAATTTCAGCTACATCTAGAGAAAAGCGTGGTAACGAAGTGCATGGAAAAGATTATTACTTTTTAGACCTGAAGGATTTTAAAAACAGAATTAAAAACGACGAGTTTTTAGAGTGGGAAGAAGTGTATCGTGACAATTTCTACGGCACATTAAAAACCGAAATTGAACGAATTTGGGGCAAAGGCAAAAACGTTATTTTTGATATTGACGTCTCTGGAGGATTGAGAATTAAACGAAAATTCCCCGAAGAAACCATTGCTATTTTTGTAAAACCACCCGATCTTAATGAACTTATTATAAGATTAAAAGAACGTGGAGAAGAAAGCGAAGACAAAATTAGCATGCGTGTTGCTAAAGCCCCTTCTGAATTGGCTACAGCTCCTCTTTTTGATGACATCGTTGTAAATAAAGACCTAGATAAAGCACTAGAAAGCGCATACCACTTGGTTTCTAATTTTATCGAAGACTAAACCATGAAGATTGGCTTGTATTTTGGGACGTTTAATCCAATTCATATTGGACATTTAACAATTGCAAATCATCTTGCAGAGCATAGTGATTTAGATAAAATTTGGTTTGTTGTAACACCTCACAGTCCTTTTAAAAAGAAAAGTACGTTATTAGATAATCGACAGCGTTACGAAATGGTTTACAGAGCAACTAAAGAGTACAAAAAGCTAGAACCAAGTGATATTGAATTTAATTTGCCGCAACCAAACTACACTATAAATACATTAACTTACCTTCAAGAAAAGTATCCTCATCATGAGTTCGCTTTAATTATGGGAGAGGATAATTTAAAAAGCTTTCATAAATGGAAAAACTATGAGCTCATCTTAAATCATCATGATATATATGTGTATCCTAGAATTTCCGAAGGAAAAATAGAGACTCAATTTGATAATCACAATAAGATTCATAAAATAAATGCTCCAATTATGGAACTGTCTTCTACCTTTTTACGTAAATCTATTAAAGACGGTAAAAACGTGAGACCAATGTTGCCAGAAAACGTTTGGGAATATTTAGACGAAATGAATTTTTACAGGTAAAATGCAATATATTTTCAATACTTGCATTGCTTTAATTTTTTGTTAAAATTCAGAATTATTGTTCAAAATTATTTTAGCCATTTAAAAAAAAACTTTACTTTTATTATCTAATTTTTTAATTATAAATGAGTACAACACTGATCATAGGATTTTCTCTCGTTTCGCTCTTATTATATAAGTTGTTCGAATGTGTTAAGCGCAACAATCTCACCAAATTAGATAAAATTAAATTTTCAGTTTCATCATTATTAATTGCGGCTTACATTTCTACAGGCTACTTTTTAAATTACCCAGACTCTTTATATTGGTTTATCTTTTTAGCAGTAATTATATTGTCATTTAGTTTATCTTCAAAATTAGTTAGGGAAGAATTTAAACGCTATTTAGCATTAAGTAATAAAGATAAAGTAATAAACGCCATATACTATACTTTAGCTCTTGTTAGCATTTCAATAATTTTTTAAAAATGATAAAAAGCATCTTCTAAATGCTCTAAACTCATTCCTTTTTTATTCAACACAATTGCGATAATATCAAAACGCACATCAACATCTAATTGATTATCATTTATAAAAAAATCAACAGCTTTAATGATGCGTTGCATTTGTTTGGGTTTTAAAAATTGTTGAGGGTCACCAAAATCTTTACTAGTTCTTGTTTTTACCTCTATTACAGCTAAAACATCGTCTTTTTTAGCAATAATATCTACCTCTGCTTTTTGATACACATAATTTTTAGCAATAATTTCATAGCCTTTATTAAGTAGGAAATCTGCAGCTATTTCCTCTCCTTTTTTACCTAAGTCGTTATGATTTGCCATACATATATAGTCTATTTTGGTCTTTAATGCTTAACCTCAAAAATTACAAACCCTTCATTAATCATCAATTACTTTACGATGTAATTTTTATCAATATAGTCAATTGCTTGGTCTTGACTTAAAACCGCAAACTTTTTATAACGATGATGCACATCTACAATTTCATCTAAAGCCTTTTCTACTAAAGCTGTATTCTCCCAACTATTAAGATGTGTTATGACAGTTTTTAAGCATCCATTTTTATAAGCAATTTGACCAAGCACATGAATTAAAGTATCTGTAACACGCTTGTATTTATCATGCTCTAATGTTTTTAAAAGTGGTAGAACATCTTGAGGATGTGTACGACCTCTTAGCTCAATGCCATGGCAAATCTCACGCCTCACCTCTTTATCTGGATGATTAAGATAAGTACGACACCAAGCCAAAACAGGAACAGGATTTTTCTCTCCCATTTTTTTGATAGAACCAATCACAGCATTTCTAACGCGATGATGGTCATCAAACAAACCTGTATCCATAAAAGATTGAATTTTATCAAAATGAAACTTCCCAATCTCGCCAGCTGCATTAACAACAGTTTGACGCACTAACTCATCGTGAGATTGCATTAATTGTTTTAATACTGAAAAAATCCTGACTTGAAACTCTGGCTGTGAATAGAATATCTTGCCAATAGCTAGATAAGCTGTTTTTCTAATATACGTGTCTTCATCTGAAAAGTAGGTATAAATTTTTGTGATATTATGTTGAGATATATCGTTAAAAACCGTTTGGTTGATTTGCTGAACTAGTTGTTCTCGTTCTGGTTTTGATAGATCGTAGAAAGCCATTTATAGTTATTCAAAAACAACAGTAGATGCATCCTTACTAACGTTCATATTAACGTTACGTCCAAAGATCATAGCACGATTATCCTTCTCATGACCTGCAGGCATACCAAAGGCAATTGGAAAATCATAATCTGCTAATGCATCTAAAATTAATTGCTCAATAGAAGTTCCCCAAAGTGTGGTGTTTTTACGCATTTTACTCATACCACCAACCAAAACACCTGCACAGTTATCAAAATAACCTGCACGTTTCATACTTTGAAGCATACGGTCAATATGATATTTGTATTCTCCAATTTCTTCTATAAATACAATCTTACCAGTTGTATCTATACTTTCTTTAGAGCCTAACATGGTATGGAGTATGGTAAGGTTTCCGCCAACTAAAGGACCATGCGCCTCTCCTACTCTATTGTAGGTAGATCCTTTAAGCGTATAATTTACGGGTTGCCCAAAAATTGTAGATTTAAAAGTTGCTACAGTTTCTTTTATATCTGTTATATCTTTTGGTAAGCTTACACACATCAAAGCATGCATACTTTGAAATCCTGCATTATGAAATTGATTGTGCAATGCAGTAATATCACTATACCCAATTAACCATTTAGGATGTTTCTTAAACGTTGTATAATCTAATTTATCTAAAATTCTAACCGTACCATAACCACCTCTTGCACACCAAATCGCACTAATAGTGGGATCATCCATAGCATTTTGAAAATCTTCACAACGTTCAGCATCTGTTCCTGCAAAATGATTGTCTTTACTAAACACATGTTTACCAACAACAGCATGTAATCCCCAACTTTCTATTAATGCAACAGCTTGAGCTACTTCATCATTTCGGTTTTTTAATATTCCTGAAGGCGCTACAATAGCAACAGTATCGCCAGCTTTTAAAAATGGTGGTTGTATCAAAGCAGTTTGTTTTTTTTGGACAGATTTATCTTGAGCGCTTACATTTCCGAAGAAAAACAACACGCATATCAAGATTAAAAGAGTATGGATTTTAGACATAATGTAAATGTACACGATATTGATAAATATAAAAAGTGATAATTAATACGTTTTATGTTCATCTAAGCCTTGCCACTTTTAATTATAACACAAACCTGTACAAAAAAACACTAACATAAAATGATAGTACTTTTTCATCGCTTTTTCACCAAATCTAGTAAAAAAACAGAACCAATTATCATTTGGAGAGTTAAGAGTTAACTAATAAAAACTTAATGATTATTTTTGCACTCAAATTGAAACACTTTATGTCTACACATCCTAAACGATATACAATTACAGCTGCATTACCATATACTAACGGTCCAATCCATATTGGCCACTTAGCTGGTGTGTATGTGCCTGCAGATATTTATGCACGCTACAAAAGATTAACTGGCAACGATGTGGCTTTCATTTGCGGAAGCGATGAACACGGAGTTCCAATCACTATCAAAGCTAAAAAAGAAGGTGTAACACCTCAAGATATCGTTGATAAATATCATGCGATTATAAAAAAATCGTTTGTAGACTTTGGGATTACATTTGATAATTACTCACGTACCTCAGCAAAAATTCATCATGATACTGCTCAAGAATTTTTTAAAACCCTTAATGATAAAGGTGAATTTATAGAAGAAACTACAGAGCAATTGTATGACGAAGAAGCGAATCAATTTTTAGCAGATCGTTTTGTAACAGGAACGTGCCCAAAATGCGGAAACGAAGAGGCTTATGGTGACCAATGCGAAAGTTGTGGTTCTAGTTTAAATGCCACAGATTTAATTAATCCAAAATCGGCTATTACTGGCAATGTACCTACGTTAAAAGAAACAAAACACTGGTTTTTACCTTTAGATAAACACGAAGATTTTTTAAAAGAATGGATTTTAAAAGGTCATAAAAAAGATTGGAAACCTAACGTTTACGGACAAGTAAAATCATGGATTGATGATGGTTTACGACCAAGAGCCGTGACTCGTGATCTCGATTGGGGAATCCCAGTTCCTGCTCCAGGAGGCGAAGGCAAAGTGCTTTACGTTTGGTTTGATGCTCCAATTGGTTATATCTCTGCAACTAAAGAATGGGCTGCACAAGAAGGTAAAGATTGGGAACCTTATTGGAAAGACCAAGACACCAAACTCGTTCACTTTATTGGTAAAGATAACATTGTGTTTCACTGTATTATTTTCCCATCAATGTTAAAAGCCGAAGGCTCATATATTTTGCCAGATAACGTACCTGCTAATGAGTTTCTAAACTTAGAAGGCAACAAATTATCGACCTCTAAAAATTGGGCTGTGTGGTTACCAGATTATTTAGAGGATTTCCCAAATCAGCAAGATGTGTTGCGTTATGCGTTAACTGCAAATGCACCTGAATCTAAGGATAACGATTTTACTTGGAAAGATTTCCAGGCAAGAAATAATAATGAGTTGGTAGCTATCTTCGGAAATTTTATAAACCGAGTAGTAGTCCTTACCAACAAATATTACGAAGGCGTCGTGCCTAAAGCTTCAGAGTTCTCAGACATTGACAATGAGGTTTTGGCTGCCATCAAAGCCTATCCTGCAGTAATTGAAAGTTCAATAGAACGTTATCGTTTTAGAGAAGCAAGTCAAGAATTAATGAATTTGGCACGTTTAGGTAATAAATACCTAGCAGATGAAGAACCTTGGAAACTCATTAAAACAGACGAAGTTCGTACAAAAACAATCATGTTTGTAGCACTTCAAATTGCGAGTGCATTAGCAACGTTGAGTGAACCCTTTTTACCGTTTACTTCTATTAAACTAAAAAAGATTCTTCGCATTGCTCTAAATAACAATGTCATTTCAACAGAAGGAGGTACTACTAACGAGGAATCTCAAAAATGGAGCGACATTTCAACCAAAGACATCTTAATCTCATCAGGACATCAAATTGGTAAAGGCGAATTATTATTCTCTAAAATTGAAGATAAAACCATAGACGCACAATTAGAAAAACTAGAAGCCAGTAAAAAAGCAAATGAAGCTGCAAATAAAGTTATTGAGCCTCAAAAAGACCTCATCACTTTTGAAGACTTCACGAAACTAGATATGAGAGTTGGTACAATTCTCGAAGCAGAAAAAATGCCTAAAACCAAGAAGCTTTTAATTTTAAAAGTTGACACAGGTATTGATACAAGAACCATTGTATCTGGTATCGCTGAAAGCTTTTCTCCAGAAGAAGTGGTTGGCAAACAAGTCACCGTTTTAGTCAATTTAGCACCAAGAAAATTAAGAGGTGTAGACAGTGAAGGCATGATTTTAATGACCGAAACTCCTGAGGGTAAATTGGTGTTTGTAAATCCTGATACTGCTGTTAAAAATGGATTACAGATAAGTTAATTATTAAATACTGGGTATTAACAAAACATTAATACAACACTTGTAAATGAAGCAATAATTAAATGAATTGCATCATTTAAGGCGCTGTAACATGATTACTTTAGTATAAACTAAAAACAAATCATGAAACAACTTATAACAATCTGTTTCGCAGTATGTTTACTATCCTGCGGAGCATCAAAAACAGTAAGAACTTCAAAAAAAGTTATCAAAGGTAATTGGACACTTAATAACATTACCTACAGTAAATCGGGAGCGTATAATGTTACGCTTTTTAACGATGCTAGTAAAAACTGCTTTGAAGGGAGTGATTGGCAATTCATACCAAACAACAACACAGGAATTTACACTATCACAAAAAACAACTGCACTACAGGTGGACGCTATTTCAATTTTACAATTCAAGAAGTTAACGAAGACACTGGCTTATATGATTTTTTATTAAAACCTACCAATGCCAAAGGAAAATCAGAATCCAACGCTGGATTTCGCCTCAATTTGACGTCACTATCAGAGAACCAAATGCAATGGCAACAAACCATAAATGCAGATGGAGTACCATTTATTATTAACATGAACTTTACCAAAACTCAGTAATTATGAAAACACATATAAATAGAATAGCGATCATTAGTTTTACAATCCTCTTAACCATAAGTATGACAAGTTGTAAAGCTGTAAAAAATGCTAACAACAAACAAAAAGGAGGTGTTATAGGTGCAACGAGTGGCGCAATTTTAGGCGCTATCATAGGAAATAATCTTGGCAAAGGTGGTAATGGCGAATTAGGAGCTGTTATTGGAGGCGTTATTGGTGGAGGAGCTGGTGTACTCATTGGAGATAAAATGGATAAACAAGCACAACAAATTGAAGAAGAAATACCAGGAGCAGTTGTAGAGCGCGTTGACGATGGTATAGTTGTCACCTTTGATGAAAACAGTGGTGTGTATTTCGATACAAATAAATCAAATATTAATGCCATGTCTCAAGAGACATTAAACAAATTAGCTGGAATTTTTTCTGAATATCCAGACACTAATATTTTAGTAGTAGGTCATACTGATAGCGTTGGAGCCGAAGACTACAATATGACGTTATCTAAAAATAGAGCAAACTCTGTCACAAACTACCTCATGAACAAAGGGTTATCTAGCGGTAGATTTACCACAAATTGGTTTGGAGAATCTCAACCAATGCACGATAATAATACCGAAGCTGGTAGAGCAAAAAACAGAAGAGTCAATGTTGCTATTTTACCAAATCAAACCATGATTAATGAAGCACAACAGCGAGCAGGAGAAAACTAAAATTTTAAAGAAATCTCTCGGCAATTAGCGTTGAGATAAATATCTTACAGACCTCATACAGATAAATTGTATGAGGTCTTTTTTTATGATACACTATATACTTAAACACACTCAACTTTCTGAAAATAGTATTAAAAACACAGTCAATTTATTAAACCAAGACTGTACTATTCCTTTTATTTCTAGATATCGAAAAGAAGCTACAGGAAATTTAGATGAGGTCCAAATTGGAAACATTGTAAAATATAAAGAGCTATTTGAAACCTTAGAAAAACGTAAAAAGGCCATCTTAAAAGCCTTAGAAGAACAAGGCGTTTTAACATCAGAATTAAAAGCTAAAGTTAATGCTTGTAAGGACAGTATAACTCTAGAAGATTTATATCTACCTTATAAAAAAAGCAGAAAAACTAAGGCCGAAACTGCTCGTAAAAATGGTTTAGAACCGTTAGCCAAAATTATTATGGCTCAAAATAATAATGATCTAGATTCTACAGCACAACGTTATGTAAAAGGAACTATTTCTTCTACGGAAGACGCTCTAGAAGGTGCCAGACATATTATTGCTGAGTGGATCAATGAGCGTTCAGATATTAGAACCAACCTTAGAATTCAATTAGAACGGCATGCGATGATTGCTACAAAGGTTGTGAAGTCTAAAATTTCCGAAGAAAATGCACAAAAATTTAGAGATTATTTTGATTGGGAAGAAGCATTAAGCCGAATTCCTTCACATAGATTACTAGCCATTTTGAGGGCAGAAAATGAAGGGTTTATTCGTATAAAAATAAATATCGACAAAGCACGTGCTTTAGATTATATTGATCGTAAAGTTATAAAAAGCGATAATACTTGTGCAGATCAAATTGAACTTGCTATTACAGATGCTTACAAACGTTTGCTTTACCCTTCATTAAGCAATGAAGCTCTACAGAAAGCAAAAGATAAGGCAGATGAAGCTGCAATCTCCATTTTTGCCAAAAATTTAAAACAACTCTTATTAGGTTCGCCTTTAGGTGAAAAACGTGTTTTAGCTATTGATCCAGGATTTAGATCGGGTTGTAAGGTGGTTTGTTTGGATGAAAAAGGCGATTTAAAACACAACGAAACTATATATCCGCATGCTCCAAAAAATGACCAAATTGGAGCTATGAAAAAAATTAGTTTTTTAACCGAAGCACATAAAATTGAAGCTATAGCCATTGGCAATGGTACAGCTTCAAGAGAAACCGAAGCTTTAGTTAGAAAAATAAGATTTAATAAAGACGTACAGGTTTTTGTGGTGAGTGAGGCTGGAGCAAGTATTTACTCGGCATCAAAAATTGCTCGTGACGAATTCCCTAATTATGATGTCACCGTTAGAGGATCGGTTTCTATCGGAAGACGTTTACAAGACCCTTTGGCTGAGCTCGTAAAAATTGATGCAAAATCTATTGGTGTTGGTCAATACCAACATGATGTAGACCAAAGTAAACTCAAGAAAGAATTAGATGTGGTTGTTGAAAACTGTGTAAACTCGGTTGGTGTTAATATTAATACTGCGAGTCATAGTTTATTGAGTTATGTCTCTGGTATTGGACCAAAACTTGCTGAGAACATTGTAAACTATAGAAGTGAAAAAGGCGCATTCGCCTCAAGAAAAGACATCAAAAAAGTGCCAAGGTTAGGCGACAAAGCTTTTGAACAAGGTGCAGGTTTTTTGCGGATTAAGGATGGAAAAAATCCGTTAGATGATTCTGCGGTGCATCCCGAAAGCTATACAATCATTAAACAAATGGCAAAAGACATGAGTGTATCCATTTCCGAATTAATAGGAAATACCACATTGCTGCAACAAATAAATTTAAAAAATTACGTCAAAACATCGGTTGGATTACTCACCTTAGAAGACATTATTAAAGAACTAGAAAAACCTGGTTTAGACATTAGAGAGCAGGCTAAAGTGTTTACATTTAATCAAAATATTAAAACAATAAATGACTTAAGAAACGATCAATTATTACCAGGAATCGTTAATAATATAACCGCTTTTGGGTGTTTTGTTGATGTTGGAATTAAAGAAAGTGGTTTGATTCATGTGTCTAATTTATCAGATTCATTTGTAAAAGATGTTAATGAACATGTGCATTTACACCAACAAATTATTGTGAAGGTTTTAGATGTTGATGTGGCTAGAAAACGAATTCAGTTGAAATTACACAACTAATAAAGCGAATACATCGAGGCATGATTATTGATGCAATTAGCTGTAATTAAGTGCTTTATTTTAACTTTAAATTAATTCTTTTCATGTTATAAAATAGAACAATTTAAAGTAAATTTAGACTCGCTTCTAACCAACTAATCATGAAGAACTCTAATATTGAAAAATTTAAGTATGTAGTATTAGCATTTTTTAGTCTTTGTTTTCTCTTCGGAAATTCTCAATCGTCACCTGAAGATATTCTTTTTGAAGCTTATAAAAATTATACTAAACTACCACGAGAAACAGCTTATGGTCATCTTAACAAATCCACATTAATTAAAGGAGAAACTCTAGGCTTTTCTATATATCTTTTTGACAAAAACACTAAAAAATCGTCTATACAAACCAAAAACGTGTATTGCACGATTCAAAATAGATCTGGTAAAATCTTAAAGAAAAAAATGCTTTTAGCCAAAAATGGTGTGGCTTCAGGAGTGTTTGAAATTGACAGCCTATTTACCTCGGGCAACTACGTATTTAAAGCTTACACTAATTGGATGCGTAATTTTGAAGAGCAAAATTTTTATGTGCAACATCTTAAAGTTATTAATCCTGATGAAGATCCATTTATAGAAGCAGATGATGATGAGCTTTATGATTTAGATGCCCAATTTTTACCAGAAGGTGGCCACTTACTACTAGACACTAAAAATACAGTTGGTGTCGTTATTAAAGATGATTACGGTTTTGGAGTCCCTAATTTAAAAGGCAAACTTTTAAATAGTAATGGTGAGGAAGTTACCCACTTTGAAACCAATAGTCATGGTATTTCAAAATTTGAATTTACACCAGTAATTCGAACCGTGTATACAGTAAAACTTAGTGATATAGAGCAAACGGAAATTACATTAGACATTGGAGACTCTAAAGGTGTAAATATGACGCTTCAAGATTTAAATGACAAAGTAGCTTTAGTTATTAGAACCAATGCTAGCACTTTACCAGATATTGCCAACAAAACATTTAAACTCGCTGTTGGTAATGGTAGCCAATTAAATATATCTGATATTATTTTTAAAGATAATACAGAAATTAAAGCCTACGTTAGTCATCAAGATTTCACCACAGGAATTAATATTATTACACTGTTTGACGAAAATAATAAGCCTCTTTTAGAACGCTTGTATTTTAAACATGACGGTATCAAAGCTGCTATAACTGGAGTGCCAAGTGTTAAAAAACTAAATGATTCTTTAATGATTTCAATACCTTCAGCTAGCATTAATTCAAAGCAATTTAACAATGTGAGCGTTTCGGTTTTACCCTCTAAAACAAAATCTTATAATCACCATCATAATATCATTTCTTACACCTTTTTACAACCATATATTAAAGGTCGTATTGAAAATGCACGCTATTATTTCACAAATGTAGATAGGCAAAAAAGGGCTGAATTAGATAATTTACTTATGACTCAAGGTTGGAGTAGTTATGACTGGACTAATGTTTTTAAAAATGTGCCATCACATCAATATGATTTTGAAGACGGTATTTCAATTCATGCAAATGTAAACAATACTAAAGGTGATAAATTTTTGATCTACCCTTTACAACACTCTCCTACAGTGACTGCTACCGTTAAAGATGGTGAAAGTAATTTTTCGGCAAGAGGGTTTTTACCGTTAGAAAAGGAAACTTTAAAAATAGGATTGATAAACAAGCAAGACAAGGTTTTGAGACCAAACTTATATGTTCAGTTTTCGCCTTCCGAAATTCCCAAATTTGATCAAAAATATGCGTCTCTCAAATATAAAAACAATGTTGCATTTAGATATGATGGTTCACTACCAATACTAGATGAATCGTGGAATAAAATAGAGGCCTTAGACACTGTTTTACTAAGTGTAATAAAAGAAAAAGAACGCATTGAAAAAATCAAACGTTTCAATTATGGTCGCGTTGATGTGTTTACCAATGAACAGCGAATGAATATTACTGATTTCTCAGCATATATTAATACTAAAGGTTATTTATCAAGAATTGTATATCCTCCTGGTGAACATCCAAATTTAAAAATTGAAACACTTAGAACTAACACCATTAACAGTAGTACTGCTCCTTTAATATACATTGATAATATCCCAGTTTCAGATTTCAATCTGCTGCTAAGTTTTGATATGTCTACTGTTGATTACATCATCATAAACAAACAAGGTTTGGATGAAGGTAATAGAGGTGGAAATGGTGTGATTAAAATTGTAACAAATCCTCTACTAAAAACTGCGCAGTATAGTAACGATAGAGAACCAGGTCAAACCATTAAATTCCCACTCTCATTCGCTACCTCTAAAACCTTTTACACACCTACGTATTCTACGTATTTGAATGATTTTTATCAAAAATATGGTGTTATTGATTGGTTCCCAAAATGTAAAAGTAGTGACAATGGGACTTTTACATTAAAAATTTTAGATACCAAGAATGAAGAGATAAAGCTTTTTATTGAAGGCGTTGCTAATGATGGCGCTTACATTTCCGAAGAAAAAATAGTAACTATTAACTAGAAGTATTACTAAAAATTATGATTACAACCTATAACCTCAAATTATCACATTTAAAGTTTACAATTATTATTTTATGTGTCTGTTCATTTTTTAATGCTGAAAGTCAAAACGACGATAAATTGTCAACAGCTTATAGTGAATATGTGAAATTACCACGTGAAGTGACTTACGCTCACCTCAATAAATCACTGTATTTAAAAGATGAAACTATTGGTTTTAGTGTGTATGTGTTTGATAAAAACAGTAAAAAACACTCCAATAGCACCACAAACGTGTATTGTTCGATTGAAGACAGTAAAGGCAACATCTTAAATAAAACACTTATTCTTGCCGAAAAAGGTGTTGCAAATGGCAATTTTACAATTGACAGCACATATGCAACTGGCAATTACACCTTTAAAGCATATACCAATTGGATGAAAAATTTTGATGAACAAAATTTTTACATACAAAACATTAAAATTATAAATACAGATCAAGAAAATGATCTCTCTACACGAATGGATGCTCCACGTTTAGACGCTCAGTTTTTACCAGAAGGTGGTCACCTAATTTCAACTATTAAAAATGTAGTTGGCGTTGTGATAAAGGACGATTCTGGTTACGGACTTAATGCAGCCGAAGGTGTAATTAAAGATGCAAGCGGCTTGGTGATTACAAATTTTAAAACCAATCAATTTGGTATTGGAAGATTTATGTTGACACCAGAAAAAGGGAAAGATTACACTGCCGAAATCACGTACAATGATCTCACGTCTACAATTAAAATTGAACCTGCAAAACCCTCTGGCTTAAATCTAAGCCTTAATGATTTAGGCTCTAAAATTGCTTTAACGGTTAGAACAAATGCTCAAACATTACAACGTATACAGGATAAAAAATTTAAAATTGTAATTCATAATGGAAGTGTAATTAAGTCTCTAGATATTAGTTTTAATGACGCTCAAGACATCACCAAATTAATTAATTATAGCGACTTATATCCTGGTATTAATATCTTCACATTGTTTGATGAGCAGGATAAACCAATTTTAGAACGCTTATTTTTTAATTATGATGGGATTTCTATTGTAAATTCTGAAAAAGAGAGTATCACTAAAACTACAGATTCTATAACCATTTCAGTCCCATTTAAAAACATTAAAGCTGCCCATTCACATAATTTAAGTGTCTCTATACTCCCATCTAAAACAACATCTTATGACACAGACCACAATGTAATATCCTATACTTTTTTACAGCCTTACGTTAAAGGTTATATTGAAAATGCACGTTATTATTTTACCGAAATTAATAGAAAGAAAAAATTTGAACTTGATAATTTACTACTAACTCAAGGTTGGAGTAGCTACGAATGGAATTCTATATTCAAGAATACACCAGAAATTAAATATAATTTTGAAAAAGGCATTTCTGTCAATGCTCATATAAATAAATCAAAGAGCAATACATTTATTATGTATCCTATGGCTAATAGCTCAACTCAAACCGTTGAAGTTCCAAAAAATGAAAAAGCGTTTAATATTGTTGGCTTGTTACCTATGGATAATGAGCATATTGCTTTTGGGTCTATAGACAAAAAGCAAGATGTTGAGAAACCTAATCTCTATTTACAATTTACACCATCGGCTATACCTACAATAGATCATTTTATAAAAACTAGACCACTTAAGGTAAAATCTATTTATGATTCTAAAATTGAAGAAACCCTGTATAAAAACTCCATATCTGATGCCGAAGAATTAGATGTCGTTGTTGTTAATGCAATAAAAGAAAAAGCAAGAGTTGATAAAATATCGCGTAGACAACCCACAGGAAGCATTGATATATTTGATGAAAACGATAGAAATAGATATATTAATTTATCATCATACCTGAGTTCAAAAGGGTTTGTATCAAGACAAAGTGGCACTAGTTTATCTATTGTTAATTCTAGAAGAACTACATTTGGCCAATCATCTCCATTAGTGTATTTAGACAAGATGTTGCTTTCAGATTTTAGTATCTTATTATCTTTAGACATGCGAAATATAGATTATATCGTCATTGATAAATCTGGTGCAGGAGAAGGTATGAGAGGTGCAGGTGGTGTTATTAAAATATTTACCGATCCTAGTTTAAAATATGGCACTACTGAAGCCAAAAACATCTCTCAAGAGTCTAAAATCCCATTAACATTTACGTCTGCTAAAACCTTTTATGCACCTTTATATTCTAGTTATCGTAGTGATTTCTTTAAGCAATACGGCGTTATTGATTGGATTCCAAAAGGGCAAATTGATGCTAATGGTAACTTTACATTTACAATTATTGATAAAGGAATTGATCAAATTACATTATACATTGAAGGGACTGCAAATGAAGGTAGTTTCATTTCCGAAGAAAAAATAATTACGCTTGATTAACGTGTTTTTGTAATGTTATTGAATCTTTTAGGACAAACAACTCATGATAAAAACATTCACAGAGTTTTCTACAAATGCGATTCTTAATATTGGCAACGAATCTTTATTAACTCCATTTAGCACCTCTAAACCCATTGGTTTGTACACGTTTATTTGGGCTACAAAATCGCCTATAAAAGTGTTAGTAGATGGTGTACCGCTTACTATTGAGGCGCATCAAATTTTGTCGCTAACAGCCATTCAATACTTTCAATTTATAGAAGGAAACGATGCTATTGTGTATCAATTTAATAGAGAATTTTATTGTATTAAAGATCATGATAAAGAAGTTGGATGTGTAGGTTTATTGTTCTTCGGAAATGAGCATATACCAGTAATTTCAATAAGTGAAAGTGAGCAACATAAATTTAATACACTGCATGAGGTGTTTTTAGATGAAGTAGATACCACAGATACAATCCAAGCAGAAATGTTAAGGATGCTCATGGCTAGATTTATCATCAAAACAACACGACTTCTTAAAACTAAAATAGGTGATAGGCCAACTTTAAAAGGGACTAATGATACCTTAAGGCAATTTAATTTATTGGTTGAAACCCATTACAAAACAGAACATAGTGTAGCGTTCTACGCTAATTTACTTCATAAATCTCCCAAAACACTGTCCAACAGTTTTTCTAAATACAAAAAAAGTCCTTTACAAATTATACATGATCGTATTGTACTAGAAACCAAACGTCAATTATTATATACAGATAAATCGTCTAAAGAAATTGCATATGATATTGGTTTTGATGATGCGTCACATTTAAGCAGACTCTTTAAAAAGCAGACCGCTTTAACACCTTCAGAGTTTAAAAAGAATAGCAAAATCTAAACAAAGGGAAAAATTGACAACTACTAAGGAATAACCTCCATTTTTTCACACGTACTTCTACCGCATCTTTGCAGTGTTAAACATAAACACTTATAAAGATGAATTTAAAACACGTATCAATATTCAATTTAATTGAAATATTTAGAACTAGTAAGAAAAAAATTGCTGATAGAGTAATCCCAAATACACATTGTGAGCAAAAGCATATTCACGATTTTTATTGTGATGCAGAGAGACCTCACGTGAATTAATATTTCCGAAGTAAAAATACTAAAGGGAAAAATTGACAACTCAAAAGGAAATACTACCCTTTTAAAACCACAAGACACATCGCATCTTTGCAGTGTAAATAATTACTAAACATTTAAAAATATATACATGAAAACATTTAATGTACCAACAAGAGACAACGTAAGCGAAAACAACCAAGCTATATTTGACAACCTCAATAAAGCTTTAGGTTTTGTACCAAATTTATATGCAACCTATGCAAATAGTGATACTGCATTAGAAAACTATTTAACTTTTGCTAACGCAAAAACATCATTATCTGCAAAAGAAAAAGAGGTCGTAAACCTAGCAGTAAGCCAAGTTAATAATTGTATTTACTGTTTATCTGCGCATACAGCAATTGGAAAAATGAACGGCTTTAACGATGCTCAAATTTTAGAATTAAGAGCTGGTAAAGCATCATTTGACAATAAGTTAGATGCATTAGCAAAACTTGCAAAAAACATTACTGAAAACAGAGGTAATACAGACCAAGATGTATTAGACAACTATTTTGAAGCTGGATATACAGAAGGAAATTTAATCGATACCATTTCATTAGTTGGTGACAAAACCATTTCAAACTATGTACACAGCACTACTAAAGTACCAGTAGATTTCCCAATAGCACCTTCATTAGAAGAAACCGTAGCATAACACAATCAAAAACATATAATTTTAAAAAACAATAAAAAGATGAAAAAAGTAATTTCAATATTCGTAATGGTTATCGCATTTACATTAACAACAAATGCTCAAGATAAAATGAATACAGCAGCTGTAACAACCGTATCTCTAGAACAAACCAAGGGTGAGTTTACACAACAAAAAGTAACACTTAAAGAAGGTTCATATATTTTTGAGATTGCCAATAACAATGTTGGTCATGATGTAGGATTTGTTTTAATTAAAAAAGGAACCGATGCTTCAAACCCTGAAAATCACATCAAAACAGCTTATGTTACTAAAGCTGTAGCAAACAACACGTCTCAAAAATCTAAAGTTACCGCTTTACAAAAAGGTGAGTACTTATATTTTTGCCCTTTGAATCCTACACCTCAATATGCATTGACGGTAGAATAAATACCCTAATTATTAATAGCAAAAAGGCTTCCAAATTTGGAAGCCTTTTTATGTTTGAAACATTTATATAGTTCTATTTCCCTAACATTAATAATTCATTACAAACAATTTCGGTTGTGTACCGTTTGGTCCCATCTTTATCATCCCAAGAGCGGTTTGTTAATTTACCTTCTATAACAATCTCTTTACCTTTAGTAATGTACTCTTCTACAACCTTTACAAGTCCGCCACGTACAACAATATTATGCCAATACGCACGCTCTACTTTGTTGCCTTCTTTATCTTTATAGCTATCATCTGTAGCCAAAGAAAATTTTGCCATTTTGTTTCCGTCTTGAAAGTTGATAATTTCTGGATCTTGTCCTAATCTCCCAATCAACTGTACTTTGTTTCTTAATGTGTTCATGTGTTCTAAATTTTATGTGTTAAACAGTTAATACTATTGAACCTTCATTGATTCAACACTGCAAAGATGAGAGGTGATGCAAATATTAGTCGGTAGTTACCTATTTAAATTCGTTTGTAAATATTTGTAGTCGTTTGTAAACGGAAAATTTGTATATTACACTCATGAAATTTCATTTAGAAACAAAACGTCTTATCTTACGCTATATCACACCTTTAGACGTTAATGGCATGTTTGAATTAGATTCAAATGCACATGTACATAAATACTTAGGAAACAACCCAATTACAACAAAAGCACAAGCACGAGATAATATTACTTTTATTAATAGGCAATATAAAGAACGTGGTATTGCTAGATTTGCAGCTATTGAAAAATCATCAGGACAATTTATAGGTTGGTCTGGTCTAAAATATAATACAGGTGATAAAGAAACCATTGGTACCAAACGAGATTTTTACGATATTGGCTACCGTTTTATTCCAGAATTTTGGGGAAAAGGCTACGCAACAGAATCCTCAATTGCTATATTAAACTATGGTTTTAACAACCTTAATTTGCCTACAATTTATGGTGCTGCGGAAATAGAAAACATCGCATCTAATGCTGTTTTAAAAAAAATAGGCCTTAACCACACAGAGCAATTTGAACTAGAAGGCAAACTTATAAATTGGTATAAACTAAACAAAGAAGACTATGCAAAAACAGTGTCCTGAATGTGGTGATAAAATTGTAGGTCGTATTGATAAGAAATTTTGTAGCGATGGTTGTAGAAATGCATATAATAATAAAATTAATAAAGACAGTAAAAACCTTATTAGAAATACCAACAATCGACTGAGAAAAAACTACCGTATTCTAGAAGAACTCAATCCAGATCAAAAGAAAAAAATCTCCAGAGCGCGACTTGTAGAAAAAGGATTTGATTTTAATTACTTCACCAGCATTTACACTACAAAAGCAGGTAACATCTACTATTTTGTGTATGACCAAGGCTATTTACCATTAGAAGGTGATTACTATGCCTTAGTAAAACGAGAACATTAAACCTGTAACATTTTGATGTATTTTAGGACTCATATATTGTAACCACCTCAACTATGGCAGCGCCTTTAATCATAATTCTTATTTTTTTAGTAATTGGTCTAATCCCCTTTTTAGCTTATTATTTTAATGGCAAGCAAGTTATTATAAGAACCTTATCTAAAATACCTCATAAGCCAACGTCTAGTTTAAAAACAAATGAACTATCTAAAGTTATAGGTAAAGCATTACATGTTGAAAAACCTTTAAAAGCGCCATATTCTGGTAGAGAATGTGTGTTTTATCAAATAAAAATTCAAAAAAGAGTTAGTAATGGCAAAAGCTCACATTGGAAAACGATTGTTACTGAAGAAAAATTTCAAGATTTTTTTATTGATACTAATGGTGATTTTGTGATCATAAAACCAAGTGATCACCCAAGAAATTTTATTTGCCGTTTAGTAAAAGATAAAAGTCAATCATCTGGTACCTTTAACGATCCAACACCAAAATTTGAAGCCCTTTTAAGACGTTATAATATTGAACCCGAAACCTTTTTTGGTTTTAATAAAACGCTAAGGTATGAAGAAGGCATTATAGCAATTGGAGAACGCATAACCGTTGCAGGTATTGCCAAATGGAAGTCTTTAAGCGAGCCATTACCAGAGTATCCATATTCTAAAATTGCAACTTTAGAAAGTGAAGGTGAACAAAAATTAATAATCACAGATATGCCCGAAACTATGGCACGTAAACGTTTAAGATAACGTAAAATGAGTCGTTTTAAAAAACATTATCAATACTTAAGTACTCAAGCGCTTGTAACAGTTATAGAAGAACCTCATCGTTACAATCCTGACGTTATACGTTATTGCAAAACCTTAATTGAAGAGAAAAATGAAACTAAGGATGTGCTTAAAGAGTTCGCAAAAATGGTATTCTATAATCGGTTTTACACCTATTTTAGAAATGGTGGTCATTGGGCAGAGGATTCTATTAAAGAGACGAGTTTTTTTCTAACAAAAAGCGAATTAAATTATTGCTACAATACTGCCAAAATAGCCTATACAAGTTACATAGAAGGCGTAACTAGAAGTTTGCCTAGTGGCTAAATTATTTCCAGTTTTGTCCTTTTAATTGCAGTGCTGCTTTTAAAATATCTTTTTGGCTAATTTGCCCAACTAATTTTCCGTTTTCAACAATTGGGAAACGTCGTATTCTAGATTCTAAAAACTTATTTGCAGCATCAAAAACATTCATATTACCATCAATAGTTTCTACGTTTTTTGCCATTCTAGTCTCAACTGTATGTTTCTCCATTGGTAAATTGTGGTAACGACTTTCACTAATATCCTTTAAGCAATCGCCTTCAGAAATCACTCCAACCAATTCATTGCTAGCATTAACCACTGGACCTCCCGAAATTTTATTTTTAATTAAAGATTCTATCACCTCATCTACAGATTGCTCAGGTTTAAACGTAATTAATTGTCGCGTCATAAAATCACTTACTTTAAACGCATTAACTTCGGTTGTATTCTGTTGTTGCTTTCTAGCACCTTGAAAACTTTTAATTGCCATAATCAATTTTTTAGTGTGAATTTAAAGTTACTGAAAATTAGCGAACTAAACCAACACTTTAACTATCGCATTAACTAATACATTAATTTGTAACTTTGAAAACACTTAAAAACTACATTATTGAATTCTAATATTTGTGTCATAGGTTGCGGTTGGTTGGGATTACCGTTGGCCAAAAAATTTATAGAACTTGGCAATATTGTTCATGGTTCTACGACCTCAAAAGACAAATTATCAACGCTAGAAGAAGCTCAAATTCATCCGTTTTTAATTCAATTTTCTTCGGAAGGTGTAAGCGGTAATCTCAAATATTGTCTTAAAGATTGCCAAACGCTCATTATTAATATTCCGCCTGGTTTGCGTAAAAACCCTGAACATGATTACGTGAAACAAATGACACATGTTATCGATTATGTAGAAAATTCTTCCGTAGAAAACATATTATTTATTGGTTCTACTTCGGTTTATGATGATAGTAAAGATTTCCCGATAATTACTGAGAACTCTCCAACTTCAAGCGATAATATCCCAAAGCAATTATTAGCGGTCGAAGCACTTTTTAGCAACAACAACAATTTTAAAACCACCATTTTACGTTTTAGTGGTTTATTTGCTAACGATAGACATCCTGCCAAATATCTCTCTGGAAAAACAAACCTTAAAAATGGAGACGCTCCTGTAAACTTAATTCATAGAGAAGATTGTGTGGGTATTATCATTTCCGTAGTGAAAAACAATATTTGGGGTACTGTTATAAATGCTTCTACACCTTCTCACCCAACCAAAAAAGACTATTATACGTCAATTTGTAAAGCGCTTGAACTACCAATTCCAAAATTTGATAATGCAACAATGAGTAAAGGAAAAATCATTGATTCTTCAAAATTGGTACAACTTTTGGATTACGAATTCAACGTAAAACTTTAACAATTAGCAGACATTTAACGAACTAACGTCAATTATTTTTTTAGTTTTGGCGCAATTAATTAATGAAAACAATGAAAAAAATTATCTTTCTATTAGCAATCGTCGCAACATTTAACGCGACTGCACAAACAAAATCTGAACTCTTTAAACACTTTGAAGCCTACCATAAAGAAATGAAAGGTCAAGGTGATGTGCAAGGTGTTATCAATGCTATGACGCACCTTAATGTGTTACAACCAAATGCACAACGTTTAGATACATTAGCCTATATTTATGTGTCTGAAGGTAGAAACCTAGAAGCTTTAAACACGATTGGAATTGATAAAAACGCTAATGACTCAGATATTAACACAGAGGTTAAAGCCATTGCTTTAAAAGCATTGAATCAACCTAAACGTGCCGTTGTTTTTTATGAAGAATTATTTAAAAGAAATGCAAATTCTTATTTAGCTTATGAAATTGCCGATTTAAAAACACAATTACAAGATTTAGGTGGTGCAAAAGCAAGTGTTGATTACGGTTTAACAAACGTAAAACCAGATATGAAACGTGCGTTTTACGAATCTCAACAACCTTATGAAGTTTCTCTTAAAGGAGCATTAACCTACATGAAAGCATTGATTGTTTTTAATATGAACCAAACTGATAATTTAGACCAAGCTATTGGGTTACTAGATGAAGCTATTGCTTTAGATGCTAATTTTAATTTAGCTCAATTAAGTAAAGATGCGCTTGTGGCTAGAAAAACAGAAGGCACAAAGACGCCTGAAAAAAAGAATTAATAAAAGAGCACTATTATTTTCTTCGGAAATGTAACGTATAAAAAACTCCCAAGTCTTTTGATTTGGGAGTTTTGTATTTTATTCAATCCAAGAATCTACGGTTTTATAAAACTTCCAATCCTCGTTATCTCTAACATATAGATTTACGCCTCCTTGCATTGCTCCTTTTTGTCCATGGGAAAAAGCAATAAAACAATACTTATTGTTAGATGTAAATCTTGGCAATGATAAACTAATTATGATTTTAGAATTATTTAGAAAAGATAAATCCTCATTTTCAACTTTAGTTTTTGTTACCAATTTAATTTTATCGTTAAAACTTAATTTAGAAACATCAATATCTTCTTGATTTTCAATGTTTTTTAAATATTTAATCCCATTATTATTAAATATCATTTTGAAAAGAGAATCTCCTAATTTATTTCTTAACGCAGATTTCTTAAAATTATCTGTATCAATTTGATTGATATAAGCATCTAAATAACTGTTCTTATCAAAATTAAGTTCAGTTTCTTTTTCATATAAAGCAAAACTACGCTTAACTTGAGTTTCTATAATTGTATAACTATCACTTGATATGTTTTGTTTACTTGTGTTACAAGCACAACAAATAAAAATAAGAAAAAGCAATTTAATTACATGGTGCTGTATCATTTGACATATGATATATGATATATGGACTTTATGAGTTATATTAAAACTCCCAAGTCTATTGATTTGGGAGTTTTTGCTTTATAACTTTGTCATAATTATATCATTTGGAACACTAAAGTAAGGTTCATCTGGATGTTCTTCATAATATGTATTTCTTCTCTCAAATTTATCTAGCTTAAATCTTAAGTTGTATGTATTTACTGTACTTGTAGATATTAATATTAAATCAAGAGGAAAACTTTCATTATTTCTCTCATTGTCTGTAAAAGACATATTAAGTTTTCCAAACTGTTTTATAATACCAGTAGGATATTCATCAAAATTTGAAGTATAAGTCAAAACTCCATTATCGTATTTTTGGTATTGAATTCTTAAACCGTCTATATAATAATCAATATTGTAATCTGGATAAACGTCGTGATACATAATATCTTTAGTTAGAGTAATTCTAAACTCATTATTTCCGTTTGTATAACTCCAAGTACCTAAATAGGGTTGCATATAATTATTAATATCCTTAATGTAATATGCACCATTTTTCCTATGAGTGCCTAGTCTTTCTCCTGCCATATCTACTATTGTTTGAGGTAATAGAGTTGAGGTGAATAAAATAAATAGTATTGTAAATAGTATGTTTTTCATAATGTTCTTATGTGTTATTAACATGGATTGCTTTTAATAAAAATCAACTACTAATCGAGGGAGAAATATTTTCAAATATAGAACATATTCTACGGAAATATTATTAAAGCGTTTGTTAAAATTTAGCTTAAAACCGGTTTTGAGTTACGGTTT
Source organism: Psychroserpens damuponensis (assembly GCF_000826655.1). Classification (GTDB taxonomy): domain Bacteria; phylum Bacteroidota; class Bacteroidia; order Flavobacteriales; family Flavobacteriaceae; genus Psychroserpens; species Psychroserpens damuponensis. The sequence goes on from NZ_JXJO01000017.1 coordinate 466,618, forward strand.
TTCCGTAGTCTGTAGGTATAGCCTGTGCTTTAAGATGAAAAAACAACTTTTACGTAATAAAAAAAGCACCCAAATTGGGTGCTTTTTCATTTATATTTCTTTGACTTGTATTACCAAATTCTAACTCTATCTTCTGGAGCTAGCCACATTTTATCACCTTCTTTAATATCAAACGCTTCATAGAATGCATCTATATTTTTAAGAGGTTGTGTTGCTCTTTGAATTCCTGGAGAGTGAGGATCTGTTTTAATTTGAGTTCTCAAAGCATCTTCTCTTGTTAATGTTCTCCAAACGGTAGCCCAAGACATAAAGAAACGTTGCTCTGGTGTAAAACCATCAATGTTTTCTGGTCTTCCGTTTTCTTCATAGTATAATTGTAAACCGTCATAAGCTCCAAGAACTCCACCAAGATCTCCAATGTTTTCACCCAAAGTAAATTTACCGTTGATGTTAACACTATCTAAAACCTCAATAGCGCTATACTGTTCAGCTAATGCATCTCCACGTTTTGTGAATTCTTCAAGATCTTTGTCTGTCCACCAGTTTTTTAAGTTTCCGTCGCCATCAAAACGCGCTCCACTATCATCAAAAGCATGAGAAATCTCGTGACCAATTACAGCGCCAATTCCACCATAATTTACAGCTTCATCTGCTGTCCAATTATAAAAAGGCGGTTGTAAAATGGCTGCAGGAAATACAATCTCGTTATTCATTGGGTTAAAATAAGCATTTACCATTTGTGGTGGCATTCCCCATTTTGATTTGTCTACAGGAGTTCCTATTTCTGCTAAATTTTTCTCTGAAGCCCATTTACCAACAGCCATCATATTTTCAGCATAGGTATTACCTTCTTTTACCATCATTGTTGAGTAATCTTCCCACTCATCTGGATATGCAATCTTAACAGTGAATTTATCTAATTTTTCAACAGCTTTAGTTTTTGTTTCAGGAGTCATCCATTCTAACTTCTGGATTCTATTTTGAAACGCAGTAATCACATTAGCAATCATTTTTTCTGCTTTTGCTTTAGCTTCTGGTGGAAACTTAGCATCTACATATAATTTACCAATAGCTTCTCCAACGGTTCCATCTACTGTACCAAGGGCACGTTCATCTGCTGGACGCATTTTTTTAGAGCCGTTTAAAGTTTTTCCGTAAAACTCCCAGTTTGCTTTTTCTATTTCCGTAGTTAAAAAACCTGCAGCACCATTAATTGTACTCCAATCCATTAGGGTTTTAATATCTTCAATTGACGTAGACTTTAAAAAGTCATTCATAGCAGCCATATATTTTGGTTGCATCACGTTTAGGGTTTCCATCTCTGCAGTAATCCCTAAATCTTTAATCATTTTAGTCCAATCAATAGCAGGAGCCATATCTTGTAACTCTTCTAATGAGGTTGGATTATTATAATTACGAGCATCTCTCATAGCTACTTTATCTAATCTAGGCTCTGCAAGTTGCGTTTCCATGGCTAAAATCTTTACAGCTGCCGCATCTGCATCTTCTTTACTATAGTTGATGAATTGTAACATTCTAGATACGTGATCTGTGTATTGACCTCTAATTTCTTTTGATTTTGCATCTTGATCTAAATAGTAATCTCGCTGTAATCCTAATCCATCAGGATAAACCCAAGCTACATTCATGCTACTATCATTTAAATCTGCATTAGCACCAATACCTACAAAAGGTGCTCCAACTCCTATTGTTGTTGCATAAACAGTTTGCATTTCATTGAGGTTTTTAATACCATCAATTTTATCTAACATAGGTTGCAATGGTGCAATACCAGCTTTGTCTCTAGCAATAGTATCTAACTCGGTTTCAAAAATGAGAAGTGCCTTTTTTTGATCGGTTCCTTCTTCATATTTACCGAGTTCTTTAGACGTATTCATAATGTCTAGAACATCTTTTCTTGTGTCTTTACGTAATACGCCAAATCCTCCCCAACGTGTTTCATCGTCTGGAATTTGTGTTGTTTTAGCCCAATTTCCATTAACATAGTTATAGAAATCGTCTTTTGGACTCACCGAAGTGTCCATGTTGTCGAGATTAATTCCAGGAATTTTCTCAACCATTGCAGTCTCTTCTTTAGGTTCTTCTTTACATCCTAAAAATGCAAAAAGGCCAAATACAGAAACCATCAAAATACTTTTGATATTGGTTTTCATAATGTGCTTTTAAATTGTTATTTGATTAAAATTAGTTATTAGTTAGAAGTCTGAAAGGCCATTTTGTTACATATTAACAAAATATTAAGAAACTCATAGCTTAAAAAATTGCTATTGTGGCTTTAAAACATTGTTTTTTTCAAATTCAAATTTCTTATTCATTTGCAAATTAAGGTTAGACATTGTCACAAAGTATTCCCTTATAGCCTGAATTTTTTGGGTTTTATCAATATTAGAAATTCTTAGTAAGCTATTTAACTTTTGCAATTTTGTATTTAAGGCAGTAATTCTAGCTAAAATCTCATTGGTTTGTAATGTCTTAGGCATTTCTGCTCTAAGTTCTTGCATAAGCGTTTTTACAATTAAAGGGTCTTCTACAAAAAAGGTTAGGTCTGCTGTTTTTAAAGCTTCGGTATGGTGATTCAATTCTTGAAATTTTTGCCAATCGGTTACTGCTTTTTTAGACTCTGCACTTAAACCATAATCATCAAAACGAATACCATCTATATCGATTTTAGATATCGTTTTAGCATCTTTTTGCTCTTGTGTTTCTACAATAACTTCGGAAACTTTATCACTTTTACAACTCGTCGTTACAATAAAAAAACTAAAACAACATAACACTAATAAACGCATAATTATAACTCTACAATTTGAAGTAAATATAAGCAAAGTGAAAACATCTTAAATGGAATTAACAAAATAAATAAAGACATTATAATTTTCATAAAATATGAACAAACTGCTGTTATTCTTTTTATTTTTGACTATTCAATTAAACGTAATAATATGTCTAGAATTTTAGTTATTGGTGCAGGTGGTCAAATAGGATCTGAACTCACTTACAAACTAAGAGACCTTTATGGCTCTGATAATGTTGTAGCTAGTGATATTGGGTATCACAATACTCATATTGTAAACTCAGGTCTTTTTGAGATAGTAGATGCTCAAGATTACTCATCTGTAAAAGTGTGTATTGAAAAACACAATATTGATACCGTTTACCTTTTAGCTGCTATGCTAAGTGCAACAGGAGAAAAATACCCAATGAAAGCTTGGGATTTAAATATGGATTCGCTCTTTCATGTTTTAAATTTAGCTAAAGATGGGATTATTAAACAACTTTTTTGGCCTTCGAGCATTGCTGTTTTCGGACCAACAACACCTGTTTTAAACACACCTCAACATACAGTTACAGAACCTACTACAGTGTATGGAATTACAAAGCAAGTTGGTGAGCGTTGGTGTGAATATTACCATAACAAGTATGGTGTAGATGTGAGAAGTTTGCGATATCCAGGAATTATAAGTTGGAAAACCATGCCTGGAGGAGGCACCACAGATTATGCGGTAGAAATTTATCATAAAGCCATACTAGATAAACAATATGAAAGTTTTTTAACTGAAAATACAGAGCTACCAATGATGTTTATGGATGACGCTATCGATGCTACGATTAAATTAATGCAAGCACCTTCAGAAGCTATAAAAATAAGATCTTCTTATAATTTGGCAGCTATAAGTTTTACTCCAAAAGAGATTTCCGAAGCGATACAAAAACATATCCCAGAGTTTAAAATAACTTACGAACCAGATTTTAGACAGGATATTGCTAATAGCTGGCCTAAAACTATTGACGATTCATCTGCAAGAACAGACTGGAATTGGTCTCATGGTTTTAGTTTAGAAAAAATGACCGAGGAAATGATTACCCAATTACGAAATAAATATAAAAATTCTATACCTGTATAATAGCAGTTTTATATGATAAAAAAAAGCACTCTCTTTACGAAAGTGCTTTTTTTAAATTTAAGGCAAAATGTGCTTTAAAAGAGTTTGAAACTTTTATTAAAAACGCGATCTCCAGAGGTCATATGTAAATAATAATCACCTTTTTCATGATCAGATAATTTATACACTTTATTTAAAACTTGATCTCCTGTTAATTCATCCTTAAGGATACTAACTCCGTTATAAAATAACTCAATATCTAACGTCTCTACATCCATTGATAAAAGCGAAATTAATAATTGATTATCTTTTGTTCTTACCACAGGTTTAAATACTATCTTTTCTTTACTGTCTAAAAAGACAACGTTTCTAGACTGTATAATAAAAGGTGTAATAACAATCTCAAAGTCCTTGCTTAACTCTACTGTATAAGAACCATCTTCTAGAGCTGTAAAGTCAAACTTCTTTAAGAACGTACCATTTCGTTTGATTGTTTCGGTATAGAGGGTTACGCCTTCATTATCAATAATTGTATATTGGTGTCCTTTCTTTACATTAGAAAATTTAAGTACAGTAATTGCTTTTGAAGGTGCATCAATTACATTTTCGTTTGCGTAGCCTGTTACCATCGTTAACATGATTGCTACTAATAATAATGTTTTAATTGTTTTCATCACTTCTTGGTTTTAATGATTTATACTACAAAGATAGGCTGCATTACGCTCTAAGAAAACATCAATTTTGGCATATTTATATTCTATTTTAACAAAAAATTATCTTCACAAAAACAAACATGTTAAAATAGTATAGTTTAGTGCTAATTCTATATAGGTTTTTAATTTCTTTTATATTAATTTTGTATATAACAGTACATCATGAAAAAAAGAAAACCTACTTTAGAAAAAATTAGCCCAAATTTTGGAAGTTCTGTTTTTGTAAAAAAAAGCACCTCAAATGATAATGACCATAAACCATATTGGCATTTTCATCCTGAAATTGAATTAATTTATGTTAATAAAGGGCAAGGAAAACGTCATATTGGCAACCATTTATCTTACTTTAATAACAGTCAGCTCATACTTATAGGATCCAACTTACCTCATAATGGGTTTACAGATCGTCTTACACAGCATGGATCTGAAGTTTTAGTACAGTTTAAACCTGAGTTTTTAGGTGCCTACTTTTTTGATATTCCTGAAATGGCAGATGTAAACGCGTTATTTGAGCGTTCAAAAAACGGTATTTTGTTTAAACCTGAAACCAAACGTCGTTTGGGTAAAAAAATTCAGAAATTAGATGAAGTTCAAGGTTTTGATCGTATCATGCTCCTATTAAAAATATTAAAAAAGCTTGCCGAAGTAAAAGATTATGAGATTTTAAATGCTGATGGTTTTGTTTTTGAAACCGAACTACAGGATAGTGCCAAAATTGATATTATTTACAAACACATTAATAATAACTTTCAAAATCATATCTCATTAGATGAGATTTCAGATAAGGTAAGCATGACTGTTCCTGCTTTTTGTCGCTATTTCAAAAAGGCTACAGGTAAAACTTTTACTAAATTAGTTAATGAATATAGAATTGTACATGCCACCAAACTATTATCTGAAAGTCAAATGAGTATTGCTGATGTTGCTTTTGACTGCGGTTTTAACAACTTCTCTCACTTTAATAAATTGTTTAAAGAATTTACAGGAAAGAGTGCATTAAAATATCGTAAAGAATTAACGCAAATGATGTTTTAGAGTTTAATTGAGATATTTAGAGTAAATACGTTCTATGGTACATAAATAATTTTATTAGTTTTACCAGCTCACAAAAAACTCTAAATTATTATGAAAATTAAAATCTTAACCATTGCTATTTTATCATTAATGTTTTTCACTAATTGTAGTGATTCTACATCAGAAGAATTTAATGACAACAACCCAGATGCTGTAGCACGCTATATTACTAATATTGATGTCATTTCGGCTCAAGATTCAAATGAGAACACAACTATTACTATTAACTATGATAGTGCAAACCGCGTAACAAGCATTTCAAACGGCGAAGACACTAGTCTTTTAACCTATGAAAACGGAAACTTAAGCAACGTTACAGATCAAAATGAGAATTTAAGTGTTGAAGAATTATATGAATCTCCATACGATGCTTTTGAAACTGGTGAGGTTATTAATTATAACTCAGATGGAAACCCAGAAAATCTAAGATTCTTTGAAACTGAATACGATTGGGAAACTGATAGCGAAATTACTACAGAATACAGAGCTGAAATTGAATATGACAACAAGCCAAATCCTTATTTTTACACTTTACAAGCTGCAGGAGCTATTGCTGTTTTAGATAATGTAGAATTAAATTTTAGTGCAGATATAAATGCTCCAGAGATTGTTCAAGCACGCTTATTATTTCCTTCAAAACATATAAAGAAAATAACGTACAAAGATTTAGACGGAAATATCTTATTTGACGTTGTTGCAGATTTTGTTTACAACTCAGACAACTACCCAACATCTGGTTCTATTACCGGAACAGAATATGATAGTGAAGATGGTGATGATGTAAGTGTTTACTCAGTAGCATACACCTACCAAGCAAATAACTAAAACTCATTTGTTAAGTTTAAAAAAGCCTGTTTTTAATAGTTTAAAAACAGGCTTTTCTTATTTTTCTCCCTCCCATTCGGCATAAAATTGTTCCAAAAATTGCTCCATATATCGATGCCTTTTTTGAGCAATTTTTCGACCCGTTTTTGTATTCATTCTATCTTTTAAAAGGAGTAATTTTTCGTAAAAATGATTAATTGTAGGTGCTGTTGATGCTTTATATGCTTCTTTGGTCATATCTAAATTTACTTTTATAGACGGATCAAAAAGTTTTCGGTTTTTAAAACCTCCATAATTAAACGTTCTAGCAATACCAATTGCTCCAATAGCATCTAAACGGTCTGCATCTTGTACAACACTCAATTCTAATGACGTAAATGCTTGGTTGATATTTCCGCCTTTAAACGAAATGTGTTTAATAATATTCACCACATGTTCAATCACAATAGAATCTACATTATTTTCAAATAAGAATTTGCGCGCCACATTTGGTCCAACGGTCTCATCACCATTATGAAATTTACTATCGGCAATATCATGAAGTAAAGCTCCTAATGCAACTACAAAAAGATTTACATCCTCATTTTTAGCTATTAGCAATGCATTATTATAGACTCTTAAAATATGAAACCAGTCGTGACCACCTTCGGCTGTTTTTAATTCTTTTTGTACAAATAGTTTGGTTTTTTCTATGATATCTTCGGAAGTCTGCATGACACTAATTTTGATTTAAAATTAAAAATTCCCTTCAGAAACTGAAAGGAATTAATTCTATTTTATTACGGCTTATTTTAAAGTTGCAGGCTCTACCCATTTAAATTGAAATGAGTTTTCTGGTATCTTCATACGGTCTGCCAAACGTAGCATTCTTGGTGGTAATTTCATTAAATAGTCTCTTGCTTTTTCGGCTTCATCATTAAGATCTTTAATATTACCAATATCCCAACGGTCAATTAATTTTTGAAGAATATCAACATAATCTTTAGACGTATAAACACCTATACGTTGTGCGGTATTAGAAAACTCTTCAAAAGCAGTGCCAATTTTATTACCAGATTCTCTAAGGAAATGTGCTGGCATAGCTATTTTTTGCTTCATCATATAGTGAAAAGCCATCATCATTTGACTTGGATCGACTTCAAAAATACGTTCTACAAACTCTGAGTATGCATGATGATGTCTCATCTCATCACCAGAGATAATTTTACACATTTTTGCGAGTTGTTTATTGCCTTTTTGTTTTGCTATTTTAGCCACACGATTATGAGAAATATAAGTTGCTAATTCTTGGAAACTTGTATAAACAAAGTTTTTATAAGGATCACGATCTGTACCAATATCAAAACCATCGGCAATTAAGTATTGCGTCGTTTTTTCTATTTCTCTCATATTAACACGACCAGATAGATATAGATATTTATTGAGGACATCACCATGACGATTCTCTTCACCTGTCCAGTGTCTCACCCATTTTCCCCAACTATTTCTACCTACTTGATCAACGCCTTCTACATCCATGAGCCAAGATTCGTAAGACGGTAATGCTTCTTCTGTAATCATATCTCCCACTAAAACTACCCAAAAATCATATGGTAATTCTTTAGAAAGCTCTCTAATTTCTTTGACCTGTTCATGAAAATTTTCACTTTGAGAATCCGGCAAAAAATCTGTTGGTTGCCAAATTTTCTCTATAGGAATTAAGTACTTATCAATAAGTTGATCCACATCTTTTTCTAGATGTTTCATTACTTCTAATCGTATGTTTTTTAACGACATATCAATGCTCTTTAATGGTTAATTAACGATAATAGCGTCTGTAATTGTTTTTTCTACAGTAGCTAACAAAGCTTGTTTATCTGTAAATATAGCCATTTCTAAAGGCTTATGAACGGTAAATTTTATATGATTTCCTATTCCCATAGGAAAAGTTCCATATCGCAATGTTTTCCAAGAATTATTAACGGTTATTGGTACAATTAATGCTGACGGTGTTTTTTTCATGAGTATTTCCAACCCTTTCGTTTTAAAAGGTCTAGGTAAACCATTTTTACTTCGCGTGCCTTCAGGAAAGATAACACCTGCTCGTTTTGTGTTTTCTAGGTATTCTCCAAACTTCATCATTGCTGGCAACGCTTGCTTAGGGTTTTTGCGGTCAATTAAAACAGATCCTCCATGACGTAGGTTGTAGGATACACTTGGAATTCCTTTAGCTAATTCTTGCTTTGAAACAAATTTGACATGATGTTTACGTAAATACCACATTATTGGAGAAATGTCATACATACTTTGATGATTAGCCACAATAATCAAGGGTTTATCTATAGATATCTCATATGGATTATCCCAACTCACACGAGTGCCTAAAATTAACAAGCAACGCATTATACAAAGTTGCAATGCATCTACAGCTTTTTTTAAAGCCTCATACCCAAAAACATTGTAGCAAAACCATTGTATTGGATGAAAAAACACTAAAGTCGCTCCAAACACAAGGTAGTATATGACCGATAAAGGATATGCTAAAATTTTTCTCATATAACAAAATTAGCCCAATGCATATAAAACACAAAAAAACCACGATTAAAAATCGTGGTTTTTGTAATTATATACATAATTTATCTCAAATGTAGAGATTCTACAAATTGCTTAACACAATCTATTAACAATGCTCATTGTAAGCATCCATAAGGTTATCTGCAATTAATTCTGCTGGACGACCTTCAATGTGATGACGCTCTAACATGTGTACTAATTCTCCATCTTTAAACAAAGCCATACTTGGTGAGCTAGGAGGAAAAGGTACCATATGACCTCTTGCAGCATCAACTGCTTCTTTATCAACACCTGCAAATACAGTCACAATATGATCTGGACGCTTTGTATTTTGTAAGCTCTGTCTCGCTCCTGGACGTGCGTTTGCAGCTGCACAACCACAAACTGAATTCACAACAACCAAGGTTGTGCCTTCTTTTGCTAATGCAACTTCTACGGCATCTGCTGTATGCAATTCTTCAAAACCAACTTTGGTTAAATCCTCACGCATAGGTTTTACTAATTCTGCTGGATACATATATCTTAATGTTTTAAATTATTATTCTGAAATGCAAAGATACGCAAAATAAGTAGTCTGTTTAAAGTATTCAGTTAGCAGTTTCAATGGGTAGATATGAATTTTCTATAGTGAGATATTTCCGAAGAGAACAAAAGACTACCTATTAAAAGTTAGTTGAAAACCATCATTTGTATAAGCACCTTGGTCTAATATGAACTCATGCGCTGTAAGTACCGAAAGATTGAAACTAAAAAAATCGATCACCAATATCCTGTCTTCTTCTGTTATCAATACTTCAAAATCGTAAACTCCTGTAGGTAAACCATCAAAAATGACTACTTCCATATTAGTGTTAGTCACTGTTACTTGCTGTGTTTCTAGATTAAAATCCCAAACAATGATACCGTTTTCATAATCATCATCAATACCTGCAAAGCCACCAAAAACGTTAACTAATGACCATGATCCTTCTAAGGTAGGCTCATTAATATTTAAGACATCATCATCGCTACCACAAGAAAATGTAAACACGGCCAAAGCCAATACGAGTAAAAGTACAATCTTTTTTATCATGCAATTAAATCTGAAAACATAAGATACAAAATTTTAAAAAGCTTGTATGTATACGTAACAAAATCAAAATAATTCTACTAACAAATGGTATATTTGAAATTCACAATAAATACATTACATACATGAGTTTTGCAAAATGGATAGGAGGCGCTTTGGGTTGGTCTTTTGGTGGACCAATTGGAGCCATCATAGGTTTGGCTATTGGAAGTTTAATTGATGGATCTACAAAAGGTGGCGGTTTTTTATTAGGCGATGGAGATACGCAGCAGCAAAGACGTTCAAGGCAAAACACCTCTCAATCTAGAACTCATACTCGTACTCGTACACAAACGCGATCGGGAGACTTTGAAGTAAGTCTTTTAATATTAGCCTCAGTAGTGATTAAAGCAGATGGTAAACAAGACCAAAGCGAGTTAGATTTTGTACGTCAACAATTTGTGAGCATGTATGGCAAAGATCGAGCTAATCATGCGTTTAAGCTTTTTAAAAATGTAAGTAAACAACAAATACCTGTACGTAAAGTATGTTTGCAAATACGTGAAATGATGGATCACTCTTCACGGTTACAATTGCTTCATTTCCTCTTCGGAATAGCTAAAGCAGACGGTATGGTAACTGATGATGAAGTGTCTCAAATCTATATGATCTCTGGTTATTTAGGTATTAGTTCTCGCGACTACGCAAGTATCAAAGCCATGTTTTATAACAGCTCAGATAATGCTTATAAAATTTTAGAAATCACAAAAGAGGCCACCGATGATGATGTTAAAAAAGCGTACCGAAAAATGGCTAAAAAATACCATCCAGATAAAGTTATTCATTTAGGTGAAGAACATCAAAAAGGTGCCGAAGAAAAATTTAAACAAGTGCAAATGGCTTATGAACAATTACAAAAAGAACGTGGATTTTAATCTTTAGTCAATTTATTTTTATTGTTTATTTTCTTTTCAATGTGCTTAAAATAGCGTTTTTCTCTATATTTTCTGTAGATAAAAACAGAGATTACGATAAGTCCAAGTATCATAAATCCGCCTTGTCCTGTGATGTAATTAAGTATGTCCATGATATTAAATAAAAACCTATAGTCGTTAATTATAATTTCACCTTTCAAATCTAATTTGGTATTATAATTGCACAATTTTATAAAAATTTTAGGAGACCTTTTTGACTTTTGACCATTAATAAGTAAAGCCAATTAAGTTTTATAGATTAATTGGACTAAAAAAACCTCTATGAGCGATCAAGACATTTTAGTACTTTTTAAAAACGGTCAACGCGAGAAAGCGTTCCAAAAACTTTACTACCTCTACCCTAGAATTGAGACATTGATACTCTCAAAAGGAGGCAATAAAGATGATGCAAGTGATGTGTTTCAAGAAGCACTCATTATTTTAAACCGAAACCTGCAAACCTCACATTTTAAACTCACCTCATCGTTTTATACTTATCTATATTCGGTATCACGATTTGTATGGTCAGATATTCAAAAAAGTTACTCCAAACAACAATTACAAGAACTTAATGCGCAAGAGGTTGAGATTTTTCAAAATGTTATTGAAGAAAAAAAATATCAACTTGCCGAACATGCTTTTCTAGACATAGGAAAACGATGTCAACAACTATTACAACTGTTTTATCACAAAGCCATGTCGTTTAAAGACATCGCAAATGAGATGCAATTTAAATCTTCAAAAGTTGCAAAAAACCAGAAGTATAAATGCTTAAAAAAAGCAAAAGACATCTATCAAACCAAATTAAAACAGGTTCAATCCTAAAAACGAAATCGCATGGACACGTACACGCAATATATAGCACTCATAAACGATTACCTAAATAATGTGCTCTCTAAAGAGGCACGATTAGAGTTTGAAACTAAACTTCAAAACGACCTCGAATTTAATACCATTTACCAAGAACATATTATTTTCATAAATGGATTAGAACGCATTGATATTAAAAGCGATATTCAAAACGCAAAACGAACATATTATACTGAAAAGTGGTTGAAAATCTCTGGGATTTCCATCATAATTATTGGAGTAATAATTACGTTATACACCTTAGTTTTTAATACTTCGGAAAAGGAACCAACACCAAACTCTAATACGTTTAATTCAATAATTGTAGACTCTACAACAACCCAAACATCAATAGTTAAAAAGGTTACAGATTCCTCAAAAATCAAAACTATTGAAACAACGCCTGAACATGAAATTAGCTTTTCTACAACCACAAATCAGAGAAAATTTGGAAGCGTTTCATCTACCAAAATGGATATAACAAAACAACCACAACTACTCAAAATTAATGTAGATAAAGACACCATAATTAGATGCAAAGAAGGCACTATTCTAACCATTACTAAAGGTGCTTTTATCAATCCAAAGTCAAAAAAATCGGTATCAGGAACAATAGAATTACAAGTTACTGAGTATTATAAACTATCCGATATATTACTGGCAAACCTTTCCACAGTTTCTAATGGTAAACAACTAGAAACTGGTGGTATGTTATTTATTGAAGCTAAGCAAGGCTCTATTGATTTAGAATTAAAAGACGATTTACCTATTGAAGTTTCATTTCCGTCGAAAAATAAAAAACCAGGAATGCAATTATTCTCAGGAGAATGGCAAGGTGAAAACATCAATTGGTCACTTCAAAATGACGCTAGTGTTGATGATATATTGATTTCCGAAGAACATATTGAAGAACTCGTAGAAGTACCTTTTAATGTGGTAGAGCAAGCTCCAATATTTCCTGGTTGCGAAAATGAAACCACTAATGACGCTAGAAAACGATGCATGAAAGATGCGATTTCTAAATTTATAAAAAGACGTTTTAACACCAACCTTGGTGCAGATTTAGGATTATCAGGACGACAACAAATCAATTCCATTTTCAGGATTGATACCGAAGGAAATATTGTTTTTATTCAATCTAGAGGCTCACATCCAAGATTAAGCGAAGAGGCTGATCGTATTATTTCATTATTACCAAAAATGATTCCTGGTAAGCAACGCGGTAAAGCCGTTATTGTACCTTACTCTCTGCCTATTAACTTTGATATTAAAGGTGACAATACCATTACTGGTAATTTAATTAATAAAGATACTGTATCAATGGCTACGAGTATCGCTTTTGATAGTCGCTTAATAAGCGCTAGAGAAATGGATACCATTTACGAAGACAAACGTGGTATGGTTGAATTTATTAGAGAAGTGATGCACGACAAAGATTTTCCTGTAGATGCTCAATTTATAAGTGAATGGGAACAATACAAAAAACAAAAACTAATTAGACGTATTAGTTTAGAAACCAAGCCAAATTATATTGAAAGCGCCATCATTTTAAGAAAACCATTGTTAGACATGGCAAACACCAAATTTAAAATTCTAGAAGATGATTCTATTACACGAGGTGGTCATATTATTAGAGTGCCTTGGGACAAAACTAAAATTCCGTCAAGCTCTAGAGGCTATAAACTTGTACCAAAACCATTATATCAAGCAGGACGTCAAATGGTGACAAAATCAGAGTTTGAAGAAGGTTTAGACGATGTTACAAATACAAGTATTTCATCAAGAGATGTTGGTAATTACGTTTTAAAAACATCAAAATTGGGTTGGATTAACTGTGATCGTTTTATTAACGGTCGTACCACTCGAATTAAATACAAACTCAAAATTAAAAATGCTGAAGAAGCCAGTATTAATATGGTTTTTAAATCTTTAAATTCAGTATTACCAAGCTGGCACACTAATGATGTTTATGATTTTAGAACTGTGGGAGCAAACGAAAATGTTATTTTAGTTGCCATAAAACGTAAAAACGGTAAACTTTATTACGATACTGTTGATACCAAAACAGCATCTAATCCAAACGTTAATTTTAATTTTAAAGAAGTTAACCTTGAAGATTTAAAAATAGAATTAGAAAAACTAACTCGTAATTCTAAATAAGACATCTAAGGAATGTCTAAAACTCAAGCGACCAGTTTTAGTATTATGAAGTCGTTTTTTTACTTCGGAAATTTTAGGACTACATTAATAGTTCATTTTTTATCATTTTAAACCAACTAAAACTTTACCTAATACAAACACTATTCTCGTAAAAGCAACATTATGTTACATATAGCGCATACTTTGTTACAATAGTTTTAAGTATAAATAAAGGCTTCAATTATTTTTATCATCTACAAATCAGGTATTTAAACCTTAAAACAATATGATGATGAAATCACTCTTACTTTTTATAGGACTTCTAATGTCTGGATTAACCTTTACTCAAAACTCCATAAACTATAAAGCAATCATAAAAGACAGTAACGGTAATGTTGTAAATAACGAAACCATAGCAGTTAGATTCGGTATTATTAATGAATCTGAATCTACAACAGTGTATCAAGAGCAGTTTTTATCGGTAGTCACAAACGAGAATGGACTTATCATTTTAGACATAGGAGAAGGTAATCCATCCATCGGTTTCTTTGAGAATATTAATTGGAACAATGGAGATTTGTATGCTTTAACCGTTCATGTAAATCTTAATGATGGCTCAGGTTATATAGATATGGGAACGAGCTCTTTTAATTCGGTACCATTTTCACAAGTAGCTTCATCAATTGCTAACATCCCAACGAGAACTCTAGAAATCTCTGGAGTTGGAGAACAAAAATTACGCATTAATTCTAATGATGGCGACCTCACTTCATTAGAATTTTTAAGAACTGGATCGAGTACAGATTGGAAAATAGAAAATTCTAACACGTGGTTAGATTTATTAATTTCTGAAAGTGATTTTCAAAATACTAGTATTGCATTTTCTTTTCATAAAGACGGTCGTTTAGGCATAAACAACAGCAATCCTATCGAAGAACTTGATGTCACAGGAACTATTAGATCATCTGATCTCGCTGGTACAGGCTCGCGAAATGTTGTTGCTGACGCACAAGGAAATCTTGTTATAAGCTCTGAAACAAAATACATCTCTATTAATCCAGTAGCTTTTCATGCTAAAACGCCACTTGGAGTAGAAGTATCATCAACCGTTATTACAGGCAACGGACTCTCAGGACAGTCTGGAGATAAACTTTTTCAAACCAACTTAAACATTCCACATGGAGCTACCCTAACTGGTGTTACGGTACATTATGTTGATAATTCACCAACCTCAAATATGACGTTCCAACTAGAAAGAAGACCTGTAAATAACAATACTTCGGTTTTAGTTGTTGATGGTACGTCTTTAGGAAGTAGCTCTGCACATCGATTTTTTACAGTTGCTCCATTAGGGTTTATTAATATAGATAATTCTACATACACCTATATAATGAAAGTACGTTCAACCAATTGGGAAAATCAAATGTATGTCTCAGGTGTTGTAATTTCTTATGTGGAGTAATGTTACAAATACGTTCAGTGTGACATTTCGCCTTAACAACTGAAATTCATACTGTCGTTCAGAAAAAATAAAGACTGAAGATTCTACCCTCTAAACAAAAAGAAATCGTCCTTCATATCTTCAATTTGAGCATCTTCATTAGTAATAATGTAATCAATGGCTTGCGTTGTAAAAGCATTACCTTTTACAGTGAGGGACACGATGTTTTTATTAATCTCAATCATATTATTTTTTAGAGCTAAATCTAAAACCGTTTTAGAGCGCACTTTTTGCCAATTGATATGTTCATTTAAGTGATTCACATGACGTTCTCGTTCTTCATCATGGTTTTTTAAATGCAGCAAAAAAGTGAGTAAGGATACTTCTGTACGTTGTTGTTTTTCTCGATACATCACTGCAAAAACACCTTTACTTGGCGCAAATAAATAAACTAACAAAAATAAAAATCCTAATACTGTTGTGATTGAACCCGAAATAGACGCATCTAATTGATGTGCTACCCAATAACCTGCGATTGCGCTAAAAACCCCAAAGAGTATTGAAAGTGACAACATTTTCTTTAAATCTGTTGTTAACAAATAGGCCGTTGCAGCTGGAGCAATCATGAGCGCAACAACTAAAATTGCACCAACAGCATCAAAAGCACCTACAGTGGTTATTGATGATACTGTCATTAATCCGTAATGAATAATCACAGGAGAAAACCCTAAGGATGCTGCTAAGCCTTTATCAAACGTACTAAGTTTTAGCTCTTTAAAAAACGCTAGTAATAATACAATTGTAATAATTAAAATGACACCGATCACCCAAAGTGCTTTAGGACCAACATCTACACCAGAAATTAGTAAACGATCAAAAGGCGCTAATGCTAACTCTCCAACTAAAACCGCATCAATATCAAGATGCACATCATTTGCTTTTTTTGCAATCATTAATACTCCAATACTAAATAACACAGGAAACACTAAACCAATGGCTGTATCTTCTTTTACCAATCCTGTTTTTTGGATATACTCAACCAAAACAACAGTTACAACTCCTGTTAAAGCAGCTAATAAAATTAATAAAGGCGAGTTTAAATCTTGGGTAATAAAAAAACCAACTACAATTCCAGGAAGTATGGAATGACTAATGGCATCGCTTATCATGGCCATTTTACGAAGTACTAAAAACGTCCCAGGAATAGCACAAGCAACAGCTACTAGACTCGCTATAAGTTGTATTTCTATTTGTGCACTACTCATCGTTCTTGGATAATTGATTATATAAATTTAAAGCCGATTCAAACCCTTCGTTTGTCAAACTCCAAGTAGACCCTTTTAATGTCACGTAATTTTTTTCTACCAGTTTTTTAAGAGTCCCTTTGGTATACCCTTGAAACCCATTTAGGATTTTAATTTCGTGTGGATGAGTAATGTCTGCATGCGACTCTGCAATATGATACATAAACGCTAAAGTTTTATGCAATTCTAAATCGCGTCGATTTTTTATAAATCGAATTTGTTTAAATAACAAACCGCGACTTGGAGAGAATATAAAAGAGATGAGTACAAAAACCGCTGCTACTAACACAATAACAGGACCTGTAGATAAATTATTTTGACTCGCACTAATTGCTGTGCCAAAAACACCCGAAAACGCACCAAAAATCGCAGCTAAAACCACCATTGTTGCGAGACTATTTGTCCATTGTCGTGCTGCAGCTGCAGGTGCCAAAAGCATAGCACTCATTAATACAACACCAACGGTTTGCAACCCTAAAACAATAGCCAAAACAATAAAGCTCGTAATTAAAATATCAATCAATTTTGTATTAAATCCAAGAGTTTTAGCATAGTCTTTATCAAAGAGTAAAATTTTAAATTCTTTCCAAAAAAGTAATAATACAAAAAGGCAAATACCTGTTACAATAGCCATCATCCACACATCACTTTCTACCAGTGTTGCTGCTTGACCAAATAAGTACTTATCTAGTCCAGCTTGATTGGCATTGGGTTGTTTTTGTATAAAAGTAAGCAAGAGCATTCCGAAGCCAAAAAACAACGATAGAATTAAACCTAAAGCCGTATCAGATTTTAAGTGGGTTTTTGTTATAATTCCACGAATCCAGAAGGTTCCAATCAAACCACTCACTAAGGCTCCTAATAATAATGTATGACTGTCTTTTGCTCCAGTAATTAAAAACGAAATAGCGATTCCTGGTAAGGCAGCATGAGAAATGGCGTCACCAAGTAAACTCTGTTTTCTAAGTACCGCAAAACTACCTAACATACCTGTGACTGCACCAAGAATTGCAGTACCTAAGGTGATGGTTCTAAGCGTATAGTCTGTGAAAACTAGTTCTATGTAGTCTTTTAAATCGATTTTGTTTTATTTTATTTTTTATAACCCTTCCGTCTTTAAACTCTTTATTGAGTTTAAATCCACCTTCCCTTAAAAAAAGGAAAGGAATTTATTAATCAGAGTAAGCACTAAAAATTGCAACTGCCTACTACAAACTCAATATTATTCCTGTATACTCACTTTATAATTAATCCCATAAGTCTTCGTCAAATTATCATCGTTAAAAATATCTCTAACAGGACCTGTTGCTATTTTTTTAACGTTTAAAAAGGTTACCCAATCAAAATATTCGGGTACTGTTTGTAAATCATGATGTACAACGATTACTGTTTTACCTGCTTTACGCAATTCTTTTAAAATGTTTATGATGGCAATTTCGGTAGTTGCATCAACACCTTGAAAGGGTTCATCCATAAAATAAATTGCAGCATCTTGTACTAAAGCACGAGCTAAAAATATACGTTGTTGTTGCCCACCAGATAATTGGCTAATTTGCCTGCTTTTAAAAGCCAACATCCCAACTTTTTCTAGCGCTTCTAAAGCTGCTTTTTTTTGTTTTTGGCGTGGACGTTTTATCCAACCTAAACTACCGTAAGTTCCCATAGTAACAACATCAAGAGCTGTTGTTGGAAAATCCCAGTCTACACTTCCTTTTTGAGGTACATAAGCGACTAATGACCGTTGCTTTTCGTAAGATTTACCGTAGATTCTCACACTACCAGCAATAGGTTTTAAAATGCCTAAAATAGATTTAATAAGTGTGGATTTGCCTGCGCCATTTGGTCCAACGATAGCCATTAAAACACCTTCTGGAATTTCTAAATCGATATCCCAAAGTACAGGTTTGTAGTTGTAGGCTACGGTTAAATCGTCTACTTGTACTGCTATGTTTTGTTTCATACTAAATCATCTTTTGTGTCATATAGAAGGAGGTATGACTAAAGAATCTTTTGTTTTATTTTCTTAGATTCTTCGCTTTGCCCTAAATAACATTCAGCCTTATTTCAGTGCATTTACAATCGTGTTCACATTATACTCAAACATACCAATATAAGAGCCTTCTAGAGTGCCAGTACTTCCTAATGCATCAGAGTATAATGTACCTCCAATTTCCACCTCATGACCTTTAGATTTTACTGAAGCCTGTAAAGCTTCAATGGTTCGTTTTGGAACTGAACTTTCTACAAAAATAGCTTTAATTTGTTTCTCTATAATAAAAGCCGATAATTGCTGTACGTCTTGTACTCCTGCTTCGGTAGCTGTAGATATGCCTTGTAAGCCTACAACTTCAAAGTTGTAAGCTTTTCCGAAGTAATTAAACGCATCATGTGCAGTTACTAATATTCTTTTTTCCTTCGGAAGTGTCTCAATAGTCGCTTTTATATTTTTTTGAAGTTCATCTAATTGCGCCAAATATTTAGCTTCATTTGCTTTAAAATTATCGGTATTTTCTGGATTTTTTTCTGAAAGTACTTGCGTTACTTTTTTAGCAAATTGCTTAAAATATTCGATATCAAACCATACATGCGGATCATAATTTGACGCAAAATAATCTGATCCTATCAAGGTGTTTTTATCCAACTCTTCACCTAATGCGATTGGTGTTTTGGTTGCGCTTCCCATTTTCTCAAATACCTCAACGAGTTTGCCTTCTAAGTGTAAACCATTATAAAAAATCACATTGGCTTCTACCAATTTTGTCACATCGCCTTCACTGGCTTTATAGAGGTGAGGATCTACTCCACTACCCATTAACCCTTGAACGTTAACGAATTCTCCACCAATGTTTTCAACCAAATCGGTTATCATTGTAGTAGTTGTAACAACATTTAATTTACCGTTAGATTTTGTTTCGTTTTTACAACTAAAACATGCGAAAATGACAAGAATAGTTATCAGTTTTTTCATTACTCTAAATTTTAATTACGAAGATACTAAAAATTAGCATGTTAATTCAATGAATAACGCAATCCTAAAAACGCCCTAATGCCTTGATTAGGTCCATAAACGTATGATGGATCAAAAGTTAACGCAAATGGATTATCTTGTGTAGCTAGCACATTTCCGTCGTTATCAAACTCAACATTCTCATCAAATGGATCATTTGCTCGGGCAATAATAAAGGGGTTTCCACGATTTGGAGTCCAATTTAGTAGGTTTTTTATGCCTGCATATAATTCAAAGTTTTCAAATCCGTCGTAAGTAAATTGTATATTTTGAATACTCCAAGTTGGCGAAAATTCTTGCCTAGGATCTAAATCGCCAAGTAGAGGTAATCGCATTGGTCCATACAAATTACCTGTATAATCTACCGTAATATTTGTAGGATAGTGTTTGTATGACAACGACCAAGTACCTGTAAAACGCTCAGTTAATATTTGACGTGTTCGTACGTCATTTTCGGTTTGCGAAACATCTTGTATTGTAGCTCCAATACTACCTTTAATACCTGTTGCTAAAAGTGCGTCAAGGTTTAAACTTATACCTTTTGAGGTTGAATAACCATCTAAATTATCATAGATAATTTGGTTAGGATTAGTATCGTAATCTGGTATAATGGCATTGGTAAAATGTGTATACCATACAGAGGTATCAAAGGTAAATATCATCCCTTTTTTAGTGTACCATTTTTTGAGATAATTAATGTTAACATTGTATGATTGTTCTGGCTCTAATGCCTCTTCGATAATAACATCTCTTGCTCCTGTAAGTGCAGCATGTTCTTCTGTAAATAGATTAACTACCCTAAATCCTGTCCCAGCATTTACTCTAATAATATCATCACCAGTTGGTTTGTATTTATATGCTACACGAGGTGTTATAATAGAGCCATGTCTATTATCATAATCATAACGCAACCCAAGCAAGAGATTTTGCTTTGTACTAAGCTCAATTTCGTCTTGTACAAAAAGAGAAGGAATAGTCACCTCATCTGGACGTAAAGTTGCAGTTGTGTTATCATTATAATAATTATAACGTAAGGCTGCACCAAATAATAGATCGTGCTTTTCTAGCGGTTTGTCCCAAATAAATTGCCCAAAGCCGATACGCTGTTGTGCTAAATATGGTATATTGCCATAGACCGAATTTTGATCATGATCTGAGTATGAAAATTGAAAATTTACTTTTTCATCAATAGGCAACTCGTAGTCTCCAAGAAGCTCAAAGCGTGACGTATAAATGCTTTCACCATAAACCTCATCGCCTCCTCTAAAGCTTTTGTTCCATTGAAGTTCTCCTCCCCAACGATCTTCATAAAAATAACGTCCAGCAAGAGAAAACTTTTTATTGTCTTCTCTTTTAAAATCCCATTTATTAAAAATAGAAATACGGTCTTGCAAGGTTAAATCGGTGAAATTATCATTGTTATTATCTATTTTATTGTTGTACGTAAAATAATTAGTCCCAAATAGCATTGTTGCCTTCTCTCCTACATTGGTTTTAAAACCAGCATCTACGTTGAGTTCTCCCCAACCTGTTACAAACGTATCAGCAAAAACAATAGGTGCATTTTCTGGTAATTTTGTGATAATATTTATTAAGCCACCAACCGCTTCACTACCATACAGTGATGATGCAGGACCTTTAACTATTTCTACTTGTTCAATTAAAGAATTTGGTATACCAGACAACCCATAAACTGTTGATAGCCCACTTACTATTGGCATACCATCAATTAAAACTAGGGTGTATGGACCTTCTAAACCATTAATATGAATATCACCAGTATTACATACATTACAGTTAAGTTGTGGACGCACTCCATTTACATTTTGAAGGGCATCAAAAATGTTTGGAGTAGGATTCTTTTTAAAAAAAGCGGGAGAATATACTTCTACAGGTACAGCACTTTCTAATCGGCTTACAGATTTAAGCGTTCCTGTAACCACTATTTCATCTAAAGAATCATCGTACTGCATATTAAAAGTTAGGTTTTTTGTGTCTTCGGAAATATCAACTGATTTCTTAATAGTTTTATAACCCACAAATGATACCATAATATCATGTGAACCTGGAGCAACGTTTGATAATTGAAAATAACCGTTATCATCTGTCGTGGTTCCTAAACTACTGCCTCTAATATAAACGCTCACATAAGGTAAACCTTGATTTTCGGACAACACACGCCCTGTGATTTCATAAGAATTTTGCCCTTGAGCATACAATCCTAAACATAGTACTAGCACATTAATTAGTTTCATCTTAATATAATTTTATGCAAATATAAACTAATTTTTAGATTAGTCTAAAAATTAGTTTCAAATATTAATAGTTGTATATTTGTAACAGATACATATTGAATGATTACGTTAACAGAAGAAAATTATATTAAGGCTATTTACCACCTAGGAAAACATGGTAAAAACATGGTAAACACTAATGCTATAGCAGAGTCTTTAGAAACTAAAGCATCATCTGTTACAGATATGGTTAAGAAACTGGCAGAGAAAGATTATCTTAATTACAAAAAATACCAAGGAGTTATTTTAACCGAAAAAGGACGCCAAGTTGCTGTCAACATTATAAGAAAACATAGACTTTGGGAAGTGTTTTTGGTAGAGAAATTAAATTTTACTTGGGATGAAGTTCATGAGGTTGCTGAACATTTAGAGCATATTAAATCGGATAAACTTATTAATGAATTGGATTCTTTTTTAGAATTTCCTACGCATGATCCTCATGGAGACCCGATACCAGATAAAAACGGAATATTTAATACCATTGATAAAATATCGTTATCACAAGCCAATATTGGCAACACCTATAAATGTATTGGTGTTGAAGATTCATCTACCAATTTTTTACAATATTTAGATAGTAACAATATAGGTTTAGGCACTACCATTACTGTTTTACACAAAGAACCTTTTGATAATTCTGTTAAAATAAAATTACACACTAAAGAAATGGTTGTATCTCAAAATGTAGCTAAAAACTTGTATCTAAAAGTATTATAAAATTTAGATATTCTAAAAAATAGGTTTGTATAATAAGACTTTTAATGACTAATGACAACCACAATCATCTTGACCACAAGCTTTAGATTTTGAGGCTTTTTTCTTTGGAAGCACACCATACTTATTAAGCAAAAATAAAATTGCTAACGCTACTGCTATAAAGACGAGTATATTTTGAATGATAGTATTCATATGTTGTTTGGTCGTAACTTAAATTAATACTTTACTTTAATAATTGATAAGCTATTAAGGCTACCACATAAGCAAAGGCACTCATAATTACCAATTGATAGGCTGGCCATTTCCAAGAGTTTGTTTCTCGTTTCACAATGGCTAAAGTACTCATACATTGCATTGCAAAGGCATAAAATAGCAAGAGCGAAATACCGCTAGCAAAATTAAATAATGGTCCGCCCAAAATTGGGTTCACCTCTCCTGCCATTCGATTTTTAATGGTTTCTTCTTCATCACTTCCTACACTATATATTGTTGCTAAAGTACCAACAAAAACCTCTCGAGCAGCAAATGAACTTACAATAGCTATACCAATTTTCCAATCATAACCTAATGGTCTAATGGCTGGTTCAATGGCATGACCTGCAATACCAATAAAGGAGTGTTCTAATTTATGTGATGCAATTTTTTGGTCTAATTCTTCTTGTGCTAAATTTTCCGAAGAAAATTGTGTGGTCACGATCTCTTCAGCATTATTAAAATCGTCTCCTGGTCCATAAGAGGCCAAAAACCAAAGTACAATAGAGATTGCTAAAATTATTTTACCTGCTCCAAATACAAACGATTTAGTTTTTTCTAAAACTGTGAGCGCAACGTTTTTAAATAAAGGCACTTTATAATTTGGCATTTCTACCACAAAGAAGGTTTTACTTTTTATTTTTAAAACCTTATTTAATATCCAAGCTGAACCTACGGCTGCACCAAAACCTATAAGATATAACAGCATTAAGGTTAATGCTTGATAACTTAAGCCTAAAAATCGACCTTCTGGTATGACTAAAGCAATAATAATTAGATAGACTGGTAATCTAGCGGAACAGGTGGTGAACGGTGTTACTAAAATAGTAATTAAACGTTCTTTCCAGCTTTCTATATTACGAGTTGCCATAATTGCAGGAATCGCACATGCTGTACCAGATATTAATGGCACAACACTTTTACCACTTAAACCAAATCGTCTCATGATACGATCCATTAAAAAGACAACGCGACTCATATAACCGCTTTCTTCTAACACCGAAATGAATAGGAATAAAAAGGCGATTTGCGGAATAAAAATCACAATACCTCCTAACCCAGGAATTATACCTTCGGCTAATAAATTTGTAAATGCACCTTCTGGCATGACGTTTTTTGTCCATTCGCTTAATGATGCAAAGGTAGAGTCTATAAAATCCATTGGTACACTAGACCAATCATATATAGCTTGAAAGATGAGTAATAAGATAAAACCAAAGATTAAATATCCCCAAACTTTATGGGTTAAAATTCTATCCAGTTTAATCCTTAAATCTTTAGCTGATTTAAGATCTATGGTTTGACCTTTCTTTAAGGTATTATTTATAAACTGATATCGTTTAATCGTTTCTTTTTGCTGTAATCGTTTAAGGTCTGTTTTACTTTTCGTTTTAAAACTATTTATGGCATCAACTTCGTTTCTATTAACATTTCCGAAGTTAACATCTTGCGTGATTACCAACCATAATTTATACAATAGTTGATTTGGAAATGCTGTACGTAATTTATTAAAATAGTCTTTATCAATTTCGGAAGCATTAACACAAGGCTCTGTAGATAACTCTTTATAATTGGTTATTAACTCTTTAAGTTGATCTATACCTTTTCCTTTTCGTGTACTAATAAGTGCGATTTTGGTTTTTAATTCGCGCTCTAAGTAAGCGATGTCTAAATGAATACCTTTATAAGACATTCTATCTGACATGTTGATAGCTAATACTGTAGGAATCTGTAAATCTTTTATTTGCGTATATAAAAGTAAGTTTCGTTTTAAATTTTCAACGTCACTTACTACCACTGCGACATCTGGATAATCTTTATCATTTTTATTAAGGAGCAGCTCTATAACTACGTTTTCATCAAGAGAAGATGCATTTAAACTGTAGGTTCCTGGCAAGTCAATAATATGTGCTTTTACACCTCTTGGTAATTTACAAATACCTTCTTTTTTCTCTACAGTAATCCCTGGATAATTACCTACTTTTTGATTTAAACCTGTTAGTGCATTAAACACAGATGTTTTACCTGTGTTTGGATTACCAATAAGTGCTACATTTATTTGTTTAGACATCTGCAATATCAATTAAAATGTGAATAGCCGTTTCTTTTCTTATGGCCAAATGCGTCCCATTAATATTAAGGTACATTGGGTCTGCAAAAGGAGCCACTTGCACAAGCTCAACAGCGTTGCCAGGTAAACATCCCATTTCTAAAAGTTTAAGAGGTATGTGGACTGAGGAAACATCAGTAATGACGCCTAATTGTCCTCGTTTAATATCTGCTAAAGTATATTTCAAGCTTATTTAGATTGATTTTAAGTAAGCAAAAGTAAAGGAAAAATTTAGTGTAAAAAAATTGTGGTCGGTTTTTATTGGTATTCCTTTTTGAGTCTTTTTATATCCTGAATCAACGAATCTACCGAAGTTGGGCTAATTCCATTATACAACCCTCTAATTTGCTTCTTTTTATCTATAAGCGCGAAGTTTTCGGTATGAACCATTCCATAATCTTCAGAGTCGTCATGTTTAACAACTAAATAAGATTTTCGGGCAAGGTCATAAATTTGTTTTCTATCACCTGTTACGAGATTCCACTTTTTATCATTAACTCCTTTTTTAATCGCATAGCGTTTTAATTGTGCTACAGAATCTATTTCTGGCGTAACAGAATGTGATAATAACATTACCTCATCATCATTCATTATTTCATTTTGAATACGGCTCATTTCATGTGTCATTATTGGACAAATGGTTTGACAGGTCGTAAAAAAGAAATCTGCGACATAAATTTTATCCTTGTAAGTATCCTGTGTAATGGTATCACCGTTTTGATTAACAAGCTTAAAATTAGCCACTTTATGATACTTTTTTTTATGCTGAATAGTGCTATCTACCAATGAAGCATCTACCCTATTTGGTTGATAAATTGGCAACGGTTGTTCTATAGCTAGTGCAGAGTAAATCAAATAAATAATGACTACTGAGACTATAGCAAATATGATAAAAAATACTTTTAGCTGTTTTAGATATCTCAACATAAATTGATAATTAGGACTTTACAGACTTCCAATTGTAAGTTTGAAATGCAAAAATACGACACAATAGCTACAAATTGACTACTTTTAACATGCTATATTTTAATAAAAAGAAAAACATACAATCATGAAATTACGACTACTCCTTTTTTTTAGTCTCTGCTCTACTTTATCCTTTTCTCAAGATTATAACGAAACTTTAAATGCCATTAGCGAGTCTGAAGCTAAGTCTGCTTTAAATCTAATGATGCAACGTTCTAATCTCAACACAGGAAATTATAACTTAAAATACCATAGATTAGAATTAGAGGTAGATCCTGGAGTCGCTTTTATATCTGGAGCTATAACAAGTTACTTTGAAGCAAAAAGTGATTTATCAACGATAACATTTGATTTATCTTCAAATATGATCGTCTCTCAAGTGTTACAAAGAGGCAATGCCTTAACCTTTACCCAAAATACCGATGATGAATTAGTCATCACCTTACCAACAATTCAAAATACAGGTGTTTTAGATTCCTTAACCGTAAGTTATTCTGGCAACCCAATAAGTTCTGGTTTAGGCTCATTTGCACAAAACCAACATAATGGAGATCCTGTGATTTGGACACTTTCTGAACCCTATGGAGCAAAAGCGTGGTGGCCTTGCAAGCAAGATTTAATTGACAAAATAGATTCTGTAGATGTTTATATGACAACGCCTCAATTTAATCCATCAAATGAAGAATACATATCCGTATCAAATGGCCTAGAACAAAGTCAAATTGTTAATGGAACACAAAAAACAACCCATTTTAAACATCGTCATCCAATACCAGCTTATTTAATTGCAATTGCCGCTACTAATTATGAAGTTTATTCTCATACTGTACCCAATAATGGAAATCCGTTTGACATCGTCAATTATGTGTATCCAGAGAGCTTAGCAAATGCTCAAGTTAGCACACCTATTACTGTAGATATTATGAATATTTTCAGTAATCTTTTTGAAGAATACCCTTATGCTGACGAAAAATATGGTCATGCCCAATTTGGTTGGGGAGGCGGCATGGAACACACCACAGTGTCCTTTATGGGAAATTTTAGTCGTAATCTTGTTGCTCACGAGTTAGCACACCAATGGTTTGGAAATAAAATTACCTGCGGAAGCTGGAAAGACATCTGGCTTAACGAAGGTTTTGCCACATACCTCTCAGGTATCGTTATTGAAAATCTTGATGGCAATGATGATTTCAGGTTATGGAAACAACAACGAAACAACTCTATTACCTCTCAACCTGATGGAGCCGTTTATCTTACAGATCAAGATACCACAAGTATAGGTAGAATATTTAGTAGTAGATTATCTTACAATAAAGGATCTATGGTATTACATATGCTTCGGAAAAAGTTAGGAGACACGCCATTTTTTCAAGCCATGCAAACTTATTTAGCAAGCTCAGAACATGCCTATGACTATGCTAAAACTGAAGATTTTATATCTATAGTAGAAACATCTACTGGTGAAAATTTAACCGAGTTTTTTAATGATTGGCTATACAACCAAGGCTATCCAAGTTATACGATTAACTGGAATCAACCTTCAACAAACGAAGTCGCAATTACTATTAATCAAGCGCAAAGTCATACATCGGTTTCCTTTTTTGAAGCACCTGTTCCCATACGTTTAATAGGCTCACTTGGTGAAACTTTAAATCTTGTTTTAGATAATACAACTAACGGACAATATTTTTTAGAAACGGTGAATTTTAATGTACAAAACATCATATTTGATCCAGAATCTGATTTAATCTCACGAAACAACAATGTCCTTTTAAGTATTGATGATTTAGCCATTAAAAATGCGTTGTTGATCTACCCAAACCCAACGACTGAAATTTTATTTATAGACAAACCGTCAAGCTTGGATATTTCCGAAGTAAAAATATTCAACACCTTAGGTCAACTTGTTAATCAGTCACAATTTAGCACGACTTTAGACACCACAACTTGGACTTCAGGCATGTTCTTTATACAATTTCAAACCAAAGATGGTGTCATTACTAAAACGGTGTTAAAAAAATAAGTATAAACCATGCTAAAACACTATTTTTGTCGCTTAGAATTTTTTTGAAATAAAATACATGGAGTTTGTAATTAGAATATCTCAATTTTTACTGAGCCTTTCACTACTAATCGTATTACACGAATTAGGTCATTTTATACCAGCAAAACTATTTAAAGCTAGAGTAGAAAAGTTTTATCTATTTTTTGATGTCAAGTTTTCTTTATTTAAAAAGAAAATTGGAGATACAGAGTATGGTATTGGATGGTTACCGCTAGGAGGTTACGTGAAAATATCTGGTATGATGGATGAGAGTATGGATAAGGAGCAAATGGCTCAACCGCCAAAACCTTGGGAGTTTAGATCAAAACCAGCTTGGCAACGTTTAATCATCATGCTTGGTGGTGTAACAGTAAACTTCATTCTCGCTTATATCATTTATGTGTTTTTAGCTTTTGGTTATGGTGATACAGATATCACAACAAATAGTGTAAAAGATGGTTACACCGTAAACAACCCTATTTTAAAAGATCTTGGTTTAAAAACTGGAGATAATGTCGTGTCTATAAATGGTGAAGAAGTTACCATGTATTCTGAAATAAGAAAGAAACTTATAGAGGCCGAAAAATTAACCGTAATAAGCAATAACCAAACAAAAGAAATTACTCTTCCTGAAGATTTCTTAGGACAATTAAGCACAGGAGAAAGTAGAAGCTTTTTTGGTTTACGCTATCCTTTTGTAGTTGACTTTGTAATTGATAGTATGTCTAATAAAGGTGCAGATCTAAAATCTGGAGATATTTTAATGTCTATTAATAACGAACCTTTAAAGTATTTTGATCAAATAGAAGCCAGAACCAAACCTTTAGCGAATACTAAAATTTCTGCAGAAATTTTAAGAGACGGTAAAACCATCCCAATGGAATTAAATGTAGATTCTAACGGGCAACTAGGCATCATGCCTGGAGGCACACTAACAGATCTTGAAAAGGTTGGTTATTATGATATCGTAAAAAGAGAATACGGGTTTGGAGAAAGTGTTGTTGTAGGTTTTGATAAGTTTACAGAAACTGTAGCCTCTTATGGCGTACAACTCAAAAAAATATTTACTCCAAGTACAGGTGCTTATAAAGGCGTAGGTGGTTTTAAAGCCATTTATAGCATCTTTCCTAGTGAATGGAGCTGGGAAGCCTTTTGGGCATTAACGGCTTTTCTATCTATTATGCTAGGTGTACTTAATTTATTACCTATACCTGTTTTAGATGGAGGACACGTTATGTTTTTACTCTATGAAATGATTTCTGGGAGAGCACCAAACGAGAAATTTTTAGAACGTGCGCAGTTGGTTGGATTCATACTATTAATTGCGATGGTTCTGTCAGCTAATATCAATGATTGGATTTAAATAAAAAAAATATAAAATTTTTTTAAAAATTCTTTGATGGATTTAAAAAATGAATTATATTTGCGCTCGCTAACGCGAAAAATAACCTTCCTCTTTAGCTCAGTTGGTTAGAGCATCTGACTGTTAATCAGAGGGTCCAAAGTTCGAGTCTTTGAAGAGGAGCATACAAAGTCCAACAGAAATGTTGGACTTTTTTGTTTTTTACAATATTTCGAAATTGTTAAAATAAGCGCAGCTGCCCTTCCTTATAGTCCTCATGAAGCTCAATATTTAATTTAGGCATCCTTTTACCTTTAAAGTATTTAAGACGTGCTAGTGCTACCAAATCATTAATTTGTTTTGCTATTTGCCCTTCACCTCGCATACGTTGACCAAAACGAGAATCATTAAGTGTTCCTCCATGACACTCTTGGATTTGATGTAATACTTTATCTGCCCTGTCTGGCATTGCCTTATAGATCCAATCTGTAAAAATTGCTCCAATAGCACCATTCAACCTCACAATGGTATGTGATATACTCGATGCTCCAGCATCTGAAACTGCTTTTGCCAATGGTAAAATCTCATGACTATTTATTGAAGGGATTATTGGCGCCAACATCACATTTACAGGAATTCCATTATCACTTAAAATTTTCACAGTATCCATCCGTTTTTTAATGGTTGCTGTTCTTGGCTCTAAAATGCGTCGTGTGGTTTCACACAAAGAAGTGATTGATATATTAACACTTACTAAATCATCTTTAGCCAAAGCTTTTAGCACGTCTAAATCTCGAAGTAGTAATGCGTTTTTAGTAATAATACCAACAGGATGCTTATATTTTAAAAACACGTCTAAACATTGCCGTGTGATTTTAAATTGTTGCTCTGCTGGTTGATAACAATCTGTATTACCAGACATCACAATTGGATGTGCCTTCCAACTTTTTCGTTTTATAAAAGTTTCTAATAATTGAGGCGCATCTTTTTTTACTAAAATGCGACGTTCAAAATCCAAACCAGCACTAAACCCCCAAAATTCATGACTATTTCTAGCGTAGCAATAAATACAACCATGCTCACAACCTTGATACATATTCATAGAATATGCCATACCAACATCTGGACTCTTTACTTTATTAACTATCGTTTTTGGATATACAGGAAGATATAATGTTTTATTATTATCAGGTATTTCGCCTTCCTTGGCACAATATTCTAAAAAATCATCACGTTGTTCGTGGTTAAGCTCAAAAAAGCGATTATCTACATTGCTTTGAGCACCTCGACCTTTTACGCTAGATTTTTCAAACATATTAACAAGTTTTTGTAAAATTACAAAAATATTAAAATGAAAAACTAAGCAAAATCACAACTTATAAACAAATTACAAAATTTTTAATTATTTTCCTGGAAAGTCTGCTTTTCGTTTTTCTAAAAATGCGGTTGTTCCTTCTTTGAAATCTTCAGTACCAAAACATTTACCAAATTGTTTAATTTCGGCTTTATAACCATCAACACCATCGGTATAATTGGCATTAATAGCTTTAATTGCTCCTTTAATTGCTACCGATGAATTGCGCATTATTTTACCAGCAATTTTTTCGGCTAAAGGCATTAATTCCTCTTGAGGTGTAACGTGATTTACTAATCCGTAATCTAAGGCTTTGATCGCATCAATCATACCTGCAGTCATTACGAGTTCCATAGCACGACCTTTACCTATTAATTGTGGCAATCGTTGCGTACCACCATAACCAGGAATAACACCTAGCGACACCTCTGGTAATCCCATTTTAGCAGTATCACTTGCTATTCTAAAATGACAAGCCATTGCCAATTCTAAACCACCTCCAAGAGCAAAACCGTTTACAGCAGCAATCACTGGAGTTCCTAAATTTTCGATATAATCAAAAAGAATCTTTTGGCCATTGGCTGCTAATTTCCCTCCATTTTTTACATCAAAATCTGCAAATTCACTAATATCTGCACCTGCAACAAAAGCTTTCTCACCGCTTCCTGTAATGATTATAACTTTAGTATCCTTACTTTTATTTGCAGCTTTAAAAGCCTCATGCAATTCTTGAATAGTGTCTTTGTTTAATGCATTTAGTTTACTTGGTCTATTTACTGTAATTGTAGTAATTCTGTTATTTGTAGTACTTAAAATATTTTGATAACTCATGCTGTTTGTTTTTTATTGCTTCGGAAATGTAACCGTAAAAGTGGTTCCAATACCTAGTTGAGTTGTAAAGGTAATATTTCCTTTGTAAGTTTCAACGATATTTTTTACCATGGCAAGCCCTAATCCCATTCCGCTAGATTTTGTAGTAAATTTAGGCTCAAAGATCTTTATTCTATTTTCATCTGAAATTCCCACACCATTATCAGAAACAGAAATATAAACCATATCATTATTTGCAGTTACCTTCACCTCAACTCGAGGATTTTGACGTTCATCTGTTATAGACTGAATGCTATTTTTTACCAGGTTAGTGACGACACGTATTAATTGTGTACGATCAAAATTAGCGAGTATTTCATCTTCTTCCGAAGAAAAAATAATATAATCTTCACTAAAAATATCTAATCCTAACTTAACGATATTTACAACATTTAAAGTTTCATTTTGTTGTGCAGGCATTTTTGCAAAATTTGAAAATGCAGAAGCAATTGAACTTAATGTATCAATTTGCTGTATTAAGGTTTGACTATATTCGTCTACTTTTTGGTGAATATTCTCGTCTTGAGGATCAAACTTACGCTGAAAACTTTGAACACTTAATCGCATTGGTGTTAGTGGATTTTTAATCTCATGCGCCACTTGTTTTGCCATTTCTCGCCAGGCTTGTTCTCTTTCGCTGGTTGCTAATTTTACTGCACTCTCTTCAAGCTCATCAATCATACTATTATAGGAGTTGACTAAAGTAGAAATCTCTTCACTAGACGACGAAATATCAATTCTCTTATTACGCTTATCTAAGCGTGTTTCATTTATTTTATCTGAAATCGTTTTAAGAGTTCGTGTAATGTATTTTGATAATAATAAGGCTAATAAAATAGCAATTAGCATCATAAAAACGTACGCATAAGCCAAGCGCTCTAAAAACTCATTGAGTTCTTTATTTAGGAAATCATCATTCTCTAAATATGGTAAATTTAAAATAGCTAGAGGTTTAGATTTTGTATCTAAAATATAGATATAAGAAGACTGAAAGGTTTCTCCATTTTTTTCGTTTTTTACTACAAATCGATGCACCGCATTATTAGAAATTTCATTTAAAATATCTGTAGGAATACATTTCGTAATCGAGTCATTTACAAAACTAGCTTTAGAGGTAATTTGTAACGTACCATCCATGTCATACAAATTAATTCTCAGACCATGAATCTCAGAAATTCTATAAATTTCTTCCTTAAAAATTAAAGGAACTTTTTCTGTTTCTACTAAATAGGTTGTTTCTCTAATAACGTAATTTAGATCACTTATAATGGCTGTTTCTTTACGTTCTAATCGTTCTTTATGATAATCTATTGCTTCTTCATTATATTGGTATATGGTTACTCCTGCAATTAATACAGACGCAATAAGCACCAACAATATCATGGCAAAAAATATGCGAACTCGTAAAGATAGTTTGTTTAGCTTCATAAAAACGCTCGTAAAAATGAGTACCTCAATTAGAAATGATTTTCAATATGTGTAACAATAATTAAGCCATTATTAAGCATCTGGATTTTTCTCTCGCATTCGTTTGTACATCTTAAAACCTAGCATTAATAAAACACCTAACACAACAATACCTATAACGCCAAAAACCCAATTAATAGCACTTTTTAGTAGTACTAAAAATATTACAGCAAATAATATAAAAGTAGCACCTTCATTCCAAAGACGCATAAAATTAGATGTTTTTCTAACATCGTCATTCTGCAACTGCTTATAATAATGATGCGTTTTTAAATGGTACAACATAAGCAACACCACAAAACCTAGTTTTACATGCATCCAAGGTAATTGTAGCAAAAACGGATGCAGTAAAAGTAGCCATATTGCAAAAGTGGTAGCCAAAATAGCTGATGGCCATGTAATGATCGTCCATAACCGTCTTGCCATAAGTTTTAATTGTTTACCTAGAATTTCCTTTTCTGGTGACGGTTTGTGATAGGCTTCAATTTGATACACAAATAATCTCGGGATGTAAAATAATCCTGCAAACCATGTCACAATAAAAATGAGGTGCAAGGCTTTTATGTAGTTATAGTATTCTTCCATTAATCTTCAATAAATAAATAGTTTAAATTTTCAGTATTAAAATCTTTATTAAACTGACTAATTCTCTCTGAAATCATTGTATTAAA
Organism: Psychroserpens damuponensis; assembly: GCF_000826655.1. Classification (GTDB taxonomy): domain Bacteria; phylum Bacteroidota; class Bacteroidia; order Flavobacteriales; family Flavobacteriaceae; genus Psychroserpens; species Psychroserpens damuponensis. The sequence goes on from NZ_JXJO01000017.1 coordinate 500,537, forward strand.
ATCTCGTAGTTGCACCTCAATCTGTGCTATCAGTTCATTTTTAACCTCAATATCCTGATTGGTAGGAGCAAAATCTCCCATACCAACCAACGCATTTAAATGCCCTAGTTTATTAGTTAATCGTATTGGAAAATTTAAAGGGTCTTGACCACTTTTATTTTGAGTTTGATACAAAGTCTCCTCAATTTTAGTAAAATCGTCCTTTAATTTTTTAGCATCTTCTAAGAGCGATTTTAATTTAGCATTACCTTTATACTGCTTTTCAAAAGCAGATAATTGCGCTTTAATTTTTCTAATTTTTTTAATGGATTTGTGCGCATCATCCATGGTTGTATTCACATCTGTTATAAAATCAAACTGCTTTTGCATATCTGCCTGAGTACTTTCTGCTCTAGGATCGGCTAAGATGGTAAATGGCTGAGAATAATTTGTTCCATTAACATTTAAAGTCACTTTATAAGCACCAGGAATTGCCTGAGGTCCATCTAGACTTGCCCACCACAAAATCATGCCTTTAAGTTTTTCGGCTCCATCGTAAGTCATATCCCAATTAAATTGATTCATTCCTTTTTTAACTTCTAGTCTATCTTTTGTCTTATTTTTAGTTGAAAACGTTTTTATCGTATCCTCTTTTGCATCAAAATAAGTTAAAGCAATCTCATCAGTTTTCTCATCAAAACTTTTCAAATTAAAATACGTCATAACATCATTAGGATGATTGGTTCCTGAGGTTTTACTACCACTTCTACTTCCTCCACGCATTCTATACGTATCTTTTGGTTTAAAAATATTATTTTTTTCTTCGGAAATATCCTGACCATACAATTGGTGCAACACCGTTAAATCGTCTATCATCCAAAGGCTTCGTCCTTGGGTGGCTACAATTAAGTTATTGTTTTTGATAGTTAAATCTGTAATTGGTACAATTGGCAAATTCAATTGAAACGGTTTCCAGTGCTTTCCATCATTAAACGAAATATACATTCCAGTTTCGGTTCCTGCATAGAGTAATCCTTTTTGTTTTGGATCTTCCCTTACCACTCTTGTAAAATGTTCTTCACTAATCCCATCTGTGATTTTTTTCCAAGATTTCCCGTAATCGGAAGTTTTATACAAATAAGGTGTAAAATCACCTGTTTTATATTTTGTTCCTGCCACATAACAGGTTCCTGAGTCAAAAGCACTAGGCTCAATACTGTTAATCATCATCCAATCTGGCATCCCTTTAGGTGTGACGTTTTCCCAATTTTCACCACCATCTTTGGTGACATGAATCAATCCGTCATCACTACCAACCCAAAGCAAACCTTCGGTTATAGGAGATTCTTGAGCAGCAAAAATGGTACAATAATATTCTACAGATGTGTTATCTTGAGTAATTGGTCCTCCTGACGATTTTAATTTCTCAGGATCGTTTCTTGTTAAATCCGGACTTATAATTTCCCAACTCTGACCTTCATTTTCTGTCACATGCACATGTTGTGAAAATGTGTACAATCGGTTTGGGTTGTGTTTAGAAAATATAATAGGAAAATTCCATTGAAAACGATATTTCATCCCTTCTGCGCCATGACCCATTGGGTTATCTGGCCAAACATTGATGGCTCTAACCGTTCCTGTTTTATGATTTCTTCTTGTTAAAAAACCATCATAACTTCCGCCATAAACAATATCATCATCTTCAGGATCTACAGCTATATGAGCCGATTCTCCTCCTGCTGTGCTTTCCCAATCGTCTTCAGAGATTGAACGTCCATCGGTACGATGTCTAATTCGTACTGTCGAATTATCCTGTTGCGCAGCATAAATACGATACGGAAACGCATTATCTGTAGTAACACGATAAAACTGTGATGTTGGTTGGTTGTGATAAGCACTCCAAGTGTCTCCACCATCATAAGTCACTTGCGCACCTCCATCATCTCCAATAATCATACGCTTAGGATCATCTGGAGCAATCCATAAATCGTGATGATCTCCATGTGGTGCATTGTGTGTACTGAAAGATTTTCCGCCATCTGTACTTTTGTGATATCTCACATTTAATACATAAACCGCATCAACATCTTTAGTATCTGCATAAACTCGTGTATAATACCAAGCTCGTTGGCGCAGTTTACGCTCACTATTCACCTGTTTCCAAGTCTCGCCTCCATCATCACTACGGTATAAACCACCTTCATCTTTGTTTTCAATAATAGCCCAAACACGTTGGTTATTTACTGGAGACACAGTCACACCAATAATACCAAGTGTGCCTTCTGGGAATCCTTTTTTGGTAGAAATTTCTGTCCACGTTTCACCTTTATCTGTACTTTTCCATAGCGCAGAACCTTCGCCTCCAGAACTCAAACTAAAAGGTGTACGTTGCACTCTCCAAGTAGATGCGTATAAAATTCTAGGATTGGTTGGGTCAATTAATAAATCAACTACTCCAGCATTGTCATTGGCAAAAAGAGTTTTTTTCCAAGTTTTACCACCATCTGTACTTTTATAAACACCACGTTCTTGAGTTGGTTTGTAGATATTCCCAAGGACACCAGCATAAACGACATTATGATCTGTAGGATCTACTGCAATTCTTGGTACATGACGCGAGTTTTTTAGTCCTGCTTGAGACCAGGTTTTACCAGCATCAACACTTTTCCAAATCCCATAACCAGAAGACACATTACCACGAACGGTTTTTTCGCCACCTCCAACATACATCACATTAGGATCACTTTTTGAAACCGTAATTGCGCCTATACTTCCACCAAAAAAACCATCAGAAATATTATCCCAAGAACGTCCTCCATCTTGCGTTTTCCAAATACCTCCTCCTGTAGCGCCAAAATAGTATAAGTTAGGTTTGTTTGACACTCCTGTGACTGCAGCACTTCTACCACCACGAAAAGGGCCAAGTAGTCTATATTCTAGTGCATCGTATTGGGTTTCTTTAAAAGATTGAGCATCTAGAGTGGTTACATTTCCGAAGAGAAAAAGGCATAGAAGTGTCGTGAATAATCTCATGGTGTGGTTGATTTTTTTGATTGCTTTAAAAATAAGCATAAAAAAATACTATGTGATACTCGGATTCAATTTTAACCTCATTTCACGACGCAAGAAGAACCACGTCACAATGGTTGACAATACATCTGCTATTGGAAATGACATCCAAATACCCAATTCGCCAAAATAAAGTGGCAAAATATACATTAAGGGTATGAAAAAAATTGCTTGCCTTGTCAATGTTAATATTAAAGCCGGTAATGCTTTACCAACGGCCTGAAAATAAGCTGCACCAATAAGTTGAATTGCTAAAATAGGAATTGCCGCAAAGGCTAAACGCATATTGTTTGGAGTTACATTTATAACAGCAATATCTGTTGTAAACGATTTAGTAATAACCTCTGGAAATATCATTAAGACAATAAATACAATTGCTGCAAGCACAGTTGCATATTTAATTGCGGTATAAATAACTGCTTTAACACGATCATATTGCTCGGCACCAAAATTGAAGCCTGCAATTGGAATAAACCCTTGGGTAATCCCAAAAACTGGAAATAAAGCAAACATGCTCAACCTCCCAACAATAGCATAAGCAGTTACTGAAGTTTCGCCTCCAAAATCGAAAAGGGCATTATTAACAAGCAAAAATGTCACACTTACAACGGCTTGTCTTGCCAAGGTTACAAAACCCAAAGAACCAATTTCTGAAACAATGGCTTTATCTAATTTAAAGTGAGCGGTATTGATTTTTAATTCGGAATTTTTAGATAAAAAATACCATAGAATAAAAAGAAAAGCAACGATATAAGATCCAGTTGTAGCCCAAGCTGCACCTGCCATACCATAGTCTAAGACATTGATAAAAATATAATCTAACAGTAAGTTTCCTACGGAAGGAATTAACATGGCATACATCGCAAATTTAGGGTTACCTTCGGCTCTAATCACATTATTTCCTAGCATGACAAAGCCCAAAACAGGAACGCCATATAAGATAATTTCATAATAAATTTTTGCAGGATCATAAATAGAACCTTTACCACCAAAAGCAGGAATAAGCGTCTCTACAAAATAGAGTCCAAAAACAGCAAATGAAATTGTAAATAAAAATGTAAGTGTAATTTGGTTTCCAAAGGTTGTTAACGCCTTGGGTTTATTTTCAGCTCCTAAAGCACGAGAAATAATTGACGATCCTCCAACACCAATTGCCATACCTAATGCTGCTATAAAAAAGGAAACAGGAAGCACAACATTTATGGCTGCGATTGCTGTTGAACCAATCCAATTTCCGACGAAAATTGTATCAACCAAAATATTGAGTGACATCACCAAAATACCTATAGATGCAGGAACGGCTTGTTTAATAAGCAGTGAACCTATGGGTTGGGTTCCTAAATCTTTTGATGATGTTTTTGCCATTATACAGTAACGGTTTCAGCTTTTGCCCAATCGTTAATCCAGTTAGAGAGTAAGTCTACAAACTCCTTATCGTCATTTAAACAAGGGACTGTTGTGAAGTCTTGTCCTCCCATTTCGTGAAAAATCTCTTGACCTTCCATAGCGATTTCTTCAAGTGTCTCTAAACAATCACTTACAAAGGCAGGTGTTACAATTGCCATTTTTTTAAGACCTTCTTTACCCATACGCTCAATAGTACGATCTGTATAAGGTTGTAACCATGGATCAAACCCTAAACGCGATTGAAAGGAGGTTGAGAAGGTACCTTCTTTAAGGTTTAGCTTTTCACCAACCAATCTTGTGACTTCTTTACATTGATGTTTATAGCAAAACTCATGAGCTGGAGATGGCGTTTTACAGCATACACAGTTTTCTTTATCACTTGGCTTACAGTGTGAATTTGTAATATCGCTTTTTTTAATATGTCGCTCTGGCACACCATGATAAGAAAACAGTAAGTGCTCATAATCATTACCTTGCAAATGTCTTGCTATAGAATTTGAAAGCACTTCTATATAATCTGGATTGTTATAAAACGGTTTTAAATCTGTTATTTTTAACTGCGGAAAATGAGCTGCTCTAAGCTCTTCTGCTAACACTAAAATAGTCTCAGTTGTTGCCATTGCAAATTGCGGATACAACGGAATAAGAAACACCTCATCAACACCTTTATCTACCAATTCTTGAAGTCCTTTTTTAATGGTCATACTACCATAACGCATTGCTAATGCTACAGGTATGTCTACTTCTTTTTGAATGCCTTTTTGTAACCGCTCAGACAAGACAATTAAAGGCGACCCTTCGTCCCACCATATTTTTTGGTATGCAGCAGCCGATTGTTTAGGACGCGTATTTAATATAATTCCTTTTACAAGTGCTGTTCTTGCTACTAACGGAATATCAATGACACGCTCATCCATTAAAAATTCACCTAAATAGGTTTTAACATCTTTAGGTGTTGGGCTATCTGGCGAGCCTAAATTTACTAGTAAAACTCCTTTTTTCATGTATTTTTATATTTCCGTAGGTATAAATTTAAAATCGATACCCTATTCTAAGATGTAAATTTACAGCGACATCTGGATCATCGTGAAGTACGACATTGTCTTTTTTAAACACATGAGCGTAACCAACTCCAATTCCAGTTTCATAATTAAAATGTTTACCAATATTACGTCTAATTCCCCACGTAGGAACAATTGAGATATCACTTAAAAATATAACGTTATTAGGTTTATTAATAGTAAACCAGTCTGGATGATAACTTGTTTTAATGGAAATAAAATTTCCACTATTACCATCAGTTCGTTTAGATTTTGTTTTTCGCTTATTAAGGTTATAATACCAACGAGGCTCTAAAGTAATTACTGGACCATAAAAAACCGAAACATCTCCATAAACATCTCCTCCTGATATTCCTGTATCGAGCCCAATTTCACTTCTTAAAGCAATAGTATTTGACAATCTAGATTCGTTATGAATCCAAATGCCTAAAAATCCTGTTTGGATTCCAAAAACAGATTTCTCAACACTTTGTTTTGTGGCATCAGTTTGAGAGCTAACAGTTAATGTTAACGCTAAAATAAGGCCTAATACAACGTGTTTTTTCATAACGTTTTCAGATTATGTATTTGATTATTTTTTAATCAACGCTGTTCTTACACTCTCAGGAATGATAGAATCTACTAATTGTTTCATGGCATCGTCATTACCAAGAAATTTCCAACCATCATATTGTGGATCTTTTATGGCAAACATAGTTGCATCCATATTAATAACTAATGACATAGTTTCTGGATCTGAAGTTACGTTTTCTTCTCCAAATTGAGAATTCATTGTAACTTCCATAAACCCTAAAAATGATTTCTGATCTTCAGCAGATTTATCTTTTTCAGACAAAAAGGTCATTTTCATTTTACTATTATAAAATACTGCTGCATATGTAATATTTTCTACAATTTTTTCTTCGGAAACGTTAGTCACATCATTAGATAGAAATTCAATTTTCATATCTGGCGAACTAAACATTTGCTCCATACCTGCTTTCATTTGAGCTCTTGAAGCCATCTCAAACACCTTTGGGTACATATAATCTAAAACGCCATCAAAGTTTTGGGCAGTCATGTAATCGTAATAGGTTTGTGCATTTTTGGTGATTTCTGCTGAGCTAGACTGTGCAAAGCTCGATACTGAAATAAATAATGCAACTAATAATATCTTAAAATGTTTCATAGTGTAGTTTTGTTTTTGCAAAAATACGATAGAATTTTTTAAAGAATAAGTTACCTAATTGAAAATTGGATTTCGCTCAACAGAACCTACACATTACTCATTGCTATTTTAAGAATTAAATAATATCTCATAAATTTGAATTATGATATCGCAATTAGTATCATCTAAAACATGAAACAAATATATTTACCTCTATTAATCCTTACATTAATAATTAGCTCTTGCAAAGCACAAACTGCACCTCTCTAACGAATAGATAGAGATAATCCTGAAGGTATCCATTTTAAAGACTTAGATAATAATCTGAGTGACTTTGTTGGCACTTGGAAATGGCAAAGTAATGACTCTATTATTACTATTGAGTTCCAAAAATGGGAAGATGTATTTTTTGATGACACCAATCAGTATGAAGATATGCTCGTTGGAGCTTATAAATTTACTGTAAATGGTAATGTCATACAAGACAATCTTTCACAACTAAATGATAACTCATTTTACATTTATGATCGCTATTTAGTTGGAAATACAATTTTACACAAAGGGCAATATCCTAAATGCGAAGATTGTGCTGATGACCAACGCCAAGTATTTGTATATTTTACAGACCCAGAACGTGAGTATTTGAATTCTGCCATGGTATTGAGACATACAGTAGATAACGGTGTAGAAAAAAATGAATGTTGTGTTTTACTCTTTTAATTATACTGTCATACCATCTATTGACTCTCCCACAGAGAATAGAATCCCTTATGGAGATTACACATTTATAAAACAATAATTAGTAAAGGCTTAACTAAAAAGTTAAGCCTTTTATTTTTTAACCCAAACCCATCAAATACCGTTTAGGTGTTGTTCCATATTTCTTTTTAAATGCTGAAATAAAATGACTCGATGTGCTGTAACCCACTTTTAAACCCACTTCGTTAACATTATCATTTCCAGCTTCTAGGAGTTTGCGCGCCACTTCCATTTTGTAGTCAAATAAGAAACTAAAAACCGTATCGCCATAAATTTGCTTAAAGCCTTCTTTAAGTTTTTTTAGACTTAGACCTATTTCTTCACTAAGCTCTTGAAGCGTTGGTGGCTCTGCCATACGAGCAATCATAATGTCTTTAGCTTTTCTAATTTTAATGACGTTGGTTTCGTCAACTAAAAATGGACATTGCTCAATATCTGCCTCTTCACTTCTATTAAAATACAAGCTTAATAACTCTAAAGCTTTCCCTTTAAAATAGAGGTTTTTAATAGACGAATTAAGATTGTAGTTTATAATTTGATTAAGCGCAATGGCCATTGATGGTGAAATCTTACCATCTTTATAATATTTCTTGTCTTTATTATCATCACTCAAAAATGTGATATAATCTGCCTCTTGAGAAAAGAGACCATGAAATTTTTTAATCGATACCAAAACAGATACCAACCAGGATTTTGAATGCACTTCTAAATGAATGGGTAAATCGCGTTGTGGATTATAAAGTAATAATGAATTCTCCTCCTGAATTTTTAAACGATAATTACCATTATTAAAAATAAATTCACTTGACCCTTTAATACAATAGTGAAACTGAATAAAATTACTATCAATCTCACGTTCAACAATTTGCACATCGTTGGTTTCATTTTGATACGTTAACACAAAAAATCCCTCATCTAATGACGTTTCATCAAATGAACCTCTAGCGATATTTTTTGAGTCTGAAGTTTCCATAAAATTTTTACTCTTATTTAGATTCGTTCTAAACAAAACCACTTTAAAGCCTTGTCATCACTACAAAAATATGACATTTATCATGTTTTAAGAACAAATAGCCCTAAAAAACCACAAACGATACTAAAAGTTCTTCTAGCGTTGTTTTTTATTGATTTACCTTTTTATTTTTGCTTTGGTAATTTCCAAATCAGGTATGGAGCACTACAATATGTCGAGAGGCACTACATTTTATGCGATTGGGCTAAGCTATAAAAAAGCGGATGCTAAAATTCGTGGTCATTTTAGTTTGGACGAAGATTCAAAACATGCTGTGTTAGAGCAAGCCAAACAAAATGGTATCGAAAGCTTAATCGTAACATCTACTTGTAACAGAACCGAAATTTACGGTTTTGCAGAGCATCCTTTTCAACTCATTCAATTGCTATGCGATAACACTAAAGGAACAGTAGAAGAATTTCAACGCGTCGCTTACGTCTATAAAAATAAAGATGCTATTTCTCACATGTTTCGTGTAGGTTCTGGCTTAGATAGCCAAATTCTTGGAGATTTTGAAATCATTAGCCAGTTAAAAGTAAGCGCACGTTTATCTAAAAAACACAACGTATTCAATCCGTTTTTAGAGCGCCTCGTGAATTCTGTAATTCAAGCTTCAAAACGCATAAAAACAGAAACTGAAATTTCCTCTGGTGCAACATCTGTATCATTTGCTTCTGTTCAATATATCATGAAGTCGATTGATCACGTTTCAGAAAAAAATATTTTACTCTTCGGAACAGGAAAAATAGGAAGAAACACCTGTGAGAATTTAGTAAAACACACTAAAAACCCACACATTACATTAATAAACAGAACAAAAGATAAAGCCGAAGCGATTGCGGGTAAATTTAATTTATTAGTAAAAGATTATTCTCAACTTCAAGAAGAAATTAATTCAAGTGATATTTTAGTTGTTGCCACTGGAGCACAAAACCCGACGGTAGACAAACATTGCATTCAAACTTCTAAGCCGTTATTGATTTTAGACCTTTCCATTCCGAAGAATGTGAATGAAAACGTTTCAGAATTAAACAACGTCACATTAGTACATCTAGATGATTTAGCACAAATCACAGATGACACCTTAGAACGCAGAAAAGCACATATTCCTGTTGCAGAATCTATTATAGAAGATATTAAAACCGAATTTAACGCTTGGTTATCTACACGAAAATTCGCGCCAACCATTAAAGCTTTAAAGCATAAATTAACCGATTTTGCAACTGCAGAATTAGATACGCAACGCAAAAAAATGAGTGATTTCAATGAAGCGCAAGCCGAAGTGATTAGCAACAAAATCATTCAAAAAATCACCAATCATTTTGCACATCATTTAAAAGGCGATGATGTATCTACAGACGATAGCCTAGAACTCATAAAAAAAGTGTTTCAATTAGAAACTACCACAGACAATGTCTAAACTCATTAGAATAGGAACTCGCGATAGCCAATTAGCGCTATGGCAAGCCAAAATTGTACAAAGTCAACTCGAACATTTAGGACATAAAACAGTCTTAGTACCTGTAAAATCTGCAGGTGATATTGTACTTGACAAACCCATTTACGAATTAGGAATTACAGGTGTTTTTACAAAAACATTAGACGTCGCAATGCTTAATGGAGATATCGATATTGCAGTACATTCGCTTAAAGATGTGCCAACGCTGTTACCAAAAGGAATCGTTCAAGCTGCTGTTATAAAACGTGGTAACGTGAGAGATTGTCTTGTTTTTAAAACTAACGAAGAATTTTTATCACAACGCGAAGCTGTAATAGCAACTGGCAGTTTACGTCGTAGAGCACAATGGCTAAATCGTTACCCAACACATACAATGGTTGGTTTACGCGGAAATGTAAATTCTAGATTACAAAAGCTAGAAGATAACAATTGGAATGGTGCCATTTTTGCTGCAGCTGGCTTAGGACGATTAGATCTAAAACCAGAAGAAAGTTTTAACCTAGAATGGATGATACCTGCACCTGCTCAAGGTGCCATTATGGTAACTGCTTTAGAAAGTGATGACGAAACATTAACTGTATTAAAAGAAATAAACCACGAAGAAACAGAAATTGCAACCTCAATAGAACGCAAATTCTTGAACCTTTTAGAAGGTGGTTGCTCTGCTCCAATTGGAGCTTTGGCATTTATAAAAGAAGAAGAGGTTCATTTTCAAGGCATTTTATTAAGCCTTGATGGAACCAAAAAAATTGAAGTACAGCGAACTGTCGCTCTAGGAAAACATCATGATCTAGCTCAATTTTGCGCAGATTATATCATTGAGCGTGGCGGAAACCGTTTAATGGATGCTCTTAAAAAAGGAGATCAAAAAACAAATATATATTCTACTAAATCCCTAACCAAAGATCAAAAACACATGTTTTGTGATGATGTGGTTAGTAATAGTTCAGATTTTATAAAGATTAGTCTAAATCGTATGACACCTACAGTGTTACGACCAATGCCAAAAAATGTCATTATAACAAGTAAAAATGCGGCACAAGCATTGCTTACTAATTTTTCTGCGGAAGACTTAAAATTTGAAAACATGTATTGCGTAGGCGGAAAAACAAAGCGATTTGTAGAACGTAAAATTGGTAAAGTCAAACATACCGAAAAAAGCGCGAAAGCCTTAGCAGAATACCTCGTTGAATATATTGATGGTACCAATGCAACTTATTTTTGTAGCGATTTAAGACTAGATGAATTACCTACAATTTTAGCAGAAAATCATATTGATGTAACTGAAGTAATTGCTTATGAAACAAAATACGACCCTCAAAAAATAGAAGATACTATAGAAGGCGTTATGTTTTACAGTCCATCAACAGTACAAAGTTTCAAAAAAGAAAATGTTGCCGAAGACCATATGATTGCATTTTGTATTGGAGAAACGACAGCAAAAGAAGCTAAAAAACATTTTAAAGATGTGAGAGTTGCTAAGATGCCTACGGTTGAGAGTGTGGTGAAGCTGGTTAATGCGTATTATGAAAAATAGCCTTTCGCTTTTTGCCTTAAGCTTTTAGCTGAAATCATCTTTAATACATTTATTGGTTAAAATTTAAATTAAGTTACCAATACATAATTATAGGATGAGAAATTTTAGAAACCTTGAGATTTGGAAAAACGGAATTGAAATCGTGAAGCAAATTTATTCGTTATCGGATTTTCCACCTTCGGAAGAAAAGTTTGGATTGAAAAGTCAAGTAACACGAGCTTCAATTTCTATTCCATCAAATATTGCAGAAGGCTGAAGTAGAAATAGTGAAATAGAATTTAAGCGTTTTCTTGAAATTGCAATGGGTTCACTTTTTGAAGTTGAAACACAATTGATAATCGCACAAAAATTAGGGTTTCTAACAGCTTCTAATTTAAAAAATATATTTGAGCTTCTTAATAAAGAGGCAAAAATGAAAAATAGTTTAATAAATAAAATTAAAAAGAGCTAGAGTTTATAGACAATGGTGCGAAGCCAACAGCTAAAAACTAATAGCCAACAGCTAATAATGGTAAAAAACGATTTATTTTTAAGAGCATTAAAAGGAGAAACCGTTGAGCGCCCACCAGTTTGGATGATGCGCCAAGCAGGTCGTTATCTTCCAGAATTCATGGAGATCAAAGCTAAGTATGATTTCTTTACACGTTGTCAAACTCCCGAATTAGCTAGCGAAATTACTGTGCAACCCATTCGTCGTTACGGTATGGATGCTGCGATATTATTTTGTGATATCTTGGTGATTCCGCAGGCCATGAATATTGAGGTACAAATGAAACCTAATTTTGGACCGTATTTACCAAATCCTGTGCGTACACAAAAAGATGTCGATAATGTGATTGTACCAGATGTCAAGGAATCTCTTAATTACGTTTATCAAGCTATAAAAGCAACCAAAGAAAAACTAAATGATGAGATCCCTCTCATAGGTTTTGCAGGTTCTCCTTGGACGATTTTATGCTATTGCGTACAAGGTCAAGGTTCTAAAAACTTTGATAAAGCCAAAGAGTTTTGTTTTACAAACCCAATGGCAGCACACCAATTATTGCAAAAAATTACAGATACTACAATTGCTTATTTAAAAGAAAAAGTAAAAGCAGGTTGTAATGCCGTACAAGTGTTTGATTCTTGGGGAGGAATGTTATCTCCTGTAGATTATCAAGAGTTTTCTTGGCAATATATTCAGCAAATTATTGACGCTTTAAAAGACGATGCTCCTGTAATTGCATTTGGTAAAGGGTGTTGGTTTGCATTAGATACCATGGCAAAATCTGGTGCTTCAGCTTTAGGTGTAGACTGGACATGCTCTGCAAAAAATGCTCGTTATTTAACTGGCGGAAACATCACTTTACAAGGTAATTTTGACCCAACCCGTTTATTTTCTCCTCCAAATGAAATTAAGAAAATGGTGACTCAAATGATTAATGACTTCGGAAAAGATAAATATATAGTAAATCTAGGTCATGGTATTTTACCAAATATACCTTTAGACAATGCAAAGGCATTTATTGATGCTGTGAAAGAATATAAAGTGCCATCTTAACACTTATTTCAAAGAGTAAACACTAGATACAGGTTATTAAACCATTTTATTTTTTATTTAAAAACCCTTAAATTGACACTAAATTGAAAATGGGAACCTCAAAAGCAAGAGGTTTTCACTTTTATGTAACTTAGATATGATTAAAAATATTTTACAAGGAATTCAAGCCTATACTGGAGCATTAGCTTTAATATCAAAGCTTAAACTTTGGAAATACTTTTTAGTACCAATCATTATCAGTATGGTTACAGCTTCAGTCATTGCCTTATCTGCCTATGGATTATCAGATAACATCGGGAATTTCTTAGCACAAGTTTGGCCTTGGGATTTTGGAAAAGACACCTTTACTTGGATTTCTACTTTTATAGGAGCTATCGTAGTTATCGCTATAGGCTTAATACTTTACAAGCACATCATCATGGCATTTTCTGCACCATTTATGAGTCCGGTTTCAGAAAAAATTGAAGCACATCTCACAGGTATAGAAAAGCATCATCACCGACCAACCTCTTTTAAAGAACAACTTTGGAGAGGTATTAGAATCAACGTTAGAAACTTAGCCAAAGAGCTATTAATTACAGTACCTCTGTTATTACTCAAATTTATACCTGTAGTTAATATCTTTTCTACAGTTTTATTATTTATGGTACAAGCCTACTACGCAGGTTTTGGTAATATGGATTATACACTAGAACGTCATTTTAAATATAAAGATAGCGTTCAATTTATTAGAAAACATCGTGGTATTGCTATTGGCAATGGTCTAGTTTTTATTCTTTTCCTCCTCATACCGTTTATAGGTGTAATTTTGGTTTTACCAATGAGCGTTACTGCTGCATCTATTAAAACAGTAGAGTTATTAAAACAAGATGAGCTCTTAAACACAACTAAACCCATAGTGTAATGATTGCTCAATTTGATGGTTTTGAAATTAATGCAATCCATGAAGGCGATGCGTGGAAAATCTGTAACTTAATGGTAGCTAATGCAGACCGTTTTAAACGCTATTTTCCGAAGACATTAGAACAAAATTTAAATCCAACCTTGTCCCAACTATTTGTTGAAAATAAGGTAAAGCGATTTATTAATAAAGAAGAATTTGTGTTTACTTTAAAATCTTCAAAAACGAGAGAACTCGCAAGTATCATCTATATTAAAGAATTAGATTGGACCAAAAAACAAGGTGAATTTGCCTACTGTATTGGCTACACATTTGAAGGCCAAGGGCTAACATCAAAAACCATAAACTATTTATCGCATTATGCTTTTGAAACCTTAAAACTTCAAACCCTACAAATCATTGTGCATAACGATAATATTGCAAGTACAAAAGTAGCTTTAAACAATGGCTTTATTTGGCAAAAAACATTAAAGAACGAATATACTCCTATTGGTGAAGCGCCTTTAGATATGGAGTTGTATGAATTACATAAAAACTAAAACATCCTGCAAGGTTTCAAAAACCTTTTAGGTTTATAAAATAGGTAAAACATAAAGTTAAACAACTTAAAAAACAGTTATTTCAATCATATTTATATAAAAGGCGTCAATGGTTATTTGATTTTTAACAAGCGCCTTTGAATATGGAATAATATAATTGATTATCCTGCAAGGTTTTGAAAACCTTGCAAGAGAAAATAAATTTGATATCACTATGAAAGATAAATTCTTCAAATACATACACGAGTTACAAGACAGCATTGTTGCTGGCTTAGAAAAAATAGATGGTAAAGCAACATTTCAAGAAGATCTTTGGAAACGACCAGAAGGTGGTGGTGGCAGAACCAGAGTTATTGAAAACGGTAACGTTTTTGAAAAAGGAGGTGTTAATATTTCTGGTGTACATGGTAAACTCCCAGATTCTATGCAAACCTACTTTGGCGTAGAAGATGCCGATTTTTTCGCCTGCGGATTAAGCTTAGTCTTACACCCTAAAAACCCAATGGTACCAACAGTACATGCCAATTGGCGCTATTTTGAAATGTATGATAAAGATGGGAATATTGTTGACCAATGGTTTGGTGGCGGACAAGACCTAACACCATATTATCTCTTTGAAGAGGACGCCAAGCATTTTCACCAAACCTGTAAAACAGCCTGCGATAAGCATAATCCAGAATTTTATCCAAAATACAAAGCACGTTGTGATGAGTATTTTTATAATACACATAGAAATGAAGGTCGTGGACTTGGCGGATTATTTTTTGATTACTGCAAAGCAACAGATGATATGAGCATGCAAAATTGGTATGATTTCGTCACTCAAGTTGGTGATAGTTTTCTAGAAGCTTACATCCCTATTGTTGAAAAACGCAAAGATTTAGAATACACAAAATCACAACGCGATTGGCAAGAAATTAGACGTGGTCGTTATGTAGAATTTAATTTGGTACATGATAAAGGCACATTATTTGGCTTAAAAACCAATGGTCGTATTGAAAGCATTTTAATGAGCTTACCACCTCACGTACAATGGGTTTATGATCATCATCCCGAAGCAGGTAGCGAAGAAGAAAAGCTAGTACAAGTATTACAAAACCCTAAAAATTGGGTATAATATGAATTGTTACTGCGGAAATATTAAAACCTACACAACCTGTTGCCAAGTATTTCATTTAAATCCTAAAAAAACACAAACTGCCGAACAACTTATGCGTTCTCGCTACAGCGCATTCGTGCTAGCTGATGGTGATTATTTAATGGCAACACATCACAGCTCTACACGACCAATTAAAGAAAAAAAAGCCATTGTAAAATGGGCAAAATCTGTGCAATGGATTAAATTGGAAGTTATCGAAACCACTAAAGGCTCTGAAAAAGACACAGAAGGCACAGTCACTTTTAACGCCTATTTTTTTGAAAACGGTAAAGCAGATACCATCCATGAAAAATCTGCATTTATTAAAGAAAATAACCAATGGTTTTATTTGGGTTTAAGCTCATAACATTATACCCTTTTCTATTTTACTTCCAAACTAACACCTCTTTAGTCACTTCCTTAAATGCATTATAAACGTGAAACAATCTTGCTTTGAGCAGTAATTTTCTACCTTCTATACTTCTAGTGTAAACTAGTTTGTTTCTACCCAGATTATCTCTCCAATGCTTTTGAAACACTAATGCTTTTTCTTTTTTGTCACCAAAAATTTCGGGTACAGCATAGAAATTCTCAAGATCTAAACGCTTTCTAAACACATTAGTTTTAATTATTAAATATCGAGGCGAATCTATAGGTTCTAACAATTGCGTTAGCGCCTTAGAAAATAAAGCGTTTTCAAAAGCATTTGCACCAACTAAATTACAAACAACATCGCCTTTATTAGCTAAATAAGAATGTACAGTAATAGAATCTCTATGAGACGTCAAATAATCCAACTCATTTAATGTGTCTAAAATTGCATCACCCATTTTACCTATTTTTTTATATAAATAACCGTGTTTTATGTACAATTTTACGGCCTTAAATAACTTGTAGCCAAATGTGGCAACAAAAGCAGCTAATAACGCATAAATAAAATAGACAACTCCTCTCTGCAATACAAGATGAAAGCTTTCTATAGCAAATTGAACATAAAAAAGCATCATGGCAAAAAACAACTCTGCAATAAAAAACTTTAACGCATCAAAATAATAGATTTGGTGCTGCTTTTTAAAAGGTAAACTATCCTGTTTTATAATTTTGACTTCTTTGGTGAGTTTGGTACCTTTACCAATAGCATTATTCCATTTTTTAGAAACTACATTTCGGTTTGTTGCTTGTTTTATGGTAGTTTCATTAAGTGTTTCTATAGATTCTACTGTGATTTCTTCAGGTATATCTAAACGATCAAAACCATTAGATATATAAGGAATTGTAGAATTAGTTACACCAACAAATGCTTCAAAACGTCGTTTTAAGGTATCTACTTCTTTGCCTCCATCTCGATCTGTTGGATCCACACAAGCTAAATGCCAAATGTTTCCAGTTTTTTGAGGTGCATTTACATCTTTTCTAATAGCTCTACCTCGCATTTGATTTGATGACACAAACGAACCAATAAAAGAGGCGAGAATTAAACTATTAATTGATGGTGCATCCCAACCTTCACCAAGTAAGGATTTTGTACCTATTAAAACTTTAATACTTCCGTTTTCAAAAAGTTGAGTTATGATATTAACTATAGTGTTTTTAGATTTTCCTTTCGCTGTAACTAAAACAAAAGCGTTATCAATTTCCAATTCTGAAAATGAAAAATTTTCAAGACTTGTAATCAACTCAAAAGCACTTAAAATAGAGTTGTGAATAATTACTATACTACCTGAAAGCACTGCTAATTCTTCTGGATGATCACAATACAATCTTACATATTGAAAAATAGGAATGACACCTATTTTGTTAATGTCGTTTATCTTTTCCGAAGGGATGTTTAAAAACTCTTTACGAATATAATCGGTTAAAATCACGCAGTTTAAATCTGCTTGTAAACTCTCGCGCTCAGCATTTACAATACTTACAATGCTTTTAAGTTTGCTAGGACTGTTTGATAAGGATTTATAAAGCAGTTGCTCATCAACAAAATCTATTGTATTTCGCTCAAATACATTGAGGCGTCTTAATCTTTTTTCTAAGGTTAAAATATAGTCTTCGTGCGCTATGAGTTGTTCTCTATCTGTGACTAAAATATTTTGAAGCAACACAGCTAGCCATGTTAAATCTAGCTCTGGAAATTGGATCATTTCACTCTGATCAAATCCTAAAACTTCGAGCTTTTGATGATCGATTTCGAATCCGCACGCATGAAGAAAAATCAAAATAGCTGAGAAATATGGTGTATTAGCATACAACTCGTCTAGATGCCAATTAGGATTTTTGTAAAAGCGATGTGTTGTTATAAACGAGATAAAGTCCTCATCTTGTAAAATTTCATCATGAAAATTAGCAATTTGACGTCTATAATCTACAATAAAGTTGATTTCTAAATCTTCTGGTTTTGAGAAAAACACGTAATCTTGATGCGGACACAAATCTCTTTCGCGTACTAAATCTGGCACTGCAATTTCATCATCAACCTCACCACATAATGTAAAATATTTAGACACCTCAGCCCTACTGCTATCGTAAGGTGGTGTTGCTGTGAGCGCTACTGTGTAAAATTGGCTATTGCGTTTTAAATCCATTAAACACGTCCACCACGCATTTTTTAAATGGTGTGCTTCATCTAAAACCAAGGTCTCAATATTATGCGTTTTAAAAAATTGATAATAGTCGTTTTTGTCTTCAAATGTTTTATAAAATGCGTGTAAGGATTGATAGGTAGAAAATGTAATATCGCTTGGAGATTTTATATCAAACGACAAAGCTTTAAAGTGAGCTGTTTCAGTAAAAAAAGATTGCAAACGATTTTCCCATTGATTTCTAATGGTTAATGTTGGCGCCAGGATTAATGTTTTTTTACCAAGTTTTCTCAAAATCTCAATGCCCAAAATTGTTTTTCCAGATCCTGGAGGTGCAATCACATGAAAATGATTGTCGGCAATATGACTATTAAAATGTTTTAAAAGTTCGGCTTGATAACTTCTCCACGGAAACTTAAATTCTAGAGTATCTAGTGATTTAATCAATCTAAAAATGGTTATAATACTAATTATTAAATAAAAAGAATCTAATAATTTGTTTCTATTGCTTACTTATTTCAATATAAAATATAACCTCAACCCAAGCTATGCTTAGATTTTCTATTTCATACGAATACAATATAATTCAAATTCTTTTTAGCTCCTTTTCATCCTAAAATTGGTATATTCATTAACTTTGTAATCTATAAAAGTAAGAAAAAAATGTATCCATTAAGAAGAAACCGAAGATTAAGAACCAATGCATCTATAAGAAACTTAGTTAGAGAAACCATCATTTCGCCTAACGATTTTCTTGTCCCTTTATTTGTAGTTGAGGGCAAAGGGACAAAGCAAGAAATCCCATCAATGCCAAATTATTATCGGTTTAGTTTAGACTTACTAGAACACGAGGTTAAAGAACTTTGGAAACTAGGTTTACAGTCTGTTTTATTATTTGTAAAAGTGCCTGATAACTTAAAAGACAATAAAGGCACTGAGGCTTTAAATCCTAACGGACTCATGCAACGTGCCATCAAAACGGTAAAGAATGTGTGTCCAGGAATGTTAGTTATGACAGATGTTGCACTAGATCCTTACTCGTCTTTTGGCCATGATGGTATAATTTCCGAAGGAAAAATAATTAACGATGATACGGTTGATGTTTTAGCTGAAATGAGCCTGTCGCACGCTCAGGCTGGAGCCGATTTTGTTGCGCCAAGCGATATGATGGATGGTCGTATTTTAGCCATTCGCGAAGCTTTAGAAGATGATGGTTTTACAGACACTGGTATTATGAGTTACTCTGCAAAATATGCCTCTGCATTTTATGGACCTTTTCGTGATGCATTAGACTCTGCTCCTGCTGATGTTAAGGATATACCTAAAGATAAGAAATCATATCAAATGGATTATGCTAATCGTTTTGAAGCGCTTAAAGAAACCGAAATGGATATCGATGAAGGTGCAGATATCGTGATGGTAAAACCAGGATTGTGTTATTTAGATATTGTTAGAGAAATTAAAAACGACGTAGATGTTCCTGTTGCGGTATACCAAGTCTCTGGAGAATACGCCATGCTTAAAGCTGCTGCCGAAAAAGGATGGTTAGACCATGATGCAGTGATGATGGAACAAATTACAGCCATTAAACGTGCTGGAGCAGATGTAATTGCGAGTTACTTTGCTAAAGATGTTGTGAAATTATTATCGTAAATTAGCCACAAATAAACCAAAACAAATCCATGGGATTACTTATATTTTACGGTGTTATATCCATATTTTTCTCTTTTTTATGTTCCATTTTAGAAGCTGTTCTTTTAAGTGTTACACCTACATTTATAAATGTTAAAAAGCAAGAAGGCAAACACTACGCAGACGATTTAGAAGCCTTAAAAAAAGATGTCGATAGACCTTTAATTGCTATCCTTACTTTAAACACCATTGCACACACTGTTGGCGCAATACTCGTTGGTAAAGAAGCCGAAGGTCTTTATGGAAGTGGTGATGGTTATGGTGTATTTATCGTCTCTGCAGTGATGACCATTTTAATATTAGTGGCTTCGGAAATCATCCCAAAAACCATTGGTGCCACTTACTGGAAAAGCTTAGCTAACTTCACAACCAAAGCCTTAAAGGTTTTGATATTCCCTTTAAAATGGACAGGTTTATTATGGATCATGCAACTCACCACAAAATTAATTGGCGGTAAAGGTCACGGAAGTGTGCTAAGTAGAGAAGGCTTTTTAGTTATGGCAGATATGGCTCATGAAGAAGGTGTGTTTCAAGAAAATGAAAGCAAAATCATTAAAAACTTATTAAACTTTAAAGAGGTTCTAGCCAAAGATGTAATGACACCAAGAACGGTTATGAAATCTGAAGATCATAATACAACGGTTGCCGACTTTTTTAGCAAAAATATGGATTTGCGTTTTTCTAGAGTTCCAATTTATGTGGATAATCCTGACAATATCAAAGGGCTTGTTTTAAAAGATGAAATCTTTAAAGAAATGGCTTTAAATAATGGGTCTAAAAGATTATCTGAACTCAAAAGAGATATTATAGTTGTTGAGCGCAATTTACCTATACCTAAGTTATTTGAAAAGCTTGTAGAAAGCAGAAATCATATGGCTTTAGTGGTAGACGAGTATGGATCTGTAAGCGGTATTGTTACCATGGAAGATGTTATTGAAACGTTATTAGGTATGGAGATTATGGACGAAAGCGATAATGTTTCAGACTTGCAACATATGGCTAGAAAAAGCTGGGAAGCTAGAGCAAAAAAACTAGGCATTATTGACGAGAATCCTTCCGAAGAAAACGAATAAATAATGGAAACCTGCATCATTAAATCCCCTTTAGGTTTTACCAAAATTTGTGGTGATGATGATGGCATTTCTCAGGTAACAATTTTAAATTCTGAAGACAAAGAAACCGATATTATTCCCGCTCAATTAGAAGATTGTGTCATCCAACTCAGAGAATATTTTGAAGGTACTCGTACCACTTTTGATTTAAAACTAAATGCGCAAGGCACAGCTTTTCAAAATGTTATTTGGGAACTCCTTCAAGAAATACCTTACGGCAAAACGATTTCTTATTTACAGCTATCAAAACGTTTAGGCGATGTTAAAGCCATACGAGCTGTTGCTAATGCCAACGGTAAAAATCCATTATGGATTATCGTGCCATGCCATCGTGTGATTGGTAGTGATGGTAAATTAACAGGATATGCTGGCGGAATACATCGAAAGCAATGGCTAATTGAGCATGAAAGCCCGTACAAACAACAATCACTTTTTTAATGTATAAAGTATTAACTAATTTTTTAAATCGCTTTTTTAAACCTGCAACTATCTATAAATACGGGCTCAATTGGTCACCAATGTATCGTAGAAGTACTGCTAGAGTTATAGAAGTAAGTGATGATTTGCATAAAGTGGTTATTACAATGAAACCGAGTTGGAAAAACCGTAATTATGTAGGTTCAATTTTTGGAGGCAGCATGTTATCTGCAACCGATCCTATTTATATGATTCAGCTCATGCAAATATTAGGAGACGATTATGTGGTTTGGGACAAAGCTGTTGAAGCACGCTATAAAAAACCTGCCAAAAGTAAAATATTTGGTGAGTTTATCTTTTCCGAAGAAGACATTATAACTATAAAACAAGATCTTGAAAAAAAGAATGAAATAGACCTCGTTAAATCGATGAATCTTGTTGACGACAAGCGCCAAATTATAGCTACGTTTAACAAAACCATGTACGTCGCCAAAAAACAATTTTACAAAGAAAAACTTAAACAACGTCAAGCTAATTAATACCTTAGTACTCTATGAAATTTATAAAAAAATTCCTCAAGTGGTTTTCAATTACCATTTTAACTTTAGTCTTATTACTTTATGTTTTTGATTATGATTACATATTAAAAGGCGTTCGTGTGGTTTATTTTACAGGTCATAACACTGCATTTATTGATGATTTCCCTTATTTTGAAAATGATACCATACAAAAAGGAACTAAAACAGATGCTTGGGCAATTCATAAAAACTACAATACAGTTGATGCCACCTCAGCATTAGAAACTTCTAATCTAGATTGGGGAACTGTAGCTTATTTAATCATTAAAAATGATAGTATTTGGTTTGAAAAATACTATGATGGTTTTGATGAGAATTCAAAAACAAACTCCTTTTCTATGGCAAAAAGTTATGTGTCTGGCTTATTAGGAAAAGCAATCATGGATGGTCATATTAAAAGTCTAGATCAACCCT
This sequence comes from Psychroserpens damuponensis, assembly GCF_000826655.1. GTDB lineage: Bacteria > Bacteroidota > Bacteroidia > Flavobacteriales > Flavobacteriaceae > Psychroserpens > Psychroserpens damuponensis. The sequence continues at coordinate 522,874 of NZ_JXJO01000017.1, forward strand.
TAAGTGATTTTTATCCAGAGTATAGCTATGCAAAAACAACCGTTGGTGATTTGGCATCTATGGCCTCTGGTTTGGATTGGGTAGAAAGTTATACCAGTCCGTTTTCTGTGACTGCAAGAGCTAACTATGACGATGACCTAGCCGAAACTATTTTAAACCAAAAAGTGGTTAAAACACCAGGTGTTGAATACGAATATTTAAGTGGCAGCACTCAATTATTAGGCATGGTCATTGAAAAAGCAACAGGCAAAACACTGTCTAATTACTTATCTGAGAGCTTCTGGAAACCTCTAGGCTCAAAGGACAATGCCATTTGGCAATTAGACGATGAAGATCATAGATTAGCCAAAGCATTTTGTTGTATTGGTAGTAATGCTAAAGATTTTGCACGCTTTGGTAAATTGTATAAAGACTTCGGAAAATGGAATGGGCAACAAGTTCTAGATTCTTCATTTGTAGCTAAGTCTATCACACCACGTTTTCCTGCAAATCCAGTGTATGGTTACGGATTTTGGATTTATGATTACAAAGGAAAAGAGTTTTTTATGATGCGTGGTCATTTAGGACAATATGTAATCGTTCAACCCGAAGACAATGTTATTATTGTTAGATTAGGTCATCGTAAATCTCCAGATAATAATACGCATGTTTTTAGCAACGATATTTCGTTGTATATTGACGAAGGGTATAACATGTTAGGACAATCTCTAAACTAAAAATTCCAGTAAACTAAAATTTGATTAATTACTAAAACTGAAAAGGCATGATTACAAAATTAAATATAGAAAATATTCTATTTCTAGATATTGAAACCGTACCTGAAACGGAACATTTTTCTCAATTGGATGATGTTAAACAAGAACTTTGGGAGAGTAAATCTAAATATCAAAGACGTGATGAGTTTACTGCTGAAGAATTCTACGATCGCGCTGGTATTTGGGCCGAATTTGGTAAAATCATATGTATTTCAGTAGGCTATTTTAAAATGGAAGGTGACGTGAGAACCTTTAGAGTCACTTCTTTCTATGGTGATGAAGTCAAACTTTTGAAAGATTTTAAAAACATGCTAATCACCCACTTTAGCTCTAACAAACATTTACTGTGTGCGCATAATGGTAAGGAATTTGATTTCCCATACATAGCTCGTCGTATGATAATTCATAACATAGAATTACCTTATAAATTGAATCTCTTCGGAAAAAAACCGTGGGAAGTCCCACATTTAGACACCTTAGAACTATGGAAATTTGGAGACTATAAAACCTACACATCATTAAAATTATTAACAAATGTTCTAGGCATTCCTTCTCCAAAAGATGACATTGATGGTAGTGAAGTATATCGTGTATATTATCAAGAAAAAGAAGTAGATCGTATTATTGTGTATTGCGAAAAAGATACGATTGCTGTAGCTCAAATATTTTTAAGATTACGTGGTGACGCATTGTTACATGACAATGAGATTGTACATGTTTAATTAATTATAATGTAAAATAAAAAAGTCCAGATATAAAATCTGGACTTTTTATGTTCACTACTTATTAAGTTTTTAACCTTTAATAAATCGTTTTGTTTTGGTTTTCTCACCAATATTTAATTGTAAAATATAAATACCCTCATCAAACCTAGACACATCAATAGACGATGTATATTTTCCTTTAAGTACAGTTTGACCTAGCATATTTTTAATTTCAAAGGTCTGTGCTTCATACCCAACCAAATCTATACTAAGTGTTTGTTTAACTGGGTTTGGATGTATTTTAAAATATTGATCTTCATTATTTGAAATTGTACTAGAATTAACACCAAAATTAGAGCTTGAATTCCCTAAACAGAAATTAGTAGTTTGTGAACTAGTAAACTGCCCTCCAGAAGCCAATATAATTCCAGAATCTGAATTGGTTAATGTATAAGAACCATTACCATAAGAACAACAAATACCATCTCCATAAACATCCGTAATTACAAAATCATAACAACCTGTATCTAAACAACCAACATTAATATTTAGAGTAGAACCATCTGCTTGAGATCCATAAGTTCCTCCTGAGGCTACAGTTGTACCAGATGCATCAACGATACTCCAAGCTGTTTCTTCTGGATAATTATCAAAGGTAATTGATAAACTAACATTAGAACATGCGCTAGATCCACTACTCGTAGTAAGTTCTACAGCATCAACAGCCATATCACCTTGCCACGTTGTTCCTGTGACACCATTAAAACGTAATTGAACCGAACTACCAACGTAAGCATCTAAATTAACACTAGCTGTTAACCATGAGTTTCCTTGGTTACCAGACTCACTCCAAACACTTGTCCATGATGCACCATTATCATTACTTAACTCTACTGCTAAACTTCCCATTGCAGCAGTACCATACATATGATATTTAAATGCAAATGTTGCTTGAGTAGCACTACTTAAGTCAAAACATGGCGAATTCAAAATCGCTCTTTTGGTTGAATAATTTGGTGAAGATGACTCCATATAAATATAATAAGAACCAGATTCAGCACTAGATGGACCTGTATTACTAGATGGTGTACTTCCACTTCGTGTTGCCCAGTTAAAATCATCACCAGAACCTTGAGACCAAGCTCCAAATGTGTTTTCAAAACTTTCGGAATATGGGAAAGAAGAAATATCACCTGTACAACTTCCTGTTGAAGGCTGCGTTACAATTATTGACCTCGTACGTTGTGTTGCAGCATTTCCTGCGGCATCACTTACATTATAAAACCTAGTATAAGTTCCTGCTAAGTTGGTGTTTACGTTTCCTGTAATAACAATTCCTGAAGTTAAATTACCATCAACATTATCGGTAGCGGTAGCTCCTAATTCATTGTAGGTGTCACCAACTTCTAAATTAATTGTTGATGCGCCATTTAAGGTAATTACTGGTGCAGTTGTATCTGCAGGTTGCGTTACAATTACTGTTCGAGTACGTTGTGCTGCTGCATTTCCTGCAGCATCACTTACATCATAATATCTCGTATAAGTTCCAGCAGAATTTGTATTAACCGTTCCTGTAATTACAATACTTGAGGTTAAATTACCATCAAAATTATCGGTAGCAGTGGCTCCTAATTCATTGTAGGTGTCTCCAATTTCTAGGTTAATTGTTGACGCACCATTTAAGGTTAACACTGGAGCAGTAGTATCAGCAGCAGCTCCTATTAAATTTACTGTATAATCTTCAACTTCACCATAAGTAAAAGATTGACAAGCTGTAGGTATTTCATTATAGCTCATTGAAACTCGCATTCTCGTGGCTCCTGTATAAGCACCAGAAGGAATTGTAAAACTTCCACTCACAGGTGTTGTTTGCGTCGCAGCTTGCGACCAAACTTGCTCACCTGAGTCTGAAAAATCACCATCATGGTTATAATCTATCCAAACTGAATAGCCTTCAGAATACGTCGTACCTGTCCAAGTTGGAGTTACAGTAATTGTATAATTTTGACCTTGGGTTAAATTTGTTGAAATATTAGTAAAATTTGAATAAAACTGAGCTCCAGAAGTATTATTAATGGTTCCTAATTGCACTCTACTTATATATTCATCATTAACATTACTACTTGTAGATGTGCAGTAGTTAAGTTGGACTTCTGTTGTTGTAAAGTTTACAGAACTAGAATAAGAAGATGTTGAACCATCTGTACAATTACTTCTTACTTGCACTTCATAAGATGTTTCCGAAGATAAACCAGATAAAGAAGTTGATGTTCCTGAAACTAACGAAGTAGTCCAAGTTGATGTTCCAACCTGACGATATCTAAAATCGTATGACGCTCCTGTTACGGCATCCCAAGATACTGTTGCTGTAGAAGAACCAAATCCATCAATTGACAATCCGGTTGGTGTTGTAGCGTTACATACTATTGGAGTTCCTGATAATCCAGTAACAATTAAAGAATAATTTTGGCTTCCACCTGTTAATGATCCTTTGTGAGTTATGGTAATTGTATATGTCCCTGAAGCGTTTGCCACATCAACTCGTTCATATGGGTCTTTAGAATTATCTCCTTGTCCGTTTGTAGTAACTCCTGTTAATCTCCAAGGCGTATATGTTGTACCACTCTTAGAGACTCTAATATCTAAATCGTTAACCAAAACTGACGCATTAGAATTGGCAATAGTTGTAGCTGTACCTGCTCTATCGGTCCATGAAATTGAAGCAAACAAATCATTTACACCATCAGAATCTACTGTAATTTGATATGTTTGTCCGTTTGACAATGTTAACTCCTCAATTTTAGATTCATTACCATCATTTGTAATTGCTTCAGCAGCACGTTTACTATTCATTAAACCCCAACCAAAAACAGCATCTGGTCCATTAGAACCAGCGTCATCTGCAGTATGAAGCGCTAATCCTTTTAAAGTAGCAGCTCTCATGTAACTCCCATTTAAATTGTTAGCATGTTGCTGCAATAGTAATAACGAACCAGCCACATTTGGGGAAGCCATAGAAGTACCCGTTATACTATTATATGCAGTATTACTAGATTCAAATGTAGAATATACAGAAGTTCCATTACCTGTAATGTCTGGTTTTATTCTATAATCGTCAGTTGGCCCTTCGCTACTACTGCTGTTAATATTTACACTTACTAAATTTCCGTTATTATCAATATTGGCATCATTAGCATTTGCAACAACCATATTATTTTTTGCAGTTGCGTGACCCGATAACTTATCATAGGATGAGTTTCCATCTAAAGGCGCACCATTTGCCGAATTATCTGAACCATCATTTCCTGCAGCCACCACCATTAAATAGTATGGAGCATTATACATTATGTCATCCCAATCTCTTGAATCTGTAATATAACCACCAAAATAATAATCTGGTAATTGTGGCTGTCCTGCCGAATTTCTAGCAGCATAGCCATAAGAATGATTAGAGATTAACATACCATTTCCAGCAGCAGACGTTGCTTCAGACGTGTCATTATTCCAATCATAACCAACGGCATCTGCTTGTGGAGCCATTCCTTTAGAATTAGCTACAACTCCAGAGGCGATTATAGTTCCTGTAACGTGTGCAGAATGATAATGCAATGCTGTTGTACCATCACCAATTGAAAATCTATTATTACCGCCTGGCCCATCGTATTCTTGATGTGTTGTTCTAGCTAATCCACCATCCCAAACATGAGCTATCATATTTTGACCATCTAAATTTAAGCCTAATGAGCCACCAGAATTTAAATGATTAGCTCTAGTTGATCTCGCAGCAGCAACATTAAATGTCGTGTAATAAATTGGTGTTCCTTCTGAAGAAATTTTTTGAAGTTCCATATAAGAATCTTCAGTTTTAATAATCAGTGGCCAGCCATTGACTAATGCCATCTGTTGAGCTCTGGCTTTTTGTGCTTTGGATTGCTCATTTAACTTTTTACTTAATTCTTGAATCGCTTGTTTGTTGTATCGACTCGTAATTTGTTCTTTCTGAAGTTTTGTTTGTGAATTTACTGTCAGAAAAGGTAACAATATTAATAATGCACAAATACTATTAAAATAGATTTTTTTCATGATAATTGATGGTTTTTTAGGTTAATTATTGCTGAAAACGCTTTCAAAGTATTAAAATATTGTTAAAAATAAAATATTACTATAACGTTTTCGCTAAATAACAATCAAATTATAACGTGTTACGGTTTTACCACAGTACTATTGAAGAAAAGGATTACAAATAAGAAGAATAAATATAGCATTAGTAATAGCGCTCTATTACATTTCAATCCTATTTTTAACTATTTGTATGCAACATATAAAATTAATGTTTTAGCTATTGAAACCGAAAAAACACAATTAGGAGAGCAAATTTATAGAAAGTAAAAAAGCCACTATTACAGTCGCTTTTTTTACTTTTAATAAATGTTAACGTTTTTAGATTATTACAATTACTTCTTATAATCCATAACATCTTTTATTTTAAATTAATTAATCACCACTTTCTCAGTTTTTTCTTGAAATTGATTTTTTAACGACACCATATAAACACCTGTTTGAAATGAAGAAACATCAATACGATGAGTGGCTTCATTAGCCTTTAAAATTAAGGTTTTAATTTGCCTTCCTTGAAGATCATACATAATCAATTTTGTATCTTCAAACAACTGTCCTTTAACGAATAATAGTTCTGGCTGCGTTGTTGTATATATCTGTATATCATTTAAGGTCTCTAATTCTGTACTTAACGTTTCTTGTTCAAAACGAAGATAATAACGTCCAATACTGTTCAAGTTTTCAGTTAACGTCATGGTATAATCAACATCGTTTAAAAGCGTGAAACTATTATTCACTGTATCTTCCAAGTACACTTGAATATTTTCAGGTAAATCACTTTCAGCAATACTAATAGTAAATTGTTGTGCTTCGGAAACATGAACTCCTAAGGGAATAATTGCATTTGAAAGTGCATCATACCCAACCGATTGTATTGCCATATCTATTCCGGAATGCTCTTCTAAGAGATGTGAATAAATAGCGAAATTTGAAGGTGCCACATTTCCGTAGATGGCAGCATCGTAATTAAAATCCAGTCCGTTAGAAGCATTATCTGTAAAATAGAAATCTGTTTTATATGCTCCACCTTGAGCACTTTCTAGTTGTAATTGTAAGTGATTAATTGTAGAAGTATTGTTCATTCTTCCAAGGATAAAATCATCAGCATTTCCCGTACGTCTCATGGACGCAGTAAATTCAATTTGACCATAATTAGTTGCCGAAGCAATTAAAAATCCTTGACCAGGTGTAATTAACGTATTTGGGTTTGCATCAGCGTAAGCCTGATTCCAAATAGTCCAACCATTAGACGCATAACCATCGTAACCATAAATTCCTGCTCTTGTTATAGCAAATTGCGCACTATTAGTTGCTAAAAATTCATTAAGATCTAAATATGCAGGATATGGATTACCAATTAGATTCCATTCTGAAATTGTTGGTCCATTATTTACAACTGATACACTTAAATCGCCAATTTTCACATCACCTGTAAATGTAAAAGTACTTGCATCTGTTGAAGCTGCTCTGTAACCAATACCTGCTCTTAATGGCGCATTTTCTATATCAGAATACAGCACATACGCATCCATCGCTTTATCATAAGGTCCAAACAAGAATAATGTATTTGTTGAGTTACTTAAAATATTAGGGTTTTGAGCCCTAAAATCAATAAAGGATTCTCCATAAACTGGTGGTGCAATTAAATCATTGCCTCCAATACTAGCTGTAGCATTGACGTGACGCTTATATTGCGCTGTACCCACTATAAAGTTCTCCACAAATAGACTTGAGTACTCATTTGAATCTGATTCTAAAACGACATTGTCTCCCGTTTTTAAAATGCCATTTACAGTCATCGCTTTTGCTTTTTCAACTACAATTCCTGCTCCATCACAAACGCTCATATTATTGATTTGAATATCATCTGTAACCGTATAAATTCCATCTAACACAAATGCATTATCTGCAGTTGTTGTTGGTGATGGCGCATAAGGTGACCAAGCATTATTAGTATAAATTAGGTCATTTGAGCCTACTAAAATCACTGTATAATCTTCAACTTCTCCATAAGTAAAGGCCTCACAAGATGTAGGTATGGATTCCCATTGCATTGAAACACGCATTCTTGTTTTTGTTTCTTCAGCAGCTACTGGAACCGTAAAAGCTCCTGTTACTGTGGCATCAGTTGTTGGACCTGATGTAAAAACCTGTTCTCCAACATCTTCAAAATCGCCATCTGCATTAAAGTCAATCCATACAGAATACGCTTCAGTATCTACTCCTTGAAGAAATGTTGGTGTTATAGTAATATTATAATTCTGATTTTTCCTCAACACAGTGCTAATATTTGTAAAATCTGAATAGAAAGAGGCTCCTGAATTATTGTCTATTGTATTTAACTCTACCCTACTTATATATTCAAAACTATTATCACTACTAACAGAATCACAATAATCTACAGACTCAGCTAAAGTCACAAAAGTTAATGTGGTAGAATAATTTGATGTTTCAGATACCGAGCATTTACTTCTTACTTCAACTTCATATTCGGTATATGGAGATAATCCACTTAAGACTTGCGTATTTGTATTAATATCAATGATATCGAGCCATGTAGAACTTCCAGCATCGCGATATCTTAAATCAAAATCAAAAGAAGATGATTCATTCCAGCTAATTAAAGCAGATGTATCTGTAATTGATTCTGCATTTAAACTTGTTGGTTCATATGGAGATACGCCTTGATTCTCCCAAGTACAATTTTCGGTATTAAACTGATAATCATCCCAACAATTAATCGCTGTTGGTTCTGCTGGTTGTGTACCTGTTACATCCCAAGAACATGTGTTTGAGTTAAATGTGGTAGTTTCCCAACATTCGATTATGGGTTCAGTTGGCTGTGTACCTTGATTTTCCCATGCACAAGTTTCAGTATTAAATTGGTAATCATCCCAACAGTTGGTTGCTGTTGGTTCTACTGGCTGCGTACCTGTTACATCCCAAGAGCATGTGTTTGAGTTAAACGTTGTAGTTTCCCAACATTCTACTGTTGGTTCAGCTGGCTGTGTAACTTGATTTTCCCATGCACAAGTTTCGGTATTAAATTGGTAATCATCCCAACAGTTGGTTGCTGTTGGTTCTACTGGCTGTGTACCTAAAATTTCCCATTGACAGGTAGCCGTATTATAAGACGTAGTTTCCCAACAATTTAAAGTCGCTGGTTCATCCTGAAGTGTGATAGTAACGACAGCTATACAAGTGTTAACATTTCCGTAGGTATCAGTAACAGTTAATGTAACATCGTTATTGCCTTCGTTAGCACATGTAAATGATGTTTGCGAAGCCGTAATCGTTGAAATTCCGCAATTATCTGTTGAATTATTATTTATTTGTGAAGCTGTAATGGTCGCGTTTCCTGAACTATCTAATTGTACTGTTATGTTTTGACAAATAGCATTAGGATTTTCTACATCTTGCACTACATTAACTGTAAATGATGTAGTAGCAGTATTTCCATTACCATCATTTGTTTGATAACTAATTGTTGTTATTCCTACAGGAAAAACATCTCCACTATTAAAACCAGTTCCATCTGTTCTAGATGCCGTTAATCCTATAGCACAATTATCTGTAACTGTTGGATCTACCCAAGTAGGTTGGTTGTCTCCACAAGTGAGAATAAAATCTGAAGGCACATTAACAAATTCTGGGTCTATTTGATCTAAAATAGTCACTGTTGCAACACAAGTATCCGTTTGGTTATTTTGATCTGTAACCGTTAGAGTGACATCAACAGGAGCACCTATGTTTGAGCAGTTAAAAGTATTGATATCTATGGCGTAGTTGATAATAGCAACATCATCTGT
>NZ_JXJO01000018.1 GCF_000826655.1 Psychroserpens damuponensis
TATCAAATGTTGGTCCTGTCGTTAAGGTTAATACAGTTCCATCTGCATCGGTTAAGGTATCCGTTATCGTTACACCATCGAGAACCACATCTCCTGTATTCTCAACTGTAATTATATAATTGATTGTATCGCCTGCTGCTAATATGCCATCTCCATTATCAGTAATTGATGCACTTTTCTCTGCAATAATACTTGGATTTTCACAAGCATTTACTAATGGATCGGTAGAACTCACATCATTTTGTTGTAATGAATTCATAGCCCCATCTTGTGGCACACCATTAGCATCAACAACATCTCCTAATGAATCATCCGCATCTAAATCTGAAGCAACATAACCGCCATCTCCTTCTAGAGCATCTGGACAACCATCACCATCACTATCTGAGTCCAAATAATCTGGAATACCATCATTATCTGTATCAGGATCTGTGGTTTGAGGGTTAGCAAAATTTGTTGCGCAATCAAATAAAAGACTATGATATCTTACAACATCGACTAATATACCATCAGCTACTACTCCTAATCTAAATGTATAACTAGAAAAATTATTATAATTCGCTTGTATATTTAAAAATGGGTTACTATTAGACGAACCAGGATAATTCACGGTATCTGAGGTTGCTACTAAAAAATCAGATTCTCCTGTTATAGTTAAAGTTGTTGGATCATCCACAACGTAATTAATTGGGAAAGGAAATCTGTTACGTTCTAATGAATTTGGATTTCCATCCATATCATTAAATCCTACAGTTACCTCAGAAAAAGAAACGGCATTCGTTGTACCAGTCTGGACTAATTGAATATTGTATTCTACATAACCCTCTTGACCAGGGTTTAATAAATCAATTCCGGTTCCTGGTTTGAAATATTCTGGATTTGAAGTATTATCATCCAATACATCAACAAAAGCATTTTTGAATTCCACTAAAGTAACTAAAGCATCTACACCTGTTGTGACATTAGCAAATCGGAACACTTCTCCTTCTAACAAGGTATTAATATTACCATCACCAGTGTCTTCCGTAGGAATAGAACTAAAATCAAAAGTTTCTTCATTACCACAGGCTGGTTGTCCACTGAAGGTTTCACCTCGCTCATCAATATCCAAGAGACCATCATTATCATCATCATCATCACAGCCATCAGGAATTAAATCACCATCGGCATCCGATGAATCATCAAATCCCTCACATAAATCAGCTGAATTAATTACACCATCACCATCGCAATCATTTGTTGGATAATCAGCACAATTACCTACAACTATTGTTACTGTTGCTGTATCACAGATTGTTGGATCTACATCTAAACAAATAGTATACTGTACATTATATGTTCCTGGCAGAGCGCCTGCTGGAACATTTATAGTTCCATCTGTATTGATAGTAACTCCTGTTAAACCACCATCATCTGAAATACTGATATTATTTGAAATATTGCCGTCGGTTGCGGCTACACCATCGGCTGTATCTGTTCCATTACCGTTATTATCGAAAACAGAACCTGTTGAACCTCCTGTTACAGGATTAAAAGCTGTTCCGCTGAAATCATCATTCTCTGCTACAATGGTTGGATCTACTTCAATTGTTACTTCTGCTGTTGTACAAATTGTTGGATCTACATCTAAACAAATTGTGTATTCTACAGTATACGTATCTGCTGGTGTACCTGCTGGAATATTTATTGTGCCATCTGTATTGATAGTAACTCCTGTTAAACCACCATCATCTGAAATACTGATATTATCTGAGATATTACCATCGTTTGCTGCTACGCCATCGGCTGTATCAGTTCCATTACCATTATTTGCAAAAACACTTCCGGTGATTCCTCCTGTTTCTGAATCTATTGGTGTTCCGCTGAAATCATCATTCTCTGCTACAATGGTTGGATCTACTTCAATTGTTACTTCTGCTGTTGTACAAATTGTTGGATCTACATCTAAACAAATTGTATATTCTACAGTATAAGTATCTGCTGGTGTACCTGCTGGAATATTTATTGTTCCATCTGTATTGATAGTAACTCCTGTTAAACCACCATCATCTGAAATACTGATATTATCTGAGATATTACCATCGTTTGCTGCTACGCCATCGGCTGTATCAGTTCCATTACCATTATTTGCAAAAACACTTCCGGTGATTCCTCCTGTTTCTGAATCTATTGGTGTTCCGCTGAAATCATCATTCTCTGCTATAATACAAAGTGAAGTTACAACTTCTGTTATATCTGCACCATTATAATCACAAGAATCACTAGGATCTGTACCATTAGCGACTTCTGTAGCGTTTATAACACCATCTCCATCACAGTCAGCTTCATTCCAAGCTGTACTTGGATCTAGAGTTTGACTTGCTAAATTGAAATCACACAAATCCAAAGGATCGGTTGAATCTGTAGATTCGGTATCATTCGGAACACCATCACCATCAAAATCAAAAGGTGATGCAGCTGATGGACAACTCGCCCCATCATTTTGAGACGTTGTTGTCCCATTAGCTACTAAGTTAGCACAAGGCGTTGCTGTATCATAATTAAGAATTCTATAAATTTCTCCTGTAGTGTTATTTGATATATATAACTCATCATTATTTACTCCAAATGCAGCTCCATAACCACCTGTAGGAATTGATCCTCCAGAACATAAATCGATTGTTGATGTTGTTATTGAATTATTTAAAAGGCTAAAATTATATAAAGTATCGTTATGAACTCCATAAAAATTATCTCCGATAATAACTCCATCAGCAGCTCCAAATCCATCTCCTAACAAAGTAGCATTACCTGTTGTTAGGTCTACACTATGAACTTCTGCTCCATTTGCATTGACTCTACAAATAAGCGCTCCATTTTTTATATCTCCTGCATTATACGAAACACTGTACAATGGTAAATTTGTTGTTGCAATATAATATGCAGCTCCTGTTGCATCAATAAGTATCAAATCATTTTTAACCACAGGGTTACCTAATACATCATTTCCTGCTCCAACTGCTATAGCATACATAAAACCATCTAGTTCATTATACCCTAACGCATTATATCTAAATCCAGTAGGAACACCTACAGGGTTATAAGAATTACTAGATGGAATAAACTCGAATAATTGATCTGTAAGGACTTGATAAAATAATGGATCACAACCAACAGGTACAGGCTCACATGAATCTGGAATACCATCTCCATCAGAATCTGAAGCAATAGGAAGTGTTATACTTGCTGTTAATCTATTACACTCATCATTAGGATCTGTTCCATCTGATATTTCGTCTGCGTCTGATACTCCATCACCATCTGCATCTAGCGCTTCAACCGTTAAAGTCACACAATTTACTTCATCAAAACAAGAGTTATCAACATGACTAACTAAAACACAATACTGTGTTCCATTTAATCCAGTTACATCACTTATATTTAATGTAGACGAATTAGTGTTACTATACACTCCACTATCAGAAATAATAGTTCCTCCAGAATTTGGATCGCCCAGATACCATTGGTAGGTAATACCTCCATTTGCATTATCAGGTGTACCATAAACTGGAACTCCCGCCACATCATAACCTGTAGCTTCATCTGCAGTTGCAATAACATTAAAACTAGCCGGATCACCAGCATTTTCTGTCTGATTAACAGGTGCGGTATCAACAGTAACCTGAACAGCTATAGTGACACCATTGGCTGTAGCCTGAGGCGTATTTGCCGAAATATCAACATTATTTGCATCTGTAATTGGAACTCCTGATCCATCAACAGTTCCCTCATCACTATCAGCTAAATTATTACTTGAGGTTAAATCGTCTTCTACAAAATCACCAGCTGCCTCAACTGCATCAGGACAACCATCATTATCACTATCTGTATCTAAATGATTAGGAACACCATCATTATCATTATCATAAACATCTGGAATACCATCATTATTATTATCTGCATAACTTGTAGTAGAACCATCACTTGCAATATTATCATCAAATATGTCTAACCAATTAGGTATATTATCTCCATCTTCATCACCATCAGGGTCATTACTTCCTGCTTCATTAGTATCTAAAATACCATCGTTGTCATCATCGAGATCTTCATCATCAAATACTCCATCACCATCTCCATCTGGTTGTTCAACCGCATTTAACGTTACTGAAATCTGTGTTGACTCCCATCCAGTAGCATTTGCTGGTCCAGGTGCATTAAGCCCTGGTCTAAATCTTATTGCTTCAGTAGCAGCACTTGCATAAAAACGAAAAATAGTAGTTTCCCATCCATCTCGAGATATCCCTGCTTTTATTTGTATTGGGTTTGCTCCAACCTGATATCTAAAGGTGTCATTATATAACTGTGAATAAGCAGCAGACTCCCAAGTACCAGAAAATATTGACAATTCATAAAGTCTACCTGGAATCAAACCGGTCATATCAGTACCTACAGTTTCTTCTGTAAAACCTGAACCTAAATCTCTCAGTGACAACCAAGATGTGTGACCATTTGGAGGCAAAGGTAAAGGTTGATCGTCCCATGTTCCGACTGTAGATGCATTCTGCGCATCTGAAATATCCGGAGTACCTCCAAAATCAACCCAAGCCGTAGGTGCACAATCAAAACAATTTTGTGTACCAACTGCATCTGTCGTATTTCCAGTTTGTGGTATCGCTTGCCCAAAGATTGATTGAGACAAAAGAAAAATGCTCAGAAAAGTTAATAATCGTAATGCCGAGAATCGAGTAAAGATTTTCATATTATCTTAAAGTAAAAATGTTTATATAACTATATATTTTTTTTATTCAATTATAATAGATTAACAACATTTTTATCTCAGACAAATAATCAAATGTAAAACTGTTCACCTGCAACTCAGCAGAGTGCGAGTTTAAGGTTACCATTTGAAAATATGTAAATTAGACTTTTGCTATTAATCTTAAATCCAAAAATAATATTAATTTTTTGAATTCATATTAAAAGTACAACATTTATTTTATCGATAAAACACACTTAATAATCGATAAAACACCACGTTAGACTATTGGTTTTAATAAAATAAGGTTTCATGAAAAATTTTATCATATCTATTATTTTAACATTGTTTAATTAAATTATTCATAAACAATATTATTTATATTTACCTTACATTTTTTTTGACACAGTTTATTTTTTATAGTCACATTAAAAAACTAGTTATAAATCTTACGATATAATCTTGTCATTGGTTTTATAAAGTTTAATATAATTATATTTGTGGCTACTAAAATAACTATGAGTTTTAAAAAAGAAATCAATAGACGTCGTACGTTTGGTATTATTTCACATCCAGATGCGGGTAAGACAACTTTAACTGAAAAATTACTACTATTTGGTGGTGCTATTCAAGAAGCAGGAGCTGTTAAAAGCAATAAAATAAAAAAAGGAGCAACTAGTGACTTTATGGAAATAGAGCGTCAGCGTGGGATCTCTGTAGCCACATCTGTACTTGCTTTCGAATATAATGGTATAAAAATTAATATTCTGGATACTCCAGGTCATAAAGATTTTGCTGAAGATACTTTTAGAACATTAACTGCTGTAGATAGTGTAATTGTAGTTATAGATGTTGCTAAAGGTGTAGAGGAACAAACTGAAAAACTTGTTGAAGTTTGTAGAATGCGTAATATACCAATGATTGTTTTTATTAATAAAATGGATCGAGAAGGTAAAGATGCATTTGATTTATTAGATGAAATTGAGCAAAAATTAGGTTTAAAAGTTGTCCCTTTAAGTTTTCCAATCGGGATGGGATATGATTTCAAAGGTATTTATAATATCTGGGAAAAGAACATCAACCTATTTAGTGGTGATAGTAGAAAAGATATTGAAGAAACAATTGAAATCAATGATTTAACTTCTCTAGAATTAGATAAGCTTGTTGGAGAAAAAGCTGCACAAACACTTAGAGATGAAATAGAATTGGTTGATGGTATCTATCCTCAATTCGAAAAAGAAGACTATTTAAACGGTGAATTACAACCTGTATTTTTTGGTTCGGCTTTAAATAATTTTGGTGTACGTGAATTATTAGATTGTTTTGTTGAAATAGCTCCTAAACCTCGTCCTAAATACAGTGAAGAACGCTTGGTAGAACCAGAAGAAGAGAAATTTACTGGATTTGTTTTTAAAATTCATGCCAATATGGATCCTAATCATAGAAATAGATTGGCTTTTATTAAAATAGTATCGGGTGAGTTTAAAAGAAACACTCAATACCTTCATGTAAGACATAATAAGAAATTAAAATTTTCTAGTCCAAATGCGTTTTTTGCTGAAAAGAAAGAAATTGTAGACATCTCTTATCCAGGTGATATTGTAGGATTACAAGATACTGGGAATTTTAAAATTGGTGACACTTTAACGGAAGGTGAAATTCTAAACTATAAAGGTGTACCAAGTTTTTCACCAGAACATTTTAGATATATCAATAATGCTGACCCACTAAAATCTAAACAATTAAACAAAGGAATAGATCAATTGATGGATGAAGGCGTTGCTCAATTATTTACTTTAGAACTTAATGGAAGAAAAGTAATTGGAACTGTTGGAGCTCTACAATATGAAGTCATTCAATATCGTTTAGAACACGAATATGGAGCTAAATGTATTTATGAAAATCTCAATGTACATAAAGCTTGTTGGATTGAAACAGATAATATAAAAAGTGAAGAATATAAAGACTTTTTACGAGTTAAACAGCGTTTTTTAGCGAAGGATAAGCGTGGTCAACTTGTGTTTCTAGCAGATTCTCCTTTTTCTTTACAAATGACACAACAAAAGTATAAAAGTATTACATTTCATAATACTTCAGAATTCGACTAACAAACTAAGCCAAACACCATCTATTCAAGCAATTATATCATAAAATTTAATGTAATTCATCTAATAATTTTAAATATAATTTGTTTTTTATCGATGATTTATTACTTTTAAACGTAATTTAAATTAGAACAACCTTTTAGGTAACTAAATTTAAAATAGATTAAAGCCCCAAAATTGATCTACTTATGAAAACAAATCCAAATGTTTTCAGTAATAATGATATTACTGTAACTTACAACCCGTGTCATTGTATAAACGCTGAGCGTTGTGCAAAAGAACTTTCAAATGTATTTAGACAATCAGTTATTCCTTGGATTGATTTAGAAGGTGCATCCACGAAAAAAATCATAAAACAGGTAAAAAAGTGTCCTTCGGGAGCTTTACAATTTCATATAAAACAAGAAGTCGCTTAATTAGATAAGGTGCATTGATTTTACGTGAATTACTAAAATGATGTAACCATTTTAAGATAAAACTTAATTTAAAGTGATTTTGAGCCTGTTTTAGACAAATAACAACGAATTGCCTTAGTAATTATTTAATAGAGTTTAAAAAGCTATTTATGTGATCCATTTATTTTTGAATATTCACAATACTTATTAAATAAATGTTAGCAATAGAAAAAATTTATTAAAAAAGCCTTTATCTTAAAATTTTAAGATAAAGGCTTTTTTTTTAATTTATATCCAGTTAATAAAATTTAATTGAATTGGAGGTTGCTCTCCAAATAATTTCGAGCAACTAATCAATATTAAATGTAAAGTTATTTTATATCTAAATTTTATGCTTGACCTGTTGGTCCAAAGTTTAAAGGAATTGGAGGTTGCTCGTAATCCTTAATTTCACCATGGGCCTTTTCAAATCGATTTACATTATCATTTAAGGCTTTTAATAATCGTTTTGCATGTTGTGGTGTTAATATAATTCTAGATTTCACTTTACTCTTAGGAGTTCCAGGCATGATACTCACGAAATCCACAACAAATTCTGATACTGAATGGTTGATTATAGCCAAATTAGAATACGTTCCTTCAGCTATTTTTTCATCTAATTCTATGTTTATTCCTGGTTTCTTAGTTTTATTATCTTCTGCCATAACATGTATTTTTAATATTTCCGTAGAAAAGAAATATGATTTTTAATTTAAATTTTTAATAAAAAAGCCTTCTAGTAATATATACAAGAAGGCTTTAATTTTATAGATTCTTGAATTAGAACTACTAGTTATAATTCATCTCTTCTTTTGCTTTCATCATTTCATTAAATTCTGCTTTAGAACCTACGATGATGTTGTCAAATTTTCTAACACCTGTTCCTGCTGGGATTCTATGACCAACAATTACATTTTCTTTCAATCCTTCAAGATCATCAATCTTACCATTTACAGCTGCTTCGTTTAGAACTTTAGTTGTTTCCTGGAACGATGCTGCCGAGATGAATGACTTCGTTTGTAACGATGCTCTTGTAATACCTTGTAAAATTGGAGTTGCAGTTGCTGGTTGTGCATCACGTGCAGTTACCAATGCTTTATCCTCTCTACGAAGTATAGAATTCTCATCTCTTAATTCTCTAGACGTTAATACTTGACCAAGTTTTAACGTTTGAGAATCACCTAAATCTTCTACAACTTTCAATCCGAAAATTTTATCATTTTCTTCAATGAAATCTGCTTTATGAACCAATTGATCTTCTAAGAAAATAGTATCACCAGAATCAATGATTCTAACTTTACGCATCATCTGTCTCACAACAACCTCAAAATGCTTATCGTTAATCTTCACACCTTGTAAACGATATACTTCTTGTACTTCATTTACTAAATATTGTTGAACAGCGGCTGGGCCTTTAATATTCAAAATATCATTTGGTGTAATCGAACCATCAGATAAAGGCATACAAGCTTTAACGTAATCATTTTCTTGTACAAGAATTTGATTAGATAATTTCACTAAGTATTTCTTAACCTCACCAAGCTTAGACTCAATGATAATCTCACGGTTACCTCTTTTAATTTTTCCGAAGGACACAACACCATCAATCGCACTTACAACAGCAGGATTAGAAGGGTTACGTGCTTCAAATAATTCTGTTACACGAGGTAAACCACCAGTAATATCACCAGCTTTAGAAGATTTACGTGGGATTTTAACTAAAATTTTACCAATTTTAATCTTCTCACCATCATCAATCATAATGTGTGCACCTACTGGTAAGTTATAAGAACGAATTGCTTCACCTTTACCATCTTCAACAATAAGAGTAGGAATTAATTTCTTGTTTCTAGACTCAGAGATTACTTTCTCTTGGAATCCTGTTTGTTCATCAATTTCTACTTGGTATGTTACACCTTGTTCGATGTTTTCATATCTTACTTTACCAGCAAACTCTGAAATAATTACACCGTTATATGGATCCCATTCACAAATTACAGTACCTGTTTTCACTTTATCACCTGGTTGAACATAGATGAAAGATCCATAAGGAATATTATTTGTACTTAATGTGATACCAGTTTTAGCATCTACTAATTTTAATTCAGAAGTTCTAGATATAACAACATCTACATCATTACCTTCTTTATCAGTACTCTTAACGGTTTTAAGATCTTCGATCTCAGCGATACCATCAAATTTAACTGTTAATTTATTTTCTTCGGAAATGTTACCTGCAACACCACCTACGTGGAATGTACGAAGTGTAAGCTGAGTACCAGGTTCTCCAATTGATTGTGCAGCAACTACACCAACGGCTTCACCTCTTTGTACCATTTTACCAGTCGCTAAATTACGACCGTAACATTTAGAACAAATACCTTTTTTAGCCTCACAAGTTAATGCAGAACGTACTTCTACCGCATCTAAAGGTGATGCTTGAATACGTTTAGCAATATCATCATCAATATGACCACCTGCTTCAACTAATAACTCTTCAGTAATAGGATCATAAACATCATTTAATGATGTACGACCAACTATTCTAGCCTCAAGAGTTTCTATAATTTCTTCATTTTTCTTTAATGGTTGAACTTCAATACCTCTTAAAGTACCACAATCTTCAGTATAGATAATAACATCTTGAGATACATCAACTAAACGACGAGTTAAGTAACCTGCATCGGCAGTTTTAAGTGCTGTATCGGCAAGACCTTTACGTGCACCGTGAGTAGAGATAAAGTAATCTAAAATTGAAAGACCTTCCTTAAAGTTAGAAAGAATTGGGTTTTCAATAATTTCACCACCTCCTGCGTTAGATTTTTTAGGTTTTGCCATTAATCCACGCATACCTGTTAACTGACGAATCTGTTCTTTAGATCCACGAGCTCCAGAATCAAGCATCATAAACACCGAGTTGAATCCTTGTTGGTCTTCACGAATACGCTTCATTGATAATTCTGTCAATTCAGCATTTGTAGACGTCCAGATATCAATTACTTGGTTATAACGTTCGTTATTAGTAATTAAACCCATGTTATAATTACCCATAATACCATCAACTAAGCCATTAGCTTTATCAATCATACCTTGTTTTTCGGCAGGAATAATAATATCACCTAAACTAAATGATAATCCTCCTTGGAATGCGAATTTATATCCTTGAGTTTTAATCTCATCTAAGAAAGAAGCTGTTTCTGGTACACTTGTCTTTTTAAGAATACCATGAATAATGTCTCTTAATGATTTTTTTGTTAATACTTCATTAATATAACCTGCAGCAGCTGGTACTTTTTCGTTGAAAAGAACACGACCTACAGTAGTTTCTATAATTTGCGTAGTTAACTCACCTTCTTCATTAAAATCTTGAGTTCTTACTTTAATACCAGCATTTAATTCTACTTTCTTCTCGTTGTAAGCAATTGTTACTTCTTTTGGAGAATAGAATGTTAAGCCTTCACCTTTAACCGTATAATTTTCATCAGTTTTTCTTAGCTTGGTCATATAATATAGACCAAGTACCATATCCTGTGAAGGTACTGTTACTGGAGCACCATTTGCTGGATTTAAGATATTGTGAGATGCCAACATTAATAATTGACATTCTAAGATAGCTTCTGGTCCAAGTGGCAAGTGAACTGCCATTTGATCACCATCAAAATCGGCATTAAATGCAGTACACACTAATGGGTGTAACTGAATTGCTTTTCCTTCAATTAATTTTGGTTGGAAAGCTTGAATACCTAGTCTGTGTAATGTAGGAGCACGGTTAAGTAATACAGGATGTCCTTTAAGAACATTCTCTAAGATATCCCAAACAACAGGCTCTTTTCTATCTATAATTTTCTTTGCAGATTTTACAGTTTTTACAATTCCTCTTTCAATTAGTTTTCTAATGATAAAAGGTTTGTATAATTCTGCTGCCATATCTTTTGGCAATCCACATTCATATAATTTTAATTCTGGTCCAACAACAATTACAGAACGTGCAGAATAATCAACACGCTTACCAAGTAAGTTTTGACGAAAACGTCCTTGCTTACCTTTAAGTGAATCTGATAATGATTTTAATGGTCTATTAGAATCTGTTTTTACTGCAGATGCTTTACGTGTGTTATCAAAGAGTGAATCTACAGATTCTTGTAACATACGCTTTTCATTACGTAAAATAACTTCTGGCGCTTTGATTTCAACTAAACGCTTTAAACGGTTATTACGAATAATAACACGACGATATAAATCATTTAAATCTGAAGTTGCAAAACGGCCACCATCTAAGGGCACTAAAGGTCTTAATTCTGGCGGAATGATTGGAATAGCCTTCATGATCATCCATTCTGGTCTATTCTCTCTATTTTTATTAGAATCTCTAAACGCTTCAACAACTTGTAAACGTTTTAAGGCTTCAGTTTTACGTTGTTTAGACGTTTCTGTATTTGCTTTGTGACGTAATTCAAATGATAAATCATCTAAATCAATTCTTGCTAACAAATCAATTAAACATTCAGCTCCCATTTTAGCTATAAACTTATTAGGATCAGAATCATCTAAATGTCTGTTTTCTTGTGGAAGACTTTCCATAATGTTTAGATACTCCTCTTCTGTTAAGAAATCGAGTTTCTGTAATGGATCACCTTCAACATTTTTAGCTAAACCTGGCTGAATTACCACGTAGCGTTCGTAATAGATAATCATATCTAAACGCTTAGAAGGTAAACCAAGTAAGTAACCAATTTTATTTGGTAACGAACGGAAATACCAGATATGAGCTACTGGCACAACAAGGTTGATGTGTCCTACTCTATCACGACGTACTTTCTTTTCTGTTACTTCAACACCACAACGATCACAAACAATACCTTTATAACGTATTCTTTTATATTTACCACAAGCACATTCAAAATCCTTTACAGGACCAAAGATACGCTCACAAAATAAACCATCACGTTCTGGTTTATGTGTTCGATAATTAATAGTTTCTGGTTTTAAAACTTCACCACGAGATGCTCCTAAAACAGATTCTGGTGATGCTAAACCAATAGAAATTTTATTAAATTTCTGTATTGTATTCTTGTCTTGTCTTCTTGCCATTATTTTATGGTTCTAACAATTATTTAATTATTTTTTTTTAATTGGATGTTCACGATGCAAACTATGTCGTGATTGTATGGCAAACTCACTGGTTGTCCTTACATGGAAAATTTCCGAAGAAATTATTCCTCCAATCTAATATCTAATCCTAATCCTTTCAATTCGTGCATAAGTACGTTGAAAGATTCAGGTAGTCCTGGCTCTGGCATTGGCTCTCCTTTTACGATTGCTTCGTAAGTTTTGGCTCTACCGATTACATCATCAGATTTTACTGTTAAGATTTCACGTAATGTTGCTGAAGCTCCATAAGCTTCTAATGCCCAAACTTCCATCTCTCCAAAACGCTGACCACCAAATTGTGCTTTACCACCTAAAGGCTGTTGTGTAATTAATGAGTATGGTCCAATTGAACGTGCGTGCATCTTATCATCAATCATGTGACCTAACTTAATCATATAAATCACACCTACTGTTGCTGGTTGATCAAAACGATCTCCTGTTCCACCATCATATAAATATGTATGACCAAATCTTGGTACACCAGCTTCATCTGTAAAACCGTTAATTTGATCTAATGTAGCTCCATCAAAAATTGGTGTTGCATATGTACGACCTAATTTTTGACCAGCCCAACCAAGTACAGTTTCATAAATCTGACCAATGTTCATACGTGACGGTACACCAAGTGGATTTAAAACAATATCAACTGGAGTTCCATCTTCTAAGAAAGGCATATCTTCTTGACGTACAATACGAGCAACAATACCCTTGTTACCGTGACGTCCTGCCATTTTATCACCAACTTTTAATTTACGTTTTTTAGCAACATAAACCTTAGCTAATTTGATAATGCCTGCTGGTAATTCATCTCCTACAGAAATGGTGAACTTCTCACGACGTAATGAACCTTGAAGATCATTTTCTTTAATTTTATAGTTGTGAATTAAATCGGCAACTAATGAATTTAAATGATCGTCTGTTGTCCAAGTTCCTGACGTTAAATGTGCATAATCATCAACAGAGTTTAACATTTTAAGTGTGTATTTCTTTCCCTTCGGAATGATTTCTTCACCTAGATCGTTATAAATACCTTGAGCAGTTTTACCATTTACAAGTGCAAATAATTTTTCAACTAAAATAGCTTGTAAATCATCAAATTTCCTGTAATAGATATTTTCTAATGCTTCAATATCTTCTTTATCTTTTGCTCTCTTTCGTTTGTCTTTTATTGCTCTTGAGAATAATTTTTTCTCAATAACAACACCATGTAATGAAGGAGATGCTTTTAAAGAAGCATCTTTTACATCACCTGCTTTATCACCAAAGATAGCGCGTAATAATTTTTCTTCTGGTGTAGGATCAGATTCTCCTTTTGGTGTAATTTTACCAATTAAGATATCACCTGGTTTAATCTCTGCACCAATTCTAATCATACCATTTTCATCAAGGTCTTTTGTTGCCTCTTCTGAAACGTTAGGAATATCATTAGTTAGCTCTTCATTACCTAGTTTGGTATCTCTTACATCTAATGAATACTCATCTATATGAATTGAGGTAAATATATCATCACGAACTACTTTTTCAGAAATAACAATTGCATCCTCAAAGTTGTAACCTTTCCATGGCATAAATGCTACTTTCATGTTACGACCTAATGCTAATTCTCCTTTTTCAGTAGCATAACCTTGACAAAGTACTTGACCTTTTTTAACTTTATCTCCTTTCTCAACGATTGGCTTTAAGTTAATTGAAGTTCCTTGATTCGTTTTTCTAAATTTAACTAAAGGATATGTTTTTGTATCACTTTCAAAACTTACCATTGCAGCTTCTTCAGAACGCTCGTACTTTATAGTAATTTCATTGGCATCAACATACTCAACAGTTCCATTTCCTTCGGCATTAATCAATACTCTAGAATCTGAAGCCACTTGACGTTCTAATCCTGTACCTACGATTGGTGCTTGCGGACGTAATAAAGGTACTGCTTGACGCATCATGTTAGATCCCATTAATGCACGGTTGGCATCATCATGCTCTAAGAACGGAATTAACGATGCCGAAATTGACGCAATTTGGTTTGGTGCAACATCTGTATAATTTACATTAGCTGGATCAATTACCGGGAAATCTCCTTCTTGACGTGCAATAATCTTATCTTCTAAGATTTTACCATCATCATCAACACGTATATTTGCCTGTGCAATTAACATGTCTTCCTCTTCCTCTGCGCTTAAATAAGTTGGTGTATTTTTAATATCTACGACTCCATTATCTGATTTTCTATATGGTGTTTCAATGAATCCCATTGAATTTACCTTAGCATATACAGATAGAGAAGAAATTAATCCAATGTTTGGTCCTTCAGGAGTTTCAATTGGACAAAGTCTTCCGTAGTGCGTATAGTGAACATCACGAACCTCGAAACCTGCTCTTTCTCTAGATAAACCTCCAGGTCCTAATGCCGATAAACGACGTTTGTGAGTAATCTCGGCTAATGGATTTGTTTGATCCATAAATTGAGATAATTGGTTTGTTCCGAAGAAAGAATTAATAACAGAAGATAAGGTCTTCGCATTAATTAGATCAATTGGTGTAAACACTTCGTTATCACGAACATTCATACGCTCACGAATGGTTCGAGCCATACGTGCTAAA
Organism: Psychroserpens damuponensis; assembly: GCF_000826655.1. Classification (GTDB taxonomy): domain Bacteria; phylum Bacteroidota; class Bacteroidia; order Flavobacteriales; family Flavobacteriaceae; genus Psychroserpens; species Psychroserpens damuponensis. Next base: position 15,024 of record NZ_JXJO01000018.1, read on the forward strand.
CCAACACCAAATTGAGAAGATAATTGCTCACCAACAGTTCTAACACGACGGTTAGATAAGTGATCAATATCATCAATCTCTGCTTTAGAATTGATTAACTCAATTAAATATTTAATAATTGTTATGATATCTTCTTTAGTAAGCACTTGCTTATCCATACCAATATCTAACTGTAATTTTTTATTCATTCTATAACGACCTACTTCACCTAAAGAGTAACGTTGATCTGAAAAGAATAACTTATCTATAATACCACGTGCTGTTTCCTCATCTGGCGGCTCAGCATTACGTAATTGTCTATAGATATGTTCAACAGCCTCTTTTTCAGAGTTTGTTGGATCTTTTTGTAATGTATTATGAATAATTGCGTAATCCCCTTGTTCAGATGTTTCTTTGTGTAATAAAATTGTCTTTACACCTGCTTCAAGAATTTCTTCAATATTATCTTTATCAATAACTGTATCACGATCTAAAACTATTTCGTTACGTTCTATAGATACAACTTCACCTGTATCTTCATCAACGAAATCTTCGTGCCAAGTGTTTAATACACGTGCAGCAAGTTTACGATCTATTACTTTTTTAAGTCCAGATTTAGAAACTTTTACTTCTTCAGCAAGGTCAAAAATTTCTAAAATATCTTTATCGCGTTCAAAACCGATGGCTCTGAATAAAGTAGTAACAGGTAATTTTTTCTTTCTGTCAATGTAAGCATACATTACCTGATTAATATCTGTAGCAAATTCTATCCAAGATCCTTTAAAAGGAATAACTCTTGCAGAATATAATTTTGTACCATTGGCATGGAATGACTGACTAAAGAATACACCTGGAGATCTATGTAATTGAGAAACAACTACACGCTCTGCTCCATTAATACAGAATGTTCCGCTAGGCGTCATATAAGGAATGGTACCTAAATATACATCTTGTACAATTGTTTCAAAGTCTTCATGTTCTGGATCTGTACAGTATAATTTAAGACGTGCCTTTAATGGGACACTATAAGTAAGACCTCTTTCGATACATTCTTCAATTGAATATCTAGGTGGATCAATAAAATAATCCAAGAATTCTAATACGAATTGGTTACGTGTATCTGTAATTGGAAAGTTTTCCATGAAGGTATTATATAAACCTTCATTTCCTCTTTGTTCTGATTTTGTCTCTAACTGGAAAAAATCCTGGAAGGATTTAATTTGAATATCCAAGAAATCTGGATATTCAGTTCTGTTTATTATGGAAGAGAAATTTAATCTTTCAGCTTTATTTGCTAACATCGATGAACGCGTTTTTGATTAAAAAATTAACTATTTTATTTATGTATCTTTTTAATACACAAAAGGGTTTAGGTCATTTCGACTGAATCGAAAGACCTAAACCATAATTTGTAGGTTTGGTAAGCTTACTTAAGCTCAACCTCTGCTCCTGCTTCCTCTAACTGAGATTTAAGGGCTTCAGCTTCATCTTTAGCAACACCTTCTTTGATTGCACTTGGTGCATCATCAACTAAACCTTTTGCTTCTTTTAATCCTAAACCAGTTAATTCTTTAACTAATTTCACAACTGCAAGCTTAGAACCACCTGCCGCTTTAAGGATTACGTCGAATTCTGATTGCTCTTCAGCAGCTTCTCCGCCACCTGCTCCACCTGCTGCTACTGCTACTGCTGCCGCTGCTGGTTCGATACCATACTCGTCTTTTAATATTGTTGCTAATTCGTTAACTTCTTTTACTGTTAAGTTAACTAATTGCTCTGCGAAATCTTTTAAATCTGCCATTTTCTACCGTTTTAATAATTTTAATAAAATATAATTTGTTTAAGTGCGTACTTATTTGATTATCCTTCTTTTTCGGATAATGTTTTGATAATACCTGCTATTGTTCCACCACTAGATTTAAGTGCTGAAATAACATTCTTAGCTGGTGATTGTAATAATCCTACAATATCTCCAATCAATTCTTCTTTCGACTTGATATCAACTAACATGTCTAATTGATCATCACCAATGTAAACTGTTTCTTCAATAAATGCTCCTTTAAGTAAAGGTTTTTCAGCTTTTTTACGGAAGTTTTTGATTACTTTGGCTGGAGCGTTTCCAGTTTCAGAATACATTACAGAAGTATTACCTTTTAAAACTGAAGGAAGTTCTCCGAAGTCTCTATCAGAAGCTTCCATAGCCTTTGTTAATAATGTATTTTTTACTACGCTTAATTGCACATTTGCTTTATAGCAAGCGCGACGTAGATCTGAAGTGTTACCTGCGTTTAATCCTGAGATATCTGCTAAATATATATTTGCATTATCTGCCAATTGAGCAGTTAACTCTTCAATTACTTGTGATTTTTCTTCTCTTGTCATAATAATAAAGATTTAACTACTTATGCGAATTTAACATCAATTGCTATACTAGGACTCATAGTACTAGACATGAATACACTTTTCATGTAAACACCTTTAGCAGCAGTTGGTTTTAATTTATTTAAAGTGGTTAACAATTCCATTGCATTCTCTTCAAGTTTATCAGCACTAAATGATGCTTTTCCTATTGGAGCGTGTACAATACCTGTTTTATCAACTTTAAAATCAATTTTACCAGCTTTTACTTCTGAAACCGCTTTAGCAACATCCATAGTAACTGTTCCTGTCTTTGGGTTTGGCATAAGTCCTCTTGGACCTAACACTCTACCTAAAGGACCTAGTTTACCCATAATAGCTGGCATCGTCACGATAACGTCAACATCTGTCCAACCACCTTTGATTTTTTCTAGATACTCATCTAATCCTACGTAATCTGCTCCGGCAGCTTTAGCTTCTTCTTCTTTATCTGGAGTAACCAGTGCAAGAACTTTCATATCCTTACCTGTTCCATGTGGAAGAGATACAACTCCTCTAACCATTTGGTTAGCTTTACGAGGATCAACTCCAAGTCTTACAGCTAGGTCAACAGAAGCATCAAATTTTGTATACGTAATTTCTTTTAATAATACTGAAGCTTCTTTAACAGAATATAATTTATTCTTCTCTACTTTAGCTTGAGCGTCTTTTTTGTTTTTTGTAATTGCCATTTCAAAATTTTTTTAGTTTGGTGCTTCTCCACCTTTAACTGTGATTCCCATTGATCTTGCAGTTCCAGCAACCATTTTCATAGCAGATTCGATTTCGAAGGCATTCAAATCTACCATCTTATCTTCTGCAATAGCTTTAACTTGATCCCAAGTTACTTTTGCTACTTTTTTTCTGTTTGGTTCACCAGATCCTTTTTTTACTTTGGCCGCTTCCAATAATTGTACTGCAGCTGGAGGAGTTTTAATTACAAAGTCGAAAGACTTATCTTTATAAACTGAAATCACAACTGGAAGAACTTTACCAGGCTTATCCTGAGTTCTAGCGTTGAATTGTTTACAAAATTCCATGATATTAACTCCAGCAGCTCCTAAAGCGGGTCCAACCGGTGGCGACGGATTCGCAGCACCTCCCCGAACTTGTAACTTAACTACTTTACCTAATTCTTTTGCCATTTTTAAATTTTTAGTTTTGTATTTCTTTTAATGTGGAAGCAAAAAGATATACTTTCTATATATGTAACAATTATTATACTTTATCTACTTGCATATAACTTAGTTCTAATGGTGTTTTTCTTCCGAAAATCTTAACCATCACCTCTAGCTTACGCTTATCTTCATTAATTTTTTCAACCGTACCATCAAAACCATTAAAAGGACCATCAATTACTTTAACTGTTTCTCCAATAGTATATGGTATTGCAATATTAGAATCGGCTTCTACAGATAACTCATCTACTTTACCTAACATTCTATTCACCTCTGATTGCCTCAATGGCACTGGTTCTCCTCCTTTAGTTTCACCTAGAAAACCAATAACATTAGTTATAGATTTTATAATATGCGGAATCTCTCCACTTAAGTTTGCCTGAATCATAATATAACCCGGAAAATACGTACGCTCTTTATGTATTTTTTTTCCATTACGAATTTGGATAACTTTTTCAGTAGGAACTAAAACCTGATCAACAAAATCCTCTAAACCTAATCTAGAAATCTCATTTTCTATATAGGTTTTAATTTTGTTTTCCTGACCACTTACAGCTCTAACAACATACCACTTTTTACTTACATTAGTTTCAGACATTATCTCTGTTATTTTAGTTACATTAAATTAAAATAAGCCTTAATCACTTTACTAAAAACAGTATCAATTCCCCAAATAGCTAATGAGAAAATGATTGAAAATACAGCCACCAAAACAGTTAAACTTTGAGCTTCCGAAAATGTAGGCCAAGAAACATTATTTCTTAACTCATCAAAAGATTCTTTTATATAATTTACAATTCCTGCCATTTGATTTAGTATTTATACACACCACTTACGTTTTGTGTTAACTTTAATTAAATCGATTTTTTAGTTTTATCTAAGAAATCAAATTTTTGTTTTCTTATTTCTTTGCACGGGTTGAGAGACTCGAACTCCCGACACCTGGTTTTGGAGACCAGTGCTCTACCAACTGAGCTAAACCCGTAAATATAAATCAAGGCGTCTTGTAAAAACAAGACACCTTAATTAATATTTATAATATAAATATTTAGTCTAAAATTTCAGTAACCTGACCTGCACCTACTGTTCTACCTCCTTCACGGATTGCAAAACGTAAACCAACGTTCATTGCGATAGGCTGAATCAATTCAACATGAATAGTAAGGTTATCTCCAGGCATTACCATTTCAACTCCATCAGGAAGCGCAATGTTCCCAGTTACATCAGTTGTACGTACGTAAAATTGAGGACGGTAGTTATTATGGAATGGCGTATGACGTCCACCTTCTTCTTTCTTAAGAATATAAACCTCAGCTTTAAATTTAGAGTGTGGCGTTACAGATCCTGGCTTAGTAATTACCATACCTCTTGAAATTTGTGACTTCTCAATACCTCTTAATAAGATACCTGCATTATCACCAGCTTCACCTCTATCAAGGATTTGACGGAACATTTCAATACCAGTAATAGTAGATGTTAATTTCTCAGCACCCATACCAATAATCTCAACTGGATCACCTGTATTAGCAACACCTGTTTCGATACGACCTGTAGCAACAGTACCACGACCAGTAATTGAGAATACATCTTCAATTGGCATTAAGAATGGCTTATCCATATCACGAGTTGGCTCTTCAATCCAGTTATCTACAGCTTCCATTAATTCCATCACTGTATCTACCCATTTTTGCTCACCGTTAAGTGCACCTAATGCAGAACCAGCAATTACAGGACCATTATCTCCATCATACTCATAGAAAGATAATAAATCTCTAATTTCCATATCCACTAACTCAAGTAACTCTTCATCATCAACCATATCCACTTTATTCATGAATACTACGATACGTGGAATACCTACCTGACGTCCTAAAAGGATGTGCTCACGTGTTTGTGGCATAGGACCATCTGTTGCAGCTACAACTAAAATAGCACCATCCATTTGAGCAGCACCTGTTACCATGTTCTTTACGTAATCGGCGTGACCTGGACAGTCAACGTGAGCGTAATGACGATTTGCAGTTGCGTATTCAACGTGTGATGTATTAATTGTTATACCTCTTTCTTTTTCTTCAGGAGCGTTATCAATTTGATCGAAATCTTTTGCTTCTGATAAACCTGCATCAGCTAATACTTTAGTAATAGCAGCAGTTAAAGTTGTTTTACCGTGATCTACGTGTCCAATAGTACCTATGTTAAGGTGCGGTTTTGAACGATCGAAAGTTGCCTTTGCCATGTTTAATTTATTTTAATCTTAATTATTATTAGTGTTCAATTTATTCTAAATCTAAAAAAAAGAGCCAATGACGAGAATTGAACTCGTGACCTCTTCCTTACCAAGGAAACGCTCTACCCCTGAGCTACACCGGCTTAAATGGTTGTAAGCTAAACAGAAACGTTTACTTAATAACTAGACCAACATATGCTGGTCCAGTTAGAGCGAGAGACCAGGTTCGAACTGGCGACATTCAGCTTGGAAGGCTGACGCTCTACCAACTGAGCTACTCTCGCATTTTTTTAACCGCTTTACCAGTTAAAGGTTTCAATATTTCAAAATCCTACCTATGTTATTTTCAATTACCTCGCTATACTTGGCAACCCTATATTAAACATCAAGAAATACTATACTACAAAAAATAAACTTTTGATGATAGTTAAAAAATAATTGTGGGGAGAGCAGGATTCGAACCTGCGAAGACGTAGTCAGCAGATTTACAGTCTGCCCTCGTTGGCCGCTTGAGTATCTCCCCATTATTAAAGAACTTTTGCTAAAAACAACTTTCGTTTCTTTAGACTTTTTTTAGAGCCGATGGAGGGACTCGAACCCACGACCTGCTGATTACAAATCAGCTGCTCTAGCCAGCTGAGCTACATCGGCTTTTAAATAACTTTTATGTTATAAAAAAAGCCCGCTATTTCTAACGGACTGCAAATGTAAAGATTTATTTATTTAATCAAAACATTTTTTGAAAAAAATTATCACATATGTGTTCTTATTTTTTCTTTTCGGCGTTTTAACTGCCTTTCTAGAGAGGAAACAGCCATATCTGTACCCTCTTCAAAAGTTTTACATTGTTTTTTTACAATAAAGCTATCGCCAGGTACTTTTACTCGTGCTTCAAAAATTTTATTTTCCTTATCACTAGTGTTTTCTACTTTTAAATACACATCAGATTGTATAACTTTATCATAGAACATGTCTAATTTATCCATGCGGTTTTGAATAAATTCTATTAGCTTTTTATCTGCATTGAAATTTACAGCTTGCGTGTTTACCTTCATATTTGTTCTTTTATAGGTTAGATAATATTATTTTTTACTTCTTGGATGTGCATTTGAGTACACCTTTTTTAATTCTGCTATACTATTGTGTGTATAGATTTGAGTAGCTGCTAGACTTGAATGCCCAAGAAGTTCTTTAACAGCATTTAAATTTGCACCTTGATTGAGTAAATGAGTCGCAAATGAGTGCCTCAATATATGCGGACTACGTTTTACTTTACTAGATACCTTACTAAAGTAATCATTTATAATTCTGTAAACAAGAGTTTCATAAATTTTAACCCCTTTTTTTGTTAAAAATAAATAAGAATCATCTACAATCACTTCTAACTGATTTCGCTTAATTAAATACATATTAATTGTTTGAATCACCGAGTCTAATAAAGGAATTAATCGTTCTTTGTTTCTTTTACCCAATATTTTTAATGTTTTACTAGATATATCGATATCTGAAAGTTTAAGTTGAACGAGTTCAATACGCCTAATTCCTGTAGCATAAAACAATTCAACAATCAATCTATTTCTTAGTCCTTCAAAATCTGTTTCAGAATGAAGCTTCTCTATAACTTGTTGCATTTCTGTTTCTGAAAAAGGCACTTGGATTTTCTTACTCACTTTTAAAGCTTTATGCTTGTTAAGCGGATTTACAGTAATGACTTTAGCTTTTAAAAGAAATTTATAGTAGGTATTTAGGGATGATGTTTTTCTATTTATAGTTCTATTGGAAATACCACTTTCAACTAAACTTACTATCCAATTTCTTATTTGCTGATAATTTACATTGTCAATGGTATTAGTTTCAAATTCTGTTACTATAAAATTCTGAAAGGTTTCTAAATCATTCAAATAGGCTTTTAGCGTTAACTTTGAATAGTTTTTCTCTAGCAAGAGATAGTCTGAAAAGGCTTTAAATGACATGTTTTAGAATTTCCGAAGTAAATAATTGTATGTAATTTTAAAAGTACATCTTTTAATTTCCAATTTCGGTAATAAACAAAAAAAATCCTGCTCAAATGAACAGGATTTATATGTAAAAAAGGTAATAATTAAACTACTTCTTGATCTCTTAGACCTTGAACGTATTGCGCTTTTTGTATCTGTGTTCTACGCGCTATAGAAGGTTTTGTAAATTGTTTACGTTCTTGCAACTGATTTTTAACCGTTGTTTTGACAAACTTTCGTTTGTAACGTTTTAACGCTCTATCTATATTTTCTCCTTCTTTTACTGGAATTATTAACATAGTTCTTAACCTCCTCTCTTTTAGATTTTTTAAGGCTGCAAATATAAAAACTAATTTAAAATGTCCAAGTAAAAAATTCAAAAAAAATTATGATTTGAAATTCAATAAATCATCCAATTCATTAAAAGACTTAATGAACTTTTTAGACTTAAATAGTAGAAATCTATTGCCATCAAATTCATGTTGCTCATTACCAACAACATCTTTTAAAAATTTATTTAAATATTTTTTTGTCAGATTGGTTCTATAAAATTCTACATCTATACCTATTATTGGTCTATTTATTATATAATCAATTTGCATTGCTTTGACATCATAATATTCAGCAACAACAAAAAAATCTAATTTATTGTCAAGACACTCCTCTTGAATAAGATTTAATGGTATACATATATCACTTTTGCAATTTGGTCCCCAAACATAAAGTAAAGAATATTCATTTTCTGGTAAGCATTTTTTTAAACCTTTACCGTTACTAATATAAATTTTGAATGAATCCTCAGTTTTTCGCATTTGGCAAAAATCTTCAACATCAATATTTTTAACAAATAATTGAGGATTGATTTTATATGATTTATTGTAATAACCATAAAGCCCCTTAAAATTACCTTTTATCGAGCAAGAGAAAAAAAAAGCACAAATAAATAATATTAGATTAGATTTCATATCTCCTTACTAAAATCCTTCTGCATTTAAAATATAACCACCATCTGATCCAACACTCGGGTTAAATAAATAAATTCCTTTTAGAATTGATGTTTTAGATTTTACAATATCCTCATCAACATACAGAGTATCACCGTTAATTATCGCATCATTCTGCTCTGAAATTGCGGGATTAAGTTCAATTGTAAATGTACCTGTATTAGTTGAAGCATCAATAGAAAACGTCCCATACCTACCACTTAAATCTTCTTCATCATCATCACAATCTACGACATCACCCGAAGAAGTATCGATACAACAAAACCAACAATCCTCATAATTACACAACCCCCAACTCTTACAGTCTTTGCTTGCCCTTCCCCATTCATCCCAAGTAGCATGATGTATTACAAATTTTATTTTACTAAGTGGATTCAACTCATCTTTAATTTCAGAATTTTGTGCTTCTTTGTAAATAACATCTGTATCATTTTCTCAAGAAAAGCTTAAGGCAAATATTAGTACTAAAATAATTTTTGATAATTGTTTAATTGTTTTCATTTGAATACAGTTAAACTAATATTATAACAAATATATAGATAATTTTCTATACAATAAAATTATGCAAATCAATTGAATTATTTCCTCATTAAATTAATAGGAAATCTATAGTCAATTTAAACTAATCTTTAAACAAAGACGCTCTTTGAGTCAAATCCTGAATCAGTTTTTCATCTTCTTCGCTTTCTAAAAGTACATTGTAGTTTTTCCAGAATGCCTTATTATATGGTTTTGGTGAGAAGATGTCCATATCCCATGCGCTATCGAGTTTCATTTTAATGATCTCTTTATCTAATATAATTTCAGAAAATAGAATTTCTTGAACTGTATAATAATAGCGTTCTTCTTTATTATAACGTTCCTTTTCTTCATCACTAACTTTTTGATTTGTTTTAAAACCAACATTGACGAGCTTTGGTGTTTCATAATAAATATAATTAGGATACATTTTATCTTGATACTCCATATACGTCATGACCAATTTGTGATTGATTTGCGTGTCAAACAAACGCTTACTTCTAACTTTTTGAGCTGGAGATGCTGCTACAAGCTCATACTCAATTTTCTTAATTGCATAATTATCATAGTAAATATACATCCACCCTTGTGCATTATAACCTGCATTAAAAATACCTTTAGTTTCTAGGTCTACAAAATTTGTACTTTCTGAAATTTTAATTTTATAGATCTTTCTATCGTTATCTACCAAGATTGTATCTAAATCAAAATGGTGCTTTTCTAAAACATCTTCTCCAAAAAGAGCTTTGGTATCACTAGAATTTCTTAGCAAATTTAATTTGCCTTGAAATATATTTTGAAGTCCGTTGACTCTAGTATCATTCCATTTTATTGCTTTTTCTAATTGTGCAGTTGATAAATCTCGACGTTTTACATCTTTGACTTTTAGTCTGCTTCGTTTCGCATTTTGGTTATTATAAGCCACATAATTAAAAATACTATCTACATCTCTAAGGTCATAACTTTTTCTAACTTGATCGACATTGATTTTTAAATAGTCGCTAGAATTGGCTGCAAACCCAGAATCATAAACTGTGATTGCACTTTCAATTAGCCATTTGAATTCGACTTTATTTCGTTCTTTATGTCTCAAAAAACCTTTTTGAATGTAGGCCGAATCAGGCATGTTTACAGCTAACTTCTCCATAGCTTTTAGTACTATGTCGTTTCCTGTCTTGGGACGTGTTTCTGCAATGAGAACAATCTCATCAAGTGACGCAACATCTTCTTCGAGGTATATTTCAAAGCTACTATCAAATTCATCAACTGGAATCTTGTAACTTTTATAACCAATAGATGATATCACTAGAGTATCTTTTACATTTTCCTTCGGAACTTGAAGTGCAAACTTACCATCTGAGTTACTAACCGTACCAATTGTTGTATTTTTAATATATATGCTTGCACTTTCTATAGGTGTAAGCATCGAAAAGTCAAGAATTTTATTCTTGACTTCCGTTTGCGCAGATAAACTGAATGCAAGAAGCATAACAGCTATTGCTAGAAAATTTTGAATCTGTTTGTTTACCATACTACGTGTTCTTTAAAATGCGAGGGAACAGTTTGGTTCATCTATTGGATACTCCGATATCGCTCGGCAAAAGAAAAATTAAGTTGCTGGTTTATAATCTTTATTATCAATTACCATTTTAGCAATTATTTCTCTTAGAATCTCGGATGTACCTCCTCCAATTGGTCCCAGTCTACTATCACGCAATAACCTTGCCATTGGATATTCTTCCATATAACCATAGCCTCCTAAAAATTGAAGACATTGGTAAATTACTTCATCTGCCATTTTGGTAGAACGTAATTTTGAAATGGTAGCTTCTTTTACCACATATTCACCATTATTAAGACGCTCTGCTACAGAGTAGTTAAACTCTTTACACATAATCATATCGGCATAAGCATCTGCAAAGGCATGTCTTAAGGCTTGAAATTTATCAATAGATTTACCAAATGCTTGACGTTCATTCATGTATTTTTGCGCATACTCCAAGGCATATTCTGCTCGAGCATGAGCGTTAATACCCATAATTAAACGCTCTAAAGCAAAGTGTTGCATGATATATGGAAATCCCTTATTCTCTTCTCCCATTAGGTTAGTTGCAGGAATTACCACATTATCAAATGCGATCTCACCTGTATCTGAGGCTCTCCAACCTAATTTATCAAGTTTTGTTGCTGAAATACCAGGCGTATCCCGATCCATTATAAAAATACTAATCCCCTTATTACCCAACTCAGGATTTGTTTTTGCACAAACCACTAAATAGTCACTATATAAACCATTTGTAATAAATGTTTTTGACCCATTAATAACATAGGTATCTCCTTGTTTAACGGCCGTTGTTCTCATACCTGCGACATCAGATCCACCAAAGGGTTCTGTAATACAAAGGCATCCTATCTTTTCTCCAGTAATACTTGCTGTTAAATACTTTTCTTTAATATCATGATCACCTTCTTTATTAACGTGAGTCATTGCCAAATAAGCATGAGCCCAAATTGCAGCTGCAAATCCACCTGAGTTAATTTTTTGTAATTCTTCAAGTAAAATTACGGTATAAAAGAGATCGAGATCTAATCCTCCATATGTTTCAGGGTAGGCCAAACCAAAGAAACCCATTTCTCCAAATTTCTCCCAAATAAAACGTTCTATGTGACCTGTTTCCTCCCACTTTTCTATATGTGGGACAACTTCTTTTTGTAAGAAATCTTTTAAACTTTGTCTAAATAATTCGTGTTCTTCTGTGAAGTATCTATTGCTCATAAAGTGCTATTTTTTTATCTTTAATCGATAGACAAATATAACTTAATTATCTCACTTTTTTTGGTTGGGAAACCTTTTACTTTTGACAGTTCATCTAAAGACTTAAACCCTTCTCTAAGTGTTCTTTGTTCGATAATATTATGTGCAATCTCGTAATCTATATATTTAATTGTTACTAATTGATCAATTGTAGCATCATTGATATTAATTTTTGTGATGGGTTTAGACGATTTTACCGTAAAATCATTTAAGACGCGTTCTAAAACTTCTGGTGATAATCCATACACTTCTTGAAGTTGCACATCTGCAATAAAATCGCCATATTTTGTTCTATATGCTACGATACGCTCTGATAATTTTTCTCCTATACCATAAACGCGTTTTAATTGCGCAGTTGTGGCTGTATTTAGATCTTGCTTTTGAGCAAACGTTTTTGGTTTTAAATTATTAGAATAGTTGTTTGTATAATTAGTTTTTGGCTTTGGGTTAGTCACCCATTCAGGAAATTTAAAATATGGTGATATTTCATCTAAAAGAGAATCTGATACTTTAGTAACCTTTTGAAAGTCTTTTGCACTATTCACCCATTTTTTTGTTTCTCTAAAGGCGTGAAGCCTATCTATTTCAGCATTTGACATTCCTAAGGTATAGCCTTTAAAATCTGTAATATAATTTGGATTGAATGGAAAAATTACGGGTTTTGAAGCTTCTAGTTTTGCTATTCTTAAAGAATCTACTTCTGCCTGAAACAAAGCGATTTCTTTTGTATTATCACCAAACTCTTCCGAAGAAAAATCAATTAAATAATACGCGCTTTGCATACTAAATATTAAAATTAACAATAAAAAAATCCCACTTCTCTGATGTTTTGTAAACGAAAAGTGGGATAAGAATTTCATATTTATTTATTAAGAATTATTGTCTCTAATCGCAGCCATATATCGATTTAATTCCTGTTTAACTTTTGGTGCAAGTAGGATTAAACCAACCATATTAGGCACCATCATCGCAAAAACCATCGCATCAGAGAATCCTATTACAGACCCTAAACTTGCTGCTGCTCCAATAACTACAAACACACAAAAAATTACTTTATAAGTATATTCTGCCTTTTTTGACCTTCCAAATAGATAGGTCCATCCTTGAAAACCGTAGTAAGACCATGATATCATAGAACTAAAAGCAAATAGCACTACTGCCACTGTTAATACATATGGGAACCATGATATTGATGATTCAAACGCGCTAGAGGTTAATAAAATTGCTTGAGCGTCGTTTGCTGGCGGATTTAAAGGATCTACAAAACCAGTTATGATTAATACTAAAGCGGTCATTGTACATACAACTACTGTATCAATAAAAGGCTCTAATAAAGCTACCATACCTTCACTTGCTGCATATTTTGTTTTTACTGCTGAATGCGCAATTGATGCCGAACCAATACCTGCTTCATTTGAAAATGCAGCACGTCTAAATCCTTGAATTAATACTCCAATAGCACCACCTGCTATTCCTTCGGGACTAAAAGCTCCATTCCAAATAGCTGCAAATGCACCACCAATCATATCAAATTTAGCAAAAATCACAAATAGAGATGCTGCCACATAGATGACTACCATAAATGGTACAATTTTGTCTGTTACTTTGGCTATTTTTTTGATACCTCCAATAATTACAATACCTACTAATATTGCCATTACTAATCCGAATGCCCAACCATATCCATTAAGAAAAGAAGCTTCTCCTCCAGTAATATTTTGAACTAATTGAAAAGCTTGATTAACCTGAAACATATTACCTCCTCCAAATGAGCCTCCTATGACAAAAATGGCAAATAATGCTGCTAATACTTTACCTAAAACTCCAAGACCTTTTTCTTTAAGACCTTTGGTTAGGTAATACATTGGTCCTCCATAAACGGTACCGTCTTCTGCAATATCTCTATATTTTACACCAAGTGTACATTCTACAAATTTAGATGCCATACCAAGAAAACCCGCAATAATCATCCAAAATGTAGCTCCTGCTCCACCAACTGAAACAGCAATTGCAACTCCTGCAATGTTACCTAAACCTACTGTTGCAGATAATGCAGCAGTTAACGCTTGAAAGTGTGATACTTCTCCTTCGTGATTTTCTATAGCAATAGTTTCTATATTGTCACCGCCTGGCGTTGAATCTCCTGCACCAACTAAAGATTCGTGGTGATCTAATTCATCATATTTTCCTCTTACAATATTAACAGAAGTAAAAAAGCCTCTAAAATTAATAAAGTTAAAATAAATTGTAAAATACATGGCTCCAATAATTAAAGGAAACAAAACCCAATACACACTCACTGTATCTGTAAACGGAATTTGATAGAAAATGAACTTTACAAACCAACCTGTAGCATCACCAAATTTTTCATCGATTACCTCATCGATACCTTTGTCTTGCGCAAAAGTTAATAATGGTAAGATGACAGCAAAAATTGAAAGAAGATGTTTCTTCATTGTGAATATTTTAATTAGTTAGTTATATTGAAAGTGACAAGATGCTAAAAAAATTCGACTTTTTAAAGTATCAGCCATTAAAAGAAAATCTATTTAGCTGATATCGTATAGCGAATTTAACTTCTGAATTTGCTCTGGTCTACCCAAAACAATAATTTTAGAATTAGCTGCTAATTTTAAATCTGCCTCTGGATTAACAAGATATTCACCATCTACATCTTTATAGCCAATAACATTGCATCCTGTTTTTTTCCGAAGGTCTAAATCTCTAATCGTTTTTGTTGCAGAAGAATCATACAACTTCTCAATTGGGATTTCTTCAATATTGACATTGACCTTCCCAACAATTGATAAATTATCAATAAACTCAATTAAACCAGGCACTACTACTAAAGATGCCATATGATCTCCTCCAATTCTATCTGGTAAAATCACATTATTAGCTCCTGCTAATTTTAATTTTTGGTATGACGTTTCTTGAGAAGCGCGACTTATAATATTAAGTTTATCATTTATTTGTCTAGCAGAAAGCACTACAAATAAATTATCGGCATCATTTGGTAAAGCCGAAATGAGCGTACTTGCGCGTTCAATACCTGCTTGTTGCAAAATATCATCCTCATTAGCATTACCTAAAACAAAAGGCACCAAATCGCTTTGAGATTTTTCTAAATGCTCTTTATCTTTCTCAATGACTACAAACGACTTATTGTAAGCTAACAGTTTTTGTGCGGCTTGTTTTCCGTTTCGTCCATAACCACAAATGATAATATGATCTTTAAAACCGTCAATTTTCTTTTGCATCTTTCGTTGTTTTAGTTCTTCAAAATTGTTTTTACTTAAAATATATTCTGTAATTACTGTAATAGCATAACCTAAAATAATTACACTTGCTAAAATTAAAATTACGGTAAATATTTTGGCACTATCATCTAAAGGTTGCACTTCACCAAAACCAACTGTAGTAATGGTAATTACAGTCATATAAATTGCATCAACCCACGTGTAATTAGACATGATTTTAAACCCTAAAACACCAACAAGTAATACTAATACCAACAGAAAAACTGCGGTATAAATTTTAACTCTAAAAAATCTTATTAATGGATTCATAAATTACAAATCAAATACCGAAGAGCGTTTTGTATAAACAATATCTTTTATTTTAATCCAGAAAGCGAAAAACAAATACAATGCAAATCCAAAACCTAATGTAGCAAAGGTAAGATACATAAATGAGGTTCTTACAATTTTTGCTCTAATCCCAATACGATCTGCAATACGCTGACATACGTAAAACCCACGTTTTTGAAAATAGTATAGCATTTGGTAAAATCTATTCATACTGCAATTTAAAATTTATTTCTTTTTTTTTAGCTATCTAATGCTATAAACTTCTAATGAGGACTATTAGTTAGTAGAACATTACCAATGGCACATTGTAAACATTTATTTTTATCGCAATATTCGGTTTTTAATTGAATAAAGGCTTGAGATTCTAAAGCCGATTTTGGCTTGTGTTTTAATTTACTAAATCCATCAACGATTGAGTTTTTTTCGGGTGCTATTGCCATTATAATATCTAAAATAGCCTCATCGTTGGCCTCTCCATTCTGTTTTGCAAAACAAAATTTAATTGGCAAAATTGTATTAATCAACAATAAATCTACAAAGGTCTTCGTCACTTTTTTAGTAGTTGGTTTTGATTCTTTATCAAAGGTGTAGTGCGTATTCCAAAATGGAGAAGTGCTCACTTCAAAAAGCGCATAAATATCCTCAAGGTTTTCTGCGGAAATCACTTTTGAAAACAACTGTTGCTCTTTATGATATATATTTGCTAATTGTGATAAACGAATCGTTGGAAAATTTGGAGGTCGTAGTCTAAAAAATTGTACGTTGACAACACCTTCATTTTCTAACTGAAACTTTTGCCTTAAAAATTTGTATTCTTTTTGAAGCGTGTCATAAAAACTTGTACTTGACTCGTTCTCCAATAATCCTGCCTGACCAAAAAGCAAGGCTTCCAATTGTACTACATTAGCGCTTGTTTTTCTCACTACTGAAAAGTCTATAGAATTCGACATACTTTCAAATGCCAATCCATTGACTTTTAAACCGAAGTTTTTTGCAAGTAATTTAAACAATACAGCTTCCCAATCGTTTTTTGAAGCCTTTAATAAGTCTTCGATAGTTTTAGATTTTCGCTCTAAACGTTCAAAATACAATCGTTCTTGCCAATTTTTTATTGTAAACTCATCAATATCAGGTAAATCCTGCTCACAATTAATCCAAGTATTTGGAGTTGAAAAGAGTTTATGGTAGCTGTTTAACATTTCCGAAGAAAGAAAACCTTTTAATTCTAAAGTTGGGATGGTTGTATTATCACTTCTAAAAATCTCTGTATCGTGATCATAAACTACGTGTAAAATCACATTATCATAAGCTGCATCCTGCTCATGACCATGTACAAACCAATCGCTAGATTTAATATGAATTTCAATATTTCCTGCCCAAAGTTGTTCACCTATTCTCACTTGACCGTTAAAAAAATCTGGACCAGCATTATGATTATGCGTTCCAACATTTACAACTTCCAAACGCTCATGTTGCGTGGTTTTTAAATGGAGAACATCAAACTTTTTGTGCAACCATAAATAGTGTAAAAAATCTTCTTGCATTTTTAAATGTATGAATTCTAATTTTTTATACTCAATTTTATTTCGTTTTTTTAGATTATGGATATTTCTAAACATTTAGCAACACATTTAAGAGGTGTGTTTTTTGGCGGTAATTGGACGAGTGTTAACCTTAAAGATCAATTGACAACTACCTCATGGGAAGATGCCAATTTTAAGGTCAAAAACGCAAACACGATACTAGCGCTCACCTTTCATATTGGGTATTACATCACAGGTGTGTTAGAAGTTTTTAAAGGCAAACCATTAGAAATTAAGGACAAATACAGTTATGATCATTCTAAAATTACGTGTGATGAGGATTGGAAAGCACATTGCAATTCTATTTTAAATGCTGCGGAAATGTTATCACAACACATTGAAGCCTTAAAAGAAGATACGGTTTGGAGCGATTTTGAAGATGCTAAATACGGAAACTATTATAGTAATATAGCCGGAATTATTGAGCATACACATTATCATTTGGGACAGATTGTTTTGGTAAAGAAGATATTGAGAGCTCATTAGTTAAAAATCTTCTTAAACGTTTGCAATCAAGTTATTAAGATGTAGATGAATCTTTATCAAAAAAACTCACGATACTGCATAACCCTAAAATCAAATGTATTAAAGTTTGGATTACTGGCTTTAAGTTGTTTGTATAATGGATTTCTACTAATTGATATGTTTG
The DNA here is from genome assembly GCF_000826655.1 of Psychroserpens damuponensis. Classification (GTDB taxonomy): domain Bacteria; phylum Bacteroidota; class Bacteroidia; order Flavobacteriales; family Flavobacteriaceae; genus Psychroserpens; species Psychroserpens damuponensis. The sequence goes on from NZ_JXJO01000018.1 coordinate 32,962, forward strand.
CAGCGCCTGATGCAGATATTAATGAGATAGTATTTATTGTTCTTTTACCATTGTGAGCAGCGTGCCACGATTGATGCGCCTTACTATTGTTTTTAGTTTTGTTTTGAGATGTTTCGCTGTGCTCTGAATGCCTAGTACACTCTGAATGACATTGGGTAGGATTGCTCATCAACTCAAACTTATGAACTCTTGGAGTTTCGTTTGAGACCAGTTTTAATTTTAAGCTGTAATCCTTTATATGTTTTCTAAAAAAATATTCTGGTCCATTTTTACTATTGCCTCCTGTGAAGAGAAGTGTATCAATATTTGGATATTGTTTTAAATACCCTATCACATCTCTTAGTTTGATGTTTTGCATTCCTATATCTGAAGCATCGATTTTGTTACGTTCTGCGCTGTCTACAATATCACAAACTCCAATTTTGTGTTGAATTAAATAATCTTTTCTTTGGTCTATGGCTTCTTGAGAATTATCGTAGCGCAAATCTAAATTATGGATGTGGTCTATAAATTTCCAGAGTGAGTTGTGGTAGCTTCCGTAGCAAAAATCAACATCTCGCTCCAGTAGATTTCCTGTTGTAAATCTTGGAGGTGGCAAGGTTCCAACAATGAGTTTTGTGGTGTCTTTTTGTATGAAAGGTTGATATGGATGTTTGTGCAGAAACATATAGTTTAGTTTTCCAATTTCCGAAGAAAAAAGAACCAATAGTCGTGGTGTTATCTCGTAAACACCAACTCATCATCACTAGATAAATTCTCGGTAAAGCGATAATTATCTAAATTAAAACCTTTGATATCATCTATGGTTTTAGCATTGGTATCAATCACATATCTAGCCATTAACCCTCGCGCTAATTTTGAAAAAATAGCTATGGTTTTGTATTGACCATTTTTTAACTCTTGAAACTTAACATTAGTTACAGGTACTTTTAAAGTTTTGGTATCAATAGCTTTAAAGTACTCGTTACTTGCTAGGTTTAAAAACAACTCATCGTCTTTTAATTCTTCATTTAAGGCCTTTGTGATTTGCTTTTTCCAGAACTCATAGAGGTTTTTGTTTTTACCTACAGGAAATTTGGTACCCATTTCTAATCTATAAGGTTGAATGAGATCTAGTGGTTTTAAAATTCCGTAGAGACCAGAAATAATACGTACAGTATCTTGTGCTGTATCTATTTTCTTGTTTTCAATAGTATAGGCATCTAAACCGCGATACACATCTCCACTAAAAGCATACATGGCTGGTCTTGCATTGTCTTTAGTAAATGGTAAGGTCCATTCTTGATTGCGTTCATAATTTAATTGACCTAAGTTATCTGATATTTTCATCAACTTAGACAAACTCTTAGCAGACTTCTTTTTTAACAACTTATTAATACGCAACGACGCATCTAAAAAGCTGGCTTCGGTTGATTTTGTTGTTGGTAATTTACTATCGTAATCTAAAGATTTTGCTGGTGATAAAACGAGTTTCATATCTATTGCCCACTACCATGGGTATTTTATATAAGGTTAAACACATATTTAGATGTAAAGTTACAATAGTATACTAGACTTTTCAACTCTAGTACTAAAAGAAAAACTATGAACGAATAGCCTAAATTTATGACAACTTATTTTTCGAAATGCTCTTTTAAAACCTCCCACTCAAAATTGAGATAGAACTTACTTCTTGCATCTAATGGGTTTGTTGAGTTTTTAAGAATTTCTAATTTATCTGCAATGAGTTGTTCATTAATTTTCACATCTCTTACTAAACTATTGTGTTGGGTTTCTAGAGAGTCTTTATGCTCTTTATGAACAATATTTGAAAAACCATACAAGTAAAATTTAGTACCCAAAGCCTTTTGTTGATGATAGAAAAAGATATCTTCATAACCGTAATTTCCGCAGAACTCTTCATCAACACCAGTGGTTTTCATATACACCTTTTTGGTCATAAAAAACACATTAACATGCGGTCTAACCGGTTCTAGATTAGAAATGGTATTGAATTTAAATACTGCATTATTAGGCAGCTTATAATCTACAAGCTTACTTAATAGGTTTTCTGGAAATATAATATCGAGATCTGTAACTATAAATCGTTCTGATTTTGCATATGACACACCAAGATTTCTTGCTCCACCTTGATTCCACATAATATCACTTGTCACTCTAATGAGTGTGTAATTTAAAAAAATATCATCTGGAATTTCTACAGGAATGGGTGAGTGATCATCAACAAACACAAAATGAATTTGCTTCAATAAATCTCTACTATAACTACTATAAATCGCTATTAATTCTTGTAAAGGGTTAGATTGATTGTCTTCTAAATACAACTGAACAACATAACTCAATTTTATAGCGTTAGAATCGTCTTTTTCGTTTTGAGTTTTATCAATAAATTCCTTCTGATTTTCATTACTAATAAACTTCTCGCTATCCCATAACGAAATGTCTGCATTATGAAATCCAAATTGTCCATTCCAAGGTTTGTTTTCTACACTAAATTTTTGTGCAATTTCTTTTGGTGCAAAAGTTATGCCTTGCGCTTCTAATTCTGGTCTATACGTTTTACAAATTTTGAGGTCTTCAGGGTGATAATCAACAATACGTTTCTCTTCTTTTAAAATGTGAAGTAATCGTTTTGACCTCAAACTAAATCCGCCATTTCCCATACCCCAAAAACAAGGTGCACCTATATAATCATAATCAAAAAAATTATTTGACCAACGATTTGGGTTTATAACAAATCCATCATACTGAAACACCAAAACAAAATCTGTATCAACATATTTATACAGCTCTTTGATCATAAACTCACTGTATGCTTCTATTGACGTTATCTGCGGAATTTTAACAACACGACTATCACTAGATTCAAAATGCGTTAGGAGTTTAACAGACTTAAAATTGATAAATGTTTCTGAAATATCTGCTGCACAAATTAATCTGTTTAAATCAACACAGTCTACTCCTAATAAGGTTACATTTTCTAAGTTAAGCATCGATTTTTGTAGTATTATTAAACTCTAATCTTGGGAAAGGCGCAAACACTTGTAATTTAATTAAAGACTGAAATGTCTCGTTAAACTGTAAGGGCATATGCGCTACGGAAATATCTTTTTCGGTTAAATTATTGGCTAAAAATTTTCGACTCTCAAAATCTTTAATTTCTAGCAAATATTCATTTGCCTTACTCGCAAAAATATAAGAATCATCCTCAATTATAATTTCAAAATCCGGATTTAAACAATAAAGATCTGAAGGCGAATTGTATATTTTATGTAACAATTTAAGCAATTGGAAAAACATTTTTTCGGGCTTCACACTATTTAAACATACACGATCTTCGCAATTAATAATGACATCATAATTACATTTTAGACCACAATTTCCTTTTTTACCCCAAATAAGTTCAACCTTTTTTGAGAAAGCTCCCCAAGATCCTGGTCCTGTTGGTCCATAGATTGTAAGTATTGGTATATTAAAGGCACCTGCCAAATGCGTGATACCTGCATCGTTTCCTATATGAAATTGTGCTCCTGAAACCTCATGTGCAACAGCATCTATATCTCCAGTAATTAATTCAACATTAAGATTATCATTTACAAAATAAGCTTCTGGATTGGGATCATCTGGTCCAATAATTATTTTAGCAGTATACTCAGGAAATGCGTCATAAATAAGCTCTATCAATTTTGCATAATATGCAATTGGCCATGCTTTCAAAATAAAGCCTGCTCCTGGATGTATGGTGTAATATAAATTGGATGCTTTACGTTGTTTAAAAAACGGATAAGGCTTTTTAGATTTTTCTATTTCAGAAAACACAGACACAATACCATCCTTGTAATGCTCTATTGAATGTTGTTTAACCCTTTTATGTGTATGGTATTTTATTTGCGGCTTCTTCTCTGCAGTATTATTAAATCTAGGATAGTTACCTAGCTCAATAATTTCCGTATAATTAGATTCATCTACCAAGTTTTCATCAATAACTATGATGCCATTTAAATGGGTCGTAAATAATTTAACAAGTCTAGGTTGAGTAGCATAAGTAACTTTGTCAAATTTTTGTTTGAGCATGTATAATGACGGTATTGTAAAAAATATATCACCTATACCACCATAACTTTTATATACTAAAATTGATGACGTTATATCACTTTTTGAAACGCTCATTTTTGATTTTTAGATTATTAAAATAGAAAGAAACTTATATAACATACAAAAGTGTTTTTCAAATCACATACAATAGATCATTTGAAAAACACTTTTTATTTTTTAGAAAACTAATGTTAATTAGTCCACTTGTATCATTTAAAACTACTAGTCTCCGTAGTAACCATCATCATAATAACCATCATCGTAATAGCCATCGTCAAAATATCCATCATCGTAATAACCGTCATCGTAATAACCATCATCAAACATAGCATCATCGTCAGATGAACATGATACTGCTGATATACCAACAATACTAGCTACAGATGTAATTGCTAATGCTTGTCCTGATCTCTTTATAAAGTCTCTTCTTTTCATATTTTATACTAAAATTCTTACTCAAAAATAATATTTTTTTTTACGCTACCAAATTCTAATTTGAATCTTTATGTTTTGCATAATGTCTCCATTTCTCAATACATTGTTGCATATCATCAGGTATTGGACAATCAAAACTCATGTGCTCACCTGTTTTTGGATGCACAAAACCCAGAGTTCTAGCATGTAAGGCTTGTCGTGGTAATATTTTAAAACAGTTATCTACAAACTGCTTATACTTTGAAAACGTCGTTCCTTTTAATATACGCTCTCCTCCATAACGCTCGTCATTAAAAAGCGTATGACCAATATGCTTCATATGCACACGAATTTGGTGTGTACGTCCAGTTTCTAACTTACATGTTACTAAAGTCACATAGCCCAAACGCTCAACAACTTTATAGTGTGTTACTGCTGGTTTACCTTTTTCATCTGCTTCGTCGCCTTCAAAAACGGTATTTTGCAATCGGTTTTTGGGATGACGTCCTATATGACCTTCAATAGTTCCTTCATCTTCATCCATATTTCCCCAAACAATCGCCACATATTCTCGCTCACTAGTTTTATTAAAAAACTGCTTTGAGAGATGCGTCATGGCAAGTTCTGTTTTAGCAACAACTAACAATCCAGACGTATCTTTATCAATTCTATGAACTAACCCTGGACGCTCACTTGAGTTATTTGGTAAGTTTTCAAAATGAAAAATTAAGGCATTAATTAAAGTACCAGAATAATTACCATGTCCTGGATGCACGACCATACCTGCAGGTTTATTAAGTACTAATAATTCATCATCCTCATACACTATATCTAAAGGAATATCCTCAGGTGTCAATAAATTCTCAAAAGGAGGATGCTCAAAAAGCACACGAATTTTATCAAAAGGCTTTACCTTATAATTTTGCTTAACCTGAACATCATTTACATAAATACTACCATCTTTTGCTGCTGCCTGAATTTTATTTCGGGTAGCATTCTCGATGCGATTCATTAAATATTTATCAATGCGTAATGGTGCTTGTCCTTTATCTGCTATAAAGGAATGATGCTCGTACAAATCGTCATCATCTTTCTCTGTTACTGTGTATTCAGCCATTTTAGTTGGATCCTCGTTTGCCGTTACCTAAAACAACATCTATTTTTGAAGTTAGCGGAAGCATATCTCCAGCCTTTATAGTTTCTCCTTGGTACTTAATCGCAATCACTTCTTCCTTACCAATATCATCTACATAAGTAACATTACCTACTTCAAAGCCTAAAGTCTCTAAAGTTGGTTTGGCCTGTCTAAATGTACGACGTACAATATTTGGTACTGTAACTTTACGATATCCTGACGGATTTAAAGTCAAGTAAATTTTTCTATTTTCTTTAACCTGAGAACCTGCTGTTGGATATTGCTCAATCACAGAAAACTTAGGATATTTAGGATTATAATTTGCCGAATCTTGAATTTCCATCACCAAATCATTATCGTTTAATTCTATTTTTGCTGTCTCTAAAGACTTACCTGTTAACTCTGGCACTTTTATAAACTCACCATGATTAGTCGTGCTCTTTAAGTATTGCATTGTTAAAAATACAATAACAGCTAAAGCAATTATTGCTAACCCTATTTGCTTAAAAAATGTTTTACTCTTGATAAATTGTATGAAACTCATGTCATATTTTATTGTACGGCAAATATATAAAAATGAAAGGGTTTTTATAATGACTTAATTTGGTATTTTAGCTTAACTGAAAATAGTATGTTTTTATTACTATTTTTAGTTAAAATTCTAAATTTACATTTATTTTCTTCGGAAATTGGATACTGAAAAAAAATCAGAACGAAAGTTGAACTAAAAGAGATTCCTGCTTTTGCAGGACATGTTATGAAAAAAAATATTGCTATCATTATGGGTGGATATTCTAGCGAATATGAAATATCCCTTAAAAGCGGACAAGTGGTTTACGATACCCTTGACAATACTAAGTACAATGCCTATCGTATTCATATCTTTAAAAACAAATGGGTGTTTGTTAATGACATGAATGAAGAATTTCCCATTGATAAAAATGATTTCTCTGTCCTAATTAATGAAACCAGAATTCATTTTGATTGCGTTTTTAATGCCATACATGGTTCTCCAGGCGAAGATGGTTTTATGCAAGGTTATTTTGAATTGTTAGGTATGCCACATACAAGTTGCAACATGTACCAAGCAGCCTTAACATTTAATAAACGAGATTGCTTAAGCGCTTTAAAGCCGTACGGAATTAAAACAGCCGAATCTTATTTTGTCAATTTAGGAGACATTATTAACGAGGACGCTATTATCGCTAAAGTTGGATTACCTTGTTTTGTTAAAGCCAATCGTGCTGGTAGTAGCTTCGGTATTTCTAAAGTGTATAAAAAAGAAGACCTTCAAAAAGCACTAGACGTCGCTTTTAAGGAAGATGACGAAGTTATTATAGAGTCATTTCTTGATGGTATTGAAGTTTCGGTAGGTGTCATAAATTACAAAGAAGAAACCCTTGTTTTACCGCTTACTGAAATCGTTTCAGAAAACGACTTTTTTGATTACGAAGCTAAATACTTAGGAAAATCTCAAGAAATCACACCTGCTAGAATTGATGAGGACAAAGCAGAACTCGTAAGAGCACTTGCTAAAAAAGTATATAATGTGCTAAAAATTAAAGGGTTTAGCCGAAGCGAATATATTTTTAAAAATGGAGAACCTCACCTTTTAGAAGTCAATACTGTTCCTGGATTAACTGCAGCAAGTATTTTACCTCAACAGGCTCAAAAAGCCGGAATTAGTATGAGCGACTTGTTTGAAAATGCAATTGAATCTTCACTCCATAAATAATAATTATCTTTGATAGCAGAAATCAAACTATGAGACGAGCCATTTTTCCAGGATCATTTGATCCCATCACTTTAGGACATTATGATATTATAAAGCGTGGTATAAAACTTTTTGACGAAGTAATCATTGCCATTGGTATTAATGCCGAAAAAAAATACATGTTCTCTTTAGAGCAACGTAAACAATACATTGAAGATGCTTTTATAAATGAGCCTAAAATAAAAGTTGTAACCTATAAAGGTTTAACTATTGATTTTTGTAAAGAAATTGATGCTAATTTTATACTTAGAGGGTTAAGAAATCCAGCCGATTTTGAATTTGAAAAAGCTATTGCTCATACCAATAGAAAATTATCAAAAATTGAAACTGTATTTTTATTAACAGCTGCTAAAACGTCTTTCATTTCATCATCTATTGTTAGAGATGTCATTAGAAATGATGGTGACTATACGGTTTTAGTACCAGATAGTGTACGCGTTAAATAAGATTATTGCGCTTTGCTTTTTGCACAGCCTCTAACTTATTATGTACTTGAAGTTTTCTATAGATGTTTTCAATATGTTTTCTAACGGTTCCTTTAGAAACGATTAGGTTTTCTGCAATTTGAACATAATTAAGTCCCTTACTTAAATGTTCTAAAACTTCGGTTTCTCTATTGGTTAATTTAATGTCTTCTTTATCTTTTGCATTTTCTATGCTTAATGGGTTACGAAGTAATTTTAACGTTTTAAGTGCTATTGAAGGGTTCATTGCTGCACCACCATTTAAGGTTTCTATGATACCGTCATGCAAATCTTTGGCATTAATTTCTTTTAACAAATAACCATCTGCTCCTGCTTTAATCGCATTAAAAATGTTTTCATCATTATCAAAAACGGTTAACATAATGATTTTTATATGCGGATATTTCTGTTTAATAATAGCTGTAGTTTCAATACCATTGAGAACTGGCATTTCTATATCCATTAAAATCAAATCTATATTATGATTGTTTTCAATTTGTGATAACAAATCTGATCCATTTACAGCTGTAAACTTAATTGCAAAATCATCAAAAAATGACAACTTCTCTTTGACAGTATGTATTAAAAATGAATTGTCGTCAACTATAACTATTTTGATTGGCATTGGTTTAATATTTAGTACTTAAAGGTATTTGATTTAAAATGTGTTTTCTATACGCTATATGTCGTATTTTACAAATGATTAATACTTAAAACAACGTGTGTGCCTTTATTTATTTTTGAAGACACATTAATTTCTGCAGTGATATCATGAGCTCTTTTAGTCATATTATTAATACCATTACCCATTGCTGTGTTTTGCATATCAAAACCTTTACCATCATCGGTGATTTTAAATATAAGTGTATTGTTTTCTGTAGAAAAATCAACTGAAATATGTTTTGCTTCGGAATATTTTAAAGCATTATTAATACTTTCCTGAATGATCCGATAGATGTTCATGCCTTCAACAGACGAGAACATGTGATCTCCAATTTCCGAAGTATTTGAATTAAAAATAAACGTAACACCATCTGAAGCTAAATCTGCTTTATCGATAAAATTTGAAATTCTAGATTGTAAATCTTCTAGAGATATTTTGGTTTTATTCATTGCCCAAATGGTATCTCGCAACTCATAAATTGTGGCTGTAGTGAACTCGCTAATGGTTTCTAATTTACTAGTTAATTTTTTATCCTTGATATCAAAACCGTATTTGAGATTGTCAATTGATGAAATTATAAATGTAAGTTGAGCGCCAATATTATCGTGTAAATCTCGAGAAATTCTTAAGCGTTGTTCTTGTAATATATTTTGAGTTTCAATTTTAAGCAATGCATCTTTAAGTTCGTTTTCTTTATGTAATTGACGGTTTTTTAACTTTTGTTGGTTATAAAATAAAAACCCAATAAGTCCTAAAATAAGTGTCACACCTATTAAACCATAAATTTGATAATCTCGTTGTTGGATGGTTAGTTTATGCTCTGCCAACTCTGCACGTTGCACCAGTATTTCTTTTTCCTTTTTTTGTGTTTCATATTTCACTTCTATGGCTGCAATAGCTTTAGCATTTTTTTCAGAAAAAATAGAATCTTTAAGTGTTATGTATTGCGCTTTATTTAGTCTTGCTTTGTTAAAATCACCAAGCATATAATAACTTTCGGCTGCTGTTAAATGTAAATCTGCCGACATTTGTTGAATTTCAGGAAACTTCTTAACTAGCTCAAATCCCTTTTTAGCATAAATTAGCGCAACTTCAGGATTCTCTTTTTCATTATATAGGGATGCAATATTATTATATGAGGAGAGTTGACTTTTTTCTTCGGCATCATAATCGTCTGGTTTATCTAACGCTTTTAAGTAGGTTTTAAGTGCTAAATCTATATTCCCATTTTCATTATAGGCATTGGCTAAGTTGTCTAGTAATTTGTAGTATTCTATTAAATTATTTTTACGATTGGCTAAATCAATTCCTCTTATATAAAATGATATGGCTTCATCGATTCTACCTAAATCTTTGAGATTGATTCCTATATTATTTAATGAGGCAACTTGAGCATTTTCTAGATTATATTTCTCTCTTACTTTTAAGGCTTTATAGTGGTAATCGAGTGCCTTTTCTGAAAGGTTCATTTCTTGGTAAATAAGTCCAATATTATTTAAGGATGATCCTGTTGATTTCTCATCATTTAAACTTTCATTCATTTTTAAAGACTGAAAAAAATAGTCTAAAGCCTTATCATAATTGCCACGATTCCAATTAAACATTCCCAGGTTATTAACGCACATAGATTCAATTTGCGGAAATTCAAATTCTCGACTCATTTTAAGTGCTTTTTCAAAGTAAAATCCAGCAGAATCAGATTTCCCTGTTACATCCATGTAAATACCATGGGTATTTGTAAGCTCAGTTAAGCCGTAATTAAATTCCGCTTTTTTGGCTAATGCCTTGCCTTCTTGAATAACTTGTATTGCTTTTTTAGTATCATTAAAAATATAACTAAACCCAATTTTATTATAGAGTCTCAGTTTAGCAGAATCATTTTTAATGGCTTTTGCAGCAGCATATAAACTATCTAGATTTTGTGCAAATCCAAATGAAGATATAAAACACAGTAATAGGATAAAGAATTGTTTTTTCATTTGTAATTAATTAATAGCACTATCAAGATACTATATTTTTAAACTAAATGGAATTCTATTAAGTATTGGAGATGGAAAGATGAGATCAATCACAAATTTTTAATCTCACAATAAGACAAAAAAAAAGCATCAGATTTAACAGGCCTTTTGGGGACTTTAAATTAACTGACGCTTAATAAAATTGATTAATAGCAAGACGAATATATAACTAATTATCAGTTGAATAGGTTTTTTTCGATAAGGTGCAATTAAAAAAGATTAAGCGTAATTCGTTAAAAATCACGCCCAATCATAATCTCAACAACAAGATTTATTTATTTAGATTATATGCATAAATCGTTTTATCATTGACTTTATAATACAAATAACCTCCAAATTCATCTACTTGATATTCTGGTTTTTTATCTTTTAGAATGATTTCTTTTTCTATTGCACCAGAATCCTTATTTACTTTTACTAAACCAACACCATCTTGTAATTTAGTTAATATAAACTGAGAATTTTGAGTCGCAGCAGTGGCTTTAAAACGCTTGAGCATTTCGGCAACCGAAGCTCCAGAAGCTGCAGCCATACCATCTCCTAAATTTGCATAACGTTGACCTGTAGACGTGTAATTACCAAGTACATTTCTATTATCATTAGCAACAGCATAAGAACTCGTTGCGGCTGCTGCTGTTGCTACGGCTGTGACTCCTGCTAATATAGCTCCAAAGGCACTTTTTCCTGGCGCTCTGTGATATTCATGCCACACTTTATCTCCTTTAAAATCTAACATCATTAAATTTTGATCGGAAGTTAAAAGAATACCGCCTGCTCTCACTTCTACCAAAGTAGGATCTTCTTTACCTTCAAAATCTGACTCTGCTAACAATGTTGATTCACCCGAATCTGCATTAATCGCATATAGTTTGTCATCAGCACTTATTAGATAGTTATTATTAGTTTTATCTAAATCTGAACTCACCACATCTGCTCGTTTAAATTTCATGGCTTTTTTCCAAATTTGATCTCCAGTATCAAGGTTTACAATATTAGCATCTTCCGAAGTAATATAAAGTAGTCCTTGAGGCGTGTGAGCCATGGTTAAAATGTTCTCTCCTGTTTTTAGAGGCTTTTTAAAGAGTGTGTGTCCTTCATAAGAAATCTTATTGATTCCTCCCTCTTTAATTCCGAAGAGAATACCATCATCCATAATATAAAAGTGTTGCACATAGCCTTTCGTTTTAGGTGCCTTATCCCAAAGATCTTCACCATTTGAAGCACTAAACATCGTTATTTTAGATTCTGAAGCTGCTCCAAATGTTTTACCACTACCAGCAACATCACTAACAACAGCTAAGCCTTGCGGCAAAATTTGAAAATTTGAAACGCTTCCTTTTACTTTACGTTCATCGTCCCACGCTTCGCTACCATTTGAATTGATTTTATAGATTCTTGTATTTTTACCATTAGATGTTGCTGAAAACGCATAAATATCACTTTCTTGATCATTACTAGTCATCCAGTTAACATTCTTTACTTTATTATCCCATAATGTTTCTCCTGTTTTAGATTTCGCAATAATACCTTGACTTGTTGGCACTAATAACTGATCTTTTAATAATAAAGGTGTTCCTGTTATTGCATAATTTTTCATAGTCACTTTACCAGGTGTCATCAAAAAAAATGCGTAATCCTCTTCGCCTGTATTTAAATCATAAACGGCAACTTTGGGAGTTACACTTTCATGTTTTGCACCTCCTTTTTGAAAACCGCTTACCACCAATTTATTTTGTGGCATCATCACTGTACAAACTGATACACTTTTCCAACCTTTAGACTCGGTGGTAAATAATATTTTTCCAGACATATAATCAATTACAGCTTTTTTAGAACTAATAGCTGCAAACCCTGTTTGATCAACAATAACATATGGTGCTTTTGGCACATAAGTGATTTCTTCTGGTTTTACTCGACCGTAATCTGTGAAATTAAATAGTAATTGATCTTCACCTGGTTTTATACCAACTAATCCATCATTAGTTGCCACGACCACAGTTCCTCCTTCTGTGATAGTCATTTCGTTTATCTTGGCTCCAAGCTCATAATTATGATCTGGAGTTTCTGCTTTTTGAGCATTTAGTGTAGTTGCACTCATTACAAATGCAACTATCACTAAGCTCTTTAACTGAATTAATAGCTTTTTCATATGTCGCTTTTTAGTTTACAACTTGCTTGTTTAAATTAAAAGAGCCTTCTGTAATTGTTTTGATTGATTGATCTCCACCTACATTTTTACATGTAAAATTGAATGTCCCTATGACTTTAGAATCTGTTTCTTCAGAAATATTTAATTCTCCAACCATGGTATCGTCATAAGGCGCTTGCCAAATTTCAGTAGTTGAGTTTTGAGGGTTGTTTAAATCGACATCAGTTTCGGTATATGATCCTACGTTTGCGATATTTGCGCCTCCTCCAAAAGGATATGCACCCACACCATCATAGCCAAAAATGCTAATAGAAAATGCATTGCCATCACTGTTTGATGCAATAATTATTAAATTTTGTCCAGAATTTGCCACTGTAGCCGATGATGAAATTTCCATAGATTGATATGACGCTCCATCAACTTTTGCTGTTAATGCTCCAGATGGTGCACTTCCTGGTGCTCCTCCATCATCGTCACTAGAACACGACGTTAAACTTAGTAATGTGCCTACCATTACAAATAACATAAATTGCTTAAAACTTCTCATTGTTGAATAATTTTGTGATTAATAATGAGACAAAGTTGCGATATATCACAAGGCAAGACAATACGACATATGACGTATATCAAATTAAATCAAAGACAATGAGCTTATTTTAAACAGTTTACAATAACATTTAAAACGAAATATGAGGATGTTTTGAATTCAACAATTGTATTTTATTATCTAATTGTGAAAGAAAATTTTGATGCGCTTTTGATTGTGGATTAAATGGTTTGTGCGATAAACCTTTTTGAATATCCGCAACCAATTTTAATGTGGTTTTGGTGTCTTCAGACATGTAAACATCTACAAAACGCTCCCAAATGCAAGTAACTGCAGTGGTATTGGGATGCAGCATATCTTCATTATAGAATCTATAATCTCTTAATTCATCCATCATAATTTCATACGAAGGAAAGTAACCCTCAGCTACGCTTAAAGAACAATCTTTTAAGACATTATGGATAGACGTAATTAAATGCGATTTACTTTGAGTATTCTCAACAAAACCATCTTTAATATGCCTCACAGGTGATACGGTAAACACAACATTCACATTAGGATTAATGCTTTTTACCAAACTTATAATACTCTCTAAAGACTCTGAAATTTCATCTACAGACAACAACTCTTTCAAAAATTTTTTCTGCGGAATTTTATGACAATTAGCCACAAATGCATCTGTTTCAATAAAACGATATGCCCACGCTGTTCCTAAAGTAATAATGATGTGACTTGCTTCTTGCAAAAACTGATGTGTCCTTTTTATATAAAGGTTCAAATTTTGAAGTAGTTCAATTTCCGAAGCACTAGAACATTTAGAATGTGCATCATAACAATGCCATTGCTCGTTATGAAAAAAGATATCATCTTTAGTGTATACTTTCTCATTTATAGCGTGAGTAATTAAACGCTCAATCGCCAAAGGATGAAATAAAATTCCGAATGGGTTTTGTAATTTCTGAAATTTAAAATACTCAAATTTATCGCCTACGTTTTTAGAAAAACAAGACCCTAACAACAGTACTTTTGAGTTATAATCGATTTGATTATATCTACTTGGTTTTAACTTTAGTTTGGTTTGTAAATTCATTTCTTTCTTCTCACAAAGGCTTAGAGAGGCATAGCTACACTTAATTAAATACTCGTTCGTTATTACGCATATGTTCTTAATTATATAACACCCAAATCTTTTTTAATTAAAAATTTGATACTAATTCATCAACTTTTGTATTGATTAATGTCCCAACCAATTCAGCTTCGAGCTCTCGCGACTTTGCAAAAAAAACTTCTTTAGCTCAAATATCCTTCACTAGCTTTCAAAGCTGCCTCTATACCATCAGGATTTTTTCCTCCAGCCGTTGCAAAAAATGGTTGGCCACCACCACCACCTTGGATGTGTTTCCCTAATTCTCTTACAATGGTTCCTGCATTTAAGTTTTTAGTTGCTACGAGTTCTTTAGAAATGTAACATGATAAAATAGCTTTCCCATCATTTTCTGCGCCAAACAGCAAGAATAAGTTATCAAACTGACTTCCTAATTCAAAGCATACATCTTTAATTCCTGCAGCATCTAAATCTATTTTTTTAGCCAAAAAGTTTACGCCATTAATTTGAGTGATTTCATTTTTAAGATCACCTTTTATAGATTTTGCTTTATCTTTTAACAAACCTTCAATTTGCTTTTTAAGCGATGTATTTTCATCTTGTAAGTTTTGCAAAGCTTTCACTGGTTCTTTAGCATTATTAAGCAAATCACGCATTTCAAAATATGCTCTGTTATTTTCAAAGTAGAACTCTTTCACAGCATCACTGGTAATAGCTTCAATACGACGAATACCAGATGCTACAGCACCTTCACTAACTATTTTAAAATGCCATATATCACCAGTATTTTTCACATGCGTTCCGCCACACAATTCTATAGATTGTCCAAAACGAACTGCACGAACTGTATCACCATATTTTTCGCCAAATAAAGCCATTGCTCCTTCGTCTATAGCTTGTTGCATGGGTACGTTACGCTTTTCTTGTAGTGGCAAATTTCCGTAGATACGTCTATTCACAAAATCTTCAACCTCTCTTAATTCTTCAACAGTTAGCTTAGAAAAATGCGAAAAGTCAAAGCGTAAATATTTAGAATGAACCGCAGATCCTTTTTGCTCTACATGGTCTCCTAGAACCTCACGCAATGCTTGATGCAATAAATGTGTAGCTGTATGGTTACTTTCGGTTCTATTACGTTGCTTTTTATCTACAGTAGCTTTAAATACCTCATGGACATGTTTTGGTAAATTTTTAGTAAAATGAACCGCTATATTATTTTCTCTCTTAGTATCAATAATATAAACAATATCTCCATGTGCATCTTCCAAATAGCCTTTATCACCTACTTGTCCGCCACCTTCAGCATAAAAAGGTGTAATATTAAATACAAGTTGGTAGAGTTCGCCATCTTTTTTAGACGTTACTTTTCTATATTTTACGAGTTTAACATTAGCTTCTAATGTATCATAACCAATAAATTCTTGCTCTTCATCATCAATTAAGATGGTCCAGTCATCAGATTTTAATTCAGATGCCTGCTTACCTCTTTGTTGTTGCTCTTTTAGTTTTTTCTCAAATTCTGCATGATTATATGTAAAGCCGTTTTCACGAAGTATCAAATCGGTTAAATCTTCAGGAAACCCATAAGTATCTTTAAGTTCAAACACTTTAGCTCCAGAAATTTCTTTAACAGGAGCATGTTCAATGATACGATCTAATAAAATTAAACCTTGATCTAAGGTTCTTAAAAAAGAGGTTTCTTCTTCTTTAATAACATTTTCTATGAGTTGACGTTGCGCTTTTAACTCTGGAAAAGCATGTCCCATTTGTTTAACAAGCACTTCAACCAATCTATAAATAAACGGTTCTTTTTTATCTAAAAATGTAAACCCGTAACGTACTGCACGACGTAAAATTCTACGAATCACATAACCAGCACCTGTATTACTTGGCAATTGACCATCTGCAATAGAAAATGCGACGGCACGCACATGATCTGAAATCACTCTAATAGCAACATCTACCTTTTCGTTTTTACCATAATCTTTATCGGTGATGGTTTCTATTTCACGAATAATTGGCGTAAACACGTCTGTATCATAATTAGATTGTACACCTTGCATGACCATACAAAGTCGTTCAAATCCCATTCCGGTATCAATATGTTTGTCTGGTAAATTCTCTAACGATCCATTTGCTTTACGGTTGTATTGCATAAAAACCAAGTTCCAGATTTCTACAACCTGAGGATGATCCATATTTACTAAAGTTTTACCATCGACTTTAGCTTTTTCTTCTGCCGAGCGAATATCGACATGAATTTCACTACACGGTCCACAAGGGCCTTGATCTCCCATTTCCCAAAAGTTATCCTTTTTGTTACCCATAAGAATTCTATCTTCGGAAATGTAACCTTTCCAGAAATCGTAGGCTTCTTGATCCATTGGGATACCGTCTTCCTTATCACCTTCAAAAACGGTAACATAAAGAATGTCTTTATCAATGTTTAATTTTTCGGTCAATAATTCCCAAGCCCAAGCAATCGCTTCTTTCTTAAAATAATCACCAAAACTCCAATTTCCTAACATTTCAAAAAGTGTATGATGATAAGTATCATAACCCACTTCTTCCAAATCGTTATGTTTACCAGAGACACGCAAGCATTTTTGTGAATCAGTAAGACGATTATTTTTAGGCTGCGCATTTCCGAGGAAATACTCTTTAAAAGGTGCCATACCAGAATTAACAAACATCAACGTTGGATCGTCTTTTAAAACCATTGGTGCAGATGGCACGATGCTATGCTTCTTTTCTTCGAAGAAGTTTAAAAATGTATTTCGGATGTCTTGAGACTTCATGCGCTTAGTATTATTATTTTTAGTCAGTTGCCACATAAAACACGACTACAATAATAATCTACTTGATTATAATTATCGTTAGAGGTTTCATGCGCTATGATAAACGTTGTTCCTATTAATATTCGATAAATAAGAAACAATTTATATATTTGTGTTACGTTCTATTTCGTCTTGCAAAAATAGAATTTTTTAAGATATGTCTAAAGTAAAATATCATTACGATCCTGAAACACTTTCTTACCGCAAAATAGAGCGTAAGAAAGGCAAAACTATTACCTACGGATTTATATTTTTATTAGCCGCTGCACTTTTTGGGTTTTTATTTGTTTTTATTGCCAGTCAATACATTCAATCACCTAGAGAACGTGCTCTTAAACGCGAGTTGGCTAACATGGAATTACAATACGAACTTTTAAACAAACGTGTTGATGATGCCTTTGCTGCTCTAGAAAGTGTAGAAGAACGTGACAACTCTATTTATAGATTATATTTTGAATCTAACCCTATCCCAGACGAACAACGTCGAGCAGGTTTTGGAGGTGTTAATCGTTATAAAAAATATGAAGGTTACGACAACTCTAAACTTATTATAGAGAGTAATAAACGTTTAGATAAACTTCAAAAAGCTGTGGTGGTACAATCACGATCATTAGACGAAATTGCAGTATTAGCTGCAGATAAAGAAAAGTTTTTGGCGTCCATACCAGCAATTCAACCTGTGAGAAATAAAGATTTAAAACGTATGGCTTCTGGCTATGGTTATAGAACAGATCCATTTACGAAGGTGAGAAAATTTCATTTTGGTATGGATTTTACTGCACCTCGAGGCACACCTGTTTACGCAACTGGTGACGGTGTTGTAAAACGAGCAGATAATAACGCTACAGGCTATGGTAATCATATAAGAATAGATCATGGCTACGGTTATGTCTCTTTATACGCACATTTATACCAGTATAAAGTTCGTGCCAATCAAAAAGTAAAACGTGGCGACCTTATTGGCTACGTTGGTAGTACAGGACGATCTGAAGCACCTCATCTTCATTATGAAGTATTTAAAGATGAAGAACGCATCAATCCTATTAATTTTTACTACGGAAATTTAACTGCAGAAGAATATGCACGTTTATTACAAAAAGCTTCGTTAGAAAATCAATCTTTAGACTAAAACTATGCACATAAATCTTCCAGAAAAGCGCTATTATGGCATTGGTGAGGTCGCTAAAGCTTTTGATGTAAACACCTCTTTAATTAGATTTTGGGAAAAAGAATTTGATGTCCTCAAGCCCAAAAAAAATGCAAAAGGTAATCGTAAGTTCACACCAGAAGATATTAAGAATCTTAAATTCATTTACCATTTAGTAAAAGAACGCGGTTTTACCTTAGAAGGCGCAAAAACACATTTAAAAGAAGGTAAAAAACAAGCGCTCGATACATTTGAGATTATAGAAAAGCTAGAAGGTATCAAAGCACAACTTAACAAAATTAAATCACAACTTTAAAACTCTATTATTATGAAAAAATGGCTCATTCCTGTAATTATCATAGCTCTATTAATAATTGCTGGTTATTCTTGGGGAAAAGGATTTAACAACACTGCGGTTCAACTTAATGAAAACGTAAGCGAAGCATGGGGAAATGTCCAAACTTCATATCAAAGACGAAATGACCTTATTGGTAATTTAGTAAATACTGTTAAAGGCGCTGCCGATTTTGAACGTAACACGCTTACAGATGTCATTGAAGCTAGAGCAAAAGCAACCTCTATAAACATTGACCCATCTAATGTAACACCAGAACAATTAGCCCAATACAATCAAGTACAAGGCGGACTTAGTGGCGCTTTAAAAAGTTTATTGGTCACTGTTGAGCGTTATCCTGATTTAAAATCAAATCAAAACTTTTTGAAACTTCAAGATGAGTTAACAAGTACCGAAAACACTATTCAAACAGCTCGTACACGTTATAATGAAGCTATAAAACCCTATAATATTCACGTTAAAGAATTTCCAAATTCTTTATTAGCTGGGTTTTTAGATTTTGACCCTAAGCCCTATTTTGATGCAGAGGCTGGAGCAGAAAAACCAGTTGATGTAGAATTTGATTTTAGCAAATAATCATGTCTAAAGTTGAAGACTTTCTAACTGCAGAAGAAGAGCAAGCTATCATTGATGCTATACGTGATGCAGAGAAAAACACATCTGGCGAAATTCGTGTACATATAGAACGAGATACTACCCTTGATGCTTTTGATCGTGCCATGGAAGTATTTCATTACTTAAAAATGGACAATACCAAACAGCAAAATGGTGTCCTTATTTATGTTGCTGTAGATGCTAAAACTTTTGTGATTTATGGTGATAAAGGCATCAATGAAGTGGTGCCTCCTAATTTTTGGGACAGCACAAAAAATGTCATGCAAACTCATTTTAAAGCGCATAGATTTAAACAAGGCTTAATTGAAGGTATTTTAAAAGCTGGCAAGCAACTAGAAACACATTTCCCGTGGATGCATGGCGATATAAATGAATTACCAAACGAGATTTCTAAAGGATAGATGAGTATGCAATATTCAATTGGCAGTAAATCAAACGTATTAAAGTACGTCATTTCGTTATGCATTTTCATGCTATGTATGTTACAAACTGTACATGCTCAATTTAACATTCCTCCTGTTCCTAAAGAACAAACAAGTGTTTATGATTATGCTGGATTGTTATCATCTTCAGAAAAAAACAGTTTAGAACAAAAACTTATTCGCTATTCTGACACCACCTCAACACAAATTGTTGTAGCTATTATAGCTTCACTTAAAGGTGAAAACATTGGGCTTCTAACACCAAAATGGGCTCACGAATGGGGAATTGGTCAAGCCAAAGAAGATAATGGTGTATTTATACTTTTAGCTGAAAATGATCGTGAAATTTGGATTTCTCCTGGCTATGGCGTTGAAGACAAATTAACTGCTGGAATTGTTGGTGAAATAACAAGAAACGTAATTATACCAGAATTTAAAAGAGGTGATTATTATCAAGGATTAAATAAAGGCTCTGATGCTATTTTTCAACGATTAAATGGAACATATCAAGGCACAAGACAGTCCAACTCTGGAGATGAATTTCCCGTGGTATTTTTCATCATTTTATTTATCATCTTTATTATATTCATTATCACAATTTCTAAAAACCGAAGAGGTGGAGGAAATAATGGCAGTGGTGGCAATAGAACTAATGGCACCAGTATTTTGGATGCTATCATCTTGAGTAATATGGGACGTGGCAGCTATGGTGGCAGCAATAGATCTAGTGGTGGACTTTTTGGAGGTGGATCATCTGGAGGCAGCTTTGGTGGTGGCGGTTTTGGCGGTGGCTTTGGAGGCGGTGGATTCTCTGGAGGTGGTGCTGGTGGAAGTTGGTAGATTTAGCCTTTAGAAATGTAAACTTAAATTGTAGCTCTACCAAAGATGACAACGAAGTTGGCTGTTCTTTTTTATTCATTTTAGTCGCTTTACAATCTTGTGAACAGAATTTAACTTACAATGATTTTATTAAAGATGAATTTATGGCTTCTTCGTCTGCTTATCTTTGCGTTGACTGAACAACTATTAGAACGACATACAAGCAAATTAATTTTGACCCAAAAATCCCTAGAAGCTTACTAACCGCAGAATATCGACTGATACAGTTTTTACAATTATTAACGATTCACTAACTGCTCACTATATATTAATCTATAAAAAACATATCGCCATTTCCGGTTTCTCCTTTTGAGCCAAGACTATTAAATTTCCAACTAAAACTCAACATAAAGTATTGTTCTAATACGGTACTTTGCCTGTCTTCAATATAATTTTGTGTGGCTAAACGTCTTGCATTGGTGTTTTGATTAAGTAAATCATATACCTTTAATGTTAAAACGGCCTTATCATTTAAGAACGAATAAGCCAAAGTAGAGTTCCAAAACCAAGCACTCTTTTGAAAACCTGCAGCAACATTAGGATTATAAGAATAGTCGACATTGTTGGTCCATTCAAAATCTTTAGGAAGAAAAGTTGTGAAGTTTAAATCTAAATCATGTCTAGCAAAATTTACGTCTTCAAAAGTATCAATGTCATACGTGTTTTTTGAGAATGTTAGTCTGTAGCGTGGTCTTAATTCTAAAACTTTATTCCAGGTAAACCTTAAACCAAGGCTTGGTGTTAATGATGTAACATTACTTTTATATTGCACGTCATTATTAAAATTTACATTTTGATTTAAGCTAGCAGACATACCAATGTCAAACTTTATAGACCTAATAGAATCGGTTTTAACGGTTTTGCTATAATTAATATTTCCGTAGACATTATAATTCCCATTTACGTTAGCATAGGTTGTAGTTCGCTTTAATGTTTCTGGGTCAATAGTTGTTCTAGACACCACAGCATTATTGTTTAAATTGACGCTTGCATAACTATAAATTCCTGTTTTTTTCTGAAAATCGAAAGCATTATATCCCAAATATAAACGATGACTATTGGTTGGCTCTAAATTTGGGTTACCTGTTATGGTATTTAATGGGTTAGAAACGTTTTGAAACGGTTGTAATTGGGTTAAACTTGGAGGTCTAT
The DNA here is from genome assembly GCF_000826655.1 of Psychroserpens damuponensis. Taxonomy (GTDB): domain Bacteria; phylum Bacteroidota; class Bacteroidia; order Flavobacteriales; family Flavobacteriaceae; genus Psychroserpens; species Psychroserpens damuponensis. Next base: position 54,734 of record NZ_JXJO01000018.1, read on the forward strand.
TATTTAATGAATAACCTGTATACATTGACGATTTTTCACTAAATCTGTAATTAAAATAGGAGCGCAATTCAAGGGCTTGAAACTTGCGCTTAATGTCTAATTCTGGTCTTAAAAAGTCTTTATTTTCTAAAGTTCTAAACACATAACGCGTAGTAAAACTAGTAGACCATTTCTCTTTACGGTAAGACAGTTTTAGGGATGGTGTATTTTCTTGATTTAAGTATTCAAAATCTGTACTTAGATCAAGGTTGAAGTCATCATATTGATTGGTGGTTTGGTTGCGATCAAACGTACTGCGTAAATTGGTACGATTCTCATCTCTAAACCGATATTCAAAATCTAAGAATAATTCTTTTGCTATTATAGGTAAGCGATACGTTGTAGAAGCCCTAAAATTTCGATTTTTATTTTCAGAATCTGTGAATTGATCTCTAATGACATCATCATCTTCGGCATTGAAAAAGTTAGTTTCTGAGGTTAAAAAATCTTCAGATTCATTGGTATTGTATTCTGTATTAATTTCAAATTTTAAAAAGGCTCCTTTGTTTCCAAAACGTTTGGTAATTTCTAATTCATTTCCAAAATTCTTTGCATCACGTTCTGAAAATGTTCCTGTTGTAGATTGATTGGTTAATTCATTGGCTTCATTACGCGTGTTTTCATCTTCGGAAAAAACACGTTTTGATGTTGACCATTTTATCGAGGGATTGATATTAATTAAAAAGGTGGAATCAATTTCGATATCAAAACCCATATTAGCGCTATGATTACTGCCATCACTTACAGATTTTGATCGCGAATCTGAAAAATATCTAGAATCTGGCAAAATATTTTCACGTTGTGTAATGGTTTCGTTATCTGAGTTACTTCCGGAGAAAAAATAATCGGCATTGATGTCTACCTTATCACTAAGTACATCGGCATAATTTGCACCAACATTTTGTGATGTGGTGATGCCTTCGCCATTTCCAAATGATCTACCGTCTATGGTAAATGCTCCACTACTGTTCATAGTCATGCTATAACCACCACCAAACATTTTTTGAATTTCACCAAAACTAAAACCTGGTGAGTTGGTATTGTTTCCTCCTGCAAGCACACTAACGCGTTGATCATTATCAAAAAAGTTAACCATACCTGCAAATTCGTAACGCTCATCGGTACCTGCACCTCCAGATACTCGACCAAAAACGCCTTTATTATTTTCCTCTTTAATGGTAAGGTTTATGGTTTTATTTTCGGTATCACCTTCTTCGCCAGAAAATGCTTCAGACTTCGTTTTAGTATCTGTAATTTGTACTTTTTCTATAATATCTTTAGTTAAATTACGTGTTGTAATGGTTGGATCGTCACCAAAAAAAGGCTTACCATTAACTAGTATTTTACTAACATCTTTACCATTTACGGTAATTTTTCCGGCTTCATCAACCTCTACTCCTGGCAGTTGTTTGAGTAATTCTTCAACGTTGGCATCTTTTTTAGTTTTAAAAGATTTTACATTAAACTCAAGTGTATCTTTTTTGATTGTAATTGGCGCTCTAGATTTTATAATCACTTCATCTAAAGCATTACTAATTCCTAATGCTATGGTGCCAATATCAATAACCTCCTTATTAATGGTTAGTTGTTTGAAATAGGTTTGATACCCAACATAATCTATATATAAATTGAGTGTTTCATCATAAGTTTCATCTGTAATTTCAAAAAGTCCATCTTTATCAGAAATTGTATAGGTGACTAAGCTACTATCCTTCACACGTTCTAAATAAATGGTTGCAGCTTCTAAGGGTTGTTTATTATCTTCGGAAATGATCTTACCCGAAATTTTAAATGATTTTGATTGAGAGAATGAGATTGCGACACTAAATAGTGCAATGAAAAAGCATAATTTCTTCATGTGATTGGCTGATTGATTGATGGTTAACTTGTATATCTACAAAAACGAATATACTTTAGTTTTCGTATGAAATTTCTTAAAATTTTTATAAAACTTGATTTATTCTCCTTCTTCTAAAAAAAAGAGGTCTTCTACAGATAGCTTAAAAAGTTGAGCAATTTTTATAGCGAGTAATGCAGATGGCACATATTTTCCTTTTTCGATAGCATTTATAGATTGTCTACTTACACCTATTTTTTCTGCTAAATCTCCTTGCGTAAAGTTATGTCTTGCTCGTTCTATTTTAATATTGTTTTTCATTATCTAAGCTCTTGCTTTTAAGAAATTAAACCTAATGATAAAAAACAATAATGGTGTAAACATATTATAAACTAATACATCAAAAAATGTAAATTCATAAATAAAAATTATGGCAAACATCAATATGATATAATTAACAACAATTGCCCAAACTAAAGAATCTGTTCTTATTTTATAAATAAATTCATCTTCTATCTTCTCTTTTGAAAAACCAACTAATAAGCCTCCAATAATGATTATTAAAGCAATAAGTTCATCGACGATACTGTTTTCCATAATTTTAAAAAATCCTCCACCACTAGAAAACACATCATTATCGCTATATATTGAAAACACATCTATTGTTAAAATATCCAATTCAAACCCTGTAGTGGTTAAACAAATTCCTGTTATGACTCCAAAACTTAATAATATCCAACCTGGCACTTTAAACTTGTTTGATAATAAATAATTTGATTTCATAACCATGTATATAATTAGTTCGTTTCAAAAGTAAACAATAATTTACAAAAAGTAAACTAAACTTTACATTTTGTATAATATAATTGCTATTCTCATTTAAGTATTAGTAGATATATGGTTCACATGTTGTAGAGCAATAATCTAAAAGCACATTAAAAAAAGGTATGTTTGGCTATGTTTTGCGAATGTTATAATAAAAAAACATCCAACAGTTGAACTATTGGATGTGGCACATTTCCGAAGAAAATAAATTTATTTTTTGGTGTTTATGATTATTTTTTACGCATGTATATGCTAATTGGCACACCTTTAAAATCAAACAATTCGCGTAGATTATTCTCTAAAAATCGCTTGTAAGGTTCTCTCACATATTGTGGTAAATTACAAAAGAATGCGAACTGCGGTTGCGGTGTTGGCAATTGCATGATGTATTTAATCTTTACGAATTTACCTTTATAAGCAGGTGGCGGATAATTCTCAATCACTGGTAACAAGACCTCGTTAAGTTTACTCGTTTTAATTTTCTTGGTTCTATTTTGGTAAACCTCAACAGCTGTTTCTATAGCTTTATAAATTCGTTGTTTGTTTAATACTGAAATGAACACAATTGGTACATCTGTAAAAGGTTCCATTTCTTGCCTGATGACCTTTTCAAATTGTTTCATGGTTTGGGTTTCTTTTTCAATCAAATCCCATTTATTAACCAATATTACAATTCCTTTACGGTTACGTTGTGCTAACCAGAATATATTTTGCACTTGTCCATCAAAACCACGAGTTGCATCTAAAACGACGAGACACACATCACAATGTTCAATTGCTCGAACACTACGCATAACAGAATAGAATTCTAAATCTTCTTTTACTTTAGATTTACGTCTAATTCCTGCTGTATCTACTAGATTAAACTCAAAGCCAAAGCGGTTATATTTTGTATCTATAGAATCTCTTGTAGTACCTGCCACATCTGTAACGATGTAACGATCTTCACCAATTAGTGCATTAATAAATGACGATTTACCAGCGTTTGGACGACCAACTACTGCAAATCTTGGTAATTCATCTTGCTCTTCTTCCTCTTCTATTTCTGGTAGCGCATCAACAAGAGCGTCTAATAAATCTCCTGTTCCACTACCATTTATACTTGCAATGGTGAAATATTCTCCAAGACCTAGTGAATAGAATTCTACTGCGTCTTCTGCTCTTTTATTATTATCAACTTTATTTACTGCTAAAAACACAGGCTTATCCACTTTACGTAATAATCTCGCAACGTCTTCATCCATGCCTGTGACACCAGTTTCAACATCTACCATGAAGATGATAGCATCTGCTTCTTGAATTGCCAATTCTACTTGTTTATCTATTTCGGCTTCAAAAACATCGTCACTACCTTTGACGTATCCTCCTGTGTCTATTAAAGAGAATTCTTTGCCGTTCCAATCACTTTTTCCATAGTGTCTATCTCTGGTAACACCACTTACGGCATCAACAATAGCTTCTCTACGTTGAATTAAACGGTTAAAAAAAGTCGATTTACCAACATTTGGACGACCGACTATTGCAACTATACTTCCCATAACTTCTTTATTTTATATGCATTACATATCCTGTAAGCGGTTGCAAAGATAGACAATATGTTGGATGTGCTATTGTTTTTAGTTAAAATACTATTTAAATTGAATCTTGAAATTAAAAATAGTAATTTAAACGTCTATTAAACATTATAATGTCTACCACTAACGATATCGTATTAAGGCCACGTTTTAAATTTAACATTGCAGAAAACAACACCTCTGTTTTAAACATTTTTGACGATTTAAAAACTAGTCAAAAAGAGTTTATTGTATCGTGTATTGATGAACATGTTTTTATTAAAATCCCAAAAGTTAAACAGCATTTTTGGTCGCCTCAACTTCATTTAGAAATTAATGATAATACCTCTCAAGGCAGTACTATTTATGGATTATTTGGACCTAACCCTACCGTTTGGACGCTCTTTATGTTTTTCCATTTTATAGTTGCTGGATTATTTATTGGGTTTGCAATTTGGGCTTATGTGAATTGGAATTTAGGGCACGACTACGCCATACAATTATTTATAACGCTTTTTACAGTCGTTATTTGGTTTGCGCTGTATTTTGGTGGACGAATGGGTAAAAAAACCGGAATGGCGCAAATGCATGACTTACATCATTTTATGCGTGATGCCTTGAGAGAGCATGGCATTCATACTGACGAATAAGTGATTCTATACAGAAAATAAAAAGGAGCTTTCTAAAATAAATTGACTTGAGACTTGAGCATAGATCATGTTAATAGACCAAGACCTAAGTATATAATTGCTCTGAACACACAAACTTACTGGTTATACCCAAAGCGTTTCAATTGCCTTTGATTGCTTCTCCAATTCTTGTTCACTTTTACGTATAATTCTAGATGGACTTGCTTTCCGAAGAACTTCTCTAAATCCTTACGAGATTCCATACCTACACGTTTTAGAGCGCTACCCTTATGGCCAATAATGATGCCTTTTTGAGTCTCACGTTCTACCATGATTACAGATCGCATTCTAATAATATTATCTTCTTCAAAAAACTCTTCGGTATCGATTTCTACAGCGTAAGGAATTTCCTTTTTATAATGCATTAAGATTTTCTCTCTAATGGTTTCATTTACGAAAAAGCGCTCTGGTTTATCTGTTAATTGATCTTTAGGATAAAAGGCTGGAGACATTGGAAGTAATTCTATTATTCTACCAAATACTTCTTTAACATTAAAACCTTCTAATGCCGAAATTGGAAATATTTCTGCATTAGGCACTTTACTAGACCATAACGCAACTTGTGATTCTAATTGAGCTTGATCTGATTTATCAATTTTATTTAACAATAGTAAAACAGGAATTTTGGAGTTTGTAATTTTATTAAAAAACGCTTCGTCTTTTAATTCTTGCTCACCTATTTCTACCATGTAAATTAAAACATCGGCATCATCAAAAGCAGATTTTACAAAATCCATCATTGATGCTTGAAGTTCATAAGCTGGTTTAATAATACCTGGAGTATCACTTAGTATTACTTGAAAATCCTCACCGTTTACAATACCTAAAATACGATGTCTTGTTGTTTGTGCCTTAGATGTAATAATTGATAATTTCTCACCAATAAACGCATTCATTAAGGTAGACTTACCAACATTTGGGTTACCAATAATATTTACAAAACCTGCTTTATGACTCATTATAATTGCTTTAATAGACTACAAAGATAAACCTATTTATCTTCTTTTTCGATAAGGTCGGCAATCTTGTTATGATATGAATGAGAATCATGTCCATATTTTATAGAGTATTGCCTTGTAAATTCAGCTCCAAAAAAGAATATTAAGCAAGAATAAGACACCCAAAGTAAAACCAGTACAATACTTCCTGCTGCGCCATAGGTTGATGCTGGATTAGATTTTCCGAAGTAAAGACCTAGAAGAAACTCTCCAAAAACAAACAAAACAGCTGTTAAGATTGCACCAATCCATACGGTTTTCCATCTCACTTTTGTATCTGGCATATAACGAAACATCAAAGCAAAAAGTGTTGATATAATTGAAATTGAAATGATAAAATTAATACTGTAAACCACATATAATACAATATCTGGGAATGAATTTTGAATGGCTTTTGTTAATGCAGAAATCACTGTAGTAAAAACAAAACTGATTAATAATAAAAACCCAACGGCTAAAATAAAAGCAAAGCTTCTAGCACGATCTGTTATTATTTTTTTAAAACTAAATTTCGATATTTTATCTACTTTCCAAATGGTATTTAAAGAAATTTGCAATTGATAAAACACACCTGTGGCACCAAATAGAATAGTAGCAACACCTATAATTGTTGATATAATACTACTTTCTGTATCTAAGGTTTGTGACACTATAGTTTTAATAGTTTCGGCAGATTCACTTCCTAAAACTGAAGCTATTTTACTTGTTAATCGACCTTGCACAATCTCACGTCCCCAAATACTACCAACTACATTTATAATTATAATTAACAGTCCAGGCAACGATAAAACCGCATAATAAGCAACAACTGCACTCATTCTCCAAGGATCATTTAAGTTCCATGATTTATAGGTGTCAATTAATAATCTAGGAAGATCTTTTATCTTAAATTTTGAAGTCGCCATACCTTACATATTGAGGTGATAAGATTACTAAAAAAAGAATAAGGTCATTTGCTCAAAGGCGATTATTATTATTCCATTTAAAATTAAAACAAAAAATAGCTGGTTTAGCTTCGGAAATGAAACGTCACCAAATTATGATCGAGGTTTCGCAATACCTCTATCGTACATTACTATACTTCCTGCTACGGAAACATTAAGACTCAACTCCGATTTAAATTTAATCAAAAAATGGCTTTTATCAATAGCTTGCGAAGTGAGCCCATGATCTTCTGCTCCTAATAAATAGACACAACGTCTTGGATGGTGAAAAGTTTCTAAATCTTCGGCTTTATCGGTTAATTCTACACCTACAATCCTGGCACCTTTAGGAAGGTTTTTAAAAAAATCTTCAAATGTATCATAGTGAAAATAAGGCATAGACTTTACAGCGTTATGCGTGTCACTAGCTTGCTTAGCATATCTATTTCCGATGGTAAAAATAAAACTCGCACCTAAGTTTTGTGCAGAGCGCCAAAGTACGCCAAGATTTTCTGGAGTTTTTCCGTTTTGAATTCCTATTCCGAAGAACTCATTTTCGAAGTTATTAATCATAACAACAAAAATAGTAATTAGAGGTTAACGCTTAACTACAAAATTTAAAATTAGTCCTGTTAATATTAATAGAATACCCAATAAAGCCACTAAAGTATAGGTTTCATTTAACCAAATTGCACCAATAATCATGGTAAAAATCACTTCAATATATTTAAGTGGTGCGACTTGGTTAATTTCTGTCGTTTGAAAAGCTTTCGTCATGTATAATTGTCCGAAATAGCCGTAAACACCAAGACTTAATAACAATAACCATTCTAAACCTATAGGGTTTGTCCAATCATTAATACTTAAAACTCCACCAATTATTGCCGAAATAATCATAAAATAATTAATGATGACTACGGGATGATCGCTATCACCAATTTTTCTAATAAATATGTATACTAATCCAGTAAATATGGCTGATGCAATGGCAAAAATTAAACCAATATTATTTATTTGATTGTCAAAACCTTTTAAAAGTACAACGCCAAAAAAAGCAATTCCAAAACAAAACCATTGTAAATGTTTGATCTTTTCTTTTAATAAAAACAATGCAAAACATGCGGCAAATATGGGTGAAATATACCTAATAGAAACAGCAGAACCCATTGAGAGATGTTTTATAGACATAAAAAATAAGGTCATGGCTATACAACCTACTACACCTCTAGAAACAAGCAGTACTTTTTTATTCCCTGAAAATGATATTTTGTTTTTTATTAAAAAGGGAATTGTAAATAACAATGTACCAATAGATCTAAAAAACACAATTTGATATACGTTAAAGTAGCCTAGTTTTTTTACAAAAACATTTAGCAGTGCGAAAGCCAAAGCACTAATAGACATGTATATGATAGCTTTTTTGTACATACAATAACGTATTAAAAGCTAACTAATTAATTGTTTTAAAGACTTTTTAAAACTTATAATTACTTGCTCTTTAAGTCCTTTTTTATTTTGTAGATTAGAAATGTCAATATACTCAATTGGTAATTGATTATTGATAAAAATTGATGCGTTATCTTGTTTAAAATTTGAAATCATGATGGCAGCATCAACACTGCCATCATTTATATTTTTTAAGCATTGTTCTTCTTGTTCTTCAGAAGAAAAAGATTGAAAAACAAGCAATCTATAACCTTGTTTAAAAGACATTTTTTGTATGTCTGAAATAATACCACCATAACAAGCGTCTGCTATTTCTGGAACAATAATCGCAAAAGTTCTGGTTCGCTGTTTTCTAAGAGATAACGCAGAAAAATTAGGCACATAATTATGTTCTATGGCTATATTTTTTATAATCTCTTTAGTTTTAGAGCTAATATCACTCTTACCATTTAAAGCTTTAGAAACTGTTGAGACAGAGTATCCAGATAATATAGATATACTTTTAAGAGTTATAGTTGATTGATACATTAACTATATTATTTTCTTAAATCAGAGATTATTGCTAATGCATTTTTAGTATCTGATTCTATTTTAGCTAGATCATAATTACCATCTGCATCTTTTGCAATAAGCTTAGATCCCATACCAACACAAGTTACTCCTGCTTTGAACCAGCCTTCTAAATTTTCTTTGGTTGGAGAAACGCCTCCTGTAGGCATAACGCTTGTCCAAGGTTGAGGACCACGAATTGCTTTAACAAAATCAGGACCATAGATACCACCTGGAAATAATTTTACAACCTCACAACCAAGTTCTTCAGCACGACAAATTTCACTTAAAGAACCACAACCTGGAGACCAAGCTACTTTACGTCTATTACATACTATTGCAATGTCTTCTCTTAAAACAGGAGTTACAATAAAGTTGGCTCCTAATGCCATGAAGCGAGATGCAGACGCTGCATCTGTTACCGAACCAACTCCCATTATCATTCCTGGTAATTCTTTGATGACCCATTTATTTAGCTCTCCAAACACTTCATGAGCAAAATCACCTCTTGCAGTAAATTCAAGTAAACGTGCTCCACCATCATAAGTCGCTTTGATTACTTTTTTACTAATTTCTAAATCTGAATTATAAAACAATGGAACCATTCCTGTTTGTTTCATAACATTTGCAACTTCTATTCTCGTATAATTTGCCATCTTTATATTATTTTTTTTAATTCCAATTTAATATTTTTTTGAAATCATACACCTCTGGATTAGGTACATATGCTCTCGCTTTTTCGTAATCTTTTTCTTTTAAAAAGAATAGATTATCTATAAATAGTTGTGCCATATCAGAATTGATATCAACCAATCTAGGAGGAATTTTACCGTGCTCATCTTCAAAATCTTTTAAAAATAAGGGTTTGATATCTCCACTTGAATTGGCACTAACTATACAATCTGTCAATCCTTGGTCATATAATTTTTTAACACCTATACCTAATAAAGTACATAGTGTTAAATCAAATGCTATTGGATTACAACATCTCAATTCATAACCAAGTTCTACTGGTCGTGACTTAATCTCTAGGCCAATTTCTTTTAGTTTTATTTGTAATAAATAATTAAAAATATGAGACTTGCTAACATTCCCTAATTCAGGATGTCCATGATCATCATAGGTAAAGTTGATTCCAGAATTTATAATTTCGTCTTCATCCATAAAATGAAATACACCTTCACTTACTAATGCTACACCGTACTCAACACCTTCAATTTTACATTTCACTATTGAAGAGATAATCATATTAATTAGCTTATCAAATGTGATTTTAGTTTTATTAAACATTTCGGGTATAATCATCATTTGAAAATGACAAGCAGAAGCAATACCAAATGCTAAATGCCCTGCAGATCTTCCCATTGCTGAAACTACAAACCAATTTTCACTAGTTCTAGCATCTTCATATACTGTATTTCCAATTCTAACACCTTCATCTTTGGCTGTATGAAATCCAAATGTTGGGTTCCTATCAGGCAATGGCAAATCATTATCAATGGTTTTTGGAACATGAATATGTGCAACCTCTAGGCTTTGAGTGTTAAGGTATTTTGTTAGCCTATTTGCCGTAGAAGCAGTATCATCACCACCAATGGTCACTAATAATTTTACATTATTATTTCTAAAAAAATCAGATTTGAAATCGCTGTCTTTAGGTTTAAACCGACTCATAATTAAAGTAGATCCTCCACGACTAAAAATGCGATCGGCATGATGAAAATCAAAAATCTTAACTTCAGGGTTTTCAGCACATAAACCTTCATAACCATGATGTACACCTATGACTTCATAGCCATCTTTGATAAAGGTTTTTGCTAATGTACTTATTACCGTGTTAATTCCTGGAGCTGGACCACCACCACAAATAATTGCAACAGATTTTTTCATAATAACATTAGATTTTAACTTTAAATACTAATTTCTTCACCTCACCATCTCCAATCATTGGAGCATGCACATCATTAGGATAGAAAATAGCAAATTGATTATCTGTTAATTGAAAAAACATATCTGGTTCATCATGAAAAAATCGTCTATCTCTAACAGGATCGTAATCTCCATTTTTAACAGAACATTTTTCTCTTGGTTTCCAAGCAATTGTTTCTAAACCTCTAGCACAAATTTGAATGTCAATATATAAGTCATGACATTCAAATTTTTTTAAACTTTCTTCTTTTAACTTTGCTTCTCCAGTAGCTACAATTAACTTTAATCCATCGGTAATTTCATAAGTACCATCTTCAAGAGTTAAAATATCCTTATCATTTACATAAGCGAATGCTTTAGCAAATAAAGGATGTAACTTACTATAAATACTAGCGTTAGTTAATGTATCTACTATCATAACAAATTATCTTGCTACTCTACCAGACGCATCACCACCCATTAATTTTTCAACTTCAGCAACTGTCACTAAATTTGCATCTCCTTTAATAGTGTGCTTTAAGCAAGATGCAGCCACTGCAAAATCTAATGCATTTTGATCATCTTCAGGATATTTTAATAATCCGTAAATTAATCCACCCATAAACGAATCTCCTCCACCAACTCTATCTACAATATCAGTAATTTGATATTGACGTGTTTCAAACATTTTTTCTCCATCATATAACACTCCAGCCCATGTATTATGCGATGCAGAAATTGAACCTCTCAAGGTTGTAATTACCTTTTTAGCTCTTGGGAATTTCTCCATCATTTGCTTACACACAGATAAAAAAGCTTCTGCTTTAACATCATGACCATCTTTATGCACATCTAAACCTTCTGGATGAATACCAAAGTGTTTTTCAGCATCTTCTTCATTTCCTAAAACAACATCACAATACGATGTTAATTCTGTCATGATTTTTTCTCGATGCGCATCATCACAAAATGTCCAAAGTTTTGCTCTATAATTTAAATCTGTAGAAATGGTCACACCCATTTCACTAGCTACTTTTACAGCTTCTAAACATGCATCTGCAGCTCCTTGAGAAATAGCAGGTGTAATTCCTGTCCAGTGAAACCAAGCCACATCTTTAAATACAGCTTTCCAATCTACCATTCCTGGTGTCATTTCAGAAATTGCAGAATGTGCACGATCATAAACTACTTTAGAACCTCTACTTACTGCACCAGTTTCTAAAAAGTAAATCCCTAAACGGTCTCCACCATAAATAATTTTATCTACACCTACACCTCTTTTTCGCATTTCCATCATCGCACACGCTCCAATATCATTTTTTGGTAATCGTGTTACAAAATCTACGGGAACACCATAGTTTGCAAGAGATACAGCTACATTAGATTCTCCTCCACCATATACAACGTCAAATGTTGATGCTTGTGAAAATCTTAAAAATTGTTGAGGAGCTAATCTTAACATGATTTCTCCAAAAGTGACTACTTTTTTCATTTTATATTTTAATTTATTATGGTTTGGTTAAACGTTTAAGCAACATTTAAAAAATAAATCAAAATAGCGATATTTTGATTATTTCAAGTTAAAACAATACATTTGCTTAAACGATTAAGCAAATATATAAAATCTAAGTGAATAAAAAAAAAACTACCATTAAAGACATTGCAAATGTTTTAGATATTTCACCTGCTGCGGTTTCAAAAGCAATGCATGATGATCCAAGAATTAGTGCAAAAACTAAAAACGCTGTAAAACGTGTTGCACGAGAATTAAATTATCAACCTAATCATTTAGCTAGTGCCTTAAGAAGTGGAAAAAGTAATTTAGTTGGTGTAATTGTACCTAGAACCAATAGTAATTTCTTTTCATCAGTAATAGAAAATATGGAAGGTGTTCTTAACAAAGCAGGTTATAATATTATTATTACGCAGTCTAATGAATCTTTTGAAAAAGAGTGCAAAAATATAGACACCCTTTTATTCACTCAAGTTGACGGTATCATTGCATCTATGGCAAATGAAACTGTAGACCTATCACATTATGAAAAAATAAAATCTAAAGGCATACCGTTAATCTTATTTGATCGAGGTGAAAACGATTTAAATGTTGACTATATTGGTATTGATGACTATGAAAGTAGTCATATGATTATAGAACATTTAACTGCTATTGGTTGTAAGCGTATTGCACATATTGGCGGATTTAGACGAACACGAATCTTTAATAATAGAATACGAGGTTTTATCGATGCACTTCATAAACACAATTTACCTCACGACAAGCATTTATTAATTGAAAGTAGTTTAACCTTAGAAGACGGTAGGTTAAAAATGCAAGAACTATTATCTTTAGATAACCCACCAGATGCTGTTTATGTTGCTAGTGATTATGCTGCATTAGGTGCATTACAAGTTTTAAATGAACAACACGTAAAAGTTCCTGAAGAAATGTGTTTGGTTGGCTTCGGAAATGAGCCTTTTACATCATTAGTTAGCCCAACAATAACAACTGTAAAACAACATAGCGAGCAAATTGGCAAAATAGCTGCAGAAACATTTATTAAGCGTATTGAAGCAAAAAATTGGAAGCCCAAACTAGAAAAAAATATTTTAAAGTCTGAGCTAATAATAAGAAATTCATCCAATAGACATTTATCTATTAAATCTTCCTGAGGTATTTCCATCTAAAACACTCATCACTTCGTCTACACTAGAAAAATTAACATCGCCTTCATACGTATGCTTTAAAGCACTTGCCGCAGCTGCGAATTCCATGGCTTTATAATCATCATCAAAATGTTGTAACCCATAAATTAAACCACCAGCAAAAGCATCACCTGTACCAATTCTATCTACAATATGAGTGATATCTAGATCTAAAGTTTCTCGATATTCGTTACCATTCCACATTCTAGATCTTATTTTATGCCAAGACGCATTAATTGGCGTTCTAATTTTATCGAATGTTTTTTTTATGTTAGGAAATTCTTTTAGCAAATGTTTACTCGCTTCAATAAAATCCTCGTTTGAATAATTATAATCAGCACCTAAAACTTCATTCATCTCGTTAATACCACCAATAAAAATTGTACAGTATTGTAATAAATTTGAAAGTGTATCTCTAGGGTCTGCGCCATATTTCCATAAGCCACTTCTATATGTTGGATCAACCGAAACTTCTACACCTTTTTTTTGAGCCAAAATCAAACCTTCCTTTAAGGTAAGATAACCGCCTTCACATAATGCTGGAGTTATACCTGTCCAATGAAACCAAGTGCAACGTTTAAGTGATTTCTCCCAATCAACCATAGTAGGTGTTATTTCAGAAAATGCAGAATGAGATCTATTATAAGAAATTGCGCTAGGTCGCATAACAGCACCTACTTCTAAAAAATAGATTCCTAGAGGGCGTTTAGACCGAGCAATTCCAGCTGTACTTACACCAAATTTTCTTAAATAAGATTTTGCTGTATCTCCAATAAAATCATCTGATATGGATGAGACATGCCTTACTTTACCTCCAAAATTTGCTATTGAAATGGCTACATTAACTTCTGTGCCTCCAAAATAAAATTCCAAACGATTAGACTGCATAAACTTTTTATTACCTAAAGGCGATAAACGCATTAAAACTTCTCCAAATGTAACGGTTTGATTCATGGTTAATTATTTTGAATTAATTTACAAAAAAAATGCCTTTCATAGTTGAAAGGCATTTAAACTTTTATAATATATACTATTTAGATACCTAAAGCTTGACCACCTCCAATTTGAATAGTTTCTGCTGTAATGAAAGAAGCATCTTTACTTGCTAAGAAAGAAACAACTCCTGCTACATCTTCTGGCTGCCCTAATCTACCTAACATAATATTGTTAGCCCATGAAGCAAAAACTTCTGGTTTGGTCGCTTTAATTTGTGCATGAAATGGCGTATCAATAGTACCAGGTGATACAGCATTCGCTCTAATTCCGTATTCTGCTAAATCTTTTGCTAATGCTCGCGTTATAGCATGAACACCTGCTTTTGATGTTCCATAAATTCCAGCTCCAGGTCCACCTGCTGTCCATCCTGCATTAGATGTGTAGTTAATGATTGAAGGGTGTTCACCTTTCTTTAAGAAAGGTATTGCCGCTCTTGAAGCAAAGAATACAGAGTCTAAATTTAAAGCCATTACAAATCTATAAAAATCTGTAGTCATTTCTTCAAATCTAGATCTTCCACCTAAGCCTCCTGCATTATTTACAAGTACATCAATTCTACCATATTTTTCACCTATAGTGGTGATATTTGAAGTCACTTGATCCTCTTTAGTAACGTCAAAACCGTAATATTCTGCATCAATTCCTTCCGCAGTAAGTTCTTTTAAACGTTCTGCTCCAGCTTCATCATCTATTCCATTTAATACCACGGTATAGCCATCTTGACCTAACCTTTTAGCTACTTCAAAACCTATACCTCCTGTTGCTCCAGTTACTACCGCTACTTTTCCTTTGTTACTCATTTGTACTTATTTTTAAAATGTATTTATTATTATTTTATTTAATATATTATTAAGCCTTAGGTTTTAAAGGCTCGATTCTTGGGCATAATACCCAAACTGCAACTAATGCTGTTATTGATAGAGCACCTCCAATTAAAAATGCATATGTATAATTTCCCCCTTTTGTTAATACTGGAATCAAAATAGTTAATCCAAAAGCGCCTAATTTTGCCGCTGTACCTGCAAATCCAGATAAGGTACCAACTACTTTACCACTAAACATATCACTAGGTAAGGTTTGCACATTTCCAATTGCTGTTTGAAAACCAAACAATAATACAGCCATAATTATAACAGCGTTTATTGCTGATCCTGGTGCTTTTAATAAAAAGAAACAAGGTATCATGATTAAACACCCTAATGTGATTACCATCTTACGCGTTTTATTAACATTCCATCCTGCAGATAATCGATTTTGAGCTAAAAGCCCACCAAACCAAGCTCCTAACATGGCTCCAACATAAGGAACCCATGCTGAGAATGCTATTTCTTTTACGTCTAACCCGAAAACTTCATTAAGATATATTGGAATCCAAACTATAAATAACCACCAAATTGGATCAATAGCTGCTGAAGCTATGATAACTCCCCAACTTTCTTTATGTTTAAGCAATTCTCCAGTGCTCGGAGTATAACCATCATCATAATCACCGTCCTCATCAAGATCTTGATTTTTTTGCCCAGAAAGAATATAATCTCTTTCCTCTTCAGATAACCATGGATGCTTGTCTGGCGTGGTTTTAACGATAAATAACCAAGGTAATAGCCATAAAAACCCTAATAAACCTACGCAAATAAATATAGCTTTCCATTCTAAATACGCAGATAACAACCCTATTATTGGGTAAGCTACAATGCCACCAATAGCAGCACCAGAATTAAATATACCTTGAGCAAATGCTCGTTCTTTTGTTGGAAACCACTCTGCATTAGCTTTCGCTGCTCCTGGCCAATTCCCAGCTTCGGCAATACCTAATATAGATCTGAAAATTGAAAAACTCACTACTCCTTTAGCAAAAATGTGAATTATTGTAGCAAAAGACCAAACTGCTATAGACAAAGCAAAACCTAATCTCGTTCCTATCCAATCAAATATTTTACCAAAAATAGTTTGACCTGCAGCATAGGCTAAAACAAAGATTGCAGATATAGTTCCATAAATTAATTTAGTATCATCTGCACCCATTTCTGGAAACAAATCTTTGGCGATGTTTGGCCAAAGTGCTCCAAAAGCTTGTCTATCTATATAATTGATAACTGCAGCTAAAGCTACTAGTCCAACAACCCACCATCTTAATCCTTTAGTTTTCATACGTCTTTAATGTGTAAATTAAAATGATTTTTTAATATTATAACAATATTGATATAACACATTAAAGTGCTCTTTCATTTTTTGTTTTGCCAATTTTGGATTTTGCAACTCAATAGCATTAAATATAGCTCTATGCTCATCAATACCTAAATTAGCTAAGCTTTTATCGCATACATGATACTTTTCGAAATTTGTAATAATTTCAGGAGTGATTTTTAACATAAAAGTATTCATAGAACTATTCCCACTAGCTTTAGCAATGGCAAGATGAAATAACAAATCTTCTTGCACAGCATCTTTTCCTTCCAATACTTTTGCTTCGTACGCGTTTAATGCAATCTTAATTTTTTCTAAATCTTCATCAGTTCTTCTGAGAGCTGCTAGTCGAACTGTTTTAAGTTCTAATAAAATTCTAGTTTCAACTAAAGATTTAAAATCTGGGCTTTCAAGTCTGATAATATCCTCAATCATACCATTTAAAGCGATAACACCTATATTTGCTACAAATGTCCCACTTTGAGGTATAGATTCCAGTAAGCCATAAAATTCTAATTTTTGTATGGCATCTCTAACATTACTTCTTGTTACTCCAAATTTTTCTGATAATGTTCTTTCAGAAGGTAATTTATCACCTGGTTCAAGATTTTTATCATTTATTAAATCTCGAATATTAGAAATGATAGCATTCTGCATATCTAAACTATCCAATTTTGCTAATATTTCTAATCTCATATTCTTTAAACTTTATAAAATAGTTACTGTTTTTTCGTGTTAAATTTATGTAATAAATACAAAAACAACGCGTTTAATTTTACAAAAAAACTTAAAGTACTTAAAGAATTCTACTCATCATTTATATAGATCAGTAGAACTCAATAAGTGACCAACTCTCAAATAATTAATTTTAATTTTTAAATCTCTATTTATTTATAGAACCTTATTTTAGAAACTCATGTTAATTTCTAACGTCTTATCAATGAAGGCTAAACTCTATAATCTCAACCGCCTTTGTAACTAGGTTAGATACTCAATTCTAATCGATAATTATAAAGACAATAACATTTTTTAGCTTAGTATCCTGGGTTTTGGGTAATTATTCCAAAACTAGATGTAACTTCTGAAATTGGAATAGGCGCTAAATAATAATTAGTATCTGAAAAACCTAATACTGTTGTAGCAGTACCTGTTCTAACTAAATCAAACCATCTATGACCTTCAAAAGCTAATTCTAATCTTCTTTCATTAGCAATTGCTGTCCTTACTGCAGCTTGAGTTGTAGCAGTTGTATTTGGTAAACCCGCTCTATTTCTAATCTTGTTTAATTCTATTATAGCAGCAGGTGTGTTTGAATTTTCATTTAACGCTTCAGCATATAATAAAATTACATCTGCTAGTCTCATTTCAATAAAATCTTGTTCTGCACCTCCAGCTTGTTGGAATTTAGGTGATGCCGACGTCATTTCATCAATAGTAATAGCTCTTCTTAAATCTGTATCACCACCAGCTTCACTTGCGTCAAAAGCAGCAATTAGAGATGGATCTAAAGGGTCTAAAGATTTTGTATCTAATCCAAAAGACCATTCCCAAAACTCAGAAAACCCATATTCATCTGGCACAGAACCTGATATTTGAGTTGAAAATATAATTTCAGAATTCAAATCATTTTCTCCTCCAAAAATGTTTGCGAAATCACTTTGTAAACTTATGCCTGCACCAGGCGCTCCACTTACAACATCTGCAAGACTAGGCTCTGCAAGATTAAAATTACCCATGTGCACATAAACTTTACCTAATAAACCTTGAGCTGCAATTAAAGATGCTCTTCCACTAGCTAATCCTGAATTATCTAGAACAGCTATTGCATCTTGCAAATCAGGAACAATAACATCATTATAGACCTCATTAGCAGGTTGCCTTACTAAAATGGATGTATCTGTTGTGCTTGGTTCAGCAGATAAATTTACTGTAACATCTCCAAACATTTGAACTAATTTGAAATATGACAATGCTCTTAAAAATTTTGCTTGAGCAACATCATTTTCATTTTCAGAATTTGTGATTACGTTATTAGAACTTAATATTGACTTGTATAAAGCTGAATATAAAGGGCGGAAAAACTGTTCATTTAAGGTTCCGTCAAATAAATCGCTATTGTATCTATCAAATGCAGGATATGGTTCTTCATCCATCAAAGCGTTATCTGCTCTAAAATCGCCCATTACTGCCATTGGTGTTACAGAGGCATGTTGATAAAAATATGCAGCGTTTAAAACTTCTGTAAAATTTGTTAATGATTCTGCACTTGCAATATTTGGTGGTGCTTGATCTAAATCTGATGAACATGCTGTTATTAACAGCAATGATCCTAATAATACATATATATTTTTCATTTTTTTTTATTTAAAAGTTAACATTTAAACCGAAAGTAAAACTTCTTACTACAGGACTAGCTCCTACTTGAACACCAGATGTAGTTGGTCCTAAATAACCTCCATTAGTAGTTTCTATTCCTTCTGGGTTAAACGAAGTATAATCATTTGACCAGAAATATAGTAAGTTAGTAGCTGCAGCATAAAGTCTAAGAGAACTTATACCATATTTACTTGTCAAATCATTGTCAAGTGTATAACCAATAGTTAAATTTCTTAATGCTACATAAGACGCATCTTGTATCACAGCATCTGTTTGATCTCTTGCACGTGTATAATGGCGTCCGCTAACATCAGCGATACCATCTCCTCCATCTACTGGTAAACCAGTAACATTATCTAAAGCATCAAAACTGCTACGTAATCTTCCTCCAAATTGAGATTGCCAGTATAACGGATCTATGTTAAAAATTTCTGCACCATGTGAACCTTGAAATTGCATAGAAAAATCAAAAGCTTTATATGTCATTTGACTGTTAAAACCCCAATAAAAATCTGGTGTATTTTGTCCAATTTTAACATAATCATCTCTATCAATTATACCATCATTATTTTGATCTACAACATAGACCTCTCCACTATTAGCACCAAGGGTTCTTGTTGGATCTGCAATATGTACAGACTCAACTTCTCCTGTAGTTTCTAATCCCCACATTTCACCAATTTCTCCTCCAACGTAGTTTCTAAATTCTGGGCCTCTCCCACTCTGACCGTAAATTGTAGGTGGTAATTCGTCTAGACCATCTAAGTCTTTAATTTCAGTATTAACTGTAGATAAGTTACCACTTACGTTCCATGAAAAGTTATCGTTATTAATAAGATTCGCACTTAGTTCAAACTCCAAACCATTACTCTCTACATCACCAGAATTAATTAGTACGCTTGTAGTACCTAAAACTTCTGAAACACTTCTACTAAGTAGTATATCTTCAATGTTAGATGTATAGTAATCTACACTAAATCTAAAACGGTTATTTGAAAACCCTAAATCGGTACCAAAGTTAGTCTCTGTATTAGTTTGCCAAGTTAAATCTGGATTTGCCACATTATCAGGGATTAAAAACCCATTACCTAATCCTGTTGAGGCAGGATTTAGAAGGCTCAATGCATCGTAAGATCCTAAAAATGCAGTAGTTCCTAAGGATCCAACACTAAATCTTAATTTCAATAATGATAAAAGTTCTGACTTATAAAAGGCTTCATTATGTACATTCCAACCTAATGAAAGCGCAGGAAACACAGCATATTTTTCATTAGCACCAAAACGAGAGTCACCATCTCTTCTTACCGAAACAGATGCTAAATAACGATTATCGAAAGCATAATTTACTCTACCAAAAACACTCTGTCTGTTAATTTCCTCATCTCTTTCTGTTACAGTAATATCTTCAGGAGCTAATAGATTATAATTTACAATATCACCAAATGGGACATTAGTACCTCGTAAAGCCGTTCCATTAATATAGAAATTTTGAAACTCTACACCAATTAAAGCAGAAATATCATGCTTTCCTATTTCCTTAGAATAATCTAAAGTAGTAACACTTAATACAGATGATCTTTTAACATCCGTTTGATCTAAGTCTGTTTGATCTGTACGCAATCTAGAATCTGCCTCAAGCCCTTGATAATAATAATCTTGAGTATCATTAATATCAGCACCTAAAACTGTTTTCAAATTTAAACCTTCTATGATACTGTATTGTAAATATGAATTTACATTAGCAAAATATGTACGTTGCGTTTGTTCTGCGTTGTCAAGCTTGGTTGCTGGACCTGCATCTCCTGAACCTCCAATACCATTACCTGATCTTCCGTAATGCCAATCTTGTGCTGTATCTCCTGGTTGTAATGTATAAATACTACTATTAATACCTAAATCTACACCTAAATCACCACCTCTATAGCCATTGTCAAATGGATCTAGACCTAAACCTTGTGCTTGGGCATCTAGTTGTTGAACAAAAGCAATAGACTCTTCAGTGTGATAAATAGGATGTACTCCGTAAGCTCTTAGTAAATCTCTTTGATCATGTGCTAAGATGGCTCTATCAGATTTAAAACCACTAAAACTCACACCTGTTTTGAACTTCTCTCCTAATTTAGCATCAATGTTCATACGTGCATTTACTCTTTCAAATTCTTGAGTAATTGCTATACCTTCAGTATCCTGATAACCAACTGAAGCGAAATAATTTACATTATCACTTCCACCACTCATACTGAAATCGTGGCTTTTACTATTTCCTGTTTGAAATAACCATTCCTCTGGACTAATTGCTCCAGGTGAATTTCTATACGCATTTATTCTATAATTTAATAAAGCTGGATCTACTTCAGAAACATCAAAACTCCCGTTAGCAATGTTATTCTCTATGGTATTAGCCCATTCAGCAGAATTCATAAGTAAATTATCTCTTTGATACTTGTTTGATGTGCTGTAATAGGTATTGTAACTAAACTTAGCTTTACCAGACTTTCCTTTTTTTGTTGTAACCAAAATAACACCATTTGCACCTCTAGAGCCATAAATAGCAGAAGAAGCAGCATCCTTTAGAACTTCTAAACTTTCTATATCATTTGGGTTTACAGTTGCTAAATTTCCAGAAATTGGAAATCCATCAACAACAATTAATGGGCTAGAATCACCAGAAATAGATGACGCTGCTCTTACTTGAATCTTTAAATCTGCACCTGGTTCTCCACTCGCATTTTGAATTAATACACCAGATAATTTACCTGCTAACGCTTCATCAACACGTGTAGCTTGCACTGCCGCAACATCCTCTCCTTTTACTTGCGCTACTGATCCTGTAAGATGTGACTTTTTACGAGTACCATACCCTACAATTACTACCTCATCTAATTGAGCAGAATCTTCTACCATAGAAACAGTTAACGTTGTTTGATCTCCAATAGTTACTGTTTTGGTTACAAAACCTAAATAAGAGAACTGAAGCACATCTCCTGAAGTTACTTTGATTTGAAAATTTCCATCAAAATCTGTTGAAGCTCCTCTTGTCGTATTTAAAACAAGAACATTAACACCCGGAATAGGTTGTTGATCTACTTCAGAAACAACGGTCCCTTTGAGCAACAAGCTCTCTTGAGCAAACATTGTTACGCTAATTAGCAATGCAACTAATAGCGGTAGTTTGTTTTTTAAATTCATAATTAATTGTTTTGAATTGAATTAGTTAATAAAAATAATCACCTATCAAATCTAACAGCGCAAATAAATAACTTTACGTACCTTTGCAACTGTACTTACTTATTAAGTAATTATTATTTTTTACTTCGATCTATAGAAGTATTTTTTTAAAAGGATAGGCCCACCCTGTCCTTTTTTTGTTTAAATTAATTTGGTAAACCAAATTGGTTTACCAGATTGGTTTACCAAATATATATAAAATTTTGTTAATTACAACGTTTTCGCAAAATTTATCTGTTAAAATAGATAATGTTTAAGTTAAAATAGCAAACATTACTTTTTTGGTAGGAATTTTATTACTATAAAATAAGTCACTCCTCATTATTCGAAAAAGATATAGACTTACTATTCCTTATCGCTAAAATAGGAAGGTCCAACTCCTGTTAAAAAATCTTCTCTTACTGGACTAAATGTATCAATTAACTGTCCTTCTTCTAAGCAAACTGCACTGTGTAATAAATTTGGCTCGATATAAACGCCATCACCAGCTTCTACTATTTGTTTTATACCATCAATTTCAAATTCAAATTTACCAGACACACAGTACGTAGCTTGCGTATGAAAATGTTGATGCGGTGCACCTAAAGCTCCTTTTTCAAATTTTACGCTTACCATCATGATTTGATTGTCATAACCTAAAAATTTTCTAGAAACTCCTCCTCCAAGAACTTCCCATTCCATATCTTTTGCTACAATGTACTTTTCGCTAAATCTTTTCATTTTTATTTACTTTATTTTTAATTATTATTTGAGATTCTTTGTTATGCTTAGAATGGCGTTTATGTTATTTATAATAATAAGAACCTGACCATTCATAATTCTTATCGTTAATTAATAAGTTGTGTTTTTTTTGTTTTGAATTGTTGGCATTTGCAGTGATAAACAATTTAACATTCCCGTTTAAACTGGTAATCTCAATTGCTGTGTATGCTTGGGTATCTAACACTGTTTTAATTGATTTTATACTACTATTAGAATTTATTGCAGATTCTGAAACTGGACTATAACTACCATGTGCTTCAATCACAGAAACAAAGGTTCTGTTTTTTGAATTTTTAGCTCTTAGTATTAAAGCAGGATCACGACGCAAATTAAAGTCAGGATCGTTTGCTCCAATTCTAGCAAATAATAATTCGTCTTGAACTGAGGTTAGTGTTGTTAACGAGTAAAACTTATTGTTGTTAAACCATGAAAACTTAGTATTACCTTCGGCAGCTTCTCCTGAACCCTCTACATATAAATGCTGATATCCATTTTTTGAACCTAACGGTTTTAATGTTTTAGGTGAATTGTACTTGAAATTAGTTTGTAATACTTGCCCAAAATAATAAAAAGGAAAATCATATTGGTTCGCAGTAGCGGAAGTCACCTTCATAATATCAAGCATATAAGGCTTTTCAAAATCTTCATCTTTAATTATAGCCATTGTACGCAGCATTGTAGTTCCTGGATACGCATTTTTTTCGATAGCACTTGCTACCTGCACATTTTCATTTTCCGAAGAAAAATAATTTAAATCAGAATGATATAAACTTCCTATATCATATTTGCCTGTAAAATGAGAGGTTTCATTTTGAGTGATTGTATTATGTGCAATGGTTTGTTTTGCCCATGTTTTATTTTCCTTTAGATAATTTCCACCTCCTTTTTGTTCGATATTTACAAAACGAGATAATCCGTAATCTTGAATCACCTCTTCTCCTTTTTCATATAATGAGTAGGATAATTTATCGTAATGTCCATGACTAGAACCTTGTGCTGCATATTTAAAAACTAGTTCTAAATTTTCGTTTCTTAAAATACCAACACCACCTTGTTTTCCTTCAGGACCATCAGATAAATTAATAGATTTTTTTGAGAACGGTTTTTCTTTTCCGTTTTTAATACCAAGTGCAACGGCTAAACCAGAATCGTCCAATAATACTTTATCTTGTTGTTTTGCAATTGATAACAAACCAGGATCTTGATTTCCAAAGTGGTAAGATACATCTACAGCAGTTACTAAAGCATTTGTGTAATATGACATTCCTTTTTGACCATCGTTTAATGGAAAGAAATCGCCATCTGCATCAGATAAATTTAGTAACGCATTTATAGATTTTAAAAGTACGCCTTCTTTGTATTCAAAAATTTTAAGCTCAGGTTTTACGTTGTGTAATCCTTCAGCAAAAACTAAAAAAGGATACATCGCATAACGCTGATAATAAGGCCCTTCACTATAATAACCATCTGGTGAAAAAGGCTCTTCGATATTGGCTAAAAAACCTGCTTTTCCGTCTTTGTTTAAAAATCCACCATCGTCATCTTTTTTGTTAGCATCTAATTTTAAATCTTTAATACCGTATAAGGCGCGATTAATTAACTCTTCGTCATCCATAACCAAGCCAATCATTCCTACAGCTGCATTTCCCCAAGTACTGTGATTGTGCACACGTTGGTAAAATTGCGGACTATCTACGGAAATGTGATTTGCGAAGGGTTTGAATAAATTTGTTTCTAATTTGTTGCGTTCTTCTTCCGTTAGGTAATTATAGATACAATCGTAAGCCTGACTAACATATACCAACCAATTAGAATCGTTAAGGCATTGCCAAAATAATTTTCCTCTAGCATAAGATCGTGTTTTGGGATGTAATGGTAAGGTTTTATACAAGGCTTCATATTCCATTAACATGTCTTTTACATATTTGGCATATTTTTCGTCATCTAAAATTTGATATAACAAACCGGCTTTTTGTAGTATAAACCAGTTCTTTTTATGCCTAACGTGTGTATAACCACCAGAATAATCTTTAGGAATTGGCACATCAATTCCTGCTTCAATTTCAGCATCAACTTCTTCTTTAACCGCTTGTAACGATTGATCAAAAATTGGAATAGTACCTAATTGCGCTCTAATATCTTTTACACCTTGAGCGGTTAAAATAAGTTTAGGATGTTGTTGATTTGCTACAGAAGTTTCGTTTTTCTTGTTTGTATCATCTGCGCTTTCTTTTTTACAAGAAAACACAGTTAATACAATTGCGACTAAAGCAAATAAAAATAATATGTTTTGTTTTGTATTCATAATTGATTGTAACACCTAGATGGTTAAAATGAAATAATATAAGACCTACTTATACTCTATTATTTATTTAGAATAATTCCTATATCATTATTATCAGTTCCTTTTCCTCTTAATGAAGAATTGTCTAATAATTCAAAGGTTCCTTCTTTAAAATTTGATTCAATATGATATAAGTTCTTAACGTTATATTTTTGATCTCCAGTAACTATAATTTCACCAGATTTATAATAATTATTATTCACCACATTAACAATGGGCTCACCAACTACTAAATGCATATTTAGCCCTTTGGTATTATTGAAATTATTATTTTGAATATCATTTACTTGTACACCATATAATGACATGGCTGCACTATATTTATTTTTTTTACCAAAGCCTACATTATTAAAAATGTTGTGATCTACTTCTAAAAATGGACCAAAAGTACTTTCGTCTTTTCCGCCTCTATATAATCGTAAGGCAGCACCTTGCAAATTGGTAACTGTATTATTTTTCATTAAAAGATATTCTACATTATAGGCTCCAATATCATCGGTTTCTTTATCTAATGCAGCAATATGACCTGAGATATTTTTAAAGGTTGAATTTTGAATACTAATAGTATCTGCAAATGTGCCTTTTGAGACTCTAAGTACATCAAATGAATGGTTAACAACCATATCTTTAAATTCACAATTATCTATGAACAGTTTGTAGTTGTCTAACATTGAATTTTTACTTGTACTAATTACAGAGTTACCTGCGTAATCTGGAGATTTTGTACCATCAAAAGTTATATTTTCTAAGGCCAAACTTCCACCATTTTGAATTTCAAAAGCCATCATACGCTCAAACATAATAGTCGCTTTTTTAGCGCCTGCAGTTTTAAAAGTTAATGGATGATGTATTTGTACAGCTTTAGTTAATAAGTAAGTACCATCAGCTTCTAGTTCTATAATATCTCCGGCTTTAGATTCTTTAACTATTTCATATAAGGTATTAATTCCTGCTTTAACTTTAATAATTTTACCCGAGTTTAAGGCTATAGTTTTATCAGCTTTTGAATACCATGCTGTTCCAGTATTTTTTTTAGTAGCAATTTTTGAACTAATGGTTATGTCGTTTTTGATTTTTTTTGACTTCGGAATTAAGAACCCTTGTTCGTTTTTAACCAAAGTAATGTCTGCGTTTTCAAATCCGTCCTTAATAGTTGTTTTACCATTTTTTCCTAGAAGGTTATCTTTAAATGCAATACCGCTAATATCGTCGTACACAGTAAAGGTATCATTCTTGTTTTCGTTATAGAAAATATTATTTGATATTTCTGAAGTTCTAGGCGCTTGACTTCTTTCTGCATCACTACCTGCACATAACTGAATGTGATCACAATTAATAAATGTGTTATTACTTAATTTAGAATCAATAACAGGAACATAGCGGTTTGGCGGAGAATTTGGCACTCCATTCATCATCACAAAAGCACCTCTAAAACGATATCCAGTTAAACCTATGTGATAATTGTTAATTACTGTTTGCGTTTCATTGATAATTCTAACTCCACCTGTACTCGGTTTTCCGTTTCCAATAAACACATTTCCGTCAACTAATGTTTCATTTCCGTGACGCATGGTTAAGGTTCCTGTACATTCAAAAAACGTATTATATTTAAACGTATTTTGACATGATTTGTTTGAGATAATTTCGTGTTCACCATTCGTTCTATCAAAATAGTTAGACTCTACTAAGGTGTTAGAATTTTCTAAAGCATGATGACTCGTTCCTATTCTCAAAGTTTCACCTCCATTGTTTCCAAAAGTGGGACGAGGACCAAAATAGTTATGATCTATTTTATGATGATTAGCTAAACTTTCTTTGGTATCTAAACCTACAATCATGGTAACTCCAAGATTCTTTTTACCAACAATATGATTATGGTCAATACGATTATTTTTTCCGAAGATAGTAATCCAATAATCCTGTACTTGACGTTCTGGATTATTATAATTATCAATTACACACTCAGTTAATCTTGAGTTATTAGCCATTTCTTCTCTATTTTTCCTGAAAGAAATTACAGCATTTGTAGGTGTGTAGCCATTTTTAAAAACTAGACCTTCAACAATTAAGTGCTCACCAGCTAATTGTAAATTAGAAGCACCTTCTAACGTTACTTTTCCTTTGTTTTCGACGGTTAATTTGATTGGCTTATCTGCTGTTCCTTTACCCTCAAAAACCAATTCGGCATTTTTCCAAACGCCATTTGCCAACGTAATAACATCACCAGGATTAGCATTTTTAACAGCATTATTAAATTGGGATATATTTTTAACTAACAACACATTAGGTGTCGCATCTTTAAAAGAAAACGTAATTAATATGATGATAATGAAGAGGACAAAACTGAGGGAATGTTTGATTTTCATGCAATTAGAATTGGTTTACCAGATTGGTTTACCAATATACGTGAATTTTGGAATTAACCAAAAAATATATAGAAATTTATCTCAAATCTGTTCTATTTTGATAAAAATCATGCTATAATCTTAAAAATATTCCATTAATGCCAATATTCCGTTATAAGAAATCACACAAGCAAATAGAAGAGATGCATATAAGCCTATGTTTACAAATACGCCTGTTTTATATCCTTTCATAATCATTTTATTATTGACTATTAGGATAATACCTAAAATGACCAATGGCAAAACAAACACATTAAATACTTGAGATAGTATTTGAATTTCAATAGGATTTGCACCAAATGCTGGACCAATTAGAGCCACCAAACAAGCAATAGCTGTAATGATTCTAAACTGTTTAGAGTTTGTATCTAATTCACCAGATTGATAATCGGCAATTAATAAAGGTGCAATCAATAAACACGGAAAAATAGATGATAAACCAGCACTTAAAGCTCCAAAAAAGAAGATAGAAACGGCCCATTTACCTGCAACAGGTTCTAAAGTATTTGCCATATCTAATACTTGTGACACTTCTTTACCTTGATAATACAAAGCACCTGCTGCAACTGCCATTATTACACCACTAATAACAAATATTAAAAATGCAGCCGTAATTGAATCTCTTTTTTGCTGACTAAGATTGTCAATAGTCCAGCCTTTTCCTTTCACAAACAGTGGTCTAGACAAAAATGTGGCAGATGCCATCGTAGTTCCTACAAATGCTGCTACTAGCATTTTACCACCTGGCACATCAGGAATAGTTGGAATTAAACCCTTAACAACATCTACAGGAAGTGGTTGCACAAAACATAAAGACAATACAAATGATAATCCCATTAAGGTTACAAAAATGACCAATATTTTTTCGAAAAACGTATACTTACCAACTAACATTAATAAGTAAAAAACAACAATTATCACAATGGCTATTGTGAGGACTGTTTCATATTTATAAGCGCTTAATCCTTCAAAGTTTAATGCTAAAATCTCAAAGATTATGTTAGATGAAATCCCTAAAATACCCATGAGAGAATTCCATTGCCCAAACGTAATACCTATAATAATTGCGATGGCTAATATTTTTCCTAGTTTGAAATGTTTTTTAAATCCAAAAAGAGCCGTTTCACCTGTAATTAGCGCATAATTACCGTATGCAAACATTAACACTCCTGAGAAAAGGCAACTTATTAAAAGTACCCATAACAATTGCATATTAAATTTACTACCAGCAACAATCATAGACGTTACACTACCTGTACCTATGGTATAACCAATGGCAAAAATACCAGGACCAAAACCTAATATGATAGCAATGATTTTTTTTATAAATGATTTTTTTGGTGTTGTTGCTTCCATAGTAGAAATTGTTAGTTAATGGTTGTGCTTGTTAGTTGAAGGTTTCTAGTTCCAGTTGGTATGATAACTTTTTCCTGATTGATCATCAAGTCTCTGGTAAGTATGCGCTCCAAAATAATCGCGTTGCGCTTGTATAACGTTTGCTGAAGCGTATGTGGTAGTGATTCCGTTTAAAAACTGAATAGCTTCACTAAGAGCAGGTGTTGTGAGATCATTAAGTATACATTGAGACACTACCTTTTTTACTGCAGGCTTGTACTGATTTACTTGTTCTATTAATGCTTTGTTGGTTAACATATTTGAAGTGTGTTTAAAGACCTCAACCAAGTCTTCCATTAGAGTTGACCTAATGATGCAGCCATTTGTCCAGATTCTAGCGATTTCACTTAAATTCAAATTCCATGCAAATTTGTTTGAAGCTTCAGCAATGAGTTTAAAACCTTGGTAGTGATTTATAATTCTAGCAAATTGATATGCCTCTAGCACATCATTTGTAGTTATGTTCATTTCCGAAGTTATTATTGTTTTAAAATTGTCATGTAATTGAACCCGTTCTTCTTTATAAAAAGAAACATATCTAGAAAATAAGGCAGATGCAATCAAGGTACTTGGCACACCTAACTGAGCAGATGCAATGGTTGTCCAGTTACCTGTACCCTTGTTTCCTGCTTTATCTAAAATTTTATTTACCAACCAATTATCACCTTCCTTTTTTTGAAAAATCGCTGTTGTTATTTCTAACAAATAACTACTTGCTGTGCTTTTCCAGCTATCTAACGTATTAGCAATCTCGTCTGGATTTTGACCTAAGATTTTTAAAATTGTTGAAACTTCTGCTAATAACTGCATTTCAACATATTCTACTCCATTGTGAACCATTTTAATAAAATGACCACTCCCTTCTGGACCAACATAGGTACAACAAGGTAAGCCATTATTATCTTTAGCTGAAATTGTCTCAAGAAACACCTTGACATTATTATAAGCCTCTTGATCTCCACTTGGCATAATGGAAGGGCCTTTTAATGCACCTTCTTCTCCTCCAGAAACACCTGTACCAATAAAATGAATATGTTTAGTTTTTAAATAGTCACAGCGTTCTTTTGTTTTTGTGTAATTAGAATTTCCGCCATCAATTAAAATATCATTCTCAGACAAATGTGGTAACAAATCTTCAATAACGTAATCTATAGTTTTACCTGCGTTAACCATCAACATGATACGTCTTGGCTGCTGTAAAGAGTTTACAAAAGCCGAAATATCATCAAAAGCTTCTGCTTGTGATAGCTCAGAATATTGTGCTTTGAAATTTTTAGCAACATCTTCTTCAACTCCTTCAACATGCCTATTAAACATGGAAATTTTGAAACCGTTATTGGCTAGATTTCTACACAGGCTTTTACCCATAACACCTAATCCGAATAATCCAAACTGAGAAGTAGTCATCAATTCTTTATTTATAGTTTTAATAATATTTATTGGTGATAAACTAATATCTATTTGTAATGCATCTTTTGGCTGCTCTAAAGTATCAAATTGCGATTTTAATAATTTGGTAGGCATAAAATGATTAGGCCTAGCATTTACTCTTTTAAAAATTTGCTCAAAACTTCCTACTAAATGCACCCATTTTGTTTCTTTATGAATATCACGACTTAAAATATCGCGATACTTTTGCTTTAATGCAGAGCAAACTATAATGCAACTATTATTTACAATTTGATTTTTTGCTAACGTATTTAAAGTTTCTAACCAACCTTGCCTGTCATTATCATTTAATGCTTGTCCGCTAGACATTTTTAGCACGTTACTTTCAGGATGAAAATCATCACCATCAAAAAAAGGGATATTTAAGTTTTTAGAAAGCATTTTCCCGATTGTACTTTTTCCGCAACCCGAAACACCTATAATAAATATGACGTTATTCAAAGTGATTCTATTATTTGTTAGGCTTTGTTGATTCTCCTACAGTTGCATTTTTAAACCAAACTTCGGCATAACTTCCGTTAGCATATTGTGTTACAATATCACCATCATAGGTTTTAGATCCTGTTTTAATATTTGCTTGATTATAAGCACCTTGTTTAAAGTAGTTTACTTCTCCAGCATAAGCAATTTCACGCTCCACACCTACAGTACGCTTTGAGGCATATACATCAATAATTTGTTGAGGTATATCTTCTTTTTTAGAGAAATCTGATTTCAATAAATTTTTGGTAAATGTAACAGTATCATGTTCTTCACTTGTAAAAGTTAAATACATAATGCCTTCGTAAACATTAACTTCATAACTAAACTCTTCTCCTAAAGCTATACCATGTTCAGGTTCTTCTGGATATGTATTTGGACTTGAACCAACAGCTGAAAAATCATGTCCCCAAACTGCTGTTGAATAATCAAATCTCCCAGAATTATCTCCTTTTGTATTGATTTCATAATTCCAAAACACAGATCCTTTTGTGTGGCCTGGAAACTTTTTAAAATATATTTTTAATGGCTCATTTTCATGACCTTCATCACTATGTATTTGTCCGATGACCACTGAAAATGCAGACGCTTTAGTTGCATCACCTGTAGTTGACACATGTTGTACTTTTAGTGTACCTGTTAACTTTCCTCCGGTTTCAGGAATCCAATGGGCTTTTTCACCCAATTCGGTTCTTGTATTACTAGAGGTTCTAGAAGTAATGCCAGAGTTTGGTGTTTTATACACCACCCAATCTGTGTTTCCATCATTTTCAACATAAAAAAAGTCATCTTTTTGATAGTTTATTAAACTATCAACATAAGTACCATCACCTAAAAGGATTTTCCATTTATCCATAAACGGAATTACGTCACTTGGATATTTTACAGTATTTTCTGTTTTGGCATTTGTTGTAGCTGTTTCAGTAGCTGTTTTAGCATTTTCTTTGCACGAAATAAGTGTTAAACATGTAATAAGTGCAATTATTAATTTCTTCATATCAAAATGGATGTTATTTAAATTCTATTAATACATAAGCTTCATCACTAAATTCTCTTCAGTTTTAATTTGCCCAGAATTTGTAAGATTATTTTCAGATTCTACATTGTTTTTTGCTCCCCAAAGAATAGAGACATATTGAACTGGATTATTTTTGAATGTGTTATTAGTGATATTTACATTCACAATCCCATTATGATTCAACAGTCTTTTATTTTTTTCATTTGCACCACAATTAGTAAATGTGCTGTTAGCAACTAATAGGTTCCCTCCAATTGTTGACTCATCATAACCACCTCTATAATAATCTATCACATTTGCTTTCACATTATTGAAGCTACAATTGTTAATGGTTAAATATTCGGTATTGTAGTCACCTTTGTCGTTTGTTTCTTCGGAAAGTTCTATTCCGTTTTCACAATTAGCGATTGAAGAATCTATAAAAGTGATACGTTCAGAAAACGATTCTTTATATACTTTCAATACATATCCAAAATTGCTTATTTCGGTACCTAAAACAGTTAATCCAAAATGATTAGACATATTTTCCTTTAAACTTGCAAACCCATAGTTTAAACTATTTCCTTTTAAAGACAAATTATTGACAGTTAGCTTTCCTTTAGATTCTAATGAAAATAACGGTGTATTTTCTTCACCAGAAAACACAAGTTGAGCTTTTTCATTTCCTTTTGATTGGATTGTAATTGTTTTATTAATTACTAAAGAATTCTCTAAATTGTAAATGCCTTTTTCTAGAGTAATAATATCACCATTACTTGCCTCATTTATTTTAGTTTGTAATTCTTCGGCTTTAGTAACCGTAAAGGTTGTTGCATCTTTCGCTTTTATGTCGTTAGAATACCAAGTGGTTCCGTATTTAGATTTATCTAAGATATTTGGATTGTCAATATCTACACCTAAAGCAGCACCAATACTTTTACTATCTTTTCTAGAATTTCCGAATAAATCTTTTTCAATAGTATTAAAATCGAAACCATTATAGGCTTCTAAATTAGGAATACCTGTAGGAAGGAAAATATTGTCTGAAACTTTTTTTAATTCTAGAGAAGAAGCTAAGATCCCTCCATCAAAATCTTTAAAAGCGACTCCTTGATTATCTACTACATTGTTTTGAAATAAAACCCCATCTGCCTTATCATTTTCAACTACAATGTTTTTTAAGCCTTTTTCATTATAGATCACATTATTTGCTACAGTAGATCGTATGGCTCTTGCTGAGCGAATTTCAGATTTTGGTAACACATCTGCTTGTGCAATATTAGTACCAACACCAAATTGCCATGGCGCACTACAATTTACATACGTATTGTAAGCAACAACAACATCTGTTACTTGGTTGTAACGATTTAGAGGCGATTTTGGAATCCCATTCATTACAGCTAACGGACTTCTAAAACTAGTACCTTTTAAATTAAAAAAGTAATTATTTGTTACCCAATGACCGGTATTAATGATTCTAATTCCTCCATAGTTTTCATTTTCACCATCACCTATGAAAAAATTACCATCAATTGTACAATAATTACCATGACGTGTTACAAGTGATCCTTCACTTTTATAAAACACATTGTTTCTAAACTCATTAAAATTAGTTTTACTTGATATGACTTCTACTTCACCATTACATTCTTCAAATAAATTATTAGCTACCAATGTGTGACTTGGCGACATTGAGGTGTAACTATTTCCTAATTGAATAGTTTCTCCGCTAGGGCCTCCTTTTACAGGTCTTGGCCCAAAATGATTGTTTATAATTTGGTGGTAATTATTTATGCTTTCAATACCCTCTATACTTATCCTTACAGTTGGCCCTCTATTAGTTTTACCTGCAATATAGCAATTGCTTAACTCGTTATGTCTTCCCCAAAATTGAACCCACAAATCACTATCGTCTCGTTTAGGCTTATTAAAGTCTTCTATAACACAATTGGTTACTTTACAATAACTAGCAATTTCATCTAGAGTATCTTTGTGGCTAATTTTAAAATCAATTACGGCACTTGAAGGAGAAAATCCGTTTTTAAAATGCAAACCTTCAACTACTAAGTGTTTACCACCAAACTTCAAAAAGGACTGTCCTTCGATACTAACTTTGCCTTCGGTTTCAGCTCTTAAAGTTATAGGATTTTCTTTAGTACCTACTCCCCTAAAATTGATTTCAACATCTTTATAAACACCATTAGCTAAAATGATATTATCTCCAGGTTTTGCGTCATTTATGGCTGTATTTAATTCATCAATAGTTGAAGCTAATATTTGGGAATCTAGTTGTGTTTCTTCACAAGCTGTTAGCAAAATAGACAAGACTAGAGCATATGCTAATTTTTTCATAACTGACTTTTGAGTTGTTTTTTTTAATTTAAATACAATCTAATTTAGTAATCGTATTTATCTGGTTAACCAGATTGGTTAACCAAAAATAGAATTTTTAATTTATAAAACAGAACGAAACAGGATAATTTTGAACACAATATGGTTAATTATACAAACAAATACATAGATTGATCGACAATTTGGCCTACAGTGAGTATTGTTAGGTCATTTAATTATGCTCATGAGTAATTGAAGTCCAATAATAATATGATCAGGTTAAATAGTCTTGAGAAAACCGGAACATGCAAAAAACAAACAACTGAAACAAGTGAAGTATTCGAGTCTCATATTGTAGCACTCATTAAATACACTTAAACTACGACTCAAAACAACCATCAAGTACACTATCTTATTTGTTTAAAGCAAAAAAGTCAAAACAATTAAGTTTTGACTTTTTATTAGTCGCAGGAACTGGACTCGAACCAGTGACCTTCGGGTTATGAGCCAGACTTAGACCGCTTTCCCAACACAAACACTGGGTGTTCGAGCTGGTGATTTTATATAATCGTGTTCAAAACCGTATTCATGATTTTGTTTGGAGATTAAACAATATATTACCCCAAAGGTGTTTTTTTTCGCATATAATCCTGCCATTTTATCAGAATATATTTACAAACATTATGTTCATCCCTTTTTAAAAAACCATATTCATACACAAATAAATAAACATCGTCTTTTTGATTCTTCCAATAGTGTGTAAAAAAATTAGGATTAAATCCCTTTTTAATAAGAATTTGTCTTCTAACTGTTACCTTACCGCCTTTATTGTATTCTTTTAGTATTTTACGATTAAGCTTTAATTGGTAATCTACTTTATTATAAAACCCCTTTGGCTGTTTTCTTAGTTGCTGATATTGATACCCACTTTTACAATATGGATCGCAAAATTTCTTATCAGTTCTGCCAACTAATACCTTCTTACAATGTAAACATTCTTTGTAAAATCTCATAAGATTTAAATTAACCGTATTTTATACGTATCCTATTCGAATAAGATACGCTAAAATCAATTAATTCAGTTAACTTCATAAAAAAAATGCAACTTCAGAACAGTATAACCCTAAAACATTTACTTATAAATCAAAAGAAATGTATCGGTCTTCAATTTCAAACAAATAAGGTTATACAAGCACTTATTAACTCTTTACCAAATATATCTTGGAGCAAAGAATTGGGTGTATTCTACGTTTCGAATAATAAAAACAATTTAGATTTAATTTACAAAACCTTTCATGGTGTTGCTTGGGTAAATGGAAACTATTTCTTTTCCGATAAGATTATAAATACCGACAACCCTGAACTTAACCTAGATCGTTATAGAAAAAGAAAACCAAAAAAAAATTTTAAGTCATGCCCCGAAGAGTATTTATTAAAACTAGAACTTAAAAGGTACTCTGATAATACTGTTCGCAACTATGTTTCTTGTTTTGAAACTTTCATAAATTATTTTTATGACAGAGATCCAATCTCTCTAAATGAAGTCGATGTTAGAAAATATTTACAAAAGCTTATTCAGGAAGGGAAATCAAATTCTTATGTGAATTTAGCAATTAATAGTATAAAATTCTTTTACGAAATTGTACATGGAATGCCCAATCGATTTTATTCCATTGAAAGACCTAGAAAAGAAAAAAAACTTCCAGAAGTTTTATCTAAAGAAGAAATCATAAAAATCATTAATAGCACTAATAACAATAAACACAAGTGCATTGTAGGTCTACTCTATTCTTCAGGCCTTCGAAGGGGAGAGCTTTTGAGCCTTAAGGTGACCGATATAGATAGTAAAAGAATGGTTGTAAAAATTAACAATGCAAAAGGAAATAAAGACCGAATTTCCATATTAAGCCCTAATATTCTGACGGATCTACAATTGTATTATAAAGAATATAGACCAAAAGAATATCTTTTTGAAGGTCAAAACGGAAGTAAGTATAGTGCGACAAGTGTTTTAAAAATAATTTCAGCAGCAGCAAAGAAGGCAGGTGTTCTGAAAAAAGTTACACCTCATATGTTAAGACATAGTTTTGCTACACATCTATTAGAAAATGGAACTGACATTAGACATATTCAATTATTATTAGGACATAGTACCACCAAAACAACTGAAATATATACTCACGTAGCAAATCGATCATTCATGGATATTAAAGATTTACTATCTTAGCGTTATAATGTGGATATAGACAATAGCGTATATCCAATTGTTAGAGGTCATTGTGCAAGCACCGCAAAAAGAAACAGTTAAAACCTTTTAATCCAAATCTGTGCTTCTAACCCAAAAAAGCAAATTTTATAACAGAAACTTTCAGGACCAAACCACCACTTCGTTACACCTATAATTGTCCAATCGCAATTTCTAGAATAGCTTTTTTGTTTCCATCTATTCATAAATCTAATTTCATCGAATCTAATTTTTTTCATATAAAAGGTTTTAAATATTTCTATTTTTTTGCTCAATGACCTCTAACGGTCACGGTCTGTCCGTGCATCGGCCAAGGTCAGTTATTATTTATTTAATTGTCTGTGCCTACGCTTACAAAACGCCATCTAACAAGGTTTATACCTCATAGATGCACAGCCATAGCCTCTCCTGTGTATGCTGCGCATCCACGAGGCATAGACCGTGACCGTTGTGCATAATGCGGAAAATCGTACAAAACATCAAAATTTGAACTAATAAAGCCAACGCGCAAACAGCACATTTGTTTTTTTGCCGAAACATCAGCCAACACAAAAAAAACAAAAGAGCTGTTTCTTTGCCAACGCTCGAATTGACTCTAATATTAAACTGAAAAAAAATGAGCTATTCACATAATAAAAAATTAAGACATTCGTTAATAGGTATTGGTCTAATTGTTGACTATTAATTTATTTATATTAAAAAAAAGTAAAAATGAAAAAAATAATTGTGGCATTATTAGTAATGGTTGTATGCGCAAGCACAACAATGGCTCAAGAATGGCAAACAGATATTAACGTTGCAAAAGAAATTGCATCCAAAGAAAGTAAACCCATAATATTAGTTTTTCAAGGTTCAGATTGGTGTGCGCCTTGTATTAAACTTGACAGAGAAATTTGGAGTACAGACACTTTTAAAAAGTATGCAAAAGAAAATTATATTATGCTAAAGGCAGATTTTCCGAGAAGAAAGAAAAACGCATTATCAGAAGTACAAACAAAAGCCAACGCATTACTTGCTGAAAAATACAATAAACAAGGATTTTTTCCTTTTGTTGTAGTACTTGATTCTAATGGCAAAGTATTAGGAGAAAGTAGCTACAAAAAAACTACACCAGAAAATTATATTAAAGAATTAAACGCTTTTACAAAGTAATTTGAAACATCTAATCACTTTATTGTTTTTTTTCTCAATAATGGGTTGTACAGCACAACAACCTTATAAGAGAACACTCAAATTAATGGGTAGCCGATTTGATATTACTGTTGTAGCAAACGATTCTATAAAAGCAAACAAATATATTGATACTGCTATCGCAGAAATATCAAGAATTGAAAAATTAATTTCATCTTGGGATGATAATTCTCAAACATCAGAAATTAATCGCAATGCAGGAATTAAACCTGTGAAAGTTGACAAAGAATTGTTTGATTTAATTGAAAGAGCAATAGCCATTTCAAAATTGACCGATGGTGCTTTTGACATTAGCTATGCTTCAATGGACAAAATTTGGAAGTTTGACGGAAGTATGACTAAAATGCCTTCAAAAGAGGAAATAATTTCTTCTGTAGAAAAAGTTGGCTATCAAAACATTGTTTTAGATAAAATGGATAGCACTGTTTTTCTTAAATTAGAAGGAATGAAAATTGGTTTTGGCGCTATTGGAAAAGGATATGCAGCTGATAAAGCAAAATCGCTTCTTATTTCAAAAGGTGTACCTTCTGGAATTATTAATGCTTCTGGAGATATGAATACTTGGGGAAAACAACCCAATGGAGATGAATGGAAAGTTGCGATTACAAACCCAATGGATAAAAATAAAGTCTTTGCATTACTACCTATTACGAATGGAGCTGTAGTTACTTCTGGAAATTATGAAAAATATGTAAACTTTAATGGCAAACGATACACACATATTATAGACCCAAGAACTGGATATCCTTCTACTGGAATTATAAGTGTAACCGTTTTTGCACCTAAAGCAGAATTGGCAGATGCACTAGCAACTTCAGTATTTGTTATGGGAAAAGAAGCTGGTTTAGACCGTATTAATCAATTACCAAAAATAGAATGTATTATCATAGATGATAAAGGAAATATTACAAAATCAAAGAATATAGAAATAGATAAATTATGATTAAAAATTTTATATGCGTTGCATTAATATCTACTTGCTTTAGTAGTTGTGTTGTTGTTAAAGAATACGAAAAAGTCAACATAAATGACCCAGATATGGCATTGGCAGATAAGAAATGTGACCGAAATGTTTCCACTATGCATTCATATCGTGAAGCAGCTGTTGGAGCAAATGGAGGAAAAACTGGTGGAGGCTGCGGCTGTAACTAATAAAACTAGAAATTTGAAAAAAATAATTTTGATATTCTGCGTATTTGCTTTTGCTAAATCATATTCGCAAACAGTACAAGACTCAACCAAAGTTTATAAAAAACGTGTATTAGAAACTACAGAAGTAGATTTTCTAACAAGTTACTATTCGCAAGATGGAGATAATGCTGCGGTAAGTGGCGGAATAGGTAATGAAGAATTAACAGATGTTACAGGAACTTTTGTTGTTTCAATACCTTTAAATGATGATGATGTATTAACTATTGATGCAGGAGTTTCAGCATACACATCAGCATCTTCAAGTAACGTTGGACCTTTTGATGATGGACCAGCAGACCCATTTCAAGCATCTTCTGGCGCATCGAGTAGCGACCTTTGGGCAAATTTAACAGGAAGTTATAGTCATAGCTCTGACGATAGAAATGATATTTGGTCTGCAAAAGTATCTATTTCATCAGAATACGATTATTTTTCAGCTGGTGTTGGCGGTAGTTACACAAAATTATTTAACGAAAAGAATACAGAGTTAAGCGTAAACGCAAATGTTTATATCGATACTTGGAATGCCATTTACCCAACCGAATTAAGACCATTTGGAGAAAACGGCAATGGTTTAAACAATAGTTTGTTCACGCAAAATACAATTACAGGCAACACAAATTACAATCCTAGATTTAGTGAATTTAAAGATGAAGGACGTAATTCTTATTCATTAGGTTTCGGGTTCTCTCAAATTCTTCACAAGAATGTACAAGGTTCGTTAGCATTAGATTTTGTGCAACAACAAGGTTTATTATCTACACCATTTCAAAGAGTGTATTTTAGTGATGTAGCAGATTCATTTATAGATAATTTTCAACTTGCAGATGCAGTTGAGCGTTTACCAGATTCAAGATTTAAAGTAGCTGTAGGTGGTCGTTTAAATTGGTATTTAAATGAAACATTTACAGTAAGAACATTCTATCGCTATTATTTTGATGATTGGGGAATATCTTCACATACTGCAAGTATTGAAGTGCCAATTAAAATTACTGATAAGTTTACTTTGTATCCTTCTTATAGATTTTATAACCAAACAGCAGCCGATTATTTTAGACCTTATGAAAGTGCTTTATCTACCGATGACTTTTATACTTCTGATTATGACCTTTCCGAATATTCTGCTAACCAAATTGGATTTGGAGTGTCTTATACAGATATTTTCGCAAAGGCACATATTTGGAAACTAGGTCTAAAAAGTATTGACTTAAAATTTTATCAGTACGATAGAGATACATCTTTTAGTTCTAGTATTATTACAGCAGGATTTAAGTTTGTAATGGATTAATCAAATATTGGAATTTTGTTTATTTTAAGCCAACGCTAAAAAGCCATACACATTCGCAATTCGCTTAAGCCACCACACAAGCCAAAAATTGCAAAAGAGTATGTCTTGCCAACGCTCAATTATGAACTAAATAACAAACATCGGAACAATAAGCAGAACGTGAAA
This sequence comes from Psychroserpens damuponensis, assembly GCF_000826655.1. Classification (GTDB taxonomy): domain Bacteria; phylum Bacteroidota; class Bacteroidia; order Flavobacteriales; family Flavobacteriaceae; genus Psychroserpens; species Psychroserpens damuponensis. The sequence continues at coordinate 95,234 of NZ_JXJO01000018.1, forward strand.
AGCACTATTCACAACAATGTATATAAAACATAGCTATTACAGGCTTTCCGAGAGGTTTTTGTATATTTACGAAGTACGCCAAATTTTTAATTTGGTTATATTTATAAAAGAAAATTAAACATAAAAATTAAAAATTCGGCTCGTGTTTAATCCGAAACGATAGAGTTTATTTATACGCTACGTTTCATATACGGAGACGTTGGGCACAATATAAAAATACTCGAATTCAAAAAAATAATGGGAATAAACGATTATGTAACAGGAATAATTTCAATAATTGCCATTGTGATTTCAGTAATCGCTTATATTCAAAATACAAGAATCGAGAAAAGACAATTACGAATAGAAAAGTTAGAAGAAATGCTTGAAATCACTCACATTCTTATGGGTAATTATCAGTACTTTGAAGATACTAATTTTTTCAAAAATATTATGCTTTCGGAAACAAAAGACAGTACTGAAATAGAAAAATATAACCGACAAGTAAAAAGTTTAATTCAAATATCAGAAAATATTGACCTACAAAATAAACTTACAAGATTGTTTGTTTTGAATAATTCTTACTTACCAAAAAAAGAATTGAAAGAAAAAATTGGAGTTTTTATTGCAGTTTATACTTCTATTGCGGAAAACACTATGATAAACCCAAAAAATATTATTGATAATCTTCCTTTTAATGATTTCCCAAAAAGATGGGATTTCTTGGAATTCACTAGAGAAATACAAAATGAATTAATTGTAGAAATGGACTTGGGATATAAAGATAGTATTGACAATAAAAACACATATGAGAAGAAATTTAAAGAGCGATATAAACTAAAATAAATACTGTGCCCAACACCGTGTATAATTAATTGCTTTTTTCAGGCTTACTTACGAAAATTCCTGCGGAATTTTCTCTGGTTCGTGAAAGTTTGCTAACTTTAGTGCTTAAA
>NZ_JXJO01000019.1 GCF_000826655.1 Psychroserpens damuponensis
TCATTGTGGTGTACACCACCGTGACCGTCTCCGTGCATTATCATATTCATTTTAGAAACCCTTGCCATTCTTGGATTGGCATCTGTACCGAATATACATTTATGCGATAAATGATGTAAACGACTTTTATTGTTATCGAGGTTTAATTCCTCATTGAGTTGCTTAAATAGTTTAGCTACTAAAGCATCTGTTTTTTCTTTCTCTTTTTCGCTGGCTTTCAAATACGAATCATCAAAATATTGTTCTTTGATTTTTTCTTTTTGTAACTCAATATCTTCTTTTATATGTTCTCTTACATATTCAAAAGCATTAATTAAGAAACCACCAGAACCACTACAAGGGTCGCAAATACGTTCTCCTTCTTGTGGGTCTAATACGTTGGTCATAAACTCCACAATAGTACGAGGCGTAAAAAACTGCCCTAATTCACCTCTAAAAGTTGTACCTAAGAATTTTTCAAAAGCAATACCCTTAACATCATCAGAGGTTTTAGATAGGTTATAAACTTGTAATTTCTCTACAATAGACAAGAAACTTTCTTTACGAATACGAATGTTATCATTATCGCTAAATAGAGCATCTTTAGCGTATTTTTCTTTTGTTCTACGGAAAATGATTTGAACGTAATCTGTATTTTTATCGTCTCCTTGTAAATAAGGTCTAACGTTTTTGTTATACTCTTGCTCTAAGCGTTGGAACTCTTTTTTAGAAAAGATGTTTTGTTTATCAAGTGAGTTTCTGTTATCACGTTCAAACACAATTTTAGTAAATAGGATTTTACTAATTTCATCAAATGCAGCTTCAGGTGAAAGTTTATCATTGTTTCTAATTACATTATGGCATTGGTGTAATAGTTTAGCAAACTCGTCTTTTTCAAAAACCTTCTCATCTTGAAAAAGTTTCTCTTTCTTTTTATCGTCTAATAATTCAGAAGCTTTTGGAATACGAGATAATTCCTTTCCTAAATTTTTTGGTATTTTTTCTTTGAACACTTGAAAACATCTGGTTTCTTTAGTGTTATGCGTAACAAAAAAATCTGCACTAACCCAAGTAGCATAGTTTAACCCTTGATAATAATCAGCAGGTTGTATGGTAACATTATCAGATTTACATTCTATAACAATTGCTGCGTGTTTATCTTCATCTTTATCCTCTATAGTTTTCCAAATCACTATATCTGCACTTGCTCTTCCAGTTCCTCTTTGTGAATTGGTTACCTTTAATTCTTGTGCCATCTGCTCTAAACTGTAACCTAATTCATTAACTAAATGAACTATGAAATTTTGACGTACAATTTCTTCTGGTGTAGCTTCCAACCAAGCATCATCACCATTTAATGGAACTAATATTTTGGAATCGTTATCTTTATATTTTACTTCTAATGACATAAGTTATTTAGATTTCTTTGTAATATTTTGTAATTCTTCTTCTGCAATCTGTAGAGCTTGCAATGCTTGATCTTCATTTTCTACCAACTGAAATACTTGGTCTGCTAACCAAAGTGAAAACAGTTCGTTATAGTCAAGTTTGAAAAGTTTTGCTAAAGGTTTTATATGTTCACGTTTAGCGGTTTTTTCTCCTCTTTCTATTTTACTAAGCATTGCGGTGTCAATGTCTAACTCTGCGGATAAGTGCCTGAGTAGCATTTCTTGTTCTTCTCTTTTAGACCGTATTAAGTCTCCGAATTTATTCATTGCTTATTTGTTTGTATTAAATACATTTGTCAAATATAGACAAATTCAAAACAAACAAGAACAAAAACAACAATATGATTTACAAAAAGTGCAAAGGTTGCAAACTATAAAGAAGATGCAATCTTCTGATAGTGGCCATAACTCGGCTGCGAGAGGTGTGAACCTACCAATGATTTTAATAAGGCATCAATTGAGCGGTCTTTGAGTTGGTATTTCTTTCCTATTATTATGGCTTCTTCACGTTTAAAGTTTTGCGGTAAGGCTTCAAAGAATTGCTTTTTGTTGCTAGCACCTTTAAAAACGCCAGCTTCTTCTTTCTTTGGTAGATTGTTATACATTAACAAACCGTGTTGCAGATATACATTCGCTATCATTAAAGCCATTTCAAAATCTTCATCTGTACAGGTTACATTTTCTGAACAATCGCCATTATCAAACTTACGAAGTGCTGTGAATATCATAGTAATACGATACAAAACAAGTCCTAATCGTTTTACTACACTTCCTGCTTCTTCTGCTGTAAATGTGGTTACTTCAGTAAGCCATTGCTGCCCTGTATAATTAACTGTTTGCCATTGCTCTTGCGTTAAATGTATTTGTGTGTGATTGGTTTCTAAGAAGTTTATCATTTCTAATACATTCTGCGATAACACTTCAAAATGGTCGTTTAAATTTAGGGTATTGCCGAAAGGCGATACATCTTTCCAAACTTGCTCTACTTTAAACGTATAGAATATGAAACGACTAAACAAACCATCTTCTGCTGATGAAATGATATTAGAAACTTGACCAGGAGTACCAGACAATGCAACTGATAATTTAGTGTCTTTAATGATGATATACTCGTTATCTGTTTTACGAGAAATACTAATGGTTTCGTGGTGGAATGCTTTACGTAACATATCAGAATATCCGCCCCAATCTTGTTTAAATACTGCACCCATACTATCTGCTTCTGTTTCGCAAATAATTCCTTTTCCTTCATTTTGTTTGATATGACTTAGAATAGCTGCTGAACTGGTGTTTGCAGGAATAAATACTACTTTAAAAGGTGGCTTTACAGGCTCTTCTGCGGTTTCTGTATCGTCTTTCTTTCTGTTTCGCTGTTCTGCCTTGTATTGAGCTAATTCGGCATCATAGATGGACTTATCTTGATTACTTTGTTCTAAAATACTTTCTTGATATGGGTCTGCCAATACTTTAGCAAATTTTAAAGCACCTTTTCCACTTGCTGCTGGAGCAATGATAAAAGAAAACAGATTAGGAAATACCGTTTGTTGAGCATATACACCTGATACATTTGGCAAACAACCACTAAGAATAGATAATGCACCTGTAAAGAACACATCACGTTCTCTTGGGTCTGTAAATGCCATTGTACCTTTTCTTAAAACCTCTGGTAGATTATCAAATAATTGCTCGTCAAAAGTTGGTGTGTTTTTTAGGTAATCTTCATCACTTACTATCTCATTTGGTTGTGCTATTTGCTTATGACTTGGATAGCTCGCAAATTGCATAGCGTTGTTATCATAGGCTGATTTTACAGATGCTTTTATTTCCTCTTGGTTTAGGTCATAAGTATTTAGAATAAGATGCAAAGCATCATCATACACGATTCCTCTCCTGTTGCAATTACAAGCCAATTGATATATGAAATTGTTTCGGTTGCCGTCTGCGTAACTTTCTTTGTTTTCGGTAAAAGTGATAACCTCGGTAAAGGTTTCTGAATTATTGGCGTTTTCATTAGGAATAGGATTTTGAGTTACTACTGTTTTGGGTGTTGATGCTGTGAGAGGTTGTAAAACCGTTTCGGTTTTTACCTTGAACTTTTCGTTTTGTATGTTCTTATATCCGTCAGGATCATAAGACACAAAACACAACCTTGTAATGTCTTTGCATTTTGGGTCTGCTTCAATACCAACTTCTTTTTCATAATACGCTTGCACTTGTGCATAAGCGGTTTTATGATGTTCTGCATCTGTGTTTATTTCAATAAATACTTTTAGGCCATTACCACTTGGGCTTGTGAAACAAGCAAAAGTGTACGGAATGGATTGTATTTTCTGTTTTGCTTCTTGCAGCTCGTCTGGTTCTAACTTATCAAAATCTAAGTGTACAAATCCGCTGTACTGTTTAAAGTATTCCATTTTACGACCACCTTCAAAAGTTGCGGAAGGTGTAAAAGCAACTAATTCTTTTTTGAATTGGTCTGCCCGTTCTGGTTTCCCCATTCCAATAGCCATACGAATAGCTTCAATAGGTTCTTTGTATTTGCCCTCAATAACGTCTTTTACTATTAGTAGTAAGGCTTTATTTTCTATGGGTTGATTGAAATTTTTATATATAGTAGATGATGCCATTTTAGAAGTATTTATGTGATTATTTTCCATTGATAGGTGCTTTAAAATTTTGGTCTAACAATTGGAGTATGTCTGATAAGCGGTAATAGATTTTGTACCCAATTTGGCAATAGCCTATGAGTCCGCTATCTCGCCAATATTGGGCGGTACGCTTACTTACATTCATTATCTGTAGAAACTCTTGGGTGTCGAAAAACACTTGGTCAGGATTGCTTCTTTGCTTGTCTTTAAGCATAAGCGTTAGTTCTGATAGTCTATCGTCTATCTGTTCTAACTTTTCGTCTAAAGGATGATAAAAGCCCATATCTAACTGCGTTTGTTTTGAATTAGATAATTGGCTGCTGCTTTTTCGATTTCGTCCGTAGAAGATTGACGGTTACGCTGTAACCATTCATCTAACTCGATACGATTGAAATAGAGTTTTTTACCCTGTGGGCAGAAATGCGGAACGGATTTCTGACTGGTAAGTTTGTACAGATGCGAAGCACTTATATCTAAATAGCTACAAGCATCATTGAAGTTTAATACTTCTTTTTTTAAGAGGTTTTGTTCCTCTATCTTTTGCTCAAGTCTGTTGAGCTTTTCTAAAATTAAATTTTCGTTACTCATTGTGTTACGATTTAAAAGGTTTAACAATCATTTCTGACCGCTAAACTATTTCGTAACACTCTGGTAATCAGTTAGTGTGTAGGCACTTACTGTGTAAACTTACTATACTTACTGTTTTTATTTATAATTGGTTGAATATATTGTTAATAGTGTCAATATTTGTTGAGTATTCACTAACCTTTTTTTCGAGATTACTTTTACTAAATGGCTTATCATTGGTTGTATAAAATAAGTTTGAAGATGATAAAGATGTTGGACCAAGATTACTGAACATTGGTTTTAGCTTTCGCCAAACGTGGTTAAATAAATTTGATTGACAACCGATATAAACTTGTGGAGCACCTCTCTGTAAATCTCTACTTGTTAATACTGCATACAAATCATCAACTGTAGTTTTATCTTCATTTAAGAGTTCTATATTTCGATTCAATAGAGTAAGTATGGATTTTAGCTTTGTAGCATCTCCATTAAAACCAAAAGAGAAACGAGTATCTTTTTCAAACTTATAATCATCAATACCTAAGAATATATTATTTACTGTTTGAAATTCAGGTGTTGGCTTATCAATCTCTATATCTGGAATGGGCTGTTGAAGTAGTTCTCCGTATAGCTCATTTTTGTTTGACGGTAATTCTGAAAGGAATTGAGGATATAACTTTTCGGTTTCCTTTAGAAAACGAATTACGTTAGTAATGAGTTGCGGAATAACATAAGCTGTCAAGTCGGTTTGCTTAAAACTGTCTTGATCTGTTCCTATTCTTAATAATAGGTCTTTGCAAGATTTCACTACATTTTGAACTATTTCTTTTTTCTGAATTTCTCCAATGTCCTTATTTATACATTTAAAAACTCTGTCTGATAGTCTTGTAGCTTCATTTAAAAGCAAATAATGATAAAACCTTTGTGTTGCTGTTGTTGGTTCAGCTAATTGAATTTCAACTAATGGATGCAGAATATCGTGGCTAATATCCGTATCAGCTTGTAAAAGATATATTTCCAAACCATCTTCTTTAAATAGATTAGGCTTGTTCTTATGGATTTCCTTTAACGCTTTGTAATACTCGTTTATAGTCTGTGTAGGCTTTATGAAATTTGCAGACCTATTTTGTCTGTAAAACTTTTCATTGACTGCATCACTTGCCCAAGGTTTTAAATCTCCATAGATGATGCTTTTAAAAATAGTTAGTTCCATATTATAAATCGAGTTGAATTTTATTAGCTGCTTCTTTCTTTTTGTTGTCTATTACTTTGGCATATATCTGAGTGGTTTTTAATTCTCTATGACCTAATAGTTTTGATACGGTATAAATATCTGTACCCATAGTAAGCTGTAGGGTTGCATAGGTGTGTCTTGCACAATGGAATGTGATGTTTTTGGTTATTCCTGCACGCATTACCCATTGTAATAATTTCATATTGTGCCAAGCACTATATTTTAAGCCTTTGAAAACACGCTCCGTTTGTTCCTGTTCTTCTCCTAACATATTGCGAGCTTGCTCGGAAATTGGTAGGGTTTCAGCTCCTTTGGTTTTTTGTTGTCTGAAACGAATGTAGTAGCCCATTTCATCAGAATGTTGTACCTCTGACCAAAGCAACTTATTTATATCTGACCATCTTAAACCAGTAAGACAAGCGAATAAAAACGCAGTTTTTAATTGCTCACTTTCGCAATCTGCTTTTACTAATGCTTGAACTTCTTCTAAAGTTAGAAACTCTCTTTGTGGTTCTCCTTGTTTAAATCCCTGGACTTGCTCCGAAGGATTGTATTTTAAAATCCCATCTCTAACTGCTTGTTTTAATGCTGCCTTTAATTTATTGAAGTAGGAGTGTTTTGAATTTTGAGATAATTCCTTGTTGCTTTTTGTTCGTGCTGTTTTATCTAAATAATCTTTAAAACCTTGTACCCATTCACGGTTGACTCTACTAAATGAAATATCTCTTGGACTGTATTTTCTTAGATGTTTACCAACACTATCCCAATTGCCATAATTACCTAAACTGGCTTTTCTCTTTTCTGTGAGTGCATCAAAATATAATATGAAACTGCCTTTTAGTTTTTCCTTATCTTGAAAATCATAAATATCATTCTGAATTTCTAAGTGTCGTTTAGCTCTTATACTTTCAGCTAATTGAAGTATCGATTTGTTTTGGTCTTTCTCTGCCTTTGAAAGTGTACCTTTTTCTGGTTCAGGTGTGAGGTACAATTTAAGATATTCGTATTCTCGCTTACCATCTGCATAGTAATCTAAATACAAACTGATTTTGTTTCCTTTCTTGCGTTTTCTTAATGTTACTTTCATAAGGCTAAATTTTAAAGAGATTATCGATTTCTGTCCGTTTTATAATAGTACGCCTACCTAATTTTGCAATGCTCAACTGGTTGCGTTTTATCATCCGCTGAATAGTCCATCTGCTTGCACCTAATAAATTGGCAGCTTCAGTAATGCTTAGAAATTCTTTATCTCTTAGATTGATATGATTTCCTGCTTGTGTAGGTAAGGTTTGCAGAGTTTGCAAGTTTTCGGAAGATGTAGGCTTGCTATTATTTATTTGCTCGGATAGGGTGGATTGTACTTTTTCTTCTCGCTTACGTTGTTTGTAGGCTTTACTTGCACAAGTATGACCGCAATACTTAGTGGTGGTCTTTTGTGCAACAAAAGCCATTCCACAGAATTGACAGAATTTCGGTATTTTAATTGTACTGCTCATTTGGTGCTACTTGTAGCTCAATGTTGCTTGGTGGTGCTATATGGTGCATCATTTCGCTTTGATTTGTTGCTTTATGATTTGGGCAACAGATAAGCTATTAGGGCAACAATTGAACAACAAATATAAGAAATAAAGAGCAATTGGGCAACAAAAAAGAGACAGTAAAAACTTGTAAAGTCAATAAAAACAAGCAGTTAGAAAACAAAAGAAAGATAATTACTTTCCAATACAAAAATTCGCGAATATATTACCCAACAAATCATCATTAGTGATTTCGCCTGTAATCTCACCAAAATGGTATAAAGCTTGACGAATATCAATAGCCAATAAATCTCCAGATAAATCTGATTCTAAACCGTACTTTACTTTTTGGATTTCCTCAAACGCTTTTAATAAAGCATCATAATGACGAGAATTAGTCACAATAGTTTCATTATTACGTAAAGCACCTGTATTAATAAGCTCTAATAATGATTGTGTTAATTGTTCTACTCCAAAACCAGTTTTAGCAGAGAGTAATTTAATTTCAGGAATAAGGTTTTGCATTTCTGAAATTTGAATATCGTCAATTTGGTCTATTTTATTAGACACTACAAGTAAAGGTTTTTGGGGATATTTATTCTTTATTTTTTCTAGCTCAATTTTAAATGCCGTACCTTTAGACTCGAACTCAGTACTATCAAATAAGAAGATAACCACTTGAGCTTGATCTATTTTTTCGAATGTTTTTTTAATTCCAATAGTTTCTACTACATCTTCGGTATCTCGTATTCCTGCAGTATCAATAAATCTAAACCCAATACCACCTATAGATATTTCATCTTCAATAGTATCTCTTGTTGTTCCTGCTATTTCAGAAACTATAGCGCGTTCTTCATTTAAAAGTGCGTTGAGTAATGTAGACTTACCAACATTGGGTTCTCCAACAATGGCTACAGGAATTCCGTTTTTTATAACATTGCCTACTGCAAAAGAATCTATTAATCGTTTGAGTACAAAGGTAATTCTTTCAACGAGTGCTTTAAATTGTGAACGATCGGCAAATTCTACGTCTTCTTCAGCAAAATCGAGTTCTAATTCTATTAGAGAGGCAAAATTTAAAAGCTCTTCTCTGAGTTTAGATATTTCCGAAGAAAAACCACCTCGCATTTGCTGCATTGCTACTTGATGAGAGGCTTCGTTATCACTCGCAATTAAATCTGCTACAGCTTCTGCTTGTGATAAATCTAATTTTCCGTTTAAAAATGCTCTTAATGTAAATTCTCCTGCGTTTGCCATTCGGCACCCTTTTCGAAGAAACAATTGAATAATTTCTTGTTGAATATATAAACTTCCGTGACAAGAAATCTCTACAACATGCTCTCCTGTGTACGAATTAGGATTCTTAAACACAGATACTAAAACCTCATCAATAACACGAGTATCATCTACAATATGTCCTAAATGAATGGTATGTGTCGGTTGCTTTTGTAATGATTTATTTGCTACTACAGAGGCAAAATGTGCGTCAACAATTGTAATAGCATCATCACCAGAAAGTCTAATTACAGCAATTGCTCCACTACCAGATGCTGTTGCCAATGCTATAATTGTATCTTGTTGAATCATTATATATTTTTTACAAAAGTATTGCTATTTTAGAATTAATTATGAAATTAGGCTTGATTTTCTCTCAACTAACTTATTATATTTGTAATGTAAATTTATAATTATATGACAAACGTGTTGAGAATGTTATCTCCAAATAAAATAGCATGATCAAACAACACGTAACGGTTTAAAAACAAATAGATATAGACACATGAAAAAATTAGTTACATTTTTAGCAATTTGCTTATTAATTATGGGTTGTAAAACTGAAGATAAGAAGGCTCCTCTAGAAGGGTATCTTATTGAAGGCGAAGCGCCTGGGCTTTATAACGGGATTAGAATTCATTTACAATCTTTAGATGAACGCAATAGAAAAATTAATAGAGATACAGCCATTGTCATGAACGAAAAATTTGTTTTTGAAGGTAAAGTTGATAAGCAAGAAATTTGGTATTTAACAGTAAACAGTGTTAATGGCAGCTCTCCTTTTATAATTGATAACGACTATTATGCCATAACTGTAGATAAAGATAATATTGATAATACTGTAGTTAAAGGACCTCTGGCTAATGCTGCTTTAAAGGCTTATTTTAAAGATAGTAAAGAATTAGCTAATAGACGTACTAAATTGACTGGTCAATTGAGATCATCTAGTGATATGTCTACTCGTGAAAACATTAATACTCAAATGGTTCAGCTCAATAAAGATGAATCTAGTATTCCATTTATGCATATTGAAAAAAATAAAGATAATGTAGCCTCTTTAATTTTTATTAATAACGAATTGAATGCTAAAAATGCCGATGTAGATAAGCTAGCTAAAGCTTTAAATAATGTGAACAGTGAATTAAAAAACACTAATCTTGGTAAAGAAACAACGTTAAGAATTACTCAAACTCAAAAAATTAGAGCAGCAGAAGGTGCAACACAAATTGGTAGTATCGCACCTAATTTTACAGCACCTACACCAAACGGTAGTACATTATCGCTAAAAGAAACTCTAGGTAAGGTTACTATTATTGATTTTTGGGCAGCTTGGTGTGGCCCTTGTAGAAGAGAAAATCCTAATGTGGTTAAAGTGTACGAAAAATACCATAGTAAAGGCTTAGAAATCATTGGAGTTTCTTTAGATGGTAGTGGTAGACAAAAAGACCCAAAGGATGCTTGGGTGAAAGCAATAGCGCAAGACAAACTAACGTGGCATCACGTATCAAACCTTAATTATTTTAATGATCCGGTGGCAAGAACCTATAATATTAAATCAATTCCGGCAACATTTATTCTAGATGAAACAGGAAAAATTGTAGCTAAAAATTTAAGAGGAGCTGCACTTGAAGCGAAGATTTCAGAATTATTAAATTAAAAAATAAGTACTTCGGAAATGAGCCTTTACAATTATAGTAAAGGCTTTTTTCATTTTAAATCTTGCCTAACTTGTGCATTATAAATAAAACTACAATAGGAATTGCTAATAAACCTACCATTAAAAGATCGGTTTCAAATAAGGAAGGTTTCAAGATTAACGTGATGATGTAGCCACCAACTGCTCCACCAAAGTGGGCATCATGACCTATATTACCAATTCTCTTTTTCATCCCATAAATAGAATATAACAAATATCCAATTCCAAAAACAAACCCAGGAATGAAGAAATTAATTTTCATCATCGGGTTCATGAGTATTGCCGAATATAAAACTCCCATAACGGCTCCACTTGCGCCTACTGCACTATATTGATATTCATTTTGATGAAAATAATAAGACATCAAACTACCTAGAGTTAAACTACCTATATAAACAATTAAAAAATTAAGCTGGCCTAGATCATAAATTACCCAATCTGCAAAGAAAAAGAGTGTAATCATATTAAAAATTAGATGTTGCATATCTGCATGCAAAAACCCAGAGCTAAACATTCTAAACTGTTCGCCTCTCTTTATACTTCCAACATTAAACTTATAGCGTTCAAAAAAACCATAATCATTAAAACCTTTATAGGAAATCAACGCATTTGCTGCAATGATGATAATGGTAAATAAACTCAAACTACCCATAGACTAGAAACTTTTATTATACATATATTTGCTGTTGCAAATCTAATCAATAATGCAATTTATAATATACATTTTAGTCTATCCTTTTTTATGGCTTATTTCTAAGCTTCCATTTTGGTTGCTTTATGGTTTTTCAGACCTGCTCTACCATTTAATTTATAGTGTTTTTGGATATCGAAAAAAAGTGGTCATCTCAAATTTAAAGCTTGTTTTTCCTGAAAAGAGTGAAAAAGAAATTAAAGTTATTACAAAAAAGTTTTATCATCACTTATGTGATATGATGGTTGAAGCTATAAAATCTTTAACGATTTCTGAAACTGAAATGAAAAAACGATTTAAGTTTACAAATTTAGAAATCCTGCAAGACCTTGAAAACAACGGAAGAAGTATTGCACTTATGTGTGGGCATTACGGAAGTTGGGAGTGGATATTCGTACTACAAAGTTATATTAAAAATAAAGGGTTTGCTGTTTATAAACGTATAGAAAATAAATATTTTGATAAACTTATAAAAGGTATTCGTGCCAAATATAATAGTGAGTTAATTACCACAAAAGAGACCATCCCAAAATTGTTAAGAGCAAAGGTTGAGAACAAAACGTTTATATGTGGCTTTGTTTCAGATCAATCAGCAAAAGCCTGGAAAGCATTACATTGGTCTGAGTTTATGGGCTATCGTGTACCTATGCATACTGGAGCCGAAATGCTAGCTAAACGTCTAGATATGGCTGTTGTATTTTTTAGAGTTAAACGTTTAAAAAGAGGATATTATGAAACCACGTTTGAAACCATTACCGAACATCCTAAAGAATTTGACAATTACGAGATTACCGATCAATTTTTTCGCTTAGTAGAGCAACAAATTAAAGAGGCTCCAGAATATTACTTATGGACACATAAACGTTGGAAATACAAAGACGATTCTCCCGACAACTATAATGCAATTAAAGCGAAAACCACGACTTAAGCTGAGTATCGTTTTCACTTACACCACTAAGTGATTCATGAATAAACTCATTTGTTTTCCCATCATATTGATAAGTTTTAGCCCAATCTTTATGGTTTTTAGCTAAGTCTTTAATACTGTCGCAAACAAAAGCGATTTCCTCATTTGTTGTTGTTGGGTGTATAGACATACGAATCCAACCTGGCTTACGTACCAAATCTCCTATAGAAATTTCGTTAGTTAACTCATGACTAGTTTGCTGATCTACATGTAATAAAAAATGCCCATAAGTTCCTGCACAACTGCAACCACCACGTGTTTGAATTCCGAAGCGATCATTTAATAATTTAACCCCAAGATTAAAATGTAAATCGTCTATATAAAATGAAATGACTCCTAAACGATCTTTATGTTGTCCTGCTAGAATATTAATATTATCAACTTGTGATAATGACTTAAATACAATATCTACGAGCTCATGTTCGCGTTTTAAAATATTCTCAACTCCCATTTGCTCTTTGAGCTTTATACAAAGTGCTGTTTTTATGGTTTGTAAAAACCCTGGAGTTCCTCCATCTTCTCGATCTTCAATATTATCTATGTACTTATGTTCTCCCCAAGGGTTCGTCCAACTTACGGTACCACCTCCTGGACAATCGGGAATCATATTTTTATACAATTTTTTATTAAAAATCAATACTCCTGAAGTTCCTGGACCTCCTAAAAACTTATGAGGAGAAAAGAAGATAGCATCTAAATTTTGTAATTCATTTTCTGGATGCATATTCATGTCTACATATGGTGCCGAACATGCAAAATCTACAAAACAAACACCTCCATGTTTATGCATCATTTCGGCAATATCATGATGAGGAGTTTGAATTCCTGTAACATTAGATCCACCAACAACCGATGCTATTTTTAATGTACAATCTTTATATTGTTCTAGTAATTTCTCTAAATTTTCTAAGCAAAATAAACCTTCATCATCTGGAGGAATCACTTCCACCTTAGCAATGGTCTCTAACCAAGAGGTTTGATTTGAGTGATGTTCCATATGCGTTATAAATACAACAGGACGAATCTCATCAGGAATGGTTGTGTATTGTCTTAAATTTTCAGGCACTTTTAATCCCAAAATGCGTTGAAATTTATTGATAACACCTGTCATTCCATTTCCTGAAACGATAAGTACATCATCGTCATCGCAATTAACATGCTTTTTTATAATATGCTTAGCTTCATGATATGCTTTGGTCATTGCTGTTCCAGATACCGTTGTTTCGGTATGCGTATTGGCAACAAAAGGTCCAAATTCATTACAAAGTTTCTCCTCTATTGGTCTATATAATCGTCCAGAAGCTGTCCAATCGGTATAAATGATTTTTTGATTTCCTAAAGGTGAATCAAAATCTTGATCAATACCAATGATATGTTGTCTGAATTGATCAAAATACAATTCGAGTTCAGAAGGCTTAGAGGTAGATATTTCCGTAGAAATCATATTTTTTATTTTCTATTTAACAAAACTTCTCAATTTACTTTTTCGTCGTTCTATATAATTCATAATCTCATCATATACTTATTTATGAGTGAGCGTGAAACAAGTTCAAGGTAACGATAATTTTATACTATTTACGACGCTTAAAGATACTAAATATTGGCAATAGTTTTTATTTCTGAAATGATACGATCTGCTAAATCGTCTGCTTCAGTTTGACTTGGTGCTTCAGTATAAATTCTAATAATTGGCTCAGTATTACTTTTTCTCAAATGTACCCAAGAATTCGCAAAGTCAATTTTTACACCATCAATGGTTGTTAATTTTTCTTCGGCATATTTATTTTCCATAGCCACAAGCAAGGCATCAACATCCAGCTCTGGCGTTAATTGTATTTTCTTTTTGCTCATAAAATAGTTAGGATAGCTTGCTCTAAGCGCACTTACTTTCATTTGCTTTTCTGCTAATAAACTTAAAAATAAAGCGACACCCACGAGTGCATCTCTTCCGTAGTGAGATTCAGGATATATAATTCCGCCATTTCCTTCACCACCAATTATCGCATTGTTTTTCTTCATGAGGTTAACCACATTAACTTCGCCTACTGCACTTGCTTCGTAGGTTCCGCCATGTTTTTCTGTAATATCACGTAAAGCACGTGTAGAACTCATATTGCTTACCGTATTTCCTGGTGTTTTACTTAACACGTAATCTGCACAAGCTACTAAGGTGTATTCTTCTCCAAACATCTCTCCTGTTTCGTCCATAAACGCTAAACGATCTACATCTGGATCTACCACAATACCAAAATCGGCATTGGCTTTTACTACAGCTTGAGATAAATCTGTTAAATGTTCTTTTAGCGGTTCTGGATTATGAGGAAAATGTCCTGTTGGGTCACAATATAATTTCACAGCTTGTACGCCTAATCGTTCTAATAATAACGGAATTGCAATTCCACCTGTAGAATTCACACCATCAACAACTACTTTCAGGTTTGCTTTTTCAATGGCTTTTACATTTACCAACTCCATATCTAGAACCTCATCAATATGTAAATCAATATAAGCATCATTGATTGTGATTTCACCTAAATCATCAACTTCAGCAAATGCCATGTCATTAGATTCGGCTAATGCTAAGATTTTAGCACCTTCTACTCCATTTAAAAATTCGCCATTAGCGTCTAATAATTTGAGTGCATTCCATTGTTTTGGATTGTGGCTTGCTGTTAAAATAATACCACCATCTGCATGTTCCATAGGTACAGCAATTTCTACAGTTGGTGTAGTTGACAAACCAAGATCAATAACATGAATTCCTAGACCTACCAAAGTATTCATCACTAAGTTTTGAATCATTTCTCCAGAAATTCTCGCATCTCTACCAACGACAACTCTATAATTTTCTTTATCGCGTTGTTGTTTTATCCATGTACCATAAGCCGATGCAAATTTAACGGCATCTATTGGAGTTAAATTATCACCAACAGTTCCGCCAATGGTTCCACGTATTCCTGAGATTGATTTTATAAGTGTCATTATCTAAATTTTGTTTTCAGTTTTAAAAAATAAGTTTCAAAATACTTATAGCTAATATGTGCTAAAAGTATGGTTAGTGCAAAAGTCAATATATAAATTAAAAAAATGGTTATTGTAGCGTTAAAAATTTTGAGTTCTTGGATTTTAAGCATAAAAAACACGACAAAATTTAAGGCAATGACGTGAAACATGTAAATCCCGTAACTAATATGTCCTAAATGGTTGAGAAAATTGTGGTTGAGCACTTTTCCGAAGTTATTATGAGCCAAGGTATGTACAAACAACCCAAATAATAATGTCGTTGTTACATTACGCATCCAGAGCTCGTTAAACCTAAATAAATCGGTAAAAAAGTATAAACTGGTTGCTATGATTATAAGTATCGGAATACCTGCGGAAATTTTTAAAAATTCCAACTTGTGCTTTTCCTCTAAAATTGCTACAATACCACCAGA
The DNA here is from genome assembly GCF_000826655.1 of Psychroserpens damuponensis. Lineage (GTDB taxonomy): Bacteria > Bacteroidota > Bacteroidia > Flavobacteriales > Flavobacteriaceae > Psychroserpens > Psychroserpens damuponensis. Next base: position 15,460 of record NZ_JXJO01000019.1, read on the forward strand.
GAAGAGGAAAAAATAAACAAACTGAAAACGTTGTAATGCTTCGAAAATGTCTAAATGAAATACTATAAAATATGCTAAAGTTAAAACAGATAAGGCGAGTAAAATTCTATGTTTTCTAATAAAAAACAACAAAGGAGCAATAAGTATGTAAAACTGTTCTTCGATGCCAATGGACCACAGTACTTCTAAAATTCCGCCAGGTTCGTAGAGTCTGCCAAAAATATTGGGAAGAAAAAAAGTGGTGAGTAACACACCTTCTCCTAGGTTGTAGTTGTTTTCAAATGGAATGTTTAAAGCTGGTAAAATGAGCCAATAAAATGTAAACCCAAATATGATTATGAGATAGTATAACGGGAAAATGCGAAGAATTCTACGTATGTAAAATTTCCGAATAGAAAAATCATCACGTTGTTTATATCTATATATAAGCCTGATGATTAAAAATCCGCTTAATACAAAAAACATATACACGGCTTCTGTACCTCTATTAAAAATGGGTGCATCTAGAAAATATGGAAGTCCTTGATTTCTGCTTAGTTGCGGAATATGAAAAAACAATACCAACGAAGCCAATAAAAAACGTAAGGGATCTAAATTTGGTAATCTATCCAAGTGTAAGCGTTTAGAACTCAAAAATACATATATTTATTGAATGAATTTTTTAGCCCATATTTTTCTTTCAAATAATGATAAGCAAATTACAATTGGTAATTTTATTGCTGATGGTATACGTGGAAAACACTATAAAAAATATCCAATTGCTATTCAAAAAGGCATTTTATTACATCGACAAATTGACACCTTTACAGATGCGCATCCAACGGTACGATTGAGCACAAAACGTTTGCATAAAAATTATGGCCATTACAGTGGAGTTATTGTTGATATTTTATACGATCACTTTTTGGCAAAAAACTGGAACCATTATTCTGAAATCCCTCTACCTGATTATATTGAAAGTTTTTATGATTTATTAGAAGACAATTATGAAACTTTACCTGTAAGAATTCAAAAAATGATGCCACACATGATTGCCGACAATTGGTTATTAAGCTATGCTAAAATTGAGGGAATTCAAAAGGTTTTAGATGGCATGAATCGTAGAACCAAACTTAAATCTGGAATGAACACAGCAACTGTAGAACTTCAAGAATTCTATACAGAGTTTGAAGAAGAGTTCACCTCATTTTTTAAAGAACTGATTGTGTTTAGTAATGAGACCTTACAACGTATAGAAACACAACTAAACACTCCTAAAATTTAGTTTCAAGATTATTATTAATGTGAGTTGTGTTCATAAAAACACTGTGAATCTCCCTAGAATAATAGTAACTTTGTAAAAAATATCTCTCGTGCCTAAACCGAAAAAAATTCTTAAAATTATAGGAGGAGTTATCATCTTCTTCACGTTGCCTACGCTACTTTTCTTTGCATTTATGTATTTTAAATACAATGAAGATTTACCAACAGGAGAACAAGGTCCTGCTGCAGACCAACTGGCTACAAATATGTTGAACGCTCTTAATCATGAAGCTTACCAAGCTACAGATTACATAGAGTTTACTTTCAAAAAACGTCACCATTATAAATGGAGTAAAGCTAACAACACTTGTGAGGTTTATTGGAAAAATATTAAAGTAGAATTAGATTTGGCACATAACGACAAGTCTAGTGTTTACATTTCCGAAGAAAAATATATAGGAGATGATGCTCAAGAATACATTCAAAGCGCAGTTGATTATTTCAACAATGATACTTTTTGGCTCGTGGCTCCTTACAAAGTTTTTGATGATGGTGTAGAACGCAGACTGGTAAAAACAGAAGCCAATAAAGACGCGCTTTTAATCACATATACCAATGGTGGCTCAACGCCTGGAGATTCTTATTTATGGCATTTGGATGACAACGGCAAACCTAAAAGCTACCAAATGTGGGTTGATATTTTACCTATTGATGGTTTGGAAGCGTCATGGAGCGATTGGGAAACGACAGATACTGGAGCCGAATTACCAACTTTTCATAAGTTTTTGGCTTTTGGGTTAGAGATTGAAGGTTTAGAAACGAGTAAGCAGTCTTCAGTTGACGGTTTTCAGTGAGATTGGTGCATCAAAATTGTGAGTTTCATATTTGAATCTAGACTATTGTATTCATAATTAGATGAAAAAGATTTTTGAACTTACATACGAATTCCTAATGCTTCTCTCAAAACTTACTGGTTTTAGCTACAAGGAAATTAATATTATTGTCTGGTTTATTCTTATACCTTTGAGTTGGACTTTTCTAATTGACAAAATAAAAGGAAAGCACTATTTTAAAGTTGGGTTTTCGGGAGTAATTATTCTTTTACTTATAGGTATAAAAGATTTCTCAGAATTTTCTAACCAGCTTTTTGATATTTCGGCAGATTTTCTAAGAGGTTTTAATCTTGTTGGTATGGATTATACTGCTGCTTCTGTGGTGATTTGCTTGTTAGTTCCTTTGGTGGTTTATGGTGTTTTGATTAGAAAAGCCTATTTTTTGAAGTCGTAACTCAAGTAGAAGTTGTAACACAAAAACCTGAAAGCGTTTTATCGTTATTTAAATACCAAAATCTTACTGAATTAGCATTAAACTTCCACTACATACTGAACACTGAACACTGAAAATTATTTAGACTTCTGCCCAACAAACTGCTGCGTCTTCATTTTAAACAAGACATTAAAACTTGTTAAACTGCCGTAACTACGTGTGATATATTGTTGTAAATCGATTTTTTCTTGTTCGTCAAGATTTTTACTCGAATTAATTTTTTGTTCCATGACACGTAAACGATCTCTTACCATTGTGATTTTATGAAAGAAACTATCAATTCCCATTTCTTTACCTTGCAAGCTAGTATCTCCTGGTTCTAGAATGAGCTTTCCTCCTTTCCATTTATCTGAAATGTTTACGATTTCAGACGTATCGCTCCATTTTTTTAGAATATGAACCAGACTGCTTTCTACTTCAGCAAAACTGATGGTATCGACGTCATCTTCACAGGCTTCAATAACTTCAAAATCACTATTAAGGTCTATGGTTTCTAATCCGCTGTCCATAAACGTCACCCAATACTGTTTTGATGTGACATTTGTAACGACACCTTTTCCAAATTCGTTATGATTTATTCTTGATCCTATTCCTAATAATTGCATAATTTTATTGTTTATTTTGAAAACTAAAATAGACATTTAATTACAAATTCAGTCTTGATATCTTAATAAATTATGGATAACTAAAAAATACTAACAACAAGCACAAGACGCGAAAACAGTAAAGATTTAAAAGCTGTTAATTATTTACAAAATGAATATTAGCTATCGTTATTTTTAACTATTTTTGAATTATTCGCAATAAAAACCACTTATATTATGAAAAAACTATTATTCATATTCTTATTATCAGGATTCTTTAGTATTTCATTTGCTCAAGAAACACCTAAAATTGGTGATATTTTACAAATAAACGAACCGAAAGCGCAAACATATCATCACATAGATTTTCCTAAACCCAATATTTTAATAAAACGAGGTACTGTAACAGGGTACAAAAGTGTGTATGGAACTACTGTGGTTGTATCTAAAATTGAAACCAATAAAGACGGATCTACTTATGTGATTTTAAAACGAAAAGATGACACCAAATTTTTTGGATACTTATCTAAAGTTAAAGCTAATTATAGTAAATCGATAGCATCTGGTGAACTATCAATTCCGTAGAAAACATAAACATTATTATATTGAAAATGTGTCGTTAATACGTCACATTTTTTTTTTGACAACCAATAACTAGTCTTTATTATGTGCCAATTGATGTCATTATCTTCACCTTAAAATAATAACTAAAATCTGTACCTTTGCACTTTTGCTATTAAAACATATATACCTATAGATTTATGACCAAATTTGATGATGCAATTGAGGTACAAGGTGCTAGAGTTCACAACCTAAAAAATATTGATGTTACAATTCCGCGAGAACAACTTGTTGTGATTACAGGTTTGTCTGGTAGTGGGAAATCATCACTTGCCTTTGATACCATTTATGCCGAAGGTCAACGTCGTTATATCGAAACATTTTCGGCTTATGCGAGACAGTTTCTTGGCGGATTAGAACGACCAGATGTAGATAAAATTGATGGGCTTTCTCCTGTTATTGCTATAGAGCAAAAAACAACTAGTAAATCGCCTAGGTCTACTGTTGGCACCATTACCGAAATTTATGACTTTTTAAGATTACTCTACGCTCGAGCTAGTGATGCTTACAGTTATAATACTGGTGAGAAAATGGTAAGTTATAGTGACGAACAAATTAAAGACTTAATAAAAAAGAGTTATAAAGGCAAAAAAATAAATATCCTCTCTCCTGTTATACGTTCGCGTAAAGGTCATTATAGAGAATTGTTTGAACAAATTGCAAAACAAGGTTTTGTAAAAGTAAGAGCAGATGGTGATATTAGAGATCTAGTTAAAGGTATGAAGCTAGATCGTTACAAAATGCATGACATTGAAATCGTTATTGACAGATTAAAAATTGATGATACCGATGATAATGATAAACGTTTAGCCGAAACAATAAATACTGCCATGTATCATGGTGACGATGTACTTATGGTGCTTGATCATGACACTAATGAAGTGCGTTATTTTAGTCGTAATTTAATGTGTCCATCCTCTGGGATTTCCTACCCAAACCCAGAACCCAATAACTTCTCTTTCAACTCTCCTAAAGGCGCTTGCCAAACCTGTAATGGTATTGGCACTTTGTATCAGGTAAATGAACAAAAGATTGTACCAGACGATTCCATTTCTATAAAAGCTGGTGCTTTAGCTCCACATGGTCCACAAAAAAACAGTTGGATTTTTAAACAGTTTGAAACCATAGCACAGCGTTTTGATTTTAATTTAAATGATGCTTACAAAAGTATTCCTTCGGAAGCTAAACAAATGATATTATATGGCGGAAACGACAAGTTTTCAGTAGAAAGTAAAACTTTAGGCGTCACAAGAGATTATAAAATCGATTTTGAAGGTGTTGCTAATTTTATTGAAAGTCAATATAAAAATGCCGAAACAACTTCATTAAAACGTTGGGCAAAAGACTATATGGACAAAGTAGAATGTCCTACTTGTGAAGGCTCTCGATTGAGAAAAGAATCGCTTTACTTTAAAGTTAATGGTTTTAATATTGCCGAGTTAGCCAATATGGATATTGTAGATTTGGCCGATTGGTTTTCAACATTAAACAACAAATTAAGTGCAACTCAATTAAAAATTGCCGAAGAAGTTGTTAAAGAAATAAAAGCAAGATTAAACTTTTTATTAGACGTAGGCTTAAATTATTTGTCTTTAAATCGTAGCTCAAAGTCACTATCAGGTGGCGAAGCCCAACGTATTAGATTAGCCACGCAAATTGGATCTCAATTGGTTGGTGTACTTTATATATTAGACGAGCCAAGTATAGGTTTGCACCAACGCGATAATGAAAAATTAATTAACTCCTTAGTTTCACTGCGCGATATTGGCAACTCTGTTATTGTCGTTGAGCATGATAAGGATATGATTGAGCGCGCAGATTATGTGATTGATATAGGACCAAAAGCAGGAAAATTTGGTGGAGAAATTATAAGTATTGGTACTCCTTCGGAAATGTTAACACACGACACTTTAACCGCAGATTATATTAATGGGAAGCGAGAAATACCTGTTCCGAAGAAAAGAAGAACAGGCAATGGTAAAAAAATAGTATTAAAAAATTGTACTGGTAATAATTTAAAAAATGTATCCATTGAGCTTCCGTTAGGAAAAATGATAGGAATCACTGGTGTTTCTGGTAGCGGAAAATCAACCTTAATTAATGAAACGTTATACCCTATCATGAATGCCTACTATTTTAATGGTGTAAAAAAACCAATGCCTTACAAAAGCATAAAAGGTTTGGAGCATTGTGACAAGGTTATTGACATTAACCAGTCGCCAATTGGACGAACACCACGAAGTAATCCAGCTACTTACACAAAAACCTTTGATGAGATTCGTAGTTTATTTGCTAAAATCCCTGAAGCCATGATTAGAGGTTATAAGCCAGGACGTTTTAGTTTTAATGTAAAAGGTGGCCGTTGTGAAACATGCCAAGGAGGTGGTTTACGAGTTATAGAAATGAATTTTTTACCAGATGTTTATGTAGAATGTGAAACCTGTCAAGGCAAACGTTTTAATAGAGAAACCTTAGAAATTAGATACAAAGGAAAATCTATTAGCGATGTTCTAGACATGACGATGAGTGAGGCTGTAGATTTCTTTGAGCACATCCCTAAAATTCATAGAAAATTAAAAACAATTGTTGATGTAGGTTTAGGTTACATAACTCTGGGGCAGCAAAGCACGACGCTATCTGGTGGAGAAGCACAACGTATTAAGTTAGCCACAGAATTAAGCAAACGAGATACTGGTAATACCTTTTATATTTTAGACGAACCTACAACAGGCTTGCATTTTGAAGATATAAGAGTCTTAATGCTTGTTCTCAATGAATTAGTAGACAAAGGCAATACCGTTTTAATTATTGAACATAATCTAGATGTTGTAAAACTATGTGATTATATTATTGATATTGGCTACGAAGGTGGTCAAGGAGGTGGCGAAGTCGTTGCTAAAGGCACTCCAGAACAAATCATAAAAGATAAAAAGAGTTATACTGCTAAATTTCTAAAAAAGGAGCTATAAAGTTTATAATTAGGCACATTTCCGAAGTTATTGTTCTATAGAAAGGGTAAAAAAACCGAATTCGTCCTCTATCGAGTAATATGTTAATTCTATCGCTTTCATAATTTTTATTGAGACGTACTTTGGTGTATATTAGAGTATAACAAAAACACTAAACAATTATGAAAAGTATTTTATGGCTAGTAGCAGTAATCTGTATAATCGCTTGGTTACTTGGACTTTTGGGAATCATCCCTGGAATTGGATCAAATAGTTTAATTCATATATTATTAGTAATTGCAGTTATTGTAATTCTATATAATATTATTTCAGGACGTAAGCCACTATAGGTTAACAATTAGAAATGTATATCATGAGCTGTCTATTAATTTAGATAGCTCTTTTTTTGTTTATAAATCACGTAACTAAAACACTAATTCTTACTGATTTTAACCTCTTTTCACTTAAATTTGTGGCTATGTCAAGATTAAAAATATTAAACATATATGAGAAAAGAACAAAATACTAAACGATGGAATGAGATCAAAACAAATGACTCTTGGGCGATTTTTAAAATCATGGGAGAATTTGTAAATGGCTATGAAAAACTAAGTAAAATTGGGCCATGCGTTTCTATTTTTGGATCTGCAAGAACAAAGCCAGATCATAAATACTATAAGTTAGCAGAAGAAATGGCTTCTAAAATTGTAGACCATGGATATGGCGTTATCACAGGTGGTGGCCCAGGAATTATGGAAGCAGGAAATAAAGGAGCGCATATTGCTGGAGGAACTTCGGTAGGATTAAATATAGAATTACCTTTTGAACAACATGATAACCCGTACATTGACAACGATAAAAGTTTAGATTTTGATTATTTCTTTGTTCGTAAGGTCATGTTTGTAAAATACTCTCAAGGCTTTGTTGTAATGCCTGGAGGTTTTGGAACTTTAGATGAACTTTTTGAAGCAATGACGTTGATTCAAACCAACAAAATTGAAAAATTTCCAATCATTCTCGTTGGAATCGATTTTTGGGGTGGATTAATGGACTGGGTTAAATCTACACTTTTAGAAGCCGGTAATATTAGCCCTAAAGATCTAGATTTAATTCATTTGGTTGATTCTACCGATGAAGTGATTACAATACTAGATAACTTCTATAAAGATTATGGCTTAAGTCCTAATTTCTAAACTTGTAAATAGTAAAATCATCTTGACTTTTGTTGTGTTGATAGAAGTCAAGATGAATTCTCAAATAGATTTCACGATTAACGCTATGATTAAGAAATTACTTTTATTTGTATTTACAGGTTTCCTATCAATCTCGTCTGTATGTGGACAAACAGATTTTAAACTCATGTTTTATAATGTACTTAACTTCCCTTTAGAAGATGCTGTGCCTAATAGAATTAATGATTTAGAATTTATATTAGAGGATTACAGACCCGATCTTTTCATGGTATGTGAGCTCAATAATAGTTCTGGAGCAATGGCAATTTTGAGTTCTCTTCAAGCTATAAATCCAAATTACGAAAGCGCAACATTTACGCTCAACACCTCAGATGATAATATAGGTAATCAAAATGATTTACAGCAATTAATGTATTATGATAGTTCTAAATTCATTTTAGAAAGTCAAGATGTCATCACAACGATTTTTAGAGATTTTAACCATTATCAATTAAAAATAAACTCTATTGAACAATCTACAACACCAATTGTTCTTGATGTTTTTGTTTGTCACTTAAAAGCCTCTAGTGGCACAACAAATCAACAATCTAGATTGGCAATGGTTGAAGATTTATACAGTTATCTAGACACCTTACCTGCAGACAGTAATATTATACTCGCAGGAGATTTTAATGTGTACACAAACTCTGAGCCTGCATTTCAAAAACTTATTGATCCAACTAATAACATTGTATTAGTAGATCCTGCAAATCGTATTGGCAGTTGGCATAATAACCCTAATTATGTTGATGTTATGACACAATCTACACGCACTCAAACAGGACTTGGCGGAACAACAGGAGGTTTTGATGACCGTTTTGATTTTATTATGACCTCAGAAAATATGACCTCTAACCCTAACCTGTCGTTTATTTCAGGGAGCTACGATGTTTACGGAAATAATGAAAATATAGATTGCTATAATCAATCTATCAATTCGTTAGATTGCTCTGGAACAGAGTTTTCATTTGCCACTCGTGATGCATTACACAATTTTAGTGATCATCTTCCCGTTACATTACAACTACAAACCAATCAATCATTAAGTATCCCAGAATTAAGTACTCAAGAAATGATTGCTATTCTAGGATCTAACCTTATTGAGCATACCTTAAATTTAAAAATAGATTTAAGCTTACAAAACCAACTAGAACTATATATAATTAATAGTCTAGGGCAAGTTGTAAAAACTGTTGACGTTAATAATTCGTTAATATCAATAGATGCTTCACAATTTAGCAGTGGCATCTATTATATTACAAGTTCAAAATTTCAGTTTAAACCATTAAAATTTGTAGTTACCCATTGAGACAAAATTCTTTTCTATGTATCGCCATCTTTTTTTGGAGTTGTGTTGTTTTTAGCCAAAACAGCATTGACCTTACTGCTTCTATTGATATTACAACTAAAACCATACAAGTTAAAGAACGTATTGTGTATCAAAATGAAAGTAATGATACTTTGTCAATTATATATCTTAATGATTGGAACAATTCCTATTCCACAAAAAAAACACCATTAGCAAAACGATTTACAGAAGAGTTTAACGACAAGTTTCATTTTGCAAAAAGTGAACAGCGAGGTTACACAATTATTACTAATATTAATGATCAAAATGGCAACTCACTCGATTATGAGAATTTAAAAGCCTCTCCAGATGTCATTTCTGTTCAGCTTCAAACACCGTTACTACCAAATCAATCTTATGACATATCTTTAACCTATGATTTGGTATTGCCAGATGATAGTTTTACTGGTTATGGCATTAGCCCAAATAAAGATTTAAATTTAAAATATTGGTACATTACTCCTGTTGTTTATAATGGCGACTGGAACTATTACAGCAATAAAAATCTAGATGATTTATTTATTCCAAAAGCAGATCTAAAATTTCAAATAGAATTCCCGTTAAACTATCAATTAATTTCAGAGCTTAACACATTAGATATTAGGCAAACACGCGATAAACAAACGTATTTTTTATTCGGAAAAGAGCGTGTTAACACACATTTGATACTCAAGAAATTTTCAGATTTTAAATTTGTTCAAACCGACGATTTTACCATTTTCTCAAATCTGTCTAGTGACGGCATTACTTCCGAAGAAAAAGCAATCATCACAGATAAAATTACACGCTTTATAACAGAAACATTAGGAGAATATCCTCATGAGCGCCTGCTTATCACTAAAGATGATTATAAAAAAGATCCCTTGTATGGTTTAAATCAATTGCCAGATTTTATTCGTCCGTTTCCTGATAATTTTCAATATGAATTAAAATTATTAAAAACAGCACTTAATAAGTATTTAGAAAACACATTACTTATAAATCCTAGAAAAGACTATTGGCTAAGAGATGGCATACAAATATATTTCTTAATGAAATATGTTGAAACCTATTACCCAAACACAAGACTCTTAGGGACTTTAGCAAATTTTTGGGGTATTCGATCTTTTCACGCTTCCGATCTTAAATACAACGATCAATTCAATCTCTTTTTTATGCAAATGGTGCGAAATAATCGCGATCAAGCCTTAACCACTTCAAAAGATTCATTACTAAAATATAATGCTAATATCGCAGGAAAATATAAAGCAGGAATTGGTTTACGATATTTAGATAATTATGTAAATTCTAATGTGGTAGAAACCACAATTTATGAGTATTTAAAAAACAACCAATTAAAAGTTACAAACTCTACAAGTTTTGAGAGCCTCATCAAATCTAAAACCAAGAAAGATATAAACTGGTTTTTTACAGATTATATAGACTCTAGTAAAAAGATAGATTTTAAACTCAAAGATTTAGAAAAAACCGAAGACTCTATTAAGTTTACTATTAGAAACAAACGTGACAACGCCATGCCAATATCGTTGTTTACATTTAAAAACGATACCATTGCGTCAATATCTTGGATTAACAATATAAAAGAAGATAGTACGATAGTATTACCTAGAAATAGCACAGAAAAACTTGCCCTTAATTATGATAATACCATCCCAGAATTTAATTTAAGAGACAATTATAAATCATTAAAAGGCTTCCCATTTAACAATAAACCGTTTCAATTTAGACTGTTTAAAGACATAGAAGACCCTAACTATAATCAACTATTTTTAATGCCTTTAGTAGAGTTTAACAATATTTATGACGGCTTAACTATTGGTGCAAAATTTTATAATAAAACGGTATTGAGAAAACGTTTAAATTATAAATTTTCACCTCAATATGCTACAAAATCAAAAACCTTAACTGGAGGTGGCTCATTATACTATACACATCATATCGAAAATTTTGACCTCTATAGAATAACCTATGGCATCAATGCAAAATACAACTCATTTGCCGAAGATTCCTTTGTAAAAGTTTATACGCCTAGCGTTTCCTTCTATTTTAGAGACAACAATGACTTTAGATCTGACAAATCAAAATATTTAAACCTTCGTTTTCTAGACATATCAAGAGAAGTAGGAGAAAATGCTGTAATTGAAGATTTATTAGATCCAGATTATAGCGTATTAAATTTACGTTATGTGAGTTCAAATCCGGGATTAGTTAATTTTAATAAGTGGTATTATGATGTACAATTTGCCAATAAATTCGGAAAAGTTGCTGTAAATTATGAGTATAGAAAATTATCAGAAAGCAATAGGCAGTTTAACTTACGCTTATTTGCAGGAACTTTCTTGTATAATAAAACCGATTTAAATTCAGACTATTTTAGTTTCGCTCTTGATAGACCAACAGATTATTTATTTGATTATAATTATTTAGGTCGCTCTGAAGCTTCAGGAGTTTTTAGTCAGCAAATTATAATTGCCGAAGGTGGCTTTAAATCCAAATTAGAAACACCATTTGCCAATCAATGGATGACAACCGCAAACGTAAGTACAACGATTTGGAAATACATTGAAGCTTATGGAGATTTAGGTGTTGTAAAAAACAAAGGACATAAGCCTGCTTTTGTATACGACTCTGGTATAAAATTAGATTTAGTAACCGATTATTTTGAGCTCTACTTTCCTATTTATTCTAATCTAGGCTGGGAAGTTGGTCAACCTCATTACGACCAAAAAATCAGAATTAAATTTACATTAGACCCTCAAGCATTATTAGGATTATTTAGACGAAAATGGTATTAAACGCTTTATTTAAACCCATAATAGTTTATAATAATTATATGTTTCTCAAAAAACTTTAACACTTTTCTATTTCCGAAGAGCCACTTCATATTAAAGAGTATCTGCATAAGTATAATCAAGAATTTGTAATTTGCAGTATAACAACGGCCAATCTCATTAAAAAATCCTTAACAGAACTGTTAATATTTGCAAATAATTACTAAATATTCTTAAAATACCGTTTTTTTTTATCATATTCTTAATATTATAACAATCTTCATGGTTGTAACATAAGCAAATTTTTGCTAAATTTGCAGCTAATAATTCACACTTATGCCGACACAAACTAAAGGGACTTCAGAGATAACTTTTCAAGATTTCAAAGATGAAATTTTGAGCGATTACAAAACCGCTTTAATTAGTAGAGAATGTAGTCTGTTGGGTCGTCGAGAGGTTCTTACTGGTAAGGCTAAGTTTGGAATTTTTGGTGATGGTAAAGAAGTGCCTCAACTGGCTTGGGCTAAAGTGTTCAAAAATGGAGATTTTAGATCGGGTTACTATCGTGATCAAACGTTAATGATGTCTATTGGCAAATTAACTATCCAACAATTTTTTGCTGGGTTGTATGCGCATACGTCTATTGAAGCAGATCCAATGAGTGCAGGACGACAAATGGGTGGCCATTTTGGCACTCATAGTTTAGAGGATGATGGTGATTGGAAAAACCTTACTAAGCAAAAAAATTCTAGTGCAGATATCTCTCCTACTGCTGGGCAAATGCCAAGATTATTAGGTTTAGCACAAGCATCCAAAATTTACCGAAATGTTGAAGGTATTGATACTACAAAATTTTCGGTTGAAGGTAATGAAATTGCTTGGGGAACCATTGGTAACGCAAGTACAAGTGAAGGTTTATTTTTTGAAACTATTAATGCTGCAGGTGTTTTACAAGTACCAATGGTAATAAGTGTTTGGGATGATGAATATGGAATATCTGTTCATGCAAAGCACCAAACTACAAAGGAAAACATTTCAGAAATACTAAAAGGTTTTCAAAGAGATGAGCATAATAATGGTTATGAAATTTTAAAAGTTAAAGGTTGGGATTATACGGCTTTAATTGAAACTTATCAAAAGGCAGAACGTATTGCTCGTGAAGAACACGTACCGGTTTTAATTCATGTTATAGAATTAACACAACCACAAGGCCACTCTACTTCTGGCAGTCATGAACGTTACAAAAGTAAAGAGCGTTTAGATTGGGAAAAAGAACATGATTGTATTGCCCAAATGAAATTATGGATGATAGCTAACAACATCGCTACAGAAGATGAATTAGACGTTGTGCATAAAAATGTAAAAAAAGATGTAAGACAAGGTAAAAAAGCAGCTTGGAATGCATTTTTAAAACCAATTTTAGATGAAAGAACTAAGGCTGTTACTTTGATTAAAGCGGCTTCTCAAAAAAGTTCTAATCGTGCCTTTATTACGAAAACTATCAATGATTTAGTTGAAATACAAGAACCTGGAAGAAAAGATGTCATGTCTGCTTGCAGAAAAGCATTACGATACCTTGTTGGTGAAGAGTCTCCTGAAAAAACAACACTACAGCATTGGATTAACAGCTATTTTGAAGAAATTCAACCAACATACAGTTCTCATTTACACAGCGCATCTAAATGGTCGGCTATAAATGCTAAAGAAGTAAAACCAACGTATGATGACGATGCTGAGTCTGTTGATGCGAGATTAGTAATTAGAGATAATTTTGATGCTATTTTTAATAATTATCCTGAAACCTTAATTTTTGGAGAAGATTCTGGAAATATTGGTGATGTTAATCAAGGACTAGAAGGACTTCAAGAAAAATATGGCGAACTTCGTGTTGCAGATGTTGGCATTAGAGAAGCTACAATTTTAGGACAAGGTATTGGGATGGCAATGCGTGGCCTACGTCCTATTGCAGAAATTCAATATTTAGATTATATCCTTTATGCGTTACAAATCATGAGTGATGATTTAGCAACGTTACAATATAGAACTAAAGGAAAGCAAAAAGCACCTTTAATAATTAGAACAAGAGGTCACAGATTAGAAGGTATTTGGCATTCTGGATCTCAGTTAGGTGGTATTATAAATTTAGTGAGAGGTATTCATGTTCTAGTACCAAGAAATATGACCAAAGCTGCAGGATTTTATAACACGCTTTTAGAGTGTGATGAGCCTGCACTAATTATAGAGTGCTTAAACGGGTATCGTTTAAAAGAAAAAATGCCTAATAATATTGGTGAATTTAAAACACCTATTGGAGTTGTAGAAACCATAAAAGAAGGAACCGATATTACATTAGTATCATATGGTTCTACATTAAGAATTGTAGCACAAACCGCTAAAGAATTACTTGAGGTTGGCATTGATGCAGAAGTTATTGACGTACAATCTCTATTACCTTTTGATCTTAATCATGATATTGTAAAGAGTGTTGCAAAAACAAATCGATTAATGATTATTGATGAAGACGTTCCTGGTGGAGCATCTGCTTATATTTTAAATGAAATCGTAAATACTCAAAATGGTTTTGTGCATTTAGATAGTGCACCAAAAACATTAACAGCAAAACCGCATCGTCCAGCATACGGAACCGATGGTGATTATTTTTCAAAACCTTCTGCTGAAGACATTTTTGAAGCCGTTTACGATGTCATGCACGAAACGAATCCTAGTGATTTTCCTAAGCTGAGATAATTCATAGTTTTTACATTTTCAGTAAAACTATTTTACAATATTTAAAAATCTGTCACACACTGACAGATTTTTTTATCTTTATAGGAAACTAACCAACCTATGCTTTCAAAACAAGATAAAGAACAACTAAGAGGTACTATTTTTAGACATTTAGATGGTATTGCCACTTCTACTTCTGCTTATGCTTTACATAAAAAAGGTGTATTAGATTATCTTTTAGAGCATAACACTGCTAATTTAAAAACATTAACTAATACATTTAACGCTAACGAAGGCTATCTTAATGTAGCTTTACGCGTATTATGTTCTCAAGGTTGGCTCACCCAACATTTAGAAAATAAAACAGATCATATCATTTATACCATAAACTCAAATAGTAAACGTGCTTTTGAACTGGTTCCTTTATATGAACAAGCTGTTCATCTTCTTAACTATTCTGTTTCATTCCCAAACGAAAACATTGGTCCTGATGCCTTTAGTGCATTAGAGAAAATTTTTAATGTGTATGAACAAAATTTCGGCTTAGATATTTCCGAAGCCAACGTGGTAGAATACCAATTATTAAAACATATTGAAGGCACAATAGTAGCACCAATTATCGTGCTTTTAGGCGTCAATGGCTTGTTTCATAAATATTTTATGGAAGCCTCTTTTACTGCCGAAGAATATCATAAAAACCCAGAGAGTTTTAAAAAAATATTAGATTTCTTTGCACATTTGGGATGGTTTAAAAAGAAAAAAAACACGTACCAATTTACAGATGAAGGCTTGTTTTTCGCCAAACGTGCCAGTGCATATGGAGTGACCGTTTCATATTTACCAACCTTTGTGCATTTAGATGATTTAATCTTCGGAAATGCAAACATCCTTAAAACTGCGTCGCCAGATGAAACAGAGAAACATGTACATCGAGAAATGAATGTTTGGGGAAGTGGTGGTGCACATTCTACTTATTTTAAAGTTATTGATCAAGTCATTATCAAACTTTTTAATAAACCAATTGACGAACAGCCTAAGGGAATTCTAGATATGGGTTGTGGTAATGGTGCATTTATTCAACATATATTTGATGTTATAGAACATCAAACACTTCGAGGTAAAATGCTTGATGAATATCCCTTACTATTGGTTGGTGCAGATTTTAATCAGGCTGCCTTAAAAGTAACCAGAGCTAATTTAATTAAAGCAGATATTTGGGCAAAAGTCATTTGGGGAGACATTGGTAGACCAGATATTCTAGCTAAAGATCTAAAAGAAGATTATAACATTGAGCTTGGCGACTTACTTAATGTACGTACATTTTTAGATCACAATCGTATTTGGGAAACTCCAAAAACGGAAACCAAAAGAACCAGTAAATCCTCTGGAGCATATGCAAGTTCAGGAAAGCGCTTATCAAATAATTTGGTTGAAGACTCACTATTAGAACACCTCACAAAATGGAAACCATACGTAGAACGCTTTGGCTTATTAATGATAGAATTACATACTGTAAATCCAAAACTTGTGGCTCAAAATATTGGTAAAACTGCAGCCACTGCTTATGATGCTACTCATGGCTACAGCGATCAATATATTCTAGAAGTTGATGTGTTTAATGCTGTTGCTAGCCACGCAGGTTTGCATCCAGATGCACACTATTTTTCTAAATTCCCTAATAACGACCTAGCAACCGTAAGCGTTAACTTATTAAAAGGTAACTAAATAACTCAATTATATATATATGAAAAAAAACTTTACAGATTTAGCATTACTCATCCTTAGATTAGGTTTTGGCGGTTTTATGTTAACGCATGGTATTCCAAAAATTAGTAAATTATCAAATGCTGCCGAATTTCCTGATCCATTAGGCATTGGCGGATTACCTTCATTAATTTTATGCCTCATTGGTGAAGTACTTGCTCCTATACTAATTATTGTAGGTTTTAAAACCAAATGGGCTGCAATTCCTGCTGCCGTAACTATGCTTGTCGCTGCTTTTGTAATACATGCTAAAGATGATTTAGCAACCAAAGAACACGCTTTGTTATTTTGCTTAGCCTTTGTTGTTATCTTTTTAGCAGGACCAGGAAAACTATCAATTGACAGAATAAAATAATTAGTCTTTTCTTCGGAAATGTAACTCACCAAAAATTGTGACTTAAATATTGTATTTTAGCACGCTGTTTGCTCACATGTAAACGGCATCTATATCTATCTAAATTATATGAAATGAAAAAAAAATCCCTATTAATTTTCGCTTGCTTAGCGATTTGTGTGTCAAGTTTTGCACAACGAACAATGTCTGAAAAAATCGGTTTTTTCAACCTAAGAACTCCAAACAACCCTTTAGATCAATCTATTAAGACCTACAACGTAATTGTAGAAACACCTTATACGCTAACGGTTGAAGAACTTAACACACAATCTCTTGCAGATTTTGAAGTTGAAAAAGCAAATTATGCTCAAGTCGTTATAGATAGCGAAGCAGAATTTGAAGAGCGTTTAGCTGGTCATGAAGAAGAAGTAAAAAAAGCTGAAGCACGTTATGATAAAGAAATGGCCAATTTTAAAGAGTTGTCACTTCTAGAACGTTTAGCCTTAACTGAACAAGGTAAAAAACCAGCACTTAAAGTCCCTTCAAAACCAACTTACGTTGCGCCTAGAGAACCTGTATATATTCAACCAAATTTAGATGATCATCTTATTTTTGACAATCAAGTATTGGCAGATAATGTAGCGTTATTAGGTTTTGAGAAAGGAAGTGATCTTTTAATTGTAATCAATATTACAAAAATGGCTTTTCAGGATAATGGCGGACAAACATTTTACGCACAACCTACAAACCTTAAAGTGATGCAAGGTGCTACTATCATTGATGAGAAAACCTTTGATGATGAGTTTCAATTTTTAACGTCTTCTAATAGTAACACGATTAATTTAGATCGTTATGAGAAAAACAACGTTAAAAAAATCATGACAAATATTGGCACTTATATCAATGAAGAATTTGGTTTTATTCCTGTTGCATCTTCTGTGACTATAGAATTTCCGAAGAACAAAAAAAGAGAATATGACATTTTAGAGAATGCCAAAATTAAAGCGATTTCTGCATTTAGAAAAATGAAGAAAGATGCCTCTTCTGAAACTAGAGAACGTGCTACTGCAGAACTTATGGCTGTTAGAGACATCTGGACTTCTGAATTAGCTAAAGTAGATTACAATGACAAAAAAGCATTAATGAACAAAGATATTGCTATCATGTTATTTTATAATTTAATGCAAGTAGACATTAACTTAAAAGACAAGGCACAAGCAGAAGTAACTTTGGCTGCATTTCAAGAGCAACGCATTAACTTAGATTTAAACTACGACGAGAAAAACGCATTTACAAAACTTGAAGAGCAAATTTATAAACTATAATTATGAAAAAAATTGTAATTACCTTAATTGCCAGTTTAACCATTGGTTTTAGTTTTGCTCAAGTATTTAACACTGAGCATAGTGCACATTTTACAAAAGAAAGTAAAAAGGATATTTATAAAATACACTTTCCAACTGCCTACGGTTTTACAACGTTACATCATTTAGACAATGTCATGATGGATAACATCAAAGCAATGGTGTTTACAAAGTACGACCAAGAAATGAAGGCTGGAGAAACAATGACCTTTAATTTACCAAAATTAGGTTTGCGTGCTTCAGATTTGCAAGAGACCATAGAAATTGACGATAAATTGATTGTCTTATCTACTGTAATGGATAAAAAATCGGCTAAGCATAATCTTAACGCTCAAGTGTTTAACAATACTAATTTTAGTGTGAATGACAATAAGGTAATTGCTTCATTTCCTATTGAGAAATATTCAAAATCTGGGTTTTATAATATTGCTATTTCTCCAGATCAAACTAAATTTGCCATTGTTGCTAATATGCCATTCGTAAAGAAAACGCAAGAAAAAGTAAAGGTTTGGGTCTATGATATGCAACTCAATTTACTTTGGGAACAAAGCGAAACATTATCATATGAAAGCGATAGAGCTTATAACGAACAGATTTTTTTACAAAACTCTGGCATTGTTTTAATGAACAAAACTATTGATGCCTACAAAAAGAGTAGACACAATAAATTATTAGCTTTTAATGGTAAAGGTGTTGAAACCTTTGATTTTTCTCAAGACGGTTTTTTACCAATGAATATGCAACTCATTAATGTTAATGGTTTACCTATGCTTACAGGATTCTACTGGAATGGCAAAAAAACAATCATCAAAATCAATAGCAAAGAAGGTAATGAAAACAATGGTGCCTTTTTATATGATTTAGGTACAAAAACGTTAATAGGCATTCATGAATGGAGCGACAAATTAGATGCTTCAGATTTAAAAAGCCTTGAAGTTGTAGATGTCACCATTAAAGGTGATGATATCTACATGATTGGAGAAAAATACCTGTACGATAGTGAATTTAGAAAAAATGGAAATACAACAACCACAGATCTAGATTATCTTTATACCTATGGTTCTAGCGTAATCGTAAATTTTGATACCAAAGGAACTTTAAAAGGATTTATCCCTTTATTTAATTCTAAACAATACAAAAACGAAGCTAAAGAACGAGGATCATTAACAACTTTGGTGTTAGAAAACGGCTTGCGAGTGTTCTCAAACAATGACAACCACATTACAATGAATTCGTTTTTTGTTGATGCAAGAGAAACATTTAATTACCCAAGGGTTATCCCTTTTGATCATGGTACAGCAACAATACCAAACGTCATTCCTCATACGGTTAGAGACGTAAAAAATTACGCTATGGTATATTATATCACACAATACAGAGATCGTTATTGGTTTAATAAAATGACTTGGTAAGATTAAAATAGACTAGAGCTTGGATATTTAAAATTTCCGAAGACCTATAAAAAAGCTAGTTAGATAGTACGCTAACTAGCTTTTTTGGTTTTAAGTCATTTTTCTTCGGAAATGTAACTCAATTGATTAATTTTAGAATTATAATATAGTCTCATAACACCAATCATGAAAGCAGTATCTGTAGTCACCATAAGAAAAGAACTCAAGCATAAATCTAATGAAGAATTAGCAGAGCTTTGCCTACGCCTTTCTCGTTTTAAAAAGGAAAACAAAGAGCTTCTCACCTATTTACTGTTTGAAGCAGATAGCGAACAAGGCTATATCGAAACTGTAAAAGCTGAAATTGATGAGCAATTTGAAATTATAAATACTAATAGCTATTTCTACATTAAAAAAAGTGTTCGTAAAATTTTAAGAAACACTAAAAAGTACATTAGATACTCGCTCAACAAAGAGACTGAAGTTGAACTCCTCCTCTACTTTTGTAAAAAATTAAAAGAAATGAAACCGTCTATGCGTCGCAACACAACGTTGACAAATCTTTATGATCGTAACATAGAAGCCATAACAAAAAAGGTTTTAAAGCTTCATGAAGATTTGCAATATGATTACCAAAACATATTACAAGATTATTAGATGTTTAACTTTAAATATTTAATAGTTATATTATTACTTCTTAGTGGTTTTCAAGACACTACTCCTAATATATGTTATCATAGTATTTATACAGGACCTAATGACCAAAGGCCAATTGTAGTTGATCTATGGTTTAGCAACATAGGAAAAAAGCTCATAAAAGAAACCAAAGATTCAAAAAATAGAGTGATTCAACTCGAATTTTTACGGGATGGAACTTACTCTAGTTTTGGTAATTTTCCAATAGCAAAAGTCACTTATACATACGTTGAAAACACTATAATAGAAACCTCTTATGATAAACACGGAAACACCATTTACGTAGATAAATTTGGTGCACATTATCAATCTATTTATCATTTAGATGACAACGGATTGATTGTAAAAGCCGAAAGAATCTATGATTTTGATACTAAGGATCCTGTTTGGAAACAACTACACATGAAACCACCAACTAAAGCTGACCTTAAAACAGAAGCTCGTGATTATTTCACGGAATATTATGCAAATAAACCACTGGAAGTAGAATTCTATAAATATTCATATTATAAACTTAATGGTGTCTACCCTGTCTCTAAAGATTACCAATTAGAAAGTGATTATAAAACAAAATACTTAGATTATTTAATAGAAGAAGGTATTGCCATTGGTGTACATAAACTTTTAAAAACCACTCATAACTAATATATTTTACGTAGTCACACATTCTATTTCAAATGGAGTAAAAAAAAAGCACAGCAACAAAAATGTGTTACTGTGCTTTTCAACATAAAAGATATGTTTAAAACTCAATCATGTTATTTGATACAAGATTATGCAGTTTGCATATCATGCTTACCTTCATAAACCTCTTCTACTAATTTAGAGCAGAATGCTGGTAAATCATTAGGATTTCTACTTGTTACTAATCCTTCATCTACAACAACTTCTTCATCTACCCAATTTGCTCCTGCATTAATAATATCTTTTTTGATAGAATTAAATGATGTCACTTTTCTATCTTTTAAAACATCTGCCTCTACTAATAACCATGGTGCATGGCATATGGCTGCAACAGGTTTATGATTTTCAAAAAACGATTTTGTAAAGTTTACAGCTTTTTCATTACGTCTTAATTTGTCAGGATTAATAACGCCTCCTGGTAAGACTAATGCATTATAATCTGATTGTGATACTTGATCTAAGGTTTTGTCAACATCATATTCGTTACTCCAATTCCCATCAGCCCAAGCTTTTATTTTACCAGAATCTTCAGATACAATATGCACATCGGCTCCAGCTTCTTTTAAAGCATTCATTGGTTCTCTTAATTCACTTTCTTCAAATCCATTTGTTGCTAAAATTGCAACTTTCTTTCTTTCTAAGTTTTCCATTTTTACTATTTTGGTTTTTATTGTTAATAATTTCGATTACTTCAATATAACACACAAATAGCCTTAAACCCAATATTTTAAAGGGTTTAACGATGATTTAATAGTTTGTGTTAATGGATGTTAAGGCTTAACTAAAAATCTTAACCAGTAATTCTTTAAGCAAATCTCCTTGAGGTACAGCATTAGATTGTACACCTTTACTACGTACATCAAATTCACGTAATGTAGAAATCACCTGACTCACTTTTCGCATCGGAAAATTGCGTGCTGCAGTCACATATTCATTCACAAAATATGGGTTAATTTTTAATGCAGATGCTACATTTCTCGGGTTTTTGTCATTTAAACCATGATAATGCAACAGTTGTGAAAAGAAACTAAACAATAGTGAAACCGTCATCACCATTGGGTTGTCCTTAGGATTATCGGCAAAATACTTTACAATTTTGAATGCTTTTAGAGTATCTCCTGCTCCAATCGCTTTTCGTAACTCAAAATTATTGTAATCTTTACTAATTCCAATATGTTGTTCAACATGTTCTGCGGAAATTTGAGTACCTTCAGGTAGTACTATTTTAAGTTTTTCTAGTTCGTTGTTAATTTTACTTAAGTCGGTCCCTAAAAACTCAACAAGCATTTGGGATGCTTTTGGTGAAATGGTATAGTTTTGTCCGGCTAAAACACGACGAATCCATTCTCCAACCTGATTTTCGTACATTTTTTTGCTTTCAAAAGCAACACCAGTTTTTTTTATGGCTTTGTATAAAGCTTTCCTTTTATCAACCTTTTTGTACTTATAGTTAATCACCAACACTGTAGAAGGTTGAGGATTGGCTGCATAAGCTGCTAATTTTTCTATAGAACGAGATAAATCTTGCGCTTCTTTTACAATAACAACTTGGCGTTCTGCCATCATAGGAAAACGTTTCGCATTACCAACAATGTCATCAATAGTAACATCACGACCATATAAAACCATTTGGTTGAATCCCTTTTCTTCTTCGACAAGGACATTATTTTCAATATAATCTGAAATCGCATCAATATAATAAGGCTCCTCACCCATTAAAAAATAAATGGGTTTAATATTTCCTTTTTTGATATCTGCTACAATAAGCTTTACGTCGTCCAACTTCTAAAAATTGTGATTTTTTAATCTCTAATCTTAAAAATAAGACTTGAGATTTGGTATTTGTTTTTTGTAAGTTAACTTTGAAAAAATCCTAGTTTGCATCTATGCAAGAATTAAATTTTCCTAAGTTTAAATTCCGTTTCAAAAGTAACGAAAATAAAGTTTCTATTTTTGATGCTATTCGTAAAAAATTCATCGTTTTACAACCCGAAGAATGGGTACGTCAACATTGTGTACACTATTTAATAGACTATAAAAAATATCCAAAATCTTTAATAAATGTTGAAAAAGAACTCAAAGTTAACGGGTTATCAAAACGCTATGATATAGTAGTTTTCAATACTGATGGTAGTATACATTTAATTGTAGAATGTAAATCGCATAAAATTAAGATTGACCAAACTACATTTGACCAAATTGCACGTTATAATTTAGCTTTAAACGCTACCTATTTAATGGTCACTAACGGAATTAATCATTATTATTGTATGATGGATTTTGAGAAAGAACGTTATATGTTTCTAGAAGATGTACCAGAGTATTCTTGAAGTTTTCTTCGGAAATGTGATTTTATAACACTATTTATTTAAATCGTAATTAGTAATAATGCATTAGGTCAAAACATGTGGTTTAAAAAACAAAAAAACATAGATTTATTTAATCACCCTCTTATCTCAAAATTAGATGCAAACGTAGCTGGACTTTTAAATATCAATGTTATTTCCACTAATCTAGAAAAACTAAAACAATTTCATAAAGAAGAAATAAAACAAAGTGGTATAGCCCCAAACGACATCGTTTTGTTATATGAAAAGCATAATGAAGACCTGATAAAATTTATTTGTTATACGTATCATCAAGAACTAAAATTTGAAGAAAACAATACGCGCCCAAACCAACAAGATTCCAAAACATTAGGATTAAGTAAAGCATTTAGTATAACATATGCTATATATTACTTTTTCTTAAAAAATGATAAAAAACAGCTATCAAAGTATTTATCAAAAAGAAGAATCCCACAATACGAGAAATTTAATCAACGACTTCAACAATATGATACGCTCTCAAAAGGTGTTATGTTTGCAGATTCATATATTCAATATGCAGGTGGTTATAATAAAGAACATGTAAATTCTAGTGATATTACAAAAGCACTTGATGATATCAAAAAAATGGACGAAGAACATGGTGCTTTTTGGATTGCGATGTTAATTGAAGATGAAGAATTTATCATAGAAGTAGACAAAGGTTTAAACCTATCTTTTATATTTGGAGACGAAGAGTTTCAATATAAATCACAAGATCGAAATGAGACTAAATCAATTTTAGAATTACATATTAATAAAGAATTTGATAACATAAAATCAATCGTAAAAAAATAAATAATCACAATACCTTATTAAAACCCTAAAATCCTGAAAACAGCAATCGTTATACTCAACTGGAACGGAAAAGAATTACTAGAAAAATTCTTACCATCTGTCACGCAATATTCTGAAGGCGCAGAGATTTATGTCGCAGATAATGCATCTACTGATGATTCTATCGATTTTGTAGTGAGCACATTTCCGCAGGTAAAGATCATAAAAAATGAAATAAATGGTGGTTATGCTAAAGGATATAATGAAGCACTAAAACAAGTAAATGCAGACGTTTTTTGTTTATTAAATAGTGATGTAGAAGTCACACCAAACTGGCTCACTCCTATTATTAATGAATTTGAAACGAACGCTAATACTAACATTATTCAACCAAAAATTTTAGACTATAAAAACAAAGCGTATTTTGAATATGCTGGAGCAGCTGGTGGTTTTATAGACACATACGGTTACGCCTATTGTAGAGGTCGTATTTTTGATACTATTGAAAAAGATGAAGGCCAATACAATGACACAACATCGATATTTTGGGCTTCAGGTGCTTGTTTGTTTATTAAAAAATCAGTTTTTAATACACTCAACGGTTTTGATGAAAGCTATTTTGCGCATTTTGAAGAAATAGATTTATGTTGGCGAGCATATAATGCTGGTTTTAACACAACATATGTTGGTGCTTCAACCGTATATCATGTTGGAGGCGCAACTTTAAATGCTATCAACCCCAAAAAAACATATCTTAATTTTAGAAACAGTTTATTTACACTTACCAAAAATTGTGAACGCCCTCTTTTTGGCATTATATTTATTAGATTGACACTTGATGGCCTTGCAGGTTTGAAATTTTTATTCAGTTTAAAAACTGCTCATTTTATTGCTATTTTAAAGGCCCATTTTAGCTTTTATGCTAACTTAACAAGGCTTTTAAAACAACGTAAAACCCTTCCGAAGAAAAAAAAGAACTACAAAATCACCTCAATCGTCTGGTCCTACTTCATTAAAAAACGTCGTACATACTAATTGTTAGTAAATGTGTTAAAATTTTAGTTAAATACATTAATAGGAACTGTACTTTTCTCTAATTTTGGTGTGTTCTAAGAAATGAACATGTAAAAATTTATAACTAATTTTTAAAAACTATTATGAAAAAATTAATGCTATTAAGTGTTGCTGGAATGTTGATTTTGACTTCATGTGTGTCTAAGAAAGAATTTATGGCACTAGAAACAAAACATAAAGAAACACAAGACTTATTAAACTCTGCAACTGTAAAATTAAATAGCTGTTTGTCTGATAAAGCGGCTGCTATGGCACGTGTAGAAACAATGAAAGATCAATTATCTGACTTACGAAAGACCAACCAAGATTTAATTGATACTAAAGGTAATTTAACGACATTAACACAAAAAGGTGCTGAGAACTTAGAAAAATCTTTAGAAAGCTTAAAAGAAAGAGATTTAAAAATTACAAGATTACAAGATGCTTTAACAAAAAAGGATAGTGTAACTCTTGCCATTGTATCTAGTTTAAAAAAGGCTGTTGGTATAAGTGACCCAGATATTGAGGTAAATGTTGAAAAAGGTGTGGTATTTATTTCTATTGCAGATAAGTTATTATTCCAATCTGGAAGCTATAATGTAACGTCTAGAGCTAAAGATGTACTTGCAAAAGTGGCTAAAGTCATTAATAGTAAGCCTAACTTTGAAGCTATGGTAGAATCTCATACAGACAATGTTCCTTACAAAAAAGGCGTTTTAATTGATAACTGGGATTTAAGTGTAAAACGTGCAACATCTGTTGTGAGAGTTTTAGAAGAACTTGAAGTTAACCCTCAACAATTAATTGCTGCTGGTCGTAGCTCTTACGTGCCATTAGTAGAAAATGACACTGCAGATAATAAAGCAAAAAACAGACGTACTCGTATTGTTGTGCTTCCTAAAATTGACCAATTCTATGAAATGGTTGAAGAGGAAATGAAAAATTTATCTGAAGGAAACTAATTCTGAAAATATAAATATAAAAAAAGCTCAATCGAAAGATTGGGCTTTTTTTTGTGTCAAATGGTGACTATATAAATTCTCAATAAAATTGGTTTAAAATATCTCCAAACTCCCTTTTCCTTCTCTAATAACTATAGGTTCATCTTCAGACAAATCAATAATGGTAGACCCTTCGTTTCCTCCATAACCACCATCAATCACGATATCTACTAAATTATCCCATTTTTCGAGAATAAGTTCAGGGTCAGTAGTATATTCAACAACAACATCTTCATCACGTATAGATGTAGATACTAAAGGATTACCCAATTGTTTTACAATCTCTAAAGTTATGGGATTATCTGGCACACGAATACCAACCGTTTTTCGTTTTTTAAAAGGGTGAGGTAAACTTTTAGAACCTGGTAAAATAAAAGTATAAGGACCAGGAAGTGCACGCTTTAAAATTTTAAACGTTGTCGTATCAATCTGTTTCACATAATCACTAAGATTACTCAAATCTTCACAAATAAATGAAAAATTAGACTTTTCTAACTTTACACCTTTTATTCTTGCAATTTTCTCTAATGCCTTGATTTTAGTTATATCACAACCCAAACCATACACCGTATCTGTTGGATAAATCACCAAACCGCCACGCTTTAAAACATCAACCACTTTCTTAATCTCCTTAGGGTTAGGATTTTCTTCATAAATTCTTATCAGTTGTGCCATAATAATGTACCTTAAAATTACGTTACAAAGTAATTAATTATTTTATTATGTCATAAGTCTCATTCTATTTTTATTAACGAGCTAAGCTTTAATTACAAACCCATGAAAACTCTAAAACTCACACTACTGTTACTTTTTGTTTCCTTCGGAATTTCTTCATGTTCAGATGATGACACTATAGCTAACGACCCTCAACATGGAGAACCTTTAGAATTTCGTCAAGAATTAAATGTGTCCTACGGAAATGATACAGATCAAGTTTTTGATATCTATTTACCTGCAAACCGAACATTAAACACCAAAGTTATGATTTTGGTTCATGGCGGAGGATGGACATCTGGTGATAAAACAGATATGGATGTATTTAAAGATATCATGCTTGAAGATTTACCAAATATTGCCATTGTAAATATAAATTATAGATTAGCAGATCCAGATAATCAACCTTATCCTATGCAAATAGATGATATTACAACTGTTGTAAATATGCTCAAAGCCAATCAAAACGATTATGTAATTTCAAATGATATTGCTTTTTTAGGCACAAGTGCTGGTGCTCATTTATCTATGCTATGGAGCTATGCTTTTGATACAGCCAATGATGTGCAAATGGTTGCAAGTGTTGTAGGACCTACAAATTTCACAGATCCAGCTTATTTAGAAAATGAAGACCCTTTGTTACAAGAAGTAATTGATACCTTTGGTGTCGATACAACCCTACCGTATTTAGAAGAAATTAGTCCGTATCACCAAGCAACATCAACATCACCTCCTACAATTTTGTTTTATGGTGGTCAAGATCCTTTAATCCCAACAAGTCAAGGTGTTGATATGGATTTAAAATTATCAGAACTTGGTGTGACACATCAATTTACACTATACCCAAATGCTGGTCATGGTTGGGTTGGTTTAGAATTGCTAGATACTTGGACAAAAGTTAAAGCTTTTACGCAAACTCATCTAGAATAAACGATTGTAACATTTGCTAAATTATGTCGTCTTATAAATATGCGAAATCTCTTTACGATACTCTTTTTTGTAATTGTTACATATTCGCATGGGTTTTCAAAAGGAAACCCAAAAACTATTAGTTTTCCTAAAGCTGAAATTTTAAACGAACACACCACGAGAATTCCATTTAAACTTATTGATAATCTCATCGTTATAGAAGCAGAGCTTTTAAAGCAAAAAGGTGATTTTATAATAGACACAGGATCTGAATCCCTCATTCTTAACAAAGTTCATTTTAAAGCTAGAAAGTCCTTATCCAGCAGTTCTAAAGAAACTTCAGGAGTTATTGATGTTATTGACAATCCCTTAGAAAAGCAATTACGCGAATTTATCATTCAGGACATCACAATAGAAGATAAAAAATCTGATGTTATAGATTTATCTCATATTGAAACGAGTAAAAAGATTCACCTTTTAGGCATAATTGGATATGATATTTTAAAAGATTACGAAGTGTTTATTGATATGTATTTAAATCAAATTACTTTATCTCGAGTAAATTCTAAAGGACAAAAACTAGACACAAGACCTTATTTAGAGAAAATTATAGACACTGTAAATTTCAAACTAAGAAAACACACCATTGTAGTAGAAGCTTCAATTGATAACCACAATTTAAAATTTGGTCTTGACACAGCTGCAGAATACAATCAACTCAATAAAAGAACTAGTAAAAAAATCCTGAAATATTTCTATCCTTCTAAACGATTAATGCTCATTGGAGCTAGTGGAAGAAAAATTGAAGTTATGGCAGGAAAATTGTATCGTGTTAAATTAAGTGATCAAATTTATTTTGCACCAATGACTACATTACTTACAAACCTCAATCAAATGAATGAGGCGTTCGGCACATCATTAGACGGCATTTTAGGATATGAGT
Organism: Psychroserpens damuponensis; assembly: GCF_000826655.1. Classification (GTDB taxonomy): domain Bacteria; phylum Bacteroidota; class Bacteroidia; order Flavobacteriales; family Flavobacteriaceae; genus Psychroserpens; species Psychroserpens damuponensis. The sequence goes on from NZ_JXJO01000019.1 coordinate 44,255, forward strand.
TTTTTAGACAGCAACGTACGATCATTAATTATAAAAAAGAAAAGCTTTACTTTGTAGAATACCCATTAATTAAACAGTGAAAACCTTAATTAAATATATCATTTTTTTAATCGTTGTTTTGGCAACATGGACCACTATTGCCCAAAATAATAAAGGATATCGCTATGATGGCAATTATGTAATTTTCACTTTTAGTAAGTTTGATTATGAAGAATTTACTAAAGACAACTCCAATGATTTCATCAAATTTGAAGATTTAAATATCAATAATGTTGTTGTGGCAGGAGAATTCAATAATTGGTCAAAATACGACTGGAAAATGCAAAAAATAAATGACCATACCTACGAACTTAGAAAACATATCAATGATTTCAAAGATGAATTTACATGGGAATTTAAATTTATTGTCAACAATCAATATTGGGCAGAACCATCTGAATTAGACCCAAATATCAAATTATCAAATATCAAACGAAGTAACCTCAATGTTTATAATTTAAAAATGGATACACATGCAGCTAATCCTAACCCAAAAGGAAATGTAACCTTTAGGTTAAGAGGTTACGAGCATGCTAAAAACATCATTGTTTCTGGATCTTTTAATAGATGGAATGAGCACGACTTAAAAATGTATAAAGTCGATGAAGGTTGGGAGTTAAAATTAGACATCAAACCAGGAGAATACGAATACAAATTTATAGTCGATGGCCATTGGATTGTTGACCCTTCTAACCCATCAAGAGTAGTTAATGAATTTGGACATTTCAACTCTTTAATTAATGTTGGCAAATATGTAACGTTTAGACTTAAAGGCTACAGCAATGCCAATCGTATTATTCTTGCTGGCTCTTTTAATGACTGGAACGAGCACGATATAGAATTACAAAAAACAGACAATAATTATTGGAAACTACATTTACCTTTACCTGCTGGAAAACATTATTATAAATTTATTATCGACGGAAATTGGATTCTAGATCCTGATAATCCTATTAAAGAATACGATGGGAAAGGAAACATTAACTCCGTTTTTATGGTGAAGTAGCTTAGTTCACTTTCTAAAATATTAGAGATTTATTTACTTCTACAATTCATCTTCAAACTAAAATTTCCGAAAAAAACATACTACCCAAGCACATCCAACTTCGCAAATCGTAACAACAATTTCTTAACTCCTCCAATTTCAAAATTAATTTCAGCCTTAGTGTCTGGACCTTTACCTTCAATTTTTAAAACTTCTCCTTTTCCGAAGCGACCATGCTCAACAAAATTACCAACGACCAAATTACCATCAAAAAGATTAGCTTTTTCTGTTGCATTTGATTTGGTGACGCGTTTCAAATTTTTAGGTGCTACAAATTTTGGAGGTTTTTTAGCATCAGACTTACGTCTTATAATAGGTTTTTTAAATCGAATTTGATCTGGCTCTACATCACCAAAAATATCTGCATTTAACATTGGGTTTTGTCGTGGATCATTCACAGGTGTAATAATTTCTACGAATTTATCATCAATCTCCTGTATAAAACGACTAGGTTCGGCATCAATTAATTTTCCCCAACGATAGCGCGACAAAGTGTACGTTAAATATGCCTGTTTCTCAGCTCTAGTTAACGCCACGTAAAATAAACGTCGCTCCTCCTCTAATTCACTACGTGTATTCATACTCATGGCACTTGGGAACAAATCTTCTTCCATACCAACAATAAACACATACGGAAATTCTAACCCTTTTGCTAGGTGAATCGTCATCATAGCCACATGATTAGGGTCTCCTTTATCTCCATCTAAATCTGTTGCTAGAGCTACATCTTCTAAAAATTCTGCAAGAGAATCTCCTGCATCTGCAATTTCTATTTGACCTTCAACAAAATCTTTAATACCATTTAAAAGTTCTTCTACGTTTTCTAATCGTACTTGACCTTCTGGTGTACCATCTTTATTAACTTCTCTAATTAATCCGGTAGTTTTAGTCACATGTGCTGTTAACTCAAATGCGTTGGCAGTTTGGTTCATCACTTGAAAACTTTCAATAAGTGTGACAAAATTTTTCAGCTTCCCTTTGGTCCCTTTATTAATATTGATATCAATTTTATCAATATGTTGAAGGACTTCAAAAATCGATTTCCCGAAACCATTTGCAGCAACAACCAAACGATCAATAGTGGTTTGTCCTATACCACGAGCAGGATAATTAATAACTCGTTTCAAGGCTTCTTCATCGGCTGGATTTAAAATTAAGCGCAGATATGCCGTAACATCTTTAATCTCTTTACGCTGGTAAAAGGATAATCCGCCATAAATACGATATGGAATATCGCGTTTTCTAAGAGCATCTTCAATAGCTCTAGATTGCGCATTGGTTCTATATAAAACAGCAAAATCACTATTTGGTAATTGGTGATTCATTTTGGTTTCAAAAATAGTACTAGCTACATAACGACCTTCATCACCATCGGTCAAAGATCGGTTAACTTTTACCTTTTCGCCTTCTACATTTGCAGTCCAAACTACTTTATCTAATTTAGTTTTGTTATGCTCAATTACAGAATTTGCTGCGCCAACAATGTTTTTTGTAGAACGGTAATTTTGTTCTAATCTAAATACTTTAACATCGTCGTAATCTTTCTGAAAATTTAAAATGTTATTGATATTCGCACCTCGAAAGGCATAAATACTTTGCGCATCATCTCCTACCACACAAATATTTTGAAAACGATCAGACAAAGCTCTCACAATTAAATACTGAGAATGGTTGGTATCCTGATACTCATCTACCAAAATATACCTAAACTTGTTTTGGTATTGTGCCAATACATTTGGAAAGCGCGTTAACAACTCATTAGTTCGCAAGAGTAAATCATCAAAATCCATAGCACCAGCTTTAAAGCAACGATCTACATAATTTTTGTAGATTTCTCCCATTCTTGGTCGTCTTGCTGCAGTATCTGCTTCTATTAATTCAGAATTTTTTAAATACGCCTTAACCGTTATTAAATTATTTTTATAAGATGATATACGACTATAAACCTGCTTCGTTTTATAAACATCCTTATCTAAGCCCATTTCTTTTATAATTGAGCCTAACAATTTTTGAGAATCTTGCGTATCGTAGATTGTAAAATTGCTCGGAAACCCTAAATGATGACCTTCAAATCGTAATATTTTAGCAAAAACCGAGTGAAAAGTTCCCATCCAAAGGTTTTTGGCTTCATCACCAACAATATCGGCAATTCTGCCCTTCATTTCTTTAGCAGCTTTATTCGTAAAGGTCAACGCCAAAATATTAAACGAATCTACTCCCTTACTCATTAAATAGGCAATACGATATGTTAACACTCTCGTTTTACCAGATCCTGCACCTGCAATAATAATCATTGGTCCATCTACTTGGACGGTTGGCTCATATTGCGCTTCGTTTAATTGACTTAAATACTTCTCCAAATTTTTCATTTTTAATCGAACGTGAAATTAACCAAAAGCCCTGTTTTTTTGCAACGTTTTTATAAATAATTATAAACAATTAGCACAACAAACGTACTTAACATTTTTTTGAATATCTTTAAGCATAATCCATAAGCTTATAATATGCGATACCTCTTTATTTTAGCGTTTTTCTTCGGAAATTTTACAGCATTTGCACAACCTGATCTTGAAAAGGATATTATTGATATCGAATCTAAAGTAATTGAATGGCGCAGACATTTTCATGAGCACCCAGAATTATCAAATCAAGAATTTAAAACTGCCGAAAAAATTGAAGCGCATTTAAAGTCATTAGGTTTAGAAGTTAAAACTGGAGTTGCTATCACAGGAGTTGTTGGCATATTAAAAGGTGATCATCCAGGGCAAGTGGTAGCCTTAAGAGCAGATATTGATGCATTACCTGTAACAGAGCGCAACGACCTACCATTTAAAAGTACAGTAGAAACCGAATTTCTAGGTACAAAAACAGGTGTTATGCATGCTTGTGGTCATGATACACATACTGCAATTTTAATGGGAGTTGCAGAAGTGTTATCAAAACATAAAGACAAAATAAAAGGCACAGTAAAATTTATTTTTCAACCTGCAGAAGAAGGTCCGCCTCCTGGAGAAGAAGGTGGTGCAAAACTCATGATTAAAGAAGGCGTGTTAGAAAACCCAAAAGTAGATGTTATTTTTGGGTTACACATAAATGCAGGAACACCTGTTGGCATTTTAAAATATAAAAAAGGTGGCATTATGGCTTCTGTAGAACGCTTTGTTATTAATGTAAAAGGAAAACAAACCCATGGCTCTCAACCTTGGTCTGGTGTAGATCCTATTTTAATTTCGGCTAAAATTATTGACGGATTGCAAACTATTATCAGTAGAGAAGCCAAATTAACAGATGAAGCGGCTGTAATTACTGTTGGAAAAATTACCGCAGGAACACGCTTTAATATCATCCCAGAAACAGCCGAACTCATTGGCACTGTAAGAACATTAGATCCTGCAATGCGAGAAATGATAGAGCGACGAATGAAAGAAATGACAGAAACCATTGCCAAAGCTTATGGTGGCGAAGCTACAATTACCTTTAGAAATCAAACATCAATTACGTATAACGATCCAGATTTGGTAGATCAAATGCTACCAACATTACAAAATGTAGCTGGTACAGCCAATGTACAAATCGTGAAAGCAACAACAGGTGGTGAAGACTTTTCATATTTTCAAGAAATTGTTCCTGGTTTATATTTCTTTTTAGGAGGCATGACTCCAGGAGAGGAAAGTAAAGGCGCTTTTCCTCATCACACACCAGATTTTATGATAGATGAAAGCGGAATGCTACTAGGTGTAAAATCCCTTACGCAACTCACTTTAGACTATTTAAACCAGTAAAATCTCATTCTTTTTTACCATCTCCTGCCATTGCAGACAGCAATCCAGATTGTGCGTTTTTCCACACGTAATTAAAAACGGACTTGGTTTTATCACGATCAACAGTTTTGGTATCACTTTCACGAAAATCATCGGTCTCGTTTTTGCTATCTTTTGAAATGAAGAGATTCACCAATCCAGATAAGAATTTATTTTTCTCTTTTCCGTCGTCTTTCAAAATAATGACATCAAATTGATCATAATCTGTTTTCAAATCCACTTGAGATGTATTTACAGTTCCATCTATGGTAAAATAGGTTTTTAAGAGTGCGCCTTCTAATTTAAGATTTAAATTAGGTTGCATAAATTGATTTAAATGTTCGGCTTGTAACAAGCCAATATCAGCTTTAAACATAAATCTATCATTGATATCACTAACATCAAAATTCCAATTGACATTAAGAGGTGTATCTTTCATAAAAATTGTAGATATATTAATTGTTGTCTTTAAAGTATCTGCATCATTATTTGAGACATTTTTAATTGTGGCGTCAAAATTTGAAAACTCCAATTTACCCGCTGGTTTATCTATTTTCACTTTTTCTTCATAAACTATTTGTCCGTTATTAATAGAGACTTTATTTAAATCTAAATCAAAACCAAGCTCTCTTAACATTTTGCTATACAATGGCTTGTGTTTTACATCATCTGCAATTAACTTATCTCTATAAACTTCTAAATCTAGTGTATTAAAATCAATTTGATTAGCCTCAAAACGCGATCTCATACCTTTTTTTAAAACCACATTCTGATTTTTTATGTCAATTGAATTTATACTTAAATCAATATAATCACGTTCGGTTTTAAGTTGCTTTGATAGTCCTTGTTTTGAATATTTGGTTTGAATTTTAACTTCGGAAAGTTTAGAGTTTTTATCATTTATGTCTATAGATTTCACAAATAGATCATCAAAATCATTGAGTTGATATTTTAAATTCTTAGTAGAAAAATTAAAATCACCTATAACAAAAGGTAATTTTGAAGATTCGGATGATTTAGACGTGATGGACGATAATTTAATATTTAGATGTTCCGAAGAAAAAAGTAAAGAATCATTGTCAATATCAAAAACGTTTATTTTGGCATTTTCAACATAGAATTCCTCAATATTAAATGTCTTTTTTAAATTTCCTTCAAGCATCGCATCGTAACTCTGTTCTTGGACGTTTTTATTATGATAATAAGTGATGTTTGGCTCTATTAATTTTGCTGATTCTAAATTTATAGCATCATTACGATACAGCTCCCAATAACTTAAATTGTTAACCTCAAGGCTTTTGAATGCAATTTGTGCGTTTATCTCGTTAGTTACCTGACCTTTAATGGTCACTAACGGGTTTTCTAGTGTCAAATTTCCGGAGAGAAGATCAATATCAGCATTGTTATATTGCAAATTAATATGATCAGGCAAATTTTGTACTAAGCTTTCAAATTTACTGGCTGCCAAATGCTTAGCAGTAAAGAGCCCTACGAGCGCTAAAACGAAAACAATTATAAATATTATTCCTACTTTTTTTCTATTTATTGCCATTCTATAAAGATAAAGATTCATTACTTTTATGTCGATGAAATTTAAACATCTTTAACTCACTAATTAAACGCAATGGATACATTTATTAACGTTATCACTTCAATATCATGGTGGATGTGGATTCTCATCGTATTAGCTATTGTAGCAATTCGAGATGTCTTTCAAAACAAACATACCATACAACACAACTTTCCTATTGTAGGTCATATTAGATATTGGTTTGAGAGTATTGGGCCAGAAATTCGCCAATATTTTGTAGCTAATAATAGAGAAGAACTACCGTTTAACCGTATTGAACGTAGTTGGGTTTATGCATCATCAAAAAATGAAAATAACTATGAAGGTTTTGGTACTGATAGAGATATTTATGCACATCAACACATTTTTATTAATAATGCAATGATGCCTTATCAAATTAGTGACAACCATCCTAATAGTCTAGATCAAAGCTTTTTGCCTTGTGCTAAAGTGATGGGTGCATTTAATAAGCGTAAAAAACCGTATCGTCCAGCATCTGTTATAAATGTGTCTGCGATGAGTTTTGGTTCGCTATCAGCTACAGCTGTAGAATCTTTAAATAAAGGAGTAAAAATGGCTCATGCTTATCATAATACAGGCGAAGGCGGATTATCACCTTATCATAGTAATGGTGGTGATGTTGTGTTTCACTTTGGCACAGGATACTTTGGAGTTAGAGCGGCTGATGGTGGATTTTCAATGGAGAAAATGATAAAACTTGTTGAAGATAATCCGTTTATACGCGCTATTGAAGTGAAGCTTTCTCAAGGAGCAAAACCTGGAAAAGGTGGTGTATTACCTGGAGCTAAAATCACTCAAGAAATTGCTAATATAAGAGGTGTTGAAGTTGGAAAAACGGTCTTATCTCCTCCCAATCATAAAGCATTTTCTAATGTACCAGAAATGATAGATTTTATTGAAAAAATAGCCGAAGCAACTGGCTTACCTGTTGGTATTAAAGCTGCTATTGGAAAATTAGAACAATGGGAAGAACTTGCTGATCTCATGATTAAAACAGGTAAAGGTCCAGATTTTATTACTGTAGATGGTGGTGAAGGTGGTACTGGTGCTGCACCTCCTAGTTTTGCAGATCATGTCTCACTACCTTGGGTATATGGCTTTGGAGATTTATATAAATTATTTAAAAACAAAGGTTTAAGTGAGCGCATTGTATTTATAGGTAGTGGCAAACTTGGCTTTCCAGCTAAAGCGGCTATGGCATTCGCCATGGGAGCAGATGTTATTAATGTAGCTCGAGAAGCCATGATGAGTATTGGTTGTATACAAGCACAAATTTGCCATACTAACAAATGTCCAAGTGGTGTTGCGACACAAAATAAATGGCTACAAAAAGGTATTGACCCTACATTAAAATCTGTGAGACTTGCTCAATATTTTAAAACGTTTAGAAAAGAATTTATTGAAATTACTCATGCAGCAGGTTACGAACACCCTTGCCAATTTACAATGGATGATATAGATGTTAACGTTGACGATCATAATTTATCTAAACAATTGTCTAATACATACCAATATCACAAAACAAAAGTACCTTTCACCTCTATGCAAGATTTAAAAAACTGCATGCATTTAGGAGGAAACTATTAAACATTTATTTTAAAAATAATTAAGTTTACATTTTAAACATACAACACAACTATGGATCTTGATATTTTAGGACTTTTATTATACTGTATTCCTGCTTTAGTCACAGGAGCTATTGCCTTTTTATTTTTTAAAGAACACATTGAAAATGAAAACAATAGACGTGAATTTATGATTCAGAAAGATTTACAAAAAGACAGCTTACCTGTAAGACTTCAAGCTTATGAACGGTTATCATTATACTTAGAAAGAATTAAACCGGCTAAATTACTCTTGAGAGTCACGCCAACATCTTCAAAAAAAGAAGATTATGAAGCACTTGTTATAGCAAATATAGAACAAGAATTTGACCATAATTTAGCACAGCAAATTTATGTTACAGATGATTGTTGGAGCATTACCTCTACAGCTAAAAATGCCACCATTCAAATGATTAGAAATGCTGCGCAATCTGAAAAAGTAGATACTGCCGATAAATTGCGAGAAGTTATATTAACAGATATGGTAGACAAAAGAGCGCCAAGTGATGCTGCATTATCTTATATTAAAGAAGAAGTGTCTAGACTTTGGTAAGTATATTATAATACAGATTCACTATCATGCTTAACTTTAGCGTAACTATAGCCTTGCTCCCACCATTTTGTCATTAAACGTTTACTAAAAATCAATGAATTTTCAGTTAAGCTTGTTGGTGTATAGTAAAGATTGAGTTTCACTCCTCTATTTTTAGCAGCTAATTTACCAATGACTATATCATTTTTCTCTACTTGATCCAATAAATGCCCAAATAAATTAAGCATCAATGAAAATGGATTTTTACCCAATATTTTCGTGCGTTCCATTTGTTCAGCTTCTAAAACAATAGCATCAATCTCTGTAGCTCCACGTAAAATAGCTTCTCGTATTGGGATTACGCATCCCAAACCACCATCGGCATACTCATAGCCATTAACGGTAGCCAAAGACATAAACGGAATGTAATTACAGGAAATCCAAATCCAGTTACAAAACTCCTCGTAGGTATGATCTTTAATAGATTTATATTCTACGCGATTCATAGACAAATTAGAAACCGTAACTACAACGTCCTCTTTTGTTTTTCTAATACTATCAAACTCCGCTTTAGTAAAATTGCGTTTTATATGTCGCTTCAATGCTTTACTCTCTCCAAACGTACGTTTACGTCTCATAAACTGCCAGAGTGAATTTACAAAATCAATAGACACATACTCTCGATCTCCTTTTTTTCGCTGTACAAAAGGACTCACACTAAAAATATCATGCTGTTGCACATTTGTAAATATATTGTACAACTTCCCTATATCTCCTAAAGCTAAGTGATTTACTAACAAACTCCCTGTAGATGTTCCTAAAAACATGTCGTATTCTCGACCTTGACCTTCCATTAAATACTGCGCCACACCTCCTGCAAATGCACCTTTACTTCCACCTCCAGATATTACTAAAGCTCTCATTTCTGTTCGTTTTTAAGTTGCTCAATTAATCGTTTGTATGCACTGTCATTCTCTAACTCATCGATCACCTGTTTTGCATATTTTGAAAATCGCCAGTTATGATGCTTTGTAGCCTTTAAAAGACTTTTTATAGATTTAGATTCAAATCCACCAATGAGTTTTAAATAATCAAATGCTCGCATTCGTAATTCAAAATGATGATTAGGAGACGTATACCCAATTAACTCATTCAAAACATCTTGTTTTTTATTTGGCTGAAATTCAACCGTATTTAAATGCAGTACCAACCACAAACATCGCACATTATAATCGTTAAACCCTTTTATATCTTTAGTTTTCTGCAAGTATTTGATACGTTCCTCTGGGAAGTTAACCCATAAACTATACAATGCCGCTTCAATGGTAACATAAGATTTATCATTTAATAGCGATTCGTAGTGAGGTTTTAGTTCTTTCGGAATTTCAGTAACATATTGAGCTATTGCCTGTCGCACTTCTAAACTATTATTAAAAGCTTCAGGTTCGATATGTTTTGACACCTGACTCACGACTTTTATTTTTGCCTTATCGGAAATATTAGACACCAAATAATCTTTGCATTTTTGGGTATACTCATTACAATCAACAGCTAGATAGTCTCTCATAAAAGCAGATTTTTTAAGACTTTTTACCACGGCATCTTCCGGAAGTTTAACTTCTGTCAACCAATCATCTACAAAGCCAGATAAATCTTGTTGGCTTGATGTTTCTACCTCAGAAATAAAATCTGTAGTTGTTACATTTCCGAAGCTATGCTTACCTAAATACGTTTTCACAGCAGTTGTAAATGCTGAGTCTCCAACCTGCTCTCGCAATACATGCAAAGCCCAAGCGCCTTTTTTATAAAAGGTTGTACTGCTCGATTTGGCATCTAAAAGTGAGGTGCTTTGTCCTGCTTTTTCTTGAGCAATTAATTCTTGAGCGTTTTCAAACAACTGCCAATAATAATGATCGTCTCCAAAAATATTGCGTTCTGCCAACAAAGCGTAATAAGTAGCAAAACCTTCTTGAAGCCAGTGATGCTCTCCAGAAGTTGCCGTTACCAAATCTCCAAACCATTGATGTGCCAACTCATGCGCATTAACTGTAATGTAGTTTTTATCATTAAACCCAATAGAATCTACCATAAAACTGTCTGAGAAAATCGTGAGACTCGTATTTTCCATCCCAGAATACAGAAAGTCTTTTACAGGTACTTGCTTATAATTTTGCCAAGGATATGCGACACCAATCTCTTCTTCTAAGAAATCAAACATTTGTTTTGAATAACGATATGTTGGCTCAACTTTAAGCGAATCGTTTGGGTAATAGTAATATTCTAGAGGGATTCCAGATTTTGAGGTTTCTGTTTTTTTATTGTAGTTACCTATGGCTAAAGCGACTAAGTAACTGGACATTGGCTTTTGCATCTCGTAATGCCATTTAGTATAGTCTTCTCCAACCTCTTTGTTTATGAGTTTTCCATTAGCTAAAACCTCATAACCATTTTCATAAGTGATTGATAAATCAAATTCTATTTTATCGTTAACATCATCGATGCTTGGTAGCCAGTTGCTGGTGTATTTCCCTTGACCTTGTGTCCAGATTTGATCGTCAATGAAGTACATTGCCTTTTTGGGATAGGAAAAATAAATTAATTTAAATTCATAAATAGAGTCTTTCACCATGTCATTGGTGAAATTAAATATTAAGCGATTAGCATCGTAAGTATGACGAGCTTTAAAATTGCTATTATGAATTTCATAATGATCAATTCTATTTCCCGCATCAATAAAGACAGAGTCTATTTCTTTTAAAATTTTAAATTTATATACTACACTCCCTTTAACCAAACCTAAAGAGTTGTCAAAACCAATATCAGCTTTAATACTTATAAAATCTACATAATCCGATTGTTGAGCGGTTATAGTTCCGAAGAAAAAAAAGAAAAATATAATTTGCAAATATTGCTTCATACGTAGGTTTTATCAAAGATGAGACCAAAATACGGAATTTCACACCATAAATAAAGTTCGAAGCTATGAGATTCTTCGCTGCGCTTAGAATGACATTTTCGCTTAACCAATTAAAACCATGATTATTTCATAATATAATATGTATTTCAATTGCCAATGAGATTCTCTTTTCGTGGGAATTTGGTAAATTCGCAACTATGAGCTCTAAACTTCAAACTCCTATAGATTACCTCAAAGGTGTTGGTCCTAATCGCGCAGATTTATTGCGAAGCGAGTTGGGCATTCACACCTATCAGGATTTGATTAACGTATTTCCAAATCGTTATTTAGACCGAACTAAGTATTACAAAATTAACCAATTACAACGCAACAGTGCCGAAGTGCAAATTGTTGGAAAAATCACAGGTTTTAAAGAAATTGCACAAAAACGAGGTAAGCGTTTGGTAGCAACGTTTCAAGACGATACAGGACGCATGGAACTGGTTTGGTTTAGAGGCCAAAAATGGATTAAAGAGAGCTTTAAACCCAATGTGCCTTATGTGATCTTCGGAAAAGTAAATTGGTTTAATGGTGTCTTTTCCATGCCACATCCAGAATTTGAACTTTTAAAAGTGCATGAAAAGAAAATAAGCACAACCATGCAAGCGGTTTATCCATCTACCGAAAAGTTATCCAACAAGGGTATTACGAATAAAGTGATGAATACCATTATGCAAAATTTGTTTTTAGAAACCAACGGAAGGTTTTCTGAAACATTATCAAATAATATTCTAACTGAGCTTAAACTGCTATCAAAAAGTGATGCCCTTTTTAATGTTCATTTTCCTAAAAACAATGAACTCTTAGCGCGTGCTCAATACCGATTAAAATTTGAAGAATTATTCTACATTCAATTACAATTAATTTTAAAAAACCTTATTCATAAATCAAAAATAAAAGGCGTACCTTTTACACAAGTTGGTACATTATTTAATTCGTTTTACAAAGACCATTTACCATTTGAATTAACAGGTGCGCAAAAGCGAGTTCTCAAAGAAATTAGAAACGATTTAGGCAGCAATGCGCAAATGAATCGACTTTTACAAGGTGATGTAGGTTCTGGGAAAACAATAGTTGCCTTCATGTCAATGCTTATGGCACTTGACAACGGTTTTCAAGCTTGTTTAATGGCACCAACTGAAATTTTGTCAGTACAGCACTATCAAGGTTTAAGCGAGCTGGCTAACAAATTGAATATCAGCATAAAATTACTCACAGGTTCAAGTAACACTTCACAACGTAAAGACATTCACAAATCTTTAGAAAATGGCGATTTGCAAATTTTAATTGGCACTCACGCTTTACTTGAGGACAAGGTGAAATTTAAAAATTTAGGTCTCGCCATTATTGATGAGCAACATAGATTTGGAGTTGCTCAACGCTCTAAATTATGGAAAAAAGGACCTGCTTCTACACTACCAAATGAGACTGAGGTTAACATCATTCCGCCACATATTTTAGTAATGACTGCGACTCCAATTCCGCGCACTTTAGCCATGTCGGTTTATGGTGATTTAGACATCTCTGTTATTGACGAATTACCGCCAGGAAGACAAGCCATAAAAACCGTGCATCGTTATGATTCAAATCGGTTAAAAGTGTTGCGATTTATGCGTGATGAAATAGAAAAAGGTAGGCAAATTTACATGGTATATCCATTAATTCAGGAAAGTGAACATATGGATTATAAAGATTTAATGGATGGCTATGAGAGTGTAGTTAGAGAATTTCCGCAGCCAAAATATCAGATTTCTATAGTACATGGCAAAATGAAGCCTGCAGACAAAGAATTTGAAATGCAACGTTTTGTAAAAGGCGAAACACAAATCATGGTGGCTACAACTGTTATTGAAGTTGGCGTTAATGTACCTAACGCCTCGGTGATGATTATTGAAAGTGCAGAGCGTTTTGGTTTATCTCAACTACATCAGTTAAGAGGTCGTGTTGGTCGTGGTGCAGAACAAAGTTATTGCATTTTAATGACGAGCCATAAAATGAGTCAAGACAGCAAAACACGTATAGAAACCATGACAAAAACCAGTGATGGCTTTGAAATTGCCGAAGTAGATTTACAACTTAGAGGACCAGGAGATATTATGGGAACGCAACAAAGTGGAGTTTTAAATTTAAAAATAGCCAATATTTTGTTAGACAAAGATATTTTACAAAACGCACGTTTTTATGCAAAACGCTTACTATCAAACGATCCATCACTAGTACAACCTGAACATAAAGTGATATTAGATGCCTATCGTGAAATTAGCAAATACAAAAACATTTGGAATTATATTTCTTAAACAACTATATTTTAAATGCAAAACAAAACAGCAGATGTCGTAATTATTGGAGCAGGTTTAACTGGCCTAACACTTGCTTATTATTTAAAACAATTAGATGTTTCTTTATTAATCATTGAAGCGAGGGATCGAATTGGAGGACGAATCTACACAAAACAAAATGCAAACCAGGCTCCTTTAGAACTTGGAGCAACATGGTTAGTTAACGAGCATAGAGAACTCCTAAATCTAATAAAAACATTGGATCTTGAGGTTTTTGAGCAATTCTACGGAACAACCGCTATTTATGAACCTAATACAGAAAACCCAGCTCAATTAGTAAAACTCCCACAAAACAACCATAGTAGTTATCGTATAAAAAACGGAACGCAAAGTATGATTAAAGCACTTTCTGAAACGTTAGACTCAAATCAAATTATAACTAATTGTGAGATTTCTGAGATTGCAGAGCATACTGGTAACATTACAGCAACTTCCAAAAGTTTTGAATTCACTTGTAAGCACATAGTCTCAACCCTACCTCCTCAACTTTTTGAAAATACGATAAACGTTAAACCTGAACTACCACCTAGTGTCAAAGAAATTATGAAAAACACGCATACTTGGATGCACGATTCCATCAAGGTTGGATTTACATTTGCGAATCCTTTTTGGAAAAACATCAGTACAAGTGGTACAATTTATAGTAATGTAAGTGTTTTACAAGAATTTTATGATCACTCCAGCGCAGATAATACCAAACATGCTTTGGTAGGTTTTATGAATAAAGAACTAAACCACTACACAAAAGCACAAAGAAAAGATCTTGCACTAAAGCAATTAGAACGTTATTACGGTAGTCATATCCATGATTACTTATCGTATGAAGAATTAGCTTGGAAAAACGAAACGTTTACAACAGCGGTTAACAATAGCTATATTATGCCACAACGTAACAATGGCCACCCTGTTTTTCAAGAGGCTTATTTAAATAACACCTTGTTTATTGCTGGAACAGAGACAAGTGAGTTTGCTCCTGGCAAGATGGAAGGCGCAATTAGAAGTGCACAACGGGTTTTCAATCAAATTAAATCACTTTTATAAGTATCTTTATCAAAAAATTAGAACCATGAGCATGCTTCACCTTAAATTAGCAACCGATCCACGTTGGGCAAAACTCGCAGAAGACAATATTGAAGAAATCTTAACAGATCATGCTTGGTGTGAACAAAAAGCATGTACAAATGCGATTACTATTATTACACATAACTCTGAGTATCCAGATCTGGTTACAGAATTATTAGAACTCGCTAAGGAAGAATTAGAACATTTTCAAATGGTACATGATATCATAAAAAAACGAGGCTACACCTTAGGCAGAGAACGAAAAGACAGCTACGTTAATGAACTGTACAAGTTTATGAATAAAGGCGGAAGCAGACTACAAAGTATGGTTGATCGTTTATTATTTTCGGCTATGATAGAAGCACGTAGTTGCGAACGTTTTAAACTCTTATCACAACGTATTAAAGACGAAGAATTATCTAAATTTTATTATGACTTAATGGTTAGTGAAGCTGGACATTACACCACATTTATAACATTTGCTCGAAAATACGGTAAAGACATTGATGTTGACAAACGCTGGAAAGAACTTGTTGAGTTTGAAGCAGAAGTTATTAAAAGCTACGGAAAGTCTGAATCTATTCATGGTTAAGTAAATCCCTTTTTTAAGAAAATTTTATGCTTGGTTTTTCTTCGGAAAGTCTCACAGTTCAAAAAAAGCTTTAATTTTGTAGCATGAAAATTAAACTTACATCATTTCTTACATTACTCTTAGGATTCTGCTTTTTTGCAGCTTACCCAAGCGCTAACGATGTAAATTTAATTCCTAAAACTCATTTTGAAGTTTCACATGATGATGTAAACGACTCATCTTTAAAACCAGTTAGCTATCTTCATACCAATGATTCTCTAGACAGAATCTTTACTAACAACCAAAACACATACACTCCAGTAGTTCTAAAAAAACTTACTGATGCTAACACAAAAGCAAACATAAACAAACACCAAACGGTAGTTGAACTCAATAAATCTCATCAATACGAGACGCACCTCATACTGAGTTTTTTAACAACCGATATTATTTTCCCTTTTCACAACTTTTGGTAATTCATTTTCATTTTTAAGCTGTCATTTAATGACAACACTTTTTTAGCAATGTATCTACACAATGCTAATATCATAATACATTAACTTAAAAATTTTTAAAATGAGTTTAGGAATAACTATTACATCAGCAGTTTTAGTACTGTTGGTGACTACACCTGTTGTACTTATACAACAACAACAAAAGAAAAAAGAACGTAAGCTGTTAAACGCCTTGAAAGCCTTAGCCAATCAACATAAAAGTAAATTAGCAGAGTTTGAAGTGTTTAAAAATTTTGCTATTGGATTAGACGCAAACAATCATAATTTATTTTTTTATAAACAGAATTCTAAAAAAGAAATCTCTCAACGTATCGACCTTAACAATATTAAAAGCTGCGGAATTTTAAATTCTAAAAAAGCGAATCATACAGATAAGCACGACACCATTGTGAGATTACAATTAGTTTTAAACCCTAAAAGCAGTTCTAAACACGAACAAAACATTGAAATATTTAATCAAATAGATGATTTTCAACTAAATGGTGAATTAGAAGTGATACAAAAATGGGAACATATTATTCAAAATAATTTAAATTAAGATTTTTAACTTAAAATTCCACTTTTAAGCCTTGATATACTATATTAAGGCTTAACTTTTTGTGATTTATGATAGAAATAGTAACCTCAATATTTTTTTTAATTGCCGTTATAGACCCATTAGGATCAGTACCTGTATACCTAGAAGCGACAAAACAATTTGACAAAAAACATAAAATAAAAATAGCGGTACGCGCGTCAATAATTGCCTTTTTTATTTTATTATTTTTTATTGTTATCGGTCAATTGATTTTAGAAGGCATGGAAGTCTCCCTAGATGCGTTTCAAATTTCGGGAGGTGTTATTCTTTTTCTATTTGCATTAACTATGATTTTTGGAGATGGTAAACCCGAAACAGAAAAACATTCTATTAAAGACTACAAACATGTAACTATATTTCCTGTAGCAATCCCATCTATCGCTTCACCTGGAGCGATTATGGCTGTGGTGCTCATGACCGATAATCACCACTACACAATACAACAACAAATAATGACCACAGCTTTAGTTTTACTTGTCATTATTTTAACCTGCTTATTATTACTGGCTGCAAACCTTGTACAAAAGAGAATTGGAGACTATGGGATTACTGTAATTAGCAAAATTATGGGATTAATTTTAGCGTCTTACGCGATACAAAGCATATTGAGTGGTGTCAAGGATTTTTTCTTTGTATAAACACTCACTACTCTGCTAACAACTCATCAACAAAGCTCTCAAATTCTGCTTTAAATTCTATATATTTTTCACCTGTTGCTGGCCCATTAAATCCGGTATGAATCTTTCTCACCTTACCTTTTTTATCTATATAGATTGAGGTTGGATACGACAATACATGATTTAACATTGGTAATTTTTCTTGAGCTTGAGCCTTATCTGAAGACCCATACTGAGCCAACAAGATTGGATATTGAATTCCCACGTCATCCTTTAAACGTTTTATACTCTTAAATGCTTTATCTTTAGACTTAGCATACTCAAAAGCCAATGCAACAAATTCTATATCCTTTTTGGCATTATTACTATAATACTCTGAATAGTATTTACTCTCATCCAAACAGTTAGGACACCATGATCCCATAATTTGCACGATAACAACCTTATCCCTAAAACGCTTATCAGATAACGACACCTGAGTACTATCAGTATCAGGAAAGGTAAACTCTAAGGCGTCATAGCCTTTTTTTAGAAATGTAAGATCATTAGCGCTTGGCAATTCATAAGTCTCATTACGCTTAGCAATAAAAGGTTCTTCCCAATGATTTCCTGAGTAGAATTTTCCGTTCATGGTACTGTCTTTTACTGTAGCCGTAAATAAAAATGCATGTGCACCATCAAAGGTTGATAGCTTCATAATATCACCATCCATAACGCCTTCTAAATAACGATAATCTCCTGTTGTTGTTCTAAAAGTCCCTGTAACCTCAGTTCCATTTTGTTCAAAAACACCTTTTGCTATATATTTATCTTCTTCGGAATTTGGACTAAACACAGTCTCCCAATTACCTGTCACATTTTGACTAGGTGTTTCATTTTTAATGCTGAAACGATCCTTATTTGATAATTCTGCCGAGAAAGACACCACGCGATCTAAACTTTCTTTTACAAAACTTCCTTTGAGATGCCCATCTTTTAAAACTGCTTTAATATAGCCTTCAAAAACTGGAGTTTTTATGACAATTGTATCGTGAGAATACGTTATATCTGTAACTAGAATCACTTCATCAGCATTAGAAATTTTTAGGGCATCTCGAGATGTTACTTCAAAATTAAATGGTAACACTTCGGTATCAGTTAATTGCAATTCTGCTCTCCAAACTCCTTCTGGCAATGCATCTGAACGATTGAGATTACAACCAAAAACAAGTATTAATATTGGTAAAAGAATTAGTTTTCGCATCATGAGCTTTATTTTTAAAAACATTTCGTCTCCACAAATATAAACTTCTTACAACTATTGTCTAGCAAAGTGTTTAATATCAATCTTTTTTTGGGTTTTTAAAATTTCCGAAGAAAATATTAAGATTAGGGCTATTTTTTAACAAAAAACTATCGCTAAACTATTAGTATTATTATCTTTGCCAATTGACAAAATAAGACGATGAAAATATCATACAACTGGCTAAAACAATTTTTAAAAACCGATTGGCCTGCTGAGAAAACTGGAGATTTATTAACCGATTTAGGTCTAGAAATTGAAGGTATAGACAGTTACCAATCTGTAAAAGGAGGATTAGAGGGTATTGTTGTAGGTGAGGTTTTAACTTGCGTACAACATCCAAATGCAGATAGATTAAAAGTAACTACTGTAAATATTGGTGCTAACGAACCATTACAAATTGTTTGTGGAGCTCCTAATGTTGCTGCTGGTCAAAAAGTGCCTGTTGCTACTATTGGAACCACTTTATATACTGAAACTGGTGAAGCCTGGAAAATCAAGAAAGGAAAAATTAGAGGTGAGCAAAGTCACGGTATGATTTGCGCTGAAGACGAATTAGGTCTTGGAAAATCTCATGATGGGATTATGGTTCTTGATGCCGACATTGAAGTTGGAGCACTAGCTTCAGATATATTTGATATCGAAAATGATGAGGTTTTTGAAATAGGCTTAACTCCAAACAGAGCAGATGCCATGAGTCATTATGGTGTTGCTCGTGATTTAAAAGCGGGTTTATTACAAACTGATGATATTAATACTGAATTAATAACACCATCGGTTAGCTCGTTTCACGTAGACCGTAGATCACTAAAAGTAAGTGTCGAGGTTGAAGATTACAATTTGGCTCCTCGCTACTGTGGTATAACTATTACAGGTATTAAAGTTGAAGATTCACCTGCCTGGATACAACACAGATTAAAAGCTATTGGTTTAACACCAAAAAACAATATTGTTGACATTACCAACTACGTGTTACATGAATTAGGGCAACCATTGCATGCCTTTGATGCTGCTAAAATTTCGGGAAGTAAAGTGGTTGTAAAAACCTTACCTGAAGGCACATTATTTACGACTCTAGATGATGTAGAGCGCAAACTAAGTGCTGATGATCTAATGATTTGCGATGACGAAAAACCAATGTGCATTGCTGGTGTTTTTGGAGGTGCGTATTCTGGTGTTACCGAAACGACTACTAGTATTTTCTTAGAAAGTGCATATTTTAACCCTGTGAGTGTTAGAAAAACAGCTAAACGTCACGGCTTAAATACTGATGCATCGTTTAGATTTGAAAGAGGTATTGACCCAAATATTACAGATTATGCTTTAAAACGTGCCGCTTTATTAATTACTGAAATAGCTGGTGGTGAAATTTCTAGCGATTTGATGGATTCATATCCTAAAAAAATAGAAGATTTTCAAGTACGCCTTAGTTTTGATAATGCTGCTAAATTAATTGGAGAAGAAATCCCTAAAGAAACTATAAAACGAATTTTATCGTCTTTAGACATTAAAGTCAATAATGTTACAGAAACCGGCTTAGGACTTACCGTTCCTGCTTATCGTAATGATGTACAACGCGAGGCAGATGTTATTGAAGAAATTTTACGTGTTTATGGTTATAACAATATTGCAACCACCGAAAAGTTAAATGCTTCTATTTCAAATACGTCTAAATTTGAAGATTATAAGCTTCAAAATGTTATTGGAAATCAATTAGCTTCACAAGGTTTTTATGAAATATTATCTAACTCGCTTACGTCTCCTAAATATATTGCTTTAAGTGAGCAATTAAAGGAAGAACACAATGTTGAAATGCTTAATCCTTTGAGTAATGATTTGAGCGTAATGCGCCAGAGCTTATTGTTTTCTGGATTAGAAGCCGTGAGTTATAATATCAATAGAAAACGTGAAAATTTAAAACTATACGAATATGGAAAAACGTATCATAGTTATAATGAAGGTCGTGAAGAATACAAACACCTCTCTCTATTTTTAACGGGAAATAAATCTAATTTAAGATGGAATGCACCTGTACAAAAAAGTGATTTCTTTTATTTAAAAGGTATTGTAAATAGTACGTTAGAACGTTTAGGCTTATCTAGACATAAGGTTTCACCTACTAAAAGCGATGTGTTTAGCGAAGGCATTAGCTTATCGATAGGAAAAAAGAAATTAGTAGATTTTGGTATCGTAAACAGAACTGTTTTGAAGCATTTTGGGATATCACAAGAAGTTCTTTATGCCGATTTTAATTGGGATAATGTTATAGATATGGCAAAGCATAACTCTATTTCATACAAAGAGCTACCAAAATACCCTTTAGTACGTCGAGATTTTGCATTACTATTAAATGAAGATGTTACTTTTGAAGCTATTGACAAGATTGCGATGCAAACAGAAAAACAACTTCTTAAAGATGTAGATTTATTTGATGTGTATCAAGGTAAAAATCTTCCGAAGGGAAAGAAAAGTTATGCTGTTAGCTTTATGATACAAGACGAAAACAAAACTCTTACAGACAAACAGATAGATAAAATAATGAATAAACTACAAGCTAATTTTGAAAAGCAGCTTGGCGCTGAATTAAGGTAGATTTGTTAAAAATAAAGGTTCTTTTTTTTATTACTTGCTTTTTTAGTTTTACAACAGCTATGGTTTCACAAACTATAGTAAATACTAAACTAAAAGACTCATCGTCTATTTGGGATTTAATGAAGCATGATGCTAAATTCACTGTTAAAAGTGTTGCACATTCTTTATCTCGTCCTGCACAATGGAAAGGAAAGGATTATAAAAAACTCGGTATTCTTGTAGCTGGTACTGCAACGTTGAGTCTTGCCGACCAACCTTTACGAGATTGGTCACAAGAAAACAGAACCCATTTTCCAAAAATATTAAGAGATTTTGGTTGGTATTTTGGAAGTCCGCAAAACTATTTTGCTGTAAATACGGGTTTATATACATTTGGGTTACTAACAAAAAATGAGAAAGTACGTAAAACAAGTGTTCTTATCATTTCGTCATCATTTACTACAGGCTTAATTCAAACACTTACTAAAACAACGGTTGGTAGAGCACGCCCTGGTTCTGGATTTAACAATTATACATTTAATCCATTTTCTGGTGAGGCGACGTATAGGTCATTTCCTTCTGGACACACGATATTATCTATGACAATGGCGCACTCAATAGCAAAGCAGTTTGATAATACTTGGGTAAAAGTTGGTATTTATAGTATTGGAGCCATACCTCCTATTTCTAGAGTTATTGATGACGCACATTGGATTACAGATATTGCATTTAGCACTGCACTTAGTATTATTGTGGTTGATTGCATTGACAATTACCTATTTAAAGAAGACGCTTATGATTATCCTAAAAAGAAAAAACTTATTTCATGGAATTTTAGATTTAGCAGTAATCAAATAGGTATTGTAGGTACATTTTAATAAAATGAAAAAGCCCTTTCCAATTGAAAAGGCTTTTTTTATACTTCACTTTATTTAGCGTGTTAAATTTCCAGTTCCCGAACAGTTATTTCCGTTTTCAACGCAATCATCACCTGTAACCTCTTCTTGACTGCTTGCAAAAGAGCCATCAAACGAATCTGTTAATGGGTCATAAGTATATTGAGCTGTATAATTTGCAACTTTAAAGTCCACTCCTCCGCATGATGGTGTAAAATAATCATGGTACACCGTATTAATAATTAAAATATTGTTTTCAAAAGTAAAATTGTTTGTCACATAGTTTCCACCAGAATCATCTTCGGCAGTTACTGTATAGTCTTCATTTAATGTTATAGTCCCAGTGTAATTATCTGAAGAAGATCCGCCATCTCCAGTACTTACACAATTAGACATCTCTTGTAAGTTCCAAGGGCCAAAAACGTCAATAGACATTCTCTCATATGAATAAACATAATTATTTCCCTCAGCAACAACCATACTTGTTTCTGTAAGCTCTATAATTTGTTGAGAAACATTACCACTAAAATCACCTTCTGTAAAGTTTAAATCTATAGTATTTCCAGTAATATTATAATTACCTCCTGTTGACTCAGGTTCATCGCAATTACCTAAATCTTGAGATGAAAAATTAGTAGATGTAAAAACTACTTTTTCAACACAATCCGGATTAAAAATTTCTCCTCCATTGAAAAGAACAGAATTTGCTCGCCAAGTACCAATAATAAGATGTTCATATTCTGAACCTACAGTAGCCGAGCCAAATGCAACGCATCCATAGTCATCAATTACCATAACATAGTAATTACCATCTCCTGGAGCAGTTATTGAATGACCTATTAACTCTGTGCTCATATCACCAGTAGACCAATAAAAATCATAATTGGCAGAATCTCCATTAACAATTGCTACCAAAAGATTATCAGGATCAACACCAACTATAACTTCTAATGTAGAATTCTCACATGAGTTCTCATCGAGATCAACAACTTCAGAACACACAAAATCTGTGTAAGGAATTGAGCAAGAATCGTCTCCATTATTAGATGATGATCTATTATTAGAGCAATCTCCAAACATATCACACTGTACCATACCAGCTGTGCTTTTGGGTATGATTTCTATCCCTTGCTCAATAGTTGCAGAACTATAGAGCACAGCAATACCAGCCATTACAGCTACAAAAACTAAAGTATTTAGGCTTGCCCTATTATTCCCGTTACTACTAGAAACGTAGGCAAAATGCTCAAAAGTTCCTAAATTTTGATTTATAGCTTGAGAAAACAACACATCATCTTGACTATTTAAAAAGTTGCCAACAGTATTCATTTGAATAGACGCTGTTAATTGATTAACTCCATCTTCTCCACCATACAAGGTAACACCATCTTCAAACCCTATAAAAACCTCATTAAAAATATCTCCTGTCAACCCATTTTGCTGATACAGAGATTGTATCTCACCTACTCCATTAAATACCATAATTGTAGATATACCAGAGCCATCATCGCTAACAATATGAGTTAGCCGTTCTATATTCCCAGCACTATCATGCTTAAAATAACTTGTTAATTGATTGTTTGTCGTATTATCAACATAAGTAGATTTAGGAGCAATTGTATTGGGACTAACAGGTTCAACATGTCGTATAATAGTTAATCCATTGTCTTCATTGACATCTTGAGTATCATTATCATTAGAACAAGAAAATAAAACAGTAATTAAACTAAATAACACATAAAATCGAATATTTTTTTTCATAATAGGTTCACATTTAAATTAATAGCTTTTACAAAAAACGACAACTTTACTTTACTAAAGTATACCTAGTATTAGGTAAATTATTTAAAACAGATTAGCACAATCAATAGCGTACTTCAAGTAAATAAAAGTTTAGTAAATCTTTTTATATGAAAACTGCATATCTGTTAAACTAATGTAAAATATCGTACAGACCTTGCTTTAAAGATTCAAATATTCCTTAATTTTAACATTCATAAAAACAATAAATCATGGCAAAAGTTACATTAGGCGGACATCCAGTAAACACATCAGGAACATTACCTTCAAAAGGGACAAAAACTCCAGATTTTAAATTAACAACAACAGATTTAGGTACAAAATCATTAAGTGATTATACTGGACATAATTTGGTATTAAACGTTTTTCCTAGTGTAGACACAGGAACTTGCGCAACTTCTATAAGAGAATTTAATAAAGCAGCTAGCACCTTAGAGAACACTAAAGTATTATGCATCTCTAAAGATTTACCATTTGCTATGGCGCGTTTTTGTGGCGCAGAAGGTCTAGATAATGTAGAGAGTTTATCAGATTTTAGAGATGGTAACTTCGGAAAAGCTTATGGACTGGATTTTATCGACGGAGGATTTGAATCATTGCTATCTAGATGCGTTATCGTTGTAGATACGGAAGGAAAAGTTATCTATACAGAACAAGTTCAAGAAATTGCAGATGAGCCAAATTACAAAGCAGCCTTAGAAGCTTTGAAATAAATCATATCATTAATTACAAAGCAGCCTTAGAAGCTTTGAAATAAATTATATTCTTATGTATAAAGCTATATTTTAAGCTTTGAGATAATTAAATAAGTAATTTACGATATTAAATGAAGATAAATTGTTTTAAAGTTATTAGAATTTCCGCAGCACATTCCTAATTCATGCAAAAAAAAGAATCGTTTCTTATTAACAGACTTAAAAGCGTAGGATATGCGTTTAAAGGCGCCGTGTATTTAATTAGAACTGAGGCGAGTATTAAAGTACAATTAGGATGTGCAATAGCTATTTCAATTGCAGGATTTTACTTTGATATTTCTCAAATAGAATGGCTCTTTCAAATTGGTTTTATTGGTTTAGTAATGAGCTTAGAAGGGATAAACACTGCCATAGAAAACATTGCAGATTTTGTACATCCTGATAGACATTATGCAATAGGTAAGATAAAAGATATATCTGCTGGAGCGGTTTTCATTGCTGCCATTAGTGCTGCTATTGCTGCTTTGGTAATTTATATTCCAAAGATCTTTTAAGCATTCTAAATTATCAATTACATAAATGGTTTAAATACTTTTAAGTTAGGATAAACGTTAGTTATTTGTATTTTTGTTACGTTGTACATACGACGTCTTACTGAACTAGATTCAGCATCTTAAATATTGAACTAATTAAGGCTTCCGTTGGTACGGAAAGTGAACATGGCAAAGAAAAAAACCAAGACAAAAAGCAAAGCTAAAACCACTGCAAAAGTTAAAAAAACTCCGTCATTTAAAAAGCCGAGTTTAAAACTATCGAGTCAGCAAAAACTGATTTTTGGTAGCTTATTAATTATACTTGGTATTTTAATGTTTGTTGCTTTTCTATCTTTTTTCTTCACAGGTCAGGCAGATCAAAGTACACTTTCTGAAATGACTTCTCGAGATATAAAAACACAAAATTGGCTTAACAAATTAGGTGCCTGGACTAGTGACTTTTTTATTAATAAAGGGTTTGGTATCTCTTCGTTTATCTTTTCTGGTTTATTGTTTTTATCAGGAATCTATATCACGCTAGACATCAATAAAGCAAGATTACGTCGCCATTGGATTTGGGGAACGCTAATTATTATATGGCTATCTGTATTTTTTGGCTTCTTCTCCCATAAATATGATACCCTTGGCGGTACTATTGGCTTTGAAATCAATTCCTTTATACAAGATTATATAGGCAAACTAGGCACTACGCTCCTACTTTTGTTTGTATTAATAACCTATTTAGCCATTAGATTTGGTGTTAATGGAGAGACATTTGTAAACTTATTTAAACGTGCCAAGAGTGATCTTCAAAGTGAAATGAACACAGCTAATGAAGACTCGACATTTACAGTTGATAATGATTTATCTGCCGAAGCCGATGCCATTAAAGCTGCTTTAGACCTCAAAGTTGAAGAACCTTCAAAACCTAAAGAGCCTGTTAAAAAAACTGAACCTGTTATAACGCAAACTTTAGAACCAGAATTAAAAACAGAGATTAAAAAAGAAGATCCTAATAAAGAGGCTGAGCTAAGTATCGAAATTGAAACTGTAGAAGAAGAGATTTCTGAAACCGATAATTTATCTAATAAATTGGTTGAAGATTATGGACAATTTGACCCTACATTAGATCTAAGCAAGTTTAAATTCCCTCCTTTAGATTTATTAAAAAAATACGATACCGAAGGCATTACCATAAACCAAGAAGAACTAGAAGAAAATAAAAATAGAATTGTTGAGACTTTAAACAATTATAAAATTGGTATCTCTAGTATAAAAGCAACCATTGGTCCTACAGTTACACTTTATGAAATTGTTCCAGAAGCTGGTGTGCGTATTTCAAAAATTAAAAACCTTGAAGATGATATTGCGTTATCATTATCTGCATTAGGAATTCGAATTATTGCTCCTATACCAGGAAAAGGAACTATTGGAATAGAAGTCCCAAATAAAAATTCTACAATTGTTTCTATGCGATCTGTGATTGCTTCACAAAAATTTCAAAAGTCTGAAATGGAGCTCCCAATCGCATTTGGAAAAACAATTAGCAACGAAACATTTGTTGTTGATTTAGCAAAAATGCCTCACATGTTAATGGCAGGTGCAACAGGACAAGGTAAATCGGTTGGACTAAATGCAGTATTAACGTCGCTACTTTATAAAAAACATCCTGCAGAAGTAAAGTTTGTTCTTGTAGATCCTAAAAAAGTAGAATTAACATTATTTAATAAAATTGAGCGTCATTATTTAGCAAAACTTCCTGATAGTGAAGATGCCATCATAACAGACAACACAAAGGTTATCAATACATTAAACTCTTTATGTATTGAGATGGATAACCGTTACGAAATGCTCAAAAATGCATTATGTCGTAATATTAAAGAATACAATACCAAATTTAAAGCACGAAAATTAAACCCTAATGATGGTCATCAATTTTTACCGTACATTGTTTTAGTTGTAGATGAATTTGCCGATTTAATAATGACTGCTGGTAAAGAGGTAGAAACACCAATTGCTCGTTTAGCGCAATTAGCTCGTGCCATTGGAATACATTTAATAATTGCCACTCAAAGACCATCTGTAAATGTTATTACTGGTATTATTAAAGCCAATTTCCCAGCGCGTATTGCATTTAGAGTGACCTCAAAAATTGATTCTCGTACTATACTAGATGGTGGAGGCGCAGATCAACTAATTGGTCGAGGTGATATGTTATATACCTCCGGAAATGAGATTACTCGTATACAATGTGCTTTTGTAGATACACCAGAAGTAGAAAGAATAACTGAATTTATTGGTGCGCAAAAGGCATATCCAGACGCTCATTTACTCCCAGAATATGTTGGTGAAGAAAGTGGCACAAGTATTGATAATAACATTGCAGATAGAGATAAGTTATTTAGAGAAGCTGCCGAAATTATTGTGACAGCACAACAAGGATCTGCTTCTTTATTACAACGAAAGTTAAAGTTAGGATACAATAGAGCTGGTCGTTTAATTGATCAATTGGAGGCGGCAGGAATTGTTGGTGGCTTTGAAGGTAGTAAAGCTAGACAAGTTTTAGTTCCTGATTTTGTGGCTCTTGATGCTTTATTGGCGAACGAAACTTAATTAAAACGATACATTTCCGAAGAGAAAATATTTAAAATAATGAAATAAGCATGCTCAAAACTTTATCTTCAAAATGAATGATTAATAGTGAAGAACATGTGCACATAAAGACATATTAAATAAAAACACATGAAACAAATAATTGTAGTATTAGCATTTTTAATTAGTAGCATAGGATTTTCTCAAGAATCTAAAAAAGCTGAAGCTTTACTTAACGAAGTTTATAATAAAGCACAGGCTTATGACAACATTTCGGTTAAATTTAAATACGTTTTAGAAAATGTAAGCGAAGATATTAAGCAAGAAACACGTGGTGATGTGGTCATGAAAGGTGATAATTATTTACTCAATATTCTAGGTGTTACTAGACTTTATGATGGTAAAAAATTATACACGATAAGCCCAGAAGATGAAGAGGTTACTATTTCGTCAGATAACTCAGATGATGAAAACAGTATTACACCAAGTAAAATGATGTCGTTTTATAAAGATGGTTATACATATGACATGGATATTATTCAGGATGTTAAGGGTAGAAAAATTCAGTTTGTTAAATTAAATCCAATAGATACAAACTCTGAAATAAAAGAAGTTTATCTTGGTATTGATGCCAAAACTAAAAATATTTACAGATTAATTGAAGTAGGCAAAAACGGAACAAAAACGACACTTACTGTTAATTCTTTTAAAACAAATGAGCCCATTTCAAAAACCTTATTTACTTTTGACAAAAATAAGTACAAAGATTATTACATCAATAAATTAGATTAGTCTAAGCCACCCTTTGCATGAAGATACTAGATAGGTATATTCTTACGACCTACCTAAAAACATTTTTGACCGTGTTTATTATACTCATGTTCATTTTTGTTTTACAGGCTATTTGGTTATATATTGGAGATTTAGCAGGTAAAGATTTAGATACATTTATAATTGTAAAATTACTCTTGTATGTTACTCCAACTTTAATTCCTTTAATACTACCATTAACAATTTTATTAGTCTCTATTATGGTTTTTGGTCAGTTTGCCGAGAACTATGAATTTGCTGCTATGAAATCAACTGGTATTTCATTGCAGCGCGCTATGAAAAGCCTTAGTGTATTTATTGTTTTACTTGGTATTGTAACATTTATATTTTCAAACACCGTTATTCCTTGGGCTAATCATAATGTTTACAATCTTCGTAAAAATATTGCTCAAGTAAAACCTGCTATGGCAATTACCAAAGGACAATTTAATGATATTGGTAATTATAATATCAAGGTTGAAGATAAAAGTGGTGAAAATGGCGAATTTCTTACCAACGTCGTAATTCATAAAAAAGCTGCAACAAATGCGAAAAACAAAACGGTTATAATTGCTGAAAGTGGATTACTAGAAGGTAACGTTAATTCAAATTTAGTACAGTTAATATTGTATAAGGGGAATTATTACGAAGAAATAGAAAATAGAGACCCAAAGCAACACAAAAAGAAACCGTATGCTAAAAGTTACTTTGAAGAATATATTATTAATGTTGATTTAGAAGGCATTAATAATGTTGATATGGATGATCAAAGTTACGACAACAGATACAACATGCTTAATGCTAGCGATCTAAGAGTGAAAATTGATAGTCTTTATGATAAAAGGGATACCAATTTAAAGAATTTCACTAAAACCCTATATAATAGAACAACCATTTCAACATTAAATAAAAACATCTCTCCTAATAAAGATTCTATTTATGAAGGTGATATTTTAAGCTTGTATAATGACAGAACTAAAGTACAAATACTTAATTTATCTAAAATCACTATTAAAAGCACAAAAGATATTATCAACTCTAATAAAAGTAATTTTGCAGCACAAACAAAATGGAGAAACAAACATGTGGTGTCGTTACACGAAAAATATGTATTAGGCTTAGCTTGTATAATCCTCTTTTTTGTTGGTGCTCCTTTAGGTGCGCTTATTAGAAAAGGAGGTATTGGTTTACCTTTAGTGATAGCCATACTCCTATTTTTAACGTATCACTTTATCGGAATTTTTGCAAAAAACAGCTCAATGGATGACTCTTTAAATCCTATTTTAGCAACTTGGCTATCTACTGCAATAATGTTACCCTTGAGTATTTATCTTACTAGAAGAGCAACTAAGGATAGACCTCTGTTTGAGTCTGACGGACTATTAAATCCGATAAAAAAGATATTTGGTATTAAGAGTAAAACATTGGTTTTTGATACCCATAGTCTTGACAGCAACACTGAAGACTATAAATTACTCACCACCTATGATAACAATAAATTGATTGATATTGTTAAGCATTATAGGCAGTATGATTATGATATTAGTTATAAAAACTCATCTGTAGCTATTTTAGAATCTAGAGGTATTTCTAAACAAGAATTAAAATTTGGAGGTAATTTAACCGATCATACTTATGAAGAATCTTTAAGATTAAAGTACTTATATGAGGAAAACTCAAAACTTGCACTCATTCTTTATATAATTGCTGTTGTATTTGCTTTACCTGGCGCCATTTTAAGAAACAATGGGTTCCCTGTTTTTGGCAATGTTTTATATATTATAGGCTTAGTTATAGGTGTCTTTTATTTATTTGCTTTAATAAAGTCCTTTTTTGACCATTCTAATTTAAACAAACATTTAGGTAAAAATAATATTTCTAACGCACTCCTTTTTGTGCTTTTAGGTTTACCACTATACTTTGTTTTCTACTTTTTACAGAAGAAAAAAATTAACGAAGATTTAAAAATTAGCACACTAAAAAAAACAGATACGCGTGAAGAATCTCCTTCTAACATCGTAGACAAAGAAGGGTTCAATTCTTCACAGCTTGATTATAGTATCTATACTAAATATGCTTTGATATTTTTCTATTTCACTGTAGTGTTTTTAATATTACATTTTGCATTTAAAAATAGTACACTTACAGCTGTGACTTCTGCAACTATACAATTGGCGGCTATTTCAGGATTTATATTTATTATTTATGCCATTACCTCTAGTGTACTTTTTAAAAAATTATTTAGCTATTTGGACCATGCTAAAAACACTAAACATTTACTTTGGACTTTACTAAGTTTTGTAGCCTATCCTCTAATATCTAAATTTAGACAGCAGAAAATAACTGAAGACTTTTCAGCAGAGAAAAAATAAGCCATATCTTTGCATTTCTAAACAAACACTAATGACTACCAATACTGCACAACATACATCAAAAACTCGATTAAATACTATTGAAGAAGCAATTCTAGATATAAAACAGGGTAAAGTGATTATTGTTGTAGATGATGAGAATAGAGAGAATGAAGGTGACTTTTTAGCTGCTTCAAGTAAAATTACTCCAGAAACCATCAATTTCATGGCAACTCATGGAAGAGGTTTAATATGCGCTCCTTTAACAGAAAGCAGATGTAAAGAACTCGATTTGCACATGATGGTAAGTAATAACACAGATCCTATGGAAACAGCTTTTACAGTTTCGGTAGATTTAAAAGGCAATGGTGTTACAACAGGAATTTCGGCTGGAGATAGATCTAAAACTGTACAGGCGCTTATTAACCCAACTATTAAGCCTTTTGAATTAGCACGACCTGGACATATTTTTCCGTTAGTTGCTAAAGATGGAGGTGTATTGCGACGAACTGGACATACCGAAGCTGCTATAGATTTTGCTAGACTTGCTGGCTTAGAACCTGCAGGAGTTATAGTAGAAATAATGAATGAGGATGGCTCAATGGCTAGATTACCTCAACTCATGGATGTTGCGAAAAAATTTGATCTAAAAATTGTGTCTATTGAAGATTTAGTTGCTTACCGTATGGAGCACGATTCTTTAATTGAAAAGAAAGAAGACTTTGATATAGAAACTCGTTTTGGCAAATTTAGATTGCGTGCCTATCAACAAACTACAAACAATCAAATTCATATTGCATTAACAAAAGGAACTTGGTCTAAAGATGAGCATGTTTTAACGCGTATTAATGCAACACTAGTGAACAACGATATTTTAGGGACACTTACTAATAATGCTGACGAAAAACTTGATGACATGTTTAAGGTCATCAATAACGAAGAAAAAGGTGCGATTGTTTTTATCAATCAGCAAGCGCAGTCAATGAATTTACTAAATCGTCTTAATATTTTAAAAGACAACCAAGTTGATGGTAAGATTGTAAAAGCTCCAAGTATAGAAATGGACTCTAAAGATTTTGGTATTGGCGCTCAAATTCTTCATGATTTGAATATTCACAAATTGAAACTCATTACAAATACACAGCAATCTAAACGTGTTGGAATGATTGGTTATGGATTGGAAATTGTTGAGTACGTTAATTATTAAATTAACACATGCATAAGTTTTCACTTAACTTTATTAGACTATTAATACCTATTTTATCACAATTTGAATCTTTTGATATAAAATAGTAAACTTCTAAAATCAAATAAAAAAAGCACTCTAACTCATTCATTTTTAACTGATGAATATTCAGAGTACTTTTTAGCATGTAGTCTCGTAGTGTTTTATATCAAAGCATTATTCAACAATCACTTTTTTAGTCATAAACCCTTTATTGGTTTCTATTTTAAGAATATAATTACCAGCATTTATGTGATTTACCGTCATAGTTTTTGTATCGTTTACAGTAAGCACTTGCTTACCTAGTATATCATAAAGTTCCATTTTAATGACGTTTAAATTTGTTGAAACATTGAGCATTTCAATAGAAGGATTAGGGTATACAGACAAGCTATAATTGTCGAGTTCTATATTTTCTAAACTTAAGGTTGAAAACATAAAATCTTCTTGACCAGATACCAATCCG
Source organism: Psychroserpens damuponensis (assembly GCF_000826655.1). Taxonomy (GTDB): domain Bacteria; phylum Bacteroidota; class Bacteroidia; order Flavobacteriales; family Flavobacteriaceae; genus Psychroserpens; species Psychroserpens damuponensis. Next base: position 76,724 of record NZ_JXJO01000019.1, read on the forward strand.
TTAAAATAATCCTGCGTTGTTGTTTGGTCAATATTTGAGTTGTAAAAACTATCAACGGCTCCAGCAAGTCCCATAGCTATAGGATCTGTATTAGTTAATATTTCCATTACACCAGTTGTTGGCATATTAGTCACATCAAACGTCATCAATATAAATGGTGTGTTGGCCGTATGCGATAAAATTGTTTGTCCTGGAGGCATATTCATAACAAAAGCATCTCGCGTACCATCCCCTAAATTAAAGCTGGATAGTTGAGCTGCAGTGACTTGGTTTGGTGTCCAAAGCCTGCCGTTGAATTCTGAAATATTAATAATATCTGCATCACCTGCAGGCATCATTAGTGCAAATCCTATATCTGAAATATCAGTATTAGTAGCATCAAAATCTGGCACAGCAACAATAGAAAAATTATAATCTGCATTATGAACAATACCAAATTGATAGCCTTGAGAAAAGCCAGTAATTGAAAATAAAATCGTAAAAATAAAAGTGTAAAAATGTTTCATGGTTTTTAATTTTTTAGTGGAACAGTTGTGCTTATTGTAAAAGTTGGTAGATTTAATAAATTACCAGGATGATTAAGGATATTATCCTTTATAATATTACTATCGTTAGGCGAGCCAGAAAATCGAGCTGCACTATTTAAATCAACATCAAAATTGAGGTATCCTGAAGATACATATGTAATAAAGGTTAAGATATTATTAGGGTCTGCCAAGATGTAATCTTTAATAGCATTAACATCATTATTGCTACCCGAAAACGTAATACTATCATCTGTATTAGCATCTCCAGCCCAAAGTGCTGTAGCACCAGCGTTCAAAATAACTAGTGCGTGACTACCAAAAGTTGAAAAACTAGGACTTGTAAAATCTACTGTTGTAGACGCATTATCGCTTAAATTAATCGTGGCAGCACTCATGGCTCCTAAATGATTTCTATGTTTTACAACCACAAAATAATTTGTTGGAGCCGCTTGCATCATCACAGGTGTTATACCATCGACATCAACCACATCACCATCGCGTTGTACTAAAGCAGAACGAGCATTGATGAGCTCTTGATTATCATTTTCGGCTCTTAGCTCTAACCAAATCCAATCTACAATAGCATTATTTCCTGTTGTATTAAAAACAGAAGCATTGCAAGTAGCATTATCCTCATAAGGGCTTGAAGTTGGCAGTAGCGCACTTTCTCTAAGCGTGTCATTCATTAATCCAGTTGTAGTTGGATTTAACATAGCACCTTGTAAAAATACAATGGGTTCAATGCTAACTCTAAAGTCTGCGTTTATAAATCCTTCGGAAATTGACATACTAGACGTACTTAGCTCCTGTACATTAACTTCACCAATGGTATACAAGATTTGAATACCTCCTGTAGAAACGGATGCACCACCAGAATCAATGCTAAATTTTTCTATGGTTTGCGCATTTCCGAAGAACATAACGAGAGACAGAAATAAAAGGGTTGTTATTGTTTTCATAATACTATGATATATTTTAAAGTTGAATTACAAATTTCGTGTGTAATGACGCATTAGAGTTTTAATTATGTAACATATGGTATGACATATGTTACATTTTGAGTTTTTTTAGTTATTTCTTGTTTTAATTGCCTTTTAAGAGATTTCACTATTATTATTTTTTATAAATCACAAATTGGAAGGTTACAGGCACTAAACTCCCAGAACTATTAAAAGAACGCACCTGCAAATTACCTCCACTAATTATGATAGAAGAGGTTCTAAATGAAGTTGAATAAGGCGTAATTAAACACGAGGTATTATAATGACTCAATGCGACATCATTCACACTAATAGTTATGACATCTGAAGAAATGCTAGCGGTAAAATTACCTGTACCGCTAAGCACATTAGCATTAGATTCTACAGTTCCATAGGCAATTGGTATTAAATTAGAAGTACCTGTTGCAACAGAATTAATTTCGTTTGTATTTATCTTATCTTCAACATCTAAATCACCACTTAAATTTACGTCTTGCGTAACCTCCAATGTGCCATGAATACGTATCAAATCTGTATCAAACTCACCATAAATGAGAGGAAAACTAGATTGTGAATTATTAATATACAATCTATTGCTTTCAGCACTAGTATTAACACTACCAGCTGCAAAACCTATAAACACATTATTGTCTCCTGAAATATTATTAAATCCAGCTGATGTACCTATAGCAGTGTTTCTGTTACCGCTAGTATTAACAAGTAATGCATTGCTACCAATAGCTGTATTTAATATCCCATCTATGTTATCAATTAATGCTCCATTACCTGTGGCTGTATTTCTGGAACCTGTAGTATTTGAAGACAACACATTAAAGCCTATTCCAACATTTTTATTACCTGAGCCATCATCAATAGCACCAGCGTTTATACCTAAAAATAATGAAGAACCATCAGCATCAGATTTACCATCTGTTAAATCATTGATGCCAATTATAGTATTTAAATCATAATACTCTTTTGTAATTAACGCGTTATCATCTATAATTTCTGATAGCTCAAAACTTGGAGCTAAGACAGCTCCATTTTTTTTAACAACAAATGCAGAATTTCTAGCTGTATTGTTAGATCCAATACCTACCATAAATTGAGCTTCATTGTCATCAATATTGTAAGCACCAATTGCCATAGATGAAGTTGAAGAAGCAATTGTACCTAAGCCCAAGGCTGTTGACGTATAAGCAGATGCATTTGTACTGTTACCTGCCGCAAAGGATTGTCCGCCAGAGGCTATTGTTCCCGAACCAAAGGCTGTAGAATAAAATCCAATATTGTCTAAATTCCATTCGTCACCTGATTCATTTGAGACTTTACCTGCTCTAAAAGCACCATACTGTCCACTAAAAAAGAATTTAATATCGTCGTTTTGTGATGTTGGATCGTCGTCTATTTCATGATTCCCTATTATAAAATCTAAGGCATTTCCAGCACCTACATTTAAGGTTAACGCATTTTTTCTATTTGGATTGTCAAATCCAAGATACCCGTTTCCAACGGCAAAAATTGAACTTGAATTTTCTACATTATATGCTCCAAACACTGCTGAGTTTGCTCTTGATGCTACAGTATTACGTCCCATTGCTACGGAGTAACTACCAGAGGCTTGCGTTTGATATCCACTTGCAAAAGCTCCAGAACCAGAGGCACCATATAATTCAGATTCATTTTGTGAAGTACTTAAATCAACAGCCTGATTTCCTATATCGCCATGATAACTAGGATCTTCACCTTTAAATCTCCAGCCTGTATTTGCGTTTTCAGTTATTTTTTCGAGACCACTAACATTAGCAGCACTCAAAGCATAAGGAACTGTCATAAATTCTGTAATTCCCATATTAGTAAAGCCGTTACCAATATTAATTAAGACTTCTAAAAAGTGATTATCTGTATCCCACTCAATGGTATCAAAGTTTGCGCTCCCAGACACCAATGCTCCTTTACCTAAATTAACAATAATAAGTCCATTTTCATCTGTAGTTGGTGTATGCGTTTCAGAATAAACATTGACTTGTCCTGTTCCTTTTAAAATATTAAACTGAATCTGAACGAGATCATTAGTTATAACATTTCCGAGGTCATCTTTAATAAGAGCTTTATAATTAATAGCTTGTTGGGCAAAACTTGAGATTGATATTAAAAAAATAGCTAATAATGTAATTGTTGCTTTCATAATACTATTTATTAAAAGTGGTTTTCTTAACAATTTTATTTTTGTGTATGATATTTAAAACATACTTCCCTGGCTCTAAATGATTAACATTAAGGTGGATTACTCTTCTAGAAATTATGTCAATATTGCCTTGATATGTAGTATGTTTTTTTTTCATACACTACAAATCTAATTGGAAGACCAATAGAAGGCTATGAAGAATGTAACAAGACCTATAAATATTGTAACATCCCAGTGATAAGGGAGAATGGAAGTGATATTATGGAGAAGCTATTTAAGTGTTTATACGATTGGCATACTCAGTTGGTGTGCAATTATAAACATCTTTAAAGCATTTGGTAAAATATGAATGGTCATTAAAACCAACAGAATAACAAACCTGTGACATACTTATATCTGATGTTTTTAATAATTGAGCCGCTAATTTAAGACGTTGAGACCTAATAAACTCTGACGTTGTAAGTCCGGTTAATGCTTTTAATTTTCTATGCAATTGCATACGACTCATACCAATTTCTTCGGAAAATTTAGTGGCATTAAAATTGGGCTCAATTAAGTTTTTGTCTAATATAATTTGTGCTTTTTCAAGAAATTTTTCGTCTAAATTAGTTACAGCAATATCTTTTGGCAGTAATATCAATTCTTGACTATAACGCAATTGTAATTTGCGTCTTATTTCAATTAGTTTTTCAACTTTTAGTACTAATAATTTCTTATTAAATGGTTTCGTTATATAATCATCAGCTCCAATATTAACACCCTCAAATTGACTTTCTATTGCTGCTTTAGCAGTGAGTAATATGATTGGAATGTGAGCAGTACGCTCATCATTTTTCAAATCTTTTGTTAATGTAATCCCATCCTTTTCTGGCATCATTATGTCAGAGATAATAAGATCTGGTATATGTTCTAAAGCTAATTGAACACCAATAATTCCATTAGGTGCAGACATGACATTATAATCGTCTTCAAAAATTTGCTTTAGTAACTGTCTTAAATCATTATTGTCTTCAATAATTAACACAATTGGCAATTCTCCTTCTTTAGAGATATCCTCATCCTCATGAGTTATTGAAATATCAGTAAATGATGGTGTTTTTAATTGAATCTCATCAATTGAATTCACATAAATAGCATCATTTTTAAATTTACTTTTATCAACAGTAAGACTAACATTAAATGATGTTTCCTTATTAGGTATACTTGAAACTTTAATCTCTCCTTTATGTAATTCAACTAATTCTTTTACTAAAGCCAAACCAATACCAGAACCCTGATTTCGCTCATTTGTTTGATAAAAGCGCTCAAAAATATGTTTTAATTCAAATGCAGTTAACCCTTTTCCAGAATTTTTTATTTTCAGAAATAATTTGTTCTTTTCTAAATATACAACACAGGTCACTAAACCGTTTTCTGGAGTATATTTTATAGCGTTTGATAATAAATTAACGGTAATTTTTTCGATAGCATCTTTATCAAACCACACGGTTTCATTGCTTTGTGATATATCAATAGTATAAGTAATATTTTTTTGCTTTGCACAATATGCGAACGATTCGCTTAATGCTGAAATGTGCTGAATTACATTTCCTTTCTGAAGCTGTAATTTCAATTGACCTTCATCAATTTTTGATAGATCTAATAATTGATTGACCAATTCTAACAGTCGATTAGAATTTTGCTTAGCAATAGTAAATTTTTGACGCTTATCTCCTGAAATGGTATCGTCTGCCAAGACATCATCAATAGGACTGGATATTAAAGTTAAAGGCGTACGAAATTCATGAGAAATATTAGCAAAGAAACTTGTCTTTAGTAGATCTAATTCTTTTAATTTAATATTTGTTTTTTGATGGTTACGATATAGAAAAAACAGAAATAATCCAACAATAGAAACAATACTTATACCACCTAAAAGCAAATTTCGTTGGTTTCTTTTTTGTTGTTCTATAATTACATTTTGTGATTTTAATAAGGCTATTTCTTGTTCTTTTTTGGCTGTTTGATATTTTGTTTCAAGTTCTGATACGTTTTCTTTATTAAATGCTGTTTGAATTTCTAAAAGATGATGTCTAGCCTTTTCTGAAGCTTTAAATGCTTTTTCAAAATCACCTAGATTAAAATAAACGCTGGCAAAAATATCTTGAATGTCATATCTGTTCTCTTCACGAACAAAATAAGCACTCTTCATTAAACGCTTAGATATGTTAAGGTGATTTAAAGCCGTTATTGGGTCATTGTTATGATTATAGAATTCTGCAATTTTATAATTGGCAACTGCTTGCTTTAAAGTATCTGTCGTTTTATTGATGGCAATTAACTCCTTTTTGTAATAATATAAGGCAGAATCTTCTTGGTTTTCTTTAATATATAAATTCCCTAATCCATTATAAATGGAAGACTTTCTAAGTTGGTTATCTGTAAAATTAGTATCGACAAATCTTGTATTTAAAAGTGCTTTTTTATAATTCTGAATTGCTTTTCTAGGTTTATTTCTTTGAACATATACATAAGCTTTCTTTTCGTAGAGGATGGCTGCTGGAACATTAAGATAATAGGCATTATAAATCTTAAGACTGTCTTCGCTAATTTTTAAGCCTTTATTGACAAGTTTAAGCCCATCATCAATATGTTTATTCATCTGCGGGAAAAAACTGGTATCGTTTACACCACGTGTTTCATATAAGATTTTTACAATACTTTCCTTCGCCATTGCAGCCATGAAAATATTATCATTCCTAAGCTCTAGAAGAGAATCTAATTTTAGAAAATGAACAAGTGCACTACCATCATTTGTTCTGTTATAATAAATTGCTCCTCTAGTATGATATATACTCTCTAAACGCTTCCAATTCTTGTTTTTAATAGCGATGGTTTCTGCCTCTGATAAATAGGTCAAAGCTTTTTCTAAATCTGGCTCTAAACTACTTAAAATGCCTACTATTTCTAATTGTAAAGAATCAACCTTAAGCGCTTTTGATAAATCATAACTCATCTTTGCGTACTTAAAAGAACTATCTAACTCTCCTTTATTATAAAAGGTTCTAGACGTTTTTATAAGTGATTTTACAGAATCTAATTCGTTTTGATTTTGTCCATAAAAAACAAACGATATAAATAAAAAAAGAGTTACAAATCTATAGCTCATAGTATATGAAATTTCACACTTAAAGATATGCGATAATATGAAATTGAATCACTTAAGTTTATCACAATTGTAACACGTTTTGTTACAAATATTATAATAAGGCAGAATTTATACTACTCACCATTTTAGAAGCTCTAGTTTTAACCTCGTCTTCTGTCCATGACATTTTTATCAGGCACGAAATGTTTCGACCTATAAAATGATCAGACTGATCATATGTTGTGTTTTTGATATTTTCTAAACCTTGTTCAATTTCCGCAGATAAAGGAAATAGTGATTTTTTATCTTTAAGGTGATTCCATTTTCTAACATAATGCCAATTATTATCAAAATAATTCCAACATACATCAACACCATTTGCCTTAAAAGCTTCAATCACTTTTCTAGCAATCTCAATATTTGGTAAGAAAAAATTTAAAAAGGCATAACTTTCTTCTCCACCTTTTGGAACTCGTCTAAAAGTGACTTCTGGAATGACTTCAAGAGCTTCTCGAAGTATTAAATAATGTTTTTTCTGAATGGCAATAAACTCTGGCAATCGTTTAACTTGAGCCAAACCAACAGCTGCATGTAATTCTGAAATTCTAAAATTATAGCCTAAAAAAGGATGTGTTTCTGCACCTCTATCATTTCCTATGTGGTCATGACCATGGTCGCTATAATGATCTGCATTTACATAATAGTCGTTATTGTTTGTAATAACCGCTCCTCCTTCTCCACAAGTAATGGTCTTTACAAAATCAAATGAAAAACAACCCAAATCACCAATGCTACCTAAAGGTTTACCATTATATGTACCTCCAATTGCTTGGCAAGCATCTTCCACCAATAAGAGATTATTTGAGTTGCAAATGGTTTGAAGCGCATCTAAATCTCCCATACTACCACACATTTGAACGACCATAACTGCTTTTGTTTTTGGTGTTATGGCAGCTTCAACAGCTTTAGGGTTTAGAGTTAAGGTGTCATCAATATCAACCAAAACCGGAATAGCACCTAACATCATAATCGCTTCAAAACTAGCAACAAATGTAAATGTAGGCATAATAACTTCATCTCCTGCTCCCACTCCTGCCGATGCTAAAGCCACAGACACAGCTGCTGTACCACTAGATACTAATTGAACATGATTAGTATTAAAGGTTTTAGATAATTCTCCTTCTAATTCTTTTGCTTTCCAATGGCCATTTCGCATCCCATCAAAACCATAGCGCATTAAAACGCCATTATCTAGAACATCATTAACTTCTTTTCGTTCTAGATCGCCAAATAATTCAAATCCAGGCATATGTTATTTTAGATTTTCGAGTTTACAAATGAGATAAAATTCGTAATGTTATCTGTTGAAATTTCGGTTAAAGGATCACCTATTTTATCACTATATTTATTTACCAATGCTAAGCCAAGAGGCGCTTGCTTATTAAGGTAATGTATACCTAATCGTACGTTATATGATTGTTTATCTGAAATATCTAACTTTAAAAGTATCACTTTTTGTGACATAGTTTTAAAAGCTTCAGAAGCAAAAAATTCTGTTTTTAAAAGCTGTGTTGCTTCCGTTTTTTGAGTATTGGTTACGAAGGCCAAAATTGGTTTATTTTGATTTTTAGATTGTTGTAAAGCAGCTTTATAATCTGTAATCCAATTTACTTTGTCTTGAGCAGATATTTGTAAAGAAAAAGCTAATGCTAGAATGAATACTATTTTTTTCATTATAATTTGTTTTATTTTGCGAATAATATCGACTATATGTTTGAAACAAATATAATTAAATCAATAGCAGATTAAAAGGTTTTACTTACATTTCTATAACGGCATCATTAAGTTGTTTTCTTACTTTCTTAAAACCAGAAAACATATCGTCGTTAGCTCTAAAACCAACAGGTAATAATAGCACAGATTTAAGGTTTTTCTCTTTTAGATTTAAAACTTCATCAAAAGCCGCAGGATTAAAGCCTTCCATTGGGCAGGAGTCAATAGACTCTACAGCACAAACCGTCATAAGGTTTCCTAGAGCAATATAAGCTTGTTTTAAAGACCATTCTTGACGCTCCTTAACCGTTTTACCTTGCATCATTTGTTTTAAATCGTCTCTAAAAGGTTTTAAAATTGCCTCTGGTGTTTCTCTAATTTGTTTAACATTATTAAAATGTATATCAATGTTTGTATCTGTAATATTATCTTCAATACAAATTACAAGCAAGTGTGAAGCATCAACAACTTGCCTTTGATTATAAGAATGTGGTACCAAATCTTGTCTAAGTATTCTATCTTTTATAATTAAAAGGCTAATAGTTTGTAACCCAAAAGAAGTTGCTGTAAGATTAAACGCTTGCTTTAAAATATTTAATTTTTCTTCGGAAAGCACTTTTGAAGCATCAAATTTCTTAGTTGCATAACGCCATTTCAATTGATTTATAGTATTCATATACATTTCTATATTTCTGCAAAAATACGCTTTGATGCTTCAAAATCAAGTCCTGAACTATAAAATAATTCTATAGTAATATTAAATACTTTAAAAAAATCGATTTTTATTTGAAAGAATTAAAAAAGGGTTCTATATTTGCACTCGCAATTGGAGAAATTCAATGAGACACTTTGGAGAGTTGGCAGAGTGGTCGAATGCGGCAGTCTTGAAAACTGTTGAGGGTCACACCTCCAGGGGTTCGAATCCCTTACTCTCCGCAATAAAAAACTCATAACGACAGTTATGAGTTTTTTTGTTTTATATATTAAACAATTTACTTCTATATATTGTTTTAAAAAGAAAACTGGCAGCAATTACTTCTTTAATCACACACCATAATTAAAAAAATGTAATCAAATAAGCTAAAAAGTTTGGCTTTAGGCTTATTGGCTTTCCTCATAAATCATTTCCATATTTTTCTGTTTTCTCATTTCAATTAATCGTACTACATTTGGCATAATAAATGGTGATATAACCGTTATAACTTTAAACCTATCTAAATGAAATTTATTCTATCATTATTTATCATTTTGAGTTCATATATATCTTTAGCACAAAATAAAACCATCGTTGCTGGAGAAAAGCTAACCTATTCGGCATCTTATAATATGTCTGGTTTACTTAATGAACTTGCTCAAGTCACTATGGAAACTAGTGAGGTAAACACATCAAAATCTACATTATTAAAATTAAAATGTACAGCAACAACCTATAGTAAATGGGATAATTTTTTTAAAATAAGAGATTTATATGAAAGCTATGTAAGTCCAAAAACATTAACGCCTTATTTATACAATAGAGACATAAACGAAGGTGGTTATGAAAAGTTCATGAAGTACACCTTTAGTCATAGAACAAAAACAGTCTCAAGTGTCATGCGTAAAAAAAGAGCAGATGGCACAACATGGGAAGTTAAAAAAGAAGTCAAAATAGGAGCTTCAACACGCGATTTAGTCACTACATTATATCACTTAAGAAATTTAGATATACATAAAGCCAATATTGGTGACAGTCAAAATTTCACAGTTCTCTTTGACAATAAAGAAACTATTGTAAGAATAAAGCTTCTAAGTAAAGAAACATTAAATACTGCACTTGGTAGTAAAGAATGCTATAAACTCGCAATATCGTTAAATAATAGTTCTATACTAAAGGGAAATAACGACAACGTCATTTGGATTACGGCAGATGATAATAAAATACCTGTTTTCGCAAAATTTAAAATTGCGGTTGGTAGTGGAGAATTAAAAATCAAATCTGCAACAGGTTTAAAATACTAATATTATGAAAAAGTTATTTTTAATTTTAGGATTTACAGCTTCAATTTTAGCTTTAATTCTAGCTGTTACTCCATTATTTAAAATTGCATTTATTCCTGCAATTATAGCATTAGTATTTGGAGTACTGACCTTAATTTTATCAAAAGACAAAAAGCAACATAAAAAACCTATACAGTTGGTACTTTTAATGACAATCATCGCATTAGTACTTACAACGTATAAAACGATTTACACGACTTCTGAAGTTGGTAATACCGAGCAAATGGAACAAAAAGAAGAGCAGCTAGAAGAAGAATCTATTGAAGAACTTGAAGGTATAGAAATGGATGACATTGAAATGGATGACATTGACACCCATTAAATATTTCAAGGTAACGTTTCGGTATTATTTATTTTTTCGTTTTATTTGAAATATAATCAGTCCATCATTCCCTTATCATAATGAAATTATACCTCATTGCTTTATCCCTCACTCTAGTTGGTTCGTGTGCAACATTGAGACATTCAAAAAAAATAGAACTCCTTAAAGACAATATCGAATTTGAAAACACTCAAACCATAAACAGCTACCTCAATACAATAACTAAAGCTGAGTTAAAACAACATGTATATGCTTTTTCTTCCGATGAATTTCAAGGACGAATGACAGGAGAACCTGGACATCACAAAGCGTCAAAATTTATTAAAGACTACTATATCAGTGAAGCCATTCCTTCTCCTCTTGGCAGTAAATATTATCAACATATACCTGAATCTTATTTTTCTGATGGCATAAAAAAATCTCAAAATGTAATCGCATATATTAAAGGTAGCGAATTTCCAGAGGAAGTTATCATCATTTCTGCTCATTCAGATCACGAAGGATATACAGATACCGAAATTTACAATGGTGCAGATGATAATGGCTCAGGAACTGCGGCTGTTTTTGAAATGGCTCAAGCCTTTAAAATAGCAGCTTTAGAAGGTCACCGACCAAAACGAAGCGTTGTATTTTTACATGTAACCGCCGAAGAGGTTGGACTTCATGGATCTAGATACTATACACAATACCCTGTATTCTCAATGAAAAATACGGTTGCAAATCTCAATATTGATATGATTGGTCGTGTTGATGATGCACATATAGATAACCAAAATTATATTTATGTGATTGGAGCTAATCGATTAAGCACCGAATTACACTATATATCTGAAGCCGCTAACACAGAGTTTACAAACCTAGAATTAGATTATAAATTTAATAGTGATAATGATCCTAACCGTTATTACTACAGGTCAGACCATTATAACTTTGCTCAAAAAGGTGTACCAGTAATTTTCTATTTTAATGGCGAACATGAAGATTACCACGAACCTACAGACACACCAGAAAAAATTAACTACGAATTACTAGAAAAACGTACAAAACTTATTTTTGCAACCGCTTGGTATTTGGCAAATTCTGAAAAACGAATTGTGGTTGATCAAGACTATTAACAAGTTGTTAAAATTTGCTTAAAGCCCAACTATATTAAACGTAATAGGAGTAGATTTTTGTAATATCGTATCACTAACTATTGTAACCCATTAATAATGAAAACAGGAATACATCTATTCGCTGCTGCTCTACTTTTAGTAAGTTGTGGAAGCTCAAATCAAAAAACAGTTAACAAAACTCCAGCTGACCCAACAATTTACGGCAACACTATTACATCTGCCGAATTAAAAGACATGCTTTATATCTATGCTTCAGATGAATTTGAAGGTCGCGAGACTGGTGAACCTGGACAAAAAAAAGCTGTCAATTATTTAAAAGATCAATATATAAAAATGGGTATTCCATCTCCATTATCTGGCGATAATTATTTTCAAGATGTACCTTTAGAAAAACAAAAAGCTCCAAATGTAGAACTCGCTGTTAATGGAACTAAATTAGAAAACTACACCGATTTTCTAGTTTTAGGAAGTGCAGATTCTCAACACATAGAGATTAATGAAATCGTTTATGTAGGTTACGGTATTGATACTGAAAATTATTCAGATTATAGAGATCAAGATGTCTATGGTAAAACAGTTATCTTTAAAGCTGGTGAACCAAAAGATGCTCAAGGAAACTACATCACCTCAGGCACTCCTGAAGAAACAAAATGGAGTTCTGGTAGAGCATCACTCTCTTCAAAAAGAAATGCAGCACAAGATAATGGTGCCAAAGCTGCCATCTTTTTAAATGATGAAATGATTACACAATATGGTCCATATTACCAACGTATTGCTGCCTCTGGAACTGCTGGTAGAATCTCATTAAAAAGCAACACGCCTCCAATGGTATTTATGATGGCTAATAACAAAACAGCATTAGCAATCCATCCTGCTATCATGGAATCTGACACAAAAAAAACAATCGCAACAAAAATTACAGGTACGATTAAAAGTCAATCTGAAGCTGTAAATTCAGAAAACGTAGTCGCGTTTTTAAAAGGAACCGAAAAACCCGATGAGATTGTCGTAATCTCTGCGCATCTAGATCATGAAGGGATTAAAGATGGCCAAGTCTATAATGGTGCAGATGATGACGGATCAGGAACTGTCGCAATTTTAGAAATTGCTCAAGCATTCAAAACTGCAGCAGATAAAGGTGATGGCCCAAAACGTTCCATCCTTTTCTTGCATGTTACAGGTGAAGAAAAAGGACTTTTAGGGTCTAGACATTATACAGATAATGATCCCATTTTTCCTTTAGAAAATACGGTAGCCGATTTAAATATTGATATGATTGGCCGTACAGATCCAAAACGAGAAGGCGACAGAAATTACCTCTATCTCATTGGTAGTGATAAGTTGAGTACTGAGTTACACGACATTTCCGAAGCCATGAATACAAAATATACCAATATCACCTTAGATTATAAATTTAATGATGATAATGACCCAAATCGATTTTATTACAGAAGTGATCATTACAACTTTGCTAAAAATAACATTCCTGTGATTTTCTATTTCAATGGCACGCATGACGATTATCATCAACCAGGTGACACACCAGATAAAATTCAATATGATTTGCTAGAAAACAGAACACGTTTGGTATTTTACACCGCTTGGGAAGTTGCCAATCGTGATGCGAGACTTATTGTAGATAAAGCCGAAAACAAGTAGTATTTGGGCGTTACCCAAAAGGGTCGCGCTATACGCTGTATCTTTTTGCGAAAAGCAAAAAGGATGTCGCTGCTATCGCTAACGCAAAATAAATAGTAAAGGTTCAAGATTATTTTTTAATATCTTGGACCTTTATTTTTTTTAAACCTCAAAAGACTAACAAATGACAACCCAATCTTCAAGACTCAAAATAGGCGAAGGCAAAATTAGTGGTTACTTATCAATATTTTTAGCCATCGTATCCTTAGGCTTCGTAATTTGTGCTTACTTTCCAGATACGTTTACTACTAAAGATTTTAGAGACATCTACAATCCGCAAATTGTAAAATGGTCAATTCTTGGTGTTTTAATACTATCCTTTGTATTTGCTTTCACAAGTTTTATTCTCAGCAAGAAAAAGCGCTACGGCTTTACCTCTACCATAATTATAGCTACAACTATTTTAATTGGCACTGCATTACCAGAAGGCACAGGAATACAAGATAAATCGTTTACCATTGGTTTAGATTGGCTATTAATAGATGTATTAGTCTCTGCCATCGTATTTATTCCCATCGAGTTATTTTTACCAAAACGCTTAAACCAAACAAAGTTTCATGACGAATGGCGAACAGATTTAGTCTATTTTATTATAAGTCATTTATTTATTCAAATTATAGGAGTTATTGTACAATATCCTGCAACTACACTATTTGCTAACATAGGATTAGACGGTTTTCAAAGCACAATTCAATCTATACCATTTTTGCCTCAATTGTTTATTGCATTATTAGTTTCAGATTTATTTCAGTATACCGCACATTACTTCTTTCATAAAACCCCGTATTTATGGCGTTTTCATGCTGTACATCATTCTACAAAAAACCTAGATTGGTTAGCAGGTTCTCGCACCCATTTTTTTGATTTGGTTGTTGTTCGCGCCATGTCGTTTATACCCATTTACGTGTGTGGCTTTAGCAGTTCGGTATTTTTTACTTATATCGTAATTGTTTCCTTTCAAGCCGTGTTAGCTCATGCTAATACAAGAATAAATTTTGGATTCTTAAAATATGTATTTGTGACACCACAATTTCATCATTGGCATCATAGTGATGACCCAAAAGCCTATGATAAAAACTTCGCTATTCATTTTCCATTTATAGATATGATTTTTGGCACCTATTATGACGAAGGAAAAGAATGGCCAAAAAGTACTGGTTTAGGTGATGTACATTACCCTAAAGGTTATGGCAAACAGTTTGTATATCCGTTTGTTAAGAATCCTCAAGAGGATTTAGAGAATGCGAGTGAGCGATAGTCTAAAAGTATCAATAGTACAAAGGCATTAATTTTATGTAAATAATATTAAAAAAAACCTTTGTAGTAAAACTGAAAAGATTTACATTTGCACACGCATTAAAAAATGTGCACAAATGGTGGTTGTAGCTCAGCTGGTTAGAGCGTCGGTTTGTGGTACCGAAAGTCGCCGGTTCGAACCCGGTCTTCCACCCAAAATAACAAAGCTTCTCAGAAATGAGGAGCTTTTTTTGTGTCTAAATTTACTGGTTTTTAAATAGTTATGAAAAAACAGTACGTTTTAACAATTGCCAAATCAATATTATACCAATGATAATAGCATATTTAACCCATTTAATTTTTTGATTATTAGGTTTTTCTTCTTGAGAAACTTCTGGTTTAATTTTGCGATACTTTTTAAAAATCACCTGCTCCATTAATGCTTCGCCATCTGCATAATTTAAGGCTACTCCTAGTCGTCTAGCAGCAATTTTAAATGTAAATTCTTCCATAAGTTGGTCTTCGGCATATACCTCAGGATCATTGTCATAGGTCCAAAAATGAACACCATCTTTAAGTTTTGAGCTCTTATAGAGTTTGTTTTCTTCTACTAATCGAGGTCCAAACTCTAATTTATCTTCATTTGATGACATGCTTTTTAACCGTGTTTTTATACCATGCTCTATTAAAGAATAGCCATGATAATTTATGGCACTATGGCAAGCAACAGTAATAATTTCAGACGCTGGAAAAAGTGATATTAAACCTTTTTCAGTAGGTGTTAATTCTAAGTTTCTAGCACGCTCTAATGAAGTGGTTGTAAGTTGATAATCATCACAAATTATAATATTTCCGTTGAAATAACCAATATTTATAGATTCATCTCTAGGATAGATACACTCATCTAAAGTACAGCTAGAACTGTATGTATAATCACCTTTACCAATTGTATTTAAAATAGCAATATCATCGTTGAAATGATCTTTATTTTCAATAATAATAAGTGAACATTTCCAACCCATTTAAATTATTTTAAATCGAATAGGCTGTCTACAGCCACGTAACGTTCTACGGTAAATCCTTCGGCATAATCTGACCCTATTAAACGTCCTAAATCTCTAGCTCTATAAACGACGCTATCTGTAAAATTTTTACTAGTAATTGGTGTTTCAGGTTCTGTATTATTTGGATCATAAAACTGTGTTTTATAGGCAAGCACTGATGCCATTTTTGTGTCTATAAATTCTGAAATATCTACGACGAAATCTGGTTCTATATGTTTCCATTGGATATAATGGTAAACTTGTTTAGGACGCCATTTTTCTTGAGATTTACCATCTATAGTAGTTTCAATTTTTAAAAGTCCGCTTAAAAAACAAGCATCACTCACTAATTTACTTCCTTTACCATGATCTATATGCCTATCATCAATAGCATTACACAACACAATTTCTGGCTGATATTTACGTATCATTTTAATTATTTCCAATTGGTGTGTTTTATCATTGATAAAAAAACCATCTGCAAATCCTAAATTCTCTCTCACTAAAGCTCCTAGAATTTTTGAAGCATCATTGGCTTCTTGATCTCTGGTTAGCGCTGTACCACGAGTACCGAGTTCGCCACGTGTTAAATCTACAATACCTACTTTTTTTCCGTTAGCGATTTCTTTTGCTAGTGTACCACCACATCCTAATTCTATATCATCTGGATGTGCTCCAAATGCGAGTATATCTAATTTCATTTACTTTTTATTTTTATTCAACGATGAACTCTTGGGTTTTGCCTAAGATTTCCATTGTTTTTGTTCTTCATCTGTTAGAAACGTCCAAGCCACTACTCTACTAATCTTGTTCCCTAATGCAATTTGAAGAATTTTAAAATTGGTGGCTCCTAGTTTTTTCAAAGAAGTTTCCATACTTAACACGTGCTGTGTTCTAGATACCAGGCAGGTATACCAAAAACAGTTTGTTTTTTGCAATGAACTTTGATATAAATAATTATGTACAAATGCTTTTTCTCCTCCTGGATACCACAATTCTTTCGCTGTACCGCTAAAATTACGAACGACTTTATGGGTTTGTTTCCCTAAACCTTTTTGTTTGAGCAACGTGCTTTCATTAGCGTGTTGTTCATCTTTATAAAATGGCGGATTACACATCACAGCACTCACCTTCTCATTAGGATCTAAAATTCCGGTGAGAATATTTTGTTCGTTATCTTGGTGACGTATTTCTATGGTTTTTTGAAGCTTATTTTTAGCGATTATCGTTTTAGCAGATTGAAGGGCTTGTGTATCAATTTCCGAAGCGATAAAATGCCATCCATATTCAGCTTGTCCTAAAAGTGGGTAAATACAGGTTGCTCCTGTTCCAATATCTAAAACCGTAATGTGTTTCTTCACACCAGATTTCTTAAGCAAATTATGCAACACATGGATGTACTCAACACGACCAGGAATTGGTGGACATAAATTGGCATCGGGAAATTCCCAATAATCAATACCATAATGTTGTTTTAGTAAGGCTGTATTTAACGATTTTACTGCTTCAGGCTTAGCGAAGTCAATGGTTACATTTCCGTAGGAATTAGTAAATATATATTGCTCTAGTTTAGGAAAACTCTTTACTAAAAGCTCAAAATCGTAACCTTTAGAATGTTTGTTGTTTTTATGCAAAAGTTGCGGATTTAGTATTAGTTATTGCTTGATTAATATCGGTTTTTAAATCTTTAAATGTTTCTATTCCCACAGAGAATCGAATTAACTGATTACTTATACCAACAGCATCACGTTCTTGTTGAGTTAAGAGTGAGTGAGATGTTTGAGAAGGTAGTAACATGGTGCTTTCTACACCTGCCAAACTCATGGATGGTTTAATTAATTGAAGTTGTTTCATAAAAGCCATGGCATCAATATCACCAACCAATTCAAACGATAACATTGCGCCAAAATCATGCATTTGTTGTTTGGCTAATTGGTGTTGTGGATGACTTTTTAAACCTGGATAATTAACTTTAGAAACCTCTTTATGTTGCTCTAAAAACTTAGCTAATTTTCGTGCATTTTTATTTTGTGCCTTAACGCGAAGTGCTAATGTTTTCATACTACGTTCTAACATCCAAACGGTCATATCACTTAAGCTTCCTCCTAAATTTTTGGAGACATTCCAAATACGATCAATATGCTCTTTAGAACTTGCTACAGCTCCAGCCAAAATATCGCTATGACCTCCCAAATATTTTGTTGCTGAGTGCATGACTATATCAATTCCAAAATCTATTGGGTTTTGATTTACAGGACTTGCAAACGTGTTATCAATTGAAGTTACAATACCATTTGATTTTGCCAAATTAGCAACACCTTGTATGTCTGTTATGGTTAATAAAGGATTAGATGGTGTTTCAATATGGATTAGCTTAGTATTGGGTTGAATGGCTGCTTCAAAATCTGCAACAGCATAACCATTTGTGAATGTATATTCAATACCATACTTATGAAATTCTTCACGAATAAAATTACTCGTGCCACCATATAATGTATTTTGAACCACCAAATGATCACCTTTTTGTAAAAAGGCTAGAAACATATGGCTAATTGCTGCCATACCGCTTCCAAAGATTAGAGCCATTTCAGTATGCTCAAGTGCTGCTATTTTTTTTGCTAAAAATTCTTGATTTGGTGTATTAAAGTATCGTGGATAACGCTTAATATCAACATCCTCAAACTCATAAGAAGTTGATAAGTATATAGGTGAAACTGCACCTTTAAACTGCTTATCTTTGATTTCTCCTATATGTGTACAAATGGTATTTAAGCCTAATTTTTTCTTTGACATGTATTCTAAATTTGTAACCCTAAAATTACAAAAAAGATTGGCATCAAATTGTATAGACTGTTGCCTTTATTATTTAGAAATAATCAAGCGCTTATTAAATTTACCTGTTTTGGTTTTGAGACTCACTAAATATGTACCTTTAGAAATATTAGCTAATGAAACACTGTAATTATTAGCAGAACTAGTTGTTAAATTTGACCATTGTTTTACTTTTTGACCTAGAATATTGTAAAGATAAATTTCTTGAACACTCAAGCCTTGAGCAACATTAATCTTTAAATCTTTTGTTGAACTAATATATCTAATTTGAGGTGTGGATAATTCATTTGTGCCTTGAGTAGACAATGTATTATCAGAAAAAACCATGGCATTTATATTATTAGTAAAGGTGATATAGAATCTATTTGTACTATCTCCTTCTGGCATTGCTTTAATAAGGTTACTATTTGTAATTGATGTTGTTACTCCATTTTGAGAATCATAAATATAAACCTCTATGGCTTCATCAAAATGTTCTAATCCTGTGAGTTCAAACTTAACGTTGCCAGCATTAGTTAAAAATAAACCTAAAGGATATGCCTTAGAACTATGAAACTCACCAACGCCTTGTATAACGCAACGTTGCTCTCCAACCATCCAGCTACTATCATTTGCATAATTATCACTATTTACTGCATCATAACCGTAATCGTAACCATCTGAAGCTGCATTGTTAGATGTAAAAGCTAATAATAAATGACGTTGAAAACCGGTAGATGTCGTAACATCTATGCGAACCCGTTGCACTTGATTACTGGTTGTAGAGTTATCATTTAAGGAGAAGCAAATGCCTTTTGTTGGCATTAAAAAAAACATAGCGAAGCATAGGTAGTAAAAGTGTTTCATTAGATTTGGGTTTAATGAACGATTATTTGGTTGGTGCTAATGTAATATTAAAAAGCACAATATTCCACAAAACGCATAAATATTCGATGAAATACATACTGATTTTAATTTTTAGATTTTTTTTTGATTTTAAAAATAAAATATGACACTTTATCGAATATATCTACCATTGAACTCTTAAAAGCGACATTTCTCTATTGAACCTATTGAAAATCAACACGTATTTATATATATTCGTACCGCTAATTAATTCACCCTAATAAATGTTTAAAGCTGTATTATTTGATATGGACGGTGTAGTTGTGGACACCGAGCCTCTTCATCATAAGGCCTATTACCAAATGTTCAATGATATTAACATTGATGTACCAGAGGAACTTTACGCCTCTTTTACTGGCCAATCAACAATAGATATCTCTAACCAACTTATTTCTCATTTCAAATTACCCTTAGGTGCTCAAACTTTAATCGATATCAAACGTGAGCACTTCAAAACCCTTTTTAAAAATGACACCTCTCTTCAATTAATAGATGGTGTTTTAAATCTTATTAAGGACTATCACTCTAATGGTATGACCTTGGTGCTTGCATCTTCTGCCTCTATGAAAAATATCAATCGCATTTTTAAGCGTTTTGATTTGGATCAATATTTCACTGCTAAAATTAGTGGTGCAGATTTAGAAGCCTCTAAGCCTCATCCTGAGATTTTTATTAAAGCTGCAGAATTATCTGGTCATTCACCAAAAGATTGCTTTGTTATTGAAGATTCTACTAACGGAATAACTGCTGCAAAAGCTGCTAATATATTTTGCGTAGGCTACAATAGTTTACATAGTAAAGATCAAGATTATAGTAAAGCAGACATGGTGATTTCTAGTTTTGAGAACATAGCTTATCAAACTCTTAGCAAGCAATTTGCTACAGTTTAATTACATTTAGACATGCCTAAGCCTAGAGGACAAAAAAACCAAAACAATAAAGCCAAGCATTCTAAGCTCATAGCGCAAAAAAAGAATAAGCTTAAAAAAGAAGCCGATTTACGAAAAGAACGCTTGAGAGCTATTGTTAATAAAACAAAAGAATCTTGATTTAATTTGTATCTCGCTGTTTGGTTAGTTATAAATAAAGTTTATTCTTTAGACTGAGTTGTATCAGATTTAGGGTTAGTAATTAAAGGTTCAGTATTTGATATCACACGTATTTTAATAACAATACTTGGTAAATAAGATACGCCTAAACTTTGCCATACCCTACTTTGAGTATCCAATGACAAATTATAAACTTCTAATGTTAAGCGCGATAGATTTTCGGGAAAATTACTGTTTGTTTGGTGATTGTAAATTGGACGATTAATAACACAGCTTCTGGCAGATGATAATAAGCTCAATCCAGAATTATAATCTAAGGTTTTATTAACTACTAAAACAACATACAAATTAACATGGTCGTCTAGCGTTGTTGGTCTTGTATTATAACTATCTCTTTTAAAAGTGACATTATGCGTTACATTTTCTTCCTCTATTGAGAGCAAGGATAGTATTAGTGGTGTTTCGTTACGGTTGCTGCCTACATGACCTATAGCAATGTGCTGCTCATCACTATGAAATGTATTTTTCAATCTCGTATCAAGTGCTTTAGAAATAAAATCTAGTGCTTTATCGACCATACGCTAAATTACTGAAAATGAGAGTCATAAACAAATTTAAACGTGTAAATAGTTTTTAATTATTTACCTTTATCAGCCTTGTCATATAGGCGAATCACCCAAATAGCCCATACAATAACGCATAAAGACACAAAAACCGAGAAATAAATAATTATATCGTTAGCGTTCATTTTTGATTTGTTTTATAAAAATAACTACAAGTAGCAATGTTGGTGCCCAAAGTCCAATAAATATAGCATGCAAATGATCGCCTCTTAAAAACAAATATTCTGCAACACCAATAATAATGGCACAAAGCAGCAACAGAAGGAAATTAGCTAAACCTATTTTTTTAATAAAATTCATGTAACACTTATTGGTTAGTCCCCTAAATTAGTAAAAATTTTAACGACATATTAACTTTATAGAGGTATAAATGCGCTTTATCTTTGTAAAACAAAAGCACTTTTATGTCTAAAGACAAAAAACCAGATCAAGTTGTATTTAATGAAGATACGCAACGTTATGATGCTTCGTTAAAACCCTATTCTACCAATATAGGCGCACCTGCTATTAAAGTTTCAGACAATTCTACTTGGAAGAATAGGAATATTTTAAAAGCTAATAAGCAAATCCAAGCAAAATATTTAGAATTAAAAGCTGCTTACGATTTAATGATGGAAGAATTACAATACAACAACCTTGTATATAATTCACGCTACAATTTTGAACCTACAGTTGGAGAAACGTATCATCTCTATCGTGATAAAAAGGATCAACCTTTTTTATCTATAATCGCACCAAATGATTGTAATTTTAACTTTATAGGTAGTTTTGAACTCAATAGTGAGTTTGTATGGAAAAAAGTATAAAACGTACTAACGTTTAGAACTTACAATTTTGATTCCCCATGCAATAGTTATTATTATTCCTACACAGGTTAAAATAAAAGTTATCGTTGATTGTTCCATATTTAAATTATTGAATTTATAGCTTTATGAATTACAAAATTCTATATAAAAGTTTAATTTCATTAGTCTATATGAGTAAAATATGTGTTATATCTATGTAAAGTTATCGCTATGCAAAGCTTTATAGAAGTATGTTGAAATCACATTATAATTTACCATAAGAGGTCGATAGACAGTAGTATTATACGAACTACGTTATAAAATTATTGCATCATGTAAATTCTATTTATTTATCTTTCAACAAAGCATTTTGTTCCTCCATTAACTCGGTAAGTTGAGACAATAACTCTATATCTTTAGGTGTTTTTACGATTTCGTTTTTAGGGTCTTGAGCTTTATCTTTTAACCTATTCATAGCTTTTACCACTATAAACACCGTCATGCCTACAATTAAGAAATCTAAAAAGGTTTCAAACAACATTCCATATTCAATGGCTACTTCATTGGTTACTATCTCTCCTTCTATGTTTAAAACAGCCTCTCTTAGTATATACTTTTTATCCTGAAATTCTAAACCATCGGTCATTAATGATAAAGGCGGCATAAAAACCTTTTTAACCATCACATCAATCACTTTATTAAAAGCAGCTCCTATGATGATACCTATTGCCATATCCATCATGTTTCCTTTAACTGCAAATTCTTTGAACTCTTTTAAAAACTTCATATTGTATATTTTTTTATTCTGAAATGTGCCAAATATATTTCAATCGCTTAAAACTTACAATTATTTAAGCACATTGTATATTTAATAGATTATTGAAAATTATTCTCAAATAACCTTTATACATGGTTAAAAATTATCTGTAAAAAAGCAGATATTTATAATTATCTGTAAAAAAGCAGATAATACACAATATCTGCTAAAAAAGTGATATATTTGATTAAGCTTATAACTCATTAATATGGTAGCAGTAATTACTGGTGATATTATAAATTCAACCAAAACCACACCAAACGTGTGGTTAAACGCATTAAAAAAAGTTCTCAATCAATATGGTGAAGCTCCAAAATATTGGGAAATATATAGAGGCGATAGCTTCCAATTAGAAGTCGAACCAAATTTAGCTTTAAAAGCAGCGATTGTAATAAAAACGTCTCTTAAACAATTTAAACATATAGATGTAAGACTTGCCATAGGTATTGGTGATAAAAGTTATGTTTCAAATAAAATAACAGAATCAAACGGTAGCGCTTTTATAAATTCAGGAGAATGCTTTGAACAGCTAAAGAAAAAGACTTTAGCTATAAAAACTCCTAAAGAAGATTTTAATACTCAAATAAACCTAATGTTAGAATTAGCATTATTAGTTATGGATTATTGGAAACCTACAACTTCAAAAATTTTAAAACACACATTAGTACACCCAAATCAAAATCAAGAAGTTATCGCAAAACACCTCCAAAAATCTCAAAGTAACATTAGTGAAGGTCTTAAACGTGGAGGTTATGATGAAATATCGAAACTACTCTCCTATTACGAATCTCAAATCAAAACCATATGCTAGTTCTATTTATTAAACTCATATTAGCACATCTCATAGGAGATTTCTTATGTCAGCCAAACAAATGGGTCAAACACAAAAACAAACATAAGCATACATCTAAATACTTGTATTTACATATTGCTGTGCATATGGTAGCTCTAATGGTTGTATTACTTGACACAAGTTACTGGTTAGGCTTCATAATTATTATCATAAGTCATTATATTATTGATCTTTTAAAATTACATTTTAGAAACAAAAAAAATAACAGATGGCTATTTGCTATAGACCAATTAGCACACCTCATTGCTATTGCTATTGTAGTTAATATTTACGAACCCTATTTTTCAAAGCTTTATGATTATAATTTCAACAACATTCTATTATTCTTAGCTTGTATAATTGGTATAACCACAATGGCTTCTATAATCATGAAAACTATAATTTCAAAATGGAAAATTGAAGATAAAGAAGATAAAGAAGATTCACTTGAGGATGCTGGAGCTTATATTGGTATACTAGAACGCTTATTTGTATTTCTATTTATTATCTTCGGGTTTTGGGAAGGTGTTGGTTTTTTACTTGCAGCAAAATCAATTTTTAGGTTTGGAGATCTATCTAGAGCTAAAGACCGAAAACTAACAGAATACGTACTAATTGGTACATTACTTAGTTTTGGAATTGCAATGACCATAGGCATACTATATAACTATGTAATAAGTTTTATTTAAATAGTCACACTCATTTTGTAAGAATAATATATCTCTTTTCTCACAAAACCCTTAACAATATAAAAGCAACGATAACTAGCTATTTTTTACTTTCTGTAATACTTAGCATACTTTCTATAAGCCAAAGCTCCAATAATAGCCAAAATAACAACCGTTAATGCAATATATTGGTAACTTAAAATTTGTTGCCCAGATTGGTAAGAGTGTAAACCTGCCAAATAGAAATTAACACCAAAATAAGTAAATAGGATACTCGAAAAGGCTACAACTGATGCTAAATTAAAACCATAACGACCACGAAGACCAGGTATCAAACGCATATGTATCACAAATGCGTACACTATAATACTAATTAATGCCCAAGTTTCTTTTGGATCCCAACCCCAATATCGTCCCCAACTTTCGTTTGCCCACATACCTCCAAGAAAGTTTCCTATGGTTAACATCACTAATCCAACCGTAAGTGCCATCTCGTTAATTATGGTTAGTTCATTAATATTAAGTAACATTTTAGATTTGTTCTTTTCCGTAGTAAAAATCATTAAAATTAACACGGTAAAACCTAAAATCATCCCTAGAGCAAACGGTCCATAACTAGCCACAATAACTGCTACATGAATCATAAGCCAATAACTATCTAAAACGGGTTGTAAATTACCAATAGCTGGATCTGCCCAGTTCATGTGAGCTACTATTAAAAGCATCGCAGTTACAAAAGAACCTGCTGCAATTGTTAAATACGACTTGTTTTTACCTCCAAAAAGATTATATATAAAAGATGTTTTACCTGTATCAGCACTAGACTCTTTAGACAATAATAATCCAAATAGCATGGTTGCCCAAGCAATATAAATCATAGACTCATAACCATTACTCCAAGGTGCATGACCCGAAATATACCAACGCACTATCAAACCAGCAGTATGTACTAAAAATAGTATCGAAATAGTAATCGCAAGACCTTTTATGGTTAGATTTAAACCTTTACTTTTTGACTTAAATATTTGTACAATCAACAAAATAAAGAGTAGCAAACCAATAAACATATAATATAAATAGAGCGTCTTAAATATATCATATTCATTGTAAAGGATTTCTGCTTTAATTTTTTCTTCGGAAAGCATAACGTCACTACCAACCTCGGCTTGACTGTTTTTAAATCCAGCTAACAACCTATCTGAAAGCGCATAATCTCCTGATTTTTTCGCCTTATAAAGCTCTCCTAAATAGAACGAAAAACTGTTTTCTATAAACTTTCCGTAGAGTGTATCACTAATTTTATCACGGTAATCTTCTTTATATTCAATTGATGAAATCCATGTGTTACCTTCGTCATTAGGTACAGGAAAAATCTTTAAAGAACGACCATCGAGTGTATTAAACAATAAACTCATACGGTCGTAAGCCTTTTTGAGTTGATTTTGATACGCATTAGGAGTTTCGGCAGCATAGGCATCTTTTAGATAAGGTCCTATTTTATTACGACCATCATCGGTTAAGAAATCTGTAATTGATACATATTTTACACTTTCATCAACACCAATAATTTTACGTAGAGAATCCCCTTTTCGTTTTGCTAGATAAATAATTGGAACGTTGTACCAAAACAACGGACTTTCTTGCATTGACAATAATACTTGATTGGCATCAAACTCTTCGTAATGATCACGTTCGCTTAATTTTCTAAGCACTTCAGATGCAAACGTATTCATTGGCATCATGCGTCCGCTATAATCTTGTATCACTAATTCACCAAACTTATTGGCATGTTCTTTTGGTGTGATATTAGCACGAATTACAGAATCTATCTCTGCTTTTGTTGGTCGCTCAATTTTAACTGCTGGTTGTGCTTGCGTACTATGGTTATGACCATCACCTTCAAAGTGTTGCTGCGCTGTTTGCGTTGTATCTGCTTGATGATTATGACCATCATCTGCGCTATGCTCTTGTGAGAAGCCAAACATTCCGAAGAAAAATATAAATACAGTAAGTGACTTTGCTTTTTTAGCTTTTACTTTTTTAAGCATTCGCTTAAGATCTCCAAAGCGTGATCCTTTAGCAAAAAGTATCGCCATTAAACCAAAATACAATAGCATATAACCAAAATAAGTCACCCAAGTTCCCCAACGATCATGGTTAACTGAGAGCTTAGTTCCCTTTTCATCTGGATAATAACTAGATTGAAAAAAACGGAATCCTTCTTCATCTAATACATTATTCATAAATATTTTATAATCATAAGGTGTTTGATTTGGCTTAATTACAGTGACATCACTAGAGAATGCTGAAAAATTATTTTCGGTTCCTGGATAACGTTGTGCAACAAAATCATTCAGTTTTATGCTAAATGGTAATTCTTTAACTAATGAACCATACTTTACTGCAATATCTAAACCACCTACATTAACTTGCTCAAAGCGACCATTTATGTATTGTCCTCCTAATAAATTAACTGTTTTAGTTTCTCCATTAGCAGTCACATCAACTACAACTCCATCTTCTCTACTTTGTAACATTTGAGATTTTTTAACAACACCAAATTGTCCCTGAGTAATAGGCTTTGGAAATACAACTGTCATATTTGCCATTTGGTAACGCGCCCTTAATTTAAAAGGTTGGATAGAATCTTTTACTAAAGCTCCAGTTTCTTGAGTTGCCATTACCATATAGTCACCTTCAAAAGGCGATTCTATAAACATTTTATTGCCTTTAGACGTAATATTAATCGCTCCAGGTTTTGGATTATTTAATGTAAAAACCACATTGTGAATTAGCTCTCCATCTTCATCACCTTCTTTTATGTAGTGACTGTGAGATCCTTCGTCACCTGCTTCAACTAATTTTAGATACGAATCTCCAACATCTCCTGGTATAATATCTAACTCTGCATCTTTAACAAATTTTTTGACTTTTACGGTTACAGGTGTACCGTCATATTCAGAGTTTAATGTAAGATCGTTGTCTAAACGATCAGAAAAATCAACACGCTCTTGTATTACTTTACGTTGTTGCTGTCCATTAACAATTAAATCACCATCAATGAATGTAGTTAAAAACACATCTCTAGTAAGATATGTGTTTTCTGTTTCACCTTCTCGTATTGGCATCCAACCTTCAAAACCTATATATCTAGTTATTCCTGCACCTATGAGAATAAAAATAAATGACAGGTGAAGAATTAAGGTAGCCCATTTTTCTTTTCTTAACAATCTATATCTATAGATATTTCCGATGAAATTAATTACAAAAATAATTTGAATCGCTTCAAACCACCAAGCATTGTATATATAATGTCTAGAATAAGGCGTTGGAGAAGTCTCTTGGCCAGCGTCCATAAACGTACCTATAATCATAGATACAAAAAAGACGATAAATAATATACCAGTAAGACGTGTAGAAAAGAGAATATTAGCAAGTTTCTTTTGCATAGCAAGAAGGCTTAAATTTTGTTGTGCAAAGGTAAGTATTTTTGTTTGTTTAGTTGTTTGTAATTGTTTCGTTTTATCTCATTATAATGTTAAAAAATGTGAATGTTTTGAGAGATTGATTTAATAACATGTGTAGCCTACTCGTAAGTTGACAGTAAGCCTATTTTAAAATGACATTTTTAATTATGATTTGTTCTTGCTTCAAAAATTTTCAAATACAAAAAGGTTCCCATTTTACGAGCGCGTCGTTTTGCATTTTCGGTAATGTCACCTTCAAAAAGGTCGTCTAAAGTTTCAAACCATAGGTTAAGCCAAATACCAAAATGCATTTCTGTAATGTTATTATTTGTGGTTCTATCTACTTTAACGTGCGCTTCTAAGGGATTGCCATGGTACTTTTTCTCTAACTTTCTAGTCATAAACAAACTCGTTTCCCAAAAGGTTGTCAAGTGTTCGAGATGTGCATCCCAATCTTTAATCGTGTCATTAAAAAAAGGACCTAAAGTAGTATCTTTTCTCACTTTTTTATAAAACGTATCTACCAATTTAAATACATCTTCTCTATTACTAATATCTTGGTTCATAGTCACAAATGTAATTAGTCAATTTAAATTAAAGTCTGATAATTATCATTTCTTATTTCTATTGTACTTTTGTGATATGATTTCAGTAGTAATTTTAGGAGCAGGTAATGTTGCTCACCATTTATATAAAGCTTTTTTTTCTTCGGAAAACGTAACGGTAACTCAATGGTATAACCGCAACATATCAAACATACGTCCTTTTAATAGTGAGGTACAATTAACTGATGACATATCACAGCTCATTGAAGCAGATATCTATATTATTGCTGTAAGTGATGATGTTATTGCTGATATATCAGCACAATTGCCTTTTGAAGACCGTTTGGTTGTTCACACTTCGGGTAGTGCTAGTGGTTATGATATTGATCAAAAAAATAGACGCGGTATATTCTATCCGTTACAAACATTTTCCCAAGGTGCCGAAATTGATTTTTCAACCGTACCCATTTGTTACGAAGCATTAATGAAAAAAGATTATCCTATTTTAAAAGAATTAGCGCAATCCATATCCAATAACACCAAACGTATTAATAGTGATCAACGTGCTGCATTGCACTTAGCCGCTGTGTTTGTAAATAATTTTACAAATCAATTGTATAGAGTAGCTCATGAAATTACAGAGTCTCAAGGTGCAGAATTTGATTTACTCAAACCACTAATTTCAGAAACAGCCTTAAAAGTTCAAGACCTATCTCCTTTTAAAGCTCAAACAGGACCTGCAAAACGCAATGACAAAAAAACTATAAAAAGGCATTTAAAACTGTTAGACAACGATCATCATAAAGACATTTATAAATTGATGACGGCTTCTATCAAAAAAACACATGCTCATTTGAATTTGACTAATAATCAAAAACCAAAATCTCAAAATTAAAATTTAACCAATGGACGATAAAAGCTACAAAGAATACTTAGAGCACATTACAACTCTCATTTTTGATGTTGATGGTGTACTTACCGACGGAACCGTTACAATAATGACCAATGGAGATATGCTGCGTCGTATGAATATTAAAGATGGTTATGCCCTTAAAACAGCTAAAGACGCAGGATTTAATATTTGTATTATTTCTGGCGGAAGCAATCTTGGTGTTCAAAAACGTCTAGAAGGCTTAGGTATCACAGATATTTATTTGGGTGCACACCAAAAAGTAAATCAATACAACGAATATGTAACTCATAACAATATTGATCCAAAACATGTGTTGTATATGGGTGACGATATACCAGATATTCCTGTTATGAAATTAGTTGGCTTGGCTGTTTGTCCGCAAGATGCTGCAATTGAAGTTAAAGCAGTAAGTCATTACATTTCTCATAAAGGTGGCGGACAAGGTGCAGCTAGAGACATTATTGAGCAAATCATGAAAGTACAAGGTAAATGGGATGGAAATTTTGATGCTAAATATGATTAAAACAGAAGGATAGTGACAACAAGACCAAACACTTAAAATCACATCATCTTATTTAACAATACACAACTAACTAATCTTTATCAAATTGCATATTCTAAACCTTATTCGTTGGAAAAATTTAGCGTTAATTATTATCGCTCAAGTTCTTATTAAATATGCGTTGTTAGAACCATTTGATGTTTTAACAACTTTAAACATTTATGGATTTGCTCTTTTGGTATTTATAACGTTGTGCATTGCTGCAGCTGGCAACATCATTAATGATATTTATGATATAGACACAGATAACATTAATAAGCCTAGCAAAGTTATAATTGGCAAACATGTTTCAGAGAACACTGCGTATAATCTGTTTTTTGCCTTAAATATAATAGGTGTTATTTTAGGACTCTACTTATCGCATACCGTAGATAAAAGTTCATTTTTTTCTATTTTTGTAATCATTTCTGTTGCTCTTTATGTCTATGCTTCATATCTAAAAGGTACCGTTTTATTTGGCAATATTCTCATCTCCTTTTTAGTTGCAATGAGTATCATAATCGTTGGTGTTTTTGATTTATTACCTGCAATGATTCCGCAGAACAAAGAAGCACAACTCACATTTTTAGATCTTATTTTTGATTACGCCATTTTTGCTTTTATGATCAATTTGGTAAGAGAATTAATTAAAGATATACAAGATGTTGATGGCGATTACAAAGCTGGCATGAGCACACTACCAATTGTTATAGGCAGAGAACGTGCTAATAAAATAGCGTTTGTAATTAGCATGATACCTATTGGAGCTGTGACTTACTTTATAGTGACTTATTGGTATAAACATCCTGTTGCCATTGGTTATTTT
The DNA here is from genome assembly GCF_000826655.1 of Psychroserpens damuponensis. Lineage (GTDB taxonomy): Bacteria > Bacteroidota > Bacteroidia > Flavobacteriales > Flavobacteriaceae > Psychroserpens > Psychroserpens damuponensis. Next base: position 107,553 of record NZ_JXJO01000019.1, read on the forward strand.
TTATTGTTTGTAATTGCACCTTTAATTTATGCGACTATAAAAATTTTTGCAGCTAGTAATAATTTTCATTACAAGCATATAAGTCTAGTTTATAAATTGATAATGTTTTTTGGTATCTTATCATTACTACTGTATCCATTTATAATTAAAACAGCTTAAGATGATTCAAAATAAACTTAAAAATCACAATCTTATACTAGCATCTGGCTCACCACGTCGTCAGCAATTTTTTAAAGATCTAGGCTTAGAGTTTGAAATTCGTCTAAAACCTGTTGATGAAATTTATCCTGATAGACTCGTTCATTTTGAAATTACCGATTATTTAGCGCAGTTAAAATCATTAGCTTTTAAAGATGAATTAAAACCCAATGACATACTGGTCACCAGTGACACGATTGTGTGGCACAATAAAAAAGCTTTAGGCAAGCCTGTAAATCATGACGATGCTTTTAATATGTTATCTGCAATGAGCAATACAACTCATGAGGTTATAACATCTATTTGTTTTACAACTAAAACAGTGCAAAAAACAGTTAATTCAGTAACACAAGTAACTTTTAAAACGCTTACCAAAGAAGAAATTAATTATTATATACATAATTTTAAACCTTTTGATAAAGCTGGCTCATATGGCATTCAAGAATGGATTGGTCAAATTGGAATTTCAAAAATTGAAGGCTCCTACACTAATGTTGTAGGGCTACCAACTCACCTCCTATACAAAACGTTAAACAGCATGGCTTTATAGGGTTTGGTTTGTAATTTTACCAAAAACTAATCTCATGAATAAACTACATATTGTGTTGCTTTTTTTCTTCGGAATATTAGCCTCATGTAACGATAATTCGTCGCAAAAAGACCAAGCTTTACAACCCGATCCCATTTCCGAAGCATCAAAAACACTTCCGAAGAAACCATCATTCGAGCAATCTCAAGAATTTAAAGATTATTGGTATGCAGGAAAAGCTGAAATAACTTCCTACAAATTAGAACAAGCACGATATGGCGAAATAAGAGAAGGCAGTGCTGTTTTGGTCTTTGTAACTGAAGATTTCCTACCAAAACAACAAGTAAAAGCCGATCGTTATGATAAAGCAAATACACCTGTTTTAAAATTAAATGCTACTAAAAATTTTGTTACTGGTATCTATCCGTACTCTATAATGCAATCTACGTTTTATCCTGTGAGCAACAATAAGCATGCGCTTAAAGTAAGTTGTTCTGTACAAGAATGGTGTGGCCATGTGTACACGCAACTTAATAATCGAGACCAATTTAATATTGCTTCTCATAGTTATTTTGAAAGTGATGCCGATGAAAACTTCATATTAAATAAAACCATATTAGAAAATGAATTATGGACGCAATTACGATTAGATCCCAAAAGTTTACCTATTGGTGATTTTGAAGTAATACCGTCGATGGAATTTATAAGGCTAAAACATGTTAAACTTAAAGCTTACAAAGCTCAAGCTGTCTTAACAAAAAATTCTTACACGCTTAATTATCCAGATTTAGAGAGAACGCTTGTACTTAATTTTAATGCGCAATTTCCATATGAAATTCTAAGTTGGGAAGAAACATTTAATGATGGTTATGGTGACAACTCAAAAGCATTAACCACAACAGCAACAAAGCTCGAAACTATAACATCTGCCTATTGGAATAAAAAAGCTATTGCCGATGAAAAGTTACGAGAAACACTACAATTAAATCAGTAACGATTACAAATTTGTAATGTATCTTTGATTATAACTAAACACGTTTTCATGTTTTTTGAAACTTACAAAACCGAACTTCTTATTACAGGATTAGTACTTCTAGTACTCTTCTTTGTGCGTTTATTTAGCCATACTATTATTAGAAAAATTGGCCGTAAAAGCGACATCAATGAAGCACGTATAAAACTAATTAACAGATATGTATCTGTCACCTTTTTTATTGTAGCTTTAATTATAGAAGCATTTGTATTTGGTGCAGAATTTAAAGACATGGCTGTTGTATTCTCTTCAGTTTTTGCCGTGATAGGCATTGCTCTTTTTGCAATTTGGTCTATTTTAAGCAATGTCACTTCTGGTATTATTATGTTTTTTTCATTTCCATATAAAGTTGGTGATAAAGTTAAAATACACGATAAAGATTTTCCAATTGAAGCCATCATTGAAGACATTAGAGCTTTTCAATTACATTTAAGGCAAGATAATGGTGATTTAGTAACCTACCCTAATAATTTAATACTTCAAAAAGGAGTTACACTTATAGAAAAAGATGCCATTGATGGATTTCATGATGACGGCAGTGATTCTGTTTAACATATGAATAAAACGTTTTATAAATCGCTTTCTTTTTTCTTCGGAATTTTCTCTTTTGGAGGAGCTAATGAAACGTATAGAATAATGACTTCTAATGCTCTAGATATTGCACCACAGCGAACTTACCTAACGATTATGGCTCTTATAATAACTGGTGCCTTTTTGAGTGTCACTATTTATTTTTGGAGAAAAGGAACTAAAAAATATTAATATCATGTCTCAGCCAAACAACAACATCAACTACGTAGAATTATACGCAAATGATCTCGATAGCATAAAATCATTTTATACGAACATATTTGATTGGACGTTTACAGATTATGGTCCAAATTACACATCATTCTCAAATAGCGGATTAGCTGGCGGATTTGAAAAAACCAACAAACCCATTGTAAATGGTGCGTTAATCGTTATTCACCATCATAACCTAGAAGAAATAAAGCAAAAAATTAGTGCGCACGGCTGTACTATTTCTGTCGATATTTTTTCATTTCCTGGTGGTAAACGATTTCAATTTATACATCCTTCTGGCAATGAACTTGCTGTTTGGACAGAAGCTTAAGCATCTCATGAAAAAATTTGTTGCCTTACTATTACTTTCAATTGTTTTCTCGTGTTCAAAGAGAACAATTAAAATTGGTATTCAGCCTTATGGAGATATTGATACTACAATTTTGAGTTCTATTTCTGAAATTTTAAAAACCAGTTACCAAGCCGATGTATATATTTTAGATAAAACAGAACTCCCAAAAACGGCATTTACAAACATTAAAAGTCCAAGATACAGAGCCGATTCTTTACTCATTGATTTAAAATCCCACATACCAGATTCCATAGATTATATTTTAGGGATTACATCTAAAGATATTTCAACTACAAAAAGAATTACTGATGGCAGTATTAAAAAACCAGAATCTAAGTACCAAGATTGGGGAATTTTCGGTTTGGGCTACAAACCAGGTCAAAGTTGTGTGGTATCCACTTTCAGAATAAAACATGTTAAAACATCTCTTTTTAAAAGTCGGTTACAAAAAATTGCTGTTCATGAAATTGGTCACAATTTAGGATTAGATCACTGTGACACCAAAAAATGCGTAATGCAAGATGCTGTAGAAAGTATAAACACAGTCGATCTTGCTAATTTTAAACTATGCAATCGTTGCCTGGATAAAATTTAAAACAACAAATACATGTATTAAAAATTGTCATTTTTTCCCTAACGTTAAAGAAACTTTAAAAATAACGGCTTCCCTATCATACTTCATTATATTTGGTTTTAACTAACTATCATAAAATGAAAACACGATTACACCTACTCCTGTTATTTCTTTTTTCAACCACCATAATTACCGCTCAACAGCCAAAAAAACAAACATCTGCAGAAATTTTTGAATCAGTAAAAAAATTAAACTTTTTAGGTTCGGTTTTATATGTTGCTGCGCATCCAGACGATGAAAACACTAGACTCATCGCTTATATGTCTAACGAAGTTAAAGCTAGAACGGCTTATTTATCATTAACTCGTGGTGATGGCGGACAAAACTTAATAGGCACCGAAATACGAGAGCTTTTAGGTGTAATGCGTACTCAAGAACTATTAGCCGCAAGACGCGTTGATGGTGGTGAACAACTATTTACGCGAGCCAATGATTTTGGGTATTCAAAACATCCAGATGAGACCTTAGATATTTGGGATAAGGATAAAGTACTAAGTGATGTGGTTTTAGCTATTAGACAATTTAAACCAGACGTCATAATTAATAGATTTGATCACAGACGCGCAGGAAAAACCCATGGTCACCATACGACTTCTGCTCTTCTAAGCATGGAAGCTTTTGACCTAGTTAATAATCCTAATGCATTTCCTAATCAATTATCAAACACCAAAATTTGGCAACCTAAACGTTTATTTTACAACACATCTTGGTGGAGATACGGTAGCCAAGAAGCCTTTAATAAAGTAGACAAAAGCAATATGATTATGTTAGATGTTGGTGTGTATTATCCCTTAAAAGGATTATCAAACAACGAACTAGCCTCAATTGCAAGCAGCCAGCATTTATGTCAAGGGTTTGGACGATTAACTCAGCGTGGTAGCCAAGAAGAATATATAGAATTTTTAAAAGGCGACCCTATTGAGAACAATTCTAATGTATTTGACGGTATTGATACCACTTGGAGTCGTATAAAAGGCGGACAAGCAATAGGAAACCTTTTGAAAGACGTTGAAACCAATTTTAATTTTAGAAACCCATCAGAGCATCTTCCAAAATTACTAGAAGCCTATCAATTACTTTCAAAAATTGAAGACGAGCATTGGAGAACTATAAAAACAAAAGAATTAAAATCTATTATTGAGGCTTGTGCTGGATTATATCTTGAGGTTTCTGCAGAAACCAACTGGGCAACACAAAATGAAACTATAAACCTTAATATTGAAGCCATAAACCGTAGCCAAGAAGGTATTTCATTAGTAAGCATCACGACCTCAAACGATCTAGACATCTCAAAAAAAATGAACCTTGTCAAAAACACAAAGTTCAACTTTAAAGAAGTAATTACAATTCCTAACGATCAAAAACCAACAACACCTTATTGGTTAGCCGAAAAAGGAACTTTAGGCATGTACAACGCAGATCCCGAATTTATTGGAAAACCAGAAACACCTCGTGTTTTCAAAGTAGATTTTAATCTGCTTATTAATAAAACACCAATAACTTTTACAAAACCGGTAGTGTATCGTTATGCTGAGCCAGATAAAGGAGAACTATATAAGCCATTTGAAATCATCCCAGAAGCCTCAGCTAAAATTTCTGAAAAAGTGATAATACTAGACTCAGATAAACAACATGACATAGAAGTTATTGTAAAAGCAGGTCGAGATAATATTGAAGGTTATGTTCAAATTGCACATCCTAATAACTGGAACGTGTATCCTGAAAAACAAAAAATAAACATGGCTAGTAAAGGTCAAGAAGAACGTTTAATTTTTACCGTTGTACCTCCAAAAGAGCAAAGTGAAGGTCTACTCACACCAATGGTTCATATTGGAGATCATGTCTACACTAGAGAATTAATTGAGATTGACTATGATCACATTCCGTTTCAAACTGTTTTATTGCCAAGCGAGAGTAAAATTGTTCGTCTAGACATTAAAAAATGTGGTCAAAATATTGCTTACATAGAAGGTGCTGGTGATGTTGTCCCTGAAAGTTTAAAACAAATTGGATACAACGTTGCAATATTAAAACCCGAGGATATTTCCGCAGAAAACCTTAAACGTTTTGATGCTGTTGTAGTAGGCATAAGAGCCTACAATACGGTTGAAGCTCTCAAATTTAAACAACAAACACTGTTTGATTATGTCGCTCAAGGCGGAAATATGATTGTACAATACAACACTAACCATCGCATTAAAGTAGATCAAATTGCACCTTTTGATTTGCAGTTATCAAGAGATCGTGTAACTGACGAATTTGCAGAAGTAACACTATTAGCTAAAGATCATGAAGTGTTAAACTTTCCAAATACAATTACATCAAAAGATTTTGAAGGTTGGACACAAGAACGTGGTTTGTATTTTCCAAACCAATGGTCTAGTGAGTTCACTCCTATTCTATCTATGAGTGACAAAGGCGAAACAGCAAAAACAGGAAGTTTATTAGTTGCCAAACACGGTAAAGGCTATTACGTCTACACAGGTTTGAGCTTTTTTAGAGAGTTTCCTGCTGGAGTTCCTGGAGCTTATCGCTTATTTGCAAATATACTCTCTCTGGGAAAAAATGACTTAAAGCAACCAGAACAAATTAAAAACTAAAACCACCTTTCACTTAGAAAGAGGTTGAAAAGCTATACCCAAAAAACTACAAACCATGGAAAAATACAAATGGAACAAAATGTACACCTTAGTGCTTGCAGCAAACGTTGTGTACATCATTGCATTTTACTTCATCACAAAAGCCTTTTAAGATGCAAACATTAGACTGGATTGTACTTATTAGTACGTTATTACTCATTGTTATTTACGGCACCTATCAATCACGAGGCAGCAAAAACGTTCAAGATTTTTTAAAAGGTGGTAACACATCAAAATGGTATACCATTGGGTTATCTGTCATGGCAACTCAAGCGAGTGCTATTACTTTTTTATCAACACCAGGACAAGCTTTTAATGATGGTATGGGATTTGTGCAATTCTATATAGGTTTACCCATTGCTATGGTGATTATTTGTTTGGTTTTTATTCCATTATATCATCGTCTTAAAGTATATACTGCCTATGAGTTTTTAGAAAATAGATTTGATTTAAAAACACGTACACTTACAGCCATTTTGTTTTTAATACAACGTGGTCTAGCTGCAGGAATTACCATTTTTGCACCTGCAATTATTTTATCTGCTGTTTTAGGATGGAATCTTTTATTACTTAATATCATCATTGGAGTTTTGGTAATTATCTATACGGTTTCTGGAGGAACAAAAGCAGTGAATGTCACCCAAAAGCATCAAATGATTGTGATTTTTACCGGTATGATTATCGCATTTTGCTTAATCATTGATAAACTTCCTGAAGGCATTACATTCTCAAAAGCACTAGATATCGCTGGAGCAAGTGGAAAAATGGAAGTTCTTGACTTTTCTTTTAGTCTGGATAATCGCTACACGGTTTGGAGTGGCCTCATTGGTGGTACATTTTTAATGCTTTCCTATTTTGGAACCGATCAAAGCCAAGTGCAACGTTACTTATCTGGGAAATCTTTAAAGGAAATGCAAATTGGGATGATGTTCAACGGACTTTTAAAAGTACCAATGCAGTTTTTCATCTTGTTAGTTGGTGTCATGGTGTTTGTTTTTTATCAATTTAATGAAGCGCCTGTAAATTTCAATCCCACAGCAACTGATATTGTTTTAAATTCTGAATTTGCTCAAGAGTATAAAGCCATTCAAGAAAAACAGCATGACATTTTTGAAATGAAAAAAGCTGCAATTACAGAATTCTCAAATACCAACGGAAAAGTAAATCCTGAAGTCATTGCAAAATACAATGCACAAAGCGATGTTTTAAGAGCAGAAGCCCGAACCTTAATTGAAAAAGCTGGAGACGCTCAAAATGTAAAAGTAGAAAGTAATGATAAAGATTATGTCTTTTTAAATTTCATTTTAAACAACCTACCTCGTGGTTTAATTGGCTTATTACTCGCTGTAATTTTAAGTGCAGCCATGTCTAGTACTGCTAGTGAATTAAATGCCTTAGCGAGTACAACTACCATGGATTTATACAAACGAAACACGAGTGAAAAGTCTGACAATCAAATGGTAAAAGCCTCTCGTTTTTTTACTTTAGCTTGGGGAATTATCGCTATTGGAGTTGCTTGTGTTGCTAATCTTGCCGAAAACCTTATCCAATTAGTTAATATTATTGGTTCTATTTTCTACGGAAATGTGCTAGGGATTTTCCTGTTGGGCTTCTTCTTTAAATTCGTTAAAGGGAATGCCGTTTTCGTGGCAGCTCTTATTACCCAAATAGTAGTAATTGCCTTATTTTTACTAAATGAATATGACTACATCAACTTACCATTTTTATGGTTGAATTTTGTAGGCTGTGCAATTGTAATTGCCATTGCGTGCTTAATACAATCGATGATGTCTAAAGCTAATTATGCAACAACCTAAAATTATAAAATGGGGAATTATTGGTCTTGGCAATATAGCCAATAAATTTGCGCACGATTTACTTAAGGTTGAACATGCTACATTATATGCGGTGGCGTCTAGAAACCTAAGCAAAGCCTCTAAGTTCGCAAAAACATATGATGTTAATCATGCCTATGGCACTTATGAAGCATTAGTTGAAGACTCAAATATTGATGCCATTTACATCGCTACACCTCATTCATTTCATAATGAACATGTTATCATGTGCTTAAATCACAAAAAAGCAGTGTTATGTGAGAAACCTTTTGCAATGAATTTAAGTGAAGTTGATGAAATGATTGCAACAGCAAAAGCCAATAAAACATTATTAATGGAAGCGATGTGGACGTATTTTTTACCACATTATCAATTTGCATTACAACACATCAAAAATGAAACCTTTGGGAAAATTGTAAAGCTTAAAGCCGATTTTGGTTTTAAACCAGAACTAGATCTCACATCTCGTGTGTTTAAAAAATCACTTGGAGGAGGCAGTTTATTAGATATTGGTATCTACCCTATTTTTGCTGCCTTGTCTACTTTAGGTGAACCCATACATATTGAATCTAAAGCTACATTTTTTGATAATAATGTCGATTCATCTTGTTTAATGCTTTTTAGTTATGATAATGATGTTGAAGCGCATTTAAAAAGTACGTTTCTAGAAAAAACACCTACCGAAGCAATTTTTTATTGTGAACGTGGTACGATTAAAATTAACTCACGTTTTCATGGACCTTCTTCTGTAACGCTCATTTCCGAAGAAAAAGAAAACAATGTAGACTTTAATTACACTACTAAAGGGTATTATTACGAGATACTTCATTTTAATCAACTCCTTAGGCATCATAAAACCGAAAGTGATGTCATGACGTTTGATTTTAGTAGAAATCTAATTAAATTACTCGATACTGTGAGAGCACAAATTGGTTTAAATTACAATTAATTAAACAATAGTACGTCTTTTGTGTTTCTAATAATTAAGTCTGTCTAATCAAAAAAAAGACCTTTTGAAAATTCAAAAGGTCTAATTATTAAGTTTAAATTGTTCAAAATCTACCAAACTGCAGATAAGGCAAAATTATAGTGCTCCCCATTCTTTTAGAGATGTCATATTTTGCTTCACATAGTTTTGGTTTCCAGCTTCTTTAGCCTTAGCCATAGATTTTTTAGCTAACTCAATAGCTCCTTTTTTGTCTCCTACTGCTGCATAGATTAAAGATTGTTTTCTCAACTGCCAAAATTTAGGATCATCAATCATTGACATTGCTTTATCCATCCACTCTTTTGCTTTATTAGCGTCTTTACCAGAAGTTAAGTAGTATTCTGCAGCTGCATAATAATCATTAGCACTTGGTCCAGCCATAATTTTGTCAATTGTAGTGGTAACCATCTTATCTGTAGGTACTGTAAAAGGAATTCCTACATATGACTTTTCCCAAATAATATCAATAGTTCCACCAGATGTAGTGATATTATTAATATCTATAGTCATTGTTTCAATATTCATTGGTATTTGAATCACATCAACTTTAGCTGTTGCTACAACCTTACTATCATCCCATTTTGATGGTAATCCCCAATTTTCAGTATCTGCGTAGAACATTACATCCCATTGTGTCGCAGAGTTTAACTTTGTAAATAAAGCATATGATCCGGCTTTTACATCCTGACCTGCTATCTTTACGTCATCACTAAACGTGATAATTGTGTTTTTATTTGCTCCTGTTCTCCACATGCCACCAAATGGTTCTAAATCTCCAAAAATGGTTCTTCCTTTAACGCTTGGTCTAGAATATTCAATGGTAATATCTGTTAGTCCAACTTTTTGTTCAAATTTTGCCAACGGACTTGGAGCAGGCGTTTCAATTTGCGCGTAAGTAGCAAAAGTCATTGCAAATACTGTAAATACTAGTAATACTTTTTTCATAGTTATTTTTTTAATAGTTTAATTTATGTTAGCCAAATTTACAAACAAGCGCTTCTTTAGTTTGTTAAGGAAACCTTAAATAAAGCAACACAACGCATATAAATACTTAAAAAATACTCTTATTTTTAAGTAGGACTATAAATTAATTTAACCATCGATACTCCAACATTTAAATGAGGTAGCCTGCTAATTTCTATATAATTACCAACCTAAATATAATGTCTTGTTAATTTTGTTTAACAATTTAAAAAAAAAGATAAACATTTTGTATTTTTGTACTACAAATTAGAAGTCATGGCAAAAAAGAAAAACATTTCAGAAAACGATATCATTGGGTTTTATATGGATTATGTTTTAGAACATAATGAGCAACCAAAAACTGTGTATGCTTTTACAAAAGCAAATAACTTTGAGGAACAAAAATTTTATGATCATTTTAGCTCATTTAAGATTTTAGAAAATCAAATATTTACGGCATTTTTCTCCAATACGATGTCTGTTTTAGAACAAAGTGACGACTATCTTTCGTTTGATGCACGCAACAAGTTATTGAGTTTCTACTTTACATTTTTTGAAAATTTAACGGCTAATCGTAGTTATGTAAAATTTGCGCTAGAGCAACACAAGACCAACTTAAAAAGTTTGAGGCTGCTTAAAGATTTAAAGCATGAATTTACAACTTATATTGAACATTTAGAAATTGATCTTATAGAAACCAAACAAGAACAAATTGATAAAATTCAACAAAGAGGACTTAAAGAAGCTGCATGGGTACAATTACTGTTAACATTAAAATTTTGGTTGGATGATACGTCTGCAAGATTTGAAAAAACAGATATTTTTATTGAAAAATCTGTCAATACAAGTTTTGACGTTTTAGATGTTGCTCCAATTAGAAGTTTAATTGACTTTGGAAAATTCATTTTCAAAGAAAAAGTACAAATGAATTAATTCAACGACTTATGAAAACTATTGACAAAATACCCACATCTAAAATTCAACGTGCTACTAAATTAGTGTCTACAGGTGCCAAAGTTGGTGTAAATTATTTAAAATATTATGGCGATAAGCTTACAAAAAATGACATTGAGGCTAAACAACGCTTAAACCAAAATAATGCAGAAGACATTTATGATGGTCTAAAACAACTTAAAGGAAGTGCGCTCAAAGTTGCACAAATGTTAAGTATGGAAAAGAGCATCTTACCACAAGCTTATGTAGAGAAATTTTCATTGGCGCAATTCTCTGTGCCACCACTTTCTCCTCCTTTAGTTTTAAAGACATTTAAAAAGTACTTCGGAAAATCGCCAAACGACATTTTTGATACTTTCAATGCAACTTCTGTAAATGCTGCAAGTATAGGACAAGTCCATATTGCAGAAAAAAACGGGAAGAAACTTGCTGTGAAAATCCAATATCCAGGAGTTGCAGAGAGTATTTCATCAGATCTTGCCATGGTTAAACCTATTGCAATGAGTATGTTTAATATAAAAGGTAAAGATTCTGACAAGTATTTCAAAGAAGTAGAAGGCAAATTGATTGAAGAAACGAATTACATTTTAGAGGTTGAGCAAAGCAAAGAAATTGCTCAAAAATGTGCTCACATTCCTAATTTGCTAATTCCAGAATACTATGAAGAATTATCTTCAGAACGTATCATCACAATGGACTATATGGAAGGTCAGCACCTTTCAGAATTTACCTCTCACAATACAAATCAAGAATTTTCTAATACAATAGGTCAGGCGCTTTGGGATTTCTATATGTTTCAAATCCATAATTTGAGAAAAGTGCATGCAGATCCTCATCCTGGAAATTTTTTAGTCTCCAACGATGCTCAACTTATTGCACTAGATTTTGGTTGCATGAAAACCATACCTAATGAATTTTATGTGCCTTATTTTGAATTAGCCGAAAAAGAAAATATCGACAATCGTGAGAAGTTTGTAGAAAAATTGTACCAACTAGAAATATTAAGAGCCGATGACAATGCTAATGAAGTTGCATTTTTTACTGAGATGTTTCATGAAATGCTAAGTCTTTTTACACAACCTTTACATGCAGAAACCTTTGACTTTTCTAATGGAGAGTTCTTCGGAAAAATAGCCGAACTCGGCGAACGTTATTCAAAAAACACTGAATTGCGTAAAATGAATGCAAATCGAGGATCAAAACACTTTATTTATATCAATCGAACATTTTTCGGACTGTATAATTTAATGTTTGATTTAAAAGCAAACACAATTAAAATCAATAATTTCAAAACTTTATAATGACTTATATTGATAGTAATGCGTTTGATACATTTGATCATTTATACCGAATTAACTTGATTAATAGTTGTTCAGGTTACAAGTCTGCTAATTTAATAGGCACCAAATGTAGTAATGGTATTGAAAATGTGGCTGTTTTCAGTTCTGTTACTCATATTGGGTCAAATCCTGCAATGCTCGGTTTTTTTTGTAGGCCAACAACAGTAACTAGAAATACATACAACAACATTAAAACTACTGGTTTATATACAATTAATCATATACATGAGTCCATTTTAGAAGATGCACATCACACATCAGCCAAATATGATTCTCATATTTCAGAATTTGATAAAACCAGGCTCATTTCAGAATATAAAAAAGAATTTAAAGCGCCTTTTGTAAAAAATGCTCCACTTCAATTAGCAATGAAATTTGTTGAAGAATATCACATTAAAGCCAATGACACCATATTAGTTATTGGAAAAATTGTAGGAATACACGTCGATAATGAACTACTTAAAGACGATGGATTTATAGATCTTGCTAAAGCCAATATTGCAGCAATTAATGGTTTAGATGGTTATGCTGTACCAAAATCAACTACTAGACTAGAGTATCAACGTCCAAAATAATTTAAAAAATGAAAATTCTCGTCACAGGTGCAACAGGATATATTGGCAAACGGTTAATACCGTTATTGGCTAATAGTGATCATCAGGTTGTGTGTACAGTGAGAGATAAATTGCGAGCTGATAAAAGTTATGATTTAGACGATGCCATTGATGTAGTTGAAGCCGATTTTTTAAAACCAGAAACACTTCATGAGATTCCTAAGGATATTGATGTTGCCTTTTATTTAATTCACTCCATGTCTAACTCTTCAAAAGATTTTGAATCTTTAGAAGAGCGTTGTGCAGTCAATTTTAAAGAACAACTTGAAAATACTAACGTTAAACAAGTTATTTACCTCAGCGGAATTACAAATGAAGACAACCTTTCAAAGCATTTACAATCGCGTAAAAATGTAGAAGATAGATTGCAATCAAACCATTATGCTTTAACTATTTTTAAAGCAGGTATTATTGTAGGATCAGGAAGCTCGTCATTTGAAATCATTAGAGATTTAGTTGAGAAATTACCGTTTATGATTGCTCCAAAGTGGTTAAATACAAAAACGCAACCGCTCGCTGTAAGAGATGTACTCGCTTTTTTACATAGAAGTGTTGGTAGAGAAGAACTCTATAATAAATCATTTGATGTTTTTGGACCAGAAATTTTAACCTATAAGCAAATGCTGTTGCAGTTTGCAGAGGTAAGAGAACTTAAGCGTTACATTCTTACTGTCCCAATAATGACGCCTAAACTGTCGTCATATTGGTTATATTTTGTAACGTCAACATCATATAAATTGGCAACATCATTGGTTGACAGCATGGGTATACAAATTATTGGGAAGCCTAGTAATATTAACGAACTGCTAAATGTGACACCCTTATCTTACAAAGAGGCAGTCTCTCTAGCATTTGAAAAAATTGAGCAAAATAGTATCGTGTCTAGCTGGAAAGACTCCATGGTAAGTAGCGGACGATTAAAAAATCAACTACATAAATACATTAACGTTCCAAAATATGGATGTTTTAAAGACTATAAAGAGCGTCCTATTATAAATGCCGAAAAAACTATGGATAAAATTTGGCGTATTGGCGGAAAAAATGGTTGGTATTATGGCACAGTGCTTTGGAAAATTAGAGGTTATATAGACAAATTGTTTGGTGGTATAGGATTACGACGAGGTAGAACAAGTCCAACCCATTTAGATGTTGGTGACGCACTTGATTTTTGGAGAGTGATATTTGCAGATAAAACACAACAAAAACTTTTATTATATGCCGAAATGCGCCTTCCTGGAGAAGCTTGGTTAGAATTTAAGATAGAAGACAACTTGCTTAAACAAACAGCTACGTTTAGACCTCGCGGACTTTGGGGACGGCTTTATTGGTATAGTGTTTTACCATTTCATGGGTTTATTTTTAAAGGTATGATAAATAAGCTTGTTGATGTCTAAACATAAAAAACAACAGCTACCTATCAAAACTTGTACTGTTTGTGAGTTACCATTCACATGGAGAAAAAAATGGAAAAAAAATTGGGAGAATGTAAAATATTGCAGTGAGAGATGCAGGCGAAACAAAATGATATAGGCTTAGTATGGTTTAGAAATGATTTAAGAGTTAATGATAATTCTGTTTTATCAGAGGCTATTAAAAACCATAAATCTGTTATTGCATGTTATTGCTTTGATCCTCGTCATTATGAAATCACAACATACGGGTTTAAAAAAACTGAAAAATACAGAGCTCAATTTTTGATTGAAACAATTGAAGATTTAAAGATAAACCTTAACGCAATACATGTTGAGCTATTAGTTTATCACGAGGTACCTGAACAGATTCTTCCTGCTTTAGTTAAACAACATCACATCAAATCCATTTACCTGCAAAAAGAATGGACGAGTGAAGAAACTCAAGTTTTAAAAAATGTAAAATTTACTCTTCCTAAGTTTTTACAATTTCATGAACGCTATGATCAATTTTTATATCATCCAAATGACATAGACTTGAGGTTTGATGAGATTTCTAATGTATTTACTGTATTTAGAAAAAAAGTTGAAAAATATGGTAATGTTAGAGTTTCCGAAGACCTACAAACTTTAGAAAAAATAAAACATTTTAATAATGACACTCAAATCCCAACTCTTAAAGATTTAGGTTTAACATCATTTGAAGTTGACCCAAACTCTGCATTTCCATTTAAAGGTGGTGAAAAAAGTGCATTACATAGATTAAATAATTACCTCTTTGCAACTAAAAATATCGAATTCTACAAAAAGACTAGAAATGGCTTAATTGGAATAGATTATAGTTCAAAATTTTCGCCTTGGTTAGCAAATGGTAGTATTTCGGCGAGGACAATTTATTGGAATATCAAAAAATTTGAGGAAAATCACATAAAAAACGAATCGACTTACTGGCTCATTTTTGAATTAATTTGGAGAGATTATTTTAAATATGTGTCATTAAAATATCAAAATGACATTTTTAAAATCGGTGGGATTTTACGTAAAGATTATGATTGGAACTCCAATGCGCATAACATTCAAAAATGGATTAATGGAGAAACAGAATCTTCTTTTGTAAATGCTAATATGAGAGAAATAAAAAAAACCGGATGGATGAGCAATCGTGGTCGTCAAAATGTAGCCTCATTTTTTGCTAAAGAGTTATTGCAAGATTGGCGCATTGGAGCAGCCTATTTTGAATCTATGCTAATTGATTACGATGTACATTCTAACTACGGAAATTGGATGTACGTGGCAGGCGTTGGTAATGATCCTAGAGATCGTAAATTTAATGTGCGTTTACAAGCTGAGCGTTATGATAGTCAGGGACAATTTCAACAAATGTGGCTACAAGAAACATTATTTTAAATGAAAACACTTAGACTTATATTAGGAGACCAACTCAATTTAAAACATTCATGGTTCAAAGATACTAACGACGATGTGGTCTATTGTCTTTTTGAAATGCGCCAAGAAACAGACTATGTAAAACATCATATTCAAAAAGTGATAGGTTTTTTTGCTGCGATGCGACAATTTGCTACAGATCTAAATTTAAACGGTCATCATGTAGTTTATTATAAATTAAATGACAAAGAGAATACACAACTCTTAACAGACAATCTCAACAATCTAATTAAGGAACATGATATAAAACGGTTTGAATATATGTTTCCAGATGAATACAGACTAGATCATCAATTGATAAATTTTTGTAAAACGAGTACACTAGAATGCGAGGTTTTTTCTGCAGAACACTTTTATACCAATCGCAACGACTTGGCACTCTTTTTTGATGGTAAAAAACAATACCTCATGGAAACTTTCTACAGAGAAATGCGTAAAAAGCATGATATTTTAATGATTGCTGGCCAACCTGAAGGTGGTAAATGGAATTATGATAAAAGCAATCGAAATAAATGGAAAGGCGATATTTCCATACCGAAATACAAAGGGTTTAGAACTGATATTTCCGAAGTAAAAAAAGATATAGATACAGCAAAGGTCGAGACCATAGGACGATTTGATACCAAAACATTCTCCTACCCTATTTCTCGAATACAAGCAATTGAGCAGCTTAAATACTTTTGTGAAGAATTACTTATTCACTTTGGAGATTATCAAGATGCCATGCATACAGATGAAGTATTTTTATTTCATTCGAGATTATCGTTTGCTATGAATTTAAAGCTTATTTCCCCTAGAGATATCGTAAACACAGTGATGAATTATTATAGAAAATATGGCGAAAATATTGATATATCACAAGTTGAAGGTTTTGTAAGGCAAGTTATAGGTTGGCGAGAATATATGAGAGGTATGTATTGGGCTTTTATGCCAGAGTACAAATCTAAAAACGAGTTGAACAATCATAATAAACTCGCCAACTTTTTTTGGACGGGAGCTACCAAAATGAATTGTTTAAGTCATGCCATAAATAATTCTTTAGATAATGGTTATGCACATCACATCCAACGCCTTATGATAACTGGTAATTATGCATTATTAACGCAAACACACCCAGACGAAGTTGATCATTGGTATTTAGGGATTTATGTTGATGCCATTGAGTGGGTTCAACTTACAAATACAAGAGGCATGAGTCAATTTGCAGATGGCGGAAAGATTGCAACAAAACCCTATGTTTCGTCTGGATCTTATATTAACAAAATGAGTAATTACTGCAAGGATTGTCATTATAATAAAGACAAAAAAATTGAAGATGACGCATGCCCTTTTAATAGTTTATATTGGAATTTTTTAGATGATAAACGTGAGCAACTTAGTAAAAATTATAGAATGAGAATGATGTATAGTTTACTAGACAAAATGAATGCTAACGATCTTCAAAATATTAAAAAGAAAGCACAACATATTATAGAACATCAAGATAAATACTAAATAGTGCTTACAGAAAGGACAGCAGGTACATCATATTATATTTATCTTAAAAACTGGTAATTTAACACAGTATCAACACCTAGAAAACACTTTTAAATACAGAAAACTCTTATAACTATGTTAATGTTTTGTTTAAGCATATGTTTTTAATGTTAAACATTTTGTAACTTTGATTATAAGAAAAAAGTAGCTGTGATTTTAAACACCACACATTTAAATAAAGCCCATAAAATTACCATATCAAAATTGGTAGGAAGTTCGTTCTCATTTATTAAATCAATACAAATGGGTGGCATTGGATCTAAGCGCATGATCATTGATAAAGTGAGTCCTAATTTACAGCAATATATTAATAAGGTATCAGATATAAACTATGCAAATATAGAGATGAGACCTAATGGAATATTAATTTATATCAATAAAGGACTTAATAGTTTCACTTGGATTATTCCTTTTTACCATTTAGTTATTTATAAAACCAATGGACTTAGTATTCATGCTCAAGGAAAATATATTAATTTTAAAAATAATAATATGTTTAAGGACAATAAAGTATTTATGTCTAAGCTCATGGATGCTAAAGTAAAATTTGATGAACGTTACAGTTTTCAATTTTAATGTATGAAATTAGATAGTATTACGACAGATAGAATTATAGAAATGGCTTGGGAAGATCGAACCACATTTGAAGCAATTAAGTTTCAATTTGGTTTAAAAGAACAACAAGTTATTGAATTAATGCGCAGAGAAATGAAACCTAAAAGTTTCAAAATGTGGCGTAAACGTGTTCAAGGAAGAAAAACTAAGCACGAAAAATTAAGAGTTTTTCAAGAGGGACGCTTTAAATGTACTAGACAAAAACAAATAACACAAAACTCTATTTCTAAACGATGATTCTTGTTGATTAACAAATTCAAAATTTAGACATTACATAACCCTATTAATAATAAAAATATGGACCTAATAAAAAAAGCCTCAGAATTTGAGCAGCGAAAAATGAAATCGCTTTCAACTAGTGATCGTGTAAAAATTTCACGTGAAGCAAAATCCTTAATATTAGAATTAAATAAGATATATAAGGAAAAGAAAGATGAAAAAATCATGGATACAATGAAACGTATCACTGCAATTAAACGCAAAGTAGAAAAGCGCCTCAAAGGTGCGCCCTTAACAGCATAACATTAAAATTTTATAAATATTAGAGCGTAATAGCAAGCTAAATTAGCTATACTATTACGCTTTTTTTGTAAGCAAACATCTTTAAAATGAACACATATATCGTTATAGGTGGTAGTAAAGGTATAGGCAAAGCCATTATAGAAACCCTTGTTGAGCAAAACAAAATTATTAATATTAGCCGTACAGCACCAGAGCAGGAACATCCAAATCTCACACATTACAACTGTGATATTTTAAATGATGACTTACCAGAAATTGACACGGCAGATGGTTTGGTATATTGCCCAGGAAGCATCAATCTAAAACCTATAAAACGCTTAACTTTAGACGATTTTAGAAACGATTATGAAATTAATGTGATTGGTGCAGTTAAAGCAATACAACACTATTTAGGAATTATTAAAAACAGTAGTAATCCTTCAATTGTATTATTTAGCACAGTTGCTGCAAAATTAGGAATGCCGTTTCATGCCAGTATAGCAGCCGCAAAATCAGGAGTTGAAGGTCTCGTTAAATCCTTAGGGGCAGAATTTGCGACTTCCATTAGGATTAATGCTATTGCGCCTACCGTTACTAATACAGAGCTCGCTTCGAAATTGTTACGCAATGATAAGATGATTGAAAACATTACTGAACGTCACCCAATGAAGAAATTCTTACAACCTAAAGATGTTGCAAATATGGCTGCATTTTTATTATCTGAAAAATCAAACACAATGTCTGGGCAAGTATTTGAAATGGATTGTGGTATCGTAAGTTTTAAATTATAAAATAAATCCATCCAAAATAGTTATCACCATGTTATCTTCAAAAACTTATGCTTCGGAAACATCCAACTACCCTTCCATTTACGATATAAAAATAAATAGCTTAGCTGGTAAACCCTTATCAATTTCAGATTACAAAGGAAAACACATCCTTTTTGTTAATGTAGCTTCCAAATGTGGTTTCACCTCACAATACAGCAAATTGCAAACCCTATATCAAACATATACCGATAATCTTGTAATTATTGGAGTGCCTTGTAATCAATTTGGTTCCCAAGAGCCTGGAGATTCTAAAGCTATTGAATCTTTTTGCCAAATTAATTATGGTGTCACATTTCCTATTACTGAAAAAATAGAGGTCAAAGGCTCTAATCAACACTCATTATACGAATGGTTAACGCAAAAATCTAAGAATGGTGTGAAAAATTCTAAAGTAAAATGGAATTTTCAAAAGTACCTTTTAGATCCTGATGGACGTTTTATTGATTACTACTATTCTATAACATCACCTACAAGTTCAAAAATCACAAAACACTTAAAATAAAAAGATATGTTCGGTTTATTTAAAAAAACAACTGAGGTAGATAAACTTCAAAAAACTTACGAAAAACTCATGAAAGAGTGGCATGCACTATCTACAACCAATAGAGGTGAAAGCGATAAAAAATATGCCGAAGCACAACAAATTCAAGATCAAATTTTGAAACTTCAAAATAAATCTTGATGAAATTCTTTAAGCCATTTATTGTATTTTTAATCATCAACTTTGGAGCCTTAGGTCTTGGAAGTTTACTGATGGCTAATGGCCCTAAAAGTTTATGGTATATTCAGCTTAACAAAGCGCCTTGGACACCAGACGGTTGGGTTTTTGGAGCCGCTTGGAGCATAATTATGATTTTATTTTCGGTATATATGACTTTTCTCTATACGAGGAGAAAAACCAAAAAAGTAGCCGTGATGTTTACTATTCAATTCATTTTAAATGTAAGCTGGAACCTCTTATTTTTTAATCAAAAACTAATTCATGTCGCACTAGTAAATATCACATTGTTAACGATTATAATATGCGCATTTTTAGCCACTTATGCTAAAGATTTAAAATGGAAATCTTTACTTATTGTTCCCTATGTTTTATGGCTGTTTATAGCCACATCCTTAAACCTTTACATTTCCTTACATAATTAAAAGCATATGAAAATTTACCGATTACATAAAAAGCAAAATTTACCTATTTCGATGAACACTGCATGGGATTTTCTATCAGACCCAAATAATTTAAAAACTATTACGCCAGATTATATGGGTTTTCATATTTTATCTGGAGCAGATCGTCCTATGTTTGCTGGTCAAATAATTCAATATATTGTAACACCTGTATTGGGTATAAAAACTAAATGGGTTACAGAAATCACTCATAGTGTAGACCAACACTATTTTGTAGACGAACAACGATTTGGACCATACGCATTATGGCATCACAAACATTTTATTAAAGCGATTGATGGCGGTGTTGAAATGGAAGATATTATTGACTATAAAGTTCCCTTCGGAATCTTAGGTCAACTGGTTCACCCTATACTTGTGAAACCAAAGCTTGAAGAAATTTTTAACTATCGCACGAAAAAACTAGAAGAACTATTTGGAACTTACGACAACTAAAATTTAACAAAACCCATGAAGCAACCTCTAAGTATATTTTGGTTTAGACGCGATTTACGATTAGACGACAATGTTGGATTTTATGAAGCATTAAAAGGTGAACATCCAGTGTTACCTATTTTTATTTTTGATTCTGAAATTTTAGATGATTTACCAAAAGATGATGCACGAGTTACATTTATCTATAACACACTTCAACACATGCGTTCTACACTTCAGGACCAGTATGACAGTAGTATCGCCATGTTTCATGGTAAACCATTAGAAATTTATAAACAATTGGTAAACGAGTATACTATTAGCCATGTGTATACTAATCACGACTATGAGCCCTATGCAATGGAGCGTGACAAAGAAATTGACAACTTTTTAAAAGAGCATAATATAAAATTTCACAGTTTTAAAGATCAGGTGATTTTTGAAAAAAATGAGATTGTTAAAAGTGATGGTGATCCCTACAAAGTGTACACACCATATATGAAATTATGGAAATCTACGTTTAAGGATGTAGACTTAAAAATCTATTACACCAACGACTACCTTGAAAATTTAGTAAAACACTCGCGTTTACCTAATTTGAGTTTAACTGATATTGGATTTAAAACCTCTAATCAAGAGATTGTAAATTATACAGTAACGCCTACCCTTATTCAAGAGTATGAAAATACTCGTAATTTTCCTGCCAAAGATGCTACATCAAAACTAGGACCACATTTACGTTTTGGCACTGTAAGTATCCGTAAAATGGTAAAAAAAGCCATTTCCGAAGACAATGAAATTTTTTGGCAAGAATTAATTTGGAGAGAGTTTTTTATGCAAATCTTATGGCATTTTCCACATACGGCAAAAGACGCATTTAAACCCAAATACGACCGTATAGAATGGCGAAATAACGAAGACGAATTTAAATTATGGTGTGATGGTCAAACTGGCTATCCGCTTGTTGATGCTGGCATGAGACAATTAAATAAAACCGGGTTTATGCATAATAGAGTGCGTATGCTCGTTGGTAGCTTTCTCTGTAAGCATTTACTTATAGATTGGCGTTGGGGAGAAGCCTATTTTGCCGAGAAACTTCATGATTATGACATGGCAAGTAATGTAGGAAACTGGCAATGGGTTGCTGGTTCTGGAGTTGATGCGTCACCATATTTTAGAATTTTTAATCCTACTACACAAATACAGAAGTTTGACAAAGACTTAAAGTACATCCAAAAATGGGTGCCAGAGTTTCAAGAACTCACCTATGCAAAACCTATGGTAGACCATAAAGAAGCTCGCGAGCGCTGTTTAAAGATTTACAAAGAAGCAGTTAGCTAAAAAATATAAGTTTTATAATTGAAATTGTAAGAGTTATTATAAAATCTAGTCATAACATTGAAGATTCCTAACAAAATTATATCTAGTTCATTTTAGTTTACTAAATTACGTTCTTATTCGCGCAAATATTGATGCTCATCGTATAACATATCACTGCAAAATGAAATTTAAAGTATTATTCTTATTAGTTCTAGTTTGTGTAAGTTGTAAAGATGCTACTGAAAATACATTAGATGATTTAAAATCTGATAGGTTTGAATTACTTCCCGAACCTGACAACGCTGAAAAAGAAACGTTTTACAAGCATCTTAGATTAACAAAATTTCTTGAAAACCCAATTGACTTACAGGAATTTAAATTAAAAAAAGGACAGTCCTTGAGTAGTGTTACCAACGGACTTGATTATCATTTTCAACCTGATATAAAAGACGCTTTATTTTATCGTTATGGAGCTTTTCCTTTTCAAAATTCAAAGGATAAAATTGCTCCTATAGATATCATTGTTTTTAAACACGGTATAAACAAACATAATTGGAATGATACCACCGAACTACTTATTGAATTTACAGTTTCTGGAAAAGACGATGATTTAAAGTCGGCAAACCTTGTGGGATTAACGACAACAGAATTGGAATTACAATTTGGTTCAGATTACCAACTTTCAGATAACAAGATGGTGTATACTATGGGAAATAAAGCTTTAATAATCGAACTACAAAATTCTAAAGTCACATGGTTTAAATACATTAAACTAAATACTGAAGATATTACTAATGAATTAATTAAACAGATATTAACCAACACCATAAATCATCACAATAAATAAATAAATAAATAATAGAACCGCAATACTACTTATTAAGATTGCATAAAAAAACCTCGCAAAAGCGAGGTTTTTAAGTATGTTACATTTCCGAAGTGAGACTTTTAATTCCCATCTACACGCGTAATTTTCGCACCAATAGCACGTAAACGCTCGTCTATATTTTCATAACCTCTATCTATTTGCTCAATATTATGAATTGTAGACGTCCCTTTTGCTGATAATGCCGCAATTAATAAGGAAACACCTGCTCTAATATCTGGTGAAGTCATGGTTGTACCTTTAAGCGTCGATTTAAAATCGTGACCAATAACAGTTGCTCTATGTGGATCACAAAGTATGATTTTTGCTCCCATATCAATTAACTTATCTACGAAGAACAAACGACTCTCAAACATTTTTTGATGCACTACAGCACTTCCTCTTGCTTGTGTTAAAACAGTAAGAATAATACTAATTAAATCTGGCGTAAATCCTGGCCATGGTGCATCACTTACTGTAAGTATTGAGCCATCAATGTAATTTGACACTTCATAACCGTTAACATGTGCAGGAATATGAATATCATCTCCTCGTTTTTCAACTGTAATTCCTATTTTTCTAAATACGTTTGGAATTTGACCTAAATCGTCCCAGCTTACATTTGTAATGGTTAATTCACTTTTTGTCATAGCAGCAAGCCCTATCCAGCTTCCAATTTCAATCATATCTGGAAGCATTCTATGCTCTGTTCCTCCTAGAGAGTCTACACCTTCTATGATTAGCATATTAGATCCTACTCCACTTATTTTTGCTCCCATGCGGTTAAGCATTTTACACAATTGTTGCAAATAAGGTTCGCAAGCTGCGTTATAAATGGTGGTTGTTCCTTCTGCTAAAACGGCAGCCATCACAATATTTGCTGTACCTGTAACAGAGGCCTCATCGAGAAGCATGTAGGTTCCTTTTAACTTATTGGCTTCAACACCGTAGAATAAATCTTCTTTATTGTATCTAAATTTGGCTCCTAAATTAATAAACCCTTCAAAGTGTGTGTCTAAACGACGACGACCAATTTTATCGCCTCCAGGTTTTGGTATGTATCCTTTACCAAAACGAGCCAACAAAGGACCAACTATCATGATAGATCCTCTTAATCCTTTTCCGTCTTCCTTAAACTCGGCAGATTCTAAATATTTTAAATTAATATCGTCTGCTTTAAATGTATAAGAGCCTTTACCAACCTTTTCAATTTTAACGCCTAACTTTTTGAGTAAGGCTATTAATTTATTGACGTCAATAATATCTGGGATGTTATCTATCCTTATGTCTTCGGCAGTTAGTAATACTGCACATAATATTTGTAAAGCTTCGTTTTTTGCGCCTTGAGGCTGGATTTTTCCTTTGAGTTGGTGACCTCCTTCAATTTTAAATGTTGCCATGAAGAGTAATTAATAGCGTTTTCTGTTTCGGTTAGAGTTATTTTTTTTGTGATGCGATTTTTTATTATTGGAGTATTTCTTTTTGTTTCGCATTAAAATGGTAGCATCTGTAAGATCTTCTTCACTTCCTTTTAAGTTGATTTTTCCTCCAGATAACTCATATAGATGATTAAAAATCACGGCATCTTCAACAGTATCTTTATTCCAGTTAAGGAAACACTTTTTCATGTGATTAGCAATCGTATATGTTAAAGCTTCTTTTAATTCGCCATCTTCCCAAGTATTGGCCACATCAATCATGGTTTTTATATTGTTTCCGTAGAAACGATATTTAGGAAAGTTTTGAGGATACTTTAAAGGCTCTGGCCTTTCATTTAACTCTTCTTTTGTTGTTGTAGGATAAGGTGAGTCTGCATCTAATTCAAAATCTGAAATAATAAATAATTGATCCCACAATTTATGTTGAAAATCTGGAACATCACGCAAATGCGGTTGCATGTTTCCCATTACATTTATAATGGATTTTGCAACTTTATTACGTTCTTCTTTTGTTGGTAATGCTTTGGCGTAATTAACCATTTTTTGCAAATGTCTTCCATACTCCGGAATAATCAAATGTTCACGCTCTGTGTTGTATTCTATGTCGTCTATCAAAATATAAGTTTGTGTAGTATTTGTGTGTCATGCATGAAGTACTTCTGCATATGTGCAAAATACAAAAAAATACTTATCTCAGGTTCTTTTTTATAAAAGTGACTAATTTTTTTAACATTTAAAGTAAAATTAATGATGTTTTAATCATTTAAGGATGACTTTAAGCTAAATGCTGTTACGAGAAAAGCAAAAAAAGGAAGAACGACAACAACTAATTTTTAGTGAATAGAAATTATGAGAGACGTTTTTATAGCGAAATAACTCCTTCTACTTGATCTGCCACTTCTTTATACTTCGTTATAACTGCATCTGGATCTTTCATTTGTAAATTGATAGATATGCTTGTGTAAGTACCTTTACCCGATTCTTTAGTAGAAATCACAGCCCCTAAATTATCAAATAAATCTTCTATCGTCTTAATTTTTGAAGCTTCTGATGGCACAATAAATTTATAGAGGTATTCTGATGGCCAAGTCGCTGTTTCAGTGAGTTGTTCTTTTAATTTTTTATAAAATTCTTCTGTTTTTTTAGATGTACTCATAATTCTAATTTCCCTGTGTATCTTCTAGTGTGTTCTAAAACAAAGATACGGTTTCCTTTGTAGTTTACATTCTATTTTTCACAGCTTTTTAACAGTTTTTACTTCGGAAATATGATCGCGTCACACGTTGTGATTTTAAAATAAAATGAGTTACAAAGCATCTTCAAGCTTTAAAGATTCGCAACGGAAGTATTAGGTATAAAAAAAGCGACCTGAATTTCAGGTCGCTTTTTGTAAATATTAAAATTTCCGAAGAACTTAATACTAGATTAGTTTTCTACTATCGTTAGTTCGTCAACAATATGCTTAGCGTTTGAGTATTTATCAATTAACCAAAGTACATATCTAATGTCTACGTTAATGGTACGTTGTAAATCTTTATCAAAGATAACGTCTCCAGCCATAGCTTCAATGTTACCATCAAAAGCTAAACCTATTAATTCTCCTTTTCCGTTAATTACTGGTGAACCAGAATTTCCTCCTGTGATATCGTTATCTGTTAAGAAATTTACAGGTAATTGGCCACGTTCGTTAGCATAACGACCATAATCTTTTTTCTCATAGATATCTAACATACTTTGGTCTAAATCAAACTCACTATCGTTTGGCTTATACTTTTTAATCATCCCTTGAAAGGTAGTATAGTTATTCTCATTAGCATCGTTTCTTTTATCTGCTGGTAAAGCTCTTACTTTACCGTAAGATAAACGCAATGTAGAGTTTGCATCTGGATATTGAATAGCGCTTAAACCAGACTCACGTAAACCTTGAACTAAGAGTCTATATGACTTTTCAAAATCATTTTCTGGTTGTACTAAACTTTCAGGACTTTCTCTATATTTATCTAATAATTGAGTTGATAATTTTAATAAAGGATCACTATCTAAAATAGCTTGATCTGGATATTGTAAATATGCCTCAACACCTTCTTGAGACGTAAATATACTTAACTCAAATGCTGCTTTTGTAAATGCTGTAAAGTCGTTATTATTAGCTTTACCAATTTCTGCTACCATCTCTGGTAATGGATAGTTAGATTTTGAAGCTAATAAGCCTAATTGCTTAGCAAATACTTCTTCTTCTAAAGGCATGTAGTAATCTTTGTAAGAATCTGCAATTACAGCTTGTAATCTTGGCAACATATTTTTACGTTCTGCTTCGTTAGCTCCTGTATATTGTTTTAAAGCAGCACCTAAACGGTAAGGTAAAATAGCAAATTTACTAGAGCGTAATATGCCTAATAAGTAGTTTCTTTGTTGTACTTGATCATTAGTTAATGCATAATAGCTATTAATGTTTTCAATCACATTTCCGTAGGTATCTCTATTTGCTTTTTTCTTTGCCCACTTTTGAAATTTATTTTCGGTTTTTGTCTTTTTCTCAACCGTTTCATGCTCAGTTAAAGCTGTAATCATACCACCTCTATTTTTCCAATAGTTTGCAATACCAGCATAAGCAGAAGCATACATTAATCGTACTTCATCACTTTGATCCATGTATTTTTTCATCACATCCATACTTAATTTAGAGCCTTCAACCCAAGCAGGATATGCATATTTTACATTTTGCTCAACACCTTGAGCTGGCATCCAACGGTTGGTACGTCCTGGATATCCTAAAATCATAGCAAAATCGTTTTCTTTAACACCATTAATATTTACTGGTAAATGGTATTTTGCTTTTAATGGTACGTTAGCTGTAGAATATTCTGCTGGCTGACCATTTTCATCGGCATAAACTCTAAATAAAGAAAAATCACCAGTATGTCTTGGCCATTCCCAGTTATCTGTATCTCCACCGTATTTACCTACGTTTTCTGGAGGTGTACCTACTAAACGAACATCATTATAATCTTCATAAACAAAGTAGTAAAACTCATTACCTTGATAGAAAGAACGTACAGAAACGGTATACTTTCCACCTTCGTTATTTTCTTGTTCAATTTTAGCAATCTCTTTGTTAATTGTTGCTTGACGTTCTTTTTCGCTCATGTTATCATTTACAAGCGATAAAATACGTTTAGAAACATCATCCATTCTCACAAAAAAGCGAACGTATAGGCTTTCAGGCTTCATTTCTTCTTTCATTGAACCTGCCCAAAATCCGTTTTTCAAGTGATTTTGTTCTGCTGTAGATAATTCTGCAATGGCACTATAACCACAGTGATGGTTTGTAAGTACCAGTCCGCTATCTGACACAATACTCGCAGTACAACCACCATTAAATTGCACAATAGCATCTTTTAAACTTTGATTATTTATACTGTAAATTTCTTCGGGAGTTAATTGTAAACCCATGGCTTGCATATCACGTTGATTTAAACGCTCTATATGCATTAAAAACCACATACCTTCATCTGCCATTGCCGACGACAATGCGAAAATAAAAGCAAAAATTGTAAGGACTAATTTCTTCATATTTTATTGTTTTTTTTATAGGCATAAAATTACGACTTAAAGTACTTTTTATGACTTCGGAAATGTTAAAAAAACCTTAATTCAGGAGTTATGGAGACGATTAAAAGTAATCATTGAGATGCAACAGTTTAACAAAATTCCCCTAATTTTAAACTAGAAACCTTAATATTTCCCACTTACAATGGTATTCGTTAAATTTACAGCCTAAACATTGCCAAATTGAACACAAAAAAAATTGTTATTACTGGTGGACCAGGAACAGGAAAATCATCAATTATAAATGAATTAATCTCTAGAGACTATACATGTTTTGAAGAAGTTTCGAGACAAGTCACTTTAGAAGCTAGACAAAACGGTGTTGAACAACTTTTTTTAACAGAACCACTGTTATTTAGTGAGCTACTTTTAAAAGCGAGAACGCAACAGTATATTGATACTACAACCACAAAGAAAGAGATAGTATTTTTAGACAGAGGTTTACCAGATGTTTTAGCCTATATGGATTATGCCAAAAGTGATTATCCGCAACATTTTACAGATGTTTGCAATACACATAGTTATGATAAGGTATTTGTATTGGCGCCATGGCAAGAGATTTTTGTAAGTGATAGTGAACGCTATGAAAATTTTGATCAAGCTGTAGAGATTCACCACTCTCTATTAGACACATACCAACGTTTTGGTTATGAATTAATTGATGTTCCTTTTGATAGCATTGCCAATAGAGCTACTTTTATTTTAGACCATTTAAAACTCTAGATGGCGCATCCCATAAACATATTAGAACAATACTGGAATCACACGTCATTTAGACCATACCAAGAAGAGATTATTAATTCGGTTTTAGAACATAATGACACCTTTGCGTTGTTACCAACAGGTGGAGGAAAATCTATATGCTTCCAAATTCCTGCGCTTATACAAGACGGTATTTGTATTGTGATTTCACCTTTGGTGGCCTTGATGAAAGATCAAGTGAATAGTCTCAAAGAAAAAGGGATTAAAGCCATGGCAATTACCAGTGGTATAAAATATAGTGAGTTGGATACACTTCTTGATAATTGTATCTACGGAAATTATAAATTTTTATACCTCTCGCCCGAACGATTACAACAAGACATCGTTAAGCAACGTATAGAGCAAATGAACGTCAATCTCATTGCTGTTGATGAAGCGCATTGTATTAGTCAATGGGGAAATGATTTTAGACCAGCTTATAAAAACATAACCATTTTAAGACAGCTTCAACCGCATGTAAATGTCATTGCTTTAACTGCAACAGCAAAACCAGAGGTTATTGAAGAAACGATTAAAGCATTAGACTTTATTGCACCTAAGGTTTTTAAAGCCTCTTTTACTAGACCTAATATCTCATATCAAGTTTTACATAGTGAAGATAAAATCTATGATTTAGAGCAACAGTTAAAAACACACCAAGGCTCCTCTATAATTTATGTGAGAAGTAGGAAAATGAGTATCCAAATCCATAATATTTTAGAGAAAAAAGGCTTTAGCTCAACATTTTTTCATGGTGGAATTCCAACTAAAGATAAAACTGACCGACTTAACCAATGGATGCATAACCAAAAAGAAATTATGGTTGCCACAACGGCTTTTGGTATGGGAATTGACAAACCCGATGTTAAAACCGTTATACATATTAATTTACCCGAAAGTCTAGAAAGTTATTACCAAGAAGCAGGTCGTGTTGGACGAAATAATGAAGATGCTTTTGCTATTTTACTAACTAACAAATCTGATGAACAGGCTTTAAAGAATCAGTTTCTAAAAAGTTTGCCTACTCTAGAAGAACTTAAATTGATGTATAGAAAGCTCTGTAACTATTTTCAAATCTCTTATGGAGAAGGTGAGCAAACCACACATCACTTTAGCTTTAGTAATTTTTGTACAACTTATCAATTTAAAAGCTCTAAAGCATTTAATGCACTTCAGTTATTAGATAGAAATAGTATTATTAAATTATCTCAACAATTTAATTATAAAACCAAACTTCAGTTTATTGTTAGTAATGCGAGCCTGTTTTCATATATAGAGACGCACTCGCCATACAATATTGTCATCAAAACTATTTTGAGAACTTATGGTGGCATTTTTGAACATCAATTAGCTATAAATTTAACATTAATAGCAAATAAATCTTCGGTTTCTGAAAAACAAATCATTGCCATTTTACATCAATTACATAAAGATGGTATTGTAGATTTTTTATATTCTAATACAGACTCTGAGGTCTTGTTTTTGCAACCCAGAGAAGACGATAAAACAATTAATAGAATTGCAAACGTAGTAGAACATCAACAACAATTAAAACGCACACAAATAGATGCTGTTTTACAATACATAGCTAATAATGATGTTTGTAAAAATAAACAGCTTCTACACTACTTTGGTGAAACCACTAAGACCAATTGCGGTAGTTGCTCAGTGTGCATGAAAAATAATATTTCCGAAGAGAACAAAGACATAAAAACTATAATTACACAAATTATTTTAGCCTTAGAGCACCAGCCAATGAGTTCTAGACAATTAGCACTACAATTGGCGCTTACCAAAGAGACTGTTTTAGAAACATTACAGCTACTTTTAGAGCGTGAGATTATAGAATTAACAGTTGGGAACAGCTATAAAATAAAACAAACATGAGAGATCCATTAAAAATAGTATTTATGGGTACGCCAGATTTTGCGGTTGCTACCTTAAAAACATTAGTAGACAATAACTATGATGTGGTTGGAGTAATCACAGCTCCTGATAAACCTGCAGGTCGCGGAAGAAAACTAAACGAATCTGCTGTAAAGAAATATGCTGTAGCGCAAAATTTAACCGTTTTGCAACCCACAAACCTCAAACATCCAGATTTTTTAAAAGCGCTTGATACTTTAAATGCAAATCTTCAAATTATTGTAGCCTTTAGAATGTTACCAAAGGTGGTTTGGGATATGCCAAAATATGGGACGTTTAATTTACACGCTTCTCTTCTACCAAATTATAGAGGTGCAGCTCCAATACATTGGGCTATTGTAAACGGAGAAAAGGTAACAGGTGTTACTACATTTTTTATTGACGAAAAAATTGATACAGGAGCTATTATATTACAAGAAGCTATTGCTGTGCTAGATAATGAAACTGTTGGCACATTACATGATAAATTAATGGAATTAGGAAGTCATTTAGTTATTAAAACGGTAGACTTAATTCAAGAAGGTGAAGTTAAAACGACTATACAGCCAAAAATAGACGATTTAAAAACAGCTTATAAACTTAATAAGGATAATTGTAAAATTGATTGGACATTAGATTTAGACACCATTTATAATAAAATACGCGGTTTAAATCCGTTTCCTGCTGCTTGGTGTTATTTAGAAAACAATAATGAACAACTAAGTATTAAAATTTTTGGAATAGAAAAAGAGGCATATTCTCATAATTTAGAACCTGGAACCCTAGACATATCAAAACAAGCATTAAAAGTTGCTGTTAAAGGAGGTTTTATTATCATAAATGAAATTCAACTTCCAGGAAAGCGAAAAATGGATGTAAAATCTTTACGCAATGGATATGAATTTAACAAGACGGCAAAAATGCTCTAAAACCCTTATATACATTGATATAATGGAAAAACCCGATGAAATACATTCCTTTATTAACAAATAGTCTAAGTTATTAACAAATATCCGTATTTCCCTTGCTATTACTTGCGTAGATGGATTATACGTATAATTTTGTGTATGGATTTAACAAAAAAGGTTAACCCAACTATTTTTTTAACAATTTAAAATATAATTTTATGAACAAAACAGATTTAATCAACGGAATGGCTGAAAATGCTGGAATTACCAAAGCAGCAGCTAAGAAAGCATTAGATTCATTATTAGTTGATATCGAAGGTTCTTTACAAAAAGGTAACAGAGTATCTTTAGTAGGATTCGGTTCTTGGTCAGTTTCTAGAAGATCTGCAAGAGAAGGAAGAAACCCTCAAACAGGAAAAACGATTCAGATTAAAGCGAAAAACGTAGTAAAGTTTAAAGCTGGTTCTGATTTAAGTGGTGCTGTAAACTAGTATTTCTTAAAATAGATTACGAAAAGCTCACTTTAAAAGTGGGCTTTTTTGATGATATTATATTACATAATAACACTTTTTGTAGGTTTTTAACAAAATATGTCATAGTTTTAGTTTAGATATCACAATATGATGATTACTTCAAAGCCCAAAAAAGGACATCTTTTAATTGCCGAACCTTCCATTATAGGAGACATATCCTTTAATAGGTCTGTTATATTATTAGCAGATAATAATAAAGAAGGCTCTATTGGTTTTATTTTAAATAAACCTTTAGACTATACACTTCATGATCTTATCCCAGAAACCAAAGCTAATTTCAAAGTTCACAATGGAGGTCCTGTAGAACAAGACAATTTATACTTTATACATCAAGTACCAGAGCTCATACCTGACAGTATAGAAATCTCTAATGGTGTATTTTGGGGAGGCAATTTTGAAATCGTATTAGAATTACTAAAAACCAATAGTTTAAAAGACTCAGATATTCGGTTTTTTCTTGGGTATTCTGGATGGGAACCCGACCAACTTGATCATGAATTAGCATCTAACGCTTGGATTGTCTCTGAGAACATTTATAAAAACCAACTCATAGACAAATGCTGTGGTACCTTTTGGAAAGAAAAAATGTTAGAACTAGGAGGCGATTATTCTCTATGGTCTAATGCACCAGAAAACCCTAGTTATAACTAACCACTAAGACAACCTCAACTTCGTATTTAGACGTTTCAAAATATCTTCGGAAATTTTAGTATCGAATCCCTTTTTGCGATATTTTAAAATAGGTTGAATTCCAACGATAACATTAGTGATAAATAACTCATCAGCTTTTTGAAGTTCAAAAGGAGAAATTGAAGTTTCTTCAATTGTATAATCACCAGAATTAACAATGACTTCAATAATTTGTTTTCTCATGATTCCATTTAAGCAACCATCTTCAATAGGAGGCGTTTTTATATGCTCTCCAGATACAAGAAATAAATTACCATTTAAAGCCTCAACCACACTTTTATTAGTATTTAGCAACAAACAATTATCAAGTAAATTCTCTTGAGCATAAATACTACCAAGTACATTAATAGCCTTATTGTTCGTTTTTAAAGTTGATAATAAGCCAGGAGCCACAAAATAATCTTTGTACAAGTCTACCAAATAATGTTCATCTTTAGGAATGGTATAAAAATCAAGTGCTGCTTTTTCTACAACAATGGCGTAGTTAATCGTTTTGTGTATTGGAAGATATTTACCTAAATCTCCTCTATCAACATTAAGCCTAACTCTTGCTGTAGATTTTGCTAAACCATTAACGTTAATTGTTTTTAAAATTTCTTGCTCAAGAAATTCCATTGTAAAGTTCATTGGTATATCCATGCGCATAATACGCATAGAAGCCATTAATCTAAAGTAATGATCTTCCCAAAATAAAATTTTGCCATGTACTACTTTGAGGGTTTCAAATAAAGCATCACCATATTTATAACCTCTATTTTCCGAAGAAACAAAAGGTGTATTTTCAACAAGTTCACCGTTAAAATTTATCATAAAAAAAGTCTCGATTTTTAGTCGAGACAAATATAAAATTAATAAAAGATATGACGTCTAGGCAGAACCTAAAACTTGCTTCAAACTTGAAATTTGATTCGTCCAAAGCATTTTTACTTCTTCTATTTCATCATCTTCAGCAAAATCTGTTACCATGATAGATACATCTTTCGTGATTTCATCAACCTGTATTTTAATTTCAAAATAGTTAGATGAGCCATCTTCATCATCTTCTAGCCATCTAAACTTAATACGTTCACCACTTTTTTTACTTAATAGTTTGGCTGTTTCTTCACTTCCATCCCACATAAACTTAAATAATTCTCCACGAGAATTAACATTATCAGCAAACCATTCAGATAAACCTGAAGGTGTTGATATATATTGATATAAAAGTTGAGGCGATGCATGAATTACGAACTCCATCTCAATTTTAACTTTGTCTTCCATAGGTATAATATTATGTTGTCAATATATACAATTAAAGTTGAGTTTTATACTAAATACGAAAAAAAATAATTTGATCATTTTATGTTTGCTCACATTAATATTGTTTTTATATTTGCACCCTCATAAAGGTAGCCTTTGCTACTTATGTTATGATTATGGCGAGGTAGCTCAGTTGGTTAGAGCGTTGGATTCATAACCCAGAGGTCACGAGTTCAAATCTCGTTCTCGCTACAACTCTTAATTAGTTACAATCAAACGGTTTAGTTCACTCTAAACCGTTTTTTTATGATTACATTTAACGACTTTATTACTAATGAACACGATTTAGAACACGATTCGGAACACGATTTGGCACACAAAAAAGATTTTTCACCTCCTAAAATTTACAACGCGAATGGCGATTTAACTAAGCGTTGGTATGTTTATTTTTCTTATCGCGATCCTAAAAGCGGCAAACTTGTTCGTCAAAAAAATATTTATGGAACGGCTAATTCCTTTAAAACAAAGGAAGATCGACTTGCTTTGCTCTCTCGTTATAGGAGACGATTATTAAAATTACTTCAGCAAGGTTTTAATCCAACTATTGATAATACTGAATATTATCATTTTCAGTTAAATGAAAAGAAAAAAGCTGATACTTTGAACACGAAAGTGAACACAGCTCCAAAAAAGCCAGAAAAACAACTAGAAAAGCGACTAGAAGAGCAACCAGAGACAACCGTTACTAGTGTTGAAGAAGTAGGCATGCCAACGAGAGAAGCTCTTGATTATAGTTTAAAAATTAAAGAAAAACAGATAAGTAGTAGATCATTGAAAGATTATGAGTACTCAACAAATAGTTTAGTAAAGTGGTTAGCAGACCATAGACCAAAAATTAAAACGATACAACAGGTTGATAAAAAAGCTATGTTAGATTATTTAAATGCTGTTTTAATAAGATCGAGTGCTAGAAATCGAAATAATTACCGACTCAACCTGAGTAGCCTTTTTCAAACCTTAGAAGATAATGAAGTCATTAATTCTAATCCTGTTAAAAAGATTCCTGCGTTACGTAGTATTCCGAAGAGAAATAAATCATACACTAGTGAAGAGCATATCAAAATATTTAATTACTTAAAAAGTGAAGATCCTATCCTACTACTCTACATAAAATTTATAAGCTATAATTTATTACGACCTGTAGAAGTATGTAGGTTGAGAGTTAAAGATGTTAATATTAAGGACAAAACATTACAGTTTAAAGCAAAGAATAGTCCGTTGAAGATAAAACTCATTCCTAAAATCATATTAGATGAGTTGCCAGATTTATCGAAATTAAAACCAGATGCATTTTTATTTACTCCAATAAAAATTGGTGGAGAATGGGACACTACAGATATTAATAAAAGTAATTATTTCTCTAAACGTTTTAAAACTGTTGTGAAGGATCACTTTAAATTAGATAAAGATCAAACCTTATATAGTTTTAGACATACTTTCATTACAATCTTATACCAATCTCTTGTAAAAAACTCAACACCTCATGCTGCGAAAAGTGAATTGATGGGAATTACTGGACATTCTACAATGACTGCATTAGAAAAGTATTTAAGAGATATTGACGCTGTTTTACCTAAGGATTATTCTAAACATTTGAATCATGACTAATATCTCTCAAATTATTGTTAAGAATCTAACAAAATGCTATATATTTTATTTGCCTAGGACTATACAGCCTACGGTTGAAGGTTCTTATTTAAAAAATATTATACCTGATGAGGGTTACGATTCAATTCTATTTTATGATAACCAAGGAAAATCAATGACCTCTGGTATTGAAGACATCATCTTAATCAATATTTTAGGTAAAGAGCGTATTTTGAAAATGAATTTAGTCACATTATTAGAAGCACAATCTTCGATTAGTAAGGCTGCTTTTAATATCATTTTAGAAGACTATCAAAATCAAATAGAATTGCATAAAAATGCGACCTCTTGGATGTATGAGAATATCAAGGTTGTTTTTCCAAATATTGAGGATGTATTTATTAGCGCATTTAAAATTCAAGCCAATCATTTTAATGTCCATTGCTCTCAAATACATGAACATTTTCGCTTTATCAAACAGGAAGATAAAGTTTTAAAACATTTAAAGTCTACATCATTTAGTTCGGAAGTTAAGTCGGTAAAACTAGATCAATTACAATTTCAAAAACCACAGAACCCAACTTCAACTTCAATTTCAACTTCAACTCCTATTTCAATTCCGAAGAAAAAAAGAGTGATTACTGATGAAGAAATAGATGCGTTTTTGTTGGAATCAGTTTTTAGTGTCAAATTGTAAATTATATAGCATAATAGTGTTGCTAATTGTTGTAATTTGAAGTAAAATGATTAATTTAGCATAAAACAAACGTTTATTTTACGCAAAAATGGAAGACACAAAATTTTACACTTGTGCGTATTGTTATAAGGAATTTGAGCCAAAACGACGTCGTGTACAGAAATATTGTAGCGATACTTGTAGATCTAAAGCCTATCATTCTCGTAAAACAAAAGTGCAATCTCCAGATTCTAAATCGGCAGAACTCACTGTTCCAAATGATATCCCTACTCCGAAAAGAGAAAACATGTCTATGGCTGGTGTTGGAAATGCTGCTGCCGGAACTTTGGCTGCAAACGCCATAAAATCACTCTTGACTAAAGAGTCTAATAAACCTGCAACAAAGGGTGATTTAACTCAACTATTAGAAAAACTGAATAACAGGTATCATTTGGTAACTAATATGCAACCTAATTTTAGAGGTGAATATCCGTATTATGATTTGGTGGATGGTGTTTTGGTTTATTTGAGAGTTAATTCTTGAATAAAAACATCAATACTTTTAATTAATCACTTCATTCTGCGTCCCGATTCTAAAACAGGTCTCTTCACCTAGATATTGCGGATTACCATGCTTCTCTGACCAAAAGCCTTCTAAGATATCTTGAGATATACATTTATAAACAACAACACCTTTGAAAACGGCATCGTTATCTCCTACATAATTAAAATTAATGACTAATATATTGTTTTTGAAAAAACCGTTTCCAAATTGTATTTGACTGTTGTTAATGAGCCATTCTGCATTGACACGAAGGTTTTCGTCTAGGCTCAAGGTTAGTGTTCCTTTGTAGGTAGATGATTCTTCGTTTTGGTTAATTCCTTTGATGTTGTAGGTTCCTGGGAGTTGGGTTATTTGCATTTGTTCTGTCGCTTTTATATCCTCAATAAGTCATTTAATGTATTATTTCTATTATCTCAACTAATTCAACATATTTTTCAGGCATACCAATTTCTTCGAAATAATTTTCTACTAAATATGGTGGAAATCCTCTAATTTCGGAATACGTCAAATTTGATATTTTTAAAAACTCTTGAAGCTGAGGAATATGCTTTATCTGATAACTTAATTTCTTATGGTGCATTCCTGGCAACATTGCAATATGCTTTTGTTTTATTGGATGTAATATTTGCCATTTCTTATCTGTCCATTTATCCATAGCTATTATCACATCTCCCATTGTTGGGTATTTAGGTAAGTTTAGAAACTTTTGATATTTATTTTTAAATGTATTTCTACTGGTACCAAAAAATTTATAGACTAATTCATTATCAATTATATCTGGAATATACTCATCCAATTTATTTGAAATCTCTTCAATAGTAATTGTTTTATGAGGTCTGTCAGGAGAAATATCTAACCAATTGGACTTATACATTGCATAGATTAATGCGTTTCGTGTAGAATTAAACTTATCTCCAAATACACCTCCACAAATGAAAACCGAAAGCATTTGCCCTCGGTTTTTCCAACGATGTCCAGGCTGCATTAAAACCTGCTCAAATTCTACTATTGTAAGTTGATTCCTTTTTGGCACTACTTTATTTAGTTTTAGAATTTCTTGCCGCAGCACTTGTTGCTCTGGCTGCAAATGAACCCTTAGAAACTGATCCGTTCCCTGATTTTGCCGTTGCACTTGTAATTCTTGAGGCAGCGCTTGTTGTCATTTTTGATTTACTCATTTTATTATAATTTAAAAGTTTATAAGGCAAATTTATATTAGTTAAATTATACATTTCTAGATATTGACGTTTTGTAAGATATTTAGAACTTTTACAATGTAATTTGTATGAAAACTATCCTTTATTCTTGACTTATTTATACTTCTTAAAATTCTCTGCCTGTTCAAAAATTTCTTTAAAAACCTCATCTTTTGTAATTGGAGGATACCCATTTTCTGCTAGCAGAATTATTAAGTCTACTTTTAGTTCTGCCTTGATATCATCCCGTTGGTTCCAGTCTGTGTATTTTGTTTTATCATCTACTACTTTTTTCACTTCTTTAGCCAAGTGAATTAATTTTTCTTCTGGATAATCAAAATCATATTTATGCGCAATGGCTTTTAGTATATCATAGAATGCTTTTTCTTCAAAGTTAATACCCATATCTTGAAATGATTCTTTTTCTTTTCTCATTTCATGATACAAGTCTATAATCTCGTCTGTAAAATCTTCAAGCACGTTACTTTGCAATATATCCTGCTCACTGCGCTCATTATATTTATCGACTATACTTTTAAACTTTTTAGAGAAGTCAACCCCTTGCATTTTATTGGTTTTCTTTAGCGCATCAATAGCTTTTAATAATAACTGTTGTAGTAATTTAATTTTGGTGTTTGGCAGTTTAATTTTTTCAATTTTTGCCAAATAGGCTTCATCAAAAATATCTATTTCTGTTTGTTGGTCATCGCCCAATTTAAAAATCTCTTCTACACCATCGCTTAACAAGGCTTCTTTAATCATTTCACGCACTCTTGCGTTCATTTGTGCTGTATCTGGCGCATTACCTTTTGTAAGTTTAAAAACGATAGAACGAATGGCTAAATAAAAGTGAATATGGTCTTTTTGAAGCTCTGTAAATGCATTGGCACCACAACAAATATCATAAGCTGCTTTTAAGCGTTTTACAATATTCATAAAACGTGTTTCTATATTTTTTGTACGCTGTACAAACTCTGCTCCTTTATTTAAGCACTCTAATTGTTTACTGCCTTCTCCTGAAAAATAATTGGTAGCATCAAATTTATGAAACAATCTAGCCAGCAAATCTAATTGGTCTTTAACCACTACAATGGAAGTTTGAATGTCTTCAAAATTCTGGCCATCTACAGCAGAATACTGCTTTAAGGCTAGATTCATTTGTTTTTTAAAGCCAATATAATCTACTACCAAACCTTTAGATTTAGACTTATACTTTCTGTTGACTCTAGAAATGGTTTGTATTAAATTATGTTGTTGTATGGGTTTGTCAATATACATGGTATCTAAAAATGGCACATCAAAACCAGTTAACCACATATCTACCACAATAGCAATTTTAAAATTAGACTTTTCGCTTTTAAATTGTCTATCTAATTCTTTTCTATCGTCTTTTGTACCCAGTAAATCGTACATTTCTTTTGGGTCGTCTTTACCACGCGTCATTATCATTTTAATGCGCTCCATAGGTTTTATCTCCTTTTTCTCTTTTTCGGTAAGTGTGGAGCCCTCTTCAAACGCTTTTACTTCTGCCCATTCTGGACGTAAAGCAATAATTTCTTTATATAAATGAAATGCTATGGGTCTAGAGCTACACACAAACAAGGATTTCCCTTTTAGGGTTGCGCCTTCTGTTATTCTGGTTTCATAATGTTTTACAAAATCTTCTGCAACTGCTTTTAAACGATCTGGATCGCCAATAATAGCGTTCATGTTAGCAGACGCTTTTTTACTTTCTTCTATTTGATAATCATTAGCACCTTCCTCTGCGCACAATCTATAATACTCTTCTATTTCGTATAATTTCTTATTCTCTAATAACACTTTAGCAGC
Organism: Psychroserpens damuponensis; assembly: GCF_000826655.1. Taxonomy (GTDB): domain Bacteria; phylum Bacteroidota; class Bacteroidia; order Flavobacteriales; family Flavobacteriaceae; genus Psychroserpens; species Psychroserpens damuponensis. Next base: position 147,511 of record NZ_JXJO01000019.1, read on the forward strand.
TCTACCTTCATACACAATACGAACCGTAATTTCATCTTTTTCAGATTCTGTCATGGTGTAAGAATCGATGATATCTCCAAACACATTTAATGTAGCATCAATTGGTGTACCTGTAAAACCAACATAAGTTGCATTTGGTAAGGAATCGTGCAAATATTTTGCAAAACCGTAGGTCTTTTTTACACCATCTTCGGTTACTGTAACTTTTTGGTCTAGGTTTATTTGGCTACGGTGTGCTTCGTCTGAAATACAAATAACATTTGTTCTATCGGTTAGTACATCTAAGTCTTCTGTAAATTTGTGTATGGTAGTTAAAAATACGCCACCACTTTTACGGTTTTGAAGCAATTCTTTTAATTCGCTTCTGCTTTGTACTCTAATAATATTATTATCGCCAACATATTCTTTAGCATTCGTAAATTGCCCTGATAACTGGTCGTCTAAATCTGTACGGTCTGTAATAATTATAAGTGTTGGGCTTTTAAAATGTGGACTTCTCATTAAAAGTCTTGACAAAAACAACATGGTGTAACTTTTACCACAACCTGTAGCACCAAAGTAAGTACCTCCTTTACCATCTCCTTTTGGTTTTTGGTGTTGCTTTATATTTTCTAACAACTTTGTTGCTGCATAGTATTGCGGATAACGACAAACAATTTTTAACTCGTGTTTGTTAGAATCTGGAAAGTATATAAAGTTATGTATTACCTCACGAAGTCTGTTTTTATTAAACAAACCTTGTATCATGGTGTACATACTATTTATACCATCTACTTCCTTGTCTACACCCAATACTTTACGCCATGCATAATAAAACTCGTAGTTAGAAAAAAACGAGCCCATTTTACTGTTAACACCATCACTAATCACGCAAAATGCATTGTATTTAAAAAGCTCTGGAATATCGCGTCTGTACCGTGTGGTTAATTGCACATAGGCATCATGTATGGTTGTATTTTCACGTATTGCTGTTTTAAACTCAAAGACTACTAAAGGTAAACCATTTATGTACAAAATACCATCTGGAATACGCTTTTCGTACCCATAAATTTCTAATTGGTTTACTATTTTGTAAGTGTTGTTATCTAACTTGGAATAATCTACAAGATGAATATATAAGTCTTTTTTAGAACGGTCTTCTCGCTCTAACTGAAAGCCATTACATACCAATTTCATGATTTGTTTGTTAGATTCATATAGATCAGAAGCACTAAAAACTTCTAACTTTCTAATGATACTTTGTATCTCATTATCGGTTAGGTTATCGCTTTCATATTGGCTTTGTAAATAGTTCTTTATATCGGCTTTTATAAGTACTTCACTATCACCACGAACAATGGTATTTCCTAACACATGAGGAATCCTTTCGTTACCTAATAACTCTATAAAAACGTTTTCTAATTGTGCTTCTGTGAATTTGCTCATTTTAACTATAACTAACTTAGTTCTCTAAATATAACTCTTTTGTAGAAGTTATATGAGGCTCTTTAATTTCTCTAAAATCTATTTCTTGTTCTAACACAATTGCTGCTATGCTTATTAAGACATTTATTCCATGTGTGCTATCTGGGTTTTTAATTCCTAAATACATCTGCTCAGACCAAGAACTTCCAACCTCAACATTTGCTGCTATAATATTTTCTCTTGTACCAATAGGAAAATGCCTAAAAGCTCCTTTATTTAAAAAAATACTATTATTAGTATGATCTAATAAATACACATCACAATAATTTGCTCCTGGAGGATTACCCAATTGTTCAATTGCAAATCCTAAAGTTCCAGTTTCATCAATTAATTTACTTAAATCTGCAACTAAATTAATTTGACTCGATGTACTTTCTACTTTTGTATTATCTCTAAAAGAAGATACTGTATAATACCATTTTAAAGTATTAATAGGTAAATTAAAAGGTAAAACTACTCTAGATTTTCCGCCTTTAAACATGGCATTAGAACCACTATTCACATAGAAATGTTGGTTTGTATGAATATCTTTCACCTTGTAAGCTTCGCTTTTAACAAAGCGTTCTTGTCTTGTTGTATAAGTCGTATCTGTTAATGTACGTTCTTTAACTGTTGTATTAAATGAAATTAAACCTTCCGTTGCAGGAATTCTATCTATTTTAAATTTACAAATACGTCTTGCTAATGACGAGTTTTCAAAATTAAAAATATAGATCCCTGTTTGCTTTATGGTTATCTCTTTTTCTTCTATTTTAATGATATTAAACTCTGAGTAAACTTTAGAGGCACGATACTCTAAAACTTCAAAGTTTTTTAACTTTTTCCCTCTTTCTTCGGAATAACTAATAATTATTTTATCTCCTTCTGCAAAACCATACATCATTTGATATGTTGACATGGCTGTCATTCTAAAATTTAAATCCACCACATTTATGGGATTTGTTTCTGCTTTTAATTGGATTGAAAATGTAAGTAATAATAGTAGGTAAATTTGTTTCATCTTTTATATTTTAAAGCCTTAATTTAATTTAGAAATAGAATCCTTTATTGCGTTTTCAAATTTGGGTAAATTATTAATGATAAACTCATTCATTTTCCCCCAATCATTAGGTTCAAATAAATTAACATCTTGCAGTTCAAATTTAATACGGCTCATTTTATGTTCTAAAAATTCTTGCCAAACTAATGGTTTACCAAAAGTATTCTCAATTAACTCTTTATCTTTTAGTAACTGATTAAAATAGTTCTTATTTCTTTCTTTGTTAGATGAAGATATATTTAATTCGACTCTTACATACGTACCTGTGACGGCTAACAAATAGGATAAACCACTAATTCCCGCACCTGCGCCTATCCAATTATCTTTTGATGGGCTAATATTCTCAAAAAGCGTGGTGTCTTTTATAAGCGGTAACACTTGTTGCCAATACTTTTTTCTAATAGAAAAACGACTTGGTTCTGTATCTTCACTTTTATATCTTACGATTAGCTCATCTTCAAGTTCAAACAAAGTCAATAATCGTTTTAAGATATTAAATTTTGTTCTGCTATCAATATTATACTCCACATAATAACCATTTAGTATTTCGCCTGATGCTCTAAAATCATCTGGGTTTCTAGTTATTTTTAATACATCTTGGTTATTAAGAAGAAGCTGCGTATTTTTTTTGTACAAACTTTTTATAACATAATAATACATGTTAGCAATAACATTTTCTTCAATCTTATTGTCTTCAAAAATAAAATAGTCTAAGTTTTTATTTGTTGGACTCTCAGCTACAAAAATATTTTGCTCTACTGTAGTGTTGATATCTGGTATTTCCGCTTTTGGATATTCCCAAATCTTTAAAAACCTATTATAGATAATTTCAAAACGCACTTTATATTCTGCAATATTCCAGTTGTCTAGTGTTTTCAAATGAGCGTTTAACCACAATCTACTAAATTGGTAGCCTTGTTCTCCTCCATTCTTATTCATGTCTTTTTTCTCTAAAAAGACTTTATTGCTTAACGCTCCGTTATTGCCAGACAATGTTAAGTTGGCAATAGTATTTAATCGTTTTTCTTTAAAGGTAAAGTAATCTTCTTGTGAGAGTGATACACTCCAATCTTCATGTGGGTTTCTTGGAAAAATATGTTCTATTGTAATGTTTTCGTTAGAGGTATCTACATATTCGCGATTGTTAAAATTCTCAATCATTTCGAACATGTAATTTCTATTCTTTGCTTGAATGTTATATAAGTCTCTATCCTTTAAAGCGGTTCTTAAATCTTCATCTGTTGGGAATTTAGAACTTCCTCTTTTCTTAATTAATGAAATTTCTATAGAGTTATAATAATCTTCAACATCTACATCTGCATACAACGCCATAAAGATTTTGTTTAATGCACTTGTAGGTAATCCCACAATAAATCTTCGCCAGGTATAGCTTTGTATAAGCTTTAGTATTTTAATTAGCTCTTGCTTCTCTATAATACCGTTTTCCTTGTCTTCAAACACTTGAAGCAAAAACGGAAATGCTACATTTATTTCTAATCTACTTATATATTCTAATTCTTTTCTAAGGTTAGCATCTGCAACATGGCTTGGGTTTATAAAACGTTTATAATGCGCAGATAATGATTTTATATTTTCTAATTCTTGTTGATAGGCTTCATCTTTCTTGTTTTGATAAAGCTTTTTAAACTCTGCATATACCTTATTTTTGTTAGGTATCTTTTTGTTTTTTAAAGTCAAATAATCTCTAATATAATCTGAAACCATAGACTTTTGCTTTACTAAGTCTTTGGCATTTTCTTCTATAGGGTTCCATATTTGCTCAAACACACGGTTTTGGTCTTTGGGCTCTAAATCCATTAGAATAAAATTTCTAATTAAATCGGATTGTGATAACTCTAAACCTGTAGAGTTAAGACTCTCAAAAATACGTTGTGGATCGTCTTTATCTCTTTCTAAAGAAATCTCAACAAATATTAAGCGTTTTAAACCATTTTTAATAATCTCAAAAGTGTCTTTTGTAATTATGGTTCTAAAGAAATTATAATTTTCAATCACATTAGAATAACCACCAAATTCGTTTTCTGTAGCATTCATTATGGCTTTAAAGGCTAATGAGTTTTGGTCTGTTTGTTTTAATTTTAACTTGCTCGATTCTTGCTCTACATATTGGTTGGTTAAATACCAATTATAAAGTCTTTCAGCATCGCCTCTTAGGTTATTTTCCTTCGCAAACCTGTACAAAGCAACATATAGAATATTAATTGTAGTTAAACGTTGTTGACCATCTATTATTACCAATTCTTTTACTTCACTTGTACTATAAACACCTTCATGAATGAATACAATACTACCAATAAAATGTGTACCTCTTTGGTCTGATTCTACAGCAATAATATCGTTAATTAACTCTTTACACTCCTTTGTACTCCAGTCGTAATTACGTTGATATACTGGTATTACAAACTGTACATTAGATGCTTGTAAAAACTTATTAATTGGTTCTTCGGTTGCTTTCATTGGTTATAGCGTGTTTTATTTAATAGTCTTTTCTGGAATGTTTAACTCAATATTATAAGTTTTACAAAACGCTGAAAAATCTTGTAATTGTTTTAAAGCATCATCTTGTGTAAAGAATTTTTCTAAAGCATAATTCTTAAACACTAAAGTATTATCTTCTGAAGTACCTTCGCTTGCTTTTGTAGATGCTGTCATAGTATCAAAAGATTTATTCAAATCTCCTGCAACCAATATTAATTCTGTTTTTGAATCTTCAACTGCTTTAAACTGTTCAATTTCTAATGCATGTATTTTATTCTCCTCTGTAGACTCGTAAAAACCAGAATCGTTTTTTAATATTACCGAAAATTGGATTGGGTTTTTATCGTCTTTACCTTCAAATCTAAAATCATAGCAATACATATATATCCAATCCCAAGCCCAATTATTTAAACTAGTACCTGCTTTAGAACTAAATAATGGTCTTCCTTTTTTATAGGGGAAATCATAGGTTTCACCAATAAACTTCATTAAGTCTAATATTCGTCTTTGGTAATCATATAATAATCTGTACGCTTTACGGACTTCTAATGTTAAATTATCTTCCATACTTTTTTGTTTTAAAACTATTTATGGCTTTAGTATTTATATTATAAATTTCACAATCTTGTAACCATAGTTTTTGATGAAAGCCATGCATGGCAAATGCATTAATTATATCCTCTAATAGAAACAAAGTAGGTTTCTGACTTGGTATGTTTTGCTCTAAGTAACTTTTATAAATACCATCTACACTTTTTAGTAAACTCGTCCAATTTGTTTTAGATTGTAATACTTTAATACCTGCAATATTAAATTCTTCTTTTACACAAGTATCAATCAATCCACCAACCTGTAACAAATACACGGTATTCTCTTTATCTTCATACTCATTTAAATACGCCTTAATTTCTTTTTTTAATTGACCATCCGACTGTTGATTACTGTCATTACGTTTGGCCTCTATAATTAAATCAAAATCTTTAAAACGCATAAACAAATCTGGCTCAACATATTTACTATTATTAGCATCATACTTTCCTTTTGCTTGCCATTTTGCCCAATACTGCATTTCTAAAACTTCACCACAATAAGATGGTAATTGGTCTTGGTGTAAGGCTTGTTTTAAAATGTGCCAAAACAAATCTGTTGGTAAATATTTGAGTAAATCAAACACAGATGCTGTTAAACTATCTTCGCAGATAGTTAAACTTCCCTTACCGTATTTGAAATAGGATATCATTTTTTACCAAATAGATTATTAATAGTTGGTAATATTATTGCTGGTAAGCAACCTCTACGAACTGGCACTAAAAATTTACTCCTAAAGTCTTCATCTATAAAAGACAACTTATCTAGTTTCATTTGTTTAAAATTATCTTTCAATTTAGTGTTAGGTAAAACTTCATAGATGAATAACCAGAATTTATCGAATTCAACTTTACTTAAATCCTCTGCTTTGGTTTTGAATACTCTTACTCCACCTCCTTGTTTTAACGTGTATAAATACAATAAAAGCATAGCCATACAATCTTCTCTATCTAAAATTTCAGTAGTATAATATTTATCTAATAAAATATCATATTTTAAAGCTAAAAAGAGCACATAACTTGTTGCTTCTGGAATATTTTTTTGAAAACTATAATCTAAAATATCATCTAAAAGTTCTTTAATTTGCGCTTTTGAATAATTAAAAGGTTGCAATAAATACTCATCAACATAAGGCAATAAATATGGATATAATAATATTAAATGATGTAATCTTTTAAAATAAAATGTTCTTGCATGAGCGCCTAAATATTTACTTGAAATTATTTTAATAGCATAACTTAAAATTGCTGAATTTTCTTTTTCAGATTTCATTAAATCAAGCGTTAAATCTAAAAACGAACGCAATTCTGCTATTTTTAAAACGTGCTTACCTTCTTTGGTTACTATTTCCGGGAAGTGAAAAGCTTTAAGTTTACGAAGCCAAGTTTCGGCTAATGAAAATGGCAAAGTTAATATTTCAGATTTTTTATGATTTAGTGATAATTCAAACTTTTTTAATTCTATTGACAAATCAATAAAAAACTGTTCTGCATCGTTGTATGTTTCTACATAACACGTATAATCATCGATGTATCTTGTAAAGCGATATCCTTTGTTCTCCATTTCTAAATCAATAGCCACTAGAACAATTTCTGATATTAAGTTTGAAGTATGAGGACCAATTAGAATTCCATTGGTTTCATTATTTTTAATTTTACGGCTTAATTCGTCGTATTTGTTAAACCATTCATTTTTAAAAGCAGGCTTCGATTTTAATTTTGCTTCTTTTTTGCCAACTAAAGCCCAAGAAATTGAATGTGAATAAATGCTAGGATAACAATTAGAAATATCTGCTTTTGCAATAAAATTACTTCTAATTAATAAATCATTTTCTGGAAAACCATCATCATCAAAATTTTTATAATTCATTTCGAATAATGAATGTTTGTCTATCATTTTTCTTAAATGAACTCTACTTACTTTATGCGTTTGGTTTTCTGTTTTGTCCTTAAAGTAATTTTGCGTTTTACTCCATTCTTTAGCAATAAACTGACATAAAAGAGCGTAACCAAAAGGATGAGGAATAGCCAACAAACGAGGAACATTAATGTTTCTCATATTTTCATAACTCACATAATCATAATTCCTTTTGGTATTAAACACTGGTGTATTAGTTACAACATAGTCATAAAATGGCTTACTGGTTAAAAAAGGTGGTATTTTGTTAGGAAACAATCCATAACCTAGTAAACCTTCAAGAATTTCAGCATCAATAAAATCTGTAATATGTTCGTGGTATGACTTCATAATCTTAAACTACTTCTGTTTTAGTTTCTAGTCTTGACATTTTGGAAAGAAGTAGATTCAAAAGTACTTCCAGTTTAGAATTAATATTTGAATTTAATACTTTAAATGATTGTATTGAAGCAATTTTATTTTCAAAAAATTCAAGTATATCCTCATTTGGAATCTCTTTAGATATTTCGTGTATATCATTCCGATTTAAAGTAGGTACTGCTGAACCTGCTCCAAGTTCTTTTAAATTAATAGTTCTTAGAAAATATAAAGAATAAAAAGGTGTAGCTTTTTTAAATTTTTTAATATAAAGACTTGTATTTAAAGGCCAACAAGGTTTATCGTAATAGAAAAGCTCACCTAACGAACCACTTCTTCCTGTGATTATAGTTGGCTTATCAAACTTGAATTTATTATGATATTCTGCAATTCCTGTTGATGCAAAAATTGGATATTTCCCTTTAATTCTCAATCGAGATGGTAAATCGTGACCTCTTTGAAAAGTAAACATATCACCTATGACACCTATTTCCCAACCCAAAGGAATCTCCAAATCCAATTCCTCATTATAAACCATCTCACCACCAGAAGATTTATAAGGTTTACCTTCTGCATTAGGAAACTCAAAATCTACAAACCAATGTTTGTACAAGGCTTGTGCAGTCTCTTCTAATTTTTGGTTTAGGTTTTCGTTAAGTTTTATACGGTTGACAATGGTGTTGTATTCTGCTACTATTTCGTTTTGTTTTTCTATGGATGGGATTGGTAGTTCTACTTCTCCTAATTCGTCCCATTTAAAACCTCCTCTAATTGCACTATCGCATCTAAAATCTGCATATCTATCAAATTCAGGTCTTCTAAACCACATCATTAAATATTCTGGATTTAGAATAGTTTCATCAATTACTTTAAAAACTGTGTAAGCAGGTGATACAATTATTAAATCATCACTATTTTGATGTACGACAGGTAATCTGTGCACTCGAATAACTGACATAAAATCACAAGCAAAATGATTTTTAGGCACCAATTTATACTTGGATAAATCTACACCAACAATATTAGAAGTAGAATCTCTAAATTCTTTGGTCATACTTAACCCTTTAAGGTTAGTTGTTTCTAGATTCCTGTTTCTTATGTCAACTCTAGTTATGTAATCGCCAAGTAATTTATAATTTGATTTCATAACCTAAATTTTTAAACACGTTTAGTAATTCAGTTTTAGATTGTGCTTCTTCTTTTAACAAGTCTGCAAATTCCGTTTGTAAAATTTGCATCTTCTCCTCAAAATTGATGTTTTCGTCACGGTTTACAAACTCAATATATTTACTTGGCACAAGAGAATAGTCTTTTTTCTGAATTTCTTCAATAGAAGCCGAATAACAATATTCTGGTATATCTTTATATTCTTTTTCATTTTGCTGCCAATCGTGATAAGTTTCACTAGCTCTTTTAATTTCATATTGAGAAAACTGAATGTATTTTTTTTCAAAAGGAATACCAACCTGTCTTAAATCCATAAATAGAATTTCGTCTTCTCGGTTTCGGTAGTTTTTTTCAACATTGTTAAGCTTTACTTGACGCTCTTTTTTATTGTTGTTAATAATCCAAAGGGTTACCGAAATATCTGTGGTATAAAACAAGTTACGTGGTAGGATTAAAATAGCTTCCACCAATTTATTTTCGATCAGTTTTTTACGAATGTCGTATTCGGTTCCGCCACCAGATAAAGCACCATTGGCCAATATAAAACCAGCCACTCCGTTTTCTGAGAGTTTAGAGACCATATTCAATATCCAACCGTAATTGGCGTTACCTGTTTGTGGTACCTCGTAACCTCGCCAACGTGGATCGTCTAATAACTCATCTGAGGCTCTCCATGCTTTTTGGTTAAATGGTGGATTTGCCATTATGTAATCTGCCTTTAAATCTGGGTGTTGGTCTTTGGCAAAGGTGTCTGCTGGTACATCGCCTAAATTGGCAGATATACCACGAATGGCAAGGTTCATTTTTGCAAGCTTGTAAGTGGTAGCTGTGTATTCTTGCCCATAAATAGAAACGTCTTTTTTGTTACCGTTGTGGCTGTCTATAAATTTCATAGACTGTACAAACATACCACCAGAACCACAGGCTGGATCGTAAATTTTACCTTTGTAAGGTTCTATAAGTTCAGCAATAAGGTTAACGATGCTTTTTGGGGTGTAGAATTCGCCTTTACCCTTACCCTCTGCTATGGCAAACTTGCTTAAAAAATACTCGTACACGCGACCAACTATATCTTGTTGTTGGTCTTTTAGCGTGTCTATATTGTTAATGGTATCTAGTAAAGCAGCTAGTTTACTCACGTCCATATTTAGGCGTGAAAAGTAATTGTCTGGTAAGGCACCTTTAAGCGATGGATTGTTTTTTTCTACGGTGTATAAAGCGGTATCTATTTTTAGTGCAATATCGTCTTGTTTGGCATTGGCAATAATGTAGCTCCAACGGGATTCCTCAGTTAAGTAGAATACATTATTTTGAGCGTAAAATTCTACCATGTCGATAAACTTTTCTTTACCATCATCAATTAATTCTTGACGACGCTTTTGGAATTTATCGCTGGCGAACTTTAGGAATATTAAACCGAGTACAACGTGTTTGTATTCTGAGGATTCTACGGTACCGCGAAGTTTATTTGCCGAGTCCCATAGGGTTTCTTCTATGGATTTTGTTTTTTTTGTGGTTTTTTTGGCCATTAAGTGTATTTTTTGAACTTTAAAAATAGGTTTAATTATAATGTTGTTCAAGTAATGTACTACATTACTTTTTCAGCCAAATATTTCTGTACTTCGTAAACATCAATACTCTTATTAAACTTTTTACTTACCGATGGGATGTCTTCGCTTGAAATCCATATTTTTAATTCGGCATCTAGATCGAAAGTACCTGATGTTTCTAAAGAGAAACGAGAAATACTTTTATAGGGCATTGACTTATATTCTACTTTACTGCCCGTAATTCCTTGCACATCGATTAATATTAAGCGTTTGTTGGTAAACATAAACACATCTCTAAAAAGTTTGAAGCCTAATTCTATTTGTTCGTTAGCGGTTAATAATCGTGCATATTTTGTAGTTAATTGTTCGGTAGAGGCTTGGCTTGCGTTACCTAATATTTTATTTAGTAGTCCCATTTCTAATTATATTTTATTCTTCTTCAAAAAAGAAGTCATGAATTTTTATAATATCTCCTCGTCCTATTTGAACGAGATCTTTTGTTTCTTTTAAGAAAATCCCTAAGGATCTTTCATTATATAATAATTTCATTTCAGAAGAATAATCTGTAACCACATACATATCTCCTTCTAATTTAAAGAAAGGAATGACTAGTTTGCTTTTTACTTTCACACCCTTGTTAACTACTTTACCTTCTTTTAAAATAGAAATAATATCACTCTCATTACTTTCGCTTGATGCTACTTTCACATAAGCAACCATCATGTTCATCCACTCAGTATCATCAATGAGATACCATTTTACTTTTTCGAAATCAATACCATATTCACTAATCCATCCACGACTAGTAAAACCAAATAATACTTGCTTTTTCCCATCTAATTCTGGTTTATCTCCTGCCGTAAAGGCTTGTATTTTGAATGAAATCACAGAAGTTGAAGACATATCTTTCACTTTTTTGCCATCAAAATCTAAAGTTTTTAAAGAAAAGCTTGAAAGCTCAGGCTTATTAGTTAATACCCATTGTGTAGCAGTGAGTTCGGCTTGTTCTTTCATTTGCTCTACAGCTGCCACTCCTGCTCCTATAGCCAAAAGCCCTCCTAATACAGCCTCTGCTCCATTATTCTGTGAAGCACTTAGTTTTGGAAATAAAAATGTAATTGTAAAAAGGCAAAAAGCTAGTTTTTTCATTGTAAAGTTTTAATTAATGCATAAGGCTTGAACTACTTCTAAAAGAAGTAATTAAACAGCTAACATACCTTTAAATTGAATACATACATTACGGATTTCCGTAGAGTACATAAATTATTAATGTTATTGCATCTGCAACTAGTATTTTTAGTCTTACGTTTATAACGCTTCTCTGCTTGAGTCTTACCTGTACTTTGAGTAGCTGTAGCTTTAAGAAGGCGTTTATTATGTGTTTTAGGTGTTATTGCATTGTTTGCTGTAATTTAAGCTGACTCTTTTATTTCTTCACTACTCATATTAAGTTATTTTTTAAATTTGTATCACAAAAAGGACATTATATGCATTTATTTGCTTTATTGACCTGTTTATAGTACATTTGAGTATGGAAGATAAATATTACGGTTATTCCGATAAAGAGTTAATACGAAAATGGGGAGAAAAACTTAGCTCATTACGTGTAAAGGCTGGATTATCTCAAACTGAATTAGCCCAAAAAACTGGTATGAGTAGAAGTTCTATAGCAGGTATTGAAAAAGGGAGGAATTTCTCGATAGCTTCACTAATTTCAATTTCTCGATCACTTGAATTATTGGATGAATTTGAATTCTTTCTAAAAAATGAAGCGTATGAATTAACTCCCATGGAAATTTATGAAAAAGAAAAAAAGAAGAGAAAAAGAGGAGGATATAAAAAATGAATCTATTAGAAGTAATTATCTGGAAAAACCTTGTAGGCGTACTTATTTGGAATGAAACAAAAAAAACAAGCACTTTTGAATACGCAAATAGTTTTATTCGAAGTGAAATTGAATTGTCTCCCATAATAAACCCTACATCAAAGAAAATAATCTCTTCTGTTCAAAAACTAGAGTATTCTAGTGACGGTAGTTTAGTATTTAACACAAATAAAGGGCTTCCTCTCTTTATATCAGATTCATTACCTGATAAATTTGGTACTGAATTATTCTCAAAATATCTCGAGAAAGAAGGTAGGAACTATAGAGATCTTTCACCTATAGAAAAATTAGCTTATATAGGAAATAGAGGAATGGGAGCACTTGAATTTAAACCTGCTAAACATAAACAAACGCGTACTAAAATATTAAACTTAAAAAAACTAAATGAACTTTCAATATCACTGCTAAAAAATGAACCTGTTGCTAATATTGATGATATGGCAAACCTTTTCCATATAGGAACATCTCCTGGAGGAGCTCAACCAAAAGTTTTAATTAATATTGATAAGAAGACAGGTGACATTTATAGAGGTGACAACTTACCTTCAAAGAATCAAGATAGTTGGATTTTAAAATTCAATAGAGATATAGGTTTAGACTCTGATAAAGAAAGAGGTAAAATCGAATATGCATATTACCTCATGGCAAAAGAATCTAAAATTATCATTATGGATTCAGAATTAAAGGAATTTGAAAATGATTATTACTTTATGACCAAAAGATTTGATCGCATTGATGGACGCAAACTTCATACTCAGACTTTACACGCATTTGCTGGTATGAATTTCAAATTGCCCAACACTTATTCTTATGAACAAATATTTACCATATTAAATAAAATGAAATTAGACTATTCTTCAAAAGAACAATTATTTAAAATAATGGTTTTCAATGTAATTGGTCGAAATGTAGATGACCATACTAAAAATTTCGGATTTAATATGAAAGAAAATGGAGAATGGAATTTATCTCCAGCATATGATTTAACATTTAGTTATAACGAAAACTTTAATAGAATTACGCCACATTTTCTCTCGATAAATGGTAAAAATAAAGACTTTACCTTAAATGACATTCTTCATGTAGCAGAAGAGTATTCTATCAAAAATCCAAAAAGAATAATTAATGAAATAAATCAAAGTTTTCTCAATTGGAGAAAAATTGCGAAAGATTTAAATATTTCAAAAAAGACCACTGATTATATAGCCAGTAAATTAAAAACCATTCCATATAAAGTAAAATAACTACGTGTATAATCAATTGCTAGTTCTGTGTGTACTCAGAAAAACCTACGAATTTTCCTTTAGTTCGTTTTTGTTTACTAACATAGTCTTAGCCAGCCCGATTGAACCATATACGAACATGATATCTGCATTAGAATTTGCTTTAGTAATTTATCGTGTATGTTCACAAATGCTACAAGCAGTGTAACCTAATGCTATAGCTTTATCAAAAGTCAATTCTTTTTTAGAATATTTTACTTTACTGCCAGTGACTCCATGAACATCTATAAGTATTAAGCGTTTGCTGGTAAACATAAACACATCCCTAAAAACTTAAACAGAGTTCTATGTTGAAGCTTGACTTGCGTTGCCTAGTATTTTATTTAGTAGTCCCATTGTCAGTTTTTCTTATTTAAGCTAGGTTCTTTTTACAACTAGTTAAATACCTTTTTTGATTGTAACATATTCTCCTAGTTTAACTCCTTTATTGATTTCGGCAAAATATGTTTCTGATATCTTAGCTGCTTTAGCAATTTCTTTCTTATTAAACTTACTTTTTTTAATTTCTTGGGCGTATTTGATCCCGAAGACATGTATCATTGCTGTTTTATGCCCTTTTGGTGCTTCTTCGCACATTTTATTTAATGCTGCTCCTAGTTGGTTTATCGTCATGTTAATTTTATATTTAAATTTAAAAGTTTAATTAGCTGAATTATGAATAAAGATTAGAGCTCAATCGGAAATATTTTAACCTCCTGAGGGAAATTTAAAATAATATTGGGATATTTTATTGTGGGAAACCGTAATAATGAGATTATATATGAGAGAAATTAATTCTTCATCATGATTTCAATCATTTCAGCCCATATTTTGTATTTATTTTCAAATTCAGGTACATAATTTTTATATAAGTCTGTTATGACCTTAATATCATGTTGAATTTTAAAAATTTTATTGAGTTGATTTAGCACTAGGCTTCTTTCCCCATTATCCATTCCGTTTTCATCTAAATTAGGAATTTCTAGATTAGGCATTTGCTTTTTAAAACATGTTATCATTTCTTGTAAAGCGCCACTGCTAATTAATTTAAAGGAATTGTTCTCTATTATGTAATAATCTTGATAGAACTCATCACAATCCAAAAACTTAAAACAGGCATAACATGTATAAAAGTAATTAACGCGACTAAACACTTCAAATGGATAATTTTCGATGGTCACTGAATCTCCATCACGCAAAAAAGAATCTGCAAAAATGAAATAATTATTAGTTTGGTCATATATATACGCACTTACAATTGTGCAACAATGTGCACCGCCTGAATAAGATTGTGTAAACAAATATTTATTTTCATTTATTTCTACAAATGTATGAAATGAAATACTTTCATTTTCATTTAAAAACTCATTAATTTCAAGAATTTGTTTCACTCCGTTTTCTACCTTTTTAACGAAGTAATCATTGTCGTTTTGAGTAAATGCTGAATTACAAAATAAAATAATAAGAACTTGAAAAATTGTTTTTTTTAAGTACATAATAATACCAATTTTAGTTTAAATCAATAGTAAACTCTAAATAAACAGGTAAATGATCAGAAATCAGTCTTGCTGCTTTTAAATTTTCGCAAGCCCTTATGTAATTTAATACACCAGAAGTCTTAAATTGTAATTCCTTGGAATAATAAATATTATCAATACTGTGACTAAGATACTTCCCAAAAGCACATTTACGCTTTAGTGTCGTTTTAGAGTTTTCAATTGCTGATTTAAAACCACTTTGGTATAAATCATCCCAAATTTCATGTTTTTCATTTAAGTTAAAATCTCCTACGATTAATAGCTTATCTGTATTTAATCGTTCTTGATAATTTTTAAAATGAACAATTTCTAATTCAGGATTATCGTCGTGCTTTCGTGAGTGAAAATTGACAACATGAAACTTATAACCTGTACTTTTTTCCTTAAATTCTGCGATATACGGTTCTCTAACTATTTCTTCAGCTAACTCCTCATCTAAATAAGCGCGTCCTTGCATATCTATTTTACTCGTTTTCCATAAATAAGCATAGCGTTCACTCATATAAGCAGATGGACTATTTGTTGGATCACTTATTCTGTAATCCCACTTTGCTCCTTTTCTATTTAGCTCATCGGCAATTTGAGCTACTTTTTGAGCACCAGCTGGATCTTTGGCTACAACTTCTTGAATGGCTACGATATCATAATTTTTAAGAACATTTACGATGAAAGCAATTTCAGTGTGGTCTTTAGATTGTCCTAGGTCTTGGATGTTCCAAGTGATTAGTTTTATACTTTCAACGCTCTGAGATTCTAAGTTATTTGAAAAGTTAAGAAACGTAAAAAATAAGCCTAAAAAAAGTAGTTTTCTCATTAACTAAAATTTACAATTATATTCATATAAAATTTAAAAACATATTAAAATTATTCTTGAAACATATAGTCTTGAATTACTTTATCCATATTAGCAGGTAAGTTAGCTAATTTAATCTCAAATTGTTTGACGTTCATTTGTGTTAACCAATCCTTCCAGTATTTAAAAATAACATCTTGTTCGTAATCATTTTTCTTATTTGGATTTATCCCCAAGACTAAAACCTCTAAATCCTTTAAATCATCTTGTCTGATTATAAAACCGAAATTCTCAGTTTCCATTCTCTCTTTCCAATTTGACTTATTAAGCTTATTATTACGAATTTCTTGTGGGGTTAAATAAGAAGATAAATTTTTTTCTTTAATTTTTACATCCTCATGAAATAAATAACCATCGGTTAAAATCACCAAAATATTTCTATAATCTTCTTCAATACAAAAATCTTCGACTTTATTTTTAAAAAAGCCCCAAACATCTGAACCAACATAATTATTATCATTTATTGCTGAATGATAAATCTCCTTAGCAATACTATCATATAAATTCGAAGTCTGCTTAATATATTCTTTCTTTGCATTGTCTTTAGTAAACGACATATTTAATAATTGCATTTTACTATTTAGTTCTCCATCCCCAGGTTCGGGCTCTATAAACAATTGAATATGGTCCTTAATTTTAATACTCTTTTTGTTTCTCAAATGCCACTCAAAACTTTTCACTACAGAGTGTATATAGCCTAAATCTCTTTCATAATATTCCATCGCAGGGTTAGGATACTTAATTGGATTAATTCTATCAGATAAATCTAAAAGGATACTTACATTTAAATTGGGTCTATTGGATGAAAGTTTAATTGTTGGTTCATCGATTTCTAGAGGTAAATCTATATTAACCTCTTCTTTATCCTTTTTACATGATAATACAGTTACAATAATTAAAAATATTAAAACTTTAATTTTCATCTCTTGTTAGTTTGTTATTTTATATAATCTTCCTTCGTAATCTTCATTATCAATATCATGTTCTTTTAAATGTCTTAATTCTTCTTCTTGACATTTAGATAGCAATTGCTCTCTTCTATTTAAGCCATCAAAATTATCTGCGATAGCTAAAAACCATCCCTTTACATATTCTGCATGGTAAGTCAAATAGTGTTTATTTGAAAAAACAAATCCATCAATGGTACGTTGTAAATCAACTACCTCTCCTTCTAATCCAACTATTTCTTCTTTAATTGGATTTAATTTTTGAATTAATTTAGAAATATTTAATTCACTATTTCTAATATCCTCCCTCTTGCTCATGATAAAAGTTTTTATCTTATCAAAATTGTCGTATTCTTTCATAATAAAATCAAATACTAATCCCCAAATTATATATACTACAAATCCAGCAAAAATAATTCCCCAAAACTCAACTGTTGAAAATGCTATAGACAAGTCGAAATTTGGAGAGTCTGGTGTTTTTTGAATTTCGTATATTTTTTTTTCAATTTGATAAGCCAATATAGCATCAAAAACAAATGTTACGGCGAATAACAAAGTTACTTTCACATAAGAAAGCCAGTTTTTATGCTTTAAAAACATATGAACCAGATAACCTAAACCCATGAATGCAAATGGAATTGTAGCTACAAACACACCCTCTAACCAACCGTCTAACATCGCTTTAGAAAGTGAGTTACCGTCAAATATTGCAGCAGATAATTCATCTGTATCAAAACTTTTAAAAAATGCGGAGAAAGATGCAGATATGTAGAATACCAGTAAATAAAAAGTAATAGGAATTAGGACAGCTAAACCAAGATAAAATTGTGCTTTTGGTTTCTTATCAACTTCTAACCCATACTTTTCTGGCACTCTTTTTACCTCTACCATATCATTTCTAAGTACAATAATTTTTTGCTCAACTGCTGCAATAGCCTCCTCTAATAAACCGAGTGCTGTTTTTCGTTTTTTCAATTCAGTCTCTACTCTACCTTTTTCATCTAAATAAGGTGCTTTCAGTTCCTTTTGCAAATTTTCATTCTCTCTACATTTTCCCTTATAATCCATATAAACATTTTCCAAACATGCTTTAAATATTTTAGCATCGCCTTCAGCTTGCTTGGAAGATCCATACCCACTCTCAAAAAAGGTTAATTTGTCACTCTTAATATCCTTCTCTTTATCAACTAGTTTATTATCTGTCTTTAACTCTTTATTTTTTAGGGTGAAAATTTTTTTTAATGTACTCATTGCTATTCTTTTAAAAGTTCTACAAGTTTATACTTAGGTAATTGCTCCTTTGCATGAGACAATAGAAATTTTGATAACTCTTCAATATTCTCATCTAGAAAACCAAATTTCAGACAATACTTTCTTAAAGTTATTCTTTCGTCTTCTGTAACAATGTTATCTGCCCATATCATCAAGGCTAAATCATATAAATATTCTATTTTTTCTTCTAAGCTCTCTGGGACACATGTATTATGAGAGGGATTTAGAAGAATATTATCTAATTGATCTTTAGTCACACCTCTTTCTTCTGCAAATCTGTATAACATTTGCATTTCTAAAACATCAAAATTATCATCTGAAAAGGCCATTTGATATAGTCTTAAAAAATGACTTTTTAATTCGGTTGAAATCATATTTTTTTTATTTACTTCAAACTTAAATCCATTAAAAGATATAACCTTACGGGAAACCATAATTACAAAAAAAAAGAGGCTCACAGTGATGCTTGCCTCTTTTCAAATTCTCCCTAATTTGATGATTAATATAATAACCACACAATTTTACATAAATAATTACTAGGTATTTTACTGTTTCCCGTATTCGTATACTTCTTTTTTAAATCAACCCTAAATCCTTAACAATAGCCACGAGATGTATAGCGTTATTGGCTTTAAATTGAATACGTAGTTTATTTAGTTTTTTCTCAATAGAACTTAAGCTACTCGGAGATATATTATTATTTTTAAGAGAAACACTAATTTCATCTTGAGATAAACCATTGGAGAGAAGTTTGAGGAGATTTATATCAAAATCGTCTATTTCTAAACTAGTTTTTTTACTCAATGCAGCTGCTACTTGCGGAGACACAAAGATATCTTCATTATGCACTGCCTCTATAGCTTTCCCTAGCTCTATTAAGCCTCTTCTTCCTTTACATACATAGGCATTTGCTTTATGATCATTCATTAAAAGTCTTACTTTTTGTAAACGATCTTCTACCGAGTAAATAATTATTTTAAGTTCTGGATATTCTTGTTTTAAAGCTATAACAAGCTCTTCTCCAGATCTAAAATTTTGTTCTCTATAATCTTTTACAAATGATAAATCAGTTATCAATAAGTCATATGGTGTTTGATCTAAATATCCTTTTTTTATTTTTAAATAGGCATCATCACAGTACTGTACTTGTTGAACTGTTTTAGCACGCATACTTTCTAAAACGGTTAAAACCCCTTGATTAATACTACCTAGATCATCGGACACTAAAACTTTATTAAACATAGCTTAAATTAATATATTTACTTGAAAACCTTTATTATTGCTTGTTTCAAAAGTAATTGTTCCATTTATAGATTTTATACGGTTTTCCGTATTCTGTAAACCATTATGCTTTTTCAGGTCACTACCTATTCCATTATCCTTATAATTGATGCTTATTTTCTTATTTACATTATTAAAAAGCAGAACCACAATAGATGCTTGGCTATGCTTTTTCATATTAGTCATTAATTCTTGTAGTACGCGATAAATTGCTATTTTTTTTATTTCAGAGAGAGCTTCCCAATCAATCGTTCCTATATCTTTAGTAATAACTTGTACAGTATTACTTTTATAACTTAACAATAAATCTGCTATTACAGACTGGAAGTCTTGGGTCGTATAAATAGCACTTGTTTCCTTAGAAATATCTCTCGTTTTTGTATAAATACTTTCTAAATCATCTAAAACGTCTTCATTCTTATTTGCATTATCTTGCATTTTAATCATCACCTGATATACATCGTTGGCTACTTCGTCATGAACCTTTTTTGAAATTCTAGTTTCGGTGTGATACACCTCTTGAAGTTTTTCTTTTTTATGCTTTGATCGCATATAAATAACAACAAAAACTGCGGAAACGAGAATAAGAATTCCAACAAAAAGATAGGATGATTTTAGTCTTTTCTGCTGCTCATTATCCAATTCAATTGTTTTTAACTTCAGTTCATTATCTTTTGCTAACCGTTCTTGTTTTTCAAATCCATACTTTTTTGCTGCATAACTGTTTTGAAGATTTAAGTTCACATCATTTAAACTATCCATCAACTTAGTATAACGTTGAACATTAACATTCGTATTGAGCTGCATCAACAATGATAATGATTCACGTTCATACGGAATATTCCCAATAGATTTTGCCAATTCATTTGCTTTAACTGCATAGTTATTAGCATTTTTATAGTCTTCCCTATCTTGATAATACTCACTAATTTTTAAATAGCTGTCACATATGCCATTATTATAACCAACTTTCCTTCTTAATAATAATGCTTTTTTCAAACTATCTAAACCAGAAGAATTATCCAATTTTGATAAAGTCATTCCAATATTATTCAAGGATCTAGCTATCTTTTTTTTGTCACTTGTAATTAAATTAGTTCTGTGTACCTGAATAAAGGTTTCTAGAGCTTTTTGATAATTTGTTTGTTCATAAGAAATAAGTCCTATGTTATTAAGAATAGTATTATGATGTTTAGGATTTTGCTGTAATTGAAGAGCCACTTTGTAATACTTTAAAGCACTGGGATAATCTTTTAATTCATTATAAACACGACCTAAATGATTATTTAAACCTACCCTATTCTCTAATGTAACAGCGTTTTCAATACTAAAATTGTCATTAAATTCTAGAGCAGATGCTGCTGTAGACTCACTATCATGCAATAAGCCTAAATCAAACTGTATCATTGCTTGATATCTCAAATTATAAATCACATTTAGCGTGTCTTTATTCTTTAAACTTCTTTCGTTACGCTGTTTAAAAAACACATACGAATTTGTGAGATCTTCACTAGTGTCTGGTTGAAAGACCAGTGTTCTATAATAAGATAAACTGTCTACCTCTTGACCATGTACGATATTAGTTGAAATCAACATGATTGCATACACGAAAAAATAAAAAAAGAGGAATGAAAATTTACATGACTTCATTCCTCAAAAATATAACTATTTTTAGTTTTCTACTATAGTCCTGGAGGATTCGGTGGTGGTGGCGGAATATGTTCTCCCTCATCACAACAAGCCTGAGGCTCAAGTTCATTTACAATTTCGTCTGGTGTGCAAGATGAAAAATTGACTCCAATAAAAAACAATGCTATTATGTATAATAATTTTTTCATAATTTAAAATTTTGCAAAAGGATGACTGTTTGAGAGTTCTCAAATTTTGTTAAAAGCCATGCTTTTAGATTATAATTTCAGTGATATTGGGAAGTAAGAAAGCGTATAGTAATTGTTAAGTAATGCTTCCCATTTTTCAATGCATAACATCTCACTTTACGGTTTTCCGTATTAATCAACTTAATACTTTAGTTATGTTAGCTAGCCATAACTATAATTGATTATGAAGCAAATAAAAGAAGATTAATTTTTTAAGAATGGAAAGTTATAAGTAAGTATATGGTAACCATTTGGAAAAATAATTCCATCAATTTTCCACTAAAAAACTTTAACTTGAAAAACAAAAAAACCAACTCAAAATGCATAAAGAAGTAGTAATTGAGGCTTTTCTAAAAGCTAAAGAAAACGAAGAAAAAAAAGGTATTAGAGCGCCTTCCAATCATCGATTATCTATAGTTCTATCAGCTTATATTACTGAAGAAATGAAATTCTCTTTTGGAGAAAGAAGTTTAAAAAACTACTATAATGACGCACTAGAATTCGAAAATACTAATGAAGACATCAACATTTCCCATCTTAAAGTTCTTAACGGTCTTTGTAAATATTTGGGCTATATAAATTATGAGGATTATGTTTTAAGTCAGAAAAAAGATGATCATAAAGAAGAAGATGATATCACATATATAAATGAAGATGGAGAATCTACGACAGTTACTAAAATAAAAAGTAAAAGATTATTTGCATGGTTTAGTAATGCTTCGGCTTTTAATAAATTTTTACTATTATTCATATCTACTATTACATTAGTAATCATAATTTTTACTATAGGTATTATCATAGGTGAACAAACAAGATGGATGGTATGGCAAGAAGATCATTACGTCGAAGTCGATTTTGATACAGAAAAATATAAAGTCAATCAACTTAAACTATATAAAGAAGATCGCATAAACCTATTTAAAAAAGTATCTACCGACTGTAGTGAAACAAAATTTTTTAATAATGATGGTAGTGTCAATATTTGGTATGGGAAAAACAAAAATAAGGAATTAGAGTATTTCACTGATCTTGGATTACATCCAGAAACAGGAAAAACACTGAAACCCATTACTCAATATATGATTAATAAATATATCTGTAATTAATTTATATTATTACTAACAAAAAGTGAACACGATCAATAATAAAACAAAAACACTTTTTTCAGGTAGTTAGAGACTAAAAATCGGCTTAAATAAACTCAATACTTATTGAGACGTAGTTCTAATATATGATTGATATAAAATGATTCAAATATGGTATATTCAAGTTAAATTAGCAGGGAAAACACTAATTAAGACTCTAAGCTTTAAGTAGAATAATTATAGAAGCACACAAATATTGTAATAGAGGTTTAACAGAATTATCCTCTTTCAAACCTCAACTTAGGCAAAACCACCTTATATTCTTTATCCTCATCTCTATCATACCAATACACCAAATAAGCCACATTTCCGCATGATAATTGATAACCACCTTTTATGAAATTGTCATACTTTTTTGACATAAAGGCTTTTGAAAACAACAATACATTTCTACACTCATTATTTGCTAATCCTAAAGCCTCGTTATCAGCAAACTGAACAATGTTTTTTATTAGTTCCTCGCCAGATTTAAGAGTCCTAATTACATTTACTGTTTTATGATACTTTTGAGACTTTAAATAAATGTCTTTATGTCCTAATATTAATTCGAAATGTTTTGGCAGTTCAGTTGTGCCCTCAAATTTAATAATACTCAGTTCTTGAGTATTAAAGTCATCAAAAAAGTTTGAATTACAATGAATTTGTAAACTAAATTTCGCTCTAGAACAGCCTACATATACTACTCGCTTTGATTCCGCATTGCTGAAATCATAATCCTCTAATAGCAAATACACATGATCAAATTCTTTTCCTTTAGACTTATGCATGGTAGCTATTATGATAGCATTAGAATCTGGATCAATAGCATCTTCCATTCTAATTTCTCGAATGTACTCATACCAATCTATAATCTGTTTTTGACTTTTAAAATTTAATTCAAATTTTTCAATAATTTTCAAGCAAATTTCAAAATGTATACTTGAATTATGCTCATTTATAAAATGATCTTTGGCTGATTCCCACTGATTATTAAATATTAAACCTGCATCATTTATATTAAGTTTAAGGTTATTTGTAAATGTTCTTAACTCATATAGATGATCTAAACTAAATCCTTCCAATCCAGTAATAAGTCGTGTTCTCTGACCTAGTTCTCTTAAAAATGTATTTAACATTAGGGCTTGCTTATTCGTTCTAACGAGTATCGCTCTTGTTCCTGCATAATTATCTTGAACAACATGCTCTGCTAATGATTTTTCGAGATAAGAGGCGTGATACCGAATAAGTTTTATATTAGATGTTGAACTTTTTTCAATAGGCTCTAATTCAAGAGTTTTTAATCGGTTCGGTATTTTTTGAAGTAACGTATTATTAAAGGTCACAATATGAGAATTACTTCTGTAGTTTTTAATTAAAGCGTATAGTGTGGCATTATACTTCCTTTTAAACTCCATCATGTTTTTATTAGACGACCCTCTAAATCCATAAATATTTTGATCGTCATCGCCTACAGCAATCACTCTAATGTTTTTTGCTTTACTAATTATAGTTTGCACAAGTTGCCACTCTACATCATTTACATCTTGAAATTCATCTAGAAGCAATACACTTTTGTTAATAATAGACGAAATATCAATCTCTTTATTATGAATAGCTGTTATACAATCTTGAATAACATTTTCTGATTTTTTTAAATCTCCTAATTGCCCTAATAGCTGAAAGCAGAATCCGTGAAACGTGGTAATCTTTATAAGTCCAGAATATTCTGGCACTAATTTTCTCGCTCTCGCTCTAAATTCTAATGATGCGGCTTTAGAAAACGTAAGCATTAAAAATTGCTCTGGTTTAATATCCTCTAAAAGCAATAAGCTAGCTATTTTATGAACCAGCACTTTTGTTTTACCACTTCCTGGTCCTGCTAAAACTAAAATATTATCAGATTTATTATCATCAACAATTTTGCGCTGATCAACATCTAATTCTCCTGCTATTTCTCTAAATCGTTCTGGTGTTAATGGTCTGCTTATTTCCATTTTACGTCTAGGAAAATATTTGGCTATAAATTCTTCATAAGGCTGACTGAAATAATCATTAACATAGGTTAAGGCCGATTCGTAATTTTGCAGCCTGCGTTTAGCATATTCTCCTACAATATGTATTTGTTGCGTTTTGTGGTTATAGTGTTGCCCCATTTTATCGAAGTTCTCTAACGTGAACCTTGGGAGAGAATTATCAATCTCTTCAATATTTAACTTGTTATAAGACACCATAAATCCACCTTCCAACTTTATTGATTTTATCTGATTTAAAAACAATAAAGTTTTCTCATATCGCTTAATATCTTCTTCTTTTATTTGTCCGAATAATTGATTTGAATTTTTAAGATCTAACATCGAAAAACTTACAGGCAAATCTTTTTTGTTTTCAGTTATTCGTTTTTTTTCTTGCTTTAAATAAAACTTCTCGAGTAACTCATAAACATCTAATGTTAAATCATGCCTCCAACTAATATCATCGTTTAGTGACTGGTAACCCCTTATTTTAATCTGGTATAAGTCATTTTCTCTATCCACACGTTTTTTAGAAACAAAACCTCTTATTTCCCAATAGTTGAGAATATTCCTAAGTTCATGTATTTCAGATTTTACCTCCAAATCATTAATAGTTTGATTTAGCTGTCGCATAGAAATTTTAATGTCATTTTTTAAAACCTCATGCATTGCCTTTTCAATTTTCCGAAAACGCTCTAATGTTTTTTTCGAACCTTTTTCAGATTGAGTTAGATTTATAAATGCTGTTAAATCCTTAGCATCTCCCAATATTTTAAGATCTCGTAAGATATCAATGACATTTCGAATTTCGTATAGGTTTAACCCTGTTCTGTCCGCTAAATAATCAATTCTACATTCATCATCTTTAACTATTCTTTGAAGAACTTTTGAACAATGTTCTATTTGCTTTTCAGTTATAGTTTTACTTTTGTGGATTTTTTCTAGAGCTTTACCTAAATTAGGAACCAATAAGCTATCAGCAAAAACTACAGAAGAATTCTGCTTTCGTTTTAAAAACCCTTGATCTTCTAGCGCTGCAACTGAAGTCCTAACTCTTGTTTCTAATTCTTGTATTTCAGTATCCCAACCTGCTCTTTGAGCAATTTCTAAGGCAGAATTACTTATTTTTTTTGTGGTTCTATATTTTGATAAATTCTTAAGCGCTTGCCATATTTGCTGAATCTCCTTCTGATTGATTTTTGTTTGCTGTAATAAACTGAAATGCTTATTTAAATCCTGTTCATTAAATAGAATGTAACACTTTGCTTGAATTTTTTCATCTCTACCAGCACGTCCAGCTTCTTGAACATAATTTTCTAAAGAATCGGATATATTATAATGAATTACAGATTTTACATCGTCTTTATCCACTCCCATACCAAATGCAGATGTTGCTACGATGATATCTTTATCATTCTCCATAAACCAATCCATGTGATCTTTCTTTACATCCTTATCCAGCTTTCCATGAAAATAAGTAGAATTGAATCCTGCCTCTTCTAATAAACCATGTATCTCTTCTACTCTTTTGGTTCTTGAAGCATAAATAATTGCAGGTTTTTCACAATCATCTATCAACGTTAGTAAGGAGTTCATTTTATGTTTAGGGTCTTGAACATCTATGACTTCATACCTCAAATTGGTTCTTCCAGCTCTCGTAACAAATTCGTTTAAGTCTAGATTAAGCTTTGCTTTAAAATATTTTTTAATATCCTCTATAACCTGTGGCTTTGCAGTAGCTGTAAAACAAGACACAGGTATTTTTCCATATAATTTATCCTCTTCCAGTCCTAAGATAAAATCTGTTATGTACAAGTAGTCTACTCTAAAATCTTGTCCCCAAGATGAGAAACAGTGCGCTTCATCTATAACGAATCGAGCTATGGAGCGCTGTTTTAAGATTCTCAAAATTGTGGGTGAACGTAAAGATTCGGGAGAAAGATATAAAAGTTGTACATCTCCATCTTCAACTCTATTTAGAGCATCTTGTCTTTCTAAAGGTGATAATAATCCATTAATTGCGACTGCCTTAGTAATATCAAATCGTTTCTCTAAATTCTCTACTTGATCTTTCATCAAAGACACTAATGGTGAAATGACTACGGTTAATTGACGAGACAAAGAACCTTTCATTAAAGCTGGCAATTGAAAAGTCAATGACTTCCCTCCTCCTGTAGGAAATACAGCAACGAAAGAACTTGAAGTTAACCCTGCTCTTACCGTCCTTTCTTGTATGCTCACTTCTTCATCTGGATCAAAACTTCTAAAATCCTCATAGCCAAAGTAGCGATGTAATGCTTTTTTAGGATTTAAATTAGAATTACAGTATTTGCAACTTTCACGACCACAAAACTTAAATCTAATGTCATTTAAAATATTCTGGGCTTTAGGTTTTGTTTTACTCACCCAATAGGATAAAACAGATTTATCTTCTTTAGTATTAATTAAGGCAAATGCGTACGCTAATTCAATAGGATAATCACTTACAAATTGAAAAATATCAGCGCTATCACAAATTTTATTTTGAAATAAATTAGCTATTTCAATAACTGGATTAATATTAGTGCTTTGAAAATTCATAACATCTAAAAAACCAGAATAGGCTTTAAAACCAGATAAAAGACTTGCGTAGATTTGTTGTATGTTTTTCTCTAGCTCATGAAATCGATTCAATTCGTCAATCAACAATTGTTTAGTTAATTTACAATCGGACAATGGATTATTATAATCACTATCATTTACTATTTTATAACCTTTTACAAGTTTGTGATAAGGATTATCAGTAAATAATAATGGCGACCAAAGTAGTGTGTCAATTATTTTTTTATACTTGAAAATTTCATTCCCTAATACATTTTCCAATAAAGGAATATCGTGAGCAACTATATTATGTCCACAGATATATTCTGCTTGATTAATCCAGTCTTCAAGCTTTGAAAGTTTACTTTCATGTAATTCTTGTCCATGGAAAAGAGCACCAACATCTTTTATTTTACCCTGTTTGGTGGTTTCAATGTCTATATATAGAATTTTATTGATCATAATTTCGAGTGATTATAAAAAGCAACCACTCTATTCATGGAGTTAAAATTAGCGACTTTGATAAAGCATGTTAAAAATTCTTATCAATTTAAAATAATTATCACAAACTGCGGAATCACAATTCAGTAATGAAAATATATGCTAATAATTTATGAGGGAGAGCTTAAAGATAGAAAAAGCTCATACGCTACAAAAGGAAAGTTGAAATATTTTCTATAGTTTAGTATTCGAGTTTTATAATAACTATATTAAAGTATGACTTACGCTGTATGACCACAAGTAAAATTACAGTAATTAAAATTTTATTGAATACTCAAATAATTAAAAATAAACATGGTAGACTCAAAAAATTTAACGTAATTTGATTCATAATAATACTAACAAAAAGTGAACACGAAACTGAACACGATTTGGAACACGATTAAGAACACAGCGAAAAATAATAAACTGATTTTCAGGTAGTTAAAAATCTTAAAATTGGCTTTTTAAAATTCATAACTCAGAGGTTACGAGTTGAAATCTCGTTCTCATCACATTAAAAAAAACCTAAAACTAACGTTTTAGGTTTTTTATTGTTTTTATGTAAAAACATGCATTAAAGCATTAACATATGTAAAATAAAAAAAGTGTTTTGGGGCTTTACTTTAAAGTAATTCAACTCTAAGAAAGTTGCATAAAACTCTTCACAAAAACGGTCTATCAACAAACAATACAAACACCTATTTCCGAAGATAATTCAGTAAAAATATTGCAAAAAAATATTCCATATCGAAATATGGAATATTATAGTAGTTAGAACTCAATACGTTCAAATATTATATGAATTCAATAAAGGTTTACTGTTTTATAATTCTAAAACTGTGTTGACCTGTTTCTGAAGTTAAAGAAACAATATAAGGTCCTGCTGCAAGTGATGAAACATCTAAACGTAAATGAGTTGATAACGTTTTCTCTGCATATACTTTTTGACCTAAAACATTAGTAATTGTAACATTACTCAAGTTAGAATTATAATCTACATGTAACACATTTTTAGTAGGAATTGGATAAACAGTCAAAGCGTTTAAATCAAATTCATTAACACTAAGCGCTTCAATGGATAGTGTAAAATCCAAGGCTTGACCAAAACCAGAAAAAACCCCTTGACCAAAGGGATTAAATTGTATACCACATGGGTTAATCTCTGCAGGAGAGTCTGAATCCTGATATGTTTTTGTTATTCTAATACGTGTATCTCCAATAACAGCATTTGCTGGTACCATAATATCTAAACTCACAAAAACATTATCATTTCCTGTAGAATTAGTAATAGTGCCTACGGAGTAAATTTCGCCAGTATCATCTAATATATCATTTTGATTCCAATCTATAAAAGCAACAATATCCGTATCAAAAGGACCTACCGTATTTCCCTTTACTGCAATGGTATAGGTTTCTCCTGGTGTAACATTAACATGTGTTTCAGTTTCATCAACTAACACAGAGCTAGTATCCGTATTTGAAATTGTTGTTCCTGCAAAACTAACTTCTGTAATTTCTTCTACAGTTACATTTCCTGCATCTGTGATGTTGCAATATGGCTCTGGAAACTCAAGAGCTTCTTCTACCTCTAATGTAAAATCTAAAGCCTGCCCAAAACCAGAAAAAACACCTTGACCAAAGGGATTAAACTGTATACCACAAGGGTTAATCTCTGCAGGAGAATCTGGGTCCTGGTACGTTTTTGTAATTCTAATTCTGGTGGTTCCAATAACTGCATTGGCAGGAACTGCAATATCTAAAGCAACTGAAACACTATCATCTCCAGTAGAATTAGAAATTGTACCTACATTATAAATTTCGCCAGCATCATCTAAAATATCATTTTGATTCCAATCTATAAATGCCACAATATCGTTATCAAAAGGACCTTCGGTATTCCCTTGTACTACAATCGTGTATATGTCATCTACTCTTAAATTAGCTATGGTTGTTGTTTCATTTACCAATACCGAAGTTACATCTGTATTAGTAATACTCGATCCTGCAAAATTAACAGTTGTAATTTCTTCAACTGTAACGTTGCTAGAATCTGTGATATCACAATACGGACTAGGAAAATTTTGAGCTTGCATACCAAAAGATAATAGAGCAATTGCGAGAGTAATTTTTTTCATAAATGTTTAGAGTTTTGGTTGAAATCTAAAGTTATGAAATTAAATGGGATCCCTACGGAAATGTGCCTTTTTAACACTATTGCATTAGATAATGAAAATTGGCCAAATTGGAATTCTACAGCACATTTCCGAAGAAATAATATTTACAAAAGAGCTTTTAGCGCTTACGTTGCCGATTTCGCTTACAATATTTACACTCTGAAAGGAAGGTTAACGAGAACTCATAAACACCTCCTGTGTTGCCGATTTTGGAAACATTATGATCGTAAGAAACACCAAATCTAAAACTAGAATACTCCATCCCTAAAAACCCATTTACAGAGGTGACGAGATGTCTATTTTTTGAGTTTTTTGCCGGATTTGTTGCTGCAGTAACACCAACCAAAAATTGATCTAATTGAAATAATGGCCCTAGATCTAAACGATCAAATTGCCCTTGACGTAAATAATTGGTAGTGATTAATACTTTAGAATCATCATTTAAAAACGGAAAACGATACGTAGCATGAAGTGAAATTAGCATATCTAGTTTAGAATTCTCACCTTCTACAAACGATACATCTGGCCTATTGATATGCTTTGCCGAAGCTCCAAACCAATAAGAAATATCGTTATTATTTTCTATACGCTCAAACACTACTCCTGTAGAAAAATCCATGAAAAAGAAATTGCGTGTATTATTTCCTAAAGGATCTACAGATACCGGATTTATAACTCCTGTGTTGATGTTTAATTGATCTCCTAACGTGAGGTTTCTAAATCGGTTATTTTTATTCCCCACGCCAACTTCTATTCCTGGTCTAAAATACCATTGATCTGCAATTCTAAAACGCTGTGCATAATTAACATTAAACTGAAAAAAATTATAATTATTAAACGATTCTCGTTGCCAATGTGCATTGATCCCTACACCAAATGCCAAACGGTTACCCTCAAAAGATTGATTTACAAATGCGTATTGGGTATTGATATTTAAGTCTAATCCTGGCCATTGCATTCTGCTCAACATGCCTGCATAAACCCTACCGTTATCTTCAAAACCTGTAAATCCAGGATTTAAAGTGATTGGCATATTATTAGATTGTGTAAAAATTGGATCTTGAGCGTTTACAGTACAACTCATAAAAACCAAAGCAAATATGATAGTGTGTTTTAAGTTCATGTGAGTTATTTAATAGTTACAAAAACACCGTCTTTTTCTATCGCATCACCATAAAAGGTTTTTGCTGTAAACGTGTAATAATAGTTTCCATTTTCGGCTAGTTCATCGTTTATGGTGCCATTCCATCCTATCAGACTTTCGAGATCTTCTTCATAAAACACCAAACTTCCCCATGTATCGTATACTCTAAATTCTAAAGTATTTAATCCCATATATTTGGGCACGAAAAAATCATTTAAACTATCTTCATTTGGTGTAAAAGCATTTGGAAACATCAATTTATATCCTTCTTCTACAATAAGTGTTACAACCTGCTCATACACACAACCAAAAGGATAAGTGACGGTTTGTGTTACAACATAATTACCAACTGCTGTGTAAGTATGAATTGGGTTTTCTTCTGCGGAAAATGTGCCATCTCCAAAATTCCAAAGGATACTTTCAAAATTGCCTGTTGACGTATTTGTAAATTCTATTGGATCATGAATGGAGTAAATTCCAAAATTAGTAAAACCAACAGAAGACACCTCAAAATCTGGCTGCCCAAATACAGGAATATCTACGTTTAAACTATAGGTAACACTACAACCTAAACTATCAACAACATCTAATATGACCAATCCATTTTCACTAGTAGTCATCTGCTCATTATTAACTCCACTTACCGTTCCGCTAGACCAGTTATAAGCAAATGGTGGCACGCCTCCTGAGGCCTGAGCAATAAAGAGTTGATTAATGCTTTGCTCATCACAATCAACCTCAGACTGCACATCTACGATAACTGCAAGTGGTTCAAAACGCTCTATCGTCCAACTTCCTGAGGTTTCACAACCGTTAGCATCTGTAACTTGAGCTGTATAAGAATTTGGCGGACTATTATTTAAGTCTTCAGTGATTTCTCCATTAGACCACACAACATTAAAAGGAGGTGTTCCTCCTTGAATTAATAAATTAATGGCTCCACTGTTAGTATCATCGCAATCAAGTGCATTTGTAACATTCGCAGATACAACTAAAGGTGCAATATCAAAAATGGTAAAACTCTCTTCTATGGTACAAGGTGCTGCATCTGTAATAGTCACAGTATAAGTTCCTGGAGCAAGATTATTGCGCTCGGTTCCTGCGGTTGGGTCATCATTCCAAACTAAATCTACTGGTGCAATGCCGCCAACAAAATTAAGCATAATACTTGCATCATTTTCACCTGAACATGATAGTTGCGTCACCACTGGATCTATTAAAAATACAGCTGGCTCATCAATTATTACTGGAAAATCTTTAATGCAATTTTCAGCATCTGTAATAGTAATTATGTAGGTTCCTCCTGTAAGATTGGTTTGATTATTTCCTGTTCCTAAATTACTCCATGCCACTTGATAAGGACCAACTCCTCCAGAAATTGAGTTAATGGTAATAGAGCCATCATTATTTCCATAGCATTCTATTTCTGTTGTGGTCACATTAATAGCAATTTCAGTATTTTGTACAATTTCAACTTCCAGCGTATCTGTACAATTAGAAGCATCTGTAACTGTGACACTATAAATTCCTGCAACTAAATTTTCAATATTTTGGTTATCACTTGTAAATCCATTAGGTCCTGTCCAAGAAAACACATAATCTAATCGACCACCTGTAGCATTAATACTAATGGCTCCTGTGTTATCTCCAAAACATAATACATTGGTTTTAGTATCTAAAGTAACGTCTAGAATATCTGGTTCTACAATGCTAAACGTTTGTGATATCGGTCCGCAATTATGATCATCAGTTACAGAAACCACATACACTCCTGGCTCTAAACTATCTAAATCTTCATTACCAGAAAATGGCAATCCATCTAGAGTCCAATTATAAGTATAGGGTAATGTACCACCTGCAATATCAATACTAATCTCGCCATCATCTGCTCCAAAACACGAAATGGTTTCAGGATCAAAAGTTACTGCACTAAATTCTAAAATATCAGGTTCTGTTATCGTAAACGTTTCAGAAAAAGGACAACCACCATCATCAATAATATTAAGAGTATATGTACCTTCACTTAGATTAAAAAGATCTTCATCTGTACTTGTATAAGCATTTGGACCAGTCCATAAAATATTATAAGGATTTCCTCCGGAAAACGGCACGCCTCCAACAATCGTAATTTCTATGGACGCATCGTTAGACTCAAAACAACTATTATTGGTAAGTTGTGATGTTATCGAAATAGACGGATTTACAGTCACAACCACTTCAAAATTAGCACCAACGCAATTTCCAGATGTAGGTGTTACAGTATATGTTACAGTCCCAGGATTGGTGGTTGTATTAGTCAATAATTGCGAAATGCTTGTTTGAGCAACTAATTCTTCCGAAGCACCAGTAACACTTCCTGCAGGATTTATAATTGGTGTAGACCAAGTATACGTTGTATTTATTGGCACACTATCTCCATTGGTTTCATCTGGAATATGCTCAAATACATTTCCGCTACAAATTAATTCTGCACCATCACTAATATATGGTGTTTCATTAACGATGATTTCAGCAACATCTGACACAATTTCAGAACAGCCTCCAGCATTTAAGGTAATTATACAGTAGTAAAACGTTGTACCAACTACTGAAACATCTGGACTATAGCTTGCTGTAGTTTCACCTGCAATTGCAGTTCCAGATGTAACATCATTTACTGTATTCTCATACCATTGATATGTTGGTGAACCTGCGCCATTAGTATAAGCGACAACTAAATCTGCGGAAGATTCTCCTAAGCATAATTCATCAGATAATGGCTGATTTGTAAATTGTGCTGCAGCCGTAACTTCAACTTCACAAACAAGACTTACCACTTCACAACCCGAAACATCTTGTGTAATCACACAGTAATAATAAAATGTACCAACCGTTGCTGTTGGAGGCGAAAACGTACTCGACGTTTCTCCTGCTATTGCCGTTCCTCCTACATTACTATTAATTGTATTAGAGTACCATTGATAAGATATAATTCCTAATCCTCCTGAATTAACCACTTCTAAATCTGTTGGAATTGTACTTTGACACAAACTTTGATATGCAATAGGTTGCAGGTCCACAATTGGATCATCCACAACAATAACTTCGGAAATAGAACTCAATAAGCTAGAGCAGCCATTTGCACCATAATCAATCTCAACATAAAAATAGTAATTACCTGTAGCTGTAAATACTGGAGGTGAATAGGTACTGTTGGTTGCTCCTGAAATTAATGTTCCGCCTGTGGTAGAGTTTGTTGTATTAGAAAACCATTGATACATAGGGTTTCCTGCACCTCCAGAAACTGTAATAGACAGTTCATTTGACGTACCATCAATACAAATAGATTGTGTTGCTATAGGCTGTGTATCGATTTGAGACTCCTCTTTAATTTCTATTAACGCAGTATCTGAACTAATTTCATTACAACCACCTGTAGAAAACGTAATGACTACATAATAATAAACATCTCCTACAGTATCTGTTGGAGGAGCATATGTTGACGAAGTGGCTCCTGCAATCGCAGTTCCAGTGGTGGTATTGTCAATTGTATTTTGATACCATTGGTAATTTGGTGTTCCAGCACCTTGATAAGAAACGGACAAATTTGGAGTGGTTCCGTTGAGGCAAATTGCATCAGATATGGGTTGAAAAGTCACTAATGGTGCTGGTTCTACTGTGATTATAAACACTACAGGATCACCTTCACAACCATCAATATCTGGAACTACTGTATATATTAAATCAATTGGATTAGTTGTCGTATTTATTAAGATTTGGGCTGGTATTTCATTATTTGTACCAAATGAAAAGTAACCTGTTAATCCTACAGGATCATTGCTCGTCCACGTATAAGTTGTAGTTGTATTATCTGATGTTAAATTAATAGCTGTAGTTGTCGCTCCAGAACAAATAGTTTGATTCACATCTGTATTGGTAATCGTTGGAGCTTCATTTATAGAAAAAGTATCTGTGACTGTATCTGTTCCGCAATCATTTGTAACACTTAATGTTATTGTATAATTTCCTGCTATTGCATAATTAATGGTTCCTGGATCTAGCGTGTTAGCACTAGCTGGAGTTCCTCCTGGAAAAGACCAGTTATAAATTATCGTTTCCGAAGAGGGAGCACACGTATCTACAATTGCTGTTGGATTAATATCTCCTGGTCCGCAACCATCACTAACATCATTTATGGAAATTTCTGGAGGCTGCTTAACTTCAATAGTTTGAGACGTTGTAAAATCTCCACAAGAATTTGTAGCAGTTAATACTAGTTCATAAGTTCCGGCTGTATCAAAACTGAAAGATGGACTTACTGAATTTTCATCACTCCCATTTGTAAAACTCCACTGTTCTGGTGTTGTTCCACAATTTGTAGCTGAATAATTAACTTCCCATAGATATTCTGGCGTTTCACAAGAGGTTGATTCATCTGTAGTATTAGATGTTGTTAGGTTTAAAGGACCACAACCTTCCGAAGTATTTAGAGAAAAAACAGGCACCAAATCATCTTCAACACAAATGGTTTTGACAATCGTATCTGCACCACACCTATTACCTGTGTTTAACGTTACAGTGTATGTTCCCAATTGTGTAAAATTAACACATAAATTATCTGTTCCTGTACTCCATAAATTAGGATCACTTAATCCAAAGTCATTCCCCAAACTTCCAGAAGTAATTGTGTAACCTGTTGCAGGAGAAATGTCCCATATAATGTTTGGGCTCGTATCACAAGAACTGCCTAATCCGTTATTTTCTTCGCCAATAGACGTGTTGGTTAAACAAATTTGTGTGTTAATACATGCTGTTTCGGGTGCATCAAAATCTGCTTCTGGAGCAATAGACACATAAATGGGAACAACACCAACAGAAGAAGCACTACAAGGGTTTGAAGCTACAATAATTGCCGAAAATGAATTTTGATAAGAATTTGTACCATCTGAACTCGTTGTATCACATGAAGATGTTGAAAATGTATGCGTGATACTTGTAGGTGGTGGATGAGAAAATGTTTGAGGTGCAGAGCCATCATTAAATGTCACTGTATATGTAGTTCCCGGTGGATTATTATCTGTTCCTGTGATTGGAAATGTCAACGGACTAGAATTACATATATCTGTATTTCCTGGGTTACCTAGAGATACAGCTGGATTAGAGCCTACAAAAACAGTATAATTTGTAGTTCTATCGCACCCATTACTCGCTTCAATAGTGTATACAAGATTATAAATTCCAACATCATATGTATGTGTAGTACTTGACCAAGTAGTTTCATTAAAATCTGGAGAGCCATCTCCCCAACTTATATTATAATTCGTATTTAAGGAACCTGTACTTGAAGTGTTTGTAAATGTAAAAGTTGTTGTTTGATTTGTACAATCTCTAAATACAGGTATACCTTCAAATGTGGTTCCAGCTCCAGTTCCTCCTATTGACGTATCTGGTGATGGTAAAATTTGAATTTGTACGCTCTCATTAATTATATCAACAGTAGCTGTATTATCTTCTACGGAAATGAGATTGTAAGTGTATGTTCCACTAGCATTTGTATTTACCGTAACCGTTACCGAATTGTTATTACCTGTGGTCATAACAGTTTGATCTACTCCATTATTGATATTATAGGTAAATATATAAGGTACTGTTCCTCCAGAACCTGTGAAGGTCACTGTAGGAGCTGGTGTATCATATTGACATATTTGCGTTGCTGATATTGAAATTGTAGCATCAGAAACTGCCAACCGAGCGCTATC
Source organism: Psychroserpens damuponensis (assembly GCF_000826655.1). Lineage (GTDB taxonomy): Bacteria > Bacteroidota > Bacteroidia > Flavobacteriales > Flavobacteriaceae > Psychroserpens > Psychroserpens damuponensis. Next base: position 184,262 of record NZ_JXJO01000019.1, read on the forward strand.
AATTAATACAACATTTTTGGTAAATTCAATAAGCTTTTTTTTAACAACATGTGCATATGTTATACTCAATAAAAAAAAAGTTATGAATAATACTAGAGGGTACTTTTTTATCATAAATCAATGGTAATTAATTCTTTGCGGCTTTAAATATAATTTAATTACTGTAATATGTGCATCAATTAATGCTAATTTTATGTGATGATTTTAAAAACTTGATTCACCGCATTTATATACTTTAAAACTTATCATTCTATAAATTAACTAGAATTAGATTATTAATGCAATACCCATTAGAAGGGATATACTATCTCCATAATGTACACGCAATAATTTGCAAGTTTATTCATTCAAATTTTGAAACAAATGTTAAATTTTGCATTTCATCGGTTTTTTATGCGCTTTATGGATGTTTGTTTAAATAAATTAATATATTGCGCCATTATTAATTGATATAATTCAGAAACCCAAACTGATGAAAAAAACTACTTATTTATTTGTGTTATTATTTATGGTCGCTCAAATATCTTTAGCTCAAGATATTTACAAGCGCGTTACCATTAATAATATTGACGCTACTGTTGTTGAAATCCTAGATAATAGTGGTATTGACATGACCTGCGGTGCTTTGTTTTTAGATGACAAATTGCAAATTGAATTAAGCGAAGTCGAACTCCAAAGCCTATCCAATCAAGGTGTAGGCTATACTGTTTTAATTGATAATCTTACAGAGTTTTATAGTAAACGAGCAACACAAGATCTTCCAAAAGCACGTTTACAATTAGAGCAAGAAAAGCAAATGTCTCAACACAATGCTAGATACAGTGTAAGTGAACTTTTAAATAATGTAGGTCAATATGATGAGTGTAATGAAATAGATTGGGCAACACCAGTAAACTGGAATTTAAACCCAAACAGTGCGCCTAATTCATTTGGAGGCTGCCTAACTTATGCTCAAGTGCTTCAAGAATTAGATGATATGCGTTCGCTGTATCCAAATCTAATATCTGCAAGAGCCGATGCTTCACCAACCAATCAAACCACCTACGAAGGACGTACTATTTGGTATATTAGAATTTCAGATAATCCAGATGTAGATGAAGCTGGAGAGCCAGAAACCCTATACCAATCGTTAATTCACTCAAGAGAGTCGGCTACCGTAATGAATCAATTATATTTCATGTGGTATCTTTTAGAAAATTACGATACAGATCCAGCCATTAGAAACCTAGTGAATAACCAAGCCTTATATTTTATACCAGTATTTAATCCAGATGGTTTTGTGTACAATCAAACCCAAGCACCTAATGGAGGCGGATTACAACGTAAAAACAGAAATGATTCTGCTTCAAACTCTTGTAGCACTTATCTTGACGGTATTGACCTTAACAGGAACTCAGCATATTACTGGGGAAATGGTGGGTCTACAACAAATCCATGTAGTGACACCTATATGGGAACAGGACCCTTTTCAGAAAATGAAACACAAATTATGCGTGATTTCTTTGTACAATATGATTTTGAATTGGCTTTAAATCACCACTCTTATAAAAATGCAATGCTTCATGCTTATGCAGGAACAAACATTGCCAACCCAAGACCAGACGAATACTCAAAATACAATCATGATATGACCTATTATAATAGGTATGCTCACGGACCAAGTACCTCTATTAGTTCACTTAATAGTGGTAATATGAATGATTGGATGCTTGGAGGACCAGCAGGCACAAGCGCAAATGGTACACCAACAGGTACAGGGTCTGGTAAAGAAACATTAGCATGGACACCAGAAAACGGATTACTTTCAGAACAAGGACCAACAGGTAGTGGGTTTTGGCCAGCACCTTCAAACTTTTTACCGATTGCTAAACGTGCCATGCGTATGAATTTTTTAGCCGCCTATTTTAGTGGTAAATACGGAAAATTGCACGATTTAAACCAAAGCGATATCACAGCAACTTCAGGAAATCTAGAATTTGGAATAGAAAACCTCGGACAAAAAGCTTCAGATTTTACAGTAACAATAACAGCAGTTTCAGCAAATATTACAATTCCTGGCGCTACAAATTCAATAACCGAAAGCTTTACAGCTGCTCAAGTATTAGACCAGCGATTTGTTAGTATTCCTTATACATTAGATGGCGGAATTCAAGCCGATGATGAGATAGAGTTTAAAGTTGTATTCACAAACAACTATGCCTCAGATAATGTTTTATACGAAGCCAATATTAAAAAAACATACGCACCAACAAATGTCATTTTTGATGATGCCACAGATAATTTATCAAATTGGACAGCAATAGGATCAGGTGGTTCATGGAGTACAACAACAGATGCATACCCAAATTCAGCAGGTGCTTCAGCCATTAGATCAAATGCATCCATACCATATAATGATAATCAAGCTAACGGTATTCAATTAACAAATCCAGTTAACTTAACAGGTGTATCCACAGCACTCGTTCAGTTTTATGCAAAATGGGATTTAGAACGTAGTTTTGATTATGTACAATTAGAAGCCTCTCTAGACGCGAGCTCATGGACACCACTTTGTGGGAAATTCACAAAACCTGGTGCTCCAGATGATAATAATACCTATTCAGGAAAAGGCTCAGCAGATAATGATTTTCAACCCGATGGAGAACCCTTATATGATGGTGATACTCAAGACAGATGGTATATGGAAGAAATTGTGATTGACGCTTCAAATAACTCCATGTTTTCTCAACAAAGCAACGTATACTTTAGATTCGTCTTTTTTACAGATTCATCAAACCGAGAAGATTCATATTATAATGTAGATTTTGAAGGGTTTACTTTTGATGATTTTAAAATCACAGAGATTAAGATTCCTTGTGTTAATAGCGTGCCAACCAATGTTTCTGTAAGCTCAATTACAGCATCTGCAGCTTATATAACTTGGGATGTTGTACCATCAGCAACCTATGATTTAAGATACAGAGAAACTAGTACAACATCTTGGACAGACGTTTTAGATCTAACCACAAACACGTACACTATAACCGGTTTAAATAACTTAACAACATATGAGGTTCAAGTACGTACAAAATGTACAGCATCAACATCTGCTTATTCAACATCTGAAGTCTTTACAACTCTCGATGCTTGCTTAGATGGCACCATTTCAACATTTCCATACACGCAAGGTTTTGAAAACAATACAGCATTCACAAACGAATGGAAACAAGGTGTCAATGCTACCGATGATGATATTGATTGGACACGAGATAGTGGAGGAACAACATCTAGTAATACAGGACCATCAACTGGTTCTGGATCCATGTGGTATGTATATACAGAAGCCTCAACAAATGTTACTCCTGAAGGAAGTCCACAAAAAACAGCAATCATAACTAGTGATTGTATAGATTTCACAAACTGGGAAAATGCTAAAATTAGTTTTGATTACCACATGTATGGCGCAGATTTAGGGAGTTCTACAGAAAACCCTATAGCAACAGGTTATATCGCTTTAGAAGTAAGTGATGATGACGGATTAAACTTTACAACAGAAACCATCATCAATGATGACAGCCAAAACTCATGGAAAACAGCTACAGATATTGATTTATCTGCCTATGATGGTAAAATTGTTCTCATCAGGTTTAGAGGTGTAACAGGAAGCTCTTGGAGTAGTGATATGGCACTTGATAATATAAATATTGAGGCAGACCCTGTGACAGGATCTGATTCGCCAGTGGCTGTATGTCAAAACATTAATGTGCAATTAGATGCTACAGGTAATGCAACCATAGTTGCTGCAGATGTAGATGGAGGCTCAACAGATGATGTTGCTATTA
>NZ_JXJO01000002.1 GCF_000826655.1 Psychroserpens damuponensis
GCAACTAACCATACACAAGACCGTTGTAGCACATTACTCGCAAAAACAGTGAATGCCTCTAGATTAGTCATTCACTGCTTAAATAAAAAGGGATATAATTAGTTACTTCCGTGCCATTGAGCCCAATCTTTCAAACTTCCAAACAAAACATTTCTTCCATTAGAACCATTTGTAAGAATAATAATCCCAGATTTTGATTTAAAATCGAGCATGAAACCAGAATGCCAACCTTCGTTAGATCCACCATGACCGTTCAAGGTGAAATCTCCAAAACGATTCATCTCCATATAACCCATTCCGTAATTTCCTTTTGATATTTCAGTTGGTGCAGTTAAAAGTGAAATACTTTTTTTAGACAATACAGGATTTTTTGAAAATGATGCTTTTGCAAATAGAATAAGGTCATCTATAGTTGTATGCAAACCCGCTGCTGCTTGAGCATTAAAAAGACGCAACGGTATTTCCTTTGCTTCTACATCATACGCTTTAGCAGTGTTTTTTAATATCTTTTTATTGATATCAAAACTCGTATGCTTCATTTTTAAAGGTTTAAATATGTTTTTTCGCATATATTCTGCAAACGATTTACCACTCACCTCTTCTATGACAAGTTGCAATATAGAATAACCTCCACCAGAATATTGCCATTTACTTTCAGGCTCCATAATAAGCTTTACGGCTTCATCTGGATTGGAAGTTCCAGATAGCGATTGCCTAATTGATGTTAATTCATTTTTAGATTCATACCCATTATAACCATGTACAGATAAACCCGCTGTATGCTGTAATAAATTTCTAATGGTTACTTTATTAGCATCAAACTCACTAGTAGGCAAGTTCCATCCTGAAATATAATTTGAAGCAGGAGCGTCTAAATTAAGTGTTCCTTCTTCTACTAATTTCATAATTCCCCAAGCGGTAAACATTTTTGATATAGATCCAATATTAAATCCTGTTGTACTGCTAACTGCTTCTCCGCTTTTTATATCAGAAAACCCATATCCTTTTTTAATAATCACTTGATCATTTTTAATAACTGCGATTGCCATACCAGGAACATTATGTTCTTTTAAAGCAATAGCTGTAGATTCATCTAAAGTTTTTTGTAGCTCATTTTCAGTTGTCATTTGTGCATTTACGAATAAAGTAGAAAATGCGATTGTAATAATTGTAATTAAAGTTTTCATATGTTTTATGTTTTAAATTTGATGCAAACCTAGAACTGAATATTTGTGATTTAGAACTATTTTGATGAAGTAAAAGTACTAAATGCTATACGTCTCTTTCTGATATTTAAAGTACCTTTATCATCTAACATGATACGCTTACAATATGAAAAGAGCCGTTCATAAAATAAAAGCTGTACCCATGAATTCGCAACATAGATTTGTGTCAAAATCATAAATAAATATATCATGATACAAAAAAAACTATTTAAAACATCGGCAATTGTATCAGGGATCATCCTTGTATTGATGCTGATCTTAAGAAACGCGCAAAGCGAAATTTTTACAGTACTTTCAGGATCATTGGGTTTAGTGGTCTTTTACACCCTTTTATATTATTTTTTTCAAACTGAAAAAATAAAATTTGGAGCTACTAATCCAACCCTAAAATATCTTTTCTTCGGAATTAGTATTCCCTTATTAGTGTATGGCGTACAAGTAACTACAGGAACGGATGGAATTCTTCCAAACACCTTAAGAATTCTTTTAACTATTGAAGTTGCTTACTTAATTTTCTTTTGGGTTTATAAATACCTAAGAGGCATTCAGCAATTAAAAAGTGATAAACTAGAAGCAGAATTAATGCTCTTAAAAAATCAAATAAATCCTCATTTTTTCTTTAACACATTAAATAATTTATATTCCCTAATAAAGAAAGATGCTGATGCAGCACAAGACTACGTTTTAAAGTTATCTGATTTAATGCGATTTACTATTTACGATAGTGGTAAAGAAAGCGTACTATTAAAGGATGCAGTTAGTTATTTAATTAACTTTATTGACTTACAAACTGCTAGATACCATAAAGACATTGATGTTAACTTTGAAAAAATGATTAAAAATTCAGATGCGAGTGTAGCTCCTTTATTGTTTATCAATATATTAGAAAATGCTTTTAAACACGGAGTTGAAAAAGCAACTGATAATGCATTTGTTCATATAAAACTTATAGAAGACGATACTAAAATAAGTTTTACTGTCAAAAACAATTATGATGCTGAAGATGCTTCAGAAAATGAAGGCATTGGGCTGAAAAACTTAAAAGATCGTTTAAATTTATTGTATCCAAACACACATAAATTCTGTACTACGATGGAGGAGAACATCTATTCAACCACATTAGAAATATATAAGTAATGATAAAATATATAATTGTAGACGATGAAACTGCCTCACATGATAATATCAAAGAGTATGCGAATAATTTATCATATCTATCCTTTCAAAAAAGTTGTTATAATGCATTTGAAGCCCTTGAGTATTTAAATAAACATTCGGTAGATCTTATCTTTTTAGATATCAATATGCCTAAACTTTCAGGTTTAGATTTTTTAAAAACACTTTCCAATCCACCAAAAATTATAATTACTACAGCCTATAAAGAATTTGCATTAGAAGGTTATGAATTAAACATTGAGGATTATTTATTAAAACCATTTAATTTCAGTCGTTTTGTAAAATCTGTAAGTAAAGTTTCAGATGCATTGGCTAATAAACCTATATCATTGCAAAATTTTGAAAACACCGTAGACACTAAAATCTTTATAAAAGAAGATAAAAAATACTATCAAATTAAGTTAAAAGATATTCTGTTTATAGAAGCCTATGGAAATTATGTAAAAATTTATATGGTTGATAAAATGATTGTTTCACATCTAACGTTAACATCCTTTACTCATAATTTGCCAGAAAGTCAATTTATAAGAGTACACAAATCGTTTATAATCTCAATTGATAAAATTGAACTCATAGAAGGTAATAGAATCCATCTTCAGAATCATAAAATACCTATTGGCAAAATGTATAAACTTAATGTTAATCGATTAATAAAATAAAAATATTAAAAAAACGTACTACAACAACGTGTATATTTAATTGCTTTGGCAAGTACTTATTTAGAAAATTCCTTCGGAATTTTCTCTGGCACGTTTTTGTTTACTAAATTAGTTGCTTAACCACGCAACTAACCATACACGAACACGTTATAAATAATGCAAAACAAAAAAATATGAATGGAAAATTAATTATTATTTTAACTTTAGTTAGTGTCGCCATGTCTTATTCTCAGACCACTGTAAATGCTACATTACTTGAACTTAATTTTGAGCCGGAAAGCAACCCTAAAAATCTAACTAAATCTAATTCAACCGTTTTTTTTACAGCTAATGATGGAATAAATGGAGAAGAACTATGGAAAAGTGATGGAACTGAAAGTGGAACCATTTTAGTCAAAAATATAAACCCATCGAGTTCTAGCAACGCTACTAATTTTATAGATATTAACGGCACATTGTTCTTTACAGCTAATGATGGAACAAACGGACAGGAATTATGGAAAAGTGATGGAACTGAAAGTGGAACTGTTTTGGTAAAAAACATTAACCAAAATTCAAATCAAAGTAGTATTCAATATTATGATTTACAATTTGTTATTCACCAAGATAAATTATATTTTGAAGCGGACGACGGAATAAATGGAAGTGAATTATGGGTATCAGATGGCACTTCATCTGGAACACAGTTATTAAGAGATATAAATATTGGTAATAATTCAAGTAATATAACAAAATTAACATCAACATCTAATTATGTCTTATTCTCAGCAAGAGACCACATCAACAATTATAATACCTTATGGTAAAGTGATGGAACAATTAATGGCACAAGTGAAGTTCTAAATATTGATTTAAGTCAAACTAGTGCTAATGAATTAACTTTTTTAAACATTAATAATATCACGTTTTTTCAGTCAAGTGAGTTATGGAAAACAGATGGCAGCACAATTAACACTTTAAAAGTAAAGGATATAAATAGGATTTATGGGACAAAAACACCTTCTAGTTCTAGAAATTACACTAGCTTAAATGACCAAATATTCTATACTGGAAAAAACAATAATTCAGGCAATGAGGTTTTTGTAAGTGATGGAACTATCGCTGACACAAAAATGCTTAAAGACATTAATGACAATGGTAGTGCTTTTTGGTATAGTTCAACTTGCCCTAGTCCATCATTTACAAAAGCAGGAAATAATCTCTATTTTAGAGCTAACGATGGTACAAATGGTTATGAACTATTTAAGACTGATGGAACTGAAAATGGAACAGTTATGGTTAAAGATATATCAATTGGTGGTTCTGACGCTTTGAATGAAAGTGTGTTTTTTGCTGAATATAATGATGTTCTTTATTTTAAAGCAAATGATGGGATTTTTGGTTCTGAGTTATGGAGAAGTGATGGAACTGAAGTTGGCACTTATTTACTAAAAGACATAAATTCGAATTCAGGAGATTCATTTTATTCTACAAATGCATATAATAGGTGTCTTCCTAGTAGAAAACAACATACTATATTCAATAACCTATTATATTTTAAGGCTTTTGATGGCTCTGCTAATAAAATATGGAGAACAGATGGAACAAATGGAGGAACAATTGCTACCAGTATAACTCAAAGTGGAATTATTGATTTCGAAATTATTGATTCTAATAACAATGTTTTGTTTTTTTGGTCTGATTTAGACTATGGAGATATTCCTAAACTTTGGGCAAGTGATGACAATACAACACATGAGTTATTATATACGTATCAGCTAGCTTCTCAATCTTTAAATGAATCAACTTTTGTTTTTAATGATGAATTATATTTTTCGGAAACGCTAAATAGTATTTTAATGAAAACCGACGGAACATTGAATGGAACTATTACGTTAAAAGATTTAGATTATAGTCCGGTATTTATTGGGGTTTGTGGTAACTACTTATATTTCACAATCGGTAACATAAGTTTATGGCGAACAGATGGGACTAATGAAGGAACAGTTGAAGTTGGAGATTTTACGTCAGGAAACTTTAGAAGTTCTGTCATTTTCGAAAACACTTTATTTCTATTAAACTCTCTTAATGATAAAGTCATATATTATATAAACGATAATATGAACTCTACAGAATACCTAAATATTAATGTACTTAACTCTGATAATTTTTTAGGCTATGATTCAACTTGGCATTTATCTAAAACAAACAACAATCTTTTTTTAGATGCTAATACTCAAATAAGTGGAGATGAATTATATAAAGTTGACGTATCACAAATAACTCTTAGTGTTGAAGAAGCACAATTAGAACAAAATAATGATAAAACAAAAGTTTTTACTGTTTATCCAAATCCTGTTGATAATAATATAATACTATCATCTAAAAATAATATTACCATAAGTAAAGTAGAAATTTTTGATTCGTTAGGTAAAAAGGTATATGATTCCATTCAAAACAATAAATCAATTGATTTATCCTATTTAAATAATGGGTTATATTTTTTGAAAATTTATTCAATTTACAATGTTGAAACACATAAATTAATAAAAAAATAGAACAAAGCACTATTTACAACAATGGCTATAAGTAATTGCTGGTTATCGCATACTTTTGAAAATCCTTGTGAATTTTCAGTTTGGTGTGTACTTGTAAAGTTAAGTGCTACCCCACACAACTACTCATATCCGAGATCGTTAGCTTTAATGCCCAAGCAAGATTCAAAGAAAATTATGGGCTATAAACTACGTAACCATATGATCCCTACGAAAACGCTATTGCTGAACGAATCAATAGAACGTTGAAATATGAATATGGCTAAAACAAACAATTAAAAACACAGATCTAGCTAAAAAAATGACTGAGCAAGCAGTATATATTTATAACAATCTAAGAACGCATTTTAGCCTGGATCTAAGAAAACCGGCTGAAGTACATTTAAATCCTAACATCAAATACAAATCCTATCTAAAAAATAATGTAAATTTACCTGAACTAACAATTTAAAAACAGACCTAGTTCAAACTATTTTTTTGCCTTCTTAACGGCTAAAAAAAATCTTTTGAACATCGAAATAATAACAAAAAAAGGTCAACCTATTTCAGTATAATACAAAAATTCGTTAATCATTTAACAAAATATTGACAATCGAAATCACAAGACATCTTATTATTTAAAATACTTTTACTGAAAATATATCCTTTATTTTCAACATAATATTTTAAGCGCAATAACAGCTATACACGCACACAATTATACTTAATAAGTCTCTAAAAATTGAATTTAGAAAACTTGATATTCATCTAAAGAACAAAATGAAAAAATTACACAGCGCAACATTATTAATTTTAACCATCCTATTTATGAACACAATTCAAGGACAAGAAACTAAAATACTTGTGTTAATCCATTCTGATAATGGCGGAACCTACGAATTAGCTAAGGAAGTCGCAAAAGGAATTGAATCGAAAGGAAACGTTAAAGCCTTTATAAAAAAGGTTAAATCATCCGATATTCCTTCGTTAAAAAATATACCCATAGCAACTGTAGAAGAATTAACTTCGTATAATGGAATTGCTTTTGGGTCGCCCATATATTTTGGAAACATTAGCACACCAATGAGCGAATTCTTATCCAAAACAGTAGATTTATGGAGTAAACACGGTTTAGAAGGAATGCCAGCAACGGTATTTATGTCTGCAGGTAGTGGAGCCGGAAAAGAACTTGCAATACAATCTTTTTGGAATAGTTTAGCAGTACACGGCATGGTTTTAGTTTCTAATGGAATTAGAGGTACTAAAAACATTGATAACACCATCCCTCAAGGTAATACTGTTTTAGGAACAACTAGTTTAGCTTCATTTAAGAATGTAGAAAGACCAACAAAAAGTGAACGTTTACTAGCCAATCTTCAAGGACAAAATTTTGCTAAAGTAGCGCATGCATTAAAAAGTACATTTCCAACAACTATAGGAATAACGGAGAATAATAAGAAAATAGATGTTAATACAGTATTAAAAGATAAGAAAATTGAATTACCTAAAGTACCTAAACCTGCTGGGAGCTATGAACCTTACGTGAGGTCTGGAAATTTGATATTTATTAATCAAGTTGCCTTTAAAGATGGAAAAGTTGTAAACCCTGGTAAATTAGGCTTAGATATAAATGAAAAGCAGGTAAATGAAGCTACTAAAACTACAATGCTTAATGTTTTAGCTGTTTTAAAAGATGCTGTTGGTGGCGATTTAAATAAAGTAAAAAAATGTGTTCAACTAACAGGTATCTTTAACACTACAGATGATTACACTAAACATGCAAACTTAATGAATGTTGCTTCAAATTTAATGTTTGAAGTTTTTGGAGAAAAAGGGAAGCATGCAAGAGCTACTTATGGAGCATCATCGATTCCTGTAAATTCTTCTGTAGAAATTCAAGCTATTTTTGAAGTAGAATAAATACTAAATCATAAACTACTTAAAAGCCAGTTGCCAACACCGTATATAATTTATTGCTGGCTTCTCGCCTACTTACGAAAGTCCTCGCGGACTTTCTTGGTCGGTTTATATTTACTAAATTAGTTACTTAAACCATGCAACTAACTATACACAAACACGTTGCCATTCATTATGAAAAACCTCATATTCGCTTTTATTCTAATAGGACAATTCACATTTTCATACAGCCAAAGTGAATTTGAAAATGCAATAAATTCACTTCACAAAGAACTTGGTTTTAATAATACGTCCGAATCATTCTCAATCGGAACAAAACCAAAGGATAATTTTGTTAATCAATTAAAAGAATGTGGAGAAGAAAAAGAATTAGAAATTCTATCGAAACTAAATTTTAATTCTATCCGCTTCGCAACATCTGCTGAATTATCTACCCACAATTGGATTGAAAAATATGTAATTAAATTTAAGGAATGGCAGTTTGGAAGTAAAAAAGAAGCTTCAAAATTTCGTAGAATTTTAGACCGTTTAAATCATTCTCAAATCCGAAGTTGTATAAATGAAAGAGGAATAATATGGTGGAAAAATAAAAACAGAATATATATTTTAATTAGTCAAGCTGAAACTATTCATCAAAACAAAATTAAACAAGTCATAATTAGCGGACTGAAAAAATAACGTATGCAAACACAAAATGAACACTGGCGAAAAAAAATTTCCAAAAGTCTACTTTAGAGACTAAACTGTTAGTCATTGACCAAATCTTAAATGGTCAAGGACTACCGTAAAAAAGTAGGCTCGAAAACGGGTGGTATTAAACTACACACAGAACTAAAACAAGACTTTGTAAACGCTAATATTAAGATCGGCAGAGACAAGTTCTATCACTTCCTCAGCCTAAATAATCTTTTGATTCCTAAAACTAAAAATTACATCACAACGACAAACTCAAAACATATCTACAAAAGCTATAAGAACCTGATTAAATACAATGTTCCTACTCGACCAGTACAACTCTAGGTTAGCGATATAACATACATTAAAATAGAAAATGGGCACAACTATCCTGCATTAGTCACAAATGCCTATTCTAAGCAAATTATGGTACAAACTAGATAACCATATGAGAACATCGCTTTGCTGTGATGCGGTCGCTATAGCCATTAAAAACAGAAAATATCCCAATCAAAAGCTTATACATCATTCAGACAGAGGTTTTCAATACTGCAATCCTAAATGCACCAAATTTGCTGAAAGCAATAACATTTATAATGAGTATGACTGAACAATACGACCCCTATCAAAACGCTATTGCATAAAGAATCAATAGAACTCTTAAATACGAATTTGGATTAAAACAAACCGGTAAGAACACAGAATTAGGACAAAAAATGACTGAGCAAGCTGTGTATATTTATAACAATCTGAGAACCCATTTGAGCCTGGATCTCAGAAAACCTGCTAAAGTACATTTGAATCCAAACATCAAATACAGGTCCTATAAAAAAAAATAATGTAAACTTACCTGAACTTACTATTTATGAACAGACTTAGTTCAAACTATTCTTTTACCTTCAAAACGGCTATAAAAATAGTTTGAACCTGGAAATAGTAACCGAAAAGAGTTAACTTATTTCAGTATAATACATTTCTTTAAATTACTGGTAGCAGAATAAATTTTTGTGGCGAAAGATTTTTCTTTTTTGACAAACTGTGTTCGTTTCCGTGTTCAATTGCAAGACAAGAATTAAAATTAAGCATAAAAAAACGGTTTAGAGCGAACTAAACCGTTGATTTTATTGACTTTCGTCTTAGTAGCGGGAACTGGACTCGAACCAGTGACCTTCGGGTTATGAGTTCTTAACTTGAAATAAGAACAACCATTTTGCTGACCTCAGCACCGCTTTTTATATTAAATTGTGTTCCAAAACATGTTCCGTTTTGTGTTCACTATGTTAGTATATAAATTAAAGATAATTTTATTTTTTGAAACAAAAAATAATAACTAGATAATACTACTCAACTTAAACATCGGCAAATACATCCCTACTAATATAAAACCAACAAAGGCACCAACAAAAATAATAATAAATGGTTCTAATAATGTTGAGAGCAATTTAGAACTATTTTGAACTTTAGTGTTATACAAACTATTGAGCTTTTCAAAAATATATTCGGTTTGATTTGTTTCTTCAGACACCTTGACTAGTGTAATCATTCTATCATCAAATAAATCATGCTTCTGCAAAGCGTTGCTCAATGTATTTCCCTGCATGATTTCACCTTCTACAGATTCTAAAGCCTTAGTTAGCGGAAAGAAATCAATCATCTTTTTTACTAAGTTAATACTATCTACTATTGGCACTTTAGATGCTGTAAGTAACATCATTGATTGCGTAAATTGTGATAGATATACTGTTTTTATAAACTTGCCAACGAAAGGTATCTTCAATAACAGATTATCTATGATTCGCTTGTACCACATCTTTTTTTTAATGGTGGCATTTACAACAACTAGACTGACTATTATTAAAAGGATAAGCCAGCCGTAATCCTGAAACAAATTTGATAAATTCACTATAAATTGTGTGATTCCTGGCAATTGCACATTTTGTTGCTTGAATATATCTTGAAACATAGGCACAACAAACTGCAACATAAAAATGACGACCAAAATTGCAGTCGTTAATATGACAACTGGATAAGTCAATGCATTAATAAGCTGACGCTTTTGCTCATTCTTTTTAGAATAAAAATCTGAAAGCTGTTGGGTAATTCTAGAGGTTGTTCCTGTCTCTTCTCCTATCTTAATGGAATGATATTCATAATCTGAAAATACCTTATGAACTCTTACGGCATCAGAAAAGCTCTGCCCTTCGATTATGCCTTTTAGTATAACTTCTAAAATGGCTGTTGTCTTAATATTTTTTTGAGAATTAACAATTAACTCTAAGGCTTGTTTTAAAGTGATTCCAGCATTGAGCAACACACTGAGTTCGCTATAAAAGTCTTCCTTAATTTTATTAGAGAACTGTTTATTAAAAAGTATGATTTCTTTTTTTAAAAGTTTATCTATATCATAGTTATTCCTTTTAGAAGCGCTATTACTTGGTTTTATGTTATCTAATTGAAATGCCATTAGTTCATAAATTGTATTGCATCATTTCTTTTAAAAACAAATAGTTGCTGACTTCTATATTGCTTTGACAATTCTAATTTTACAGCATCTATACGGTCTGTCTCTGTTTCATTTCCATTGAAAAAAAACAACTTGTTTTCAATTTTAACATTGAAAGTATCCATACCTTTAACTATATATTCTGAATGAAATTTATAAGTCAATGAATCAATTATGGAATTAAATATCATTTGATTTTTAGATTCTAAAAAGACTATGTTTTGATATCTATTCATATCAATCCATAAGGATTCTTCTAGTTTACTAAACTCAGTATTTACTTTTAAGTTTTCTTGGATTGCCCACATATTTCGGTTTACTAAATTTAAGACAGTGAATGCTAAACTTGTTATGATACTCGAGATAATGATTACTATAAGCATCTCATTTAATGTATATGCAGCGAGTTTTAATTTCATTTACTATAAGTGTTAGACTCAACTGTTTTATTGGTTACAGGATGTAATGCTGAAAATTGAACATAATCTTTATTTTCTTGTTTTTCTTTAGTTACTGAAACACTCCAACCATTATATTCGTCATGATATGGCAAAATAAGCTTATCATTTATAAACTGATACTCCAATTCATTGAGATGCGAGCTGATTAGTCTTGTATTATTTTTAATCGTATTAGAAAACATATTGTTTAAAATCATACTAGACACCATAAATATTACAATGACCAAAACCATTGAAATGAGTGTTTCCATAAGCGTTGAAGCTTTAATTTTTTTCAATACAACCATTTCATCACATTTTTAGAGCTGTCATCAAAAGCTAATCCGACATATTGAATTGTTAATAAGTTGGCGTTAATTTTTCCGTTATATAAATGGTTTTGATAGGTTGTACCATTTTCTTTAACAATAAAATTATTGGTGTAGACAGATCCCACTACTGTACCTCTCAGTTCTAAATTCTGTTGACAATAGATTTCACCTTCAACAAGTACATTATTGTCAATTTTGAGCTGTATATCAGTATTATTTTTCTGAGTTTTTCCTAAACATAATACACTTCCTTTTATATGAGAATTCGATTTAATTTCTAAAAAATGCGATGTCTTATAATTCTCTTTTTTATTATCATTTAATAATACCAAAGCAGACGGATAGTTTAGTTTTACATTTTCAGCAACTATAATGCGCTCTGTCGCTAGTGCTTGAAAAGTACTATTAACATTTTTTTTAACCTCAATTACAGGAGCTATTAGAATTACATCTTTTAACGTAGATGTCTCATCCACTATAATTTTTGTATTAGACTGAATTATAATATAACCGCTCAAATGGATTTCTGAAAGCTCTATATCATTTAGACTATATGTTATTAAAAGCTTATTTTTAAAAGAATTAACAACTTTTCTCGTATTTAAACCAAAGTACATTACATCATTTTGATTTTCAGTGTATTGTTTTGCTAACGAATTAATATGCGCTCGTAAATCACTACTCAACTTTGGAAAATCTTGGATTGTCTTAGTGACTCCATCCAAAAACGTTTGACCATAATACGCATGACCAGAAATATTACCAGATTTCACTCCTCGTTCTGGGAGATAGGTCTGACCCTTAATTTTGGTATGACCTACAACAACTAAGGGACGATTGTTATCTTTTAAATACAAGGCTGTTTTTGTTTGTGATTGTTCTTTACCAATTAGAGCTATCTTGCTAAACGTTTTTTGTTTTATACTTGCTTGAGAGTATACTTTCTCATAAATACCCCAAAAATCTGTTTTAATTTTTAAACTTTTATAAGCTTCATCAAAAAGCGGAATCGTAAGTGTATCAATTATTGTGTCAACCTGCGACAAACTATGACTAATCCCTGTATTAGACAAATGAATCATTTCAATGGTATGAAATGTTTGTAATCGAAACTGTTTATGCACATGATTTAAAATGAGAAATGAAGCTAGTAACAAGGCTATCACAACCATAATAAACGTGACCAATTGTAATGTGCCTGCTTTTAATTTTTTCATGTTTATTGTATTCTGTCAAAACGTTTTTGTTGATTTTTGTAACTAAGGGTCAAACTTTTTTTAGTCCCAAAGAGTAAGGTTAAGCTATCTTTTGTTTGACCTTTTCTAAGCAAATACTGCTTACCATTTATAGAGACTATAAAAATGTTTTGACTGTTGCGATCGCCTTTAACTATTCCTAAATATTCAATAGGTTTCCAAGACAATGTCTTTTTCTTTTTATTAATTATTGAATTTGTTTCCTTTTTTAAATAATTGCCTAAAAAAGGATCTCTGTCAACAGTAGAAATTGAAAATTTTTTAATAGCTGTATCCACTTTAAAATTTTTAGCAGCTATGTCTTGTTGTGCAGGCAAATCTGTTAGTTTAGGATTTGAAGCTGAAATTAGTTTATAAGCAATAGTTCCCCAAACACTTAAAACCAGAACGAGCAAAACGCTTATTTTCTTTTTATTCTTCAACAGTGAGGTTTTGAGTTGTAAATTGTGTCTCGTAAGCTGAGTTTATAGATTTAACTTGCCATTGATAAGTGTTTGCAGGTAGCATAATAAAAACATTAGTATTCATTATCAATGTATCTTCAACAATTTGTTGTGGCATTTCAAAATTTGGTGTTGCAATTTGCAAATGATAGGTCTCGCCAAAGTTTAATTCTTGCCAACTAAAATTTATTAAACCGGTTTGTAATGTCGTATTATCTGTAGGTGCAAGTAATACGATTGATTCTTCAGAAATATCATCGACCCCAATAATATCTTCACAATTAAAAAATTGCAGTAATACACATAGTAAAATTAATCTTTTAAGCATAGGCTTGATTTGAAGATGAACCAATACCATAAAGGTACCTAATCTTCTATAACATGAATTAAGCTATTAGCTTAATCTTTTAAAGCATTTAGCCCAATATTGGCATGAATATTCTAATCGCCATACTATTTTTTTTAATAATACACAATCAAATTTATTGTAGAAAATATTCTATATTTAACCAATTAATAGAACAAAATATTTAAATATGTCTACAATGAAGCTTACTCAATTATATATTCATTTAACTCATTTTAATTTGTTCACCAATAGCTCCAACAATAACTGTTAGTAAAATCACCAGCAATGAATACACTAAACAATGTGCTTATTATTGAAGAAGAACCTTTAATGACATATACTATTATAGAAGCACTAAAAGAAATTACTCAGCAAGAATCTACATTAGATTTTAAAACACAATGTGTTGATGATTATAAAACCGCGTTAGCTGAAATAAAAGACCATAAACGCCTAAAACTTGTATTTCTATATATTGATATTGCTTCTAATATGCAGAATTTTAAATTGATAAAAGATATCGTAACTAACATAAGATATCATTCACCAGAAGTTAAACTTGTTACCTTCACTGGTCATAAAAATAATTACTTGACAATTGACATTATAAAAACTATTAATCCAGAAAGCATATTGCTTAAGACAGAAACTACATTTAAGGGTTTAGTTAAAGCCATTGAAAATGTTATTAACGGTAATCCATTTTATAGTAGCACTTTTATGAGATTATTACGTTTGCGCATGTCATGTGATATTTTAATAGATAAAAAAGATCGATTAATTTTATACTACCTATCATTAGGCATTAGAAATAGTGAACTTCCTGATTTAATCTTTTTATCTAAAAGTGGTATTGAAAACAGAAAACGGAATTTAAAAATTCTATTTAATGTTGAATGTAAAAGTGATTATTTTCTAATTGAGCAAGCTCGATTAAAAGGTTTTATTTAAACTTTAACTGATTGCCCCAAAAATAGAGTTTCAAAGTAGCTTCAAGAATTTCTCTATTTTTGGTATAGCATAAGGTTTTTCTGCTTAGACGTTTAAGGTGATTTCTTAAGTTTAAATTAAAACGTTCAATTAAATTAGTTTGAAACCTTACCATTCTATGTATTGATTTTGGTATCAAAGATTTATATGATGAAAACCTATCGGTATAAATCTTCTTAGGATTTAATAAAAGTACAGTATTGACAACTTCTAAAATAGTTTCATTTGACCTGCTTCCAACTGCAAAATCAATAATTTGTCTTGTTTTTCTGTTGATAGCATAAACTACCCATTTACGTTTGCCATTTATTCTTGTAAACATTTCATCAATCTCGTAGACTTGTAAAGATTCATAAATAATTGGTTTCCTTATTACAAGAGATAATTTTAATAGTCTAGATTTTACTGTATTTTTTGAAATTTCTAGCACTCTGGCAATATCACTCATTCCAGAACTATTTATTACAAGCTTATAAATAAGCAAATTTGTTTTAGGTAGATAAGCTTTATAACGATAATTTTCTTGCTGATGTTTATTACAGCTTTTACAGTAATAGCGTTGTTTCCCATTGGATTGAAACCCATTTTTAATACATAAAGATTTACAACAATTACATTTCATTTTCTCAATCACAATATTGAAATACTAAAATTATAATTGTTAAAATTAATACATTGAGGTTTTTGCTTTAAGTTTTAAAGCAAAATTCACCCCCTAATTTGACACAGCAGGTTTGAACAACCCCTATTTTTAGAACTTTTAAAACCTTAAATAAAAAAAGAGTGTGTTATATAGCACACTCTTTTAGTTATGAAACTTATTTAAATTAATGATAACCAGATATTTAATTTCAATAAAATGGCTAACCACTAATTTGACCGATTACCGTAATTGTTCGGGTTGGAAGTATTGAGCATTTGTTGATAAATTAATTTTCTGACCTATTTATCACAAAACTAAAACATTTATCAGTTTTATACAAGGTTTATATATCTTTGTTATGATATTTATATCATCTATATTTGCTTAAACCTTATTATATATAGCATTTTAACGACTTTTAAGTATGACTTTAGGACAACATATCATCAAACTGCGTAAACAAAAGAAGCTTTCCCAAAACGATTTGGGTAAAGCCATTGGAACTTCAGGCGATATTATTGGACGTTATGAACGTGATGAAGTAAAGCCATCTATTGAAGTGGCTTCTAAAATTGCAGATGTGCTTGAAGTAAGTTTGGATTTCCTTATTGGTAAACAGGATGTTGAAGTGGATAGCCAATTATTAAAACGTGTTATTGATGTACAGCAAATGAACGAAGAAGATAAAGAGCATATTCTTTATACTCTCGATGCACTCATTAAATCTGTGAAGCTTAAATCTATTGCATAAAAAAATCGCTCTTAAAGAACGACTTAATTATTAATCCTATGTGGATAATTTCAGAGATAATAAATACAATTGCAAACTACTTTTTACTAAAAAAAAAGAGCAAAAAAGGAAAAAAAATAACTAATAAAGATCTTATTTTCACTCCTACTTTGAAGATATTGATAGCTCTTATTTTATTCATTATCCTATTAAAAGTAATTATAATAATAATAGTTAAAGCATTTTAGGCAGCTCATCATTCAGTCTATTGTAAGCAAAGTTTAACCCTTCGTAAAACTTAGATTCTTTAAAGTAGCCAAGTGTTCCTTCTTTAATTTCAAGTAACTTATCTTTTGATATAGATTCATCTATGTTATCACCAACACTTATTTTAAAATCTCTTGTAATTGTTGAAATAATAATCAGAATCCTATTTTGATAATTATTTTTTCTCAAATCAAAAGAATGGAAATATTTATTAGCAACAGTATCTATACTTTCCTTTTCTTCATTATCTACTGAACAAAATACAACTTCTATATTTTTTTCTAAACTAATTTTTTTTAATAATAATTCAAGTTTGGCTTGTTCTTCTTTATTTAAAATGTAAGAAGTGTCATATACATATTTGACTTCTTGTATCTCTTCTGTTTCTTTAATGTCAATTTCTTGTTTGTTTTCGACTTTATTTTTGCATCCAAAAACAAATAATATAACAATTATAATTAAATACCTCATGGAGTTTCTTCTTCTGTATTTCTTCGTTTAACATCATCATTTATCTTTTCTTTAATCGTTTTATATAAAGTATATAAATCTGGAAAAACCTCTTGAGCAACTTCATCTGCAATTTTATCTGGGTCTGTTGCTCTAACTAATGATTGTATTTTTTCTATTTTTTCTATTTTTTTATCTAAGACATCGGCTTCCTTTTGTAAATCATTTATTTCAGATTCTAGACTTTTAATTTTTTCATAGCCTTCAGGGTTATCTTCTTTAAAACGCTTATCACTCTCTTGTTGCGCTGATTTAGCTTCTTCTTTGGACATTGGAGAACCAAATGAATCTCCTGCTCCTGCGCCACTATATCCGCCACCTCCATAACCTCCTTCAAAAACTGGACTATCAGCAGTACGTCCTGTCCGTATATTTCTCATCTCTGTGGTTTTAGAACTTATCTCACTTTTCACATCTTGAAGTTCATTATCAATTTTAGCTATCTTTTTTCCTATTGTAACTTTTACTATAGATTTTATAGTAGCACTAACAGCAATTTTAATAGCCCAAGCAGGAATTGGAAATTCTCCATCTTCATCAATAAAATTAATTGGATTATCAAAAGCATAATTATACGGAGAATATGTTGGCATCTTCTGAGCCAATGGATCTATATTCATCCAACGTCCAAGTGCTGGGTCATAATTGCGAGCAGTAACATCCATCCACCCAAGTCCTAGTTCGTCCTGCTCTTCTTTACCACCAAATCCATACGGATGGTCAGTACCATTTATCACATTATTATATCCTTTATGACGTAAACCAAAGGGATAGTAGTTGTTCTCCTCTAAGATTTCGGAAGATGCTTCAATTGTACCGTTACTATTGAGGTCAGAGTATGACAGTCTTATATTCCCTAAGTGGTCTTTATATTGATATACATAGTCATAACCACCATTATTACTTGGTTCAACGTATCCCTCAGGATGCGAAAAGAACTTTAAAACATCTTCCGCCCCATGTTTTTCATATATAAAATTACCAGCATATGCTGTAGTTGAGATATCACCATTGTAGGATTCCATTCGTTTTTCTAATTTAACACCAGTTGCATCGTAAATATAATACAATTGTCCTTCATTTGGGTCACTAGAAACAATAAAAGTTGGAAGATTTAAATGATTATACTCTATTGAACTAATGGATTTATTTTTATCTACTACCATATTACCATTGGTGTCGTATTCATAATCTCCAATTTGTGATCCAGCCGTATCTGTAAAACCAATGGTGTTATTTCCATTTTCAGTTACATCATCTAATTGATTACCACTATAAGAATACACTAAGTTATCCATACCTCCAGAAAACCATCCATCATTATTAATCCCTGTTCTACCTAACGATAATATATTACCATTTTTATCGTACTGAACATTTTTAAGATTATAGTGACCATTTTGTCCTGGAGTACTCCGTCTATAATGTGCCCAATTAATTCTGTTTAATGCGTCATACTCGTAATAATAACCACGATAATCTACCAAATCTGTAGCATCATTAACCGTTTGCCAAATTGTTTCGCTTATGTTTCCATTATACAACTTTTTTGACACTGAATTCCCTGCCAATTCTATTGTATTATAATTAATTTTAAATGCAAATAAATCATCCCCTAGTGACGTTGGTTCGTTGATTTGTTTTAACCAACCACGAATGTTATAGATATAATCTACAGTTTGTAACGGTGTTGTTTCTGTATTACCAACATTTTTAATTTTAAGTTGACCTAATTCATCATATTCATTCTTGATGATAAGTTCTTCTGGTTGCCCTGTAATTTGTTGTTTTTGGGTGAGTAATCTGTTTGCATGATCGTAGGTAAACCTATCGGTTATTATAATCGCGGAATTAGTTCCTTTTATATGAGAACTTTCGGTTTCTAAAACTGTGCCTATAAAATTTAAATCGGTTTTTATGACATCCTTAGTATTTAAATACGCATTGTCACTACCTATATAAATGGGTTGTGCTTTTTCATCATAATACGTCACAGAGGTAATCCAGTCTGTTGTGCCTAGTACTAGCACCAAACTCCCTGTTGCCAATGTTTTGGTATCACTGCTAATAGTTTTACCATAAATGGTTCCTGGATTAGGCAAGGCATTTGTTAATGTCGCATTATAACTATCATAATAATTAACAGTGAGTAATGTTAAATTATTTGACGGATATACATCATTTGAATAATATACAGACATACCGTCAATAGTTGATGCACTTGAAGATTGTTCTACTGATAATTGAGTTTGGCTACTTGCTGTGTCCTGTAAATTATGTCTAGAGTAATTATTATTAACAATTCCTGTATATGCAATGCGATCAAATTTATCATATTTTGTAAATGACCATCCTTTTGGAGATTTAGCACGCTGTAAAGCGTCCTGTGTTAATATTGGTCTATCTAATTTATCATAGACTATATACTCCCATCCTTTTTGTGGGATTTTCTTTTCTATCAATCTGTTTCTTTTATCGTAATGATATTGGTAGCAAAGGTCATCTATATGCTCTTCAACGATAATAGTATTTGGCAAATTTGCAACAATAGTTTCATTAATCGATGTTGTTGCACCACTTCCCGCGATATACAAATAACCATTTTGAACGGATACTGTGTAATTACCATTTAGAATGGTACCTAATATCATATTTGGTATATTTTGATTCAATTGAACTACAGCTCCCTTTGCCAAATCAATAGAGGAATCAAAACTTACATCAAAATCAACTGTAAACGTATTGGCACTGCCATTTACATTAATATTAATTGTTCCATTACCTGTAGTAATTGGTTCACCATGCTTATTTGTAGGAATTAAAGCAGAGGATTTATTAATAGAACTAAATCCCTTGTACCCCTGAGATGAAAGCACAAGGTCTGAGCCTTTAGGGGAAAGAACATAGGTTAAATTCTCAAAATCATCATATACATAATATGTATTATGTTCAATATCTTCATTATAAGTTCTCTTTAGAATAACCTGCCCTAAACTATTTTTAAATTCTTCGGTAGTGTGATCTTTGAGATACATTTGGCTAGGTTGCCAGTTTTCATCTTTTGTAATTGTTTTATATAATTCGTTTGCTCCATAAGTTCCCTCATAAAATAATTGAGGCTGTTCTGTATCTAATGTTGGGAAAATGACACTAAACATTTCAACTTTTTCAATAGTATTTGTTTGATACTCAAATTTAATGGTGTGATCTGTATCATTAACTTGATCTACTTGCCAATCTTTTCCTGGTGCGCCTTGTTCTAAAACTCTATTTAATGGTGAGTTTTCAAAGTGTTTTTGAGAGTATGCATTAACATCTGCAAGATTTAACCAATTTTCTTCTGGATATTTCTGTAAATATTGATTCTCTTGATTTAATATGAGATTTATATTATCAACATAATTTAAAGCATTATTGGTAAGCTGAGTAAATGTTGGCAAATAGTCTTTAATCTGTCTACCTAAGTCATCATAAATTATTGGGGTAATGATATTTTCTTTATTACCTCCTGCTTGTTTTGATATAGATTGTTTTGGTCTACCCAATCCATCTAAATAAGTGATAGTTTCTATTTTTTCATCATTGACTAAGTCTGTTGATGTACCAACTTTGTGCTCTCCATCTGTAGTCTTCACCTTGTAAGATGTTGACTTTACGTAATTCTCTGTTGTTGTTTGTGCCAATACTGTAAATGACACTAAAACGAATGCTAATGTGATTAGTAAATTTTTCATGGTTCTAGTATTAGTATTGGTTTCTATAATTATATTCGTTCTCGCTTAAGATATTACCGTCTTGGTCTTTGACGTATTTAAGTCTGTTGAAGTCATCATAATGATAGGTCATAGAAAACCCTCTAGGGTCAGTTACGCTTGTCACCCCAATAAGTGGGTCATAAGTTAATGTAGTAACTTGAGCATCAACTAAATCTGAATGATTCCTTATATCATCTAATTTTGTTTTAAGAAAATTCTCTGTACTAATATTTGAATCATTATTGGATGCAGATTTAGCTGCATTTATAACCGTTAAAAGACTTGAAGATATATTATCATAGCTATGACCTATTATTTTAGCTATAGGTTGAGAATCATTATAACCCCAAACAAAAATGACTCGTGTTCCTTCTGCTTTTGAAAACTCTAATGGGTTATTAAAATTGTCATATTTATGAAACTCAATCCGAGCTTCTGGATCATCAGCACCTTTACCAACCTCAATTACTTGAGGTAATAATTGATCTGTGGAATATTCAAAAAAGACTTTATGAGATTGATTAAGTTGCGTCCCATTTCTAAAACTTTGTGTTGCTACTAATTCATTAATTTGATGTAAGTCAACTAATTTCTGCCTGACACTAATTGAATTACTATTAATATCCGGTCCAACAGGATAAAAATATTTAGAAACTAAATCTTGTATAATACCAGACTCCTCAAAACTATTAGTTACTTGACTTATTTGAAAGTTATCTGCATTATATTGATAAATAGCACTACTTTCCTTTACAGAACTACTAGTATCATCATAAAAATACTCGTAATTATCTGTCTTATTTAAATACGTTTTACCCCAAATGTGTTTGGCATTTTGTATGCCTATATAACCAGGAAAACTACCACAATTCTGTGTATCACCTATTCCACTATCTATTGCACAGATTTCTATATCTGCTGTTCCACTTTTGTAATTTTGATAATAACTAAAGAACATATCACTTGGGCAATTAGATTGATAATAAGTATAGAAATAGTCATATTCTGCAATTTCATCAAATACATATTCATTTTCTGTCTTTTTAAGTATATCCCCACTTTCATTAAAAACCGATTGTTTTATTAATAAACCTTTTTTATGCTCTAAGTCTGGAACAGGAGTTTCAAAATAAGGAGGTGTTGAAGTATAGTAAGATTGATCATAAGTCGGATAGTCTAAAGAATTTGTAAACTCATAATCAGTTTTACCATTACCCGTTTTAGTGACTGTTACATTTTTATAACCTACATAATTCCCCTTAGTCATTTGTCCTGAAACTGCATTTAAAATTCTTGTAACTTCAAAACTATATGAAGTAGGTATAGGGTTACCCAAATTTATTACTCCCAAGCCTGCGGAACAATCAACTGGTGTAATTAAATTCATATTTTTCGTGTATGTTCTTTTCATCATAATACTTCCTTCAAATGCACCGCTGGATAATTGCAAATTAGGATCACTAAGATTACCACTAGGTAGAGGATTCCCAAAAGAAGTATCTGTTTCCTTCAACGAATAATCAAAATCGGTTTTAATCATATCGTTTTCCTGGTCTGTAAACCTTATACTCTTTATTCTTAAACCACCACCTCTTAAGTTCCTTGTATTGTACTGAAAAGTACCATATCGCATGGTAACATAAACACTCAACATTGTATGATTTACATTATCTGGAAGGGTTGGGTCTGGAGGAGCAATAATGTATTGTTGACTAGTATATACTTTTATCATATACCAACCTGGACTTAAACTTACATTGTCTACTATAGGATTGTTATTATCTTGTAAATCAAAGTTCCTAACAAATGTTTCTGATGATATATCATTTTCACTTTGAGGATTAGTTACATTGTTATTAAGAGTAACCTTACTCAACCTAACGTCGTGTTTGTTATAATCAATTTGATTTGAGATTACGCCAACAGTATTATAAGTAATTTCACCCGAAGTATTACTCGTTACTTCAAAAAACAATCTTTGTGGTAGAGGAACGGTCATACCATTTCCAATTAGGTCTCCATAAAAAGATTGATTGGGAGGCAACACCATAACATTGTTTTCTGGTAAATTAAAAACGTTTACCAATGATTGACCTACATAACCTATCTTATTTAGTTCAAAATCAAACTCCTTTTTACCACCTGTTGGGTAGGAAAGACTATTAAGAACTCCTGTTTTTGCTTTTGCTTCATAGTGTGAAGCATTATAAAAGTCATTAATTCCATTATAATATCCCCATATATCTTTATTTTCATTCTCAAACTCAGGTAACTCATCTCTATTTTCATAAAACATTTTATATGGTAATATGGTGGATTGATTTGAAATATCATGAATTCTATCTAAAAAGAGTCTCCCTTGAGGATTTGTATGATAAATAAAATAAAAGTCTTTTATTTCATTCCCATTGAAATCCTCAATTGTTATACCAGTTAATTTACAGCTTGTAAAGTTTGTAAACTCAGGATGATTATTCTCTTTAGAAAATGAGATTTTTGTAAGGTCTTTTAATGTAATTTGTTGTAATTTTTTACTTTGTATTGTAAGGTTACTACCTTTAGTAATATTTTTTGGAGGCATTAAAGAGGCATTAGAGTGTTTCATACTACCCAATAAAGAAGCTGGTGTTTGACCATTTGTACCTGTAAGTCTTGCAACTTCTCTGTTTTTTGCTGTGGTAAAAACCTCCAAAACATCATGATACTGATAGTTTGCTAGTAACTGATTACTTGAAGATCTTATCTCAGTGAGTTTCCAAGAAGATGTGTAATCTAATAATTGAGGTGACGTGATATTGCCAAATTGTGTAAATTTATCTGACTGTGATCTACTATGTAAATAGGATTCACTATGTGTAATTTCTTTATCAGAAAAAAGAAACTTATTACCATGAGGATCAATAACCTCAAAACTATTGAGAATATAAGCGTCTTCAGCAGTAGAGGCATTATTAGTAGTGTAATTAAGGTTAATTTTTATGTTTTTATCAGAAGAAATAATCTTAGGCTCTAAATTGCCATTTATGTTTAAAATTATAAACCTGCCCGCATATCCAAAAAAACTAAATTGAAAAAGGTCTGGTTGATAATCTTGATGTTGTACTCCATTGGTAGTTTCCCAAACAAATTCACTTAACTCATCATACTCTGTTTGAGAAGCGTTCGCTATATCAAGATTTGTTAATTCATAAAAATTATTACTAAAAGTACCAATATCACCTACACCATAATCACCTATACCGGAAACGGTAGAAATTTCATCTGGCACATCCATTACCGTTCTTGAAATAACACTTTCAGTGTTTAAAGACCACCCTGTACCTGTCCATCCAGACCTCTCATCCACTCTCACACCCGACGGGTTGTAACTTAATCCAATATTAAGATTGAGATTATTTGAAAGTTTGGCTAAATACAAAGAAAGAGAGATATCAGGAACACCTGTGTAATGATTGACAGGCACTTCTTCAAACCTCATTAAAGTTGCAACAGTAGGAGATGGAGGAATAATTGTGGGTAAATCAGTTTCAATATTTTCTTCGATTCCTCCAATCGTATTAGTATTTGTCTGCGACAAACTATTGTTCACACTTATGATGGTCAATAATAATATTAGCTGCAATTTAGAACTTATGAAACAATAAGGTTTCGAATAATAAATTAAATTTTTCATCAAAAATTAGTTTAGAAGTTATTGGATTTACAAAACATAAATACCAACTAAACTATGATGCTGACATTTCAATCTTGCCTTTTATACTTCTCTAAAATTAGTATCAATCTTCAAATATTAATTAAGGTTTTAACTTTAAAAGTTAAAGCTAAATGCTTTACATTTGTTTCTCTCCCTATTTTATATTAGTAGCTGTAAGTATTAATTTATTAATTATTTTATTTACAGACTATGACACAACCTATTAACGTCTTAATCGTAGAAGATGAACCTCTTATTATAAACGTATTAGAGAAAACATTAGATCAAATAAGCGAAGACAATGGCTTATTTGAATTTAAAATATCATCGGTAACTAATTGCGATTCGGCAGAGCTTGAGATACAAAAAGCTGTGAAGACTCAGCCTTTTGATTTGGTGCTTTTAGATATAAGTATTCCGGAATCTACAGATAAGCAATTATTATCTGGTGAGGATATTGGAGTTAAATTAAGGGAGTTATTTCCCAATGTAAAAATTATGGTTTTTACATCACATAATAACAATTACCGATTGAATAATATCCTTAAATCAATCAATCCTGAAGGATTTCTCATAAAAAGTGATATTGATTATAGTAAACTAATTACTGCTATAAATGCGATACTCAATGATGAGCCTTTTTACAGCAAAGCAATCATGCAATTAGTAAGACGTCATATTTCTAATGATTTTGTTTTAGATCAATTAGATAGACAATTGATATTTCATATCTCAAAAGGTTCAAAAATGAAGGAACTCGCTGAGATCTTACCCTTATCTAAAAGTGCTATGGAATACAGAAAAAGAAATCTTAAACAATTGTTTGATATCGATGATGGTAATGATAGAGACTTAATTTTAAAAGCAGAAGAGCATGGCTATATATAATTTCAAAATTTCAAATGATAAGATGAAAGTAAAAGCTTTTAATCTTCAGGAGATTCTGGTAGTGCTTCTAATAATTGGTGTATTCATGTTAATCGCTTTACCAAACCTTATGCCTTTAGTTACTAAAGCAAAAAGTGCTGAAGCGCAGATCCAATTAAAATACATTTTTAATAATCAAACATCACATCGCTATCTGTATTCTAAATACAGTACAGATTTGTATGAGTTAGATTTTGAAGCACCTAAAACGGTAAAAAACAATGGAACTAGTAATTACATTTACGATATTTTAAATGCAGACAATACAACTTTTATAGCTAGAGCAACAGCTATAACTGATTTTGATGGTGATGGCATCTATAACGTCTGGGAAATAAACGAAAATGGTACGCCTAAACAAATTATAAAAGACTAATGATATTAGTAAAAATCATATTAATTATAACATTAGGTTTGATCTTTATTCAGGACTACAAAGAACGTCGAGTGTTTTGGTTTTTATTTCCAATAGTGGGTTTATGTAGTGGTTTTCTTTTTTACAATGACACATTACCAGAATTATTTATAACCTCAATTATCTTAAATCTTGCTTTTGTTACACTTTTGCTATTGGTAATAATACTATACTCAAAATTGGTTTTAAAAGTCAATATTAGTGAAGCTTTTGGACTTGGAGATGCTTTACTATTTATAGGTTTAATTTTTTCGTTTTCAACAATCTCATTCTTAATAATTTTTGTTTTTGCGCTTGTATTCTCTCTTATTGCACATCTAAGTTTAAAACGATTTTCTAAAATCAAATCTGTACCACTTGCTGGTTATTTAAGTTTGTTTTTTGGAGCCTCCTATATTTCATTTTGGTTGGGTATCACTAATTCTTTATACGCGTTTTAATGATAGTAAAAGAAGACTTTAAAATACCTGCAAACCTAACTCAGCTTATCAGTAGTGAGCAAGCTTACCAGTATAATATTGTACCTATTTCCGAAGAAAATAAAACGATTACTTTTAAATCTTTGAGTATAGACCAAAGACTAAAACAAGAATTGCAAATATTACTTGGAAGACCTATTGAGTTAGTTAAAACTTCTGAATCAGATATAAAACAGTGTCTATCTTCCAATTTCAGAATTAGAGCTAATACACAAGGTAAAACATTTAACTACTCCAACGATTTCTTAGAAGATTTACTCTCTACAGCAAAGTCAATTGGGAGCAGTGATATTCATTTTGAAACTTATGAACATAGATGTAGAGTTCGATTTAGACTCGACGGAAAGTTAAAAGAGTATTTTATTATTAATAAAGAAGAATATCCTGTCATTGTAAATAAACTGAAGATTAAAGCAGGTTTAGATATTTCGGAAAAACGTTTACCTCAAGATGGTCGTATTACGATAAAAACAGTTTCTGAAGAGTTTGATATTAGAGTGTCTTCTCTACCAATTCTTCATGGAGAAAAACTCGTACTTAGAATACTAAGTAAGGATGCAGATCATATTCAACTCGACGATTTAGGGTTCTCAGTAGACGAACTTAAATCGTATCTAGAAACTATAAAAAAACCTAATGGCATTGTTTTAATTTCTGGACCAACAGGATCGGGTAAAACAACAACATTGTATGCCACTTTGAAATTATTAAATACTGAAACGACTAATGTTTTAACTATTGAAGATCCAATTGAATATACGCTAGAAGGTATTAATCAAGTGCAACTAAAAGAAAATATAGGCTTAGATTTCTCGAGTACGTTAAGAACGTTTTTGAGACAAGATCCAGATGTTATAATGGTTGGTGAAATAAGAGATGCTAAAACTGCTAATATGGCAATAAGAGCAGCCTTAACTGGACACTTAGTTTTATCAACTATTCATACTAATTCTGCTTGGGCAACGATTACAAGATTAGTTGATATGGATATTGCACCATTTCTTATAGCGAGCACATTAAATGTTAGCGTTGCACAACGACTGATTAGAAAACTTTGTGACCATTGTAAAGAGACTACTCAACTTGTACCTAACGATTTTCCTAGTTCGTTTTTAGTCCCGAAGGAACTCAAAGAAAAATCGATCCCTGTAGGTTGTGACCATTGTTATTATACTGGATATTCTGGTAGAAAAGCCATTTATGAAATCATCCCAATTACTAAAGAATTAGTCTCTCATATTAAAGATAATACGTTAGAGATTGACGACTATATAAGTGAGCGAAACATTGTAACCTTAAAAGACAATGCTATTGAATTAATCAAAAATGGTATCACTTCAATTGACGAAGTGTATGCATTGTTAATCTAATTATTACATATGAAATCAGTAGTATTAATTATAATCACATTTTTAATAGTATCATTTGCTCAAGCGCAAATGGATGATCGCCTAATCATAATTGAAACTACACTAGATGGTTTATCCACAAGTAAAAAAGGGCTGACAGAAATTTTAGATGCTAATATTTCACTTAATGAGGTTACTTTATCAAATTTTTTATTAGCGATCTCAAATGTGCATGAACTGAGTATAAATGTATCTCCCGAACTCAATCAAATTAACTTAACCAATAACTTTGCTGATGTCTCAGTGAGTAACGTACTTCTATTTTTATGCAAAGAGTACAACTTAACTATAGAATTTACTGGAGAGATTTTATCCATTAAAAGCTATAGACCAATCCAAGAAGACAAGACCTATCCTATTGATATAGACTATTACCCAACAAATGAAACCATAGCTATAGATATTAAAACTAATAATCTTTATGAAGTTTTTAAGCACATCATGGATAAAAGTGCTAAAAATTTAATGTATGCTCCAGGAATGGAAAACTTATCCATTACATCCTATATAAAAGCTACAGATTTTGATTCTGCAATGGATAAATTAGCATTAGCTAACAATTTGTCACTTACTAAAACAAAAGACAATTTTTATGTTTTTGATTTGCAATCTCAAAACACTGCTGATAGCAACAATCGTTCTTTAAGACAGCGTTTAAATCCAAATTTAGGATTTAACGTACTAGACCTAAATAACCAATTATTAGAGGTCAACTTTGTAAATGTGAAAATTTCGGATGTGGTTAAAACTGTTGGTGATTCCCTTGGAATCAATATATTTTTAGCTTCACCATTAGATCAAGCAGGAATAGTAAGTCTAAAAACTAACTCCATCTCTTTTGACAATTTACTTGTTAAAATGTTTGAGCCTCAAGTCAAAATCACATCAAATACTACAAGTAATAACACAACGACCTCATCAAGTAATAGAAATACTACAGAGCAATCAAACACAACCAACAGCTATACCTTTAAAAAAGAAGGTAATATTTATTTCTTCGGAACAACAAATCAGTTAAGTGTTAGAAAAGTAGATATTATCACACTTCGTCATAGGTCTGTTACACTTATGACTGATCCAGAATCTATAACACATAATAACAATGTAAGAGATAATTATGCTGTTGCAAATCAAGGTTATGGTAATCAAAACAAATACAATAATCCCAACATTAACAATCTCAATAATGACAACAGGGGACAAAATTATAATGGTAATACTCAACGTCAACATGAAGAAAATCGTAGTATTTTAGAAATTATACCTGAAGAAATAAAACAAAATTTAGATTTTAAGGTTGACTTTGAGTTAAATAATATCTATGTCTCTGGAACAAGTGCAAGAATCGAATTTTTTAAAGATTTTGTAGAGAAGATTGATAAGACGATTCCTGTAATTCTTATTGAGGTTATGATTGTTGAGGCTCAAACAACAAACACCCTTGAAGCAGGTGTTAGTTGGGGAATTGGAGATGCTCCTGCAACTACTCAAGGAGGCATTTTTCCAACAACAGATTTGACTCTAGGTGCGCAAACCATTAATAAGATTATCAATGGGTTTAGTAGCACCTCCGTTTTTAATTTTGGCAGAGTGGTTCCTAACTTTTTTGCAACGATAAAAGCAATGGAAACCAATGGTAATTTGAAAATAAAATCAACACCCAAATTAGCAACACTTAATGGACACAAAGCCTCTTTTTCAAATGGTCAAACGTCTTACTATGCTATCGTTAGACGAGATATTATTGGTTCAGATAACCCGCAAACAACAGAAATACGTAACTACTTCCCTATTGATGCCAAATTGGGATTAGATATTAAACCTTATGTCACTGGTGACAAACAAGTGTTGCTTGATATCAACGTCATTCAGTCCACTTTTGGTCAGCGTATTGCAGAGGATGCTCCACCAGATATTAATTCGCGTAACTTTTCTTCTGTGGTTCGTATGAAGGATCAGGATATTGCAGTTCTAGGTGGTTTGGAAGAGAATTATAAGAGTAATTCTGGATCAGGAGTTCCATTTCTGGCGAGAATACCAATCATTAAATGGTTATTTAGTAAGCGTGTTAGAGAAGGAAGAAAATCTAAATTAACTGTATTTATTAAACCTACGGTCATTTATTAATGAAAGATAAACTCATATCATATTTAACTTATGGGAACAGCTATTATAGTGTTGAACAAACACAAGCAAATGGCAGTACGATATATTGTGGTATTGGGTTGAAAAAAAGCAAAAATCAGGTTGAAGTAGAAGATCGTTTTGAGTGTCATAATCTTGATGAAGTTTCTAAACATATTCCAAAAGGTAAAGCGGTATGTCTTGTTGTAAATAATGAATTTACCATTACCAAAAAAGTTGAAAGTGTAGATGCTGAAATTTTAAAACTTATACACCAAGCGTTTCCAAACATTAAAATTGATGATTTCTATTATGAGATTTTAAAACAGGATACAATTCATTTTGTATCTATATGTAGAAAGGATTATCTAGATGAACTCTTGAAAGAGTATCTATCACATAATATTTCTATTGTTGATTTTTCTCTTGGAAACTTAATGATATCTTCTATCGCACATCTTATTTCTGAAATAAGCATCCAGACGTCTAACGCAACGATGATAAAAGAAGGCAATCAAATTATTTCTATTGAAGCAACTGAGGATTTAATTACTTCGTCTTACGCTTTTAATGATACAAATTTGACTACTAAAGAGCTATTAACTTTTTCATCAGCATTGAGTCTAGTTACAAATACAAAACAAACTGTTTCTGCTTTTCGTAATAGAGATAAAGGTCTGCTGGCTAATTTTAAAGAAAAACGATTCTTTACCCAATTTACTAAAATTGGATTGTGCGTTTTATTTTCAGCGCTGTTAATTAATTTTTTTCTCTTCAGTAATTACTACGGTAAAGCTAATGAGTTAAGAGAAACAGCACAACTTTTAGAAGCATCTAAAAGTAATGTAGTAAATCTAAGTAATAAGGTTAAAAAATCACAGAAATTAGTTGAGGATGTTTTGAAAACTAACTCTTCTCGAAGCTCTTTTTATGCAGATGCCCTTATCAAATATATCCCTGAATCGATTGTATTAACACAATTGAATTATCAGCCACTATTAAGAAAAATTAAAGCCGACAAACCCATTGATAATGATACCAACACTATTATGGTTTCTGGTACATCTCAAGAACGAATAGTAGTTTCAGAATGGATATCATCGCTTGAAAAACTAAATTGGATACAAAACATCGAAATTTTAAATTTTGATGATACAAAAAACTCATCATCATCTTTTTCGTTTAAAATTTATATTCAAGATGAAACAAAAAACTAAAAATATCTATCTTATTTGTTCTTTTGTGCTTTTATTGATAATCGCCTATAAGTTTAGTTTTTCAAACACTATTGAAGCTAAAAACGATTATAATTTATTAGCGCAGGAAACCTCAGCATTTGATAATATGCCAATGCAACTTGCTATACTGAAGCAAAAAGAAAAATATTATGATTCACTGCTCACGATCTACAAGCTGAAAGATAATTCCATTCAAAACAGTTTACTAAAAACGATTAACTCTTACGCAGATGCTAAAAACATTAAGATTAGTAACTTTATTGAACCGCACCAAATCGAACAAGGAGATTCAAAAATAAACACGTATCAATTTACTTTAGAAGGTGATTATAATACTATCATAACGCTCATTCATCAACTAGAGCAAAACACTAAGTTTGGTGAGGTCATAAATCTCAACTTTGAAAAGAAGAAGAATTATAAGACTGGTCGATTTTACTTGGAGGCAGATGTTTTGTTGAGTAGTTTTGGGTGACGCATAGAAGCCATTTGCAAATGGCTATAAATGCCAACAAAAATAATGTTTTACTCTTTATCATTGTTTTTCATCATCAATTAGTGCGTCCTTTAAACTTAATAATGCTTCTTTTTGCTCATTGATACAACTTTCTAATTCTGAAAATAATATTTCAAGTTTTTGAGCATCAGATTTATCTCTTTCTTTTTTTTTAGAAGAATCTATAATTCTAACTTTAATTTCCGAACTATTGATATAATTTAAATAACTAACAATTGTTTTCTCTTCTTTGCTTAGAAATTCCCCATGTTTCTCAACCCATTGATTATCTTTTTCAAGAACTTTATCATGAATCATTGACATCAAAGATTTATTATAAATTCTCTTTGAACTCTCTTTTATGACTTTTAAAAAATCAACCCAATTTTTAGACTTGATATCCCTCTGTTTTTCGGCAAAAAGAAAAGGAATGAATGGGTGTTTTTCTTCTTTAAATAATTCTAAAACTGAAATAATAGGTTTCAATTTGTCTGTTGGTTTTTCGATAGGGATTCTCTCTCGCTTATCCCAAAGTTGAATTATTAAATTACAGCATTCCTTTTTTAATTTCTTTTTCTCAACTTTAGAGGTCGTACTTTCTATTTTATATATTAACTCCGATATGTATTGAGCCATCC
This sequence comes from Psychroserpens damuponensis, assembly GCF_000826655.1. Classification (GTDB taxonomy): domain Bacteria; phylum Bacteroidota; class Bacteroidia; order Flavobacteriales; family Flavobacteriaceae; genus Psychroserpens; species Psychroserpens damuponensis. The sequence goes on from NZ_JXJO01000002.1 coordinate 31,805, forward strand.
AACGAGCTAAAGTGTTAAATCTATCATTTAGATTTAATTCTTCAATTAATGTTTCACCTAGCTCAATTATTTTATCTTCTGACTGTTTTGATTGTTCCATCTGGTTTTATTAAATATAACTTTGTATGCTCCCAAGTTCTATTATTATCTTTAAAACTATAATCTTTTTCTTTAATTTGTTTTTCTATGTGACATTCAATAATCATATTTTTTTTGGATTGATTAAGAACCGATAAAATAAAATTAAAGTCAACTTCTAATAGTGATGCTTCGCTCTGTAACAAAGTTAGGCTTCTGTATCTTTCATCAGTCACTTCATGCCAATTTATATTTTTCATTATAAGTTTATCATGGAGATAAGCATTTTTTAAATCTTCAGTAAGTCTTATAGGAAACATGTCTAAAACTTTCTCGGAAAAGCAAGCAAAGCTATAACCAATGTCTTTAAACAAATAATCATGTTCATCAAGACCTTTGCCTTGCGTTTCATTTTCGTTATATTTTATGAAACTTGTCAATTCAAATCCTAATTGATTTATCTCATTCTCATTGCCATCTCTATCAACAGGTAATGCATAATCATGGTGATTTTCTGCACCTTGTAAAGCTCTTAATAATGCTTCTGACGTTTTAGGAGACACTATTGCCGATCTAATGTAAATCATCTCAGTATTATCTCCCATATATCTTTTAGAATAGCCATGAGGCACTATAAAACTGTTATTTTTGAAGTTGCTTATGCCTACCTCTTTATCAAACTTTTCTTCTTCAATATTATCTCTCCAATCTTTATCAAATTTTGAATATTCAATCTTCCAATACTTTTCTTTCAACGGAATAGAATCTACTAAATCAGAAACCCAAAACTTATCCCATGTGTTTGCATTAGATTTCAACCATTTATCCCATGATTCCCAATAGTAATCTTCTATTGCTTGAGGTTCATTAATTAATAGATCATTAGCAGCGCAGAACATGGAATGATATTCAAAATAAGTTTCGAGTGTTTCAATTTGTGGAATGGTTCCGTGTCCTCTATTTGTAAGTCGCCAATCATCATTATATAATTGATTAGTAAGGTAATCATCTTCATGAGTGTTACCAGTATAACCCCATTTTTCTATTATATGCTTATCGGCAAGGTCAGCTACATCATATTTAGTAAGGTTGAATAAATCTCCCAAACTACTGTACCAATAAGGTAGTGTGTCCATAGTATCAAAATCAAATCGCCAATTCCCATCCTTATTTGAACTGTATTTTCTTTGCCCTATTGAGAGTTCTTCTCCCTCTGCTTTTTCAAATTTAGATACTAAACAATTATTGATTACATGCTTTTCATGCTCTTCAAAACTGTCTTGATTTACTTCTAAAATATTTAAGCACGTTTTTTTTACGAAATATTTTATCAAAACATGAGGTAAGTCAGAATTTTGAAGTTCAGAAATTAAAATTGATTTAAAACGTAGAATTAAATTTGGGTCATCAATACTAATCTTTTCTATAGCGATCCACAGGTATAATTTAGCTGAAATCCAATAAAATCTATAACTTTTATTTTGAAAAGGATAACAATTATCAATATTCTGTTTTTCCAATAAATGCTTTAAAACATCAATATTACTATCAACCAAATTTTTTAAAGAATGAATAGCTCTCCAACGATATAGCTTATTAGGATATCCTAAAAGAAACCTCAATAAATTAGCTAGCACTTCATCTTTATTCTGCGGTGGAATAAGATTTTTACACCAAACTCCATCTGAAACATCTTCTTTCACTTTAACACTCCACCGTTCTAAAGCCCAAACAAGCAACTGTTCATTTTCACCCTTAGACAGTTTCAACTTTATTAATTCAAATATGTCGTAAAGAGATTCATCAGATAATTCATCAATCTTTTCTGGAATTAATTCAAGAATAGTATCTGCCAATAGATTTTCATCTAAATCAAACAAATCCGCAAGTTTGTTTACACTCCAAACACTAAACCTTTTATGTTCATTAAAATGATTAAACCATGAGGATAAAACATATTTAAAATTTTCTTCTTTCCATCTATTTACCGAAGGATGATATGACCAATCTTTAAGTCTTTGCTTTAAAGCATCATTTAAGGAATAATAGCTTAATACATTAGAATCTATCCTAACCAAAGCCTCAAGATGGGTTGTATATTCACTAACATTTATCTTTATAATTATATCAGAAAGAAATCTATCTACTTTCCATCTTCCGAAATTTTCATCTCGGAGTGTAATTTGCTCTATAACCGCCTCCAATTCTAATGTTGAGGTAACATCTAAACTATCAATATCTATATCATGGTTATATTCTTGTTTTGGATAGTGATTTGTGATTGTATTTTTTTCGGTCTCTTCAATTTGATTAAGAAAATTTATGTAATCTGACAAATCATCCAATACAACTTGTTGAATAAATGCACCTGATTTCACCTTTTCATAAATTTTCTTTAGAATACTTTTGTCTTGTACTGATTTATATCTTCTCAGTAAGACTGCCACAAAATCTGTTTTACCTTGTATATCTTGATTTTCATCAAACTTATTTAAAATTGACTCATAAAAATCTATAAGATTTTCTGAATAGTGATTAAGCTGATAAAGTGGTAGTAACGAAGTAGTTTCTTTATGACACAAAAACCCATTTTTAAATGACTTATTTAATACAGAAAAGGCATAACTTCCAATATCAACAATATTTCTATGATGCCACCTACAAATTGTAGAAAACATTGAAGGCAAATCAATATTAGCAATTCCCATAAGTGCATTTTCATAAGGAAAATGCTTTTTTTCATAACCATCTAAACTAACATCACAATATTCAACAAACCTTGCATATTTATATGCTAACTCAGGATTAGCTTTATTTATGCCTAACTGTGTTAAGCTGTATAAACACCTTATTTTGGAAAATGCTTCATTATATTCTATTTCCTGTACTGATTCGATTGATTTTTCAAAAAAGTATTTCCCGACTTCCTTATCTATTTTACTACTTATGAATGTACATTTTATATAATCATCAACAAGTTCTTGAGAGGTAACGTTTATTTTATCTAATTTTTTGTCTATTTCATTTAATAACTTTAAACTAAGATCGTCAAACTCTCTAGTATATTGTATTGTGTTTAAAATAGTAAACCTTATGCCTGTGTAAGGCATTTTCTTAAATGAAGTTAACACATTATTTATCAAAGATTTTTTATGTAATAAACCTATTAGCTTTGATAATTTTGACACAAAAAATAATTTTTGGTCTTGAGATCTGTGACCAGCCTTATAGTCAAAGTCGTAACTACTATTTATTTTTTGACAAACATCTTGAAACTCAGAAATCAAATCATCCAATTCTATTTCATTCAAAAATATTTTTGACCTTAACTGATATATAAATAGATTGAATGAATAAAAGTTATCAAACTCTTGTTTGTCACTTTCTAGATGTCTTCTTTTTTCATAATCTTCAATTTTATCGATATCCTTGAATTTCTTCGGGTATATGTGATTTAAACTTATAGATTCATTTATAATAGAAGCTTTTAAAATTTTTGATCTTAAAGCAAGATCCATATATATTTCGTCTTTACCATCATCAAACTGATTACGAAAATAAGGTATGCGTTGAGGGACATTGTAATTTATAGACGTTAAAATCTGTAACACTTCATCTCTATACTTGCCTTTAAAAAGCAATATTTCACAAAAGTCAACTAAAACGGAATGGAATCTAATATCAAATTTTATTTTCTTACACCTCAATGTTTTTAATACTAACTTTTTTAAATCAAAATGAATTGCTCTTTTGTATTGAAATAATTTAGTTACTATGAATATTTGTATATCTAACCTTAACTTTTCGGCGCTTTTTAACCAATCTGAAATTTCTACGTCAGAAGAAAACTGAAAAAGGCTTTTAATTAAATGATTGCCTGAAAACAATCTAATAGACTCTGGTGTCCATCGAAATAACGATTTAACACTTCTTTCTACACCATAAAGCCTCAGAACCGCTTCTGTTTCACATGAGATATCAATGCTTGAAATATTATAATCATTATTGAAATCATTTTCTAATATTTCCTTATTACTATGCTTCCAATTAAGCCACTCGTTAGCAGTATTTAAATGTCGTATAGCTACCTCTTTATTACTCCTAGAATAAGCTGCTGATAATTTTAAATGAAATGAACCTCCCCAAGTAGTTTCTTCTGAATTTAATTTATACTTCTGTAATGAATATTCATCTCCATATTGCAAAATCAATTCGGGATGATTTACTAATAGATCAAATAAAGCTTTGTCTGTTTTGGCTTCTTCAGCAGCAATAAAAATTAACTTAAATAAGGTAACAAAATCATTTTCACTTTTTGATAGTTTTATTGCTTGCTTAACTCTGTCTATATATATTTCTTTTTTTCTTACAGGATCTAGAATTGAGTCCAAATTTTTTCTTTCTAATACAATTTCTTTGAGATTATCATATCTATTAGCATTGTACAATATGAAACCTAAACTCTTAGCTGCATAAAAATCTAATTCAGACTTTATTAAAAAAACATCTGCTATTTTTGACAATTCATTATCATCAAGTAAGTATTCCTTTCTAATAAAATTCTCAAAATCTTCATCTCTAAATTCAAACTGATTATCGTCACATATAAGTCCTGTCCATAATTCAGATTTCAAATCATGCAGAACACATTTTTCAACTTTCATTATTTCAGCTAGATATTCTAAAGGTACTGGCCTTGGTAAAGTGATTAATAATTTTAAAAAATCACTTATTAGATGTTTATCACTATCTCCTAATCTACTTTCCGCTTCTTTAATTTTATCTAAAATAAAATCTTCAACTTTCTTTCCATTTGGCTTTAAATAATTGATAAGTTCATTTATGCCATTTAACTTTAAATCTAAAGCGTAGAATTGTGCTCTTGGAACTCCATCTGTATATTTATGAAATTCTTCTACTTGCTTAATTTTTACATCTGGAAAATGGTTTTTAACAAAAATTTCAGTTTCGTTTTGCGAAAAAGATCTTAATGGAATATTTGTACAATCATTAGGCAGGTTTAACGTCCCTTTTCTAAAAGTTCTTGTTGTAAAAATGATGTTACATCCTTCAGGAATATTAAAATTAACTAATAATTGAGTAAAACTTAATTCATTATGAATTTTAGCTGCAACAACACTATTATCAGCTGCATCTATAATGATATTTAAAGTAGCATTCGGATTTCTCTTTTTTAAAATTTCTACACCTTTGTTTAATCTTTTTTCTAATTCTCTTATATAAACCTCATTAGAGTCTCCTTTATTTAAAAGAAAACTTGTTCCAATATTCTTTGCGATATCGTTTGCAATTTGCACTAAACCATATTTTGGTAAATGTCGTCTATCTGAAGAATATTGGTATGCACCCTTACCATAACAATCAAAGATTATACATTCAGAAAATTTTGGAAGATTCTGTTTTATTTGTTGAACAATTGTTGATTTACCTATTCCTGCTCCACCATGCAAACATATAATTCGACTCTTTTTTTTATTTAATATATTTAATATTTCGTCTAGTTGTTCTCTTCTAACCTGCTCTGTTAGTTCGACGAAATTTTGCTTTACAGGAAAAAGATTTTCCACAGAGCCTCCATCAAAGCCAAGGCTTGCAATTAAATTTGTAACCGTTAAAATTCTGCTGTTATCAGATTCTGGCATGCATTTATTCCAAATCATTAAATACAATGCATTGTACTGCGTCTTATAGGTTACTGCAGTTTCTGAAATAGCTTTAACCAAATCTAGCTTAATCGCATTTCTGGAATTAGCACCACAATCATCAAAGTCTAGTATTCTTAAAAAGTCTGTAAACTCCGTTAAATTTAATTTTGAAGCAGAACAAAGATTTATCAGCGATTTTTTATACTTAATAAAATCCTGATCTAAAACTTTATTAAAACTAATTTTTCCTTTATTTGATTTTAGATAAGTTTTAATATTACTTAAGACTTCTAATTGAACAGGTTTGATATTTCTATTTGATACTAACTTTATAATTATTTTTTTCTGAACTTCCTTTTTATCATAACTATCAATAAATGTTTTATAAGCCGAAGCTAATCGATGAATAATAGACCCGTTGTATGAATCACTTTTTTTTCCTTTATATAATTCAGAAAATATATATGGATCTTTAGCTTTTCTAGTGCTATATTTTAGTTGCGAAATGACTATTCTATTTGCCTTTTCAAAATCATTACCACCATAATACTCGGATAAATCAATACCTAGAAGCTTTTCTCCTGTTGGATCAGAATTAATTGAAAAATTTCTTTCTACATCTTCTATGTAAATTGCTTTTAGCCCATTATCATCAAAGTTTAGCATTTCGAAGGACTTTTGCATGGTCCACAAAACATGAAAGTCATCTCCAGCGTTTGAAAGATCTGCGTCTTGTATCTTTTTTTTTACGGTCAAGTAGTTTAATATTAAATTTTTATACTGAAACTTAAAAGTGATAAGTTTATAATAAAAAACACTCTATTAAGAGTGCTACATTATACTATCCTAATTTATTAATTTATAATTAATTAAAGGCAGAATTCTATTAAAATTCAATTAGTTTTTTTTAACATCAAAATTTCATATCGTATCACTATCATAACTTTTTTAATCATATGGTAATTTAGTTTACATCTATTTTCAATGATTCAAAATTCAATTTACACTTGCAGTCTATGAGTTTTACTCTAATTCAACACTAAAATAAAACAAATAAATCAAGCTCTTGAACAAAAGAATTTCACTAAAAAATGATGGTCTAGAAAAAAAACGCATAATGTAAATGTAATCAGAATAAGCTATCGAAAAATCATAATGTTCTCCAATAAATCAAAATATGAATAACGACCATACATCTCTTTTGGCACATTCTTAACCAAATGTTAACGACCATTTATTTTATCTAGAATAAGATAAAACATCTGCTTTAGTTGCTGGTTTTTTAGAGTTCGGAATCAAAACCGATTTCAAACTAGAAGCTAATAATGCTCCAGCAGCTGCATTTCCAACACCAGTATAACTCATTTTATCCTTGCGAATTTTTGGAAATTCCATAAGCACATTTATTTGCTGAGTTTTAGATTCATTTACAACAATTATATTCTTACTATTTCTTATTCGTCAAGTATTTGAACGATATCACTTAGAACAATATTTCTTAATTCGGCTTCTTTTAAGTACGTATTCAATGGAATAATACATAAAACATATTACCTAAAACAATTCAATTATCGTCAAACAAACGTTCCTTTGACGCTAAAATTCAATAAATAGTTCAATTTACTTGTAAATTATTTAATTTTTAAATGAAAAACATGTTTGAGTAAATAATTGTCAGCCTCAACATCCGATAGCAAAAGTGGTTTCTTATTTTGTTTTTCTGTTAGGGATAAATCAACTTTTGAAACATGCTGAACATTTGAATCTAAAAAATTATTTTCCTTTTCTAAAAACTTTTTAAGTCCGTTTATATTAAACTCTTTATTTACCGAACCAAATTTCACCATTATCTCTTTACGATGGTCATTAATAGCATTAAATTGAATATCTAAATAGAACTGAATTCCATCAAAATAATTTTTAGCTTTATTCTTTGCATCGTCTCTACACAACAATGCGAAATTATACCAGGTATTTAGAGACACCTTATATTCGTCTAATAAAAACTTGAAAGTTTTATCACTTAAGGTGTTTTCTAAATCTAGTAATTGAAATAAGTTTGACTTCAAAATTCTTTCTCGGTTCATAATTTCTAAATTATCAAAACCAAAGTTAATATCATGAGGCTTACCTTTACCATCATAAAAAATAAGATGATCTATGAGATTAGAATTTTCAAACTCCCCAATGCTCTGCTTATCCATCAACTCAATTAAATTACTTGGCAAATAGACAATGAATGGTCTTCGGATGCTTAAAATAAGATCTTGCATATCTTGGTTAAATGCCATATTATAACAATTTTGAATAATCCTCAGGTAGTTCCGCGTCTATGTCTCTTAAATATTTCTCTAATGCTGTCATTGTAGTATGCCCTGTTATTTGCATTAAATTACTTTTAGCAGCAAAAGGGCTTGATTCTTTTACCATCGCTCTATACATTTTAGTAATAAAGGTATGCCTAAAACTATATAGACCATAATTTTTATCTAGACCAAAATGGTCTTTTACTACGGTTTTAAAACGTTTACTAAAATAATCTCTTCTGTTCGTGAGTTCTGTTGACCAAACACCTCCAATTTCATATGGTGTAAATAGATACAAATCACCCTCTTTCATTGATAAATCTGGTATACTCTTAAATAAAATCTCAGGAATTATTTTAGTCTTTAACAACTTATTTTTTGCTTGAAACTGTAATGTTCTATTCAGAAAATCAATATTTTTAATTTTTAATCGACATACCTCAATTGGTCTTAATAAATTATAAGATATAAACTTAATGTATAAAAGTAGAATGGGGTCTTCAGTTTCAAGATGTTGAAATATCTCTTCTTGCTGTTGAACAGAATATGTTTTATTTCGTTGAGGATTACTTTTTAAATGATTAATATTCTTTATGAAGTTCTTTTCGATTAACTCGTTATCTTCCATTGTTTGAAAAACACTACTCAAACAAGTTCGGTAATTATTTCTATTTCTTGCAGATGTTTTTACTTGTATTGAATTAAGAAAATCAATAATGGTCTTTTTCTTTAAAATTCTAACATTATCAACAACAATACTGTTCCCTTTTAAATACTTAATTAAAATATTACATCTGCTCTGATAATCAACGATAGTTCTTTTACTAACTATATTGGTTTTTAAAGCAATTGCAAGGTCAATAGCCTCCCTTAGACTAATAATATCAGTATTACTTCTATTTTCAACAACACTCTTGTTGTTGTTGTTGTTGTTGTTGTTGTTGTTGCTGTGTGTCTTATTTGTAAAATTCTCCTTTATTTCTACATTTGTTTGCTTAGCAGTTCTAAGCTTATGATGTTCTGTATTATCATCAAATGGATTGTAGCCATCTTTTAATAATTTCAATAAACGTTTCTTATAAATAGATAGTACAGAATAACGTGCCTCTTTTGTTTTATATCTATTTGTCTTACCATAGATATTTTTCATTCGCTCTAGCTTTCCTGTTTTTGGGTTGAGATATGAGAAATAAACATACCATCGTTTACTAAGATCGCCATTGGCATCGTAGATTTTTGGTATCGAAAAAGGTTTTTTGTGTGCCAAATCGTGTTCTAAATCGTGTTCATTTTGAGACTCGAAGGTAACTAATTCATAAATGCTTTGCATAAAAAAACGGTTTAGAGTGAACTAAACCGTTGATTTTGAAAGAATTTAATCTAGTAGCGGGAACTGGACTCGAACCAGTGACCTTCGGGTTATGAGCCCGACGAGCTACCTACTGCTCTATCCCGCGATGTATTCAAAAAATAACTGTCTTAGCTTTTAACTTTCGGCTCATAATACCGACTCAATCATTTTAGGACTGCAAATATAAAAGCTTTTTTAGATATTACCAATATATTTCATAAAGATTTCAGCAGATTATAATCTTTATATTTACTCACCTATTAATGAAGCTATTAAACATCATAAAGTTTTTAAATTTCAGTATTCGGCATAAAAAAAACTCTCAGCACATAAAATACTGAGAGCCTAAACTAATTTAAAACTAACTATCTAATTATATTTATACGTTATTAATCGTCATCTTCCTCAGTATCCAAGGTCGCAATTGAACTTTGGTTATTGACATCTACGAAATCAAATTGCTTTAAATTTGGTAGTTTAGCTTGGAGATCTACTAACTCACCTTTAAAATCATTGTTACCTATTAGTAAAATTTTCAGGTTACTTAAACTCGCCATTTGATTTGGCAATTTTCCGTAGAAAGCATTATTAGAGATTACTAACTCCTCAAGGTTTGTTAAACTACAAATTGAGCTTGGTAACGTACCAAAAAAATTATTTTCAAAAAGACTAATAACTTTTAACCCTTTTGCATTGGATATAGTCTTTGGTAACTTACCAGACATTTGATTACTACTTAATAAAATTTCTTTTAACTTAGATAACTCACCTATTGATTTTGGCAACTCTCCAGTTAATTCATTATTATATAACTCTAATGTGTTTAAATTTTTTAACTGACCAATTGTTGATGGAATTTCACCTTGAATACCATTCATAAACAATTGTAACTTTCTTAAAGAATTTAATTCTCCAATCTCTTCTGGTAAAGGATTGGTGAGCTTATTAAACGCTACATTTAACGTTACCAATGATTTCAAATTTTTAATTGTTGTTGGAATACCTCCTGAAATTCTATTTCTAAAAAAATTGATATGTCTTAAGTGCACTAAGTCTCCAATTTCTTGAGGAATTGTACCACTTAGATTATTATATTCTAAATTAAGTCCAATAACTTTATCACCTTTTACCGTAACTCCATGCCATTCTTGAACTGGCTTATTTAAATCCCAAGTTGTACTCCATTGAGCACCATTTGTAGAATTATAAATTGCTTTTAAAGCGTCTTTTTCTAATGTTGAAACGTTACCAAAGGACAAAAAAGTAACAAAACAGAATATTAATGTAAGTCTAGCGGTTTTCATTTGAATAGATTTCGCTGAGGGAGGCATTTCTAATACGAATATAGTAGAATAACCGATATAAGACAATTTTTTTCGACGAACTGCATACCTATTTACCTAAAATAAACACAACAACCTGATTTAGAGTTAATTACAAAAACACCTACTGTTCAATATTTTGAGCATCAAAACTAGTGATTGACTGATTTTCAACCGATACCACCAATTGAATTGGGTTACAACAAATCTCACAGTCTTCTATGTATTTTTGATGCGATTGAGAAACATCAATAAGCATTGATATGGACTCCCAACAGTAAGGACACTGAAAAAAATGTTCATGCATAATGTAATTATTTTCTCTATATTCTTAAAGGTATCTTCGGAAATTAAAACTCTACATTAAGTAGTTCTCCACTTAATTGTAATACAGTTAACTCGGCCAACTTAGCATCATATTTTGCTTGATTTCGACTTAATTCTGAGTTAAGTAAATTAAGTTGTGCTTGACGAAACTCTATAGAGGTCACTTGACCTATCTTAAACTTTTCTTGCGTACGCTCAAAATTATTTTGTGATGTCTTAATATTAGCTTCTTGAACTTGAAAAATCACTAATTTATTTTGATAATCATCCCAAGCATTATTGAAATTACGCTCTATGTCTATATTGAGTTGCTCTTTTTGAAGCTTTTGGTTCTCTAGATTAATCTTGGCATTTTTAACACGTGTCAAAGTCCCACCGCCATCAAAAATATTCCAAGATAAATTTAAACCAGCAGATAATCCAGAAGTTGTACTTTGAATGGTAAACGCTAAAGGATTATCTGTAGTAGATTCATTCCAACCGTAAGAGCCTTCTAATCCTATTGTAGGTAAAAATTGAGCCTTGTTGGTTTTAATATCTAGTTGACTAATATTTATATTTCGTTCTGTTTGTAGCAAAGACACATTGTTAGCTTTGGCTTTCTCTAAAAGCTCCTCTTTATTAAGGGCTAATAAAAAACTTAAATCTGTATCTACATTATAATCGTCAACAATTTGATTTCCTAAAACTACATTTAAATCACGTTTTGTATTTCTTAATTGTTGTTTAGCATTAATAAGGTTAATACTATCATTATTAATATCAACTTCTGCGTTTAAAACAGCTAATTTAGTGCTTTGACCATAATCAAATTGATAGCCAGCTCTTATTAACCTGTCTTTTGAGATGATGAGCGTTTCTTCTAAAGCATCGGTATTTTCAGAAAGTTGAGCAACCGTATAATAGATTGAGAATAATTGTAGCATAGTAGTCTCGATGGTTTCACGAGCTTCTAATTCTGATAATTGGTGTTCTTCTTTTAAACGTTTATAATTATATAATCGACCTAAACCATCAAAAAGCGTGTAGTTTAAATTCACGGCTGCACTATATCGTCGAGTCTCAACACCTCGAGCCGTAATAACATCGCCATCAACACGCTGACCTTCAGAATCTTGAATGTCTAACGCTGCTCCAGAACTACCTGTTAACGTAGGTAAGTAACCAGAGTTTAAAATTCCGGTATTATTTTCTGCTACTTTAACTGTATTGTTTGCTATTTTAATTCCGTAGTTATGCTCTAAAGCAAGCTCTACAGCTTCATTAGTAGTTAATACTTGTTGTGCATTGGTTATTATTCCGAAGAAAAATAAAGCGTAAGCACTATATCGTTTAATGTTCATTTTCTTCTTTTTGTTCTTTAATAGCGCGTTCTACTTCTTCTTTTGAAACTTCTTTTCCTGTCGCCAACCATTTTCCGTTCTGCTTAATTGAATTACTAAAAGATAAAAATAGTGGTAAAACTAAAAGTGTTAATACGGTTGCATACGCAATACCAAAGGAAATTGAAATCGCCATAGGTTTTAAAAATTGAGCTTGCCTACTTTTTTCTAATAGTAAAGGTGCTAATCCAGCTACTGTGGTTAATGACGTTAAGAAAATAGCTCTAAAACGAGATTTCCCTGCGTCTAAAAGTGCATTGTCAAACGACATACCTTCGCGTAAATTGGTATTAAATTTCCCGATGAGAACTAAACCATCGTTTACCATAATCCCAATTAATGCAATGATTCCTAGAAGTGATAAAATATTAACTGAAAACCCAAGAAGCCAATGTCCCCAAGCAACGGCTGTTAAGCTAAAAGGTACTAAAAGCATTAATAATAACGGCTGACTATAACTTCTAAATGTGAATGCAATAACGATGTAAATTAAAAATAAAATAGGGATACCTGCTTTGGCTAAAGAACTATTTAACTTCTCTTTTTCTCTATTTTGACCTTCAAATGAGGCAGAAATGGTTGGGTATTTAGATTTTAACTCCACCATGGTAACGTCTTTTAGATCGGCTAAAATATCTGTTGTACTTGTACTAGGATCTTTTAAATCTGCAGATACTTGTATTTCACGTTGCCCTTCTAGATGGTTTATAGCAACATCTCCTCTTTCTATAGTATATGTTGCAATGTCTTTTAAAGTTACACGTTCTCCTGTTGGAGTAACAATACGCATTTCATCTAAATCGTTTATAGATGCTCTATTGGTTCTATCATAACGTACCCAAACTCTAATTTCATCTTGACCTCTTTGAAAACGTTGCGCTTGAGTACCAAAAAAACCAGAACGCACCTGACTCATTACAGTACTCAAATTTAAACCTAATAAGTAAGCACTTTCTTTTAATTCTATACGTATTTCTTTAATACCTGCCGGATCGTTATCTTCAATATCCTTTAGTAAAGGGTTTGTTGAAAGCACTTGTTTTAATTCAATTTTTGCGGCTTTAAGTTCTTCAATATTATTTCCTAAAAGCGATACCGAAACTGGGCTTCCTCCAAAATTACCTCCAGAACCAAAAATTAAACGCTCTGTACCAATTACTGGACCCACTAATTCTCTTAATCTATTTGCTACCATTGAAGATTTAATAGCATCTGGCCGTTCCTCTCCTGGTAACATATTAATTCTTAAACTAGCACTAGAGCTGCTGTTTATGGTTAAAATAGTATTTTCAAAAAGTTGTTTATCTGTACCTTTTAAATACTTCTCTGTTAATTCTTGATTTACTATAAATGATTTTTCTTCAATCATAGAAATAATTGAATCTGTAACTTTTTCATTTGTTCCGTTTGGCATATCTAATTCAATAGACACACGATCACTTGCAATAGAAGGAAACATGGTTACTCCTATAACTCCACCTCCAATGGCTCCAAAAGTTAAAATTAATAAAGCCAGAAAAATGCCTAAAGAAAGTAACTTAAAATTTAATACAAACGTAATTGTTGGTGTATATAGTTTATCTCTTAAAAAGTTCATAAAGTTGTCTCCTGCTTTATTAACTACTCTCATTTTAGAGAAAAACAATTTCATTTTAGATGGATTTTCTTCTTCCACTTTTGGCTTTAAAGCTTTAGAGTGTGCTAAATGCGCTGGTAAAATTATTAAGGCCTCTACCAACGACACTACCAAAGTAAGTATGACGATGACGGCTACTTCACTAAAAAATTCTCCAATTCTACTATCTAAAAATAAGAATAATGAAAAGGCTAAAAGTGTCGTTATAATTGCTGAAACCACTGGTGGAATCACCTCCATTGTACCATCAATCGCAGCTTCAATAGGCGATTTTCCTTTTTCGTAATGCTGATAAATATTTTCGGCAATAACAATACCATCATCTACCAAAATACCAATAACGATTATCATCCCAAAAAGTGACAATACGTTAATTGTGACATCAAACTGTGCCGCAAAAATAAACATACCCAAAAACGAGATAGGCAAGCCAAACGCCACCCAAAATGCTAAGCGTGTATTTAAGAAAATAGAAAGAAATAACAACACTAACAGCATACCAACAATAGCATTTTCTGTTAATAAATCTGTACGTTGATTTAAGGTTGTAGACAAATCCCTAACCACATCTAATTGTACATTATTATGTTTTTGGTTATACGTTTCTATGTAATCTTTTACTTTATCTGCGGAAGAAATTAAGTCTTCAGTGTTTGTACTCGTAATTGATATATTAACTGATAATTTTTGATTAAAAAATGTCGCATTTGGAGTTTCTGAAAAACGATCACGAATGATAGCTACATCTTTTAATCTAACAACTTTACCATCTGCCGAAGCCCTTACTACAATATTTGAAAGTTCATCTCCATAATACGAACGATTATTGGCACGAATGAGATACTCTTCTACATCAGTTTTTATAGTACCTCCAGTAGTTAAAATATTAGCTGTACTAACGGCTTGTGAGACTTCTAAAAATGTTAAGTTATAAGCTAATAAACTTGTTTCATTTACAGCAATTTCAATTTCTTCATCTGGATATCCTGAAATGGCTATTTGCGAAATGCCATCTATAGCTCTTAAATCGTTTTCAACCTGCCTACCAATTTGTTTTAATGTTGCTAAGGGTATATTTTCTCCACTTAAAGCAAAAGAAATCGTTTCTCGCACTGCCTCTTGTTTCGCTACAATTAATGGTTCCATTCCTGAAGGAAAAGAAGGCACTCGATCTACAGCGTTTTTAACTTCAAGCAGCATGAAGTCGATATTTTCATCTTTTTCAATTTCAACAGTAATCGTACCACTGTTTTCTTTTGAAACAGATGTTACTCTATCTATACCTTTTAAACCTTTTAAATTATCTTCTATTTTAAGCACAACACCTTCTTCGATTTCTTGAGGTGAAGCTCCTGGATAAGCAACGGTTACATTAATTATTTTAGATTCTGTTAATGGAAAAAATGATGATTTTATAGAAGACACTCCTAAGTAACCAAAAATTACAAAAGCAATAATAAAAATATTAACAGCTACATGATACTTAATAAAATATGCAATGAGTTTTCTCATGTGTATTACTTTTCTGTTGAGTTAGTATTGTCTTTAAAAGGCTTAACTAACATCCCTGCGTAAGCACCTGGAACTGCCTTTTTAAGAATAACTGTACCATTAGGCACATTTTTTAAAACCACTTTTGTGTCAGAAAAATACACTGGCTTTACATCTATAACATCTAACAAGGAATCTTTAACTACAAATATTTGTTGGGCTTCTAATAAAAGGTTTCTATCTATTTCAATAGCATCGCTTTCTTCTTTAGCATTTAAATTTGCTTCTAAATACATACCTTCTTTGAGGTTTTCGTGCTTTACTTCAATAAACGCTGTTATGGTTTGAGTAGTCGCATCAATACTTCCATTAACTCGAGACACCTTACCAATATAGGTTTCGGTATTATCTAAATTATTTAAAGTAACAGGTTCACCTACTTTAAGCAAATTAGCATACGTTTTACTTACTGCGACTTCCATTTCGTAAATAGAAGTATCAATAAATTCACCTAATTTTTGGCCACTTCTTATTAATGTACCTTCTGTAACTAATGCCTCAGTTAAAATTCCTGAAAAAGGTGCAGATATATAATACTTGGCTAAACGTTGCTCTAAATTTTTCACATTGTAATAATTAGATACAATGCTTCTTCCTGTGATAAAGTAGTTTTCTTTTTCAGAAGTCATTTCAGGAAGTTGAGGCGTTGTTTTGTTTAAATCAAAATTGTTTAGATAGCTTTGCCATTTATCAAAAACTTCAGGAAAATCCAGTCTCAAATCTGGCATAATTGCTGCAATAGAATTATACAAGTTACTCTTAGAAGATTGTACGCTTGCATAATATTCTGCAGCATCAATTTTTATTAAGGTTTGTCCAACTTTATATTCTTGTCCTGCTTTAAACAACTTACTTCCTGGCTTAAAGATTCCTTGTACTTCTGCATAAATCTCTAATCTACGTTTAGCTTCAAGACTTCCATTTGCAGCAATAACTATTGGTATAGTACTGTTTGTAACTGTATCTGTAAATACAGTTTTAACAATTTTTGCTTGTACAGGTTTGGGTTTATTTTTGTTGGCTATTAATTGTTTGGCTATAAAAAATGAGCCGACAATTAAAAGAATACCGATAACAGAAAGTATAATATTTCGCATTGATCTAAATTGGTTGAACTAGTTAGACCGCAAAAATATTAGTAAGTTTAGTCGTGTTTTGTTAATTATTCCTTAAAAAAATAAAATTGTTTACTTTCTAACTTAAATCATCTAGTTCGAGTGTAATGACTTCCCAATCAGACATTAATTTTTGAAGTTTATCTTTTTTTGCTTGGTAACGATCAAAAAAGCTTGCATCTGATGCCGTAGCATCATAATTTGTAGCAAGATCAACATCATCCTTTTTGATATCCTTTTCTAAAGCATTAATCTTAGACTCGATATTACTTAACTTATTGTTTAAAGATTTAAGTTTTTTTTGATCTTGATAGGACTGTTTACTAGTTTCCTTAGGAGTTTCTTTAATAATAGTACGCTTTTCTACTTCACGCAAATTCTCAACATTACGAGCCTCTAGGTAGAAATCAATATCACCTAAATATTCTTTTATTTTCTGGTCTTTAAATTCATAAACATTATTGGTAAGACCTTGAAGAAAATCCCTATCGTGCGAAACTAAAATCAAAGTCCCTTCAAACTTTTTTAGTGCTTCTTTTAGAACGTTTTTAGATTTGATATCTAAGTGGTTTGTTGGCTCATCCATGACCAACATATTAAGTGGTTGAAGCATTAGTTTTGCTAAAGCTAAGCGATTTCTTTCTCCACCTGATAATACACGTACATACTTTTCGGCCTCATCACCTCGAAATAAAAATGATCCTAGAATATCACGAACCTTGGATCTATTTGTTTCGTTTGCAGCATCAATCATAGTGTCTAAAACAGTTTTGCTACCATCTAGATATTCTGCTTGATTTTGAGCGAAATACCCTATTTGAACATTATGACCTAATTTTAAATCACCTTGATGCTTCAATTCTCCAACAATAATTTTTGCAAGTGTTGATTTTCCTTGTCCGTTTTGACCTACAAAAGCAGTTTTACTATCCCTTTCTATTAATAAATTAACATCTGTCAACACATGCTTATCTCCATAATTTTTAGAAATATGCTCAGCTTCAACAACTACTTTCCCAGGAGTTATAGACACTGGGAAATTTAAAGTCATCACACTGTTGTCATCTTCATCAACCTCAATACGATCCATTCTATCTAACTTCTTGATCAGCGATTGCGCCATTGTAGCTTTACTAGCTTTGGCTCTAAACTTTTCAATAAGTTTCTCGGTTTGTTCAATTTGCTTCTGTTGATTTTTCTGCGATGCTAATTGTTGGGCTTTAATTTCATTTCTAAGTACTAAAAACTTAGTATATGGTTTTGGGTAATCATAAATTCTTCCGAGGGAAATCTCAATAGTACGATTGGTGACATTATCTAAAAACATTTTATCATGAGAAACAATCACCACTGCACCAGAATAGCCCTTTAAGAAATTCTCTAACCAAATTATAGACTCAATATCTAAATGGTTGGTTGGCTCATCTAACAATAAAATGTCATTATTTTGAAGCAATAGCTTTGCCAATTCAATTCGCATTCTCCATCCACCAGAAAAGGTATCTGTTAGTTTTTCAAAATCATCGCGTTCAAAACCTAAACCTTGTAATATCTTTTCGGTTTCACCTTGATAATTATAACCTCCAATAATTTCATATTGGTGTTGGATATCATTTAAATCAATCATTAACTGGTTATAGCCTTCACTTTCATAGTCGGTACGCTCTGCCAATTCTTTATTGACAAACTCCATTCTAGCTTCTAAGGCTTTGATGTCTTTAAACGCTTCATAAGATTCTTCTAAAACCGTTCGTCCTAAAACAAAATCAATATCTTGTTTTAAAAATCCAAAACTTAAATTTTTATCTGCTGCAATTTGACCAGAATCAGGCTCTAATTCTTTAGATAAAATTTTGAGCATGGTAGATTTACCAGCTCCATTCTTACCGATCAAACCAATGCGGTCACCAGGACTTAATTTAAAGGTTATATCTTCAAATAAGTAGTCACCTTGAAATGATATGGAAAGATTATGAATATTGAGCATTTGCTACTTTTGTTACAATGAATTATCTATTAAAAACGTAAATTTGTATTTTACATACAAAGCGCAAAAGTAATCAAAAATAAATCATGTTAAAAGGAACCAAAATTTATAGCATTTTTACAGGAGCATGCCCAAAATGCCAGCAAGAGTCCATGTATGAGACCAAAAATCCTTACGTACTTGGTGATGTTTTAAAAATTAATGAGCATTGTTCTCACTGCAAATTCAAATATCGTATTGAACCTTCATTTTTTTACGGATCCATGTATGTTAGTTATGGCGTTGGTATCGCATTTGCAGTTGCTGCTTTTGTGATAAGTTACTTAATGCTTAACAGCTCATTAATGACTGCTTTTATCGCAATTGTTGTAACTCTAATTGCTTGTGGACCAATAATCATGAGATTATCTAGAAATATTTGGATTAATATGTTTGTGAGTTACGACAAGTCATTGGCAAAAAAACAAGTGTCATAGTAGATATTTTATCACTTCGGAAATTGGCCAGACGTCCTACTTTTTTAATCTTTTGATATCAATTTCAGGATCTAACAGTGTCCCTTTTTCAATATAATTAAAGAGTTGTTCGGCTACATAAGGAGATATCATCACGCCTCGTGTACCTAAGCCATTTAATATGTGTACGTTGTTGTGCTCTGGATGCGATCCTACCAACGGCCTTCTATCTTTTGTTGTTGGTCTTATACCAGCAACTTGTTTCACAACTTTAAAGTCGCACGTGATAATCTGTTTGAGTTTATCTACTAATTCGTTTTTAGCATGTTCTGTAATTCTATGTGTTTTATCCTCGCGTTCATAGGTTGCTCCAATCCAGAATAAATGGTTACCCAAAGGAACTATAAACACTGAAGATTTCATAATAAACTCCATTTGCAACTCTGGCGCTTCTATGGTTAACATCTCTCCCTTAGTTCCGTTTAGAGGCAGTTGTTTAAAAAATGGATTATGATTTACTCCAAAGCCTTCAGCAAAAACAATATGGTTTGCCTTTATATGTTTATATTGGATAAACTCTTGTTCTATTTGTAATTGATTATACTGAAATTCTTCAACTACAAATTTGTCGTGCTCTTCAAGATAAGTTCTATACGACTTCACTAGTTGAGAAGTATTTACTCTACCAGAATGTAAAACCTCCCCAAACCCAAAATTAGCATTTATATTAGGGTTCGTGTTCTTTATTAAATTAGTGGATAGAAAGTCTTCTAAAACAGGCTTATCTGAAGCAGTGAACCAATCATTTTGCTCCTCAACCGAAGTAAAACGTCTGTACACTGGTAATTGATAATCTAATTTTACATTAAGGAGTTGCTCTAGTAGCTTGTATTTTGGTAATGCTAAGTTCAGTTGGGCTTTAGCATTCCATACTTTAGTAAAGCGTTTTAAAATCACGGGATTGTACAAACCTGCAGCTACACTTGAAGATTGTTGTGAACTATTATCAAATACAATAAATGTTTTATTAGCAGCACGCAACTGCTCACAAAAAGCAATACCTGCAAGCCCATTACCAACGATGATATAATCTACTTCTTTCAATATGCTATCGATTTTAATGTAAAGATAAATAAGATCTATTTAAATCATTTAACTTTACTTAAAAGGTTCTCATTTCCGAAGTTAAAACAAAAAAAAAACGCCCACTTTAACAGTGAGCGCTTTTTATATAATTGTTGTCTTAGTAAGACCACATGTCTTGCTCGAAGTCACGAATCTTCTCTTTAATACGATCTGATTCTAAAAGTTGCATAAGCGCATTGTCTGCGATATAATCTTTAACTTCTCTATCACCATATACGTTTTCTTCTTTGTACATGTAGCCATTAAAGCGTCTTGAATTCAACAAATGATCAAAAGTCAATGGCATAGCACTGTTTTTGTTGTTGAATGCTTTCCCTTCATGTAAAACTTCTCTTGCTTCAGGATAGAATACCCAAAATAATGCGTTAGGCAATTTTTGAGTTTCATCTTCAGAATCTAAGAAGTTAACATCTGGAGCAGCTGGTGCGATACCAAGAATTCTATATTTCAATTCTCCGTGACGCTTATCAAAATACCAAAGGCCTTTAATTAAATAAGCACTAATATGGTAAGCTTCAATGTTTGTTGTTGTGATATACTCAGGATCTACATAGCCATCTGCATTTAATTGATCGTAACCAATATCTAAAGTATCTACTTTAGTTGTGATGTCTTTAATCTCCTTTTGAGTTCTTTTTTGTGAAAAATAAGAATCGTTATACACATTAGTAATTTTACCATCTTTAACTCCTTTAATCAAGGTATGATATAAAGAACGTCTTTCTCTACCGATATTATTAGTATCTACTGGAAAGTATAATGGAAAATTTACACGTTCGTCTAAAACAACTTTCTCCCAAGTCATTCTAGAAAACAAAATGTCTCTATCATCAACATAACCATATTCTAACGGTTTGTCATAATCTAATGCTAATTGCGCTTCAGTTTTAACACCAACCTCTGTAGGTTTTTTGGCATTTAAAAGATTAGCTTGAGAACACACATTAGATGTGATACAAACTGTGGCAATGATTGATAATAAAAATTTATAATTCATCTTTTTAATTTTAATTTGGGTTATATACTCGAAAATTAGTTCGTTAGAGTAATAATAATTGGAGATGCAGGTTTAATTGCAGGTCCATTACTTCTTGATTTAATATCAAATATTTGAACTTGAGATCCACGTTTAGCACTACTTAATGCAGACTTTGCAGCACCATTAAGTCTGTTACCAGAACATGATACTGAAGGCTTCCCTTCTACTTTAATTTTGAATCCAGTTACTGTTAACGGTAAATCAAAATCAAAATCTTCTAAGACTGCTTCAACTTTACCTACAGCAACATTGTTTCTTGGTAATTTAGGATCAGACTTACCAGCCATTTGACCAGAAGGTTTAGGAATATCCTTAATTCTAAACACTGCTTTATCACTAACTCTTGTACCATCATCAAGTGTAGCTGTTACATTAATCGTAACTTCTCTACCCGACGTTGGAACCATACTGTATTTACCAGTACCTGAACCTTTTTTCAATCCAGATCCAGATGCCGAAACTTTATTATCTGGTACACCAGCAAATGAGATTGTCATTGGGTTTACAACACCACGATAAACAACATTCATTTTATCTGCAGAAATAGTTGCAGAGTTTGGACGTGGTACTACTACATAGTTAGCATCAACGATAGGAATTTCTAATTCTTTACCACCTTCAATAAATGTAAATTTACCTTCAATGTTATGTTCTCCTACTGCTCCAACATTAAAATCTAATCTCGCTGCACCTGAAGAATCAATAGCTTTAGACAAATCAATTTGTTCACCTTGAACTGTTAATTTTGTAGGTGGAACGTTAGCATATTTACCGATTACAATTCTACCTTGAAACTTTTCACCTGCGAAAAATGCAGATTTGTCTGCTAATACAATAGCTTTATAATTATTAAGAGATGTTGCCTCTATAGCGACATTACCTAAAAATAAATTCAACATATTTGATTCAGCAACTTTAATATCGTTTTGTAAAGCTGTTAACTTAGTATAAGAAGCTATAGCAGGAAATCCTTGAAAATGGTAAGGTAACCAATCTATCTTCTTATTATCTTTATTAAGCTGTTGTTCTGTACTAAATGTACTTTGAAAATTCTCACTAGTACCTCTGTAAGACTCATCTGTAGCTAAAATAGCCGTGATAGACTCTTTATACTCATTGATTTGAGCCATAACTTCTTGACCTTTTTTAGTCAATCTATCACCAGTGAACCAAGCTTCATCTAAGATATCAGTCTTATCCATTGCTTCAAATGGTAATTTCCCTGTTTCTGGATCTACTTTATAATCACCTTCTCTTAGCAAGTCAGTCTTTAAAGATTCAATATATTTATAAAATTTATCAGAAGCAATTTGCACTTGTTGAGCTCTTGCTGCTGGAACTTTAAATTCAGCAGGATTTTCCCCACCTTTCTCAATTAAATCTGTTAATAGAGCTTCATTTCTATCAGAAGATTTTTCATTTGCATCTGCAAACTTAATCTCCATTAAACCGAAAGCAGACAATACTTCTTTCGACATGTTCATAGCCATCATCGCAATGAAGACTAAGTACATTAAGTTAATCATTTTCTGCCTTGCAGATAATTTTCCTCCTGCCATGTTAATTAGTTTTTTTAGTTGTTAATATTATAGTTAAAAAACTAATTAGTTTTTGTTCATTGCAGTTAACATTCCTCCGTAAACACCATTTAAAGATGATAAGTTAGATGCTAAAGATGACATTTGTTCTTTTAATTTCTCTGCATTAGCAACAGATTCTTCGTTAATTGTAGCTTGACGACTAGCAGCTTCCATTTGTACTTTATAAAGACTATTTAAAGACTCCATTTGAGCAGCAGCTAAAGTCATTTCTTCACCATACTTCTTTTGAGATGCCATAGCATCAACAGTTGGGCTAATTCCTTTTGCAGCACCTTCAAAATTTTTGATACTGTTACCAAGACTTGCCATTAACTCACCATCAATTTTAGCATCTTTTAATAAGTTGTCTAATTTTTTTGACAATAAACCTTCAGCATCTTTAGGCTCTTCTTTTTTAGCCTTTCTAGATGTAACTGCTCCTCCAGCTAATTCAGGATAAACTAAAGACCAATCTAAATCTGATTGTTGTCTTTCAAATGCAGAATATGTAAATACCAAGGCTTCAACAATCATCCCTATAGTTAAAATCAACGAACCTCCTGGCCAGTGTTGAATTTTAAATAAAGCTCCAAGTATAACGATTGCAGCTCCAAGTCCGTAGACCATATTAGCGATTGTGATTTTTCCTTTCTGTGCCATAATGTGTTTGTTTTTAGTTTTTTAAGTTAGTTGATAACTTAAGTAGATTAATATTTAGTTTAGTTAATTGTTTAGTTTGTTGCTGCATTTTTGGTTACTTCTGTCCCCATATAATCTTGAACAGTTCTAAAACCAATATAGCTTCTTGCAGAATCAGCATATTCGTAATCTCTAGAACTTACTTGTAAGAAGTATGCAACATCTTTCCAAGAACCACCACGAACTACTTTACGTTCGTTATCTGGATTGTTCACGTTTGGATTAAACGATGCCATATATTCATATGAAGCAGCGTCATAAGACCCTTGTACCCATTCTGAAACGTTTCCAGCCATATTATATAAGTTGAAATCGTTTGGTTCATAAGCATCAGCCTCTACAGTATATAAAGCTTGATCTGCTGCATAATCACCACGTAATGGCTTAAAGTTTGCCATAAAACATCCTCTATCATTTTTAGCATAAGGTCCACCCCAAGGGTAAGTACCTCCTTGTAATCCACCTCTTGCAGCATATTCCCATTCTGCTTCAGATGGCAATCTATAAGAATTCACAAAATGATTTCCTTTTGATTTTCTATAAGCGTTATGATACAAAGTTCTCCATTGACAGAACGCTTTAGCTTGTTTCCAAGAAACACCTACTACTGGATAATCACCATAAGCATCATGCCAGAAATAATCATTGTGCATTGGTTCATTATAAGAATAAGAGAAATCTCTAATCCAAGCAGTTGTATCTGGATACACTTTCACCTCTTCTGTAACGATAACATCACTACGCTTTAAATCTCTGTTTTTAGCAGCTTTTTGGATATCCATGTATTTGTATTGGAACTTAAACTTAGTTACATCCCAAGTACGTTGACCATTATAAGATTCTTCAATAGGAAGATACATAGTATCCATTACCTCAGCATAATATTCATCTGGGTAATCTGCTGTATCAAAAATCAAATCAACATCTTTGTTCAATTTTTTCCCTTCGTAGCCTGTAGGTCCTAAGCCACTGTAGTTGTTGTCCATGTATTTTTCATACACAGTCATTTCTTCAGGGTCTGCACCTTGAAATGCAAATTCTCCAATACCTCCATTTCCAGGAGCTTCACCAATTTCGTCAGCTAATATTGCCAATTTGGTGTAGATCGTAGAGTCTCTTACCCATTCTACGAATTGACGGTATTCACTGTTAGTGATTTCAGTTTCGTCCATGTAAAAGGCTCTAACTGTTACGGTTCTAGTTGGAGCATCTTGCACTCCTGCTAAATCGTCATCAGATTTACCCATAATAAATGCACCACCTGGTACTAGCGTCATACCGTAAGGTTTTTCTGGGTGCCATTTCTTTCCTTTAACACCTACGAGTTGTCCTCTGTCTCCAGAGTTACAACTTACCATAAGGGCTAAAACAGTTGTCAATAAAGCAAACTTCTTAATATTCATAGAAACTTGAGGTTAAATTATTTAGTTGTAATTATGTGTTAATTCTTGTACTTAATTTTTTTAAGGATGTAAACATATTTATATATATTGATAAATCCAATTTTTTTTCAATATTTTTTACACTTAATCCCAAAAAGTTAACATTTCATCGATTAAAGAAATGTTAAATTTATCATCTCATCGATATTATACACCATTCTTCTTATAAGCCTTATACCAACGTTCTGGTATTTTACCATGACTTGCCTCTTTATAATCTTCGTGCGTGCATGGTAATAACGTATGCTTTTTTAATTTATTATTAACATTTGGCAAAAAAGGTATTTCAATCCACCAACGTCCAGTTTTTAAACTTTTATAAAATATTAATTCTTCATTTTCAATCAATACATTATATTTTTGATGAGAATTAGGGTTAGAAAAAATATCATCATTGACTCTACAATTATAGCCTTCTATAAAATACCAAATTATTTGTGATATTAACATAGGTGTTGCATCTAATTCATTGGTAGATTTAAACTCATAAATACCAAATGACGATACTTTATTACTAATACCAGCGTATCTTGAAATCGTACATATTTCCTTGCCATCTAAACCATTAGGTGAAAATTTCTGCTTAGCGCCTACTTCAGAAGCTCTCACAGATTTCAAATCTAATGTGACAATGTGCGCATCTCTCATTACAGGTTCTACCAAATTAATTGCATGAGTAACTTCGCCTAATCTGTAAGATTCGAAGTAGAGTTTCTCCATTAAATCAATTTCCTCTTGCGAATTAAAGTAGGTTTGGTAACCGACAACAGAATAATTAAACAGGTTGTATGGTTGTTCTAATATCACTTTTCCGAGGAAACTATTATTTTTCATTTCTACGGAAGCGTCACCAAGATCAAAATTAGAATCTACGTTGACAATATTTACCATTGGTGACATGGTATCGTAAGCACGGTAATTAGCATATGTTAGATCTTGACTTCCTCCTATTATTATAGGTATCACTTTTTGCTCTATTAAAACTGAAATGATTGTACGCAAGGCGTAATATGTGTCTTCAATCGTTGCACCTGCAGGAATATCTCCCAGATCGGCAATACTAGCATGCCAATTTCCAGGAAATAATGCATATAATGACGTTCTAATGGTGTCGAAATTTAATTCTTCACCCATATAATTGACATCATTACGATTTTCCTGTACACCTATAATGGCAAGGTTAACTCCTTTTAAGTCTGGAATACCTTCTTTAGCAGAATGAATTTTAATTTTTTTCCCTAATGCTTGCTCAGACAATAGTTCGTTATGAGCTAAAACCGAATCAGATACAGGAGATAAAAAATTAAAATTCATGATTTACTTATTTCTTAGTAGTTGTTTTCTTTTTAGCAGTTGCTTTCTTTTTTGGTGCTGCCTTTTTCTTTGGCGCTTTTTTCTTTGGCGCTTTCTTTTCTATTTCTGCTTTAGCTTCTTCTAAAGTCATATCTGTAACATCGACCGTTTTAGGAAGCTCTACTTTTATTTTACCTTTTATAATATTGTGTCTTCCCCATCTTGCTTTTTCAACACAAATTCCTTCGTCTTCCCAATTGTGAATGACTTTATCAATTTCCTTTTGAATTTTTTCTTCTACCAGTGTTACAATATCATTGTCAGATAAATTATCCCAATCATATTTTTTGTTAACATTGATAAACATGCCGTTCCATTTAATAAAAGGCCCAAAACGCCCTTTACCTTTTTGAACCGGTAAATCTTTATACATATAAATTGGCGCATCGGCTTTTTGCTTCTCTTTAATAAGCTCAATGGCCTGATCCATTTCTACATCTAAGGGGTTGGTACCTTTTGGAAGTGACACATATGCTTTACCAAATTTCACGTATGGCCCAAAACGGCCATTGTTTACCTCAACAGGTTCGTCTTCATAGGTCCCTAAACTTTTAGGGAGTTTAAACAAATCCATTGCTTCTTCATACGTAATTGTAGTTAATTGTTGATCTGGTGATAAACTTGCAAAGGTTGGTTTTTCTTCATCATCAACAGTTCCTATTTGAACCATTGGACCAAATTTACCTAAACGCACACTTACTTGCTTGCCAGATTTAGGATCTGTACCTAAAATACGTTCTCCAGATTCTCTTTCTGCATTTTCCTGAACATCAACAACAACAGGATGAAATCCTTTGTAGAATTCTTTCATTATTTTTTTCCAATCCTCTTTACCTTCTGCGATTTCATCAAAATCGGCCTCTACTTTAGCGGTAAAGTTATAATCTAGGATATTTCCGAAGTGATTCACCAAAAAGTCGGTCACAATCATACCAATATCGGTAGGAATTAGCTTGCCTTTATCGCTATTCACTTTTTCGGTTAAACTATTATCTGTGAGTTTACCGTCTTGTAATAAAAGTTGCGTGTACTCACGCTCAACACCTTCGTTAGATCCTTTTTCTACGTAATTTCTATTTTGGATTGTAGAAATAGTTGGTGCATACGTTGACGGTCTACCAATACCTAATTCTTCTAATTGTTTTACTAGAGAGGCTTCTGTAAAACGATAAGGTGCGCGAGAAAAACGTTCTGTTGCTGTAATGAAACTATTTAACAATGTCTCATTAACTTTCATAGCTGGCAACATCCCTTCTTGCTCTGTATCTTCATCATCTGTACCTTCTAGATAGACTTTTAAAAAACCTTCAAAAGTAATGACTTCACCATTAGCCGTAAAGGTTTCTTTGTGTGTTGAGGCGTCAATCTTTACGTTGGTACGTTCTAATTGTGCATCACTCATTTGAGACGCAATAGCTCGTTTCCAAATTAAATCGTACAGTTTTGCTTGGTCGCGTTCAATATCTACAGAGTGCTTTTTAAAATCTGTAGGTCTAATGGCTTCGTGAGCTTCTTGAGCACCTTTAGATTTCCCTTTATATTGTCTTGATTTACTATATTTCTCACCATAAGCAGCTTCAATTTCTGCTTTTGCGCCTTTACGAGCTTCATCAGATAAATTTACACTATCAGTTCTCATATAGGTAATCAAACCAGCCTCATATAATCGTTGCGCATTTTGCATCGTTCTACTCACCGAAAACCCAATTTTTCTGGAGGCTTCTTGCTGTAATGTTGATGTTGTAAATGGTGCTGCTGGTGATTTTTTTGCTGGTTTTTGAGTTAAATCAGCGACTTTAAAATCTGCATTTGCATTAGATTCTAAAAATGCATAAGCTTCTTTTTTTGTTTTAAAGTTCTTCGGAAGCTTAGCTTTGAATGATTGTCCGTCTTCATTTGAAAATTCAGCATCAATTCTATAGGATGCTTCAGGTGAAAACTCAGTAATTTCTCGTTCTCTCTCTACAATTAATCGTACTGAAACAGATTGCACACGTCCTGCCGACAAACCACCTTTAACCTTTCTCCATAATACTGGAGACAATTCATACCCTACAATTCTATCTAATACACGACGTGCTTGTTGTGCATCTACCAAATCATAATCAATATCTCTTGGGTTTTCAATAGCGTTTTGAATAGCGCTTTTCGTAATCTCATGAAAAACGATACGCTTTGTTTTTGCTTTATCAAGCCCAAGTGTTTCAGCTAAATGCCATGCAATTGCTTCCCCTTCTCGATCCTCATCACTTGCTAACCACACAACATCTGCTTTTTTTGCAAGATCTTTTAGTTTTTTAACAACATCTTTTTTATCTCTAGAAACTTGATATTTGGGATCAAAATCACCTTCTACATCAACTCCTAACTCCTTTGAAGGCAAGTCTGCAATATGTCCAAAACTAGATTCTACTTTAAAATCTTTACCAAGAAATTTCTCTATGGTTTTGGCTTTTGCTGGTGACTCTACAATGACTAAATTCTTCGGCATACATGATTTTTTGAAGCTACAAATGTATGAGAAAAATAAGTTATGTTCCTAATTTATGTGTGTTTCGATTGTAATTTGTCTTAAAAAAGCGTTATTTCATCTATCAAAAAGCATAAAAAAAGTCTGAACCAAATCCAGACCTTTACATCACTATATAACCGAACAAATCACTTAATAGGTATAAGTAATTGGCTCTTCAAAACCTTCAATATTTAAAATAATTTCGTTACTACCTTCTATTTGAATTGGTGTGACATCAAATGAACGTTGTTGAGTAAATACAGCTAAACAAACTTCATCATTACTTAATACAAATTTTAAATACCGTTGCTCTGGTGAGGATTCTGCAACTGTGCCTGAATCTACCATTACCATACTCCATGAATTCCCATCACAGCCACTGGCTTCAATAGTAATAGACAAACAATTATCTACAATAACAGCTTCTGTTAGGGTATAAAAATCAGAAGTTGCAGTGTCATAAAACCCATTATCTACAACTACAGTTTGATCACAAGGCGTTGTACTATTTAAATCGTCATCATCACATTGTGTATTCATGAATAATAATGTGAAACAAAAAAAAGAGATAATAATTTTAGAAATTTTCATGCGTGTTATTTTTTATAAGATGCAGAATTAATTAAAAGGTTGCGTCATTAGGGTTATTAATTCCTATTTGTTTGACTTCATTAACATTTTCATCAAAACCAATTACCTTTTTATAGATAAAGTATAAAGGAATTGCCGCGAATGAAGCTGTCGCAAAAATCCCAACACCACACATTAGCATACCAACCATTTGCGCCAGCCATCCTGATACTAAAGTAACACCAAATGTGATTAGCCATTTTTTATTTCCTAATTCAAAACTAGCTTTTATAAGATTAGAACTAGATATTTCTGGATTAAAAGCATAGATAACAACTAATAAATTAAGTGGTACCATCACGTAAATTAGCGGAAACACACATAATAGCATGGCTAACAAACCAATCCCAAAATAGGCTAATGATAAGCCAATAGTTTTTGAGCGGTAAGGTTTCCGAAGAAAAAAGAGGTAGTCATCCTTAGCTATTATACTTAAATCCTTTTGGCGCATAATTCTATACAAACCAGCCTTTAACCCAAATGTCATCACGAGCATAACAAACATAAAACAGACATATATAAGCATTAATACAATAACAAGAATAAATTGCCAGCCTCCAATAAAACCTGGACTTTCAGCACTCATAATTGAGATAAAAAGCACTGGAACATATATAACTATCACGAACGGAATAATAATTGCAAACATAATTAGGATCATTAAAAATCCTTGAAGCCAAACTTTTTTAAAAAGTTCAATACTTTCATTTAAAAGATCACCAAAATCGAGTTGCCTTGCATGGCTAATTTTGTGTTGAATTTCTGCAAATAACATAATTATTTCTGCTTTGATTATTTTATCAAATAAAGTAAATTAAAATGCATCTTCAAAACAAAATCTACTATGACACTTTGTCACAGTCTTTCAAATTATAGTATCTTTGCATGTTTATTGACTACTAAAATTTAAATTGACTCTTCTCAATATTTTGAGATTGCACACTATATATGGATAACACTATTGATGAAAGCAAACAGGGTAACAACCTTGTATTAGAACAAAAAGAAGGAAACAGCAGAAAACTTTTTATAGAAAGTTATGGCTGCGCTATGAATTTTAGCGATAGCGAAATTGTAGCTTCCATACTTTCTGATCAAGGTTTCAACACCACACAAAGTCTCGAAGAAGCCGACTTGGTTTTAGTTAACACCTGCTCTATTAGAGATAAAGCAGAACAAACCGTTAGAAAACGTTTAGAAAAATACAATGCCGTAAAACGCATTAACCCAAAAATGAAAGTTGGTGTTCTTGGTTGTATGGCTGAGCGGTTAAAAACTAAATTTTTAGAAGAAGAAAAAATTGTAGACCTCGTTGTTGGACCAGATGCTTACAAAGACCTACCTAACCTTTTAGCTGAAGTTGACGACGGTAGAGATGCTATTAATGTCATACTATCTAAGGACGAAACTTATGGCGACGTTTCTCCAGTTAGGCTGAATACCAATGGTGTGTCTGCACTAGTTTCTATTACGCGTGGTTGTGATAATATGTGCACGTTTTGCGTGGTACCTTTTACACGAGGACGCGAGCGCAGCCGAGACCCTCAAAGCATTATAACAGAAATTAATGATTTATGGAGCAAAGGCTATAAAGAAATCACGCTTTTGGGTCAAAATGTAGATAGTTATTTATGGTATGGTGGCGGACTCAAAAAGGATTTCACAAAAGCCAGTGACATGCAAAAAGCAACTGCAGTTCATTTCCCGCAATTACTAGAAATGTGTGCCATGGCACAACCCAAAATGCGCATTCGATTCTCTACTTCTAATCCGCAAGATTTAACACTAGACGTTATTCATACCATGGCAAAATATGATAACATTTGTAAACACATTCATTTACCAGTACAAAGTGGAAGTAATCGCATTTTAAAAGAAATGAATAGATTACATACGCGAGAAGAATATTTTGAACTCATTGATAATATTAGACGTATTCTCCCAGAATGCTCTATTAGCCAAGATATGATTGCTGGTTTTCCTACGGAAACAGAACAAGACCATCAAGACACCTTAAGTTTAATGCAATACGTTAAGTATAACTTTGGATTTATGTACATGTACTCTGAACGTCCAGGAACTTTAGCAGAACGAAAATTAGAAGATGATATACCAGAAGATGTTAAGAAACGACGTTTAGCAGAGATTGTGCAATTACAACGTGAACTTGGAGCAGAGCAAATAGAAAAATACATAAATACCACAGTTGAAGTCCTTGTAGAGCGTGAGTCTAAAAAATCAAACCAGCAATGGTCTGGTAAAACCTCACAGAATATTGTTGCTGTTTTTCCTAAAGAACATTATAATGTTGGAGATTTGGTTAAAGTCAAGGTGCTAGATTGTACTAGTGCGACTTTAATTGGAGAGGCTGTTGGGTATTCAAAAAAATAAAACTTTATAATTATGAATCTGAAACATATACTTATAATTTTCTCAATTTTTAGTTTCTATAATGCTTCTGCACAGTTTGAACCAAAACTTGACAAGGTTTATAATGGAACTCTTGCCATAGAAGGCAATAGAATGATTAATAACATTTCAATTCACCTTTCATTTGATACCGATTCTATAATTAAAAAATTTAGTACTGATTATGGGTCATATAAAATTGTTGAGAATAAAACTACCAACAATGTTATTTATAAATGGAACGCTATTACTAATAAAAAATGGTCAAAAAAACCAATCAACATTTACATAACAACAAATTATCTTGGTAAAGTAGCAAAAACCAATAGTAAAACTGAGGTTATTAAAACAAAGCCAGTGATTATCATTTATAGTCTTGACAACGACCATAATGACGTATTAAAATCACCAAGAAAACGATCTAAGCTGAATAGTTACTTTAAAAAAATGATTAGATCAATCAAAAAATAAAATCACATGGAAAGCATTCAAGCCATAAAACAACGTTTCGGAATTATTGGAAACGACCCAAAACTTAATAGAGCGATTGAAAAAGCAATCCAGGTTGCACCCACAGACATTTCGGTATTAGTAACCGGAGAAAGTGGTGTTGGTAAAGAAAGTATTCCAAAAATCATACACCAATTATCGCATCGTAAACATGGTAAATACATTGCTGTAAACTGTGGTGCAATCCCAGAAGGCACTATTGACAGTGAACTTTTTGGACATGAAAAAGGCGCTTTTACAGGCGCAACATCTACACGTTCTGGGTATTTTGAAGTGGCAGATGGTGGCACCATTTTTTTAGATGAAGTTGGAGAATTACCATTAACAACTCAAGTGCGTTTACTACGTGTTTTAGAAAATGGCGAATTTATAAAAGTAGGGTCTAGTAAGGTTCAAAAAACAGATGTGAGAATTGTAGCTGCAACAAACGTCAACATGTTTGAGGCCATTAAAAAAGAAAAATTTAGAGAAGACCTTTATTATAGACTTAGCACTGTAGACATTAACATTCCACCACTTCGTGAGCGAAAAGATGATATTCACTTATTATTTAGAAAATTTGCCAGTGATTTTGCTTTAAAATACAAAATGCCAACCATCAAGCTAGAAGATGATGCAGTACCTATTTTACAAAAACACCGTTGGAATGGTAATATTCGTCAGTTGCGTAATGTAGCTGAGCAAATTTCAGTGTTAGAACAAAATCGAACAATTAACGCCTCTACCTTACATAGCTATTTACCTAGCGGAAGCAATAACTTACCTGCTGTAATTAATAATTCGAAGTCTGAAAGCGATTTTAGTAACGAAAGAGAAATTCTATACAAAGTACTTTTTGATATGAAAAGTGACCTAAATGATCTCAAAAAGTTAACCATGGAACTTATGAAGAGTGGTAACGCTGCTGAAGTAGAAAAAGACAATGAAAGTTTGATAAACAAAATCTATGGTGACAAACAAAAAGAAAATTATACTGACGAATTCGAGGATTTAGAAGTCATGGCAATTCCTGAGAAAACCGAAGATCATTTTGATCCTGAAGACAAAAACCAAACACTAGACAAATATCATTTTGCCGAAGAAATAGAAGAGGAAGAAACCTTATCTTTACATGATAAAGAATTAGAACTAATTAAAAAATCTTTAGAGCGTCACCAAGGTAAACGCAAACTTGCAGCAGCCGAGTTAGGTATTAGCGAACGAACGTTATATAGAAAAATTAAGCAGTACGATTTATAAATAATAACCAACCTACGATTTATGATTAGTTTATGAAAGCCATAGAAATATTTATGATTAAAAAATCGTTTACTAGAAACAGCTCTGAAGCCATTAGAAAAGAAGCCGAAGACCTCGTAAACGAAAAACATTATCAAGGCTATCGTGTTATCAATATCGATTTTGATGTTGCCGATAATGCTGGTTATATTTACGCATATATCACCATGAAAAAACCTAACACCTACTAATTTATGAAAACAATTAAATATCTTATTGTATGTTCAGCAGCTTTACTACTTTTTGGTTGTGGTCCTTATTCGTTTACAGGAGTTCAGGATTTAAAGGCTGAAACATTTCAGGTTAATTATTTTCAAAACAATGCTAATTTAATTGAACCAGGATTAGATAGAGATTTCACAATTGCTTTACAAGATTTAATTGCAAATCAAACCAATTTAAATTTAACTACATCTAACGGTGATTTAGTATATGAAGGTGAAATCATAGAATATCGTATCTCACCAACAACTGCTCAAGCCAATAGCACAGCAGCTCAAAACAGATTAACCATTGGCGTTAATGTGAGACTTTTTGATAAAGACAATCCCGATGAAGAGTTCGAACAACGTTTTTCTTTCTTTTATGATTATAGTGGAACGACTCAATTAATTGGCGCTCAAAAAGAAACCGCTCATGAAGAAATTTTTGAACGTCTCACACAAGATATTTTTAATGCAACATTGGCTAAGTGGTAAATGAATAAAACAGATTTCACATATATTCTTCAAAACCCAAAGCACATTACAAATGCTCAAACCGGTGAATTGCACAATTTAAGCATCAAATATCCTTATTTTCAATCGGCAAGAGCACTTTATCTCAAGGGTTTAAAAAACAATAACAGCTTTAAATACAATCAAGAATTAAAAACTACAGCAGCTTACACAACAGATCGTAGTATATTATTTGATTTTATTACTTCGGAAATTTTCAATCAAAACGAAATATCTCAAGTCATCAAACAAAACTCAGAGCATTTAAAGGACATCACAGTTAATGATATAGTCGACATATCGGTAGATAAAAGCGTCACTATTGATGATGCATTAAAGCAACATATAAAAAATACTGAAGGTGTTCTCGATCCAGACCTGTTTGAGCAAAAAATAAACACCGAAGATGTGGCTCACTTTTTAGCGCTTCAAGAAACTACTCCAGAGCAAGTTATTGTTGATATAGACGCCAAACATATTGAGGCAAAACCAGAAGATGTTTTACAAATTGGCAAACCATTAAACTTTGAGAAAACCGAAACTCACTCCTTCACAGAGTGGCTTAAAATCACAAGCTTTAAACCTATTCAAAGAGACGAGAAGGATGTAAACGCTCCAATTTCCGAAGCACAAAAAACAGCAACCCACAGTAATTCACCGCTAGACAAATCAGCTTCTATCCATAAAAAGTTCGAGCTTATTGATAAATTTCTCGAGAACAACCCTAAAATAGTACCTAGTAAAGCATCAAAAAAAATCCATATAGATACGAGTGAAAAAGTTCCTCACGACGGATTGATGACAGAGACTTTAGCTAGAATTTATCTAGAACAAAACAACTACGCCAAGGCAATTCAATCTTATAAAATATTAAGTTTGAAATATCCAGAAAAAAGTGGTTTCTTTGCAGACCAAATTAAAGCAGTAAAAGAATTACAAGAAAATAATACTCAAAAATAATGAATACGTTTACAATCTTTTTAATCTTAATTATACTAGTATCATTTTTACTAGTTGTAGTCGTTATGGTTCAAAACCCTAAAGGAGGAGGATTATCTTCTTCATTTGGAGGTGGTGGCACACAACAATTAGGAGGTGTTAAAAAAACGACAGACTTTTTAGACAAAAGTACGTGGGCTTTAGCAACTTTATTATTGGCCTTAATTTTAGCCTCTAACTTTGCCATTCCTGGAGCAGGAGGTGTTGAGGATTCTAAAATAATTAATGGTAGTGACACAACGACAACCGCTCCTGCAACAACACCTGTTGATGATGCAGCAGACAATATTGCAACACCTGGAGATTCTTTATAAGAACACTCTATATTTTATAATATACAAAATGCCAACTATGTAGTTGGCATTTTTTTTATGCCCTAATTTCTCTATATAACTTCGGAAATCTGAACGCTCTGCAACTTTGTCAGTTAAACACAGTTGGCACATTTTTAGCATAAAGTTTACCAGCCTGCAGGCAAGCAGGAATGTTGATTGTTTATCAACGTATAATATTTAATCAAATAACTGATATAAAACATGAGCTTAAACATTAAACCATTAGCAGACAGAGTTCTTATTGAACCTGTACAAGCTGAAACTAAAACAGCTTCAGGAATTATCATTC
Source organism: Psychroserpens damuponensis (assembly GCF_000826655.1). Lineage (GTDB taxonomy): Bacteria > Bacteroidota > Bacteroidia > Flavobacteriales > Flavobacteriaceae > Psychroserpens > Psychroserpens damuponensis. Next base: position 67,918 of record NZ_JXJO01000002.1, read on the forward strand.
CAGACAACGCTAAAGAAAAACCACAAAAAGGAAACGTTGTTGCCGTTGGTAAAGGCACTAAAGACGAACCAATGACAGTAAAATCTGGAGACACTGTACTTTACGGAAAATACGCTGGTACAGAACTTAAACTAGAAGGTAAAGATTACCTCATCATGCGTGAGAGTGATATTTTAGCGATTGTTTAACAATTGCTTTTCGCTATTAGCTTTTTGCTATTAGCACATAAAATCTAAATTAAAAACATATAGCTAAAGGCCAAAAAGCCAATAGCTAAAAATTTAAAAGACATGGCAAAAGATATAAAATTTGATATAGAAGCACGCGACGGATTAAAACGTGGTGTTGATGCATTAGCAAATGCAGTAAAAGTAACATTAGGACCAAAAGGTCGTAACGTTATCATTGGACGTTCATTTGGAGCGCCTCAAGTAACTAAAGATGGTGTTTCTGTTGCAAAAGAAATTGAACTAGAAAATGAGCTTGAAAACATGGGAGCTCAAATGGTTAAAGAAGTAGCTTCTAAAACTAACGACTTAGCTGGTGATGGAACAACCACTGCAACTGTATTAGCTCAAGCTATCGTAAAAGAAGGTTTAAAAAACGTCGCTGCAGGTGCCAACCCAATGGATTTAAAACGTGGTATTGACAAAGCTGTTCAAGCCATTGTTAAAGATTTAGAAAAACAATCTAAAAAAGTAGGTAGCTCTTCTGAAATGATTAAGCAAGTAGCGGCTATTTCGGCTAACAATGACGATACTATTGGTGAGTTAATTGCTAAGGCATTTGGAAAAGTTGGTAAAGAAGGTGTTATTACTGTTGAAGAAGCTAAAGGTATGGAAACATACGTTGATGTGGTTGAAGGTATGCAGTTTGACAGAGGTTATTTATCACCTTACTTCGTTACAGATTCAGATAAGATGATTGCAGATTTAGAGAATCCTTACATTTTATTATTTGACAAAAAGATTTCTAACTTACAGGAAATTCTCCCAATATTAGAACCAGTAGCTCAATCTGGTCGTCCATTATTAATTATTGCTGAAGATGTAGAAGGTCAAGCCTTAGCTACTCTAGTTGTGAATAAATTACGTGGTGGATTAAAAATTGCTGCTGTAAAAGCACCAGGATTTGGAGATCGTCGTAAAGCTATGCTGGAAGATATCGCTATTTTAACTGGAGGAGTTGTAATCTCTGAAGAAAGAGGTTTTTCTCTTGAAAATGCTGATTTAAGCATGCTAGGAACTGCTGAATCTGTAATGATTGACAAAGATAACACTACCATTGTAAACGGTTCTGGTAAGTCTTCAGATATCAAAGCAAGAGTAAATCAAATAAAAGCGCAAATTGAGACTACAACTAGTGATTATGACAAAGAAAAACTTCAAGAACGTTTAGCTAAATTAGCTGGAGGAGTTGCCGTACTTTACGTTGGTGCAGCTAGTGAAGTTGAAATGAAAGAAAAGAAAGATCGTGTTGATGATGCTTTACATGCAACTAGAGCTGCAGTTGAAGAAGGTATTGTAGCTGGAGGTGGTGTTGCTTTAGTGAGAGCTAAATCTGTATTAGAGAAAATCACAACAGATAATCTCGATGAAACAACAGGAATTCAAATTGTAGCAAGAGCAATAGAAGCTCCTCTAAGAACTATTGTTGAAAATGCTGGAGGAGAAGGATCTGTAGTTATCAATAAAGTTTTAGAAGGTAAAAAAGACTTTGGTTTTGATGCTAAAACTGAAACTTATGTTGATATGCTAAAAGCAGGAATCATTGATCCTAAAAAAGTAACACGTATTGCATTAGAAAATGCTGCGTCAGTTTCTGGTATGATTTTAACTACTGAATGTGCTTTAGTAGACATCAAAGAAGAGTCTCCAGCTGGCGGAATGCCTCCTATGGGTGGCGGAATGCCAGGAATGATGTAACATTCTTTAGCTAATCGTTACAAATAAAAATCTCTCACTTTTATGGGAGTAAACAATAAAACAGCCTTAGATTTTTATCTAAGGCTGTTTTTTTTTAATTACACAAATTCTATTGATATATATATAAAATTACTGTGGCGCACGATTGAGATCAATTGAATTGCTTTTTATTTGCATCTCATCAAGTAACAGATGGTCTTCATCAAATTCATAACGAGATAAGATAATAGTATTGATTGATGGTCATAGATAATAATCATCAATTTTTGACAACTACTTTATTGTTATATCATGAGAAACATAAGACCCTAGTAATGGTATATCAAAAAATAAAGCACTACATAATATAATATGTAGTGCTTTGTTTTTATAAATTAATTTTAATTAGACAACTCATTCTAAATGATTGTCTTTTCTCAAGAAACTACTTCTTAACAGTAGTCCTTTTGTTCGCCTTTTTAGCCTCTAATTTCTTAGTAGCTTTAGTAATTTTTGGCGTTCCAACTTGCTTTCCTTGTGCCATAATTGCAAAATTTAATAATTAAATTATACATTAAAGGTACATTGGCAACACATCAACTGATACTCTTATTAGTAAATATTTAACTAAAAGTGATTGTTAATTTTTATGATCATCAATCACCTCATCATCTCTATATTTACAACAAGGATGAACCGTTGCATAAGCTTCATCTGTAGCTTTTAACGCTTTGGTATCATGACCAACAGCTGTAACTTTTTTTCTAATAGAATCTAAGTTTGTTTTGCGAGCATCGTAGATTAATTTAAGCTCGTGGGTATCTACAGACCATATTGCTGATTTCACTCCTTTTGTTCTAATAGCTGCTTTTTCAATGCGCTCTTTACACATGTTACAAATACCATCTACTTCTAATGATGCTCTTTCATTTTTGTTTTGAGCAAATGTTACTGTAGTTATCAATAACACTAATACTGTAATTACTTTTTTCATGATTTGTTTTAATTTTTGTTGACATTCAGAGCGACAGCGAAGAATCTTTTAGAGAGTCCTCATTTCAATCGGAATGACAAAACGGGTTATTTTATTTTAAATCGCAATCCTGCGTAGTACATACTACCATAAATTGGGCCATACACAAATGTTGTATCAAAATTTGATCCAAAAGGATCATTTGCACCTAAAATAGGATTATCTTGCCTCACGTTTGTGATATTTTCACCTCCTAAATATACTTCAAATTTTGGAGAAAACACTTTTGTTACTTGTGCATTTAAGGTACTTACGGTTGGGGATTCTGCGGAAACTCTAAAGGCTTCAGGATTCGTGCTTGTTGATGAAAAACGTTGCTCACTAAGCCAATTATAAGTGAGATCAAATTTCCATCGTGCAAACTCTCCTTCTTTTACGTGAGTTTCATACGATGCATTAGCAAAAAAGCGATGCTTAGGTATTAATGGCTTATCTAATTTGCCTGAGCTATACGTGGTTTGTACATCATAATATTTATAGGCAGTTCTAAAATCAAAATGCTCAAAGACATTATAGTTTAATTCTACCTGAAAGCTATTAGCATAACTTTTACCTTCTAGATTATAGAAATTAACTTCTTGAGGATTTTCCCAATCTATTACGACTTGATTTTCAAAATCAGTTCGATAAAAATCAAAGGTCACATCTGCTTTTCTTCCGAAGAGATTAAAACCTTGAAGGTAGGATAGCCCGTAATTCCATGCAATTTCAGGATCTAACCCGTAGATATTTCCGGAGGAATTCAAAATATTTATAGTACGCGATGTAGCGAACATATTTTGATTTTCTGCAAAAATATTTGCACTACGCTTACCTCTGCCTATTGAGGCGCGAAATGCTGATTTCTCCCAAGGCGTATATCTTGCATGTAAACGAGGTGTTAAAAACTCACCTAATAGATTATGGGTATCAAAACGCAGTCCTGCAGTGACAGTTAGCTTATCTAAATCGTCATAAGCATATTCAAAAAATGCACCAGCAGATCGTTCACTACGCTCAAAATCTACACCTATAGCATATTCGTCATAATGATCGTATGTAAAACCTAAGCCTGTTTTTATTTTATGCCTAGAATCGCTAATAATTGAATTATACATCACATTAGAATACACACTGTTATGATTTATATCATACTGATTTAATCCAAAATAAGAATCTTGATTATGACTACTAAAAGCAAATTGAACCCCTAAACTTTGCCATGGCACCTCAGGATTTACGTAGCCTAGCTTCGCAGAAACTTCAAAACGCTCTGTATCAATCTCGCTTCCCCAAGCATTCGTTGTCAAGCGATCTGTATCAGGATCAAAATCAAGTTGACCTGATTGCTTTGCATCATTTAGGTAACGTACATTTACAAAGCTAACTATACCTTTTTCAGGATTTGTGTATTGCCAGCGGTTCATCACATTGATTTGATTGTACAAGGGCATGTCTAAAAACCCATCATCATTAACATCATGTTTTTCTTGATGTGTATTACCATGAACATATAAACCTGTACTCCATTTATCACTCACTTTAGTATTAAAATGGGTATTCAATTCTAAGCGTTGACTACTAGCTCCATATAAATTTAAAAAGAACTTATCATCTTTTGTTGGCTTTTGTAACTCGGCATTGATTTGCCCTGCAATACTTTCAAACCCATTGACTACACTTCCTGCACCTTTTGTAATTTGGATGCTTTCTACCCAAGTTCCTGGTATAAAACTTAACCCATAAGCTTGAGAGGCTCCTCTTATAGATGGAATATTTTCTTGAGTAATTAAAATATATTTACTGGTAAGCCCTAACATTTTTATTTGTCGCGTACCTGTTACTGCATCTGAAAAGTTGACATCAATAGATGGGTTGGTTTCAAAGCTTTCAGACAAATTACAACAAGCAGCTTTTAAAAGTTCGTCGCTACTAATTGTCATTATATTTTGAGCACTCATATAAGATCTAGATGTTGCTTTTTTTCTTGCGGTTAATACAATTTGATCTAGATCACTTGTAGCTTCTAATAAATGTTTAATGTATTTGGGAGAAGTAATCGTTATTGTATCTGTTTTAAAACCTACATAACTAATTACTAGTTTTGTATAACTCGATTCATAAGGAATACTAAATTTTCCATCTATATCGGTAACTGCACCAACAGATGTGTCGAGCCAAAACACATTGGCTCCTGCTAACGGAAACATTTTACTTCCATCAACTTTCTCTGTAACGATACCTTCAATTTTCTCTTGGGAGAACATCAATAAAGGTATCATTACCATAATATATATTATTTTTTTCATTTTAATTGCTTGTTTTTAATAGCATGATTATCGCCATAATAATCATGATGCTATTTTCAATAAAAGTGGCTTTAGTCATAGGAAGTTTTAATGCCGTCCCTAAGCAAGCACATTGAATTGATTTTTTACTTAATAGTGTTTTTGTAACTCCAATTGTTGTAATTCCGAGAATAACTAACGTTGTAATTAATGCTAAAGGAATTTCAATACGCATTAAAAACATAACACCTAATAACAACTCTATAAATGGATATACCCAACCGTATGTTGGCCATGCTTTAGCGAGTGGATCATACATTTTAAAACTTTCTGGAAATCCTTTTAAGTCTAATAGCTTGAAAAAGCTAAAAACGATATAGAATAATCCCATAAAATCGAGCATAAAGCCTTCAATATGCAACGGGTCATAATTCATTAAAAAAGAACCCACAAGGATATATCCAAAGATTAAAAAGAGCGGAAACAATTGTTTGAGCTCACTTTGTTCTTCTGTTTTTTGACTTGTAATTTGTGAAGTCGACGTACTGGAATTTGAGGTAAAGACATTTTTACTTTCCTTTCTAGTGATTGAATATTTAGATGGTAAGGCTTGTTTTAAAATTTCCGTAGAAATAGAATGCTTCATTGAAACCTCAACGTGTTTAGTTTCTAAATTTATAGATACATCGGTAACGTCATCTATCGTTTTTAAAGCTTTCTCTACCGCAGCTTTACAGCCATTACAGGTCATACCTGTAACAATATATGTATGTGTCATTATTATTTATGAGTGTAAAATTAATTATTGGACCAAAAATTGATCGTTAATAAATCTTAGAACATAAATAATATCAAATAAGGAAGACTTGATCGAGAACGTGTATGTCTGCAATCAATTTAGGAGGATTATAATCTCGATGAGGATTTGTCTGCTTTTCTAAAACTTGAAACAGACCTGTATATGAATATAAATAAGATGCTAAAAATAGCTGTTGATCTAATTCTAAATCATCAAAAGTTTTTACCGTTAGTTCTTTTTGACCTTGTAGTGTTTCTAAAGTGTCTTTACAGCAATGCATAAATTTGATTTCTTCATGCTTACTTTCAATATTATCTGAAGCACATTTTTCTAAGTCGGTAAAAACAGCTACATCTATTAAAACATCTCCACAAAAATGTTTTTCTACAGTAAATGATACCGTAGATAACAATAACAAAAGCGTCATTGCAATAGAACATAGTTTATGTAAAATTTGTTTTAACATGTTACAAAGTTAAAAAAAAGAAAATAGCTTTTAAAAAATTATAATTTGATTAACAGTTTAATTTTTAAGCTTATGATAATAAAACGCTGGAACTAAGAGCAATAAAAGTATTGGCTGGATTAAAAAGCGTCTAAAGTTAAAAAACAAATAATAATCTTCTTGTCTTGGATTAATAACAAAATACAGGAAGAATATCATTAAAATCACATAAGCAATGCTATAAACGGCTAATGAAAACCTTACTATTGATTTATCCCTAAAAAAACTATAAATAATACCTAAAGAAATCACTGTATTGAGCACAAATCGTAATGTGGTGTACAAAGACAATTTTAAAATTTCTCTTCGTGGAGAATCTAAACTTAAGTAATCACTTTTAAAAAAAGACAGGTATGGATCGTAAAATAATTCGTCTTCAAAAACACGAATTAAAATGAGCATTCCAAACAAAAGCATGAGTATAATGTAGCTTAAAAAATTACGCATGTTGCTTTTTATTTTTTGAAAATCGATTCACCCAAAACATCCAAAGTAAAAATACCATACCATAAATAATCATAGGAAAAACAACAGTATGCAAAATATCTTCACGCCAAGGATACTCATACAACCCAATAGATAAAATCGCAATTCTAATGAGATTCACTACGTAAATAAGCACACTACCAGTTAGTAAATAAATAAAAGTGGCTTTAAATTTTTCGGCAAAAGCAATGATAAATGAAATAAATAAAATGATTACACTTATAGAATTACAGCCTTCTACTACTCTAGCTACAAATTTAGAATTTACAATTAATTTCATTGAAGGTTCATCTGGATGTGGTAAAATCTCGGCATTATAACCAAAAGTATTGATTAGAGATTCACTTTGTTTTGCCACTAAGTTTGTTAAGTAGTCTGGATAATACTTTGATCCATCAGAAACATCTAAATATAACTTATAACACAACGTAAGCACGATATAAACCGTAAGAAAGGTTAATATGAACTTTACGACAGATTTGTATTTAACAAGAAGTGCTTTCAAAAAACTATAGATTAGTTGAGTTAAAATTATACAAAATGAATATAGAAATAGCACTTTTTAAATACTTTTACCAAAATTTTTGAAACCTATGATTTTTGAAACCCTAAAACCTCAAGTTGAAAGCATTTTAACAAATACTTCTAAAACAGTAGACGAACGCCTTTTATTAACTTGTGAGCTTCTTGAAAACCATATAGATTACTATAATTGGGTAGGGTTCTATTTTAAAAATGGTGACAAAAATGAACTCAAATTAGGACCTTACGTTGGTGAGCCTACAGATCATACTATTATTCCCTTCGGAAAAGGGATTTGCGGACAAGTAGCTGTCTCAAATGAAAACTTCGTCGTACCAGACGTCGCAGCTCAAGATAATTATATTGCTTGTAGTATCACTGTAAAAGCTGAGATTGTAATTCCTATTTTTGTGAATGGCGAAAATCTAGGTCAAATTGATATAGACTCAAATACACCAGATCCATTTACTCAAGACGATGAGCGATTTTTAGAGTTTGTTTGTGAAAAAGTTGCTAGTATACTCTAATCGTATTGTTCTCGTAAAGGCACAACACATGTTGAGTTAATACTCTAGATTTTTTTTTGCATAAGTAGAAGCACTCAATACTACATTCCAGTTCTAATCGCCTCAACAGGATCTAAGCGAGCAGCAGATATGGCTGGTATAATACCAGAAACCAAACCAATAAAGGTTGATAGCCCAAAGCCTAGAAAAATATTTGATAAGGATAATACAAATTCAAAATCTAGCATAGCATTTGCGGCTAGTGATATTAACCATACCAACATGATACCAATTAAACCACCTAAAACCGAAAGAATCACTGCTTCAAACAAAAATTGAAGTAAAATAAATTTATTTTTAGCGCCTAGAGATTTTTGAATCCCAATGAGGTTTGTACGTTCTCGCACACTCACAAACATAATGTTGGCAATCCCAAATCCACCAACAAGTAATGAGAAACCACTAATAACCCAACCAGCTCCATTAAGAAATCCAATTATACCATCAACAAAATCGGTTAAGCCAGACAATGTATTTATAAAGAAATTATCTGGTTCATCAGCCTTTAAACCTCTATACGCTCTATATTTTTGCTTTAAAACAGCTTCAAAAGCTCCTATATCAATATTTTTCTCTGGTTTTACTATAACTGCTCCTGCTAAGCCTTCTGCACCTCCATTTTTAAAACGGCGTACAAAATTTGCCGGCACAAATGCTTTTTCATCTGGAGAATCTCCCAAACCATTACCCATTTTTTTGAGCACTCCAATAACAGTCATTTTTCTACCAAAGGCCCTCACTGTTTTTCCTATTGGGTTTATAGTTCCGAAGAGATTTTCGGCAGTACCACTACCAACAACCATTACGTTTGCTCCCGAATTAGATTCAGATTCATTATAAAAACGACCTTCCTTAAGTTTTAAGCTTTCAATATCATAAATACCATTAGATACAGGCGTCACATTAACTCCAGTAACAGTATTACCTTCATATTTTATATTCTCACTTCCTCCAAAAATTACATAAGCCATCGCTTCAATATTTGGAACACTACGTTGTATAAATTCAAAATCATCATACTCGGTTTGAGGAAAGTTATCACGTTGCCATCTAGGAACTTCGGTTGGACCAAAAGAATATTTCGTGATGTACATCGTATTTTTATCCAAACCACTTAATTGGTCTTTAATACTTTTATCTAAAGAATCGACAGCAGCTAACACGGCAATAATTGAAAAAATACCAATTGTAATTCCTAAAAGCGATAAAAATGTACGTAATTTATTATTACGTAAAGCATTGATAGCAAACGAAAAACTCTCTTTAAATAGCCTAAGATATAAAAGCATACAATTGGTTTGTTTTACCAGATTAATTCTAGAATTATAAAGATAGGACGTTTTCAACAATTTATTGTTACAAAAAATTGAAACAAACTGCATTTTGGTGACATTTAAGGATTTGATATTATGTATTTTTGCGCTTTAATTTTTACAAAAACAACAAAAATTCACAACCACAACAACACAACTCATGAGTAACAACAAAACCATTAAATCTGCCTTAATATCAGTTTTTAGTAAAGACGGATTAGCACCAATCGTTAAACAACTAGACGAGCAAAATGTAACTATCTATTCTACAGGTGGTACAGAAAAATTTATTAAAGACTTAGGCATTAAGGTCATTCCTGTTGAGGATGTGACATCATACCCTTCTATTTTGGGAGGACGAGTAAAAACCTTACATCCAAAAGTATTTGGAGGTATTTTAAACCGTCAAAACCACGATGGTGACGTTGCAGAAATGGTTGATTTTGACATCCCACAAATAGATGTGGTCATTGTAGATTTATATCCTTTTGAAAAAACGGTGGCTTCGGGCGCACCAAACCAAGACATTATAGAAAAAATTGACATTGGAGGTATTTCTCTAATTCGCGCAGCAGCTAAAAATTATGCAGATGTCATTTGCGTATCATCTGTTGATGATTATGCAGAGTTTTTAGATCTCTTGAAGTCTAAAAATGGCGAAACTAGTGAAGCTGATAGAAAACAATTTGCGGCAAAAGCTTTTAACGTATCATCGCATTATGATTCGGCAATTTTTAATTATTTCAATGCAGATCATAGCATCCCATCATTAAAAATTAGCGAAACCAACGGACAAGTTTTACGTTATGGTGAGAATCCTCATCAACGTGGTTTTTTCTTCGGAAATTTTAACGACCTGTTCACGAAACTCCACGGAAAAGAATTAAGTTACAACAACCTTCTTGACGTCGATGCAGCTGTAAATTTAATGAACGAATTTAAAGGAGAAGCACCAACATTTGCAATCCTAAAACACAACAACGCATGTGGCTTTGCGCAACGTGATACCATTAGCCAAGCCTATACAGATGCTCTAGCAGGAGACCCAGTATCTGCTTTTGGAGGCGTTTTAATTTCTAATACCGAAATTGATAAAGCCACAGCCGAACACATTCACACCTTATTTTGTGAAGTGGTAATTGCACCTTCTTTTACCGAAGAGGCTTTAGAAATCTTAAAAGGAAAGAAAAACAGAATTCTATTAGTTTTACACGATGTTGAATTCCCTAAAACCACCGTAAGAACTTGTCTTAACGGTATTTTAGTACAAGACAGAAATAGCAAAACTGACACCCTTGAAGATTTAAAACAAGCTACAAACACGGCACCTACACAAAACGAATTAGACGATTTAATATTTGCTTCTAAAATTTGTAAGCATACAAAATCTAACACGATTGTATTAGTAAAAAACAAACAGTTATGCGCCAGCGGAACAGGACAAACAAGTCGTGTAGATGCGCTTAACCAAGCTATACATAAAGCAAATTCTTTCAATTTTGAATTAAAAGGAGCTGTTATGGCAAGTGATGCGTTTTTTCCGTTTCCAGACTGTGTAGAAATTGCAGATAACGCAGGTATTACTGCTGTAATTCAGCCAGGAGGCTCTATAAAAGACCAATTAACAATTGATTATTGCAATGCCAATAATGTAGCTATGGTGATGACAGGTACGCGTCATTTTAAGCATTAAAACCCTTAAAAAAAGAGATTTTAAAACTTGAAAAGCTCTATTTTTATTTTAAATAGTGATTTTTGAGTTTTAAAATTTCCGAAGAAAAAAAGATAAAATTTAAAAGGTTATTAATCCTTTAGAAGCAAAACATCCAAAACCAAAAAGTAAACGTTTAACTATAAAAAGTTAACCACTTAATTTTCATGTAAATTGAAATTAAAATAAACCTTAAATATTTATTAAGTTTTACTATTTTTACAACACGTCAAAAACCGAATACAATAACACCCTCATAATACTTAGAACAACGCATGGGATTTTTTGATTTCTTAACAGAAGAAATAGCCATAGATTTAGGAACCGCAAACACACTTATTATCCATAACGACAAGGTTGTTGTAGATAGTCCATCTATAGTTGCAAGAGATAGAATTTCTGGAAAAATAATTGCCGTTGGTAAAGAAGCCAACATGATGCAAGGTAAAACGCACGAGAACATCAAAACCATTAGACCTTTGAAAGATGGTGTAATTGCAGATTTTGATGCCTCAGAGCAAATGATAAGTATGTTTATCAAAAATATTCCTGCATTAAAAAAGAAATTATTTACGCCTGCACTAAGAATGGTAGTTTGTATCCCATCTGGAATTACTGAAGTAGAAATGCGAGCTGTAAAAGAGTCTTGTGAGCGTGTAAACGGAAAAGAAGTTTACCTTATTCATGAGCCAATGGCAGCTGCAATTGGTATTGGTATTGATATTATGCAACCTAAAGGAAACATGATCGTTGATATTGGAGGTGGTACCACAGAAATTGCGGTTATTGCACTTGGTGGTATTGTTTGTGACAAATCGGTTAAAGTTGCAGGAGACGTATTTACAAATGACATTATTTACTACATGCGTACACAACACAACTTATATGTTGGTGATCGTACTGCGGAAAAGATAAAAATTCAAATTGGTGCTGCTACTGAAGATTTAGATATGCCACCAGAAGAAATGAGTGTTCAAGGACGTGATTTATTAACTGGTAAGCCTAAGCAAGTTCAGATATCGTTTCGTGAAATTGCAAAAGCTTTAGATAAATCTATTCTTAGAATTGAAGATTCTGTCATGGAAACCTTATCACAAACACCTCCAGAATTGGCAGCCGATATCTATAACACTGGAATCTATTTAGCAGGTGGTGGATCAATGTTAAGAGGTCTTGACAAACGATTATCACAAAAAACAGATTTGCCAGTTTATATCGCAGAAGATCCTTTGAGAGCCGTTGTTCGTGGTACAGGAATCGCGCTAAAAAATCTAGCAAAATTTAAAAGTGTATTGATAAAATAAGAAGAATAGGAATACCTACATAGCATGCAACAAATTATTAACTTTGTCATTAGAAACAAAACCTTCCTTTTGTTTCTGTTGCTGTTTGTCATTTCTTTAGGATTAACAATACAATCTCATTCATATCACAAAAGTAAGTTTATAAACTCGGCTAATTTTTTAACTGGTGGTATTTATGAAGGTGCTAGTGGTATATCAAATTATTTTGATTTGGATGACCAAAACGAAATTCTTGTAGAAGAAAACAATAGGCTGCGTTCTCAAATTTTTAATAGCAATGATTCTGTTGCCATGGAAACACCATTTGTCGATAGCCTATCTTATGCTGGTCGCTATAAAATTCAAACAGCTAAAATCATCAATAATAATTATGCCTCTACAAAAAATTATCTCACCATAAATAAAGGGGAACGAGATTCTATAAAAGAAGATTTAGGAGTTATTACATCAAAAGGAATTGTTGGTATTATTGACAATACGTCTAATGGTTATGCTAGGGTACTTTCTATTTTAAATACAAAAAGTAGAATTAATGCGCAGCTAAAATCCTCTAATCATATTGGATCATTAAAATGGGATGGTAACTCTGGATCAACAACTGTACAGCTCACAGATATTTCTAAATTTGCACCTGTAAAAATAGGCGACACCATCATTACTGGTGGACAATCTACTATTTTCCCAAAAGGCATTCATATTGGCACAATAGATTTGTTTGATTTAGATATAAGTGGAGATACATACACCATACAAGTGAAGTTATTTAATGATATGACCAACTTATCACATGTATACGTTATAGAAAATTTAGATTCTCAAGAAATTAAGCTTTTAGAAAACCCAATTGATGAATAGTTTTAACGTAAATAGCATCTTTAGGTTTGTAACATTAATACTCATTCAAGTTTTAATATTTAACAACATTAACTTTATGGGTTCTATTAATCCATATCCTTATATTCTATTTGTATTATTATTTCCAATTAACAACAATCGTACACTTTTTATCTTCCTTAGTTTTATGTTAGGATTGTTTGTAGATATCTTTTCAAATTCGGGAGGAGTACATGCAGCTGCTTGCGTCACCATTGCATTTATAAGACCTCCTGTTTTAAAGTTTGCTTTTGGAATGATTTATGAACATCAAACTATTAAATTTAATAATACCGAATTTGGAAATAGAGTAATCTATTTTTCAATCCTTATATTTATTCATCATCTTATTCTGTTTTCGTTGGAAATATTTAACATTTCAAACATAATTTTAGTCGCACAGAAAACGTTATTCTCTAGTATTTTTACTATTATACTATGTGCACTAATTTCTATACTTTTCAGTAATAAACAACGATGAGAAAAATTTTACTTTTATTAACTGTTATCCTTGTCGGACTTTTATTCATTTCACGTCTTTTCTATTTGCAAATTTATAATAAAGAAGCCTATAGCCTTTTTGAAGACAGTGCCATTAAAAAAGAATATGACTACCCAAAACGAGGCTATGTTTATGATAGAAACGGAAAATTATTAGTAGCCAACCAGCCATCCTATGATGTTATGGTTATTCCTAGAGAGGTTGAACCGTTAGACACCTTAGAATTTTGTAAACTATTAAAAATCACTAAAGAGGATTTTATAAAAAAATACAATAGAGCTAAAAACTACTCGCCTCGATTACCATCGCCATTTGTACCACAATTATCTAAAAAAGATTATGCTGTACTTCAAGAAAAAATGCGAAAGTTTGACGGGTTCTATATTCAAAAAAGATCATTGCGCGACTATCAAACGTCAATTGGCGCTAATGTTTTAGGAGATTTAGGAGAAGTTAACCAACGTACTATAGAAAAAAAACCTTATTATTCTCTAGGAGACCTTATTGGCAAACAAGGGATAGAATTATCGTATGAAGACGTACTAAAAGGTGTAAAAGGAATTAAGTTTAGTCAAAAAGATAGATTTAACAAAATAATTGGTCCATACAAAAATGGACGATTTGACACCTTACCGCAACCAGGAAAAGATATAAAAATCACAATTGATTCTGAACTCCAAAAATACGGTGAGCTCTTAATGACCAATAAAAGAGGTGGCATAGTTGCCATTGACCCATCAAATGGCGAGATTTTAGCGCTAGTTACTGGGCCAAGTTACAACCCAAACCTATTAGTAGGTAGAGAGCGTAATAAAAATTTTTCTAGATTATATTTAGATACTATTGCACGACCAACTTGGGATCGAGGATTACAAGCACAATACCCACCAGGATCTCCATTTAAAGTTATTAATGCACTTATTGCTTTGCAAGAAGGTGTCATGGAACCTGAAGAAAAAGTAACCTGTAGAATGGGTTATTACTACGGAAGCAGAAAACTAACAGGTTGTCACCATCATAAAAGCCCTGTAGATATGAATGCAGGAATCGCACAATCTTGTAACGCCTATTTTGTCTCTGCATACCGTAAAATCATAGATAAATATGATGATGCAGGAGAAGGAATGAATATTTGGGCAGATCATGCTAAAAGTTTTGGACTAGGCAACTTCTTAGGTTACGACCTACCAGTTGGTCAAAAAGGAAGAATACCAGATGGCGATTATTACGATAGAGCTTATGGCGACAATCGTTGGGGCTCAACCTATATTGTATCAAATGCAATTGGCCAAGGGGAAGTTGAAGCAACACCAATACAACTTGCAAATATGGCTGCAGCTATAGGTAATCGTGGTTATTATTACACGCCTCATATTATAAAAGAAATTGAAGGTGACACCATACCAAGTAAATACACTACTCGTAAAGAGACTACAATAGACAAGAGACATTTTGAGCCAGTGGTACAAGGTATGTTTGATGTATATAACAAAGGTACTGCTGCTTCACTTCGTATTCCTGGTATTGATATCTGCGGAAAAACAGGTACTGCAGAAAATTTCATTAAAATTGATAGTGTAAAAACCCAGCTAACAGATCATTCCATTTTTGTAGCTTTTGCTCCAAAAGATAATCCTAAAATTGCAATAGCAGTTTTTGTAGAAAACGGATATTGGGGAAGTAGATTTGCTGGACGTATGGCAAGTTTAATGATTGAAAAATATATCAATAATGACATTACTAGAACAGATTTAGAGCATTGGATTCTCACACATAGTTTAGAAAACGAATATGCAAAACCGTATTCTGGAGAACCGTTTAAAATTAATAGAGAAACTTCACTTCAGGTGATTCCTAAAACTCAAGCTCCCGATGATGATTTTAATAGTTCAATCAATGTTGATACCAATAAACCCAAATTGTAAACATGCATAATAGAGAGCATCACAAAAATTTTGGTTTTGATTGGATTATTATAGTATTATTTTTATTACTTGTAGGTTTTGGCTGGCTCAACATCATGTCTGCGTCTCATGAAGGAGAGGTTGTAAGTTATTTTGACATGAGCCAATTGTATGGTAAACATGCCGTTTTTATTGGCTTAACCTTAGTCTTAATTACTCTAATATTAGCTGTAGAAGCAAAATTCTATGAACGGTTTGCAAGCGTGATTTATATTATTGCCATGCTAGCGCTTGTCGGTTTATTTATCTTCGGAAAGGATGTTAATGGCGCACGTTCTTGGTATGGCATTGGAAGTATGACTATACAACCAAGTGAGTTTGCTAAATTTGCTACTGCTCTGGCTCTTGCCAAATATATGAGCGATTTGCAAACCGACATGAATACCATAAAGCATCAATTAAGGGCTGTTGGAATTATCGTTTTACCTGCAATATTAATCTTACTGCAAAATGATGCAGGAAGCACCATAGTTTACGCGTCCTTTTTCTTTGTATTTTACCGCGAAGGTCTGCAACAAATATATTTAGCCATTGCTATTTCTGCTATAGTTTTAGCTGTTCTTGCCTTAAAATTTGGCATATTAATTACGGCTTTAGTTGCAACTGTTATTATTGGTGGCTTGTACTTTTTCCGAAGAAAAAAACGTGCCTCTATAATTCAGCATATCGTCATATTATTGGTTTGTGTGTCATTCTCTGCTGGTGTGCGCATGTTTTACGATCATGTATTAAAGCCACATCAACAAAATAGAATTAGCCTTTGGTTACGTCTAGAAAAAGACCCTGCAAAACTAGAGCGCATGAAAAAAGCTGAGGCTTATAACCTCATTCAATCTGAGCAAGCCATTAGCTCAGGAGGATTAACTGGCAAAGGGTTTATGCAAGGTACAAGGACTACAGGAAAATTTGTACCAGAACAAGAAACCGATTATATTTTTAGTACTGTAGGTGAAGAATGGGGATTTTTAGGAAGTGCCTTGGTTGTTGTTTTGTTTATGGCCTTAATTATTCGGGTTCTTTTTCTTGCTGAATCTCAAAAATCACAATTTAGTCGCGTTTATGGCTATGCAGTGGCAGCGATATTATTTACCCATTTCACAATTAATATTGGTATGGTCATGGGATTAATCCCAACTGTAGGAATCCCTCTACCCTTTTTTAGTTATGGAGGCTCTGGACTTTGGGGCTTTACTATTTTACTCTTTATTTTTGTGAAGTTGGATAGTAATAAAATTAATGAGTGGTAAATTGGCACAAAAAAACCTGCAAGGTTTATTAACATCTTACAGGTTTAATATGGAGTTTTAGTCCTGCTATTTTAAACTAGCTAAACTTGATTTAATAGTCTCAATCTTAGCTAAAGCATCTGCCTCTTTTTTCTTTTCACTTGCCACTACTTGCTCTGGTGCTCCTGCAACAAAACGCTCGTTTGAGAGTTTCTTTTGTACAGATTTTAAAAAGCCTTCAGTGTAGTTCAACTCTTCGGTTAATTTTGCGACTTCTGCTTCTACATCAATACTTCCTTCCATTGGAATGAAATACTCATTAGATTTCACTCTAAAAGTTAATGCTCCATCTACAGGTTCTGTCACATATTCAAAACTTTCAAGATTACCAAGTTTAGAAATTACTTCATCAAATGTAGAAGCAGCGTTTTCATTATTTACAACATAAAACCCTATCGCATCTTTAAATGCAATATTTTTTTGTGTTCTAATATTTCTAATTCCTGTTATCACTTCTGAAGTAAAATCAAATTCTGAAATCAAATGTTCATTAATTGGTTTTGCCTTTGGCCATTGTGCAATTATTAGAGCTTCTTCTGGAGAACGTTCTTTAATAGATTGCCAAATCTCTTCAGTTAAGAAAGGCATAAATGGATGAACAATTTTAAGATTCTCTTCAAAAATAGACATCACTTTTTGATATGTTATTGCATCAATTGGTTGTTGATATGCTGGCTTAACCATCTCGAGCATCCAACCACAAAAATCATCATAAATTAATTTATAGATAGTCATTAAAGCATCACTCAGTCTATATTTACTAAAATGATCTTCTATTTCAATAAGTGCTTTTTGAAATTTAGCTTCATACCACTCTAATGCTATTTTACTAGAGTTTGGTTGTGCGATAGTGTCGTCAACATCCCAAAGGTTAGTTAGGTTAAATGCATTCCAAATTTTATTTGAAAATCCTTTACCTTGTTGACACAATGCCTCATCAAACATTAGATCATTTCCTGCAGCAGAACTTAATAAAAGCCCTACTCGCACACCATCTGCACTATACTCGTCGATTAGTTTTAAGGCATCGGGAGAATTTCCTAATGACTTAGACATTTTTCGTCTTTGCTTATCTCTAACTAAACCTGTGAGATAGACATTTTCAAAAGGTCTTTGATCTTTATATTCATAACCAGCAACAATCATACGTGCTACCCAAAAGAATAAAATATCTGGTCCTGTTACTAAATCATTGGTTGGATAATAATATTTAATTTCTTCATTTTCCGGATTTCTAATTCCGTCAAAAACACTCATTGGCCATAACCATGAACTAAACCATGTATCAAGCGCATCGGTATCTTGTTTTAAGTTGTTTGCTGTTAATTTTTCATTGTTAGCTTTTACTTTAGCCAATTTAAGGGCTTCATCAAGACTTTCTGCTACGACATAATCTTCTTTACCATCACCATAGAAATAGGCAGGAATTTGTTGTCCCCAAAGTAATTGACGTGAGATATTCCAATCGCGAATATTCTCCATCCAGTGACGGTATGTATTTTCAAATTTCTTCGGAAATAGCTTTACATCACCAGTTTTTAGTACAGCATCAATAGCTGGCTTGGCTAACTCTTCCATTTTAAGAAACCATTGATCACTTAGTCTTGGTTCAATAACAGCTTTTGTACGTTCTGAAGTTCCTACTTTATTGATATGACTTTCAGTTTTCACCAACACACCAGAAGTTTCTAACTCTTTAGCAATTGCCTTTCTAACCACAAAGCGATCTTGCCCTTCAAAGTGCATTCCGAAGCTATTTAAAGTTGCATCTTCATTGAAAATATCGACAACTTCTAAATTATGCTTGTCACCTAAAACTTTATCATTCTCATCGTGAGCAGGCGTTACTTTTAGGCAACCTGTACCAAATTCTAAATCAACATACTCATCTTCAATGATAGGAATAACCCTTCCGCAGATAGGAACAATTGCTTTTTTACCCTTTAAATGTGTAAAACGCTCATCGGTTGGATTGATACAAATTGCAGTATCTCCAAATATGGTTTCTGGTCGTGTTGTAGCAATGGTTAATGTCTCATCACTACCTTCAATTTTATATTCTAAATAATAGAGTGACCCTTGTTTTTCAACATGAATTACTTCTTCATCAGATAAGGTTGTTTTAGCTTCAGGATCCCAATTAACCATACGGTAACCTCTATAGATCAAGCCTTTGTTATGCAAATCAACAAACACCTTGATAACGGCTTCACTCATGTCATCATCCATCGTAAACTTTGTACGATCCCAATCACATGAACATCCTAATTTTTTTAGTTGCTCTAGAATGACACCTCCATACTCTTCGGTCCATTCCCAAGCGTGTTTTAGAAACTCTTCGCGAGTTAAGTCATTCTTGTCTATACCTTGAGCTTTTAATTTGGCAACTACTTTAGCTTCGGTTGCTATAGATGCATGATCTGTTCCAGGCACCCAACAAGCATTTTTACCTTGCAAACGCGCACGACGAATGAGAACATCCTGAATGGTATTATTCAACATATGTCCCATGTGCAAGACTCCAGTTACGTTTGGTGGCGGAATTACTATTGTGTACGGTTCTCTTTCATCTGGAGTAGAATGAAAATAATTGTGAGACATCCAGTAGTTGTACCATTTGTTTTCTACTGTCTGTGCTGAATATTTTGATGGAATTTCCATGCTTTGGTATTGTTTTTGCTTTATAACTCACAAAAGTACTTATATTTCTTTTTTAGCGAAATGAATACGAGAAATAATGACTACTTAAATTACAAATTTTGTTAATTGTAAGGTCATACAACTAATTTATTTTGCAGAATGGTAAAAAGTAAGTAGCTTTGATAGTATCAATTTAAAATTTAAATGATGAAAAAGATAGTAGCAATTTTATGTGTAGCGTTTATTAGCTTTGGAGCAATGGCTCAAGAGAAAGTCGCAAAAATAGAATTTAAAACAGATGTAATTGATTACGGAACAATTGAAAAAGGTTCTGATGGTGTTAGAATATTTGAATTCACAAATACAGGTAATGCACCTTTAATAATATCTAATGTAAAGTCAACATGCGGTTGTACTGTACCCAAAAAACCAAAAGGCCCTATTTTACCAGGAGAAACTGGAGAAATTGAAGTTAAGTATGATACAAAAAGAGTGAACCCAATTAGAAAAACTATTACGGTTACTTCTAATGCTGAAACTCCAACCGTAGCTTTAAAAATAAAAGGTTTGGTTATTGATCCTAGTAAGACTAACGTCCTAGAAAAAACAAAAAAAAGCGTCATGGAACAATAAATCCTTTACTCTAAATAGAATTTAAAAGAACTCCTCTAATTTGGGAGTTCTTTTTTTTCGAATACATCTTCTAATCTAAATTCTAAACTTAATATTTGCTTATTTCTTTCAACTTTGAGTCTAATCATCTTACCTATATTACCTTTAAAGTAACCAATAACTTCTTGCAACTTGAGCTCATGTGCATGTTTACCATTTATAGAAACAATAATATCGCCTTTAAGCAATCCAGCCTTTTCTGCCGGAGAATTAGGTCTAACTTCCATAATAGTGTAAGCAGGTTTCAAACCTACGGTATATGTATCTACTGAAGATATTGTAATATTATTATCATTTGATCTTCCGTAATTATCGAAGGTTTTTTTATTTGTAGACTCTTTTACTATTCTAAAACCATGTTGCTCTAACACAATACCACTTCTATTATAATGAAACCTATCTTTAAAATTACCATTCTTTTTTAGCGTTAATACTCCTTTTTCATAATCAAAAATTATATTAAACCGTCTTAGTATCTCTGCAGATAAACTTCCATTTCTATCTTCTATTCTTTTAGCATGTTTAATTGCAGTAGAGTCTGGAAAAGCGGTATTAACATTGTTTAAAGTAAAACTTTTAAGCTTAAATGCCTTTATTTTAGATCGTTTACCATGGACATTACCACTCAATCCTCTTCCTAAAAAATCATGAAAATAATTATTGTTTTTAGCAGTAATACCATATTCATCATCTTCAAATAACCATAAGGCATCACTACTTCCTGTATCAATTAACAATTTCACTAATAGGGTCTTTTCCCCTAAAGTGACTTCTCCATCAATATATGGTTTATTATTATGGAAGTATAAATTAAAAGTTTCGCATTTTTTACACGATTTGTAGCGATAACCATCTCTTCTATTTAATTTAATAATTTTAGATTTATAATTGATTTCTACAATAAAATCCTTAAAAAAGTCATAGCCTATTATTCCATGAACAGGTATACCTAACTTAGGTGTAAAGTTTATTTCTTGATCAAAAACGACATAAATTTCTTGATTAATATTAATAGCATTTCCAATTTTTAAAAAATTATTTTTTGATCTCAATGCTTTAACCGTTTCACCAACACCCAACCCTCGTAGAAAAATGGTTTCAACATTATTCATTTGAAGCGAGTCTGTATTTGTGATATTAAATAAAATAGCTTTACTAACACCAGTATCTAACATAAAAGATAATTCAACGCCATTAATTTCTACTGGTAAAACAATAAGATTATTGATGAGTTCAAACTTAATTTTATCATATTGTTTACCTGGTAATTCAAAGTCACCTTGCCCAAATGAGAACATTACACTCCATAATAAGAGCATCGTAAAAACACTTATTTTTCTATTAAATTTCGTATGCATTATTCCCAAGTTACAAATCTTTATTTCATTGTTTGTTTTTTACTTCCGTTTTAAATAAAATTTAAGAATATTTTTCAGAACTTTACACTCTTAAACTCATCAATATGCCAAATATTTCTAAGAAGGGAACTTCTATGCCAGAATCTCCAATTCGCAAACTAGTTCCTTATGCAGAGAACGCCTATAAACAAGGGAAAACGGTTTATCATTTAAACATAGGTCAACCAGATATCAAAACACCTCAAGTAGCTATGGATGCTGTTAGAGTTCACTCATTAGATATTTTAGCGTACACTAGATCTGAAGGTTCTGAAGGTTATCGTACCAAAATTGCAAATTATTACGCAAATAATGATATCAATGTACAACATGATGACATCATTGTCACAACTGGTGGTAGTGAAGCCCTTATGTTTGCCTTTGGAAGCGTTATGGATACAGACGATGAAGTAATTATACCAGAACCTTTTTATGCTAACTATAATGGATTCTCAACAGCATCTGGTGTTAATGTTGTTCCTGTAATTTCTAAAATTGAAAACAATTTTGCTTTACCTCCAATAGAAGAGTTTGAAAAGTTAATTACACCAAAAACTAAAGCTATTCTCATTTGTAATCCTGGTAATCCAACAGGATATTTATATTCTAAAGAAGAAATTAAAAAACTAGCAAACATCGTTAAGAAGCATGATTTATTTTTAATAGCCGATGAAGTCTATAGAGAATTTGCTTATGATGGCGAAACCCATTATTCAATACTTCAAGAAGAAGGTCTAGAAGACTATGCGATTGTTATAGATTCTGTATCCAAAAGATATAGCATGTGTGGTGCAAGAATAGGATGTCTTGTCTCAAAAAACAAAAACGTCATTAAAACAGCTCTAAAATTTGCACAAGCAAGATTGAGTCCACCTACATTGGCACAAATTGCCAGTGAGGCAGCATTACAAACACCACAAAGTTACTTTGACGACGTCATACTTGAATACGTAGAACGACGCAATGTTTTAATTGAAGAATTACAAAAAATTGAAGGCGTACAAGTTGCCAACCCAAAAGGTGCTTTTTATTGTATTGCACAATTACCTGTTAAAAACAGTGATGCTTTTGCGCAATGGCTATTAGAATCTTTTGACGTTGATGGAGAAACAGTAATGGTAGCTCCTGCAGCAGGATTCTATAGCACTCCAGGAGTAGGTTTAAATCAAATAAGAATTGCCTATGTTTTAAACACAGATAGCTTAAGAAAGGCCGTTCACATTATTAAGGAAGCATTAAAAGTTTATAAAGATTAGTGCAAATTCAAAACAACATATCTTTAAAGGCATTTAACACATTTGGGATTGATGTAAAGGCAACGCATTTTGTATCCATCAACTCTATTGATGATTTGATAACGATTTATACTTCGGAAAAATTTCCGAAGAAATTCATATTAGGAGGTGGCAGTAATATGCTGCTTACCAAAGATGTAGACGCTTTAGTTATTCATGTAAATCTTAAAGGAAAACACATACTTTCACAAACCGAAACAGAAGTGTTAATTGAGGCTCAAGCTGGAGAAAACTGGCATGAGTTTGTGCTTTGGTCATTAGAAAATGATTTTGGTGGTTTAGAAAATCTATCACTCATTCCTGGTAATGTTGGCACAAGCCCTATACAAAACATTGGTGCGTATGGCGTTGAGTTAAAAGACACATTTCACTCCTGCAAAGCCTTAAATTTAGACACTCTAGAAATTGAAACCTTCACAAAAGAAGACTGTAACTTCGCTTATCGTAACTCAATTTTCAAACAACATGCTAAAGGTCAATTTATAATTACTAGCGTTATTTTCAAATTAAGTAAAGTAAATCATAAATTAAATATTAATTATGGCGCTATAACTTCGGAAATTGAACGTATGAATATCAATCAACCTACGATACAAGATGTATCTAAAGCAGTAATTTCAATTCGTCAAAGTAAACTACCAAATCCTAAAGAGATTGGAAACTCTGGAAGTTTTTTTAAAAATCCAGTCATTACAAAAAAGGCATTTTCCAAACTTCAAGACAATTTCCCAAATGCACCACATTATGTCGTATCTGAAACCGAGATAAAAATACCTGCTGGTTGGCTCATTGAGCATGCTGGCTTTAAAGGTAAAACGTTTGGTAATTACGGTGTTCACAAAAAACAAGCCTTAGTATTAGTTAATTATGGAGGAGCAAAAGGAAAAGAAATTTTAGAACTTTCAAAATTAATTCAAGATACTGTTTTTAGAATTTTTGACATTCAAATAGAAGCAGAAGTCAATATTATATAAAAAAAAGCCTCAATTTAATGAGGCTAATATTTACTATAGAATAGATGAGATAATGCTATTAATCAATTTTCTATAAGGAAGAAAAAATTCTATTCCACAGAAATTATATGTCAATGGATTAAATTTTGTTTTAGTATTATTTTACTAATTTTACCGCTTTAATAATATATACGGCTGAAATTCAATTTTAGACGTTTTAAAATTCATTTTTTTAAATTATTATAAATTCTAATTTTTTGAGCACACCTATAGAACAACAAATAGTAGCATTACTTGCAAAAGGTGATAAAAAAGCACTTAATCTTCTCTATGAGAATTATTCAGACAGCTTATATGGTGTTATTTTAAAGGTAACTATTAATGAAGAAATAGCCCAAGATGCGCTACAAGAAACATTTGTAAAAGTGTGGAAAAACGCAAAAAAATACGACTCTAAAAAAGCAAAACTTTTTACCTGGTTATATCGTATTGCAAAAAATACTGCCATAGATAAATTAAGAAGTTTTAATAATAGATTTGAGAAAGAAGTCCAAATCGATAAATCAAACGTATATATCTTACCAACAGCAAATTTGAATCAAGATGTGTTAGATTTAAAGGAGCATGTTGCACGATTAGATGAGAAGTATCAAATAGTATTAAAAGCTTTGTTTTTTGAAGGAATGACACAACAAGAAGCAAGTGACGAATTAGATATTCCGTTGGGTACTATTAAGTCTAGATTAAAAATTGGATTACGAGAACTTAAAAAAGTTTACGATCCAGAAACAAATTAAAATGGAAAAAACATTACATACCTTTTTTCAATCTGGTTTACTTGACAAGTATGTACTAGATGAAATTTCTGCTTCAGAACGCCTGAAAGTAGAACATTACATTGACACCTATCCTGAAGTGGAAAGCGAGTATTTAAGATTACAAAGTCATCTTGAAACACTAGCTAAAGCTAATGCTGTAGAAGCGCCTCAATTTATTCTAGATCATATTCTTGATGATATTAAGGCAGAAGAAACTCCAGTAATAAAGATGGAAACGTCTCATCGTAAAACGCCTTGGTACAGTATTGCAGCAAGTGTTGTTGCTTTATTTTTTGCAAGTGCTGCTTTTATGATGTACGAACAAAATCAAGAATTACTAGAAGAAAACCAAGTTGTTGTAGATGAAATATTTGACCTTAGAAGCGATATTGACATTAACAATAAAAAACTTGATGACGTGATGAGACAGTTTATAAAACTGAATAATCCCGAAACAGAAAAATATGTTCTAAGAGGAAACGCTCGTGCTAAAAACTTAAAAACTGTAGCTTACATAAATGCCGTTGAAAAAACCTCAATGATTGATGTTGTGTCACTACCGCATTTAGAGAAAGATGAATTTGTTGAAGTCTATGCACAAATGGAAGATAAACTTGTTAGCCTAGGTATATTAGACCCTTCAGATAAGAAAATGCAAACATTACCTTATATGGAAAATGCTCTTGGTTTAAGTCTTAAAATTAGATCTGAAAGAGATAAAGAAGCCATTGCTAATAATGACGAATTAGTAGCAGAAATAGAATTGAAAGCTAAAAATAATTAACATATATTATGTTTAACTTAAAAAGCCACTTTTGAAATATCAAAAGTGGCTTTTTCTATTTAATCAATACGCTTATTCTTTATCAAAAAATGCTTTATGAACAAATCCTGCTACAATAGCACCAGCAATTGGAGCTAACCAAAACAACCATAACTGCGCTGTAAACTCTCCTCCAGCAAATAAAGCCTGACTCGTAGAACGTGCAGGATTCACAGAGGTATTAGAAATTGGAATACTTATTAAATGTATGAGCGTTAACGCTAACCCAATGGCAATACCAGCAAAACCTTTTGGAGCTTTTGGATAGGTACTTCCTAATATAATTAATAAGAAAAACATAGTAAGGATAAATTCTGTCACCAAAACAGAAATCATACTATAACCACCTGGAGACAATTCTCCGTAACCATTTGCTGCAAAATTACCAATATCTACAAAATCCGATTTACCTGTCAATATTAAAAACAAAGCTCCTGCTGCTACAATTGCACCAATAACTTGAGCTATAATATAGCCCAGAAGTTCTTTTGCAGGAAACTTTCCTCCTGCCCAAAGACCAATTGATACTGCAGGATTAAAATGTGCTCCAGAAACATGTCCTACAGCATAAGCCATTGTTAAAACAGTTAAACCAAATGCTAATGCAACACCTGTAAATCCAATGCCCAATTCAGGAAAAGCAGCAGCAAAAACAGCACTACCACATCCTCCAAATACAAGCCAAAATGTTCCGAAGAACTCTGCAAATAATTTTTTCATAATAAATGATTTTAGTTAGTTTAAATTTTAATTTACTAACTATAAGACACTTAAATAACATTAAAAGTCACATTTATTTTTTTTACTAATAATTTGATTTGAGATAATATGATTAAAAACAATCAAAATATTTATCTTTGCATAAATATATAATACAAATGAAACTCTTATTAATTACATTACTACTATTAGGCTTAGGTGTTGCAGGAATTGCTATTAAACTTTGGGCAAAAAAAGATGGTAAATTTGCGGGTACTTGCGCAAGTCAAAATCCTATGATTAATACAAAAGGAGAATCGTGTGGTTTCTGCGGAAAAACGCCTGACCAATTTGAAAACTGTGACGAACCTCAACACTCGTCATAATTAATGTTTCTATTTGAGATTCTCTTCTACACGTTTATTGTCATAATTTTCGTTCAAGTTATTTTCTATGGTTTTATCTTCGGAAAATTTGCCACACTTAAACAAAAAAAAGTCTCTCATTCAAACCAACCTGTCTCGGTAATTATATGTGCAAAAAATGAGGCTGACAATTTAAAAACAAACTTACCTTTTATAGTTTCTCAATCTCACCCATCTTTTGAAGTTGTATTAATTAATGACAACTCTTCAGATCATACATTGAAAGTCATGGAAGCTTTCAAAAAAGATTATGAACATATAAAAATTGTAAATATCCAACCCAATGAAAAATTTTGGGGCAACAAAAAGTACGCGCTAACTTTAGGGATCAAAGCTGCAAAACACAATACCTTACTATTTACAGACGCAGACTGCAAACCTTTATCTAAACATTGGATAAACGAAATGAGCGCTAGATTTAACTCAGAAAAAGCGCTGGTTATAGGTTATAGTCCTTATCATAAAATTAAGGGATCTTTGCTTAATTTGCTTATTAGGTTTGAGACTTTTATGACTGCTGTTCAGTACTTTTCTTACGCATCAATTGGTTTACCTTATATGGCAGTAGGTAGAAATTTAGCCTACACTAAAGACCTATTTTTTGAAGCCAATGGGTTTATGAGTCATATGAACGTAAAATCTGGAGATGATGATTTATTTGTCAATCAAATAGCTACTTCAGAAAATACAAATCTTTGCATTTCAAAACATAGTTTTACCGAGTCCATTCCGAAGAAAACATTTAAATCTTGGTTTCTGCAAAAAAGAAGACATATAAGTACAGCCAATCATTATAAGCTAAAACATAAAATCTTACTGTCTTTATTTTATATTTCTCAATTTCTATTTTGGGTTTTAGCTGTAACCTTATTAGCTAACTTATATCAATGGAAAATCGTTTTAGGCCTAGTAGTGTTGAGATTTATAATTCAATATACTACACTATATTCAGTATCAACTAAGCTTAAAGAAAAAAGCTTAGTCATGTATACACCATTTTTAGAATTATTCTTAATTATCATTCAATTCTTTATATTTATAAAAAATCTCACATCAAAACCTAACCATTGGAAGTAAAAGAAGCGATAGATAAAGCGAAACAAAATGATCAAATTGCTTTTAATTTTCTGTTAGATAAATTTTGGAATACTGTTTTTGGTTTTCAATTGAAACGTACCCAAAACGAAAATGATGCTGAAGACATTACCATTCAAACCTTTTCAAAAGCATTTGATAAAATCAATTCTTATAATGATAAGTATGAATTTTCTACATGGTTAGTGACCATATCAAAGAATATTCATATTGATTTAGTGCGACAGCAAAAATCGACCATTACAAGTAGGTCAAATACTGATGAAGATAACGAGTATTTTAAAATTATTGATGAGTCTCCTACTCCTGAAGATAAAATAATCACAGAACAAAATTTAGCAAAATTACTTCGCGATATCAAAAAACTAAAACCGCATTATCAGGAAGTAATTAATCTTAGATATTTCCAAGAATTGAGTTATAAAGAAATTTCTGAGCATCTCAATGAACCCATGAATAATGTGAAAGTTAAACTACTTCGCGCAAAAAAATTATTAGCAGAGATTATTAAGAAAAAATAATGCATTTCAGCTTTAAAAAAATAGGTCCACGTTTATTATTTGCAGCAGTAGTAAACGGTGTAGCACGTCTCGTACAATCTAAAAGCGCTAGTACCTAACTCAAAAAAGTGATCCATTTTAAACAGGCTAGAAATCATTTTACTTATAGGTTTTAGTATCTGGTATCTCAAGATGATATAAGCATCAAATTAATTTTATACTTCGTATCTTTGCTATCTATAAAATATGTAGATGGACACAAAAATTGCATCAAAACCAGTTGTTACTCGTCAACCAAAACCAAAATGGCTACGAGTTAAATTACCAACAGGAAAAAAATATACAGAGTTAAGAGGTCTTGTAGACAAGTATAAATTAAATACAATTTGTACTTCTGGAAGCTGCCCAAATATGGGTGAATGTTGGGGAGAAGGCACTGCAACCTTTATGATATTGGGTAATGTGTGCACGCGTTCTTGTGGGTTTTGCGGTGTTAAAACCGGACGTCCAGAAACTGTAGATTGGGCAGAACCTGAAAAAGTAGCACGATCAATTAAAATCATGAGTATTAAACATGCTGTATTAACAAGTGTAGATAGAGATGATCTTAAAGATATGGGAAGCATCATGTGGAGCGAAACTGTAAAAGCAGTAAGACGCATGAATCCTGAAACAACTCTAGAAACCCTAATCCCAGATTTTCAAGGCATAGAACAACATATAGATAGAATTATTGATGTAGCTCCAGAAGTGGTGTCTCACAATATTGAAACGGTAAGGCGATTAACCCGTGAGGTGCGTATCCAAGCCAAATATGACAAAAGCCTTGGTGTGCTTAAATATTTAAAAGAACAAGGACAACGTAGAACCAAGTCTGGCATTATGTTAGGATTAGGTGAAACTCGTGAAGAAGTCATAGAAACACTGCATGATTTGAGAGCAAATGATGTTGATGTGGTTACAATTGGCCAATATTTACAACCTTCAAAAAAGCATTTACCTGTAAAATCATTTATTCAACCAGATCAGTTTGATGAATATAAAGACATTGGACTTAGTTTAGGTTTTCGCCATGTAGAAAGTAGTGCATTAGTACGATCTTCATACAAAGCTCAAAAACATATCAATTAATGATACGTGTAGCAATTAATGGATTTGGTCGTATAGGTCGTCGCGTTTTTAGACTAATTGAAGACCGAGAAGATATTCAAGTGGTAGCGATTAATGATCTTGCCGATGCGAGAACATTAGGCCATTTATTAAAGTACGATAGCATACATGGTGTTTCTAAACATGAAATTTTTTCTTCGGAAAATGCCATTATACTCAACAAGAGATCCATTAAACTCCTTAATCATAACCATCCAAGTGATATTGATTGGTCTCCATTTGATGTTGATTTTGTAATAGAATCTACCGGAAAGTTTAAAACTTCCGAAGTGCTTAAACATCATATTACTAATGGTGCTAAAAAAGTTATTTTATCTGTTCCTCCTGCTGAAGATGATATTAAAACAGTTGTTTTAGGTGTTAATGATAATGATATTGACGGTACAGAATTAATTATCTCTAACGCATCGTGCACGACCAACAATGCTGCTCCAATGATTTCTGTAATACAGGAACTTTGTGGTATAAAACAAGCTTATATTACAACCATTCATTCCTATACTACAGATCAAAGCCTACATGACCAACCTCACAAAGATTTGCGTCGAGCTAGAGCTGCAGGACAATCTATAGTACCAACAACAACTGGTGCTGCAAAAGCACTAACAAAAATTTTCCCTGAACTATCAAATGTCATTGGAGGATGCGGTATTAGAGTACCTGTTGCTAATGGTTCATTAACTGATATCACATTTAATGTAGAAAAGACAGTTACTATTGAAGAGATCAACCAAGCTTTTAAAACGGCAGCGAACACAAGCTTAAAACAAATTCTTGAATATACCGAAGACCCAATTGTATCTATTGATATTGTAGGCAACTCACATTCTTGCATCTTTGATTCACAAATGACATCTGTTATAGGCAACATGGTAAAAATTGTTGGATGGTATGATAATGAAACTGGATATTCAAGTAGAATTTTAGATTTGCTGTGTTTTTTATCGATAAAATAGTGTGTTTTGTCGGATAAATATTTATATTTGTCTAAATGAAAGTGGTCTAATATGTCCCTATACAAATATTACATACTTGCTTTATTCTTAACATTGTCATGCGCATCCTTTGCGCAAAATTTTGATAATGAGAATGTTAATGACGAAGAAGCGCAAAAACTTCGTGTTGAAAACATCATTACACAATCTGAATTTGACCTAAAAAGAGGTAATTTTTTTAATTCAAAAGAGAATCTCGAAAAGGCACTAGAACTTGCTATTAAGATAGAAGACAAAAAAAAACAAGGTATTATATTAGCTAAAATTGGTGAATTAGAGTTTACCATTAATGAATTTGATAAATCTTTAGCTTCACTTATCAAAGCTGCAGAAATTCAAAGAGAAATAGAAGACATTGAAAACTTAGCTATCACTTACAGTATAAAAGGCGCACTTCATGCAGGAAAAGAAGAATTCAATGACGCTTTAGAATATTTAAACTCTGCTAAAACATTATTTGAAGAAAAAGGCTTAGAAACCAATATCCCAGAAGTTACTCTTAATCAAGGTCAAGTCTATCTTAAACTAGAAGAGTATAAAACTGCTAAATCTTTATTTGAAAAAACAATTGTTTTAGCTAAGAAAAATAATCAATCAAACATATTATCAAAAGCTTTAATTTACAATGGTAAAACATCAATCAAACTTGGCAATAATGATCAAGGGATTGCCTATGCCATTGAAGGTTTAAACATTGCTAAATCAAATAATCAAATTAATAATGTTGATGAAGCCTACTTAACTCTTAGTGATATTTACAATAAAAGTGGCGACTACAAGCAAGCTCATAATTACCTTGCAAAACATACACGAATTTCTGATTCTATTTTAACAGTAGTACGCTCAAATGTGACTCCAACTGGCCAAACAAATTTTAGTGAAGCCCATAATGCCTCGGAATTTCAGAAATTAAAAAAACAAGTTGAAGAACAAGAATCTGAAAGTAATTTAGCAAAAATTACTACTATACTTAGTATCGCTTTAATTACAATTTTATCACTTCTAACTTTAGCTCTTTATAAAAACAATAATATTAGACTCAAATCTAATAATATGCTTCAAGAAAAGAATGACGACTTAATTGAAGCCATGAAACGAGCAGAATTAGCTTCAAAAACAAAAGCTAACTTTTTGTCTACCGTTACACATGAGTTAAGAACACCGTTATATGCAGTTACAGGTTTAACCAATATGCTTTTAGAAGAAGAACCCAATGAAAAGCAAATACCGCATTTAAAATCTTTAAAATTCTCAGGTGATTATTTATTGACATTTATTAACGACATCCTTCAAATTAATAAAATTGAAGCCAATAAAGTAGAATTAGACCCTATCTTATTTAATCTTAAAACTAAGGTAGAAAATGTATGTTCTGCTTTAAATAATTCGGCATTAGATAATAATGTCAAAATGCATTATAATTTTCAAACCGATTTACCACAAACCTTTATAGGTGACAATCTAAAAATCTCCCAAATACTTATCAATTTAATTGGTAACTCAATTAAATTCACAAAAGATGGTGACATTTGGGTTAGAGTTTATAGTATTGACCAAAATGGAAACGATCATATGATTCGTTTTGAAATTGAAGATAATGGTATTGGGATCTCCAAACAAAAGCAAGACAATATGTTTGAGAGTTTCTCTCAAGGCTCTATACAAATCAATAGAAAATATGGTGGTACAGGTTTAGGTTTGTCAATCGTTAAAGGTCTTATTGATATACTAAAAGGAAAAATCTACTTAAAAAGTGAACTCGGAAAAGGAACAACCTTCTTCTTTGAAATCCCATTAACCTACGCACCAGAAACTGTAAAAATCGTAAAAGAAGACTACTCTAAAAACATTAGTAAATTAGACATTAGCAACATTAAAATCTTAATTGTTGAGGATAATAAGATCAACCAAATGATCACAAAAAAGATTCTTAATAAGATGAATTTACAATGCGAAGTTGTTGATAACGGTGAAGCTGCTGTAGAAAAAGTTAGGGCGAATAATTACAATATTGTGTTGATGGATATTCACATGCCTGGAATTAGCGGTCTAGAAGCCACAAAAATCATTAGAACTTTTGATAAAGATCTTACAATCTTTGCGCTTACCGCTGTAACTCTAGAAGATAAAATGCACGAGTTTGACGAAGCCGGATTTAATGACATCATTTCAAAACCATTTAAGCAAGAAGACTTTGAGAAAAAACTTTACGAAGTCCTAGCCACAAACCAAGACACAACCGTTTCATATTCGTAATTAAAAATTAGCTAGATGCGATACTATTTTAGCATCAAACGCTTCATGATGATCTATTTTAAATGAAATAGGCACATACCATAGTTGTTGAGACTGTGTTTTAAAACCATCTTTCAACCTCACATAATCCTTTTCTGTTGTTAAAATGATGTTCTTTTGTTTCAACAGTTCCATTTCCGAAGAAGAAAAATCATGATGATCTTTAAAACTTAAATGCTCAAAATCTATAGATTGAGACTTTAAATAGTTGATAAATGGTAACGGATTAGCAATACCAGTAACTACTGTAATTTTTTGACCTTTAAATGCGCTCAGTGCTAATTCATCATTGGCACTAAACACAGTTTCAGAATACGCTATAGAACTAAAAAAAACCTCTTGATCTTTTAACGGCTTAAGCTTATTTTTGATAGTTTCCTTTTCCGAAGATGATAAACTTGTAGGACATTTTGTAACCACAATAAGCTGTGCACGTTTTGCGCCAGATCGTGGTTCTCTAAGATTTCCGGTTGGCAAAACAATATCATCGCAATACAAATTATCGTAACTCGTCAATAATATATTAAAACTGGCTTTCACTTTTCTATGTTGAAAAGCATCGTCTAAAAGTATAACGTCAGGTTGCTTTTGTTTGATAAGTTGAGTTATTCCATGTTGTCTATTAGCATCAACACTAACCGTAACATCTTTAAACTTACTATAAAATTGAAAAGGCTCATCACCTATGGTTTGCGCTGTAGCATTGTCATTAGCAATAATAAATCCCGTGGTCTCGCGCTTATATCCACGACTTAGCGTAGCAACCTTATATTTTGTTTTCAATACTCGTATTAAATATTCTATGGTTGGAGATTTACCTGTACCTCCTGTACTTAAATTACCTACGCAAATCACTGGTAGCGCATATGACTTTGAGGTTTTCCAGCCCAAATCGTACAATATATTTCGAACCCAAGTGACAATATAATACACAGGAACAATTGGAAAAAGTATTTTTCTAAGTAGCTTCATTAAGAACGAAGTTAATATTTTATATTTGTTTTTAAACACAACACAAAAATTATATGGTAATTCAAGATGTAATAAATCACCTAGAAACGTTAGCGCCTTTACATTATGCCGAAGATTTTGACAATGTAGGCTTACTTGTTGGAGACAAAAACAAAAAGATCTCTGGAGTTTTAGTAACTCTAGACACTATAGAAGCTGTTGTTGATGAAGCCATTACTAAAAACTGCAACCTCATTATAAGTTTTCATCCCATCATTTTTAAAGGCTTAAAATCCCTTACTGGTAAAAACTATGTTGAGAAAACCGTGTTGAAAGCCATAAAAAATGATATTGCCATTTTTGCCATTCATACGGCTTTAGATAATGCTATTAATGGCGTAAACGACATCATTTGTAACACTTTAGGTTTAATAAATAAGAGGATTTTGATTCCACAAAAAGGAACTATAAAAAAACTAACCACTTTTGTTCCCCTCGGAAATGCAAACACTCTAAGATCTCAACTTTTTAAAGCAGGAGCAGGTAATATTGGCAATTATGACAACTGCAGTTTCAATACCGAAGGCTTAGGAACCTATAAAGGAAATGAAAACTCAAATCCCACACTAGGTGAAAAAGGAGTATTACATGAAGAAAAAGAAACCCAAATCTCAGTCACCTTTAACAAGCACCTTGAATCAAAATTGCTAAGCACACTTTTTGAGCATCATCCCTATGAAGAAGTAGCCTTTGAAGTCACCACTTTAGATAATTACAATCAAAATATAGGAATGGGAATGGTTGGAGAACTTCAGAATTCTCAAGATACCATGACGTTTTTAGCATTTGTAAAAGAAACAATGAAGGTATCCTGTATAAAACATTCAAAAATTTCAAAACAAACAATTAAAAAAGTAGCTGTGCTTGGTGGCTCAGGAAGTTTCGCCATATCTGCCGCTAAACGAGCAGGAGCTGATATTTTGATAACTGCCGACTTAAAATACCATGATTTCTTTTCCGCAGAAAATGAGATAATTCTAGCAGATATTGGACATTATGAAAGCGAACAGTTCACAAAAAACTTTTTAGTAGAGTATCTCTCAAAAAAAATCACTAATTTTGCAGTCGTTTTATCAACGACGAATACAAATCCGGTAAAGTATTTATAATTATGGCAAAAAAAGCTGAAGCATCTGTAGAAGATAGATTAAGAGCATTGTATGATTTACAATTAATCGACTCTAGAGTAGATGAAATAAGAAACGTTAGAGGAGAATTGCCTCTAGAAGTTCAAGATTTAGAAGATGAAGTTGAAGGTTTAAATACAAGACTTGAAAAATTATCTGTAAACTTAGATTTAATTGATGATCAAATTAAGTCAAAAAAGAACTTAATTGAAGAAGCGAAAACTTTGATTAAGAAATATAGTGAACAACAAAAAAATGTTAGAAATAACAGAGAATTTAATTCTTTAACTAAAGAAGTTGAGTTTCAAGAATTAGAAATTCAATTGGCTGAAAAGCATATTAAAGAATTTAAAGTTCAAATCGATCAGAAAAAAGCTGTGATAGACGAAACAAAATCGCGTCTTAAAGATCGTAAATCTCACTTAAAGCATAAACGTAATGAGCTTGATGCTATTTTAGCTGAAACTCAAAAAGAAGAAGAAGCTTTAATTAAAAAATCTGAAGATTTCCAAAAGAAATTAGATGATCGTTTAGTAAAAGCCTATTTACGTATTAGAAATAATGTAAAAAACGGATTAGCTGTTGTACCAATTGAAAGAGGTGCTGCTGGTGGTTCTTTCTTTACAATTCCGCCACAAGTACAAGTTGAAATTGGTTCTCGTAAAAAAGTAATTACAGATGAACATAGTGGTAGAATTCTTGTTGATGCAGAATTAGCAGAAGAAGAAAAAACTAAAATGGAAAAAATGTTTGCAAAACTATAATCCATTACAATTACATATTTTAAAAGCCTTTATCTTCTAGATGAAGGCTTTTTTATTTTAACAAAACATTCACGCTCATTTTTTAAGATTTAATCAATTTACACGACCAAATAAAAAAAAGAAAACATTTATGAAAAATATTTTATCCACCTTAGCTATTATACTTGTATTTAGTTGTCAAAATAACGCACAAACTAATAACAAACAGCAAGCAGTTATCAGTGCAGACCCAATTGAAGTTCCTTTAGAAAATGGTAAAGCTAAAGCCTATTTTGCAAGTGGTTGCTTTTGGTGTGTAGAGGCCGTTTTTGAAAGCGTTAAAGGTGTAGACGAATCTATAAGTGGTTATGCTGGCGGACACACAAAAAACCCAACCTACGAGTCTAACAGTTATGGTCGTATAAAAGATCATGCCGAAGCTGTAGAAATTATTTATGACCCTAACGTAGTTAGTTTTGAAACATTGGTAGATGTATATTTTGCATCTCAAAATCCAACACAGGTTAATGGTCAAGGACCAGACAAAGGCTTTCAATACCGTTCTATAATTTTTTATCAAAAT
The DNA here is from genome assembly GCF_000826655.1 of Psychroserpens damuponensis. Lineage (GTDB taxonomy): Bacteria > Bacteroidota > Bacteroidia > Flavobacteriales > Flavobacteriaceae > Psychroserpens > Psychroserpens damuponensis. The sequence continues at coordinate 104,194 of NZ_JXJO01000002.1, forward strand.
GATGCTCAAAAACAAATCATTGAAAATAAAAAAGCAGCTTTAGCTAAAGAACTAAATGCAACAATCGCTGCAGAAGTCTATCCATTTCAAAAATTTTGGGTTGGTGAAGATTACCATCAAAACTATGAGCGTTTGCACCCTAACCAAAGCTATATTAGAAATGTATCTATCCCAAGGTTAAATAAATTTAAGGCAAAAATGCCAAAAGTTTTAAAAAACAAGCATTAACATAGCTTATCATTAAAAAAAAAGCGAAGCATCTTTACTATTTCAAAAAAGATGCTTCGCTTCATTTTATACCCTTATCATACAACCTCATTTTCTTGCTTTTATTTCAAAAATAAGAGGATACAATTTATCTTGTGTCGCATACATACCTGATGTGGTTTTAACGAGATTAGGCAATACATCATATGGGCTTTCATCATATTCATTTAAATATTCTATTTGCAAACCTGCTTCAACTAGCGCGTTGATTACTTCGCTTAATCCGTGATTCCAACCATATTCTTTACTTATCATTTTTGAATTTTCATCAGCATAAGTCCCTTCGTATTCTTCATAAATGATCTCATCCTGCATATAACCATATTTCATAATGGGTTTGCCATCTAGATAATCAAACATCCAAACAATTGGGTGAAATTCTGCCATATAAAACGTACCACCTTTATTTAAACGCTCAGCAATCATTTGTCCCCAAGGTTTTAAATCGGGCAACCAACCAATCACACCATAACTGGTAAATACAATATCAAACGTCTCTTTTATATGTTTAGACACATCCAAAACATTACAACACACAAACGATGCATCAAGTTTTAATTCTTCGTTTAACGACGTAGCTAACGCAACCCCTTCATCGCTTAAATCAACGCCTACACATTGGGCACCCATTCTACTCCAACTTAATGTATCTTGACCAAAATGGCATTGTAAATGCAATAATGACTTACCTTTTACATCACCCAAAGCTTTAAGCTCATAAGGCATCAAAGAGGATTTTCCTTTTTTAAAAACGTCTAAGTTATACATCTCACTTTTTGAATGAATTTTCACCTTTTCATTCCATGTTTGTCTATTAACTTCAAATTGCTTCTTGTCCATAACGATATAATTATAACGGTAAGTTAACAATAACTTCGGAAATATTAAGACTTTCATACCTTTACAAAAAAAACAAATGACACGATTACTAACAACACTTTGCATGATCGCACTTTTAGTGTCTTGCAAATCTGATCCTAAAAATCCAAATGATGTATCACATCCAATTTCCGATACATCGTCAAAAGGTAGCACAAGCGAAAAAAATAGTACATCTCAAATCGAAGAGAAACTAACTGTAGCCGAAGAAATTGCTTATGCCCACGGATTGAAAAACTGGAATGAAGTCTCACAAATTGATTTCACATTTAATGTTGACAATAACGGTAACCATTTTGAACGTTCATGGCGTTGGAACCCAAAAACCGATGACGTAAAATTAACCACAGGAAAAGAAGTTATTACTTATAACAGAAAATCTATAGATAGTACTTCAATAAAAGCAGATCAAAGTTTTATTAACGATAAATTCTGGCTATTAGCACCTTATCAAATGGTTTGGGATGAAGGCACAATAATTTCGAAATCAACAAAAGAAATCGCACCAATGAGCAAAACAGAACTCAATAAAATTACCGTTTTATATGCTAATGAAGGTGGATATACTCCAGGCGATGCTTACGACTTTTATTTTGACAATAAACATGAAATTAAAGAATGGATTTTTAGAAAAGGAAATACCACCAAACCCACTATGATTACCTCTTTTGAAAACTACGGTGATTTTAACGGTTTAAAAATTGCAAAAGATCATATAAAATCTGAAGGCAACTGGAAACTCTACTTTACGAATATTACTGTAAAGTAATCAAATCTTAAAATACTATTAAAATTTAAGTTTCGTGTAATCTAAACATCTAATTACCGACTTATAGACGTATATATTATATATTAATATTCCGCACTGTGCGTCTATATATATTCAAAGCGCTTTATCTACATAGTTAAAGCGCTTTATTTTTTTCTAAAATTTATGAAATAGAAAATTATAATGACATTATAAGTCCATATCTATGGCAAACCAAATAGAAGTCCCTTTGCCTTCTGTACTTTCTAATTCTAAATTTCCTCCTAACATTCGTACATAAGCCTTAGCAATCGACAATCCTAACCCAGACCCATTAAGCGTATTTCTATTAGCAACCTCAACCTGATAGAAGGAATCAAAAACAGCATTCAGTTTATCCTCAGGTATACCAATACCTGTATCTACAATTTGGAATCTCAATTGAGAAGAGTTACTAGCATCTAGACTACAACTAACAACAATGCTATCACCTTTTGAAGTATACTTAATGGCGTTTTTAATTAAATGCTTTAAAACCTCCTTAAATTTATTATGATCTGTATTTACAATATAATCTTTTTTAGAAATAAAATTATTTAAACTAAAATGAACATCTTTAGCTTCAGCATCTTGCAAAAACATATTATAAATATTCTGTAAGCTGTCATTAATATTAAATTCTGTTTTATTAATAGGCATTAAACCAGTATCTATTTTAGAAACACTCAAAATATCTGTAATAACATCTAATAATTTTTTACCATTGCCTTCAATAACATCCACATACTCCTTATATTCCTCATCACCAACATTGTACGACTTCAATAGCTCTGCACAACCTAAAATACCATACATTGGTGTTCCAATCTCATGACTCATATTGGCCAAGAAAGCTGTTTTTAATTTATCTGATTGTTCTGCTTTCTCTTTTGCAATAATTACATTGTTATGTTTCTCTTGGAGTTCTGCTTGTAACTCACCCTCTTTAAGCAACGCACTGTGTAATTGATCTATCAAAAATGACACAGAAAATACTGTAAGTAAGCCAAAAAGCACATTATTAATAAAAACAATTAAAAAAACTTCAAATGGAGCCTCGTTAAAAATTTGTAAATCAATCCAACTAAAATAATATATAAATAGAATTATGATATAAAATACAGTAGTCACTAAAACAGAAATTACACCTGCTCTTCTCCCACTATAAAGCGTCATTAAAACATTTAGCAAAAAAAGTAACAGCGTACCATTACCAAGAAGCCCCAAAGTAATAACTAAGGCAAAAGATAAAACAAAGAAATTTATAGAAAATATTGCCTTCTTTGTTTGTAGAGACATTCGTTTATTCAAAAACAGAAAAACAATAACTAAAATAGCCGCAGTGTTTATATAAACTACAGGCATTTCGCCTAAAACAAGCGCCATACCAGTACTAGGAAAATAAGAAAAAACACCTAACACCAGTGTTAATATAAGAATAGACACAAATAATTTATCTCTAAAAAATGACAAGACATCTTTATCCTCATCGTCAGAAAAACCACTATACTTAATGTACCATTTATGGTAAGAAGACCAAAGTTTTTTTAGCATCTAGAAAAAATTATTGATAATAAATTCTCTATTAATATAAGAACAAAATTATTTAATTCCTTTTTAATTCTCAATTTCTTTCTACTTTATTTGACAAATGGAAATATCATTTAAATATGCTATTTTTGTTAACAACCGAAAAAAAAATCACTTTGTCCAACTATAAACTTGGTCTTGATTATGCAAAGCAACAAGACACCCTAGACCCATTATCGCAGTATAGACAACAATTTCATATCCCTAAAGACAACCTAGGAAATGAGCTCATCTACATGACTGGGAACTCCTTAGGCCTTCAACCTAAAGTCACAAAAGACTATATCAATCAAGAACTACTTGATTGGGCAAATCTTGGTGTTGATGGTCATACGCATGGAAAAAACCCATGGCTACATTACCACGAATTTCTCACCGAAAACATGGCTAAAATTGTTGGAGCAAAACCCTTAGAAGTCGTGGTGATGAATTCGCTCACAGCAAACCTCCATTTTATGATGGTGAGCTTTTATAAACCAACACCACAACGCTATAAAATTTTAATAGAAGCCGATGCTTTTCCTAGTGACAAATATGCTGTAGAATCTCAATTACGTCATCATGGCTATGATGATAATGAAGGCTTAATTCTCTGGAAAGCTCGACAAGGCGAAGAATTAGCCAATTATGAAGATTTAGAAGCCATTTTAAACGAACATGGTAATGAAATCGCCATGGTGATGATTGGTGGTGTAAATTACTATACTGGTCAGTTTTTTGATTTAAAACGTATTGCTAATTTAGGACATGCTCACGGTTGTGTTGTAGGTTTTGACTGTGCACATGGCGCAGGAAATGTACAATTAAATCTTCATGATAGCGGAGCCGATTTTGCTGTGTGGTGTAGTTATAAATATTTAAACTCAGGTCCTGGAAGTTTATCCGGAGCCTTTGTTCATGAACGTCATGCACACAATAAAGATTTAAACCGTTTTACAGGTTGGTGGTCGCATAACAAACAAACACGTTTTAAAATGCGTGATGAGTTTGATCAATTACCAGGAGCCGAAGGTTGGCAACTCAGTAATCCGCCAATACTATCAATGGCAGCAATTCGCGCCTCTTTAGACGTATTTGAAACTGCAGGATTTGATAAACTTTGCGACAAATCAAAACAATTAACAGGTTATTTTGAGTTCCTTATCAATGCATTAAATAATTCTGATATTAAAATCATTACACCTAGCAACCCTAATGAACGTGGTTGTCAGCTCTCTATACAAGTAAAAAACGCTGAGAAAAGCTTACATGATAAACTCACACAAGCTGGAGTTGTAACAGATTGGAGAGAACCAGATGTAATACGTTGTGCTCCTGTACCACTCTACAATTCATTTTTAGATGTGTATGAGTTTGTAGAGCGATTAAAAAACATCTTAGATGGATAGCTTAATCTATATATCTTCCGTACTAAAAAACGAGAAAATTATAGTCAAGATAAAAAAGAAATCTGATATTGGATTTTGGAAATATCAGTTTTTCGGATTTTTAAGTATGTGCCTTAACAGCAGTAAAGATTTTTTTATAATAACAGAAAATAAAATAATTCTCCTACTAGATGATAAATTGATAAAAAAGTTAGAATACTTAAATTTTTCACAAATCAAATTTAATGCAGCGTCTTCTGAGCTTCACTTTATCAATAGCGAGAACAAAAACAAAAGTCTAAATTTAAGTCGGCTTAGATTAACCTATGAAGAAATTCAATATCTTAAAAGTAAATTAAATGCATAACAACAAACAAAATATATTAATTATAGGCGCAGGTCTCTGCGGAAGCCTCCTCGCATTACGTTTAGGACAACGAGGTTACAACGTCACAGTTTATGAAATGCGTCCCGATTTGCGTAAAACTGATATTTCCGCAGGAAGATCTATAAACTTAGCATTTTCTGATCGCGGCAACAAGGCAATGAAACTCGTTGGGTTAGAACAAAAAGTAAAAGCACTCTGTATCCCAATGAATGGTCGTATGATTCATGATAGAGAAGGCAATACGTTTTTGTCAAATTATAGTGGTCGGGATTATGAGTATATCAATTCTATTTCTAGAGGCGAACTCAATAGCTTACTATTAAACGAAGCCGAAAAACATGACAATGTTACCATCCATTTTAATAAAAAATGCAAGTCGGTTGATTTTGAAAATACCACAGCAAATTTTCAAGATTACAATACTAAAAAAGAGTTTATAGAAGATGCCGACGCTATTTTTGCAACCGATGGTGCAGGCTCAGCATTACGCAAAAGCTATTATTTAGGAAAAAAATTCTTGTTTAGCTTTTCGCAAAACTACCTCACTCATGGTTATAAAGAACTCTCTATTCTTCCTTCGGAAACCGGAGACTACAAAACCTATAAAAATGCATTACACATTTGGCCAAGAGGCGACTTTATGGTTATTGCGCTTCCTAATTTAGACGGAAGCTTTACAGTAACTTTATTTTTAAGTTATACTGAAGGTGAATACAATTTTAATAACTTAACTAGTCCTGAAATCGTTACAGAATTCTTCCAAAAAGAATTTCCAGATGCCCTAGAATTAATGCCAAATCTAGTTGATGATTTCTTTGAAAACCCAACAGCACCTTTAGGTACTGTAAAATGTTCACCTTGGCATTATAAAGGCAATACGTTGTTAATGGGAGATTCTGCGCATGCGATTGTTCCATTTTACGGTCAAGGTATGAACGCATCCTTTGAAGATGTTGTAGAATTTGATCACGTTTTAGACACTCATAAAGATGCTAATTGGGAAACAATTTTCACAGCTTATGAAAACATTAGAAAGAAAGATACAGATGCCATTGCAGATTTAGCTATTGATAATTTTCATGAAATGAAAGACCATGTTGGTCAAGCGATATTTCAAGAAAAACGTAAAATAGAAATGGCTTTAGAGAAAGAATTTCCTGAAGACTACGCTTCAAAATATAGTTTAGTTACCTTTAATGAAGCTATTGGTTATAGACAAGCGATGTTGAGAGGGCGAGCTCAAGACAAAGCCATATTAAACATGCTAGCCGATGGTATAATTTCAACAGATGACGATCTTAAAGATGTTTTAGACAAAGTAAAAACAGAAACCGAAGCAATTTTAAAAGATGATAAGGTTGCTAGATTGCGTTAGGAGTTAGCAAAAATGAAAAATAACATTGGGATAAAAACAAAAGAAAGTAAAAGTTCGAGTCCCAAATCAATTCGGAGAATTGAACGTCAAGGCGAAGAATAGATGAAGAAAAGCTCCGAGAACAGGAGAACGCAGTTCGACGCGGAGTTTTCAAATCGGTTTTCAGTTTTTTAACTGAAAAACTCCTTGGCTTGATCTTGATTTTTTGGATCGTTTTGCATCAAGGCAAAATGAATAAAATAAGAAAGAATTTAATATTAGATTCCTGCCTACGCAGGAATGACAGAAATTATGAACGAGAAAAACAAAGAGATACCTGCTTCCGCAGGAAGTGGTGTAACACCTAGAGGAGCCTATCCACACGTTAAACAAGTTGGCGATTTTATTTTCGTTTCAGGCACAAGCTCGCGCCGAAAAGATAATACCATTGCAGGCGTAGATATTATTGACGAGATGGGAACCAAACGTTTAAATGCCTATACTCAAACACAAGAAGTTTTAAAAAATATTGATATCAATCTAAAATCGGTGGGAGCAGGTCTCGAAGATGTTGTAGATGTCACATCATTTCTAGTTAATATGAATGACTTTGCAGACTATAACAAAGCCTACGCAGAGTTCTTTGAGAAAGCGACAGGACCAACTCGAACCACAGTAGCGGTTCATCAATTACCACATCCAGATTTAGTTGTTGAGATTAAAGTGATGGCTTATAAAAAACGAGGTTAAACAAAGCATAAAAACTCACAACATATTGTTTTTTCTCTCTTAATTTTTCATCACAATCTAATGAACATAAAAAACTACATCAACGGAGAATTTAAAAATCCAATTCTAGACAATTGGATAGATAACTACAACCCATCAAACGGTATTATTTACGGACAAATACCAGATTCAACCAAAGAAGATGTAGAGAATGCGTACAGCGCAGCAAAATCTGCATTTTCTAGTTGGTCCCAAACCACATTAGAAGAACGCAGTAGAATTCTTATTAAAATTTCCGAATTACTAGAAGCTAATTTGCAACGCTTTGCAGAAGCCGAAAGTAAAGACAATGGCAAGCCTGTATCTCTAGCAAAAGCCGTTGATATCCCAAGAGCAGCAAGTAATTTTCGTTTCTTCGGAAATGCAATTACGCAATTTGCTAGTGAATCTCATGAAAGCGTTGGTCAACAAGCCGTAAATTACACATTACGTCAACCCATTGGAGTTGTGGGTTGCATTTCTCCTTGGAATCTCCCACTCTATCTCTTTACTTGGAAAATTGCTCCAGCCTTAGCAGCAGGAAACTGTGTGGTGGCAAAACCAAGTGAAGTCACACCAATGACCGCCTACCTTTTAGGAGAAATTTGCAATGAAGCTGGTTTGCCAAAAGGAGTTTTAAATATTGTTCATGGCCTTGGTGGCTCAACTGGTCAAGCCATTGTTGAACATCCAAACATAAAAGCTATATCCTTTACAGGAGGCACTGCTACTGGAGCTCATATTGCCAAAGTAGCAGCACCAATGTTTAAAAAACTGTCTTTAGAATTGGGCGGAAAAAACCCAAATATCATCTTTGCAGATTGCGATTATGAGGATATGCTCAATACCACAGTACGATCGTCGTTTGCCAATCAAGGTCAAATTTGTCTCTGCGGAAGTCGGATTTTTGTAGAACAGTCTATTTACGATAAATTTAAGTCTGATTTTGTCAATAAAGTAAAAGCGCTTAAAGTTGGTCATCCATCTCAAAAAGACACCAATATTGGAGCATTAGTCTCAAAACCACATTTAGAAAAAGTAAAAGAATACATTCAAATCGCCAAAGACGAAAACGGAACCATTTTATGCGGAGGAAATGAAGTTACGATAACAAATTACGAAAACGGATATTATCTAGAACCAACCGTTATTGAAGTACAAAACGATAACTGTAGAGTTAACCAAGAAGAAATATTTGGACCAGTAGTCACTATTATGCCTTTTTCTAATGAAGACCAGGTATTACAAATGGCAAACAAAGTAAAATACGGACTTTCAGCAACACTATGGACCAACGATTTAAAACGAACCATGCGCATGAGCAACCAATTACAAGCAGGCATTGTTTGGGTTAACACCTGGATGATGCGAGATTTACGAACACCTTTTGGAGGTGTAAAAGCATCTGGAGTTGGTAGAGAAGGCGGTTTTGAAGCTTTACGCTTTTTTACTGAAGCTAAAAATGTGTGCATCAAGTATTAATGCCTAGCGTCATGCTGAACTTGTTTCAGCATCTCATTTGAAACTAAATATTAATTAAAAAGATTCCTGCCCTAGCAGGAAATATTATGAATCTAGAACTAAACAACAAACACGCATTAGTTTGCGGTAGTACGGCAGGAATTGGAAAAGCAACAGCTTTGGCTTTAGCTGAAGAAGGCGCAATAATCACTCTAATTGCTAGAAATGAAGATAAGTTAAAAGCAACATTGGCAGCATTACCTCAGCATAGAAACCACAGCTACATTGTTGCAGATTTTTCCAATCCTATGGAACTTAAAGACAAGGTTTCAAACTATATTAATGATAATCATGGTTTTCATGTTTTGGTTAATAATACAGGTGGACCAAAAGGCGGACCTGTTTTTTCTGCGGAAATCGACGAGTTTGAAAATGCATTTACGCAACATTTAAAATGTAACCATGTATTGGCACAAACTGTTGTACCATTTATGAAAAGCGAAGGATATGGTCGTATCATTAATGTGATTTCAACATCTGTTAAGCAACCTCTAGATGGTTTAGGCGTAAGTAACACCATTCGTGGTGCTGTAGCCAATTGGAGTAAGACCTTAGCTAATGAGCTTGGACAATTTGGTATAACAGTGAACAATGTATTGCCAGGAGCTACAGGAACTGATCGTTTGGCTGAAATTATTAAAAACAAATCGGCTAAATCTGGAAACACCCAAGAAGAATCGGCTAATGCAATGAAAAGTGCTGTACCTGCAAAACGTTTTGCGAAACCCGAAGAATTGGCTGATGCTATTACGTTTTTAGCTAGCGAACGTGCAGGATATATTAATGGTATTAATTTACCTGTGGATGGTGGAAGAACGAAAAGCTTATAATTAATAGACTAGACAAGTTTAAAAACCGACGCGTCTATTTTCTAAAATTTCATTTATTATCACTAATTTTATTGAATTGATGAGTTTGCGTTAAGGATTGCAACGACATCCTTTTTTTGCTGCCATATATGGCAAAAAAAGATATAGTGAAAAGCCTGACCCTTTTTAGGGTAACGCCCAAATTATGAGATCCTAAAACAATTTTAGGATGACAACACTTAAATAATTTTTATCATGAGTAAATTATATTCGCCTATAAACTTTAAAGCTTGGATTGAAGAAAATCGCCATTTATTAAAGCCACCTGTTGGGAATAAAGTGGTTTGGAAAGATGGTGACTTTATTGTTATGGTTGTAGGTGGACCCAATAGTAGAAAAGATTATCATTATAATGAAACTCCAGAGTTTTTCTACCAAGTGGAAGGTGATATGGTGTTAAAAGTAATTGATAATGGCACTCCAAAAGATATTCATATTAAAGAAGGTGACATCTTTTTATTACCGCCAAAAGTCCCACATTCTCCGCAACGAGGTGCAAATACCGTGGGCTTAGTTATTGAATATCCAAGAGAAAAAGGTGTACAAGATGCATTATTATGGTTTTGCGAAAACTGCACTACCAAATTATATGAAGAGGATTTTACTGTAGAAAATATTGAAACAGATATGCCAAAAATATTTGATAACTATTACAATGATAAAGATAAACGCAGTTGCCCAAACTGTGGTGAAATTATGCAACCACCTAAGAAAGTTAAATTAGATGAGTAAACGAAAATTAAGAATCAACGGTCACTCCCACTTACTTCCTTATCCTGAGGAAATTCCACAATTTATGCAAGATAAAGGCATTTTTTGGGTAGATAAAGACCGAAAATTTATGCTGCAAAAGGATTGGAATCGTCCCATTACAGATTCTAGTTTTTTCTTAAATGAAAAACTAGCTTGGATGGAACGTTTTAATATAGACCATGCTGTTGTACTTAATTTATCACAGCTTTATGGAAATGGTTTACGTGTTGAAGAAATGAAACAAGCATTGCGGTTTCAAAATGATTTTAACGCCAAAGTGCAACGAGAAAATCCGAGTAAATTTACATGTGGCTTTGTAGTACACCCTGGATTTGTAAGAGGTGCGTGTTGGGAAATTGAACGTTGTGTAGAAGAATTAGGCATGCAATTATTATGCTTACCAACGCATTACATGGATACCATTGGAACTTGGCGATGCATTTTTGATGAAGAAAATGAACCTATATTTGAATTGGCAAACAAATATAATTTGGCCGTTGAAATACATCCTTATGATGGCGAAAAATTTATAAAACTAGAAAATACATCTTGGCGTTTTCATTTAATTTGGATGCTAGCACAATGTGCTGATGCTTATCATTTTTTAACATTAAATGGATATCAAGACAAGTATCCTAATATGCGTACTTGCTTTGCTCATGGTGGGCAACTAGCACAAATAAACTTAGGGCGAAGAATTCAAGGTTTTGATGGGAGACCAGATTTATTTGAAGGCAAAAGTCATCCTAGAAAAGCGGTTGGACATAAAAACATCTTTTTTGACACCTTAGTGCATGACACAGGTGGTTTAGAATTACTTTTAAGAAATCAAGGATCAAAACAAGTATTAATGGGATTGGATGACCCTTATCCTTTAGGCGAAATGGAAAGTGCTAAACAGTCGTCGTATCCTGGTAAAATATTGGATTTAGCCATGGAACGAAACATTATTTCGGAAACCGATCGCGATGCTATTTGGGAAGACAATGTGATTCAATGGCTGTGTGGTGATGATCAAGCGGCTAAAGATAAATTGGTAGATAGAATTTTAGGCAACTAATAATGAGTGAGGTTACCGAGTTTTATATTCTTTCACATATATTCATTTCATTTGTTGGAGCTGTTTTTTTATTAGCTATATGGTCAAATATTAGACAACGCTTTAAGCAATTACTAGAAGAGCATGACACTCAAAAAAGAGTTGACAAAGGTTTACTTTATTTAAGTCTAGCAATGTTTATTTGGGTGATATCTGGTTGTTGGTCTTATGCTGGAGATTATTTTTCATTTAAAGATACGAGTAGCTTTCAATTTGGTATTCACTTACTATCTATTGTAAATAACATGTTTATATTACTAGCCTTGTTTTATTTCTATTATGCGCCTCGATTTATCTACAATAACAAAAAGAATATCAAAACGATTTTAATTGTCATTCTTGCAACCTCAATAATTACCTTTATACTTTCTAATTTTTATACAACACATCTAATTTCGAATGGTATAAATATTAGTGGAATTCCTGATTTAATACTCTCAGGGTTTTTATGTTATCTACTTGGCATATCCTGCTATAGAACTTTCTCACACAGAGGCTTAAATATTGTTGGAATTATTTCTGTATTAATAATTTTACTTGTGTTTTCTTCTCAAATATCTGAAGTATTCGTTAATTATGGTCATGATTTTAATAATAACCTCATCAAGATTATAGCCAAAACCTCTTTAATTTCTATATTTTTAGTATTAGCTACGACTTGGGTAATTAGATTGGCTAATATGCCAAAACCAAATGAAATGACTATTAGCTTTTTAGACTGGAGTTTGGTTAAAATCAGTATTCCTACAAAGGGGGTTTTTGATAAAACTATTGATTTTGGCTCTAAAACCACTCAATATAAAAACCTATTAAAATTTGCCATAAGGCGCAAATATGGAGAAGGAAATTCTCAAAGCTTAGTTGTAAGTTTAGGTGGAGAAATTACTAACCAAACCTATCTTACAAGAATTATAGATAACACAAATTCAATATTAGAATTAGATCAAACGCAGCTATTAGAACGTAGAGATTTATTTACTTTTATTGGTGAAAGTCGTTATCGCTTAAGGATGATTCCTAATCACATTACTATAGATGATACGTTACTACAAGAATTTCTAAAAACGCCTAACAACAACGAATACAAGCTGCTTTTTAAAGCAAATAACCTGAGTTACAATTAAGCACAATTCATTATAAATTGATATAATTAGTTACAAGATTCAGTATTGAGACCAACTGTGAATACATTGCTCTCGAATCAAAAAACTGAACAGATGACTACCTCAAAACCTAATGACGTACTTGGACACCCAAGAGGTTTAATTTATTTATTTTTCGCAGAACTTTGGGAACGATTTTCCTTCTATGGCATGAGAGCTCTACTTGTTCTCTACATGACTAAACAATTATTGTTTACTGACGACATGGCTTTTGGTGTATACGCAGCTTATATGTCTTTAGTGTATGTGACACCAATGATTGGAGGTATACTTGCTGATAAAATTTTAGGATTTCGAAAAGCGATTTTACTAGGAGGCGTTTTAATGGCCTTTGGTCATTTCTTTTTAACCTTTGAGCATCCTATTTTCTTTTATGGTTCTCTTGGTCTAATTATTGTAGGTAATGGTTTTTTTAAACCTAACATTTCTTCTTTTGTAGGTGACTTATATAAACAGGGTGACGCAAGGCGTGATTCTGGCTTTACCATTTTCTATTTAGGCATTAATTTGGGCGCTGCTATTGCACCTATAGCTTGTGCCTGGTTTGCAGAAACTTATGGTTGGCATTATGGTTTTGTACTTGCTGGAATTGGTATGGCTGTAGGTCTAATAGTCTTTAATAAGGGACTAAAAAGCAATGTTTTTGGCACTAAAGGCTTAGTCCCGAATACTGAAATATACAACAAAAAAGTGCTGACATTAAATCGTGGTAAACTCATCACTGTCGCATCTTTTTTATCGGTTCCTGTTTTCGCACTTATTATTAAATTTCACGAGTTTGAGCACTATTTGGTTTGGGTGATTTCATTATTTCTAATTGGCTATATTTCATATATACTTTCTACTGTAACCTCTAAAGAAAAGAAACGTTTAATAGTTGCAATCTATTTCACTGTTCTTTACACTTTATTTTCGGCTATTTTTGAGCAAGCCGGAAGTTCTCTTACTTTATTTGCCGATAGAAATGTCAACCTTGTAGGAATGGATGCTGCAGGAACAAATAGTATAAATGCCGGTTTTATTATACTGTTTGCTATTCCGTTTTCATTGCTATGGACATTTTTAAGTAAACGAAAAATCAACCCTAACTCTGCAGTTAAATTTGGATTAGGATTAGTGTTTTTAGGTTTAGGCTTTGTCGTTTTCGCGCTATCTGCACATAGCATAGATGAATTTGCTAGAACATCAATGCTGTACCTTGTTATGGGATATTTAGTATTAACTATTGGTGAGTTGTTTTTATCTCCTATTGGGTTGTCAAAAATGACCGAATTATCACCTCTAAAATACGTTGCTTTTATTATGGGTGTTTGGTTTTCTGCTAATTTTTATGGCCATTTTTTTGCTGGAAAAATCGCGAAACTAACCACAATTAAAGAAGGCGAAACTAATGTATTTACAAAAGGTGTTTTTGGTGATATTGTAGAATTTATAACTGGTATTACACCAGACATTGCGATGCAAAGCAGTGAAAACTTTCAGCAGCTCTATTCTTACCTCTCAGTGTATGCCAGTTTTGGAGTTATTAGTATTATTGTTGGTATATTGGCTATATTAATTTCACCACTCATAAAAAAGGCAATGTCTGGAATTCATTAATCTCAATTTTAGAATATCTCAAAAAATATTTTTGAAGATGATTTTAAAGTTCCTTTATACAATAGGTAAAATTAATAATATGGATTATAGTATCTTTGATTTTGTTATTATAATAATTCCTTATGCATTTTTTACCAGAAAAATTAGATGAGTATGTTGTATCACATTCTGAAGAAGAGCCAGAATTATTGCAACAGCTTACCAGAGAAACTTATCAAAAAATTTTACAACCCATTATGCTTAGTGGACCTTATCAAGGTCGTGTATTAAGTATGATTTCGAAGTTAATTAGACCAAAGACAATCTTAGAACTTGGCACTTTTACTGGCTATGCTACACTTTGCCTTGCTGAAGGCTTATTAAGCGATGGTACAATTGATACCATTGATGTAAATGAGGAGCTTATCGATTTCCAAAGAAAATACTTTGACCGTTCTAATTATGGCTCACAAATTACTCAACATTTAGGAAGTGCTTTGGATATTATTCCTGAACTGAACACGACATATGATTTGGTATTTATTGATGCAGACAAACCTAATTATGTCAATTATTTTCATTTAATCATTGACAAACTAAATCCAGGAGGCATTATTATATCTGATAATGTATTATGGCATGGTAAAGTAGTTGAACCATTGAATGATAAAGACAAGTCTACAAAAGCTGTTTTAGAATTCAATACACTTTTAAAACAAGATAATCGCATAGAGACTGTTCTCCTCCCTATTAGAGATGGGCTAACGATTAGTCGGAAAAAATAAAATCACGACACTTTCTCTAATGTAAAATCTTGAGCTTTTTTATTTGATAAAGCGTTTTGAATATGCTGAGATATTGTTTGAAAAAACTCATAGTTATCAAAAGGCTTTGTAATTATATCATCATAACCTATAATTTTATAATCTAACTTTACTTGTTCAATATCTGCAGCTGTAAGGGCTATAATTGGAATTTGACTATCAAACTTTCGAATCGCTTTTGTTGCCTCATTACCACCCATTATTGGCATGTTGATATCCATTAATATTAAATCAAAATCCCCATCTGCATGAGCTTCTAGTGCTTCTTGTCCGTTTGTAGCAATGACACATTCATAATTTTCGCGTTGCAGTAAGTTTTGAGTTACAATTTGATTAATCTTATTATCCTCTGCTATCAATATCTTATATTTTTTGTTTAGCGATATGGGTTCTCCTTGAGTTTTTTTAGTTTTAACAATTACAGTTTTGGCGTCTTTATCTATATCAAAAGTTAGATCAAAACTAAAAGTAGAACCTAAACCTATTTCACTCTCTATTTCTAAATAACTTCCAAATAACTCAATAAGATTCTTAGTTATTGGCAATCCTAAACCTGTACCTTGATAATTGGTATTACTATTTTTATCTAACTGAGAAAAGTTTTCAAATATCATTTTCTGTTTTTCCTTTGGAATTCCAGGACCATTATCTTCAATTTCAAAATGAAGACTCACTTTATCATTTACGATATTGATTAATTTTGCTCTAACATCAATTTTACCACCCTCAGTAAACTTAATGCTATTACCAATTAAATTAATTAGCACTTGAGATAATCTCACATTGTCACACTATATAAATTCTGGAATATTTTTATCTACAGTAATTTGAATTTGATTATTTGTTTCTTCTAATCTGTAATCAAATGAATTAACTAAATTCTCTAAAAGAACTCTAATGTTTACAGATACATTTTTTAGTTCAATTTTTTGAGATTCTATTTTTCCAATTTGTAAAATATCATTAACCAGATTTAATAAGTAATCGCCAGAATATTTTAAGGACTTTAGAAATTTACTATCCTTTTCACTTAAATCATTATTTTTCAAAAGTAAAGAGGTTAAGCCAACAACACCATATAAAGGCGTTCTCAATTCATGCGTAACATTAGAAATAAAATTACTTTTTAATTTTGAAGATTTTTCAGCACTGTCTTTCGCTAATTCTAATTGTTCATTTTTAGCTTTAAGAATTTTACTTAATTTACTTTTAGAACTATAACTCTTATATGTTGTTATTAACGACACGAATAACAAAATTAAAATTATAGAAATTATGTAATTAATATTTAGAATTTTATTTGAAGCCTCTACCTGTCTTAATCTATCATTGTTAGCTACTCTTGCTGCATTTTTATAATTTTCAATTAAAAACTTTGATTGCATTATTAAATTTTGGGTGTTTTTTTCTTCATTAAAAAATTCATCTTTAAATTTATTATGCATTAATAATGCACTATATGCTTCACTATCCTTCTCTAACAAAATATATGTTGTAGAAAGCTCTTTATAGATTTGAGTTAAAAGTGCATTTTTATCTTTAATATCAATTGAATTTCGATGCTCTAATAATTTAGTAGCTTCTTCAAATTTGATTACCGCAGTACTATAAAGTTCTTTAGCTACAAAATATTTACCTTGAACAGATTTCCATTTAGCCGCATAATAACCTTGATCGATTATATTACCTAAGCTCACTTCTGCTCTGGATAAAAAAATATGTGCTTGTCTCGTATTATCAATATCTAAATATAACTGACTAAGGCTAAGATTTGTTTCAAACAATAATTGTTCTTTTCTATCATTGTTAAATTGATCCCGTACAATATCTTTTTGCGCATATTTTAAAGCTTCATTGAAATAAGGTATCGCTGCTATAGGTGGCTCTATATCCATTAATATCTTTCCTATATATAAATTAGAGCTAGCCATTAAATAATTATCACCCATTTTTTCTGATATAGAAATAACCTTTAAAAAGCTTTCTTTTGCTTTTTTAGGCTCATTCATGAAATCATAAATTTTACCTAATGTAAAATTAGCTTCAGAATTACCATAAGTATCACCAATAGAATCTGATAATTCTATAGCTTGATTAAATAAATTAAAAGATTGGGCAATATCATCATCTCTGTAATGATCTAATGCTATAGAATTTAAACTATCAATTTTATTAATAATAGCTCTTTCTGTTTGACTGTATGACAGGAGGGAACAAAACAGAAAACAGAATTGTAGGCTCGTTTTCATATTTGACTATATGTTGATTTGGAATCGCTAAAGTACTGATATAAAATATATTAACAAAAATAAAATCGTAAAAAACACCTCTTTACAGGAAAAATCTCACTTTTAACAACATTATTACATATCGTAATACGCTGATTTACATGTATATACACGCAATAACTACTTCTGAAACTAAAAAAAACCTCTCCATATTTGAGAGGTTTTTTCATGTATTTAATGCTGTAATCCCTTATTGAACAGCTTGCCAGGCATCTATATTTCCATAACCAAAACTACTATTCTTGTATGGATAAAACTCTGCAGACTGTTTTAATCTATTTAAAATTTGTGTTCTACTCCAGCTTGGATGTCTAGACCATACTAATGCAGCTATTCCTGCTGTTGTTGCTGTAGCAACAGATGAACCACCTGTATAACGTCTATCTCCATTATAAAAGCCCAAAACTGGAGGTGCTTTACTAGTGTTATTATCGCCTTCCATAATAATAGTAAAATCTATTTTACTACCACTATGGCAAGTTTCACAACGATCATAGTTACTGCCATCATCAACTCCTGTTACAGCTACAGTTTCACTCATAGTTGCTGGAAAAATGACACCAAAACCATTTGTAAAACTTGTAGATGTGCCTCCTGCAGCGAAGATTAATTTATTCTTACTATAAGCATATTTAACTGCATCTTTAATATTACCAATAGACCACACATAACCTATAGACATTGAAATAATTTTAACATCACTCCTATTACCTAATTGAGTTAACGCCTTTGAAACACCTTTACGTTCATGATAGTCATTTAATAAAACATCTTCAGTAGCTCTATAAGCAACTAAATTAGAATTATAAGCGACACCTACTGGCATGCTGTTATCATTTCTAGGCGAAGCCATGGTTGATGCCATAGCTGTACCGTGACCACATTTATCATGTGGACCATCATAATTACTAGACCACCACCAATTAGAGTCTATAAATGTGCCATATTTTTGAACATAACGACCAGACGAATAGCCATCATTAAATCCAGAAGAATTTAATAAAGTTTGAGACGCAGAAACTCCCGTATCAATTAACCCAATAGTAACTCCAGATCCTGTGGTTAAACCCCAAGCTTGCTGAATATTATGTTCATCAAAATGCCAAGACACTTGAGCATTGTTAGGATTTACAGTACTGTAATGTGACGAATTAATAGTATCTCCATTTTTATCACATCCAGAACTTGATCGAGCTTGGGCTTCATTATAAGCAAATAAGTTATAGCCATTTGGCTCTAAATACCTAACATCACTACTTTTTCTTAAAGCTATAATGGTTTCAATATTTTCAACTCCCACATCTATTACAGTTAAAATGTCTTGTTCAACAAGTTTGAGTTCACTTTTGTCTATATGCTCATTATCAACAACCAAATTTAATAGGCCATTTTTTTTAGCCTCTAACTCTGGATCCCTTACTTCACTAAAACTTTGTCCTTCTTCCCCATACCCAATAGTTAATACATTTTGACCATGAACAACTGCACTCCATAAAAAATGAGCATCTTCCTTACTCCAATCAAAATCTCCCGTAGCTCTTATGGTTTCACTAATACGATTATTGATTTGTTCAACCGTAAGTGGTTCATTAGGAAATTGAATGTCTTGTGATTCTGTTTCAATAACGGCATCTTTTTTTGAACAAGACGCCAAGGCAATTGCAAGAAGTAGCACTACCTTTAAGTACATTTTTTTCATTTAATATGATTTAGACTGGTTAATGATGTTCTAAATATATTAAATTATTAAAACTAAACCGCATATATAATTGCGATTTTGATAAAATAAGCGATAAATAAATACGAATTTAAAAACTAAGGATTTCGCCTAACCGATCCTGTAAAATCCTCTAGATCGTCTTTTACTTTTTTGATTTCATCGGTAATGTCTTTTGTGACATCTGTATTTATGCCTTGTTTTTCGGCAGTTTTAGTGATTTCTGTTTTAATATCACTTGAAGCATCTTTTAACATACGCATACCTTTACCCATACCTCGAGCAATCTCTGGTAACTTATCTGCACCAAAAACCATAACCACAATTAGGAGTATAAATATCACCTCTGGAGTTCCTATGAATAAAAATGTTGCTAGTTGTATCACGTTGCAAATATAATGAGTTGTTTACTATTAGAGTTTAATTTTTTTTATTTCTTGAACTAAACTTACTTTTTATGTAATCAACGGCATGTTGTTTAAATATATTTTAACTGAAAAGAGCCGATATCACTAACGGCTCTTTTGTTTTAAATTTTAGATAATAATTATCCTTTTACTTTATTTTTGAACTTATCAAAATCACTCTCTTTCACTTCTCTTGGCCAAGAGTTATTTGTTGTATCAATATCTGCAGTTTCTAAATTAGGATCTACTTTAATAGATACAATCTCTTTGACTGACGCTATCGCTTTACTAACCTCGTTGTCGTTGTATCTCCAAATTTGAGCTGGATAGGTTTCAGTTTTTGTTGTTCCATCGGCATAAGTAAACTCAACTATAATTGGCATTACTAATCCGCCTGGTTTTTCAAATGTAATATCATAGAAATATTTTGGTTGTTTGATGGTTTTACGTTCTTCCGCAGAAAAATTATCCATCATATACTCTTTTAGTGTAGGAGAATTGTCAGCAGAAGTACCTTGACGTAACTTTTCATCAAACTCATCACTTCCTTCTTCTACTAGATATACCCAATTCAAATCTTCAACATTACGATTATTAGATGCTGCATAATTTTTAGCATATTGGTTTGGTTCTGATGATACGTAATACTTTTTTACATCTTTTAATCCGATATCAACCCAATCAGTCGTATAAAACCATCCTCTCCAATACCAATCTAAATCAAATGCTGATGCATCTTCCATGGTACGAAAAAAATCTTCAGGTGTTGGGTGTTTAAACATCCAACGATGTGTATATTCTTTAAAAGCGTAATCAAACAACTCTCGTCCCATTACTGTTTCTCTTAATATGTTTAATGCAGTTGCTGGTTTTCCGTAGGCATTATTTCCAAATTGATAGGTATTTAAACCTTTGGTCATAATTGGAGCAATACGATCTTGATTTCCTCCCATGTATCTCGTAATATTTTTTGCTGGTCCACGACGAGATGGATATGTTGCATCGCCTTTTGACAATGCTCCAGGATACCATTCTCCAAAATCTTGCTCGGCAACATATTGCATGAATGTATTTAAACCTTCGTCCATCCATGTCCATTGACGTTCATCACTATTTACAATCATTGGGAAAAAGTTGTGACCAACTTCATGAATTATCACACTCATCATCCCATATTTAGTACGATCGTCATAGTTTCCGTTTTCGTCTGGTCTTCCATAATTCCAACAAATCATTGGGTACTCCATTCCTTGGCGTCTTGCGTGTACAGAAATGGCTTTGTGATATGGGTAATCAAATGTCATACGAGAGTAAGATTTCAATGTACTTGCTACTGCTTTTGTTGACCATTGCTCCCATAATGGATTCCCTTCTTTAGAATACAATGACACTGCCATCACATCTCTATCACCAAGCTTAACAGCCATCATATCCCAAATATATTTTCTAGAGGTTGCAAACCCAAAATCTCTTACATTTTCGGCATACAGTTTCCAAGTTTTTTTCTTTTTAGAGCGTCCTGTTTCTCTAGCTTCGGCTTCGGCTTGTGTAGATATCACTATAGGTTCTTTAAATGATTTTTTAGCCTTTTCATAACGCTTCATCATTTCTTTAGAAAACACATCTTTTCTATTCATTAATACTCCTGTTCCATCTAAAAGATGATCTGCAGGTACCGTAATGTTAACTTCAAAGTTTCCAAATGGTAACGCAAATTCATCTCGTCCCCAAAATTGTGAGTTTTGCCAACCTTCGACGTCGTTATAGACTGCCATTCTTGGATAGAACTGAGCGATCACGTAATTTCTATTTCCGTCAGGAAATAATTCATAACCTGAACGTCCACCATCGGTAACGTGATTATTGATTTGGTACCACCATTTAATATTAAAAGAAAACTGATCACCTGTTTTCATTGCTTTTGGCAATTCTACACGCATCATTGTTTGATTAATCGTGTGTGCTAATGTTTTACCGTCTGTACTTGTCACACTTTCGATATTAAAACCACCATCAAAACTCTCACTCATATACGATGAAGTAAATCTAGATGCCGATTGTGCTGGTCTCACAGTACTACTATTAATATCTTTTGAAGGCGAATCTTTAGCCCTAACATTTTGATCTAATTGCACCCATAAATAGGTCAATTCATCTGGTGAATTGTTTGTGTAAGTAATGGTTTCATAACCACTTAAAACTGCAGTTTCATCATTAATTTCTAGATCCATTTTATAATCTGCCTGTTGTTGATAATAAGCAGGTCCTGGAGCTCCAGATCCAGTTCTGTACATATTGGGTGTTGCAAATTCATCATAAAGTTGTTTAAACTTATTTTGATTTGTATGTCCAGACTTTTGAGGTTCTTGCTCTTGAGCCATTGCGTTGAAAGAGATAAAAGCAATTGATAAACAAAGGAGTTTTAGTATTCTCATATTTATTATTAAAAGGTTGATTATTTGAAATTTAAGTGTTGATTTTTATCTTCTGTAGTAAAAATTAAATTATTTGATTTAGAATTTATTTTAGTTTTTACGACATTTTTTTGCTTCGGAAATAGATCAAAAAGAACTGTATTGCTTATTTCAATTGTATTTATGGCATCGACATTTTCAATCTCTAAATAACATGCAATTTGGTCGTTCTCATAATCTTTACCTATAAAATTGAAAGCAACATCTTTAGTATTAATCTTTATGGTAATTTTTTGGTTTAAATATTGTTTTATATAATCTTCAACCGACGATTTTTCATTGATTGCTGTTAAAATGATGCCTTTATCATAACGTTCTTGCAAGGTTAATTCTAGATCATTAATATCTATTCTAGTAATTATTTGCACAGATTTTTTCGCTTTCACATACTCTATTTGCGTCACACTCACATAATATTTATGTGCGACAGAAGTAAAAAACAATGGAAAAATAACGGCTAATAAGGTGATCTTTATAAAATGCATAACAATCAATAAGTTGTAAATGTAGCTATTTTATAAAAGGAAATATTCTTAAAAAGTGTTAATAAATGTAGAACACCTAATCTTGAGACTGTAAATTTTCATTAGAATTCATATAAAGTTTTTGCAGTAAAAACTCGTAGATTTCAAAATCATTATCTGCTTTGCATAGGGCTTCAAACCGAGGATCTTCGGCTACGAAATAGAAAAAATCGATTTTTAAATGGTCTTCGATGTCGTAATCTTTAAATAGTAATGAAGAAAATTCAGATTTAATGGCATTCATGCATGCTGTTTGCGCTTCTAGTTTCACCGCTTTTTTCAACTTTTTGGTACGACCACTTATACGATTTAATATTTTATGAATGTTTATACCTACAAATAATGGTGCCACGACTATCATTTTGCCTGCATCGGCTTCATACAGCTTTCTTTCTTTTTGAGTTTTAGGTTTTCCTGTATAACCTGGAATCCCTACATCATAAAAGTTGATATCACGTTTGGCTTCACTATTTCCTATATCTAATAATAGGTCTCCAGTTAAAACTTTACCAACGAGCACCTCATCCAACTCATTAACACGATCTTCTAGTTGTACTGAAAGGTAGTCTAGTTTTAAAATGGTTTCTGAAATAATGATATGTTGAGGGATGTATTGTATACTTGAAACGAGAATAGTATCATTTAATTTAGCAGGAACAATAAATTGCCCCTTATCATTAGTAATCGTAAATTCTTGAGCTGTAATATTTAGAATATGAATACTCCCAAGATCTGAACTTGCAGAAACCTGACCCTTTAAATCAGTTATTTGTGCATCACTAAAAAAGCACACAAAAAGCATGAGGCATAACGCAAGTATGTCTTTAATCGTTTTCAAGATGGCGTTTAAAGGCTTCTAATTTGTCTTTTAAAAACTGTAAGGTATTCATATCATTACCTAAATCATAGAGTCTTTTAAATTTAGGATCATCACCACAAAACAAAAAATATTCATTTTGCATCATGTCATTATAAGTTTCATTTTCAAAAACTAATTTAGAAAATTTTGCTTTGGCTTCATCGATTGCTATTGATAATTCTTCTCTAGCAATTTGCGCTTTTAATTCTTTAGTGCGACCACTTATCCAATTTAACAATGGATTTAGAGGTACTATTCCTCCTCCTGTTGTCGCTTCATACAAACGCCGTTCACTTTGAGTTTTTCTTGGACCTGTATAACCAGGTATACCAAGATCATAGAAATTCATCTCTCTTTTGGCATCGCTGTTTTCAATATCTGTCATTAAGCTTCCGGTTAGCACTTTACCTACAACAACTTCATCTAGTAAATTGACATTATCTTCAAGGTGAATGGTGACCTTCTTGGTTTGCATTATAACATCGGTAATCACAATTTCTTTAGGTACATATTGCACTCCAGAAATGATGAGTGTATCATTAATTTTCGTTGGTATTGTAAATTCACCTATGTCATTAGTGATTGTGAATTTACTCGCTGTTTTATTGATGATGTGAATTCTATCAAGATCACCTTTAGCAATAATCTTACCTTGGATATTTGTGGTTTGCGCTGCTATTTCCGAAGAAAATAAAACTATTATTAAAAGAAGTAAATACTTAATTCTTATCACTGTTCATTTTTAAAAATTCTTTACTCTTTGTATTTAGAACTTCTAAAAACTCTAACTCTTTACCATAATTTAAATGTGTGTAATCAAAATCGACATCATCTTGCACATATCTAATAAATTCTTCAACACGATGCTCTGGAATATTAAAATTATCAATAATAAACTCTGATCCAAAATAGTACTTAATTGCACTTACTGGCACATCTGGTACACCTGCTGTTTTTTTATCCTTAACCTTAGATCTAAATAATGGTAATAATAGTTGATCTACTACATTTACAATATTTAAACCATTAACCATGGTTCTAGATTGGGAATGCATCACTTCATTTTGTACACCAGAACGCGGATCATCTATAAAGTCATATTCGTCGCTTTTTTTAATACCAAAGTACAAGGCATCTAACTTAGGATTAAAGGTTTTAACTGTGGCAACATCTGTTTCTAACTCACCTGATAAGCCTTTTGTTAGCACTAAAATTTCATCAAGCTTATTAATTTCTTCAATTAAAAATACTCGTAAACGCTTAGATTGCATAATTGCTTCTGTAATGCGTAAATCAAAATTTTGATATTGTAAGGCTCTAAATTCTATAAGGTCATTTAAACCAATCTCAATTGTAAATCCTCCTATTTCATTAGTAATAACACCTTTATTGGTCGTTGTATTAAACACGGTAATGGCATCTACATCTTGACCTTCAACAATGATTTTTCCATCAACCTTAATGCGTTTTGATGTTTGAGAAGCCATCGTAAATGATATTGAAAATAATACTAATAGTAAAAATTTTTGCATAGTCTTTGGTTTAGATAGTGTAAATATGAGATTTGAAACCTTAATTTTGTAATAAAGGCATTTTAAACTTTTGTTAAATTAAGTCTCATACCTTTTACCAACTGAAATTACATAAATTTACAAAAAATAGCGACCAATGAGAAATATAATTATAGCAAGTACATCAACCATACATGGCGGAGAATCTTTAGATTATTTATTAGATGAACTTCGTGTTTTTTTTAAAGATACTTCGGAAATTTTATTCATTCCATACGCGAGGCCAAGCGGAATTACTCATGATGAATACACCACTAAAGTTTCTAAAGCATTTGATAAAATTGATAAAAACGTTAAGGGTATTCATGAATTTGACAACCCAAAGGAAGCCATTAAAAACGCCAAAGGAATTTTTACAGGAGGCGGAAACACCTTTGTCTTAGTCAATCAGCTTTATAAAAACGATTTAATTGACACAATAAAAACCGAAGTTAAAAACGGAACACCTTATCTTGGCACAAGTGCTGGGAGTAATATTTGTGGACTCACAATAAACACGACCAACGATATGCCAATTGTGTATCCTCCAAGTTTTAAAACGTTTGGTTTTGTACCATTTAATATCAATCCGCATTATTTAGATCCAGATCCTACAAGCAAACATATGGGTGAAACGCGTGAAACTAGAATTAAAGAATTTCATAAATTCAACACCCAACCTGTTGTTGGTATTAGAGAAGGAAGTTGGCTAGAAGTTAACGGTGATTCAATCACACTTAAAGGCACTTTAGATGCTCGTATTTTTGAGTACAACAAAACACCTTATGAAATTGAAACTGAAAGCGATTTGAGTGCACTAAAATAATTTTAGCTCAAAAAAAAAAAAGCTTCATCTATTTAAGATGAAGCTTTTGAGCGAGAGACCAGGTTCGAACTGGCGACATTCAGCTTGGAAGGCTGACGCTCTACCAACTGAGCTACTCTCGCATTCCGGGCGCAAATATAATACAACTTTACATATTGACAAACCTTATAAGCTAAATAAATTAAAACTTTTTCAAAAAATGATAACCTAAAATTTCAAAACCTTCATTATAGTAAAATTTATGTGATGCATAATTTTGAACATACGTATTTAACTCTGCACTATTGCAACCTTTAGATTGTACATACCCGTAAATCCAATTTAAAAATGCTTTGCCTAAACCTTTATTTCGATACTCCTCATCGATATAAACATGATCTATTTCTACAGTTTTACCAATATAATGCCTCGTACAAAACCACATTCCGCAAACACCAATAATTTTATGATCATCAAAAACAACAGCACACTCATAATTTTGAGTCACCATTTCTGCAAAACGTTCTTTTAATAAGGCTTCGGAAACTTTAAAACTTGTAAGCTCTTGCACCAAAGGAATAATCTCATTAATACGAGACGGCTCTAAAATCTGAAACTGGAAAGACATGACATTAATTTTCAAGTGAAGATAAATAATTTTACCTAAGTTTGATTTAGATATTTAATTAAACTTATGACTACCTATAAGCATACTACCCAATTTTATATTAAAGAAATTTCGGCCAAAGAAACCTATGCTGTTAGACAACCTATTTTAAGAGAAGGTCAACCATTAGAAGATTGCGAATTTTCAGGTGATCATTTAGAAACCACTATTCATTTGGGTTTGTATGTTGATGAAGCACTAATTGGTATTGCTAGTTTTCTCGACAATTGTAGTGTCCTATTTTCCGAAGAAAAACAATATCAACTTCGTGGGATGGCAATTTTAAAAGCATTTCAAGGACAACAATTTGGTGAACACCTTATAAAACATGGTGAACGAGTTTTAAAAGAAAAAGGAATTTATAGAATTTGGTGTAATGCTAGAGAAACTGCGATTCATTTTTATACCAAAAACGAGTATCAAATTATTGGTGATCCATTTGAAATAGAAAACGTTGGCACACATTATGTAATGACGAAAGTATTATGAAAAGACGCACATTTTTAAAAAGCACAGCGACATTAGGATTGGGATTAGCCGTTTTTCCTCAAATAGCATTTCAAGACGCTCCTACTAGCCTACCATACAATGAATTAATTGGAAAAGGCCATCCTGAATTGTTTGGTAATGGTTTTAAATTACGAAAAGAAGCCTACGACGCCTTTTTGTTAATGAGCAAAGAAGCGCTTAAAAGTGACATTAAGTTAAAAGTTGTGTCTAGTTATAGAAGCTTTGCGCATCAAAATAGAATATGGGAGCGCAAATACAAGCAAAATATTAATAATGGGTTAAGTCCTCAAGACAGTTTAAATAAAATTATAGAATACTCAACCATACCAGGAACATCGCGACACCATTGGGCAACAGACTTAGATCTCATAGATGCTCATGTTGCACAACCTAGAAATGTTTTAAACCCTAAACATTTTGATGGATCTGGCTGTTTTTCAAAATTTAAAAGCTGGATGGACACTCACGCAAATACCTTTGGTTTTTATCTGGTATACACCAACAAAAAAGACCGAAAAGGATTTAAATATGAGCCTTGGCATTATAGTTACAAACCGCTTTCTTTAGGTTATTTACAGGCCTATCAAAAACTTGATTTGAGAGATATTATCATTTCTGAGCAATTAATTGGGTGTGATCATTTTTCCGAAGCCTTTATAACAAACTATGGCAACCAAAATATTTTGGATATAAATCCAGAACTTTTGTAAATTTATAAGCACTAATTATCATCACCATGAGAGGAAAGAATTTTAAAATAAGACTATTAATAGGAGCAGCAATTGCTCTGTTTTTTGTTGTAAAACGATGTAGTCAACGAGAAGAAAACCCTTATACAGGTCGTGTGCAAACCATTTCAATGTCTTCAACTGAAGAAATTCAAATAGGTATAGCCAGTGCTCCTCAAATGGCACAACAGCATGGAGGTTTACACCCAAATACCGAATACCAAGCTATGGTTGATAATGTTGGTAATAAATTAATTAACAACAGTATTGCTAGAGAAACTCCATATCAATATGAGTTTCATTTATTAGCAGATCCAAATACTATAAACGCATTTGCTTTACCTGGTGGTCAAGTATTTATCACTTTTGCATTATTTTCAAAATTAGAAAATGAAGATCAATTAGCAGGTGTTTTAGGACACGAAATTGGTCACGTTTTAGGGCGTCATAGTGCCGAGCGTATTGCTGAAAGTGATTTTTGGCAAGGTCTTGCTACTGCAGGCTCTGTAGGTGCAGATGCTGGAGGTTTGGTAAGTGGTATTGGTCAAAATACACTATTAACTAATGGTCGTGATGATGAATTAGAAAGTGATGATCTTGGTGTAAAATTTATGCTAAAAGCTGGCTATAACCCAGAGGAAATGATTGGCGTTATGGAAATTTTAAAAGCTGCTGCTGGTCCTAATCGTGTTCCAGAAATGCAAAGCACACATCCAGACCCAGAAAACAGAATTGAAAAAATTAGAGAATCAATTCAAAAATATAAAAACGCATCTTAAAAAAGATGCGTTTACAAACTAACTAACTCAAATAATTTGCTTCTTCATTGAAGCTTTTTTTGTTAAGAATCTAATGCTTTTAAGTATGCTAAAGTGTCATTTGCATTAGAAGCTTCAGCATATTTTTCTGCAGTCATTCCTTTTGCTGATTTCACGTCTAACTTAGCACCTTTTTCTACTAAAAGTTTTAAAATATCTAATCTGTTATATTTCGCAGCATACATTGCTGGCGTTAAACCATTAGATTTTTTGTTGACGTCTTGTCCTAACTCAATAAGTTTTTTAACAGTCTCCAAATCCCCTTTTACAACTGAGATACAAAATGGATCTACTGCTCGTTTTGTCACTGTTTCATAAGTTGAAGAAGTTACAATGTCATTTGATGCATGTAAAGTTGTAAATGAAAACCCTAATGCGATTGCGATAATTACTGCTGATTTTTTCATGATGAAAGATTTTAAATTTAATTGATTATGTTTTTTGATTTTGAACTAGTTCTCCTAAGTTCATATTAAAGAGACGACATAAATCTTAAAGTGTTACACCAAAAAAATTTTAATAACATTTTTTTAACTGTTTGTAAACAAATATGTTAATTGTTTCTTAAACAACTATTTACAGATAACAATAGCTATACAATAAAACCACTTATTAGTAATTAATCATATTTTGTAATCTTAATCTATAGATATGAAATTTTAAACTTTTATCTTTGAGTATCATAAAACTCTTATAATGAACAAGAAAGTTATTTTAATGATTCTTGATGGTTGGGGAATGTCTCCAGACCCAAAAGTCTCTGCTATAGACAATGCACAAACACCTTATATAGATGCGTTATATCACAATTATTCTCATGCAACGTTAAGAACCGACGGTTTACATGTTGGTTTGCCAGAAGGCCAAATGGGCAATAGTGAAGTTGGACATATGAATCTTGGAGCTGGACGTATTGTATATCAAGATCTTGTTAAAATTAACTTAGCTGTAAAAAATAACACGCTTAAAGATGAACCAACCCTTGTTAATGCGTTTCAATATGCAAAAGACAATGACAAACCTGTACATTTTTTAGGACTTGTTAGTGATGGAGGTGTTCATTCTCATATCAATCATTTATTTGGTTTGGTTGATGCAGCGAATAACTTCGGAATAAAAAACGCTTTCATTCATGCGTTTACAGATGGTAGAGATGTAGATCCAAAATCTGGATTTGGATTTATTTCATCTTTAGAAACCCATATTCAAAACACAAATACCAAATTAGCTTCGGTGTCTGGACGCTATTATGCTATGGATAGAGACAAGCGATGGGAACGTATCAAATTTGTTTATGATGGTTTAGTTAATGGTTTAGGAGAGCACTCAACTAATATGACCCAAAGTATAGAAAACAATTATAAAAATGGAATAACCGATGAGTTTATCAAACCTATAATCAAAGTTGATGAGAACAACCAACCAATCACAAAAATAAAAGATGGTGATGTTGTCGTCTTTTTTAACTTTAGAACAGATAGAGGTCGTGAGTTAACCGAAGCCTTGTCTCAAACTGATTTTCATGAGCAAAACATGCACAAGCTAGATTTACACTATGTTACGCTAACCAATTACGATGCATCTTACAAAGGCATCAACACCATTTTTAACAAAGACAATCTCACTGAGACCTTAGGAGAAGTTTTAGAAAAAAATAATAAAACACAAATAAGAATTGCCGAAACGGAAAAGTATCCGCATGTTACATTTTTCTTTTCTGGAGGACAAGAAGACCCCTTTAAAGGTGAAACCAGATTATTGAGAAACTCACCTAAAGTAGCCACTTACGATTTAAAACCAGAAATGAGTGCTTTTGAATTAACCGATGCGCTTGTTCCTGAACTTAAAAAAGGTGATGTTGACTTTGTATGCTTAAATTTTGCAAATGGAGACATGGTTGGTCATACAGGAGTGATGGAAGCTGCCATAAAAGCTTGTGAAGCTGTAGATACTTGCGTGAAACAAGTTATTGAAACTGCATTAGACAATGATTACACCACCATTTTAATTGCAGATCATGGTAATTGTGAAACCATGGTAAATCCTGATGGCTCACCAAATACAGCACATACTACTAACCCAGTACCTGTTATTTTAATTGATAACGAAAAACTAACAATTAAAGATGGTATTCTAGGCGATATCGCACCAACAGTATTAAAACTTATGGGAGTAGAACAACCAAAAGCAATGACGCAACACTCTTTAGTGTAACTAAAATTGAAAAATTGTATTTTTGCAGCTTAACAAAAACCCACTAATGAATTTTCAAGACAAACTTGTTATAGCCATTGATTTTGACGGTACCATAGTTGAGGACGCTTACCCTAAAGTAGGCAAACCTCGTATTTTTGCATTTGAAACTATGAAACGACTCCAACAGGATGGACATAGAATAATCCTTTGGACCTATAGAAGTGGCTCTAAACTGGATGAAGCTGTTGCATTTTGTAAAGAAAATGGTATTACATTTTATGCAGTAAATCAAAGTTTCCCTGAAGAAAAATATGATAACTCAGTAAGTCGAAAAATCTATGCAGATATTTACATTGATGATAGAAATATTGGAGGTATATTAGGATGGGGAGAAGTCTATCAACTTATTACTAATGAAGAGCCAGATATGAAAGCTGCAAAGCAAAAGAAAGGGTTCTTTTCATTTTTAAAGAAATAACATGATTATAGTTAAAACAAAAGAAGAAATTGAATTAATGCGTCAAAGTGCGTTAGTTGTTTCAAAAACTTTAGGCATGCTTGCCAAAGAAACAAAAGAAGGTGTCACCACTCAACAACTAGATAAATTAGCTGAAGATTTTATTAGAGCTCAAGGTGCTTTACCTGGCTTTTTGGGATTGTATGATTGTCCGTCAACACTATTATGTAGTGTCAATGAAGCTGTAGTTCATGGTCTACCAACAGATATACCACTTAAAGATGGTGATATTGTATCTATAGATTGTGGTGCATTAATGAACGGTTTTTATGGAGACCATGCATACACTTTTGAAATTGGCAATGTTGCTCCAGAAACAAAAAAACTGGTTCAAATTACCAAAGAATCTCTATACGAAGGCATTAGAGCATTTAAACTCGGCAATCGTGTTGGTGATGTTGGTTATGCCATTCAAAATTATTGCGAAGCTCAAGGTTATGGTGTTGTTAGAGAACTCGTAGGTCATGGTTTAGGTCGTAAAATGCATGAAGATCCAGAAATGCCAAACTACGGTCGTAGAGGTCGTGGTAAGAAATTTATTGATGGCATGGTTGTGGCTATTGAACCAATGATAAATGGTGGCACACACAAAGTAAGACAACTAAAAGATGGCTGGACCATTGTCACTCAAGATGGCAAACCTAGTGTACATTTTGAACATGATATCGCGCTTATTGACGGTAAACCTGAGATTTTATCAACCTTTGATTACGTTCATGAAGCTCTAGGAATTACAAGTGATGAAGAACTTGAATTTAAAAATCATGTTCCAAATCTCAACTAGTTTCAAAGCCATTGAAAAAACTCTTTAAATTCATACTTAATACCATTCCGAGACCTTTATTAATAAGGTTGAGTTATGTTGCTCGTCCAGTGCTAGCCTTTTTTTTAAAAGGAGATACGTTTACAGATCCAATTGATGGTAAAAGCTTTAAAACCTTTTTGCCTTATGGCTACGGAAATCAGCGTAACAACGTCCTTTCGCCTTCTACATTAAGTTTAGAACGTCATAGATTATTATGGTTATACCTTCAACATGAAACTAATTTTTTTTCTTCGGAACATGTTACTGAACGAAAAAAAGTGCTTCACTTTGCTCCAGAACAATGTTTCTTAAAACGTTTTAGAACATTAAACCATATAGAATATACCACAACAGATTTATTGTCTCCTATTGCAGATGTGAAAGCAGATATTTGCAACCTTCCTTTTGAAGATAACAGCTATGATATCATTTTATGTAATCATGTATTAGAACATATACCAGATGACACTAAAGCCATGCAAGAGCTGTATCGCGTTATGAAACCAGGAGGTGTTGGCGTATTTCAAATACCGCAAGATTTATCTCGAGCAGAGACTTTTGAGGATGACTCCATTACAGACCAAAAAGAACGTGCGAGAATTTTTGGTCAATATGACCACGTTCGTGTTTATGGTCGCGATTATTTTGATAAGCTTCGAAGTATGGGTTTTAAAGTAGATGAAGTGGATTATACTTCTAAACTTTCCGAAGAAAACATTAAAAAATATTGTTTAGCTAAAGGTGAAATTCTACCTGTAGTTTACAAATAGAACATATTACTTTTATGACACAACAACTAATAATTGCAACAGGTGCACTTTTTGGCTTGCTATCTGTAGTTTTTGGAGCTTTTGGCGCACATGCTTTAAAGAAAATTTTGTCTACAGATCAATTACACAGTTTTGAAGTTGGTGTTAAATACCAAATGTATCATGCTATTGTTTTATTAGTTATTGGTTATAATCCCAATCATATATCTTCAGCGACGTATTGGTGCTTTACGTTAGGTATTATTTTATTCTCGTTTAGTATTTACGGATTAATCTTATCTGATGCTAAAGGAAAAAAGTTGCGTTTCTTAGGACCAATTACTCCAATTGGCGGCTTGCTTTTGGTTACTGGCTGGTTATTATTACTTATTAATGTTTTATAAATGAAAAACACTATAAAGGCGAGGTAGTGTTAGGAGTTGATGTTTCCGAAGAAAAAAAAAAAAAAAAA
>NZ_JXJO01000020.1 GCF_000826655.1 Psychroserpens damuponensis
CGTGAATGTTTGCTAAATTGGTTGCTAAAACGCACAACGAATCATAAATAATCGCGTTGTGCAACATTTTGACCAACCATTATCAAAGAATGAATTGACCTTATTTTATATCACTTTAAAATAAGATGTAACATTTTGTGATTTCCGCATCTAAAGGGAAATCAAAACTTAAAAACAATGAAAAATCTTATTTTATTATTCGTCTTATTCGTGTTTTCTTTATCAATTTACGCAAAAAATGAAAGTCAGCCTATCAGTGTAGAAGTTACAGGAAAAGGTAAACCTATCCTATTAATTCCTGGGTTTACAGTCCCTGGAAACGTTTGGAATCCACTAGTAAAGAAACTTGAAAAAAATTATGAATGTCATATAGTAACTTTAGCTGGTTTTGGAGGAAAAGAACCAATAGAATTCCCTTGGTTACCTAAAGTTAACGAATCTCTAAAAAACTATATCTTAAAAAACGACCTGCAGAATACAACCATAATTGGACACAGTTTGGGCGGAACAATTGCCACATGGCTCGCTTCACAAAACAACTTAAACCTTTCTAAAATCATATTAATTGATGCGCTTCCTGCTTCTGGCGCATTAATGATTCCTGATTTCAACCCTGAAAACTTGATGTATGAAAGTCCATATAACAATCAACTACTAGCAATGGATGATGTAGCCTTTGAGCAAACTGCCACAGCAATGTCAAAAGGTATGAGCCTTAAAAAATCAGCTCAAGAAAAAATTAAGAATTGGATACTAGAATCTGACCGGAAAACATATGTATATGGATATACAGATTACCTTAAATTAGACCTTAGAGAAAATTTAAAAACCATTTCTATTCCAATTACTATAATTGCAGCATCACAACCATATGGTAACGATATGGTTAAGCAAACTTATAAAAACCAGTATGCAAATTTAATAGACTACAATTTTATTATAGCAGAAGAAAGTGCCCATTTTATAATGCTAGACAAACCTGAATGGTTTTTAAAACAAATTCAAACGATATTATCATCTAATTAATGATTACAGAACAAGAGTTTACTAACATCTATAATTTACATGCTTCTAAAATCCATAGGTTATGTTTAGGCTATGCATCTGGAAATAATGAGCTTGCTAATGAATGGCTTCAAGAGACCTTTATAAAGGTATGGAAACATAGAAATTCATTTGAAGGGAAGTCTTCTATTGACACTTGGATTTATAGAATTGCTGTAAATATATGTTTAGGGGATTTACGTAAAACAAAAAAAAGTATCCCTGTTAATGAGGAAGTATTGTCAAATACTAACAATGATAATGACAATAACAACGAGGAAGGTAACATAAAAAAAATGTATCAGTGTATAGACCAACTAAACGAGCAAAATAAAGCAATGATATTATTAGAACTAGAAAACATACCACAGGCTACTATTGCCAATACCGTTGGTTTAGCACACGGAACATTACGAACACGATTAAGTCGTATTCGAAAATCACTTTTAAAATGTATTAAAAATGGAAAATGACAACCTAAATAAATTATGGGAGATTCAAGCTGATGATCGCTTAAGTTTTAATCCTAAAGATATAATTACAAAAGCGAAAAAGCAGCGTAACAATCAACATATAAGTATTACTGTTATGTCATTAACAGTGGCTATATTGATAATCTATGCTTTTTATTATGCATTCAATCAATGGAACACCTTTAATTTAGGTTTAATTCTTATGATTGTAAGTCTTACATTACGAATTATCTTGGAATTCTATTCGCTATATCGTAAAGAAAAAAAACTTATTTCAATGACGCAAAAATCTTACCACGCCTATTTGAAAAAATATTACAAAGTTCGACAACTGATTAATTATATTATCACACCAATCTGCATTGCAGTTTACATATTTGGATTTTGCTTGCTATTACCTTATTTTAAGGATTACTTTTCAAAAGGATTTTACACCTACATTCTAATTTCAGGTTTTCTTTCTATTATTGTTGTTATTGGTATTATTATTAAAAGTACAATCAAAGAACAACAATTATTAAATCAATTGGATAGATAATAAAAACTATCAATTTGAATAAAAAAACGTCACACTACAATGTACAAAATCAATGGCTTGTTATAGCCTATTTACACAAGTCTATGCGGACATTCTATCTGTGAAAACCGTTGTAAAACATTATGAAGATGAAACATTTCGATAAAATTCTAGAAAAATACACTTCTGGAAAAAAAGTATTGGGTCTTTTTATACTAACCAATATAGTTTACCTATTTATGTTGTTGGTAACCATTCCAAAAACAATGGGATTCTCGAACGGAATGAAACTGTTAGATATGCTACCAACAGGATATAATCTTGACTATGTAAATATATTATTTAGGACACTTGGTGAAAATGGACGTGAAATTTATTTAACTAATCAAATACCTGTGGATATGATTTATCCACTCCTTTTTGCACTGACATATTCTCTCCTTTTGGCATATTTTTTAAAAAAATTAAACAAACTCAAATCGCCTTTTACTTTTCTTTGTTTGTTACCAATAATTGCAGGAATCACGGATTACCTGGAAAACATTGGAATTATCACAATGTTAAACAGTTATCCTAACTTGACGAAGAATCTAGTTAATACAACTAATACTTTTTCGCTTATAAAAAGCACGTCAACCAGCATATTTTTTATTGCTTTAATAGTAATCTTAATCATATTTGGAATTAAATTCCTACAAAAGAAATAAACTAATGCCAACACCGTGTATAACATACACAAAACCGTTACCAAACATATAAAGCAAGCTATGAGAACTTTAACATTTGCAATTTTAGGCATCCTACTATTCGGAGTAAAAACTACATTCGGACAGAATAAAACAGATATTATAATAGGAAATCAGTTCGTTATTAAATCTAGTATTTTAAATGAAGAAAGAACATGTTTAATAAGTATACCTGATTCATATAATGATTCAACTGAAGTAGCGAAAAAATATCCAATTATCATATTATTGGATGGATATACTCATTTTAAAACAGCATCTGGAATAGTACATTTTATGAGTTCCAATAGGAACCGAAACAATTTAATGCCAGAAAGTATTATTATAGCCATAGTAAATATTGACCGTGAACGAGATTTTACTGTTACAAAAATTAAAACCAAACGACCAAATACTATGGGAGGAGGAAGAAAGTTTTTGAATTTCATTGAGAAAGAGCTCATACCTTATGTTGATGAAAACTATAGAACAGAACCATCTAGAACTCTTGTTGGACATTCTCTAGGAGGTTTACTTACATTAAATTCTTATATGGATAAAAATAGCGTATTCGATTCTTACATCTCTATAGACCCAAGTATTTGGTGGAGCAAAGAGATGATAAAAAATAAAGTTGATTCTATGCCATCACTATCATTGAACAAAAAACTTTACATAGCTACTGCCAATCAAGGAGAGACTAGTTACGAGAGAAATAAAAAAAGACACGACTACATCCATGAATTAATCACAAAGAAATCGGAAGAACCTCTAAATGTCGAAATAAAGTATTATGACAACGAAAACCATCGCTCTGTGCCATTAATAGCTTTGTACGAAGGTTTAATTTACATTAATCAAGAGAATTGATAATATTCTCTAAAAATACGTTTGTTAACACCGCCTATAATTAATCGCCTGATTATAGTCTACTTACAAAAATTCCTGAGGAATTTTCTCTGGTTCGT
>NZ_JXJO01000021.1 GCF_000826655.1 Psychroserpens damuponensis
AACGTGTTTGTGTATGATTAGTTGCGTGGTTAGGCAACTAAGTTACCAAACTTTTACGAACCCGTGAAAATTCCGCAGGAATTTTCGCAAGTAGGCTAAAACCAAGCAATTAATTATACACGGTGTTGTGCGTTCGTTTTTTATTCAATTTCTTTAATACAAGCATCAATGAACCCTTTTCCTAATGTCGTAAACTCAATGTACGCTTTTCTAGTATTCAACTCTAGTTTAAATTCATCACCTTTGTAATCGGAAATTTCTTTCTCAATTTTTCCCTTTTGATTTTTATAATCAACATTCTCTAGCTTATCATAAACTTCTAGGTCATATTTATTTAGAGTTTCTCTTTCATAAGAGATTAGTCCATTTTGTTCCAAATTCTCTATATAAATATCAATATTTTCAGGAAAAATTAAACTTACACTATTTTCAATTCCAGTTAAATTCCAAGCAGCTTTGAGATAAACATCCTCTTTGTTCTGTGTACTGTAATCAATCATTTGTTTTAATTGCTCTTTAGTTTTCGTTCCCTTATTATCATGAAAATTAGGTTTTTCAAATTTTTCCACATAGCGATGAATATAAAAATCTATAAAAGGAATTCTCTTACTATTTTTAAAATGGAAAAGTATTTTTGCTTCATCAGCAGAAAGATTATTTAAAATTGAGATATATGAAGGATGTACCAATTTTAATGTTTCATCGAACGAAGCTTTTGTTAATAGATTTATAAAAGTCTCGGCTAATTCATTTTGGTCTAAATAAGTTAGTTTATCAATTATGGGTAAGCCAACATATTGTGGTACTTGAGTTGGTGTTAATTCTGTATTCTTGTTTAATTTGTCAGAGTATTTTTCTAGATTTTTTTCAAAGTAGATTTTTGATTTTGAATTTATTAGTTTAAGAGGTAATAGAATTAAATTTGCACCATCTAAAACTGTTTCTAAAGCTTCTCCAGCTTTTTTCATTCCAGGTTTAAATAGGTCTTTATATAAATCTTTTATAGGTATATTTCCTAAATATTTCTCTAACATTCTTTGTTGGTTTAAATGACGCACAACGGTCTTGTGTATGAAACGTAGCGTGAAAAAAGACACTAACTTTTCGGATTAAACACGAGCCGAATTTTTATTTTTTCTATTTATCTTTTAATTTCTAAATATACAAAAATAAAAATTTGGTGGACTTAATAAATAAGTAAAAACCTCTCGGAAAGCCTGTAATAGCTATGTTTTATACACTTTGTTGTGCATAGTGCTTTTCACGTTCAGCTTGGTTTTCCGATGTTTGTTATTTAGTTCAAATGTGAGCGTTGGCAAGACATACTCTTTTGCAATTTTTGGCGTAGCGTTGGCTGGTGCGAATTGTAAATGTGTATGGCTTTTAGCTTTGGCTTATAACAAATAAATTTTCAACATTTTATTAATCCATTATAAACTTAAATCCTGCGGTAATAATGCTAGAAGTAAATGATGTGTCTCTATCGTACTGATAAAATTTTAAGTCAATACTTTTTAATCCAAATTTCCAAATATGAGCTTTTGCGAAAATATCCGTGTACGATACTCCAAAACCAATTTGATTTGCAGAATATTCGGAAAGGTCATAATCAGATGTGTAAAACTCATCTGTTGACAAAGCACTTTCATATGGTCTGAAATAGTCGGCAGCTGTTTGATTATAAAACCTATACGATGGATACAATGTAAATTTATCAGTTATTTTAATTGGTACTTCAATACTTGCAGTATGTGAAGTAATTCCCCAATCATCAAAATAATAGCGATAGAATGTTCTTAATGTAAATGTTTCATTAAGATACCAATTTAAACGACCACCAACTGCTACTTTAAATCTTGAATCTGGCAAACGCTCAACAGCGTCTGCAAGTTGAAAATTATCTATGAATGAATCTGCAACATCGCTAAAATAAACTCTTTGAAATGGTGTAGATAATAAACCTTGCTGTTGTACAAAATCTAATGCTAATGAACCTTGTACGTTTTTATGAAGAATTTGAGAGAATCCAAAACCTAAAGAATAAGAATTACGACCTTCATCTTTAAATTCACTAAATCTAGGATTGTAATTTGTGTTTCCTGTAATTGTGTTTTGTGTAAATAAAGAATTACTTAAACCATTCCCGTTTTCTCCAAATGGTCTTAATTCGGTTGGGTAAATAGCATTCCAAGTATCTATGTAAACATTTGCATTTACACTTAATTCTGTGTTCTTTTCGTTAAATAATTTTGTGTAACTACCACCAACGCCAGCAGAAAAATAATCATATTCTGATGAAATAGATATTTTTGCAGACCAAATATCATTTCTATCGTCAGAGCTATGACTATAACTTCCAGTCAAATTTGCCCATAGGTCGCTACTTGATGCACCAGATGATGCTTGAAATGGGTCTGCTGGTTCATCATCAAAAGGGCCAACGTTGCTTGAAGATGCTGATGTGTATGCGGAAACTCCTGCGTCAATGGTCAATACGTCATCATCATTTAAAGGTATTGAAACCACAAAAGTTCCTGTAACATCTGTTAATTCTTCAGTACCTATTCCGCCACTTACCGCAGCATTATCTCCATCTTGCGAGTAGTAACTTGTTAGAAAATCTACTTCTGTAGTTTCTAATACCCGTTTTTTATAAACTTTGGTTGAGTCTTGTCCTGTTTGCGAATATGATTTAGCAAAAGCAAATACGCATAATATCAAAATAAATTTTTTCAACTTTCTTGTTTTATTAGTTACAGCCACAGCCTCCTCCAGTTTTTCCTCCATTTGCGCCAACAGCAGCCTCACGATATGAATGCATTGTGGAAACATTTCTGTCACATTTCTTATCTGCCAATGCCATATCTGGGTCATTTATATTTACTTTTTCGTATTCTTTAACCACAACACAGCTACTAAAACAAATTGTTATCAATGTGACACATATAAATTTTTTAATCATAATTTATTTATTTCTATATTCTTTGATTTTGTAATATTTCCATTATCATCTATGATAATACATTCTATTTTTGGTAATTGATTAATGCGGTCTAAACCAGCTTCTTTTCCCATAACAAAAATTGAAGTTGCAAGTGCATCCGCTAATTCTGCTTTAGGTGCAAAAACTGTTACACTTATAATTCCAGTTGAAGGATATCCAGTTCTTGGGTCAATAATATGTGTGTATCCTTTGCCATTAAAAATTACATACTTTTCATAATTTCCAGAAGTTACTACTGCTCCATTTGTAATTGGAAGTAATGCAAAGACTTTATTTTTATCCATTGGATTAGTAATAGCGACTTTCCATTCATTTCCATTGGGTTGTTTTCCCCAAGTATTCATATCTCCAGAAGCATTAATAATTCCAGAAGTTACACCTTTTAAAATCAATAAATCTTTAGCTTTGTCTGCTGCATACCCTTTTCCAATAGCACCAAAACCTATTTTCATTCCTTCTAATTTAAGAAATACAGTACTATTTTTTTTGTCTAAAACAATGTTTTGATAGCCAACCTTCTCTACAGAAATAGTTGTTTCCTCTTTTGAAGGCATTTTGGTCATACTGCCGTCAAACTTCCAAATCCTGTCCATTGAAGCATAGCTAATGTCAAAAGCACCATCAGTCAATTTTGAAATGCCTATTGCTCTTTCAATTAAATCAAACAGTTCTTTGTCAACTTTAACAGGTTTAATGCCTGCATTACGATTAATTTCTGATGTTTGAGAATTATCATCCCAAGATGAAATTAATTTTTCAATTCTTGATATTTCTGCGACAGCAGTATCAATATATTTATTTGCTTGTATAGAATCGTTTGCCACAACAGTAATGTCAAATCGACTACCCATTAATTTTAGAGTTCTTTTGTAAGATTCTTGAGCGTTACAGCTGATTAATGAGATAAATAGTAATAGAGTGATTAACTTTTTCAAATTATTTAATAAAAGCGTTTAATTCCTTAATATAATTTTCTGGTGTAGTTTTTTTATAACTACTTTCTCCTAATACTTTGCCTTTAGAATCTAGAACTACAACAAAAGGGAAATATCCTTGTTTATTGTATTTTTCGGCAAGTAGTGCGTTCGCTTTTGTTTGTGTCTCGGATAGTGCATTATTCTTTTTTCTCGGAAAATCTGCTTTTAGCATTACATAATTTTCGTTAGCATACTTTTTAAAAGCCTCTGTACTCCAAATTTCTCTATCAAGTTTAATACAAGGCGCACACCAATCTGAACCTTGAAATACTAATATTATAGGTTTACTTTCTTTGGATGCGAGTTCTTTTGCAACGTTAATATCTGTATTCCAATCTTGAGCCATTGTTGTGCTTACGCTTACAAACATTACTACTAATACCACAATTATTTTTTTCATTTTAATATTATTTATTTTTCATAAATGGATAGTCAACAATTAGACCAATACCTATAAACGAATGTATTATTTTTTTGT
Source organism: Psychroserpens damuponensis (assembly GCF_000826655.1). Classification (GTDB taxonomy): domain Bacteria; phylum Bacteroidota; class Bacteroidia; order Flavobacteriales; family Flavobacteriaceae; genus Psychroserpens; species Psychroserpens damuponensis. The sequence goes on from NZ_JXJO01000021.1 coordinate 4,460, forward strand.
TATATATCAGCTCATTTTTTTCAGTTGAATATATAGAGTCAATTCGAGCGTTGGCAAAAAACAGCTCTTTTATTTTTTTAGCGTTGGCTTTTTAGAGCGTTGGCAAAAAATAAATGTGCTGTTTGTGCGTTGGCGTTTTTAGTTCAAATGTTCAATTTTAGCACGATTTTCGCATTATGCACAACGTGTTTGTATATGGAAAGTAGCAGATTTATATGTGCCATTTTTCAGTTTAAAAACAAAGATAGCAGAAATGAACTAAACTTTAAATTTAGCTCTTAACTGCTATTTTTTATATACGTTGTTGGCAACAGTATTATTTTTGTACTTTATAATTTCCTGCAGGCAATTTGAACGTTCTAACTAACCTTGTCCAAGTATTTATTTGAGACACAGCAAACGTTATGTTACAAATTTCTTCTGTGTTAAAATATTTGGTTAAAGCATTGAAAATATCATCCGATATATCTTTTTCACTTAACTCTGTTAAGGCTTCTGTAAATTTAAGGACTACTCTTTCTTTTTCAGTAAAGAAAGAGGTATTATTCCAAACACTAATAGTTGACAAACGTAATTCCGTCTCCCCTTTATGCCTTAACTCTTTATAATGCATATCAATGCAGTAAGTACACTTGTTAATTTGTGCCACCCTTAAACGCATTAACTCTAAAAGTTGAAAATCTAATGTTGATTCTTTAAGATATTTTTCTATTCCCATTAATTTCTCTACCATTTCTTTGGGAATTTGATTAAATTTAATTCGTTCCATAGTTTTTATTATTTTTTGAATGAAGTCTATATATTCTCTTTACCTAATTTGTAAATTTAATTTTCTTTTTTAGTATAATATTTTGAAGTAATAATGGCAATTGGAAGCCCAACTAAAACCATATGCCAAATTATTCCAACAATTGCTAAATTTATATCAAAAGGACTTTTAGGTATATTTGATTGAGGTAATACAATCAAATTCATCACTAGCCAAATAGCTAAGCCAAATAGCAACCCCATTAATGCTACGTTTTTTCTTAAAAATGAAAGTTTAGGAAATAAGAAAAAATAGACAATAGCACATACGTATGCTATTATAAAATGATAAATAGTACCTGCTAATATCATTAGAAAACCACTATTGATTGCTTCTGGACCGTGTATTCCTGATGCTATAAATTGTAATACTTGCAACGGATTTAAACCAAAGAATATATAATAGACAATTACGCCTGCTATTGCATCTAATATTCCAGCTACTAAACCAGACCAAAGTATGGTTTTTGTAGCGCTAGATGATTTTGTAAAGTCAAAAATCGATGTTATTTTATTTGCTTTCATTTTTTTTAAATTTTTGGGACTTCAGGGAAGTCGATTTTAATTTGAGTGATATTGTGAAGATAATTTGTGATTGTTTTTTCACCTATTTGTAGGATAACATCAATTAAGTGACCTTGATTATAGCCTTCATTAAAAAATAGCTCCAAATATTTTTGGTTTATTTTTCCACGCGTGTTTACAATGTCTTGACTTAATTTTATCAGAGCGTTTAGTTTCCTATCAAAAGAAGCTTGCCCGCTTCTAATTTCTATAGCTTCAGAATCTGTAAAACCATTCATTTTCCCAATTACTGTATGAGCTGCTCTACAATAGTTACAATCATTTACTTCGCTTACAATAAGATTGATAACTTCTTTTTCCTTATTGGTTAAAGATGAAATGGCATTTTGGAATGAAATATATCTATTCAAGCCATTATCAGATAAGCCAAGAGTTGCAAACAAATTGGGCATAAAGCCTACAGATTTTACAATAGCATCGTAAACAGGTGCATTGGTTTTAGACATTTGTTCCCGTATAGGAACTTCAAATTTGATTTTAGAATTTGTATTCATAATTCTTTGTGTTTTTATTTATGACACAAAGATTAGAACATAAAGATTATTATGAATTCAGATATCTGAAGAAATAATGTTCGTATAGCTGAACATTTAATTATTTAGTTAATTGATTACGTATTTCACTTAAATATTGCTTAGAAACACCCAAATATGAGGCAACCATATATTGTGGAATTCTTTGTTCAAATTCTGGATATTCCTCTGTGAATAATAGATATTTTTCTTTAGCAGAAAAGCTCAAATTAGTAATTATACGTTTCTCTAAAGTTATTGAAACATTTTGAAAAAGAACACGGAAAAAATGTTCTAATTCAGAAATCTCTAGGTATAGTTTTTCTAAATTTTCACGAGAAATTTGAATAACCATAGTATCCTTTAAACATTGAATGTTAGTATTTGAAACCTCTTTATTCATAAAACTAGGCAAATCTACAGCCCACCAGTTTTCTATAGCAAATCTAAATATGTGCTCATTTCCTTCGTCATCAATATGGAAAGTTTTAGTTGTTCCTGAAATAATGAAATTTATAAAATTGCACGAATCCCCTTGTTGTAATATGTATTGACCTTTTAAATACTTTCTCGTACTGACTTTAGATAAAACAATTGCTTCTTCTTGTTTTGAAAGAGTAATTGATTTTTCTAAATAGTTAATAAAATATGAAGCAGAGTTAATCATTTTTAGAATATTGTTGCCAACGGTCTTGTGTATGGAAAGTTGCGTTTTTGTGTGCGAGGATTTTCCGAAGGAAAATCAGACGTAACAAAAATGCAACAACCTTTGTTTAAGCACTAATGTAGCAATTTTCTATACACGTTGTTGTGGTGTCGTTTTTTTATTTCAAATTTTTAATAGCATCTTTTACGGATTTAATATCTGATTTTTCCTCATTTATTTTTCGAAGTGTAAATTCCAAAATAGTTTCAATGCTAATTGCTCGTTTTAAACATTCATCTTCGGAAAGCGAATGGAGTCCATCTGAAGTTTGCTTGTATAATAATGCAATCGGATTATCTCCAAGTTCTAAAAGAGAATTGGGTAAATACTTAAATATATTTTCGTAAATCGTATATGTTTTTGGGTTGGCAGAATATTCATCCAGCAGTTTTTGGATTTCGTTAGTATCAGATTCAGGAAGTTGTTTGATTTCTTCTATTATTTTAATCAATTCCTTTTCGATAATTCTTCTGAAATATGCAAAAGAGCCTATTCCTATTCTTAATGTTAAGAGTTTTTTTGCTTTATAAAGCCAATTATTGCTTTCCCTGTCAAAATGTTTAGAAACCGCTTTATCAATTTCAATCTTTCTTTCGTCTGAACAACCAACTTTTCTGATGTAAATATTTGTATTCGGAAAATCATAAGAATGTCTTTCTGCCAGTCTTATATTATTGTGATTATCTCGAATATTTGAAATTGGATTGTTACTATAAACATTAAGTAAAAAATGTATATTATGTTCATTACAAGATTTGCATTTTCCTAAAATCCAAAATGTATAATTAAGTTTATGATTTATGAAGTTTTCCTCTGGAATTTGTTTAATTTCATATTCCGATTGGTCAAATGAAGGACTGCTGCTTGTTATTGTTTTTTTTATTCTGTCGGGAAAATCCAGTTTAAATGGTCGCATCGAATTTTCTATTGGACAGTAATACTCGAAATTCTCTCCCATAAACTCTGTGATATGAGTAAATTTCTCATTATTTAGAGTGTAGTCTTCCAAGAGTAAATACTCCTCATAAAGTTCATGTTTTTCTAAAAATTCTCTCATATGTTTCATCGGTTCGTCAAAATGCACCACAACGTGATTGTGTATGATTAGTTGCGTGTAAATAAGCACGAACCTTTCGGATTTAAACTGACTCTAAATATATAAAAAAACCAATGAATTAAGCACTTAACAGCAATTAATTATACACGGTGTTACCTGGCTGGCGTTTTTCCGCAAACTTGCTAGCGTTGGCAAAGACATACTCTTTTACAGTTTTGGTGTAGCGTGGATGGTGCGACTGGAAATGTGTATGGCTTTGAGCGTTGGCAATTCCACTATACCATTAAATCATAACTTTCACTTGGTGGAAATAGCAATTCAATTCCTTTTGGTTTGATTTTAAAAAGCGGACCTTTTTCGACAACTTTTCCTTTCGAGTTTCGCTTAATTAAATGGTCAAGCGTTATAATTCCTTGTTCAATTAGTAAATCAAATTGAGAGGTAATGGGCTTTTTTGTATGCTCTACCAACTTATATTGAAAATGTTCTCGGTCATTTATTCTTGTACTTTCAGCTTCTACCCAAAACGTTTCTTTATGTTTAGATTTTAGTCGGTTGTGAAGTTTGTCTAATGTCCAAACCACAAAATCGCCAACTTCTGGTTTGTCAGAGTTTTCAATTAATTGCTTTATGTCGCTATCAATTCTTAAATTCAAGCCTTGTGAATTTCTTGTAATGGCTGAAACTGTGCAATAAAGCTTAAAATCTTCATCACGTTCGTAGCCAAAGTTATCGAGAATTTCCGCTGAACTTTTAAACTTGCTCAATTTCCAATCTGGAACTTGTGCAAACAAATTTTTTCGGTTCGTTCTACTATTTCTGAACGATTTAAGCTCAATTCCTTTATAATCTGGTTGTTTGGAAGAATTAATATCTATTCCGAGTGCAGTTTCAAGTGTTCGACCTACAGAAGTATCAGCATCAACCATTGAAGGAATTGGACCAGCATTTGCAATTTTTCTCAACATTGCTAAAAGCTCAAAAGCAACTTCATTTTCTGTCGTACTGATTGCATTAATTAGTTCCTGAAATGGATTTAGAATTGAAGAATAAATTAATTCCTTGATATCTAATTTTGTCAAGTTAAAAACTTGAAAACTATCGTTGTAAAAAGTGATTCCAATAATATCATTTGGGTCAGCAACTTTTGTTAAACCATAAAACCAAATTCTTGGGTCTCCTTTTTTAGTTGAAGGACGATATAGAGATGCTTTTGATTTTAAAATATTAAAACCAGTATGAATAATTGCTGGAATCATTACTTTGCTCTCTGTACCTTGATTCTGCAACTCATAATCGTGAATATTCTCACTTTTTAAATAACTACGAACAGAACCAGTCGCATCCATAATGGATTTTTTTAATCCGGTTTCGGTTGGCTCAATTAAAGTAAGAGAAACTTGGTTTTTGGTCAGTAATTTTATCTTTTCTTGTTCTGCGTTTGTAAGTTTTCTCACTTGATATATTTTAAAATTTCACTTGCTACTGCTCGTGCTAATAAAGGTGGTACAGCATTTCCAACTAAAGTGTATTGCGGTACTTCTGTTTTTCTATTATTTCCTCCAGTTGAGCGTTTTCCTTGAAATACAAAAGAGTCGTCAAAGGACTGTAATCGTGCCATTTCTCTTACTGTTAAAGACCTTGGCGAATTATAATGAATATAATCGTCTGCAATAGTCATTATTGTGGAACTTTGTTCATCTGGTTTTAAAACATTATAGTTTCTCTTATTCGTAGAAAGATTTAATTTCTCAAGTTCTGGTTGTGCTTTTTTATAATTACCATTTTTTAAAATCACACCAAGTCTTTCAATAACGGTTTCGTTTTGATTACTTGTTTTGTGATTGTTAAGTATGTCGAAATATTTTTCTCCGTTTTCTAAACCTTCAGTGTTCTTTACGTAAAAGGGTTTTGTTTGAGGTTTAAAACGGTCAATTAATCTACCTTTTTTTGACCATTCTGCAAAGGACTTTCCTCCTTTTGAAATTGGTTTCCCATCAATTTTTCTTTTCTTTAAAAGTTTAGCCATTTTCTTTGCAGTTCCATTGTATTGAGTTGAAATGTCAACTAATTCGTATCTGTGAGCTTCTTGATTATTACCTATAAAATCTAAATCATACAAAGCTTCAAAAATGGTTACTTTTTCTGCTTCAGTAACTGTTGCTGGTATTTCAGAAATATATTTCTGGTCTTTACGACAACCAATGAAAAGCACTCTTTCTCTGTTTTGTGGAACACCATAATTGGAAGCGTTAGCAACAAAAGGTTGTTCTATTTTATAAAGTCTAATACTTTCAAGAATTGTTTCTAATTCCTGTTTTTGTGTTTTATTACAATGAGTTTTTAATATCTCAATTGACTCGTCAAAAGAAGTGGTGTAAATTTTTAATGCAGTAATAATATCTTCACAATCTTTTTTATAGTTGGCAGGAACTTTTAAATTTTTAAATGAATTCTCGATTTTTGAAATAATATTTTCAGAGCCAATTTCTGTAAGGAAGTCAGTAAAAGCAGTTGTGAAATTATCACTATCAATATTACAAAAGTCTTTCTCTTTAATAATATCACGCTTTAATTTATCCCATTCTTTGGTTCGTGCTAAAAGATTAAAACCGTGACGGATTGTGTTTATGTTTTCGTCTGTTTTACTGGTTTTGTAGTCTGCAATTTTTGGTGTTATCTTTTTAAATCTGTTTTCTACAAAGTTGATGAAATCAGCTTTTCCATTTTCTTTGTCATTCTCCAGTAGCTTTTCGATTTCAACTCTTTTAATTATTGTATCGAAAAGAAATGAATTTGATACTTTACTGACTTTTTTTATAAATGAAATTAATTGAGGAATTTCTTTAGTATCCACAATAGAGTTGATTTCTTGAAGAATTAACTCTTTTATTTTACCACCTTCTTTAGTCAAAATGCCTTTTACATTTTCCATCACAAAGTATTTAGGTTGTAAAACCTTAATGACTTCTAAATAATGAGAAAATAGGTCGTCTTTTTTGTCGAATTTTTTTCTCTTTCCTGCAAGACTAAAACTTTGACAAGGTGGTCCACCACAGACAACATCTATTTGACGACCGTCAATTTTTTCTAATAAATTGTCTAAAAAGTCTGGTTCAGTAATATCTTGTTTTAAAAATTCAGCATCTAAACCTAATTGATGATTGTAGCGAACAACGTGAGTTAACTCACAGTTTTCGTTTATATCATTAGCCACAATAAAATCAAAGAATTTATTGTTATGTTCAGCTTGTAAAAACCCTTCGCTAAAACCACCAGCTCCAGCAAATAAATCAACAAAAGTGAACGGTTTTCCGTAAAGTGAAACTTGTTCTTTTACAATGTTTACATTACTGTTTTCTTTGTAGTTTTCTATGTGTTCATTTAAAAGGCTTTTAACTTCGTCTTGGATAAAAGTCTTTTTGTTGGAATGGTGAAGAAGTTCGTCAGCTCTTTCTCTTAAAAAATCCAAATAATGATTTATTTCGTGAGATTCTGTAGTTAAACCAATCGCTTTTTGTTTGGATTTGTCAAATTTTTTAGGTTCTATTTTTTGACCTGTCGAAACCTTAACTTGACTTCCGTTACAGTTTATTCGCAGATGTATTGGTGCAAACCCTTTTTTGTCAGGTTTGTCTAAATAAAAATTAATTGTTGCCATAATTATTCGCGGACGTTTTTACGTACACGGACAAATTTACGGACATTTTTTGTAATTTCTAATTTAATTCTACTTTTTGTTCGGATTATGCGTTGGAAAAAGGCAAGCTCTTTTTATTTTGTGAGGCACGAGCAAAATAAAATGTGCTTGACTGTGCGGCTGGTTTTCGCTTGCAGGTAACGGTTTTGTGTATGAGTAGTAGCGAATTAAAATCACTACTTTTTCAGAAAGTAATGTACAAAATAAAAAGTAATAGCGATTTGAATTATTACTCAAATCGCTATTACTTATACACGTTGTTAGCAAACGTTATTTTCAATTGCGTTTAAACTATTGCTTCTGATTTATGTAAACTAACTACAGTTAGAACTGCAATTCCATTTATCCAATAATAATAGGCATCTATTCCCTCGAAAGAAAAAATAAAAGGTGCAATTATGAATACTATTGCTACAATAAAATCTACTATTAAATGTACTCTATATGAAATTACTTTAAACGCTCCCAAATGATGGTCTGTTAGCAATGTCAAAACAAAGGCTGCAACTCCAGTAGCAACTGAAAGTTGTAAAGCTAAAGGATTTGAATCTCCTAATCCAAGTATAAACGGAAGTGCTATTAATGCAATGGCAACAGGATAATCTAAAAAAGCGTGTATTCTTTTGGTTACAAATTTCATATTTTTAATTTTTAATTGTGAGTTTTACTAAGTTTTTGCCAATTCTTGTCAGCAGCACTTTTTAACTTATTGTGATTATTTTCTGCTAACCAGAGTTGTTTTGCATCTAGTTCAACATTGTTTAAGTACAGATAGTATTTTCCGTTTTCTACAATAAATTTGTTTGGGTCAACTCTAAATTTTGCTCCTGCATAACAACCAAATGCACAAAAACCACCATATTGAGGAAGGTATTTGTCTGGGTTTTTATCAAACGTTGCTTTTTGTTCTGCTGATGTAAAGTAGTATACGACCTTTTTGTAATCAGACTTGAAATTTTTATTCCCTTTTTGTGCAAGTCCTAGATCTAAGTAAGAAACAGGGCTATATCCTTGTAATGCGATATTACTATTGTCAATATTGTTTGCCTTTTTATCTTGTGCAAATACTACTGAACTCATTACTAATGCTAATCCTAAAATTGTTGTTTTTATTAAATTTTTCATTTTATTAATTTTTATGATTGTTTAAACTTTATTATTCTGCGTTGAAATATTCTTCTTGAATTACTTTTCCATCAGCATTCCATATTCTGCGAATGATTTCGTGCCAGTAAATCTTACTGCCATCTTTCATATCGAAATCGAATGTAAATTCAGATGCTGATACATTCCCATCTACAATAGAGTGATGATGAGTTATGCTATTTACCTTTGCTATTGCTCCAGCAAATCCTTCCATTTTAGCAATCATTTCTGTCTTTCCGGTAGTTCCACCATTTCCGTAATCAGAAGTATTTGCATTGTCTGCAAAGAATTCTTTTACAGCATCTACAATAGCTCCTTGAGAAACTATTGCATCCATTTTTTGTACTTGTTCTTTAATATTCATCTTATTTGTGTTTTTAAATTACACTGCAAAGATGAGATGGTATTAAAGTTTAGTTGCTACAAAAAAAAGACTAAGAATTGTACTTTTTTAATTTGAATTCGGTAGGTGTAATTTTAGAATAATGTTTAAAGAATCTTGAAAAGTGATTTGGTTCTTCAAATCCTAATTGTCTAGAAATTGATGTAATCGATTGTCCTTCGAGGATCATCAATTTAGCAGAGTTGATTAATTCTAAACGTATAAGCTGACCTAGTGAAGTATTCATTTTCGCTCTGACTTTATTGGATAATGCTTTTATAGAAAGATTCATTTCGTTAGCATAAAATTCAAGAGACCTTTCTTTTGTGTGATATTTTTGCAGAAGTTCTAAAATATCCTGTGAAAATAAATCTCTGTTTTCAAAATCGAAGTTTTCTCTGAATTGTTTAGGTGTTTGACCTATTGAATTCTTGAAAACTCTATTGAAATAAGCATCATCTTTATATCCTAAATCATAAGAGATTTCTTGAATGTTTTTATTTGTAAACGCAACTTCTTTAAGGCTTTCTTGCAGTCTTTTTGATTTTATCAAGTTTTTTACGGTTAATCCGACTTTGTTCTTGATTAATGCTTGTGCATTGTAACCTCTGTCATTAATGAGGTTTACTAAATCGTTGCTAGTTAAATTATTGGAATATTCATCATCAATAATTTCTTTGGTGTCAAAAATAACTTGATATTCTTCTTTGTTAGCTTTAAATGGATTTTGCCAAAACCATTGCTTAGAGGAAATATCAATAATATCAGCTGAATTATGAGTCAAAGTGGTTTCTGATAGGAAAGTGTTGCAATCTTCACATTCTAATAAATCTATATAACCTAGAGAAATTATGTGTTTAAACAAGACTCTCACATCATTGTCATAAAATTTATTTTCATTAGAGAATTCAATTCTTCTAACTATAAAATCGTCTGATAAAAATTTAATGTATTGCCCTTTTTCTAAAAAGATTGCTTTTTCTTGCCAATCAAAATAGTTTTTAAAATCGACCTGAATACTTCCTTTCCCAGAAAGAATATGAATTAAAGTATAGCTTTCTATGAAGTATACTTTATTAATTTCTGGTGAAAACTTTTCTACTTTTTGCATTCTGTTGGGTAATGTTTGCTAACACGTATATATACGAAACGTGTACTCAAAGATAACAAAATTTTAATCATAGCAGAAATTCAAGTATAGCTTGCTATAATAAAAAATTACATGTGCGCATTTTATGTATCATTCATTTTTTTTGACTAAATTTAACAATGTTTGATATTTATAATACGCATATCTAAATGAATCTAAAGTCTTATACCTTCTTATTGGGAACTCATAGAAACAAAAACGTAATTTGGGTGCATTTTACCTTTAGTATAAAACTTAAAAATGAATTTAGAAAACGTTTTCCATCTGCCAAATGGAGCCAAACAACCAAACAATGGTATCTTCTAGATTTTCCAGCAGTGAGATCTGTATTAAATATTAAAGTAGATAGCGCTTACTCAAAACTAAAGAAGCAAATCCATCCTAATAATAAAATAGCATTTCAAAAATTTAACCAACAATTAGAATTAAAAGCATACAGCCCAAATACCTGCAGAATGTATTTGTCCGAATTTGCGCATCTACTCATCATATTAAATCATATTTCTGTTGATAGCCTGTCTCATAAACGACTAAAAGATTATTTCTTATACTGTGTAAAGACTTTAAAAATGAAAGAAAGAAAAATGAATGGCAAAATTAATGCTGTTAAGTTTTACTTCGAAAAAGTCATGCACGAACCCAAAATGTTTTTTGATATACCAAGGCCAAAAACACCTGCTACTTTGCCTAAAATGTTGAGTAAAGCCGAAATTAAACGACTTTTTAATCAGGTGAACAATGAAAAACATTTACTCATTTTAAAACTGTGCTATGGTATGGGTTTACGAGTAAGTGAAATAGTGACTATAAAAATTCATCATATCGATAGTGATAGAATGCAAGTTCTTATTGCTGGATCTAAGGGTAAAAAAGATAGATATGTAAACTTACCAGAAAGCATTTTAGACGCCTTAAGAACATATTATAAAAATTATAAACCAAAAGAATGGCTTTTTGAAGGTCAATACAAAGGTGCCTATAGCTCACGTAGTGTACAAGCTGTTTTTAAACGTGCTATGGGAAAAGCAGGTATAAAGAAACAAATAGGTATTCATGGTTTGCGCCATAGCTACGCTACACATCTTTTAGAAAGTGGAGCAGACCTACGTTTTATCCAACAGCTATTAGGGCATCATAGTATTAAAACCACTCAAATCTATACACATGTGTCTAACAGAACAAGATCAAATCTTAAAAGTCCTTTAGATTCTTTATAATAATTTTTAAGGCAATGTGCTGGTTGTAAGAGCGCATTTAATAAAGAATAATTTAAATAAACGATACGAAAAAAAAAGCGCAAGTGTTATATCACTCGCGCTTTAATAGCTATTAATTAATCAAAGGGATTTTGATTAGGCACAGGTTGCAAAATTAAGCCCATTAAAAGAGATTAAAATTGATGTATGTTAATAAATTTAATTTTTTGATAACTCTTTTCTTATCCTGCTTAAACTTTCTGTAGTTATACCTAAATATGAAGCTATATGGTAATTTTTAATGCGTTTTTCAATATGAGGAAATTCATCATTAAACCTAATGTAACGTTCTTTTACAGTTTCCGATAAATTAGAAATCGTTCGTTTTTGAAATGCTGCAAAGGCACTTTCTAATTTTTTTCTAATATGAGTTTCTGTGCTTGGTAGCGTTTGAAATAAATAGGCTCTATCGCTTCTAGAAATTTTAAATAATGTCGCATCTTGTAATACTTCTAGTGTCATGATGGCTTTGGTTAATGAAAAAAAAGCGGTAAAATCTGAGATCCACCAATCTTTAATGCCAAACTGTATCGTGTGGTCTTTGCCTTGGTCATCAGTATAAAATGTTCTCAGGCAACCTTCTGTAATAAAATAAATATCGTTTACAACATCGCCAACCTTTATAATAGTGTCTCCTTTTTTGTAATTACGTTTTTGTACCACAGAATCTATGATTTTTATCTCTGCTTCAGAAAATGAAATATTTGTAAAAATCTCGTTAAACATAAATGGCTTACAACGTATTAGGTGTGACGTGTGTCAATAATATACGTAAAACCTTTAAAATGAGTATGTGAGATTCGGTATTCTCTTTATAAATTAGTTAATCGGTTGTTTTTAACAAGAAAAAACCACTTTGAATTCACAAAGTGGTTTTCATTTAAAATTTCCGAAGAAATAAAAATTATTTTATCATCTCGTAACTACGTTTAATAAAATTAGTGAGCTCTTCACCTTTTAATAAACCTTGAGATAAACGTGCCAAGTCTAAACTTTGCGTAATTAAACGTTCTTGCTTTTTCTTGGTTTTTGTGTTTAAAATTTCGCTCACTAGCTCAGAGTTTGTATTAACAATGAGGTTGTACATTTCTGGCATATTACCAAACATGTTCATTCCGCCACCACCAGTTTGCTGCATCTCTTTCATACGACGCATAAATTCTGGCTGCGTAATAATAAATGGGCTTGCATCACTATCACTAGCTTCTAATTGTACCGTGAATTTTTCCTGCGGAATCACCTCTTTTAATAAGGTGTCTAGTGCTGTGTTTTCTTCTTCGGAAAGTTTAGAAATCGCAGTCTCGTCCTTTTTAATTAAATTATTGATATGATCTCCATCAACACGAGCAAACGTAATGTTCTCTTTGGTAGTCTCTAATTTTTGAATTAAGTGAGATACAATTGGAGAATCTAATAACAACACTTCATAACCTTTAGCTTTTGCCGACTCAATATATGAGTGTTGCGCATCTGTATTAGAAGCATATAAAATCACAAGCTTATCATCCTTATCGGTTTGCTTCGCTTTTATTTTATTAAATAATTCGTCATAAGTATAAAACGTACCATCTACAGTTGGGTATAATGCAAAAGCATCTGCTTTTTCAAAGAATTTATCTTCACTAAGCATACCATATTCAATCACAATCTTAATATCGTCCCATTTAGCCTCAAAATCTTCACGATTGGCATTAAATAACGATTTTAATTTATCACCAACCTTACGTGTAATGTAAGATGAGATTTTTTTAACAGCACCATCGGCTTGTAAGTAACTACGAGATACGTTTAATGGAATATCTGGAGAATCAATCACACCTCTTAACATGGTTAAGAATTCTGGTACGATGCCTTCAACATTATCAGTAACAAACACTTGGTTTTGGTACAATTGAATTTTATCCTTTTGTACATTTAAATCGTTCGTCATTTTTGGGAAATATAAAATCCCAGTTAAATTAAACGGATAATCTACATTTAAATGAATATTAAATAAAGGCTCTTCAAATTGAGCAGGATATAATTCTCTATAGAAATTTTTATAATCATCACCTTCTAATTCTGTTGGCTGTTTGGTCCAAGCAGGATTTGGGTTATTAATAATATTATCTACAGTAATTTGTTTGTGTGGCTCAGTAGTTTCTTTACCATCTTTATCTGTTGTAGTTTGTGGTGTAAATTCAGGATCGTTAATCTCTTTAGTACCAAACTTAATTGGCACAGGCATAAATTTATTATACTTAGATAACAGTTCACTAATTTTACCTTCTTCTAAAAACTCTGTAGAGTCTTCTGCAATATGTAAAATGATTTCAGTTCCTCTTGAGGTTTTATCTGAGGCTTCTAGTGTAAACTCAGGTGATCCATCACAGGTCCAATGAGCAGCAGGAGCATCTGTATGAGATTTTGTAATAATCTCTACTTTTTCTGCAACCATAAAAGCTGAGTAAAATCCTAGTCCGAAATGTCCAATAATCCCAGAGTCTTTTGCTGAGTCTTTGTACTTATCTAAAAACTCTTCAGCTCCAGAAAATGCCACTTGGTTAATGTATTTTTCAACCTCTTCAGCACTCATTCCTAAACCTTGATCAATAATATGAAGTTTTTTACCTTCTTTATCAATTTTTACTTCAATTACAGGGTTTCCATATTCACTTTTAGAATCTCCAATACTTGCTAAATGCTTTAGTTTAAGCGTTGCATCTGTAGCATTACTAATCAACTCACGTAAAAATATTTCGTGATCACTGTACAAGAATTTTTTAATGAGTGGGAAGATGTTTTCTACCGATACATTAATGTTTCCTTTTGTCATTTTTATTCGTTTTTTTTACCTCTGTCATATTGAGCGAACTCCATATGACTTAGAGATAAGGTTATTTATTGTTTTTAATTTCTAAATGTATTAAGTCAAAAAAAGTACCAAGGCTGATAATGTGACAAACTGACATCATTTTTTCTGCGGAAATGTAAAACCTTCACGATTTGCCTTTAAATGTCAAAGGGTTAGAGTGTAATCCAATTTCCGAAGCACAACTTAATACTATGCGTGCATAACGAATGCGTTTGTGTTTAAATCATAGTAAGGTGCAAATCCTTAAATTGCATGACTGATTTAATTAAAAGAGCGTCCCATTTTTTGGGAACAAAAACAAGTTTTTATGTACAATTCTAAGATTATTGGTTTGGGACATTACGTTCCTGATAACGTAGTGACAAATGATGATTTATCCAAAATGATGGATACAAATGATGCGTGGATCCAGGAACGTACAGGAATTAAAGAACGTCGTTGGGCCATTCCAGGAACTGACGATACTACTTCAGGAATGGGAGTGAAAGCTGCCAAAATTGCCATTGAACGCTCTGGTTTAGATAAAGATGATATCGATTTTATTGTGTTTGCAACCTTAAGTCCAGATATGTATTTTCCTGGTCCTGGTGTGCAAGTACAACACGCACTAGATATTAAAACGGTTGGTGCTTTAGATGTGCGTAACCAATGTTCTGGTTTTGTGTATGCTCTTTCTGTAGCAGATAATTTTATCAAAACTGGGATGTATAAAAACATTTTGGTGATTGGTAGTGAGTTACATTCTCACGGATTAGATAAAACCACTCGCGGACGAGGAGTCTCCGTAATTTTTGGAGATGGAGCAGGAGCTGCTGTATTAACAAGAGAGGAAGATACAAGCAAAGGAATTTTATCTACGCACTTACATTCGCAAGGTGAACATGCCGAAGAATTGGTATTGATTGCTCCTGGTATGGGTAAGCGTTGGGTAAATGATATTATAGCAGATAATGATCCTAATGACGAAAGTTATTTCCCGTACATGAACGGACAATTTGTATTTAAAAACGCAGTAGTTCGTTTTAGTGAAGTGATTATGGAAGGCTTAATGAAAAACAACTTACAAGTTGATGATATAGATATGTTAATACCGCATCAAGCCAATTTGCGTATCGCTCAATTTATACAACGTAAGTTTAAATTAGAAGATGACCAAGTGTTTAATAACATCCAAAAATATGGAAACACGACGGCTGCATCTATACCAATTGCGTTAACCGAAGCTTGGGAAGAAGGTAAAATAAAAGAAGGTGATACGGTTGTATTGGCTGCTTTTGGTAGTGGCTTTACTTGGGGAAGTGTGATTATGAAGTGGTAACCAATCCCTTTGCAGAAAGGGATCTCATTATATAATTTTATTTAAATTATCTAAAACCTTTTAAAAATTGTTGGTAAAAACACCAGCATTGTCATATGCATTTAAAAATGAAGGCATCAGTCAAATTATTTTTAAAAATTTTCATTTTTCTTGTAGTATTTGAAATTGCACTAGGTATCGGAAACGCCTACTTATTTGCAGAAGGCACATCTATTTTTAATATTAAATTAAGTACGTTAACTAATTTGCTTCTTCGCTTTTTAAGTTTTCCAATGAGTATTTTTGGACGAGACTTACCATTTTATGCAAGAGAAGCTTGGCTTGGGATTGTGTTAACTATTCTCAATATAGCCATACAATCTTTTATTGTGATGCAACTTTATAAAACATTGAGACGCTCAAAAACAAAAAATCCCAAAGTCTAAACTTCGGGATTTTTCTGCTATTAATCAATTTAATTATACACTAAAACTATAACCATTAAATCATGATGTATTAAATTGATTAGCTATAAAACTTATCACACTCTTAAGACGCTTAAATTTTCATTTTATTTCATAGATGTTCGGTTTTAACTATCAATTAACAGTTGCTGTTTGTGTAATTCTTAGCCTGAGATTTGAAGTGTTCAAATTTTAGCTAAAAAAAAGCCTGTAGTTCTCACCACAGACTTTCCTCGTTATTAATTAATTAACTTTATTTAAGGGTTAACTTAAATACACCAAATATTATGATGAGCATTTTGTCGTAATAACTATTGGTAGATAACATATTTTAATGTGTTTAACATTTATTTATAATACGTCTAATACAAACAAAAACCCAAAACTTGCGTTTTGGGTTTTCTTATTCAATAACCGTACAATTAACACTAACCATCAACTATTATATGTAGGTTACCAAATGTTTCTTTGATCTATGATTAGGTGGTTATATAAATCCTCCGCTTCCAGATTTTTCGTTGTTATCTCTATTTTTACGTTGTAAGGCTCTGTATTTTCCACCACCAAAACGGTATGACAATCCAATATTCCAAGTGTTAGATTCCCAATTAAATTGTCCTTTATTAGGTTGAGGTCTATCGCCTTCAAATTCAAATTTCATGGTGTTTAAAATATCACTGTAGTTAAAACTAAATGTAGCACGATTGTCTTCTAAAAAGCTATAACGTAATCCTGTATTTACCATAAACATAGGTTGGCGTTCAAATTGTAAGCTCTTTTCTTCGCCTCTATACATTGAGAATAACGATAAGCTTAATTTTTTAGTCACTTTAAAATTGTTGAACAATCTAAAGTTGTACACCACATTATTAACTTCAATCGTTGATCGTTCGATATCATCTACTGTAGCAACATTTGTAGGCGCTGTTAGCGTTTCGGCAATTCCCTTTTGTTGACGAGAAAATAAATCGAAACTTCCGTTTAAACTCCACCATTTTGTGGGTCTAAAATTGCTACTAATCTCAATACCAAAAGCTGTAGTGTTTTCAAAGTTGTCATAGGTTAAAATGTTTTTGTTAAGATCTAATCGGTCTATAAATACGGCTCTGTTGATTTCGTCTTCAACTAATCTGTAAAAAACGCCTCCTGTAACCGTTCCTTTTTCAAATTTTCTAGTATAATTAACCTCTATTGAATTTGTGAACTGAGGTTGTAGGTTCGTATTTCCGAAGGAAGAAATTAAAGGCGTACTCCATTCTCTAATTGGATTAACTTGTTGTAATCCTGGACGATCTACACGACGACTAAAACTCATTTGATAAGAATTTTTATCGCTAGGTGTATAGGTTACAAAAGCCGATGGATAGATTTGAAAATAATCATTCTCAAACGGTGTTGTCTCACTAGAGTTTTCTAATTGACGAATGGCAGAGGCATCTTCAGTTACGCTTTCGGCACGTGCTCCAATTTGATAGCTAAATTTTTCAAATGTTTTGCCATACGTTACATATACCGAATAGATATCTCGTTTGTAATTAAAATCGGTTGCAGGTGTTGGGATAAATTCATCACCATTATTTGGTGTTGCATCTTGATTTTCATTAACAGATAATCCTGAGGAGTTATAATCTATTTGTGTGTCAAATAAACGTGCTTCTGCACCAATTTCTAATTTTGCTTTCTCAGATAATGGATTGACATAGTCTAAATTAATCGTGGTTTGATCTCTATCTGTATCTACAATATCTGTATAATTAGGAGGAAATACAATATTATTAAACATAAAATTGGCCACTTCATCTTGAGCAAAAACACTGTAATCTACTTCTAAATCTAATGTTTCGTCTTCCTTTTTTAATTTGTGATTATAAACACCATTGTATTGCGCTACAGTGTTTTCAATATCATTATTAAATACTTGTGATTGAAACGGTTGGTCAATGTATTGAATGCCAGTCTCTCCTGTTCCTAAACCATTAAATAAGTTTTGGTTAGTGAAAAATGATACTGTATTGTGATCATTCATATAAAAATCAACACCAACTTTATAGAGATGTGATTTGTTATTGTTTAAAAAATCAAATGTTTGAAGAGAGCCATCATCCAAGCGTTCTATACGTCCGTAATTGGCATTATTACCAATGTTGTTACCGTAATTTCCGTAGAGATTAAATTTTCCGTTACGGTAATTCATATCTATTGAACTATTAAATTTTGCATTTATTTCTTTGGTTAACCCGAAGTTGATATTTCCGTTGAAACCTATAGAAGTATTTTTATGCAGTATGATATTAATAATCCCACTCATACCTTCTGGATTGTATTTTGCTGAAGGATTTGTGATCAATTCAATTTGTTTTATAGATGTTGAAGGGATTTGCTTTAAAAGTTGAGCAATAGGCACATTAGATAATTTTCCGTCTACCATAACTCTTACATTTTCATTGCCACGAAGACTAATGTTACCCGTTTGTTGATCTACATTTACAGACGGAATGTTATTCATAATATCACTGGCAGAAGCTCCTGCAGTAGTTAGATCTTTACCTACGTTAATCACTTTTCGGTCAACTTTTTGTTGAATGGTGGTGATTTCGGCAACTACAGTAACTTCGTCTAAGCTTGCCAAATCTTCTTCAAGGCGAATATCACCTAAATCAATTTTGTAACTGTCTTTTCCAATAGTTACAGTTTTTGATACTGTGGCAAAGCCAATGTATTGTATCGATACTGTAACCTTACCTTCTGGTATTTTATCGATTTCAAAGGTACCATCGTCTCTAGTAATTCCGCCAGTAATTGTTTTTTCTTCGGAATTTTTAATCACGATATTGACGTAAGGTAGCGGTTCATTTAAGGTTGCGTCTATGACTCTGCCTGAAATTTGTCCGTCTCTTAAGTCTAAATTTTTGGGTTGTGCAAATGCAAAGATTGTAAATAGGCAAATACACACTTGTGTAAGTGTTTTCATTTTTTTTTGATTGATTTTTATACTGAATAGATTCAGTAAGGATTGATTAGATGAAATTAATAGTTGTTATGATATAGACGATCTATTTTTTAATACGTTACTTTTTTTAACATTACTTAACACGGTTTTAACAAATGGAACATCAAATTTTGTAGTATATTATAAAATGATCAATAAAAAAGTAAAACCTATGAATAAGAAAACTTTAGTAATTGGAGCCTCGTTAAAGCCAGAGAGATACTCTAATATTGCCATGAAAAGATTAACAAGCTACAATCACGATGTTGTTGCTTTTGGGTTAAGAGAAGGCCAAGTCGCAGGCATAGATATTGATACGAGTTTAATGCCATATAAGGATATCGATACCATAACACTGTATCTTAATCCCGAGCGCCAAAAAGCCTATTATGAGTATTTAATAGGACTACAACCTAAACGCATTATATTTAATCCAGGAACCGAAAACTCAGAATTTCAAAACCTTTTAAAACAACAAGGTATTTATTTTGAAGAAGCTTGCACTTTGGTATTATTGTCTACGAATCAATATTAAACCTAGAAAGGTCAAAAATCCATTTAAAATTAAGATAAAAAAACCAAATTCAAACCCAAACCATTTTAAACTATTTACACTTATTATGTAAGATAGGATAGGAGAAAGAATTGCAATTATAGGTACAATTTTATCTTTGACATTCCATTTTGTAAAGAGCCCAAAAGCATAGAGGCCTAATAAAGGTCCGTAAGTATATCCTGCAAATACAAAGAGTTTTTTTATAACACTTTCATCTTGTATGATATACTTAAAAGCAACTATTACTAAGATAAGAATCACAGATATAGCAACATGAATTTGTTTTCTAATAGTAACTTGTTTTGCTTCGGAATACTTTTTTTCAATATCCAAAATGTCAATACTAAACGATGTTGTTAATGATGTCAATGCACTATCTGCACTACTATAAGCGGCTGCAATTAATCCTAACAAGAAAAATACAAATACAGTTGTGCCTAAATGATTTTTAGCAAGAATAGGAAATAAATCATCTTTGTGAGCATCAATACCATTTTGCTGAGCATAGACTGTAAGTAACAGTCCTAAACTCAAAAATATAAAGTTAACAACAGTGAGCACTATGGTAAACCAAAACATGTTTTTTTGAGCATCCTTCAACGAGCGGCAAGTTAGGTTTTTTTGCATCATATCTTGATCTAAACCTGTCATTACAATGGCTATAAATGCACCAGAAATAAACTGTTTCCAGAAATAATTTGCCGATTTGTAATCGTCAAAAAAGAAAACTTGAGAAAGATCACTGTCTAGTACGTAGCTTAAAATATTTCCATCTTGGATTGCTAAAGAGTCACTAACAAAATATATTGCTACTCCAACAGCTATGAGCATAAATAAAGTTTGTAGCGTATCCGTCCATACAATAGTTTTTATACCAGATTTGAAGGTGTACAACCATATAAGTAAAACCGTAATTGTTACCGTTTGCCAAAAGCTAACACCTAATTCGTCAAATAGTATTATTTGCAAAACGTTTGCAACTAAAAATAATCTAAAACTAGCGCCAACAATTCTCGAAATTAAAAAAAAAGAGGCTCCTGTTTTATAAGCATAATTACCAAATCGTGTTTCTAAATAGGTATATATAGAGGTAAGGTTTAATTTGTAATATAAAGGCAAAAGAATAGTTCCTATAACTAAATAGCCTAGAATATAACCCAAAACAACTTGCATGTAGCTAAACTGTGAGGCTTCTATCCAACCAGGAACCGAAATAAATGTAACACCAGATAACGAGGCGCCAATCATCCCAAAAGCGACAATATACCAAGGTGATTGCTTGTCTGCCTTAAAAAAAGCAGTATTACCAGATGATTTACCTGTAAAATAAGAGATAAGTATTAAAACACCAAAGTAAGCTAGAATAAGAAAAATGATGACGTTCGTCGACATAAAGAAGGTTTTAACAGAGATTTAAATGAAATATATTATTTTCGTAAAAAATTGCAAACAATATTAAGTAAATTCTAATTGATATTATGTATTTCTGAATATCAGATTATTATTAGAAAACTCTTACTAGCGTTTAAACTGAAAAAAATCCCTATTAAAATGAAAAATTACTTCTTACTTCTGGCATTTCTCTTGTCAGTTACTACAACGTTTTCGCAAGATTATAAACAAATGATTTCTCAAGGTACTTACACAGTACAAGATATTCAAACTGCAGCCGAAATGCATTTCGCTCAAGTTGGTACAGAGCGAGGAAAAGGATATAAACCTTATAAACGATGGGAATACCAAGCGTTAAGAAATATGGATGAAAACGGAATGTTGCCATCACCAGAGTTTTATTTCAATGAGTTAGAAAACTATAATAGTTACCTAAATGCAAATGGAGCATCAGCAAGAACGACAGTTGGTACTTGGGAGCAATTAGGCCCAACATCATGGAATGCTACCAGTGGATGGAATCCTGGTGTTGGCCGTATCACTTCAGTTGCGGTTGAACCAGCAAACCCTAATCATATTATTGCAGGTGCAGATACAGGAGGAGTTTGGAGATCTATAGATGGTGGTTTAAACTGGACCGTATTAACAGATAATTTGTCAAATTTAAATGTGTCTGCTTTAGCTATTCACCCTACTGTAAATACAACTTATTTTTGGGGTTCAGGAAGTGGGATTATCTTTACGTCTTTAGATAGCGGTATCACTTGGAATGTTTTAGCAGATATTGGAGATGGTGCAGTAAATAAAATTCTTATAGATCCAACAAACACTAATAAAATGTATTGTTCTGCGCAAAGTGGCGGACTGTTTAAATCTACAAATGCAGGTGTTAATTGGTCTTCAATTCATTCTAGTGCTTCTACAGGTTATGATTTTGAATTTAAACCAGGTGATACAAATGTTGTTTTTGCGTCAGGATCTGTATTTTATACGTCTACAGATGGTGGTGCTACTTTTGCACCATCAAATGCGTTTTCTTTTGGCCCAAAAATGATTGGAGTATCTCCAAATGATCCAGATGTTGTTTATGTGTTAGAAGCTTCAGGTGGCGCTTTTGGAGGATTATATAAATCGGTTAACCTTGCGCCTTTTACTGCGTTAAATCACTCTGGTAAAAACTACTTTGGTTATAGTTCTGATCCAACAGATCCAGATGACGTAGGAGTAGGTCAAGCTCCGAGAGATATGGATATTGCTGTGAATCCAAATGATATTAATGATGTGCATATAGCTGGAGTTAATACTTGGAGATCTACAAATGGAGGTGTAACATTTACACCAACATCACAATGGACACCAGGTAGTGCTAATGGGCAAGGTATTGGCTATTGCCATGCCGATGTTGATATTTTAGAGTTTATTAATGATAAATTATATGTTGGTACAGACGGCGGATTATTTGTAGCAGAAAATCCTACAGTCGTTAATACGACTTATTATAAAGATTTAACGAACGGAATGGGAATACGTCAATTTTACAAAATTGGTATTAGTCAAACTAATCCGGTAATGGTGACAGGCGGCTCACAAGATAATGGAACATCTATTATGGATGTCAATGGTGATTGGACAGATTGGATAGGCGCTGATGGTATGGAAAGTTTTATTGATAAAAATAATCCAAATGTAATCTATGGTACATCACAAAATGGATCGCTTTACAGGTCTTTCAATGGAGGTGCCAGTATTGGTAGTATTCCTAGTCCTGAAAATAAATCTGGTAATTGGGTTACACCTTTTGAGCAGGATCCAATTTTAGCAAATACTATTTACTCAGGGTATGATGAAGTGTATAAATCAACAAATGGAGGTAATACTTGGGAGAGTGTATCTCAAAATTTTGGAGGAAATCTTAACCATTTAAAAATAGCACCTTCAAGTAGTAATTTTCAGTATGCAGCAAGAGGTTCAAATTTATATATGAATACGTTTGTTGGTACACTTCCAAATTGGTCGTCGTTAGGAGGTTTTTCTGGATCTATAAACTCTATTGCTATTCATCCAACAGATCCAAGTAGAGTAGCCATTGCAACTACAGGGAGCCAAAGAGTATACGTGTCAACAAACAGCGGGAACTCATGGACGTCATATAAATTAAATCTACCTAATTTTAGTGCTCAAGCATTAGCATGGCATGACAATGGCGAAAACGGATTGTACTTAGGTATGAATTACGGTATTTATTATATCGATGATACACTTACAGAGTGGCAACCATTTAGTAACGGCTTACCTAATGTTATCATTAGTGAGTTAGAAATCAATACAGCAGATAATAAAATTTATGCAGGTACTTATGGTCGCGGACTTTGGAGTTCAAATGTGTATGATGCAACATTAAGCGTAGATGAATTTGCCTTAGAGTCTTTTGAAATATATCCTAATCCGGCAAAAAATAATGTAACTATCAATTGGAATCAAAGTGATTTAGTTTCTGTGAGAATCTTTGATGCTCTCGGTAAATTGATGTTCTATTCTAAAAATATTAATATTTCTCAACCTACAACTATTGATGTGTCATCATATGCAACAGGTCTTTATTTTGTGAAAATTAATAATCTTCAAGGATCTGTTACTAAAAAATTATTGATCAAATAAAACTTAATTTTTAAATAAGTGAAAAACCATCATTAGTTTTATAATGATGGTTTTTTTATATAAACGCATTTAAAATTGTTTTACATATTGTAAATTCGCAAGTATGGAATTTTCTTCTAAATTACTAGAAAACGCAGTCAATGAAATGTCGCATTTACCAGGTATTGGTAAACGTACAGCCTTACGATTAGTGCTACATATGCTTAGGCAGCCAAAAGAGCAAACCCTTGATTTTACAAAAGCTCTAAATGCCATGCGTACCGAGATAAAATTTTGTAAAAGCTGTCATAATATTAGTGATACTGATGTTTGCGAAATTTGCGCCAACCCAAACCGCATTGAAAATGTAGTATGTGTTGTTGAAGATATAAGAGATGTTATGGCTATTGAAAACACAAGTTCCTTTAAAGGCTTATACCATGTTTTAGGCGGAAAAATATCACCAATGGATGGTATAGGTCCTAATGAATTAAACATAAATACATTGGTAGAAAAAGTTAAGCAAGGCTCAATTACCGAACTTATTTTTGCACTTGGATCTACCATGGAAGGTGATACAACCAATTTCTATATTTATAAACAAATTCAAGATTACGATATTAAAACATCTACTATTGCTAGAGGTATTTCTGTCGGAAATGAGCTAGAATACACAGATGAGGTGACCTTAGGTAGAAGTATCATTAATAGAATTCCGTTTGAAACATCTCTAAAATCATAACCAACTATTGAAATTATCTGTAATCATACTCAACTACAATGTGCGCCACTTTTTGGAGCTCTGTATTAAAAGTGTTGAAGCAGCCTTAACATCTATAGATGCTGAAATCATCGTTGTAGACAATCTGTCTAAAGATGATAGTTGTGAGATGGTAAAACGCCAATTTCCGAAGGTGAAATTAATTGAGAACTCTAAAAATTACGGCTTTTCAAAAGGAAACAACATTGCAGTAAAAGAAGCAAAAGGTGATTATTTATGTATTCTAAATCCAGATACGGTTGTTGCAGAAGACACATTTGAGTTGCTCCTTAAAATTTCCGAAGCAAACAAAAATCCAGGTATTATAGGCTGTAGATTAATAGACGGTAAAGGTCAGTTTTTACCCGAAAGTAAACGAAAAATCCCAACACCAAGTGTGGCTATTAAAAAAATTATCGGGCTAACAAGTTCGTATTACGCAAACGACATTAATGAAACTTCTACAGGTTTAGCTCCAGTTTTTGTAGGTGCATTTATGCTGCTTAAAACATCGGTTTATAAGCAAGTTAAAGGTTTTGATGAAGACTATTTTATGTATGGAGAAGATATAGATTTGTCTTATAAAGTGAGGCAAGCCGGTTACAATAATATGTATGTTGGTGCAACAACAGCGATACATTATAAAGGTGAAAGTACGTTAAAAGATAAAACCTATGCCAAACGATTTTATGGAGCCATGCAAATTTTTTACAATAAACATTTTAAATCTAATATAGTGTTTGATGCCATGGTTTGGTTAGGAATTAGATGTGCGCCTTTATTTCAAAAATCGATACCTAATACGTCTTCTTCAAATCGAAAATTAGTATTGATTTCTTCGGAAATGAACACACACCTAGAAAACGCTATAAATCAACCATTAGTCTTGCAATCAAACATAGCGCAATACGATGATGATACAGAGTATATTTTAGATAATAATCACCTCAGTTTTAAGTCAATCATAGAAATCATATCTAAAACACCTAAAAATTCTAGTGCTACCTTTAAGATTCTACCAAAAAACTCTAACTTTATCATCGGAAGTAATAGCTCCAAAAGTAGAGGATCAATTATAAATTTTGATGATAATTAATTGAAATAATCGCAACGAATGTGTTGTTTTTTAATTAATTTTGCAATCAAGTAACAAAATACATACCCTAGATTACAGATATGGCAAAGTTTGAACTAAAGCTTCCTAAAATGGGAGAGAGTGTTGCAGAAGCAACAATAACATCTTGGTTGAAAAATGTTGGTGATACTATCGAAGCAGATGAAGCAGTTTTTGAAATTGCTACCGATAAAGTAGATAGTGAAGTACCAAGTGAAGTAGATGGTGTTTTAATAGAAAAACTGTTTGAGGTTGATGATCTCGTTCAAGTAGGTCAAACTATTGCTGTTATAGAAACCGAAGGCGAAGCTACAGCTTCAACAGAGGCGCCAAAAGCAGAGCCTGCACAAGAAGAGGTAGCGCCTGTTGAGGTTGCTGAGGTGGCTAAAACTGTGGTTGCAGCTAAAGAGACTACTGCGCCTGTGGTTAGCTCTGGTGATCGTTTCTACTCACCATTAGTAAGAAATATCGCAAAGCAAGAAGGGATTTCTCAAGCTGAGTTAGATGGTATTTCAGGTTCAGGAAAAGATGGTCGTGTAACTAAAAATGACATACTTGCATTTATTGATAATCGTGGGTCTCAACCAACTCCAGCAAAAGACGTCGCTAAAGAGACTCCAAAGTCTCAGCCAGCATCAACTAAAACTGTAGAGAAAAAACAAGCAGCTGCACCTGTAGTAGCATCTGGAGAAGATGAGCTCATAGAAATGTCTAGAATGGGCAAATTAATTGCACATCATATGGTCGAGTCTGTGCAAACTGCTGCTCACGTACAAAGTTTTATTGAAGCTGATGTCACAAAAATATGGAATTGGAGAAAAAAGGTTAAAGACGATTTCTTTAAGCGAGAAGGTGAAAATTTAACCTTCACACCAATTTTCATGGAAGCCGTTGCAAAAGCATTACGTGATTTTCCAATGATGAATATTTCATTACAAGGTGATACCGTAATTAAGAAAAAACATATCAATTTAGGTATGGCAGCAGCTTTAGGCGATGGTAATTTAATTGTACCAGTCATTAAAGATGCAGATCAATTAAACTTAGTTGGGATGACCAAAAAAGTAAATGATTTGGCAACTCGTGCAAGAAATAATAAATTAAAACCAGATGATATTGCTGGAGGAACCTATACAGTTACTAATGTAGGTACCTTTGGGAGTATTATGGGGACACCAATTATTAATCAACCACAAGTAGGGATTCTAGCCCTAGGTGCTATTAGAAAAGTACCTGCAGTTGTAGAAACTCCTGATGGTGATTTTATAGGTATTAGATATAGAATGTTTTTATCACATTCTTATGATCATCGTGTTGTTAATGGCGCACTTGGTGGTCAATTTGTAAAAGCAGTAAAAGATTATCTAGAAGCTTGGGATTCTAATAGAGAAATCTAACAAATTTCTTTAAAAAGAAAGGGGTCTCATCATCATATAAAAAGCAAAAGCACAGTGTTAAGACTGTGCTTTTTTATGTTTATCATTTTTGCTTCGGAAATGGAACTACTCAAAATGTGTTTTTAAAATATCAATAAATTCTTGTCGCGTTTTAATGCTAGTGTAAATAGAACCCTCGATTTTTAAAACAGGGAATTTAAGAGCTTCAATTGATTTTGAACCGCCAACTTCATATGTTAAAAGGTCTAAGACTTCAGGATGAGTTATTACATCATAACTTTTATAATTAAAAGCATTTTCCTCAAGAATAACGAGCCCTTCATTACATAAATTACAATCCGTATGAGTATAGATAGTTACATTTTTATTTAATTTGGCATCACTAATACTAGTGTCAAACTCCTTACTCTTTCTTATCGCTAAATTAGTTGTCACTTCATTAACAATAAAGGAAGCATCATAAATACCTTCTTTACCATCTAATAAAATAAGCGTTTTGAGAAGTAATTTTGTATGACCAGGTATTTCTTTTAATACTGGACGTTTACTTGTTCTTCTAAAATCTGTTGTAGTGACTCTTAAAAACACCATATAAGGAATAGAATCTGTGTTCTCTGCAAAAAGTTGGAGACGTTTACCCGTTTTTTTCTCTACTAATTTCACATGCTTATTACTACTCATTTGTGAAAATGAAGCAAGAGGAAGCATGAAACAAAAAATAGACACTATAATAAAACGCATAATCTCAATTAATTCTAGGCTAAAATTAATAAAATTTAAAGGTATATTTGTAAAAATATCAATATAAACGCATGCAACTCAACCTCACAAAACCTATCTGTTTTTTTGATTTAGAAACAACAGGTATAAATATCACTAACGACAGAATTGTAGAAATTTCTATATTAAAAGTTTTTCCAGACGGAAAAGAAGAAACCTATACAAAACGTGTGAACCCAACAATTCCAATTCCTCCAGAGGTGACTTTGGTTCATGGAATTTCAGACGCTGATATTGCAGATGCACCAACATTTAAAGACATTTCTAAAGAAGTGTATCAATTAATCAAAGATTGTGATTTAGGCGGTTTTAATTCTAACCGATTTGATATCCCTGTGTTAGCCGAAGAAATGTTACGCGCAGATATAGATTTTGATATGAAAACTACAAAATCTATTGATGTGCAAACGATTTTTCATAAAATGGAACAACGCACATTAAGTGCAGCCTATAAATTTTATTGTGATAAAGATTTGGATAATGCACACAGTGCAGAAGCCGATACTTTGGCAACATATGAAGTTTTAAAAGCACAATTAGATACATATGATGACCTAGAAAATGATGCTAAATTTTTGGCAGAGTTTAGTTCTCGTAAAAAATTCGCAGACTTTGCTGGTTTTATCATCTATAATAAAGAAGGTGTTGAGTGTTTTTCCTTCGGAAAGCATAAAGGTAAACTCGTTACAGAAGTTTTAGATAAAGAGCCAGGATATTTTGGATGGCTACTTAATGCCGATTTTCCGCTATACACAAAAAAGGTGCTTACTGCTATTAAGTTAAGAGCTTTTAATAATAAGTTAAGCTAATAGCTAAAAGCCAACATCTAAAAGCTAACAAATGAAACTAATTTGCATAGGTCGAAACTATACGGATCATATTAAAGAACTAGAAAACGATAAACCAACCGATCCAGTTGTATTTTTAAAACCAGATACCTCTATATTACTAAAGAAACAACCGTTCTTTATTCCTGATTTTTCTGATGATGTGCATCATGAAGTTGAAATACTTGTAAAAATTAATAAAGTAGGAAAGCACATTGCAAAAAAATTTGCACACAAGTATTATGATCAACTAGGGCTAGGAATCGATTTTACAGCGCGCGACTTGCAAGCTCAACTCAAAGCAAAAGGATTACCTTGGGAAAAAGCTAAAGCATTTGATGGAGCAGCGGTTATAGGTGAGTGGCTTAGTAAGACAAACTTTGAGGATGTCAATAACATTAATTTTAGTTTAAAGAAAAATGAGGAGCTTGTGCAATCAGGAAATACAAGTCTAATGCTTTGGAAAATAGATGAAATTATAGAATATGTCTCAAAATATTTCACTTTAAAGATTGGAGACATTATCTTTACGGGTACACCTGCAGGAGTTGGCAAAGTTATTACCAATGATAAATTAAAAGGATTTATAGAAGATAAGCAATTATTTTCAATTACAGTTAAATAATGGAACAACATTACAAATTAAATAGAGTTAAAGAATTGGCAGATAATGATATGGATTTTATAAAAGCGTTAGCCGAAGCGTTTTTAGAAGAGGTTCCAGAAGATGCAGAAAGACTCAAAAATGCCGTAGCAGCAACCGATTATCGCGAAGCTTACCAAGCAGCTCATAAAATGAAACCAACCATAGATCTCTTTGAACTAGGGGTTTTAAAAGATCTTATTGTAGTGCAAGATTGGGGGAAATTTGAAAAAGTAGGAGAAGATTGTACAAAAGAGCTACAATTAGTACTTACAGCTGTAGATAATGCAACGTCAGAATTAAAAGAAGACTTCAACCTATAATGCAAGCAGAAATTATTACCATTGGTGATGAGATTCTCATTGGTCAAATTGTCGATACAAATTCAGCATTTATTGCTAAACAACTCAATAAAATTGGTGTTTCGATATATCAAATAACATCCGTTCAAGATGATCGAACCCATATTTTAAAAGCTTTTGCAGAAGCCGAAGCTAATGCAGATATCGTTATTGTTACAGGTGGCTTAGGGCCAACAAAAGACGATATTACCAAAACTACAATCACAAATTATTTTAACGATACGTTAAAGGAAGATATTTCCGTTAGAAAAAATATAGAACATCTATGGGAAGTCTTCATCAAAAAACCTATAACCCAAGTTAATCTAGATCAAGCCTTAGTGCCATCAAAAGCAACAGTGCTTATGAATAAATTTGGTAGTGCTCCAGGTATGTGGTTAGAAAAAAATAATACCATTTTTATTTCATTACCAGGTGTGCCTTACGAAATGAAAGCGCTCATTGATGACGAAGTCATACCAAAATTACGATCGCGTTTTAAGTTTCCGTATATACAGCATAAAACGTTTTTAACCTACGGTTTAGGCGAAAGTAGTGTTGCAGAACGCATAGAGACATTTGAAAACGAATTACCAAAATTTATCAAATTAGCATACTTGCCAAGTTTGGGTCGTGTACGATTACGTTTATCTGCCAAAGGTGATGATAAAACTAGTATAACTTCGGAAATGGAAAAGCAAACCCAATTACTGCTACCTCAAATAGCAGATATTTTTGTGGGCTTTGAAGACGACTTATCTATTGAAGCGGTTATAGGGAAACAACTTACATCACTTCAAAAAACCATAGCAACCGCAGAAAGTTGTACAGGAGGATTACTCGCAGAGCGTATGACAACTAATCCAGGTGCATCCAAATACTTTAAAGGAAGTATTGTGAGTTATACCAAAGAAGCAAAGGTGAATGTGCTTAAAGTTTCCGAAGAAATTATAGATACCTATTCTGTTGTTAGTGGGAATGTTGCAGAAGCCATGGCGAAAAATGTGTTACAACTATTTAATACAGATTATGCCATTGCAACCACAGGTAATGCAGGACCTACAAAAGATGACACGGCTGAAGATTTAGGGATAGTATATATTGCAATCGCAACAAAAACAGAAGTTTATTCTGAAAAATTTAGCTTTGGAAACCATCGTGTTAAAGTCATCAATAAAGCAGCAAATAAAGCCTTTGAATTGTTACAAAAAGAAATTTTAAAAAAGTAACACTTTTAGTTTGCCTGTATTACAAAGTTTTATTAAATTTGCACCCTGTTTAAAAATATCTAAGAGAGGTATTTAAAAATAGACACAGTATAACATCATATAAAGTTAGAAAGAAATGTCAAGAGTTTGTGAACTTACTGGAAAGAAAGCGATGGTTGGAAACAACGTATCTCACGCAATGAATAAAACAAAGCGTAAATTCAACGCTAATTTATTAAAGAAGCGTTTTTATATTCCTGAAGAAGATAAGTGGGTTACTTTAAAAGTAGCGGCTTCAACGTTAAAAACAATCAACAAGATTGGTATTTCTGCTGCATTAAAAGAAGCGAAATCTAAAGGATTTATAAAATAATAGCATCACGCGTTAAATACACGTACAATGGCAAAAAAAGGAAATAGAATACAGGTTATATTAGAATGTACAGAGCATAAAGAGTCTGGGCAACCAGGAACATCTCGTTACATTACTACAAAAAACAAGAAGAATACGCCAGAGAGAATGGAAATTAAGAAATTTAATTCTGTTTTAAAGCGTATGACAGTTCACAAAGAGATTAAATAATAATTTAAGATTTTCGAAAGAAATATTAAAACAATACCCATAAAGTCATGGCAAAGAAATCAGTAGCATCATTACAAACAGGATCTAAGAGACTTACAAAAGCAATCAAAATGGTAAAATCACCAAAAACTGGAGCTTATATGTTTGTGGAGTCAGTGATGGCACCAGAGTTTGTTAATGATTTTTTAAACAAAAAATAAATTAAACATTTAGTGTTTAATGATGAACTGCTTTCATATTTGAAAGCAGTTTTTTTATGTCTATATTTGAGCTTTAAGTGACAAAATAGCAGGAAAAATTTTCGGCTCGACATTTGACAACTACTTGTAAATATGAATAACGTATGAGTTTTTTTAAAAAAATATTTTCTTCGGAAAAAAAAGAAACCTTAGACAAAGGTTTAGAGAAATCGAAAACTTCATTTTTCTCTAAGTTAAATAAAGCAGTAGCAGGAAAATCTAAAGTTGATGATGATGTTTTAGATAATCTAGAAGAAGTTCTAGTCTCTAGTGATGTTGGAGTAGATACAACTCTTAAAGTTATCACTCGTATTGAAGAGCGTGTTTCTAAAGATAAGTATCTTGGTACTTCAGAATTAAACCAAATTTTACGCGAAGAAATAGCTGGCTTGTTATCTGAAACTAATTCGGGTGAAGATACAGATTATGTTATACCTGAGTTACCTAAACAAGCCGATGGTTCTAAAACACCTTATGTGTTAATGGTTGTAGGTGTTAATGGTGTTGGTAAAACTACAACTATTGGTAAACTGGCTTATCAATTTAAAAAGAAAGGACTCAAAGTTGTACTTGGTGCTGCAGATACATTTAGAGCAGCTGCCATTGATCAACTTCAAGTTTGGGCAGATCGTGTTGATGTACCTATGATTAGGCAAGAAATGGGAAGTGATCCGGCAAGTGTCGCTTTTGATGCCTTACAATCTGGAGTAAACCAAGATGCCGATGTTATTATTATTGATACAGCAGGACGTTTACATAATAAAATCAACCTCATGAATGAGCTGACAAAAGTGAAACGTGTCATGCAAAAAGTAGTGGCCGATGCACCTCATGACGTATTGCTAGTTTTAGATGGTTCTACGGGTCAAAATGCTTTTGAACAAGCCAAACAGTTTACAGCCGCAACCGAAGTTACAACACTCGCAGTTACTAAACTTGATGGTACTGCCAAAGGTGGTGTTGTAATTGGTATAAGTGATCAATTTAAAATACCAGTAAAATATATTGGTGTTGGTGAAGGTATTGAAGATTTACAAGTATTTAATAAACATGAATTTGTAGATAGTTTTTTTAAATAGCATTGTTGATATTGAAAACTGAAAAGATTATTAGAATTTTATTAATCCTTTCATTAGGGATGTCAACCGTTCAGTTTTTAAATTATGTGGTTCAAATTGGAACTTCAATCTTTAACTCATTTGAAAATCCTTTAATTCCTAAGGGTATTTGGAAAATTGTAACTTTTCCGCTTACCTTTATGTCGATATTGTATGTCATAATTGCTGCGTTTATTTATGCTGCTTTCAAAAAAAAACATCTTAATCTAATAGCTGCAATAGTGCTTTTTATAGCTACAATTGTATTCACAATATGTTCTGCAGATATTTACAGTTTTATAAATAGTTTTAATCCTTATGAGGTAGGATAATTTAATTGATGACAGCATTAATTTTCTCCCATAATTCATCATCAAAATTCGACAACGCAAAATTAGAATTGTCTGCAGCTTCTCCCATTCTTATAATCACTAAATTCTCACTTGGTACGATGTACATTTTTTGATCATTTTTACCCAAAGCACAATACATGTCGTTAGGCGCATTAGGAATTAGTTTTCCAGAAAATTCTAATTGACTTTGTGGTAAATGGTAACTCGATTTTCCATTTAACCACCATAAATAACCATAAGATTGATTTATAGACTGTGATGTATTTGTAGCTTCATTCATAAAACTTTGAGATACAATTTGAGTGTCTTCCCACGTACCATTTGCAAGGTTTAATAATCCAAAACGAGCCATGCTTCGTGTTGTACTCCAATACACATTTAAGTTCCCAATGGGTACCCAAGCACCAGACATCCCAATTCTATTTTTTAAATTCGAATCAAAATAGGTATTCCAAGTTTGATTACTTGCACTAGATATCACATCTTGCAATTTTAAAAACACACCATGATAAGCCCAGCGCTCACCTGCATCTGTAATATAGTGTAGGTTTTCTGCCGAAATATCTTCACCTAAAGTATCGTCTAATCCAGATGACATTGATAGTAAGTGTTTATTTGTGATGAGGTTTTCTTTTTCTAATGGAAGACTCGTCCAACCTGTACCAATATCATCAGAAACTTTAACGTTAATATCTAAAATACCTTGGTCTTGAGCAATACCAACAGCCGCTGTTGTTAATGTTTTTCCAGCACTTGCCCAATACCATGATGAAGATGCAGTATGACCATTCATATAGTGCTCGACTACAATTTTTCCGTTATGGAGCATGATAAAACCTTTGGAGTTCTTAACTTCAAGATAGTCTAAGAGTGGTTGTAATTTGGTGGCATTCCATCCGGTTTCAGACAGAGATTTGGTGTCCCACGTTTCCGAAGTTAAAGGCGGAAAATATATAGACTCTTGGCTTAAGTCTGGTTCCGTATCGTCTGAAGAACAATTAAAAAGTAAAAGCAAACTAAAAATAAATAGTGCTAAACGTGTAGGCTTCATGGTATTCAATTTATAATTAGACCGTTAAAGATAAAAAAGGTTTAACGTTTTATCACAAATCATTGTGTATCTTTGCATGCTCAAATTATAACAATACCGTTATGTATTTGAAATGGGATATTAATTAAATGAGATTTCCGTTGTTGCGGGAAATACTATGAGAACAAAATCACTTAAAAAAAACAGAATCAACGTTGTAACACTAGGATGTAGCAAGAATGTATATGACAGTGAAGTGTTGATGGGACAATTAAAAGCCAGCGGAAAAGACGTTGTACATGAAGAAGAAGGAAATGTTGTAGTGATTAATACCTGTGGTTTTATAAATAATGCAAAGGAAGAAAGTGTCAATACGATTCTTGATTTTATGCAAAAAAAGGAAGCAGGACAAGTAGATAAAGTGTTTGTAACAGGTTGCTTAAGTGAGCGTTATAAGCCAGATTTGCAAAAAGAAATTCCTGATGTAGATCAATATTTTGGCACCACAGAGTTGCCGCAATTATTAAAAGCATTAGGCGCAGATTATAAACACGAACTTATTGGAGAACGCTTAACAACAACTCCAAAAAATTATGCTTATTTAAAAATTGCTGAAGGTTGTGATAGGCCTTGTAGTTTTTGTGCAATCCCAATTATGCGAGGAAAACACAAAAGTACTCCCATTGAAAATTTAGTGACCGAAGCTGAAAAATTAGCCGCTAATGGTGTTAAAGAATTAATATTAATTGCTCAAGATTTAACCTATTACGGCTTAGATTTATACAAAAAACGTAATCTTGCCGAATTATTAGAGCATCTCGTAAAAGTAGAGGGTATAGAATGGATTAGATTGCATTATGCATTTCCAACGGGTTTCCCAATGGATGTGTTAGACCTCATGAAAAAAGAGCCTAAAATTTGTAATTACTTAGATATCCCATTACAACATATAAGCGATTCTATTTTAAAAAGTATGCGTCGTGGTACAACCCAAGCAAAAACCACAAAACTCCTGAAAGACTTTAGAGAAAAAGTGCCTGAAATGACCATACGAACAACCTTAATTGTTGGTTATCCTGGAGAAACCGAAGAAGATTTTCAAACCCTTAAGCAATGGGTAAAAGACATGCGTTTTGAGCGTATGGGTTGCTTTACTTATTCTCATGAAGAAAACACACATGCATTTAATTTAGAAGATGATGTGCCAGAAGAGGTGAAAATGGATCGTGCTAACCAAATTATGGAAATTCAATCTCAAATTTCATGGGAATTGAATCAGCAAAAAATCGGTCAAGAATTTAAGGTCGTTATAGATCGTAAAGAAGGTAACTATTTTATTGGTCGTACAGAATTTGATTCGCCAGACGTAGATAATGAAGTGTTAATTGATGCCTCTACAACGTATTTAAAAACGGGTGAGTTTGCTACAATTAAAGTCATCGAAGCCGAAGATTTTGATCTTTATGGTGAGGTAATTGTTCCTGAAGCATAGTAGACAATACTTTAGCATCAAAAATTATAGTATCCTAACATCCATCTAATGGTCCAAAGGTAAATACCAATTCTTGATCAATGAGTTCGCCTTTGGCATTTTCGGCTGGAGACCATTGTCCTGGAATAGTCTTAACAAGATCTGTAAATTTTGCATCAATTGAAGGATATCCTGTTTTCATTTGTTCTAAGTACACGTTAGAGATTAATCCTGCTTTTGTGACTGTAAAATATATCATCACAGGATTAAAAGTGTCACCTTTTATAACATTCAAATGAGTTTTACTATGATCTTTAAAGTAGCGTATTAATGCTTCTTTGCCGTTTACATAAGTCGCTTGTTTTTCTGGAACGATTGTTAAATGCGGATTAAAAAATCGGTCTTCTAATTTACCATTCTCTTTATTTTTTGATTTAAAATGTGTTTTAATAGAGAATTGCGTAAAAAGATCTGAAGTTCTCAGTAAATTAATTTGTGCAGGAGTAAGTTGATCATTATTACTATGCGCTCTAATATCTGTTTGTTGTCCGTTTTTTATAATGATTATTTCAGTATAATTTAACTGTACAATTTGTTGTTTCTCACCTTCATTAAGAAAGTCATAAATTGACGTCGCTTTATCAATGTCTGCTTTTTTTATGGCAGCACCTCGAGAATCGACTCCAAAATATAAGTCTGGAATAGCATTCATTGCAGGCCATTCTAAATTAGCATTTAATAAAGCAACCGTATCAATGTTTGATTGAGGTGCTGTATCATTATTGGTGTTGTTACAACTTGTATAACAAATGACAAACAGGGTTAGTACAGTTAATTTTCCGAAGCACATTTTAGCATTTGTTTTCATAATCAGTATATATTTGCGATTGACGTACATCAAATATAGAATTGATTAAGAATTGTAGGGTAATTTAAATTGTAAAAAAAGTGTCAATTTTTTGTCAAAACCTTTATAGTCGCGGTTTTAAGACGATGCTAGTTGAAGCTAATTATAAAAAAAAGACATGATTATTTAAGTGATTCTGGATATTTTTATACAGGTTTTCTTCGGAAATTCTAATAATCACATTATCGCTATCTTAGTCATAAAGCATAAAATTATCCATGCTGTGATAGCGCTTAAAACAGATTACAATAAATTAAAAACTATAATTCCACTAAATTGTTATTTACAAAAAATATAGAATTCACAAAAAACAGTTTTCCATTCTCCCAAAAACTTCTAAACATGACATTGTCTACCATATAAATAATGCTTCCGCTACCTAAACGTTGCTCGCCAAAAATTAAAGAGTTGTTCAATTTTTTTAGTGCGTGTTGCCCAGCAAAACCAGATACGTTTTTAGGATTATCACCAAAATAAGCCACATTGTATCCGTTTTCTAACAAACTATAAGATGAACTTCCTAGTTTTAAAGTAAAATAAGTATTGTCATACCCAAATGCCATAGGATGCGTGTTATCTACATCGGTTTTAAAAATGGCTCCTGTAATTAGATTTTTCGTGTTATCACGTTCTCTATCTGCATATGAAATGGTTAGGTTTTTTTCTTCGGAAACATCTTTAGTTGAAAGACGTTGCAATCCAAAACCATCCTTGCCAACAAAACTATGTAAAGCACCATCTATGGCGATGAGTTTTCCGCCAGCCTGAACCCAAGTTTTAATTTTCTTGGTTAAATCATCATTTAGTAAACCTCCATAATACCCATTTGGCAAAATCAATATATTAAATTTTGAAAGGTTACTACGTGATACATCATCTGTATTTATAGACGTTACAGGATAGTGAAGCTGCTGCTCAAAAAAGTGCCATAACTCTCCATAACTTAGGGACGATGTATAATCTCCAGAGAGCATTGCAATTTTTGGCGGATTTACTAATTTAATATCTGGAGATCCAAAATCAGGTCCAGAGGTTGAGAAACCAGTGGTGATAGCACTTAAAGCGCGTTTGTGTTTGTTGCCTGTTGCTATTATTTTGTCATCTAAATCTGTAATATGTTTATTATCACCACGAACAATAATTAACGATCCGCGATTGTAAGATTTACCTTGAGTAGTAAATGGTTTTTCGGTAAAGCGTACTTTGATGTCTTGTTTTAAAATATCACTTAAAAATTGAGCATCTTGTAATGAATTCCAGGCTAGAGCATAGCCAGTAGCAGAGGTGTTTTTATTATTTAATTGAGGTGTTATGCCAACAACAGAAGTTGATACTTGTTTTTTACTAGCAATAGCATCTAATCCATAAGCATAAGGCAAAGACCAAGCTGTGATATCATAAGTGAGAGAATCGCTTAATGTAGTTTGAGGTTCAAATAAAACCTTAACCATTTTTCCTTTAGGCTGATTTGTACTCACTACCAAATCCTTACTTGTAGCATTGAGTTGACCTTCTTTAGAAGTTGAATAGTTGTAGCCAGTTACTTTTCCGCCTTGAGCGAAACCATAAGTAATCTCATGTTGGTCTAGAAGCTGTATTAAACTCTCAATTTTATCTGGATTTCCTTGTAACACATAGCTTTTATAAGTGAGTTTAGAATTATCAAAATAATTGGTAAACTCTGAATTTAATTTTTTAGCATTTTTAGACGAAATTTCTATGGTTGATAATCCAGAAACAGTATGATGAGTTAATCTATCAATCAATGTTAATTCATCACCTTCGTCATTTAAAATTCCCAATCCAGCACGACCATGACCACCTTGCTCGTAAGTCATGCCAATGGCTCCCATGTATGTTGGGTACGTGTCACCATAGCTTGGATACAATAAATCAAAACGCTCACGCGTAAAATATAACCAACCTTCTGCATCAAAATATTTGGCGTGGTTTTTACCTATTTGAGTTTGAAAATTACGTTGCCAATCGCTAATAATTTCATGAAAAGGTTCGGCAGCAGGTGCAAAATAGTATGGTTCATTTATACCTTGCTCATGAAAATCAACATGAATATGAGGCATCCATTTATTATACACTTTTAAACGTGCTTGAGTTTCTACTTGCGTTGCCCAAGCCCAATCTCTATTTAAGTCAAAAAGATAATGGTTTGGTCGTCCTCCTGGCCACGGCTCATGATGCTCGCTAGCTTGTTGGTCAATATCATAAGGTACACTCGCGGTTTCATTATACCAATTTACATAGCGATCTCTTCCATCTGGATTTATACAAGGATCAATAATCACAACCGTATTTTTTAAGTAGTCTTGTTTATCGGTTAGTAATTTATAAAGGGTTAACATAGACGCTTCTGTGCTTGAGGCTTCATTGCCATGTACATTATAACTTAACCAAACTATGGCTATATCATTGGTATTAGAATCTCCTTTAATAATACCAGTGTTTTTAAGATTGTTTTCTCGTATTTGCTCTAGCTTTTTCATGTTGTCTTCACTAGAAATATAGGCTAGCATTAATTGACGTCTTTCATTGGTTTCGCCATATTGCTCTAATGTTACTTGCTGCGGAAATGTACGAGCAACATGCTCAAAGTAATCTATAACTTGATGATGTCTAGAAAATTTGGTGCCTAGTTCATATCCTAAAAATTTGGAAGGCGATTGTAGGTTTTGAGCAAAAATGGAGACAGAACAAAATAGGGCAAGGATAAAAGCGTATGACTTATTCATAAATAAAAATCTAAGTGAGTTGTGATATTGAGTAAAGATAGCAAGTCAACATCAATTAACTAAAATTTAGGACTCAAAAAAAGTTAAGTACATTATCTTTACCAAAGAATTGAATTGTAACTATGCCAACAGACTGTATCCCGTTTAGAGAAACCAGCTATTTCTCTTCTTTAATTTGCGATTATTTAGATGAAAAATCAAATTTAACATCGTTTTATAATCGATTCCCTAAGCTCGAGAATTTTGAAGCTCAAATTAACGAAAAGCAAGATTCTTTTTCTTCGGAAACGAGAACTGCGTTAGTACAATCGTTGAAAAACCAGTACGCTTCAGTGGATGTTTCCGAAGCAACTCAAAAAAATATTAGTGCATTAAGCAACGAAAATACGTTTACAGTTACGACAGGTCACCAATTAAATTTGTTTACAGGACCGCTTTATTTTTTCTATAAAATTATCTCCACAATAAACTTGTGTAAACAGTTAAAAGCGGCACATCCTAAGCAAGATTTTGTGCCAATTTATTGGATGGCAACCGAAGATCATGATTTTGAAGAGATCAATTATTTTAATTTCCGCGGACAAAAAGTACAATGGAATCGTGAGGCTTCTGGAGCTGTGGGAGAATTGCAATTAGATGGTCTAGATCAGGTTTTTGAAGCTTTTGCTAGTCAATTAAATACAACAACAAATGCACAACACATAAAGCAGTTATTTAAAAATGCGTACTTAGAACATCGAGATTTGACTGTAGCTATGCGTTATTTGGTTAACGAGCTATTTAAAGAGTATGGTTTGGTAATTGTTGATGGTAATGATTTAGATTTAAAACGATTGTTTGTACCTTATATAGAAGAGGAGTTGGTTCATCAAACCTCTTTTGAAAAAGTAACTCAAGCAAACGAAAAACTGAATAATCTCGACGGAAATTATAAAATTCAAGTCAATCCAAGAGAAATCAATTTGTTCTACATTACAAAAAATGTTAGAGAACGTATTATTGAAACCAACGGCATTTATAAAGTCAATAACACTACTATAACATGGAGCCAAAATGAAATACTTAAACACCTCGCTGAGGCGCCAGAACGGTTTTCGCCAAATGTAATTATGCGACCTCTATTTCAAGAGGTTATTTTGCCAAACCTTTGTTATATTGGAGGAGGAGGAGAGTTGGCTTATTGGTTACAACTCAAGTCTAATTTTGAAGCTCAAAAGGTAGTGTTTCCTATGTTGTTGTTGCGTAATTCAGTGTTGTTGATAACAGATAAGCAACAAGAGAAACTAGAAAAACTTGAGGTGTCAGTTAGAGATTTATTTTTAAAGCAAAATGATCTACGCACTAAAGTGACTAAACAAATTTCAGAAGTAAATATTGATTTTTCTACCCAAAAAAAACATTTACAACAACAATTTAACGACTTGTATAAAATCGCAGAACAAACCGATCAATCTTTTGTTGGAGCAGTAAAAGCGCAAGAAATGAAACAAATCAACGGACTAGAACATCTAGAAAGTAGATTGTTAAAAGCACAAAAACGAAAACTAAGTGATTATCTAGAACGCGTAACAACATTGCAAGATGATTTGTTTCCGCGTCAAAGTTTACAAGAACGTAATATGAATTTCTCTGAATTTTATTTAGAATATGGAGAAACATTAGTTCCAAAGTTATTAGAACACTTAGAGCCTTTAAATGGTGAGTTTTTAGTATTAACCGTTTAGAGTTTGATTGATGGTTAATTAAGAGCCCTTTTATTTAAAAATCTACAAGAATTAACATCAAATGATAAACTGTTAAAAAGTTAATTCAAAAAAGTGAAAAAGGTAAATTGTAATTCCTAAATCCTTATTACTTTTGTGCATGCAACACAACAAAGTCCTAATTTTAGATTTCGGTTCGCAATACACACAACTTATTGCACGACGCGTTAGAGAATTAAATATCTATTGCGAAATTCATCCATACAACAAAGTCCCTGTAGATTCTGAGAGTTATAAAGCTGTCATTCTTTCTGGTAGCCCAAATTCGGTTAGAGGAGAAGATGTTTTACATCCAGACCTTACTCAAATTAGAGGAAAAAAACCAATGCTAGCCGTCTGCTATGGCGCTCAGTATTTGGCTCATTTTTCTGGAGGAAAGGTGGCAGAATCTAACACTAGAGAATACGGTAGAGCTAATTTAAGTTATGTAAAACAAGACGACGATTTCTTTACAGGTATTTCTAAAGGTAGCCAAGTTTGGATGAGCCACAGTGATACAATTAAGCAATTACCAACAAACGGAGTGCTACTAGCTAGTACACATGATGTTGAGAATGCAGCATTTAAAATTGAAGGTGAAACAACCTATGCGATTCAATTTCATCCAGAAGTGTATCACTCAACAGATGGAAAACAAATATTAGAAAATTTCTTAGTACACATTGCTCAATTAGACCAAGACTGGACGCCAGATTCGTTTGTTGACGAAACTGTAGCAGATCTCAAAGCACAATTAGGAGACGATAAAGTCGTTTTAGGATTGTCTGGAGGTGTAGATTCATCAGTTGCAGCCATATTATTACATAAAGCCATAGGGAAAAACCTCTATTGTATTTTTGTAAATAATGGGTTACTTCGGAAAAATGAATATTCAAGTGTACTTCTACAATATGAAGGTATGGGCTTAAATGTAAAAGGAGTAGATGCTTCGGCACGCTTTTTGGAAGCCTTGAAAGATGAAAGCGATCCTGAGAAAAAACGGAAAGCTATAGGTCGCGTATTTATTGAGGTTTTTGATGATGAGGCCAATGATATTAAAGATGTAAAATGGTTAGCGCAAGGTACTATTTATCCTGATGTGATTGAAAGTGTATCTGCAACAGGAGGACCAAGCGCTACAATTAAAAGTCATCATAATGTTGGTGGTTTGCCTGATTTTATGAAACTTAAAATTGTAGAACCTTTAAAAGCCTTATTTAAAGATGAGGTTCGTAGAGTAGGTGCTTCTATGGGAATG
Organism: Psychroserpens damuponensis; assembly: GCF_000826655.1. Taxonomy (GTDB): domain Bacteria; phylum Bacteroidota; class Bacteroidia; order Flavobacteriales; family Flavobacteriaceae; genus Psychroserpens; species Psychroserpens damuponensis. The sequence goes on from NZ_JXJO01000021.1 coordinate 46,447, forward strand.
GATAAAGATATTTTAGGACGTCATCCATTTCCAGGACCTGGTTTAGCAATTCGTATTTTAGGAGATATCACTCCTGAAAAAGTACGTATATTACAAGAGGTTGATGCTGTGTTTATTGATAACTTAAAATCTTGGAATTTATACGATCAAGTGTGGCAAGCAGGAGCTATGTTGCTTCCTGTAAATAGTGTAGGTGTAATGGGAGATGAAAGAACCTACGAAAAATGTGTAGCGTTAAGAGCTGTAGAAAGTACAGATGGTATGACCGCAGATTGGGTTAATCTACCATACGAGTTTTTACAAAAAACGTCTAACGAGATTATAAATAAAGTAAAAGGCGTTAATAGAGTGGTTTATGATATTAGTTCAAAGCCACCTGCTACAATTGAGTGGGAATAAATTGGTATCCTGATATTAGTTCACAGTTTGCAGTGTTTACACTTGTGAAGTCTAAAACGATATAATATACAGATAATTAAATTTCCTAGACCTGCCTTTTGGTAGCCAAGGAAAAGGACATAAAGAAATACGTTTATAAATGAAAAAAGTCATTCTAATCATTATTATTTTGTTTTGCAGTTTCTCTGTATTTGCACAAGATTTTAAAACACATAAAGTCAAAGACGGTGAGACAATAGAGAGCATTGCTAAGCTATATTTAGTGACACCTTTTGATATTTTAGCACTTAATCCAGATGCAAAAACATCAGTAAAACCAGATACAGTTCTTATCATTCCAACCACACGTGTAAAAAATGAGCCTGTAAATGAGCCTGTAAAAGAGGTGATTGGATATAAAAAGCATCGTGTAAAACGCAAAGAGACTTTATATAGTATCTCTAAACAATATAGTGTTGAGATAGATGATATTAAAAAGCATAATAGAAGATTGTATTCTGAAGATTTACGTAAAGGTGACAAAATTCAAATTCCAAAATACAAAACTATTGTAAGTAAAGTTTCTCTTAATAATACTATTAAAAAATATACGGTTTTACCAAAAGAAGGAAAGTGGAGAGTCGCTTATAAATTTGGGATTACAGTACCACAATTAGAAGCGTTGAACCCAGATTTAGCAGATGTACTTCAACCAGGACAAGTGGTAAATGTGCCAAATATTAGTAATAATGAAGAAAAAACTGTTGAAGAAAACTACAGCTACTATACAGTTTTAAAGAGTGAAGGTTATATGGCTCTTGATAGAAAACTAGGTGTGTCTCAAGAACAACTAGAAACGTTAAACCCTGGATTAAAAGAAACCGGACTCAAATTAGGTATGGTTTTGAAAGTGCCTTCAGATGTTAAAATTGTAACAAATGTTGAGGATTTAGCAAATACCAATTTAACTACGAATCTTAAAAACTTAAGTCAGAAAAAGATCGCGTTAATGTTACCTTATCGATTGCATCGAGTTGATGTAGATTCTGTACAAGAAGCTAAAAAGAAAATTAGAAAAGATGCGTTGTTATCCATATCATTAGATTTTCATGCTGGAGCATTAATGGCTATCGACTCAGCAAAACGCTTAGGAATTTCTACAGACTTAAAAGTATTTGATACCAGAAATCAAGCAGCTGAAGTTTCTAATATTTTAAGCGCAAATGATTTTACAAATTATGATGCTGTTATTGGGCCATTAGTTCCTAAAAATCTAGATCGTGTGGCTTCAGAATTAAAACGTGATAACGTTCCTGTGATTTCTCCTTTTTCAATGCCTACCACATTACATGAAAATGTGTTTCAAAGTGTACCGTCTAGTGAGTTGCTAGAAGATACAATTATTAAGTTTGTGAAATCAGACTCACTACCAAAACATGTGGTTATCATTTCAGATTCAAAACACAAACGTATTAGTGATAAGCTAAAAACTGAGTTTCCAGACGCAAAACAAATCTATTCTAGAAAAGATAAAAAAGGTAAAGAAGCCTATTTTATATATCAAACTGAAGTAGAAAATATATTTAAAAACGGAAAAAATATTGTGTTCTTAGAAACAGCTAACGAAGGCTTTGCTTCAAACGTAATTAGTATGATTAATGGTTTGATTATGGATGGTAAGGAAATATTTTTGTTCACAACAGATAAAAATAGAGCTTTTGAAGGTAGAGAAATTTCAAACTATCATTTATCTAACTTAAAGTTTCATTATCCGTCAGTTAATAAAACAGCAGATATTGGTTCGTCAAAAAATGCATTTATTAGAGCTTATAGACGAGAATATAATGTAAGCCCAAATAAATATGCAGTAAGAGGATTTGATTTAACTCTAGATCTTTTATTGCGTTTATCAAGTAATGACGATTTGTATACTGCGTCTTCTAGTGATATAGAAACCGAGTACGTAGAAAATAAATTTAGATATTCTAAAAAAATGTTTGGTGGCTTTTATAATGAAGCCGTTTATGTTGTGAAATTTGATAATTTAACCATAGTAGAAGCTAAATAAATGACTTCAAAAGTAACGTACTTAGGCGATTTAAGAACAGAAAGTGTTCATTTAAAATCTAATAATTCTTTTCTTACAGATGCACCTGTAGACAATAATGGTAAAGGTGAAGCGTTTTCACCTACAGATACTGTTGCTACAGGATTAGCAAGTTGCATGATTACTGTTATGGGAATTAAAGCAAAAGGTTTAGACGTTGATATGACAGGTACAACTGCTCATGTTACCAAGACAATGGCAAGTGATCCTAGACGAATTTCGAAAATTGAAGTGGTTTTAGATTTTCCTTTTGAAGCAAATGCCAAAACACGTAAAATTCTAGAACATACGGCAAATACCTGTCCTGTACATTACAGTTTACATCCAGATATCGAAAAGGATATCACGTTTAACTGGAAATAATGTCAATACATGTTATCGCGTTTATTAATTGTTTTATTATGCCTTCTGAAATTTGCCACAACCAATGAAGTTACTATGTCTTGGAGTGAAAGCAAGAAACTTACTTGGGCAGATTTTAAAGGTGCAGTAGATGTAAATACAGATGCTGTTGCAGTCACAGCTTCTGGGATTACGTTTTCATTTTCGGTAAGTGAATCTGATGGGAAATTTGTAGATTTTAGTGCAGAAACTTATGCGCATTTCTATCCAGAAAAATCATGGTATAATAAAACTAAAGGTGATGATCATATTTTAGCACATGAGCAATTGCATTTCGATATTACCGAACTACATGTGAGAAAACTGCGATATAATATTTCTAAAATTAAGGTGTCACAACACATTAAGCATGATTTAAGAGCCGTTCATGAGCAAGCCAATAAAGAGTTGGCGATAATGCAAAATACTTACGATACACAAACAAATAATTCTATTAACAAGGTAGAACAAGTGACTTGGTCTAAATTTGTTAAAAATGAACTCGATAAATATAAAGACTTCCGCTCTAGATAATATGGTAGGTCCAGATAAAAATTTCTTAATCAAACTCGCACATACAAAAATGCCTTACGGTAAATATGAAGGTCGTTTTCTCATAGATTTACCAGAATATTATATAGTTTGGTATCATAATAAAGGATTTCCGACGGGAAAATTAGGAGATATGTTGACGCAAGTATATGAGTTAAAATTAAATGGTTTAGAGTATTTAATTCGTGATATTAAAAAACGGTATCCTAAACCATAGATAATTTTGTAAGATTAATAAATTACGATTTATGAGTTTTCGTGAATTTAAGTCTGTTTAATTTATAGTTGTGATCATAGTTATTGTTTTTAAAGCGCTCATTATCATGGTTTTGTTTTGGTTTTTGATATGATAAAATGAAAATCACTAATTTAAAACCAGGCACATTTCCGTATTAAAAACAAACCTAAAAAGTTTACTATAATAACTATTTAAATTTTGTAAATTTGCCTGCGTTTAACAGCGCATCATGACAACTACCACAAAATACATCTTTGTAACTGGAGGTGTTACTTCTTCTTTAGGAAAAGGTATCATCGCAGCCTCTTTAGCTAAGCTTTTACAAGCACAAGGTTACAGAACCACAATTCAAAAATTAGATCCTTACATAAACGTAGATCCTGGAACTTTAAATCCGTACGAACATGGCGAATGTTATGTGACAGATGATGGAGCCGAAACAGATCTTGATCTTGGCCATTATGAACGTTTTTTAAATGTGCCAACAAGTCAGTCTAATAACGTAACCACAGGTCGTATTTATCAAAGTGTGATAGAGAAAGAGCGTCGTGGTGAGTTTTTAGGGAAAACGGTACAAGTGATTCCTCATATTACTGACGAAATCAAACATCGTGTTCAAATTTTAGGAAACTCTGGTGATTATGATATTGTTATTACTGAAATTGGAGGAACTGTAGGAGATATAGAATCCTTGCCATATATTGAAGCGGTAAGACAATTAAAATGGGATTTAGGAGAAGATAATGCTATCGTTATTCATTTAACGTTGGTGCCTTTTTTATCTGCCGCAGGAGAATTAAAAACGAAACCAACCCAACATAGTGTTAAAACACTCATGGAAAGTGGTGTCATGGCAGATATTTTAGTTTGTCGTACAGAGCATGAATTACCAATAGATTTAAGAGATAAACTCGCTAAGTTTTGTAACGTGCGTCCAGAAGCTGTGATTCAATCTATTGATGCTTCAACGATTTATGACGTACCTAATTTAATGTTAGAACAAGGTTTAGATACCGTTGTATTAAAAAAGTTGGCCTTAAAAAGTGCTCAGCCAGATTTAAGCATTTGGAATCAGTTTTTATCACGTCATAAAAATCCAAAAGGTGAGGTAACAATTGGTTTAATTGGAAAATATGTTGAGCTTCAAGATTCGTATAAATCTATTTTAGAAGCGTTTATTCATGCAGGTGCAGAGAATGAGGTAAAAGTTAATATTGAGTCTATTCATTCTGAATATTTGACAGAAACTAATGCTGCCGAAAAGTTAAAACATTTGCACGGTGTTCTAGTGGCTCCAGGTTTTGGTGAACGAGGTATTGAAGGTAAAATTGAAGCAGTACGTTATGTTCGTGAGCAAAATATTCCGTTTTTAGGGATTTGTTTAGGCATGCAAATGGCAGTAATTGAATATTCTAGAAACGTATTAGGATTGGCAAATGCAAATTCTACCGAAATGGATGAGCAAACTCCAGAACCAGTAATAAACCTTATGGAATCTCAAAAAACCATTATTGATAAAGGTGGTACTATGCGTTTAGGAGCTTGGGATTGTAAATTAATTGAGGGGAGTTTAGCGCAACATATTTACAACACGGTAGATATTAAAGAACGACATAGGCATCGTTATGAATTTAATAACGCTTATAAGCAACAAATAGAAGAGGCTGGAATGAAAGCCACAGGATTAAATCCAGAAACAGGCTTGGTTGAAATTGTAGAAATCCCAGCTCACAATTGGTTTGTTGGTGTGCAGTATCATCCAGAATATAAGAGTACGGTCTCTAATCCGCATCCATTATTTGTATCCTTTGTAAAGGCAGCCTTAGACTATAAAATAAATAACAAAAGTGTCAGTATGGCACAGAAATAATATTGGATAGCTTTTTGATTAAAAGCATATTATTCTCACTAACCAATCTGAGAAACTCATAAACTAAACAATGGAAGAAAAAAAATTCGACGTAAAATCGATTATAGGATTCATTCTTATCTTCGGAATATTAATCTTCATGATGTGGAAAAATCAACCCTCTCCTGAAGAATTAGCAGAACAAGAAAAGCAAGAACAAATTGAAGCTAATAAAAAAGCTGAAACTAAGCAGGTTAAAGATGCCAAAGTCACTACGACCGAAGACTTTACAGCACCAAATCCTGGAGATTCATTAAAATTAGCTGAGTTAAAAAATAAACTAGGCGCTTTTGCGTATTCATCAACATTACCATCTGCAACCGATGATTTTACAACAGTATCTACAGATGTGCTAGATTTAAAATTTAGTAATAAAGGTGGGTTTCTTTCTGAAGTAATTTTGAAAAAATTTGTGGATTATGATTCAGTACCTATCGCATTAATTGAAGATGGAAATGAGTTTTTTAATATCACATTACCAACAACAGATAATAGAATTTTAAATACTCAAGACAAGTATTTTCAACCTACAGTAACCAAAAATGGAGACAATACTGTGGTGTCAATGAAATTTAAAGCGTCTGAAAATCAATATTTAGAATACCGTTATGAGTTGAAGCCAGATAACTATATGATGGATTTTTCTATTAGTTCTAAAGGTTTAAATTCGGTTGTAAATAGTTCTCAAGCTATTGACTTAGATTGGCAATTAAAAACGTATCGTCATGATGAAAGTGTTTCTTATGAAAATCGTTACACACGATTAACTTACATGTATGATGGTGAAAAAATAGACAAGTTAGCGCAAGGAGGAGAAGATGAAGAAACTTTAGAAGATGCACGTTGGTTATCATACAGACAACACTTTTTTAGTACAATATTAGTCGCAGAGAACCCAATAAAAAATGCAAGAATTTCTACTGTAGATTTGGTAGAAGATGAAGATGTAGACACCATTTACACCAAACAGTTTGCATCTAAGTTGCCTTTAAATTTTACAAATGGCGAAGCAACAAATAACTTCAAACTTTATTTTGGACCTACAGATAGTAAGGTTTTAAAACAATATGATCACAGTTTAGAAGAGAGTATTCCATTTGGTTGGGGAATTTTTGGATGGATTAACAAGCACTTATTTATTCCATTGTTTGGTTTCTTAAGTGGTTTCTTGCCTTATGGTATTGCAATTATTGTGATGACTGTCTTAATAAAATTAGTGATGTCATTTGTACAATACAAGCAGTTTTTATCTCAAGCAAAAATGAAGGTTTTAAAACCAGAACTAGATGCGATTAGAGAAAAGTATAAAGACAATAAAATGAAGGCGCAACAAGAAACCATGGCACTTCAAAATAAAGCAGGAGCTAGTCCGTTGGCTGGTTGTTTACCAGGATTAATACAGCTTCCTGTATTTTACGCCTTGTTTATGTTTTTCCCAACAGCATTTGCTTTACGTCAAAAGAGTTTCCTTTGGGCTGACGATTTATCATCATTTGATTCTATTTATGATTTTCCAAATGGGTTTAGTATTCCAATGTATGGTGATCACATTAGTTTGTTTCCTATTTTGGCGGCTATTGCTATTTTCTTCTATATGAAAATGACAACAGGTCAACAAATGGCTTCACAACCTACACAAGAAGGAATGCCAGATATGGCTAAAATGATGAAGTACATGATTTACTTCTCACCAATTTTAATGCTTGTTTTCTTTAACCAATATGCATCTGGATTGAGTTTATATTACTTTATTTCAAACCTAATTAGTATTGGAATTATGTTGGTGATCAAGAATTTTATTCTAGATGAAGATAAGATTCATGCTCAGATTCAAGTGAATAAAACAAAGCCTAAGAAACAAAATAAGTTTCAAAAGAAAATGGCTGATATGATGGAGCAAGCGGAACAGCAAAAGCAAGCGCAGCAAAAGAAAAAGAAATAGATTTAAATCGTCAATATTAAAAAAAGCCTTTAGTGAATTCTAAAGGCTTTTTAGGTTTTTATGACTTCAGAAATGTAACACATTTAATACTGTAGCTGATGTTTAAAACTCGTCTAGATAAGATGCCTTAATATTACATAGGTGTTTGTTTAAAGTCACAATAGCTGTTATAAGGATACATTTCCGAAGAAAATAATGGAAAGTTGATGTTTCGTACAATATAAAAAAAGCCTTTAAATGTTATCATTTAAAGGCTTTTAATTTACGTTTATCACTAACTATAATGTGCTATTCATTACATTTTTAATGAACTTATAATAATTTAATCTGCTGCTGGTAGCATTACTTTGTTTAAAACATGTATAACGCCATTTCCTGCTTGAACATCTACCGCAATTATACCAATATCTGTATTTCCTGCAGCATCAGTGACATTTGCAATGTTACTTCCTGTACCAGGTAAATTGATTGTAATAGCTTGACCGTTTAACATTGTTGGTGACACACCATCTGTTAAATCTCCAGAAGTGACATTGGCATCTCCTAAAACGTGGTGCAATAATACTTGAGTTAAAACATCTTCAGCAGGAATAGCATCCAAAGCATCAAAGGCATCGTTTGTTGGAGCAAATACAGTAAAAGGTGCTGGACTTGTTCCGTTTGATGTTGATAATGTCGCTACAAAGTCTGTAGCAGGTGTTAAGCTAGTTAAAGCGGTTACCAAAGTAGAAAAGTTAGGATCTGCAGTTGCAAATGTTACAACAGATGGCACATCAATCACAGCGTCTACTGCATGTATGATTCCATTTGTACCTACAACATCTGCCGTTGCTACAGATGATACACCATTAAAACGTACACCATCATCAACGTTTGAGTATAAACTAATAGCATTACCTCCTGGTCCTGTTGCAGAGGTACTTGTGTACGTGTTTCCTAAGCCAACTAAATCTGTTGAGGTTACTGTACCTGCAAGAACATGATTTAATAAGATATTAGATAATGCATCTGAAGGCACATCACCTAAAGGTGTTCCATCTAAAAATGTTGTAAAGGCTGCATCATCTGGCGCTAATACGGTGAATGGTCCAGTTCCACTTAATACATTCACTAAGTCACCATCTGCTGCTCCTAATGCAGCTACTAAACTTCCAAAACCTGGATTTGCAATGGCATGATCTACAATGCTAGGTAACGCAATAACAGCATCCACTATGTGTACAGTACCATTAGAAGCTTCAATATCTGCAGTAGTTACCGTAGAAACATTGTTGAATTGTACACCATTGCTCGTATTAAAATAAATACTCATGGCATTTCCTCCTGCTCCTGTAGCATTTGTGTTTGTGTATCCTGCTCCTGATCCTATTAAGTCTGTAGACGATAATTCAGTAGATATCACATGATTTAATAAAACTTGAGATAATACATCTGTAGGTACAGCATCTAGACTAGCAAAACCGTTGTCGCTTAAAAATGTTGCGAATGCTTCATTGGTAGGTGCTAATACTGTAAAAGGACCATTACCATTTAATACGTTGACTAAATCACCATCGGCAGCTTGTAAAGCGGCAACCAAACTAGAAAGATCAGGAGTCGCGATTGCTGTTTCAACTATGTTTAATGATGTTGGTGCAGTTATTGTATTATCATCATCGTTATTACAAGAGGTAATAAGGATAGCTAATAAAAATAACGGCAAGAATTTGAATGTTTTTGAAATAATTTTCATTTTTTTGAGTTTTTGTTATTTATCATTATTGATCTAAAATTAATTTTGTTCAACAAATTTAGAAAAAGATTAAACAAAACATCATGAGACATTATATTTTTATATTTATTTTAACAGTTAGTGGTTTGACTTCTTATGCGCAAGAGTCGGTAAATCAGTTTGATAGTCAAGGCAATAGGCATGGTGTTTGGAGAAAGTACTTTGCTAAGACTAAACAGTTGAGATATGAAGGTCAATTTAACCATGGAAAAGAAGTTGGCACCTTTAAATTTTACACGCTTAATCAAGGTTCAAGCGTTTTAAGTGCTACAAAAGTATTTAAAGAAGAGACGAATAAAGCTGAAGTAAAGTTTCTATCTTCTAAAGGTAAATTGATAAGTGAAGGTACCATGAATGGAAAGCTTTATACTGGTAAATGGGTTTATTATCATAATAAATCTAAAGGTATTATGTCTACAGAGTTCTATAATGAAAATGGGCAGCTAGAAGGTGAAAAATTAGTATTTTATCCTGACGGAACAACTGCAGAATCTTCCAATTACAAAGAAGGCAAACTTCATGGTAAATCAACTTGGTATGCTAAAAACGGAAATGTTTTAAAAGCGTTTATGTACCAAAACGATGAGCTTCATGGTGTTAGTAAATATTATGACTCTGATGGAAACTTACAAGCCGAAGGCGCTTACAAAAATGATCTAAAACACGGTATTTGGAACTATTACAAAAATGGTAAAATTGTAGAGACTAAAGATCATACCAAACGAAGTAAGAATCCTAATAAACAATAGTTAAAACCTATTTTATAGATAGTAAATTATAATAGCAACATAACTCATGTTGCTATTTTTATTTCTTAATTTTGCAGGATGAAACATCACTTTTAATGTTTCAAAATACCATAATATAAGGGTTGTTAAATGAAAAGAGTAATTGTAGGACTGTCAGGTGGAGTAGATTCTAGCGTTGCCGCTTATTTGTTAAAAGAGCAAGGCTATGAAGTGATTGGCTTATTTATGAAAAATTGGCATGATGACTCTGTGACTATTTCAGATGAGTGTCCTTGGTTAGACGATAGTAATGATGCGATGTTAGTCGCAGATAAATTAGGAATTCCGTTCCAAACTGTAGATTTAAGCGAGCAATACAAAGAACGTATTGTAGATTATATGTTTGACGAATACCAAAAGGGAAGAACACCAAATCCAGATGTGCTTTGCAATAGAGAAATTAAGTTTGATGTCTTTATGAAAATAGCCTTAGACCTTGGAGCAGATTATGTTGCAACTGGTCATTATTGTAGAAAAGGAGTATCTTCTGTGGTCAATGTCATTGATGGCTCTTCTCAAGAAACCTATCATTTGCAAGCAGGTGTTGATACTAATAAAGATCAATCTTATTTTTTATGTCAGTTATCTCAAGCACAATTGGCTAAAGCACTGTTCCCAATAGGAGAATTAACCAAACCAGAAGTTAGAGAAATTGCAACCAAGTTAGATTTGGTGACTGCAGATAAAAAGGATTCTCAAGGACTTTGTTTTATTGGTAAAGTTAGATTGCCTGAGTTTTTACAACAAAAATTGAAACCTAAAGAAGGTGTGATTGTAGAAATTCCTAATGATAGTGATCTTTATAAAGCCGAAAGTTTAAAATTTGAAACTAAAGCCGAAGAATTAAATCACTTAACAAGAAAAATAGACTATAAAGTTTCCGACGGAAACATAGTAGGGCAACATCAAGGTGCGCATTATTTTACAAAGGGACAGCGAAAAGGTCTCGCTGTTGGTGGAACGGTAGAACCCCTTTTTGTTATTGATACAGATGTTGAAGACAACGTTATTTACACAGGTCAAGGTAAAAAACATCCTGGACTTTTTAAAAGCGCACTCTTTGTAACAAATGAAGAACTTCATTGGATTCGTGAAGATTTAACACTCAAAGTGAACGATACTATGAAGGTTAAAGCTAGAATACGTTACCGCCAAACCTTAGAAAATGCAACGCTTTATAAATTAGATAGCGGTTTGTATGTGGAGTTCGATAATCCGCAATCTGCAATAACCGAGGGACAATTTGTGGCTTGGTATCTCGATGACGAATTAGTAGGTTCGGGAGTAATTTCTTAAATTGCATTGCGTTCATATTAAGGATTATTAGTTAAAAACGACTATTTTTTTAATAAAACACAAATTGCTATGAAGAAAATCCTACTTATAATTATTGTATCTACTCACTTTACAATCTTCGCTCAACAAGACGCTTGGGTGTATTTTAATCAAAAAGAAAACGTACAAGCCTCAATTGATAATCCAATTTCAATTCTTACGCAACAAGCAATTGATAGAAAAAATGCAAAAGGTATCGCTATTGATGAGCGTGATGTGCCTGTTAACGAAACCTATATAGCAATGCTTAAAGCTCCTGAAACAGGTGTAACAGTTTTTGCTAAATCTAAATGGTTTAATGCGGTCTATGTTAGAGGTAGTGAGGAAGATATAAATGCTTTGGTTGATGATTTTGCTTTTGTAGAATCTATCCATTTTGCTGATGAGAGCTTAAATTCCTTAAGAGTTGATATTTCCGAAGATAAATTTGAAATAGAAACCACTAATATTGATTTTAACTACGGAAATACGCTTAATCAAGTAGAAATGATAAATGCAGATGCTTTGCATCTTCAAGATTATACAGGAGAAGGGATTGTTGTAGCAATATTAGATGCAGGATTTCCTAATGTAGACACAATGGGAGCTTTTCAACGTTTACGTGATAATGGAGATTTATTAGATGGCTATGATTTTGTAAGACGTGATGCTAACGTATATGCATTTGCAAATAATAATCATGGTACAAAAGTGCTGAGTGATATGGCTGGATTTGTTCAAGACCAATTTGTTGGTACAGCTCCAGATGCGTCTTATTATTTGTTTTTAACCGAAGATTCAGCTAGTGAAACTCCTGTAGAAGAAGCCTATTGGGTTGAAGCGGCAGAACGAAGTGACAGTTTAGGTGTTCATATTATCAATACATCATTGGGTTATAAAACCTACCAAAACACAAATTATAGCCATACTAATGAAGTGCTTGATGGCTCAACAACATTTATAACAAGAGGTGCAAATGTGGCGAATGAAAAAGGAATTCTAGTTGTAACATCTGCAGGGAATTCTGGTGAAAGTGGTGTAGGTGCTCCAGCAGACGCAACAGGAGTTTTGAGTATTGCGGCAGTTGATGCAGATGGTAACTATGCTGCATTTAGTTCTCAGGGAAGTGCATTTCAAACCACACAAAAACCAGATGTTGCTGCACGTGGTTTGGCAGCTTTTGTCATAGATGATTCTAATACTATTGTAAATAATAACGGCACATCATTTAGCTCTCCAATAATGGCAGGAGGAATTGCATCGTTATGGCAAGCTTTACCAGATGCAACAAATGAAGAAATTAAAGACTATGTTCGTAGGTCGGCATCTCAATATACAACACCAGATTATTTAATTGGTTATGGGATACCAGATCTTCAATTGGCTTTAGATATTGGTCTGTCTTTACAAGAAAATTCATTTTTTGAGTTTAATGTCTATCCTAACCCTGTGTTTGATATATTAAATATTCAAATTCCAACAGTAAATGAAATAAGCACGTTAAGAGTTTTTGATGTTTTAGGAAAAACGGTTATCGAACAAGATATTACAGAATCAACGAGTCAATTAAATATGTCTACAATGGCTCCTGGCTTATATATTATGACAATTCAATCAGGTAATACATCAAAAACGATTAAACTTATAAAATCTTAAATGGCAAATAAAATTACAGAACTCTTCGGAATTAAATACCCAATCATCCAAGCAGGTATGATTTGGAATAGTGGTTGGAAATTAGCTTCTGCAGCTAGCAATGCTGGAGCACTGGGTTTAATAGGCGCAGGATCAATGTATCCTGATGTGTTGAGAGAACATATTCAACACTGTAAAAACGCAACCAACAAACCCTTTGGTGTTAATGTGCCCATGTTATATCCAAACATTGAAGAGATTATGAATATCATCGTAGAAGAAGGCGTGAAGATCGTTTTTACATCTGCGGGAAACCCAAAAACATGGACGCCTTGGTTAAAAGAACGAGGCATTACCGTTGTACATGTGGTAAGTAGTGTGAAATTTGCTTTAAAAGCTCAAGAAGCAGGTGTAGACGCGGTTGTTGCTGAAGGTTTTGAAGCAGGAGGACATAATGGTAGAGAAGAAACTACAACCTTAACTTTGATACCAATGGTGAGAGAGCATCTTCAAATTCCTTTAATTGCAGCAGGAGGTATTGCGACTGGTAATGCCATGTTAGCTGTTATGCTTTTAGGAGCAGATGCGTCACAAATTGGAAGTCGATTTGTAGCCAGCACAGAGTCTTCTGCTCATGACGCTTTTAAAAACGTTGTTGTAGATGCTAAAGAAGGTGATACACAATTAACTTTAAAAGAATTAGCTCCTGTGAGGCTCGTAAAAAATAAATTCTTTCAAGATGTGCAAGAACTCTATAAAAAAGCGCCAACTGTAGACGATTTAAAATTACTTTTAGGTAGAGCTAGAGCTAAACGAGGCATGTTTGAAGGCGATTTAGAAGATGGAGAACTTGAGATTGGACAAATTGCTGGATTAATACATGATATTAAGCCTACGGCCCAAATAATTGAAGATTTAATTAAAGAATTCCACTTAGCTCAAAACCAAGCGCAACAATTTAAAGTCTAAAAGACTATATTTGGAAGTAATTAATGTTGATCCTAAATAATTAATGACCGCAAGTTGTAATGTTTTAATTCCAGACGGAGACAGTACTTGGGCTTTATCTGTAATACAGTGCCTTTCTCAAGTGAAAGGGTACAACATATATGTGTTATCTAATAAAAAACGTACAGCAACCAAATTTTCTAAATTTACCAGCTACTATAAATTTTATGATAGACCAAATGATGCAGATTGGGTTACAACGATTAATGCTGAAATAGAAAAGAACTCCATAGCTGTGGTACTTCCAATTGCAGAGCGCGAGTTTTTATTTTTTATAAACCATGGCCATCAAATTTCAACTTCTGCGAAGATTATTGCGTTACCTAATTCTCAAAATTTTGAAATAGCTATTGATAAAATGAGATTAAGTGATTTTTCGAATGCTAATGGTATTCCGCATCCAAATTCTTATTTTATTTCTTCGGAAAAGGAAAAACAAGACGTTCTGTCTAACATTCAATTTCCAATTTTAGTAAAACCTCTAGGTCAAAAAGGAGGTGACGGGATTCAAAAGATAGATACTAAATCAGGATTAGAAACTTATGTAAACCAAAATAATCAATCTGTATTTATTCAAGAGTTTATTGAAGGTTATGATATAGATTGTAGTGTGTTGTGTCAAAATGGAGACATTTTAAGTTATACCATACAAAAAGGAAACTTAAAAGGACATTCCAATTTTGCTCCTCAATTAGCCTTCGATTTTTTGCAAAATGATGATGTTCTCAATGTTGCTAAATTAATAATGTCTAAACTCAATTGGTCTGGAGTAGCGCATATTGACATGAGGTATGATAAAAGCACCAATGATTATAAGCTCATTGAAATCAATGCTCGTTTCTGGGGTAGTGTAGAAGGGTCAATGTTTGCAGGAATAAATTTTCCGCATAAAGCTGTACAGTTAGCTTTAAATCAGGAATTGGCAGATGAGCATTATGACAATATTCATCACATGCGATTTAAAGGTGTGCTAAAGTCTATTAAACGAAATCCGTTGTTCATTTTCCGAAGAAAATATATTATGAATAATACAGAGGCTAAAACATTTTTAAATGACCCATTACCAACACTTTATAGGTTTAGAGAGTGGTTAGGAAGACGGTTTTAAAATGATATAAAAAAGCAAAAAGAGGACAAAGCCTCTTTTTGCACGAAACGTTTTTTAACAATAAAATTTTTAAATCCCTCTAAAATAATAGCTAAAAAAGTTTCTGCCCCAAATACCTAACCTACTACAATAAGGTATTCAAGTTGTAAAAATAAAGGTTTGATTAAAATGTAGATATATTTTAACGTTCAACTTATTAACAATTACAGTTCATAACTTTTTAATAGTCAAACAATTAAAATTTTGTTTTGCTAAAACTAAGTAAACTTTTATGTAAGCTAGTTCTATTGATTTAACTTCGCATTTCTAAAATCCATACATTGATATTATCACAATACACAAAAGAATTTAGTTACAACTTAAAGTTAGCGACACCAGTTATTTTAGGGATGTTAGGTCACACATTTGTGAGTTTTGTAGATAACGTAATGGTAGGTCAATTGGGTACCGCAGAATTGGCTGCAGTGTCTCTCGGAAACAGTTTTATGTTTATTGCTATGTCTATAGGTATTGGTTTTTCAACGGCAATTACACCATTAGTAGCAGAGGCAGATGCTTCTAATAATTTTTTAGAAGGTAAATCATCATTCAAACATGGGTTATTTCTTTGTACAATTATAGGAGTACTATTATTCTTGACCGTCTTTTTTGCAAAACCTCTGCTGTATTTCATGAAACAACCGGTTGAGGTTGTTGAATTAGCACTACCTTATCTTAATTTGGTGGCATTTTCGTTAATTCCATTAGTAGTTTTTCAAGCGTTTAAACAGTTTAGTGACGGGTTGTCTATGACTAAATACCCTATGTATGCTACCATTTTAGCCAATGTTGTTAACGTAGTAATTAACTATATTTTAATTTTTGGAAAATTTGGTTTCCCAGAATTAGGAATAGTTGGTGCAGCCTACGGAACTCTAATTTCTAGGTTTATAATGGTTGCTCACCTTTGGTGGTTATTGACCAAAAAAGAAAAGTCTAAAGCCTTCGTTATTAACATTAAATTTTTTGTTCTCGACAAATTAATGCTAAGAAAGTTAATAAACTTAGGGACACCAAGTGCCATGCAAATGTTTTTTGAAGTAGCCATTTTTACGGCAGCTATATGGTTAAGTGGTTTGCTGGGTAAAAACCCATTAGCCGCAAATCAAATCGCCTTAAACCTATCTTCAATGACCTTCATGGTTGCTATGGGAATAAGTGTGGCTTCTATGATTAGAGTTGGTAATCAAAAAGGCTTAGGGCAATTTGTAGAACTTCGTAGAATTGCATTTTCCTTATTTTTATTAACTACAATTTTAGCTGTGTGTTTTGCGGCATTTTTCTTCATTTTTCATGAAGCTTTGCCTAAGCTATATCTAGATTATGATGATGCAAAAAATTTAGTAGACAATACTGAAGTTATAACCATCGCGGCAAAATTAATGTTAGCTGCAGCTATTTTTCAAATAAGTGATGGTATTCAAGTCGTTGTTTTAGGAGCTTTAAGAGGCTTGCAAGATGTGAAAATCCCAACTGTAATAACCTTCATATCGTATTGGGTTGTTGGGTTTCCCATTAGTTTTTTCCTCGGAAAAGAGCATGTTTATGGTAGCTTTGGCATTTGGCTTGGATTATTAGCGGGTTTAACAACAGCTGCCATACTATTGTTTATCAGATTCAATTATCTAACTAAAAAATTAATACTAAAGTCATAAGATTTCATAACTTTGAGTATTCAATACTTTAAGTACTTATAACTTTAAATATTTAAAACTAAAGAATGGAACTACCAAAATTTATACTCGGTGATAATACAGATCATCCAAATGCTATTTACGTCATTCATACAGATTTTCCTAGATTTATAATCAATCTAGAAGATGATGAAGTAGAATGGTTTGAAGAATTTGATGAGCATGATCAAAAGGAAATTGAAGCAGAAGCCGAAAATTTAATTAAAGCAGCTACCGATTTTTACGATAGGGAAGTTTCGAGATACGATGACTAATGATTGAACAATTAATTGAATACGACAGAGAATTATTTTTATACCTTAATGGATTAGGTACAACAACTTGGGATGGGTTTTGGATGTTTTATACCACAAAATTTAATTGGGTTCCTTTTTATGCAATTCTAGCATACCTTATGTATAGAAGGCTCAACTCAAAAATGTTTGTGCTAACACTAGTAGTAATTGCTTTAATGATCACATTTACAGATCAAATTACAAATGTGTTTAAACATGGGTTTGAACGCTTAAGGCCATGTCATCAAGAAGGTGTTTCAGAATATATGAGATTGGTTAAATCATATTGTGGAGGAAGATTTGGTTATTTTTCTGGGCATGCTAGTAATTCAATGTCCTTAGCCATTTTTATAAGTTTACTATTAAAATCAAAGTATAAGTATATCTTTTTAATAATGATTCCATGGGCTGTAGCAATGGGTTATAGTCGTATTTATATTGGAGTGCATTATCCGCTTGATGTAGCTAGTGGTATGCTATTTGGATTGTTTTCTGGACTACTGTTCTATAAATTAGATAAATATTTACAGTCTAGGTTTCAATTAAAATAATAATTAGAAGCTCTTTTTTGTAATATTATAATTGATGTTTCTCTGTTTCATCCAGAGAAAAGCAAAGCAATCAATTAATGGTGACATTAATCGTTTTCTCAACCCAAACTTTGAAGTTCCCGCAATTCTTGGAAAATGCTGAACAGGGATCTGCTTTACGGTTCCGTTTTGAAGTAAAATCATAGCTGGCAAAAATCGATGTAAACCTTTAAACATAGGGATGCGTTTGGCATAATTTGTTTGCATTACTTTCAACGGACAGCCAGTGTCATCCATACCATCCTTTGTAAATAAACGACGTATGCTGTTGGCAATGGTTGATGATGCATTTTTAATAAAACGATCTTTTCTATGTTGACGAACGCCTGTAACCAAATCATAATCGTTAATATGTTCTAGGAGCAAATTAAAATCTTTGGGTGCTGTTTGTAAATCAGCATCAATATATCCAACAAGTGCTGTTGTAACACTGTCAAAACCTGCTTTTAATGCTGTACTCAATCCTTGATTATTTTTAAAAAGTATAAAATCAAAATTTGAATATTTTTCACAAATAGTTTCTATTAAAATTTGACTTCCATCAGTTGAGCCATCATTAATAATAAGTATTTTAGTTAAAATACTGCTAGATTTTAAATAGTCTAAAAGCTCTTTTTCTAAGCGTTCCATATTCTCTTCTTCATTGTATACAGGAACGATAATAGTAAATTTATAATCCATTTCAAATGTGTTACTCACACAAAAATATTCATTTTTTATCTGCGCAATGGTAAATAGGATTGATTTAAAAATTGTTATTTTGTGGTTTCAAAAGTATACTATGAAAATACTCGTTACAGGAGCTGCTGGTTTTATTGGATCGCACACTGCAGAACGTCTACAAAACCTAGGTCATGACGTCTTAGGTTTAGATAATTTTAATGACCATTACAGTCTGAAATTAAAGAACTTAAATGCCAAAGGGTTAATAGAAAAAGGTGTTTCAGTTTTAAAAAAAGATCTGCGTGACTCCAATTTTGCAGAAAACATCACAAAAGATATCGACTATATTTTTCATTTTGCAGCACAACCTGGAATTTCTCAAAGCTCTACCTTTGAAGATTATTTTGAGAATAATATTATTGCTACCAAAAATGTAATTGATTTTGCCTTACAATGCAAAGACTTAAAGCTTTTTGTAAATATTGGCACATCATCAATCTACGGGTTAGAAGCAACTTTTCCAGAAGATAAAGCACCAAAACCGGCATCTCATTATGGTGTGACAAAATTAGCTGCAGAGCAGTTAGTACTTCAAAAAAGTAGAGAAAAACAAATGAATGCTTGCTCTTTACGTCTGTATTCGGTTATAGGTCCAAGAGAACGACCAGAGAAAATGTACACCAAATTAATTGATTTAGGCCTAAAAGGAGAAGCTTTTCCTTTATTTGAAGGCAGCGATAAGCATTTACGTAGTTTTACTTATGTTGATGATATTGTAGATGGTGTGGTTAGTGTCATAGAAAATGAATCTAAAGTTAATGGAGAAATTATAAACTTAGGAACCGAAGTAGAGCATACCACTAAAGAAGGTATTGAAGCGGTTGAACACGTGTTAGGAACCTCAATAAAACTCAACATCATCCCAAAACGTCCAGGAGATCAATCACGCACCAAAGCTAATATCGATAAGGCAAAGAGGTTGCTTAATTACAATCCGCAAACGACTTTATTAGACGCTGTTAAAAAGCAAGTGGAATGGTATAAGGCTAACTTTTAAGTGTCAACAAATATTCGGCAGCAACAAAAGGTGTTGTTTTCCCATCTTCAATTAATTCTAATTGTTCATTCAAGGCCAATTTAATTTCAGCTTGATTAAAAAAATCAGATTTTAAACGGTCTTCAATAGTTTGCAGGAGCCAAAATTTATTCTGCTCAGTGCGGTGTGTTTCAAAATAATGGTTCGCTGTCGTATGTGTTATATATTCTGAAATGAGCGTCCAAAGTTTATCAATGCCTTCTCGATGTAAAGCGCTGCATAAACTTACTTTTGGTTGCCATTTAGAGGCTTTTTGTGGATACAAATGCAAGGCTCTATTAAATTCTACTTTAGCAAGTTTAGCCGCTTTTAAATTCTCGCCATCGGCTTTGTTGATGGCAATGGCATCTGCCATTTCAATAATCCCACGTTTAATGCCTTGGAGTTCATCTCCTGCTCCAGCAATTTTCAGTAGTAAAAAGAAATCTACCATACTGTGAACCGCAGTTTCACTTTGTCCAACACCTACAGTTTCAATAACAATCGTATCAAAACCTGCTGCTTCACATAAAATTATTGATTCTCGAGTTTTACGTGCCACACCACCAAGAGAGGTTCCAGAGGGTGACGGTCTTATAAAGGCATTGTTATTCTTTACCAAGTCTTCCATTCGGGTTTTATCACCCAAAATACTGCCTTTACTCAAACTACTACTTGGGTCTACTGCTAACACAGCTACTTTTTTACCAATAGACGTAAGATGCAAACCAAAGGCTTCAATAAATGTACTTTTACCTACACCAGGAACACCTGTGATTCCAATTCTAACCGACTTGTTTGCATGTGGTAAACACAATTTAATAACGTCGTTAGCTTGTTGTAAATGTTTAGGGTTTGAGCTTTCTACTAATGTAATAGCTCTACTTAAAGCAGTAATGTTACCTTTTAAAATTTTAGCAACTAAAGTGGTAGTATCGAGCTTGGCTTTTCTTCTGTCTTTAATACGTTTAATAGAAGATGCATTGGTAATATCAGGTTGTGATACACCATCTGTTTCATGCAATGCTGTCGATTTCGATTTTTTAGACAAATGCCTCTAATTTTGGTCTTTAATAACCATTAAAGGTACTGCAATTTTTGTATTATCCCAAGCCATAGTAAGTTGTAGGTCATCTGTAGAATTGTCAAACGCAATTGTAAATTGCTCAACAGTAGTTTTTATTTTTTCTACAGGTACATCAATCTCTAAGAGGTCGCTGTTTGGGTCCCACATGGGTTGCATTTCTTCGTCAACTCCCCAAGCGTACTGCTTTGTGTTAAACATCACATTCCATGTAGAGTCTTTAGGCACTGTCCATAACGTATATTTTCCTTTAGGTAAATAAATACCTTGTATCATTAAGTCCTTGTTGGTTTGAAATGTAGTGGCTTCATTGGCACCTGTTCTCCAAACTTTATTATAAGGTACTAAAGCGCCAAAAACGTCACGTCCTTTTTTTGATGGCCTGTTATAAAAAACTTCTAATTTTAGGTCGTTAAGTTTAAATTCTACAGTGTCTTTCGGACTTAATCGTGGAGAAAAAATATTCTCAACAAAAGTAGAATATAGAAATAGCCCAAGTGCAACAATAAATAAGAAAATAAGTAGGCGTTTTAAAAACATAATATAAAGTAAGATTTAATTGTAACTAACAAGAGTCAAATATAATTGAAATTGAAATGCTACATCAATACTTAACGCTATTTTGTGTAAATTTCTTATCATTTTTTAAAATTATTTAAATTTTTTGCAACACTCCTTTTTTTGTGTCGTCTTTATAATGAACTAGTATCAAATAAATGTAATTGATTTATTTGGTGCGTAACCAAACCAAAATAGATTTGAAGACACTTCAAATTGACATCATTGAACAATGCAAGCAGAACAATCGCGCTGCGCAATTAAAACTATACAATCAATATTGTGATGGTATGTATGCAGTTGCTATGCGGTTTGTAAAGGATTCTATGGAAGCTGAAGATATCGTACAAGAAGCCTTTATAAAAGCATTTGCAAAACTCAATCAGTATAAAGCAGAAGTCACTTTTGGAGCTTGGTTAAAACGTATCGTGATTAATAAAAGTATTGATTGCTTAAAATCCAAGAAGCAGCATTTGCAAGAATTGGAAGAGGTGCACCTCAAAGTTGTCGATGATGATGATTATCAACACGAATGGTTAGTAGAAGATACAGTAAAGTTAGATGAGATTAAGTTGGCGATTCAAAAACTTCCAGACAAATACCGTTACGTTATAATGTTGTATTTGGTTGAAGGGTACGATCATCAGGAGATTTCTGAAATTTTAAACATTTCCGAAGTCGCCTCAAGAACTCAACTCTCAAGAGGTAAATCGAAATTAAAAGAACAGTTAATACCACTTAAAAATGGCACGAGATATTAGAAAATTATTTGAAGAAGAACAAAAAGAACAATCGCAAATACAAATGAGCGAAGGTCATCAAGCGCGTTTTCTCGAAAAATTGGATGAAGCTCTACCTGTTAAAAAAACAATCAAAAAACGTTTCAGTGTCTTACAAATTGCTGCAGGTATGGTCATATTTATTGGTTTAGGGTTTGGAGCATCAAAATTCTTTGAAAACGACATGCAGAGTTCTACGGAAATCGTCGAGACCAAAAACCCGTCTAAAAATAACCAAATGAAATCTCTAGGAGATATCTCACCAGATTTTAAAAAGGTTGAAGATTACTATCTAGCTAATATCAATTTAGAATTGTCTAAAGTGAAGCAAACTCCTGAAAATAAAGAGCTATTTGATGGTTATGTTGTGAGATTAGCAGAGTTAAATCAAGAATACAAACGCCTTTCGGTAGAGTTAACCGATCATGGACCAAACGAATTAACCGTAAGCGCATTAATAGATAATCTTAAATTAAGACTCAATTTACTGTATCGATTAAAAGAACAATTAAATGATTTAAATACTTCGGAAGAAGAAAAAATTAAAGCATAATCAAATTTTGAAAGTTTTAGCTTAAATAAAAAAACGCCTGTTCGCCGAGTGTAATCAAAGTGAATGTAAAGAATAGGAAATGTATTTAAAACTAAGATTTCAGAACAAAAAAACAATCAAAAAATGAAAACATATAAATTACTAACACTCTTGTTTTTCTGTAGCATTTTAAGCGTTGCAGCACAACAAAAGTTAATCAAAGTATCAAAGAAAATCGATGTCACTAAAGATGTAGAAATCGATGTCAATACTAGTTATGTACAATTAGAAATTGATACTTGGAACAAAAGTACCTTAGAAGTAGAAGCATTTATAGAAGGTGAAAAGCTATCAAAAGAAGATTTAGAAGAAGCATTAAAATCATGGGATCTCAAAGTAGAAGGTTCTGGTAATAATGTTAGAATTACATCAGATGGGTCACATGGGTCTTGGCGTTTTTTTAATGCAGAATCGGGTCATTTAGAATCGTTAGAAGCATTAGAGGCACTAGAAGTATTAGCTGATATGCCAGAAATGCCAGAAATGCCAGAAATGCCTGAGCTCCCAGAAATGCCAGAAATGATGCGATTAGAAGTGCCTGAAGCTCCAGAAATGCCAGAATTACCAGAACTACCAAACGGTATAACCAATGTCACTTTTGATGCTGAAGCGTATAAGAAAGATGGTGAGGCTTATCTCGAAAACTGGAGTAACGATTTTCCTGCTGCAGATCGAGAAAAAATGAAAGCTTGGGGACGAGAAATGGCTAAAGTTGATTTTTCAGCTTATGAAAAACGTATGGAAGTTTGGGGTGAAAAATTTGGGAAGCAATTTGGCGAAGACTATGGCAAAAAAATGGAAGCTTGGGGAGAAGAATTTGGAAAACGTTTTGATGGCGAATGGTCTAAAAAAATGGAAGCTTGGGGAGAAAAGTACGGTAAGCAAATGGAAGCAAGAGGGAGTGCCATGGAGAAACGTATGGAGCTTAGAGCTAAAGCCATGGAAAAGCGTCATGAAAAGATGGAGAAAGTTCATGAAAAACGACAAGAAGTTCATGAAAAACGTCGCGAACGCTTATTAAATCGTTCAGAAACTCATGGTAATGATGTCAAACGTACTATAAAAATAAAAATGCCAAAAGACGCAAAATTAAATTTGAATGTGAGACATGGTGAATTAAAAATGGCTTCTGTTATTTATAACCTAAAAGCAGATATTTCACACGCTAATCTATTTGCAAATCACATAGATGGAACTGATACATCCATCAATGTGTCTTACTCTCCTGTTCAAATTTCAACATGGAGTGATGGCGAATTAAATTTAAAGTATGTTGAAGACGCACATCTTAAAACGGTTGCTAGTTTGAGATTAAACAGCAACTCGTCTAATATGTATATTGATAATCTAACTGGAACTGCCATCATTGATGGTAGTTTTGGAGATTTGTCGATATCAAAAATTTCGGATGCCTTTCAACTTCTCAACATTATTTTAGAGAATAGCGATGCCATTATCAAATTACCGAGTAATACTGTAGATTATAGTATGTATTTTAAAGGCAATCGTTCGCGTTTAAATGATGAACTCACCACGCAACAAACCATCAATAATTATCCAAGTGCAACAAAGTCTGGTAAGACCATTGTGATTAATGCTAAATTTAGTGATGTTGCATTAAAACAATAAAGTTGTTATTATCTCACTTCAAAATAGTGAAAGATTCTTCAGTCGTACCTCCTTCTGAA
>NZ_JXJO01000022.1 GCF_000826655.1 Psychroserpens damuponensis
AAAAAAATTTCCAAACAATATAAACACTATAATTTTAATGAACTTATCACCGTAAACGTTACCGTTTTTAGCGGCTGCAAATATACAACCTATACTTGACCAAATCCTAATCTTTTTGAACCTTTTTTTGAAGTATTTTTCCAAGGTCACATTAACCACTATAAATGAAATAGTTACAATACTATTTACTTTTATAAAATATATTAAAGAAAGAAATTCCAAACTATTCCGAATCGAATTGAGAAATCTCTATAAGGATTATTGGGAGCTGAGAAGTAATCGTATCCCGTAAACGATGAATTAAAATGTTCTGCTTTTAAAAATATTCTCGTTTGTCGAATCTTTGCATTAATAAAAAAGTCTAATCTGGGAAAGCCACCCAGCTTAGTTTCATTCTGAGAATAAAATTCTGCTAGTAATGGATCGTAACCATCCATATAATATTCAGTAAAGTAATTGAAAGTGATTCCTGTTTGCAAAAACAGAGCTTTATTTTTAAAAAAATGGTTTGAATAATAAATAGTATTCCTTATGACCAGGTCAGGCAAATTAAGTGACTGACTATCGTCATTGACCTTCTGATAAAGGATTGAATTATCTAAAGCAAAATTTCCAAATTTAAATTCTTTATTAACTTGTAGTTTAAATAGGTTAATTGTTTGATTCAACTGACTAGGCTTTATTATTTCTGTATCGTTTTCCGCAGAAAAAAATGCATAATCATTAATAGATTCATATTGCAACCAAATATTGAAAAGTTTTTCAGAATTTAATTCAAACTTGACATTAGAATTACGTTGATTTTTAAAATTTTGAATATTATTCCAATTATAATTGATGTAATCACTTTGGTAAAGTAGAATATTATAATTTGGAGCTGATAAATTATAGCCTATACTTCCTTTTAAATAAAGATCATCATTAATACTATATAATGTATTAGCTTTAAAAAATCGATTATCGAATTGACCAGTTAAATTAACTCCTATTTCGGTATTTAAAGTAAAGTCTTTATATTGTTTTGTGTAATCCCCTTTTACACTTAAAACTTGCTCTTTGATTCTATTTGGTATTTGATTACCATTTAAATTAGTAACCTTATCATATCCATAATTAATATCATTGTAAATTATACCAAAACTAATTTCACCAATAATGGGTTCTATGTAGTTGATAGAAATCTCGGATTCAAAGTTTTCAAGAGTAACTTTGTCGCGAATGTTAGATTGATTAAATGAATCACCTAAGAATGCATTACTGTTAGTTTGGTCAAATTGGTAATACTTATCTTCAAAATTAATTATATTTTTGACAGTTAGTGATTGACTTGTAGAATCATTATTTTTAATTATATCATATACATGGTTCAGGTAAAACCTTTTACCCACTAAAATATTTTCTGCATCACTCATATTAGGATCGAAAACTGATCTATCAATAAAATCTTCATCACCAGAAGTAAAATTTAAAACGTCCTCATTGGTCAACCCTCCATTCTCCTGATTTAATAAATCTTGTGTGACAATATGTGCTTTAGCCTTGTATCGTTCATTCTTTGATATAAAATTAGAGGTAAATCTAAGGTTACCAGTACTAGTTAATGCCTGTTGGTAATTACCTAAGGATCTCATACCCTTATATGCAATAGAAAAGTTAAATTGTTTTGATGTGTTTACTGTAAAAAATGCATCCAATAACTGACCTTGTTGAAATGCTGTTTTATAAAACAATTCAGTTAAAGGTGTGGGCACTTCATAATAGTGAATATCTTCCTTTTCAAAATAATTAAAATGTCTAGCCCTTGCACCAAATAATGGAACCAACTTATTATTATCAAAACCTTTTGTTAAACTATTATAAGTTTGACCTAAGTTGGCAAACTGTATTAATCCAAAATTATCTTTTCTTAAATAATTAAATTTATATTCTTTTTGAATTGTTAAGGACGTATCTAATAGAGTTATATTGTTAGAAACATCGATAATTTTGTATTGATCAATAGTCGCGTCTTGATTAGACTGAGAAGGCTTATCTTTTTTATCATAGCTATTATTAATTCTAGTACTATCGGAAGTTTTAATAAGAGTAGACTTTTTCAAATTTTTAACCTGAGCTAAGTGAACAGAAACACTAAGCAACAAAATAAAAAGACATATATTTTTTTTCATACTTATAATAAATTTCAAATATAGAACTAAACTTAATGAAGCAAAGTACAATTAAACATAAAAAAGTCACAAAAATTAATTTGTGACTTTTTTTATGTTTAAATAAAACTATTGTTTTATCTATACTTTGGTTAGCAAGATTGTAGTTGCAACATCTTGTTCACCACAACCTCCTGTTCCATTAACATCTCCTGCAACATCAGGATCTCCAATAAATTTGAAATCCAACATATTAAGAAATATTTGATCATCACCACAAGGTAACGCGGCTTGATTTTCAGTATCATTACCAAATACTAAAGCACTTACACCACCATCACAAGATAATCCTGTACCAATCTCTTCTGCCACGGCTACACCTTCGGAAGTAAATGTAAATTCTATATTCGTTATAGGATCACCAGCTCCAACACCAGGTAAATAATCAATAAGAAAGCTTCTACTTAATGATCCATTTGCACCTTCAACTAAGGTTACAACAGCACCATCCTCAAATTGCGGGCCAAAAGGTCCTTCTTCAGTAACTACTGTTAACACATAATCACCTAAAAAATTACTTGTGTTTGTTGCATTTGCAGGACAAATACTTACTCTATTCGATATTATTCTATCAGCACCATCAATACCTACTGTTACAGAATTTCTATCTGTAGATGTCAAAATCACATCAAAAACCATAGGTTCAGTAATATCAGCTATCGCACTTAAATCAAAATCAATAGTTGGAAAACCATTTACCAAAGCAGTTCCTCCTTCATTTGCAGGAACAGTTAGGGTATTTTGATTATAAAAAGAATTAACATCTAAACCAGATACAGATACTAACTCATAACCAATATTTAAATCAGTAAGATTGTAAGGAACCTGCATAACTACTGGAAGCCCATATACAGTATCGTCAAAACTTAAAGATATATCAGTTGTTTCAGTTTGAAATTGAATCCATCCACTATTTGGATCACTACTAAATCTTCCACCGTCGTCATCACCATCACAGCCATAGCCTAATGTTAATAATACGAGCATTGTTATTTTTAAAATATTTTTCATATTATGCTATTTTATTGTTTAGTTAATGTAAAGTTTTGCAAAGATGGATTACCACAATCACCATAAGAATCTTCTATGTAGTTCACTGTATGAATATCACCAACACTATCATCATCATAACTACTACTAAAAGTACTATTTTGATCACCAGCTGTATCTAATGCAAATGGACTGTCTTGCGTACAAGTCACATTCTCATCTATTTCACTTATAGCAAACGAACCACAAACTAAATTTAATGTCACAGTTGTTGGTCTCTCTACTGTACTACCAGGTAAGAACGTGGTTGTAAATATTCTTACAGTACCGTCAATTACTTCACCATCGTCATCTACAGGGATAGAAAGAGTTACTAATTCGTCAGAAGCAAAATTTCCATTACTATCAACGATAACATAATCACCTACCAAATACGTCTCAGGAACTGGACAAGATTGAAAAAGACTAACCGTATGTTGAACTCCATTAACAATACCTGAATCAACAGAATCTATGTTTAAAACAATTGTCTCAGGATCTACTTCTACCGAGTTATCAACCCCAGAGATAGTAAATGTATTAAGATGCTGTCCCGCAGGTACTACAACTGAACTAGGTACTGAATAATTTTCAGGATTAGCCGTTGACGCTTCTAAATCAACAGAGATATTAACAGTTCTATCAACACTAGAAAGCGTTGTTATATTCACTTGAACTTCCACTGAACCTACATCGTCAATGATTACCGGTAATTTTGAACTTGTTACATTGAATGTTGCTAACGTTTGACCACCAGCAGCATCAAAAAGTACAGGTTCTGTTTCCTCACATGCTGTAAACAACAGACATACAATGAGTAATTTAAATATATTTTTCATGTTTATTTTTTTTTAAATTAATATCCTGGAGCTTGTTGCTCTCTGATAACTGGATTACCATTAAGTTCTCCTGTTGGTAATGGTAAAATAAATTTAGGAGATGTTGCTGGTAACTCACAAGGAATTGATCCACCACAATCATCTATAGATATATCTCTATTAATACCGTCACCCGTTATAGATCTTACTCGCTTAATGTCTGTATATCTATGACCTTCAAATGCTAATTCCAATCTTCTTTCTGCAATAATCCCTTCGATAGCCTCTATAAGAGAACCATAAGAAATTGCTGGAGGAGGAGAACCACGTCTTGCAGTCTGAACAGCTAGCACATCAGCGGCAGCTAGTCCAAATTGCGTAGTTTTAGCATACGCCTCAGCTCTAATCAAATAAGCCTCTGAAATTCTCATATACTTAAAATCATTAATAGCCTGAGTATCTGCATTAATTGGGTATTTACCAACAACTAAGACATTTTCTGCAACATCACTTACAGGATCTAAAATTACAGATCTTCTAATATCATCAGGTGAGTAAGCATTAAATAATTCATTAGAAATTTCAAATTTAGGTCCTTGACCAGAGAAATTCCAAACAAAATTAATACCAGAATCTGCACCTTGTACATTATCATAATTAAAAATAACTTCAGTCTTGCTAGCGTCTTCGTTAAACATATCGAAATACTCAGCTGCATTAGCTAATGGATAATTAGGGATTAATGCATTAACTGCTGCAATAGCACCTGCATTATCTCCAGTTTCCAAAGCAATTCTCGCTCTTAAAAAAGTAACAAAATCTGGAGTCGCAAAATTGATGTCGTTAGTTCCAGCTGGAAATAATGACAATGCTTGATCTAAATCATTTTGCACACCAATAAGCACCTCTCCTACAGTATTTCTTGCTGGAGTAGCGTCCTCAGACACATAATCTACATAAGGAACACCTAATGCAGTATCACTTGTTAAATCAAGTCCATAATACAACAATAATTCATAGTGAGCTAATGCTCTAAACGCATAGTTTTGAGCCAATATGTTATTGTATTGATCTAAATCATCATCACTAGGTGTAATAGTTGCTGCCGCTTCGAACAACCTGTTTATGTCGTTGATAACACTGTAACGGTTAAACCAAAGCACTCCTGCGTCTCCAAAACTAAAACCACCAGTATCAGCATTTAAAATTTGCTCATGAAGGGCTCTATCTTGACCTCCACTATCAACACCTAATTGCGTGTTATCTGTAAAGATTGAATTAAATCCAATAATATAATTCGTACTATAACTACCAATAACTCCGTTAAGACCAAATTGCAGATCTTCTACGGTATTGTATGCAGTTTCCTCAACTAGTGAATCAACTGGAAACCTATCTAATTGATCGCTACAACTGGTAAACAGTGTTGCAACCGATAAAGTTATTATTCCTAAATATTTTTTCATTTCTATTTTATTTTTAAAAAGTTAAATCAAATCCTAAACTAAAAGTTCTAGCTACAGGATATTCAAAGAAAGTTGAAGCAACTGTACCTTCTGGGTCAAATCCTCTAAATTTAGTCCAAGTTACTAAGTTAGTACCTTGTACAAAAACACGAATTCCAGTAAACACACCTGTTTGTTCTAATACTTTCTTATCAACGTTATATGATAATGAAATATTTCTTAATCTCAAGAATGATGCATCTTCTAAATATCTGTCACCAGATTGTGCTCTTAAGCCACCAAAAGATAAAGCTGGTATTGCTGTAACTTGTCCAGGAGTAGTCCATGCATCTAACATAGTTGTTGATAGATTTAAGTTAGAACCTAAAGAAGAATCTTCAATAAGTGCTAAAGAACTATTTCTCTTCCAGCGATCAGCTTGGAATGAAAATAAGGCGTTTAAAGCAAAACCTTTGTAGCTAATATCAGCTCCAAATCCACCTGTATAAGTAGGATCAAAGTTTTTATCTAAGTACACTCTATTATTAGGATCATATACATTTGTTAAATTACCATCTACATCTAAATAAAGAGGCTCTCCATTTGCAGGATTAACTCCAGCCCATCTTACATCAAACCAAGTATTAGCAGAGTACCCTTCAGCAATTCTTAAAGTATTCCCAGTAAATTCACCTGGTAAAGACTCTACTTCATTTTTGTTATAGTTACCATTAGCGTTTAACGTAATGCTCCAATCATTTGTTGCAGATTTTCTTAGTAAATCATAAGAAATCTGTAAATCAATACCTTTATTACTCATATCTGCAACGTTAGTAGTTACTGAAGTAGAACCAGTACCTGCTGCCGATAATAGTTTGTTAGCAAATAAATCTGTAGTTAAATTATCATAAACATCTAATTCACCAGATAATCTGTTTTGCCATAAACCGAAACTTAAACCTAGGTTGAATTGATTAGACGTCTCCCACTGAATAGCTGGATCGATCAATGTACCTAATTGGTAAGAATTTCCTAATTGGTAACCAGAACCAGAAATTACAGTCTGTAATCCTTGGTAACGCGTACCTACACCTTGATTTCCTACGACACCATAACTAGCACGTAATTTTAAAGTAGATAACCAATCAACATTTTCCATGAAGCTTTCATTATCTAAATTCCATCTACCTGAAACAGACCAGAAAACACCATCTCTATTCTCTATAAAACGAGATGTCGCATCATTTCTAATAGAAGCTGACACTCCAAAACGGTTATCATAATCTAAATCTAAAGTAGCAAATACTGAAGCTAATGCTAATTCAGATTCACTAGAACCAACGCTTGGTATATAGTTATACTCATCTGCATCATCACCTTCAGTTGTATTACCATCAGTAAACCCAGCTCCAGATGTTGGCAATGCAGGATTTAAACCAAATGCTTGCAAACTAGCGATTTGTGTATTAGCATAGTTATACTCAGCAAATACTGCAGCATTTAAATTTAACTTTTCAGTTATGTTATTATCATAACGTACAAATACGTTAGATATAAAATTAGCATCTCTATAGAAGCTTTCAAATTGCGTTCCTTTAAACTCTGATGCATCTGTAGGTGTTCTAAAACTTCTAATAGAACCTGGAGGGTTTATAAATAAACGCTCTTCATTAGTATAATCAATACCGAAAGATACTCCTGCCGTTAAATTCTTAGCGAAGTTATAATCTGCTGCAATCCTACCAACAATCTTAATTTCTGCTTCTTGATCTGTACCAAGGGCAGCTGTATTTAAAGCTATAAAAGGCGTGTTTTGAAATCCATCAACATTGTTGAAATCAATATTACCGTTAGCATCATAAGCACCTGAACCACCTTCTCCTCTTGGACCTGTACCAAAGATATTAATAGAACCATCAGGATTATAAGGTGATAAATATGGTAAACCAATGTAAGGTACAATAAACGGGTTATCTAACTGACCACCTGTATTAGCACCTCTAACAGCATCAACAACGAAATCACTCACAGAGTAGTTTGCCGTTAAAGTTGTTGAGAAATTCAATTTATTATCTGAAGAACTTGCATTAAAGTTATTTCTAAAAGAAAAACGTTGCAACTCACTACCTAATGTAGTACCTTCTTGATTGAAATAATTCACAGAAGTAAATGAAGAACTATTCTCTCCACCTGTAGTTACAGAAACTTCATGCGACCTAGTCTTTCCTTGACGTAGGAAAATATCTGCCCAGTTTGTATTAGACTGTCTTGCTATCGCTGCTATTTCAGCATCATTTAATCCATCACCATATTGTGTTGTACCTGGCAATAAATCTCTTTGAAATGTCAAAAACTGCTGCGCATTCATTACATCAAACTTAGGGTTTGGCACTTCTGAAACACCAAATAATGACCTGTATTGAACTTTCACTCCAGATCCTTTTTTACCTGTTTTAGTTGTAATAAGAATTACACCACCTGCACCTCTATTTCCATAAATAGCAGTTGCTGCAGCATCCTTTAATACAGACATTGTAGCAATATCATTTTGGTTTAAACTACGAAAGTTATCCTGATCAACTGGCACTCCATCAATAATGAATAAAGGCTCAGTATCACCGTTTAGTGAGTTTCTACCACGAATAATAATTGTAGCACTCTGTCCTGGCTGACCAGAACCTGTACTTACATTTACACCTGCAGCTTGACCTTGTAACATTTGATCCACAGAACTAATTGGCACTTGCTCAATTGACTCTGCATCAACAGTTGCTAAAGCAGATGTAATCTTAGAACTATTAGTTGCTCCAGCATAACCTGTAATAACAACAGTTTCAAGCTCAGCTAAATCCTCAGCCATGGCAAGATCTAATGTTGAACCTTGACCAATTTTCTGTTCTGAAGTCTTCATTCCAACAAAACTAAATACCAATGTTTCACCAGTACTTGCCTTGATAGAGTAATTACCATCAAAATCTGTTTGAACTCCACGAGAAGTTCCTTTTACTATTACACTTACACCTGGTAACGGAAGTCCGTCTGTAGCCGATGTAACTGTTCCTGTGACCGTTTTCTCTTGTGCGAAAGAGAGTTGCATCACAAACGCCATAAATAGCGTCATTAACCATGTTAACTTTAATTTCATAAAACAATTATTTGAGTTAGTCTATCGCAAACATCTTAATAATATATTAAATAAACAAGTATTTATACTAAAAAAATGTTAACGAGCAATTAATTGTCACAAAGCGATTTTACTTAGCTAAACCTTAGGATTACTAGTAATTAGATACATAAAATGTAAATAGGTTGCGTTAAAATTTTAACTTTGCTCAAACTTTAACATTTTGAGACTTAAATCATCCTTTTCTAAACTAAATTTAGAATGTGGCACAGATGAAGCTGGACGAGGTTGCTTAGCTGGTCCTGTAACGGCTGCCGCAGTTATTTTGCCTAGGAATTTCAAAAACGACCTACTTAATGACTCTAAGCTCCTTTCAGAAAAAAAAAGAAGCATTTTAAAACCCATCATTGAGTGCGAAGCCGTCACATTTTCCTACACACACATTTATCCTACAAAAATAGATAAAATCAACATATTAAACGCCTCTATTCTAGCGATGCACAACGCTATTCAACAGCTCTCCACTCGGCCAGATTTTATCATTGTTGATGGCAATAAGTTTAAACCTTATCGTGACATCCCTTTTGAAACTATTATTAAAGGTGATAGTAAATATACTTCCATTGCTGCAGCATCAGTTCTAGCCAAAACCTATAGAGATGCCTACATGGAAGACATCGACAAGGAATACCCTATGTACAATTGGAAACAAAACAAAGGATATCCCACAAAAGAACATAGAGAAGCCATACGAAGATATGGCATCACTAAATATCACAGAAAAACTTTTAGATTATTACCAGAACAATATCATTTGGACTTGTAACTTTTTATATTTGTAAAAATCTTTGTAAATGAAAAAAATCTGGTTTATCGGTTTTTGCTTTGTGCTGCTTTTTAGTTGCGAGAATGCTAAATCCAAATCTATTAGCGCTTTATCATTAGTTCCAAATAATACAGAAATTCTAATTAAAATAAATTCTTCGGAAGGTTTAGAAAATGGATTAAACAATAATCCATTGATAAAGGCTTTAGGCAATTACACCGCTATCAAAAACCTAAAGGACATTCTCCCGCCTCTAGTTGACATTAATAAAAATCACAGTTTAATTGCACTTTCTAAAAATAATCAAGACAGCTTAAACATTAGCTACATTATTCCTTTTTCTAAAGAAAACCTAACCTTAGACTCTATTAAGAGCATAACATTAGACTCCACGTTTAACACAGAGCAGATTAATAAATTATATTTCAATAATCATCCATTTTATTACACTACGATAGACAGCATCCTATTTGCTTCTAACAATTTAGATATTACTAAAAACTCACGAATCCACAATACAAACGAACCTGAAATTGAAACCATCTTCAACACCTCAAATGAAGACAAAATGGTATCTGTATTAATAAATCATAATTCTAATCATTTTTCACCTAAGTTCTTTAAAGATTCAACGCTCAATACTAAAAAATTCTCGAATTACACGATGATTGATGGCGATATTGGTTACAATTCAATTGTATTTAATGGCATCACTAAAGCACATGATTCCAC
Source organism: Psychroserpens damuponensis (assembly GCF_000826655.1). Taxonomy (GTDB): domain Bacteria; phylum Bacteroidota; class Bacteroidia; order Flavobacteriales; family Flavobacteriaceae; genus Psychroserpens; species Psychroserpens damuponensis. The sequence goes on from NZ_JXJO01000022.1 coordinate 10,182, forward strand.
TAAAAGTTTAATTAACATATTTAAAAATACAATTCCGCAAGAAAACAAAGCAGCCTCAATCTTACCAAGAGACACTCAAAGTTTTACAAGTCTAACTTTTGATCAATTTGAAACTATAAAAACAAATCTTCAAAATCATCAACTCGCAGACACTCTAAAAACCGATAATTTAGGCTTTCAAAATATCATAGAGATTAGCATAGCCAAAAACAAATCTCATAACGCCATATTAATTAGATCGATAGACCCTACAACTACTCTCGAAAACATTGACACAAAGACAACTACCGATACTTATAGAGATGTTTCTATTTTTTCTTCGGAAAAAGAGCCAACTATTTTAACTGATTTTAAATTTATCTTAAACTCTTATGGATCAACATATTTTATTTCAATTGATGACTTTATTGTATTCTCTGATAATATAGACTTTCTAAAATCTATTATTTCTAGCTACCAAAACGACGCAGTACTTTCTAACACGGCATCGTATCAAAATTTACAATTAAACCTAAGTGATGAATCTTCGCTTTTAATTTATGGTAATAACTCAGAATTAAATACAATATTAAACACTAATTTTACTGACGATATAAAGTTAAACATAAGCAACTATAATTCTAATGTAATACAATACACTTACGATACAAATTTTGCCCATGTAACTGCCATCTTTTCAAATCACAAGAACAAAGGATCGCGTCATACTATTTCCGAAGAATTTAACATCTCAATCAATGCAGACCTGTTGACGACTCCGCAATTAGTAAACAACCATACTAACAACCAAAAAGATATTGTCGTGCAAGATGTAAACAATAATTTATACCTTATCTCTAATCAAGGTAAAGTCTATTGGAAAAAACAATTGCAAGGTAAAATTCTAGGTGAAATTTCACAGATAGACACTTATAAAAACGGAAGATTACAATTAGTTTTTAACACTGCTAATCGACTGTATGTATTAGACAGAAATGGCAAAGACGTAAACAACTTTCCGCTTAAGTTTAATGACAATATAACTCAACCAGTATCAGTTTTTGATTATGATAAGAGGAAAAATTACAGGTTAATGATTACTCAAGGAAAATCTGTATTAATGTATGACAAAAACGGAAATATTGTAAAAGGTTTTAAGTACAAAAGCGCCAAAAACACTATTACATCTCAACCTAAGCATTTTAGAATTGGTTCTAAAGATTTTATAGTATTTGCTCACGGCAATAAACTCGAAGTTTTAGATCGTGTAGGTAACCCAAGGTATCAAGTAAAAGAACACATTGATTTTTCTAAAAATGATATTTACTTATACCAAAATAACTTCACAACCACTACTACTAATGGAGAACAAATACAAGTAAACTCTAAAGGTACTATTCGCCATAAAAACTTGAACTTAAATAGCAACCATAGTATTGCAACCACGAGCAAAACATTTGTGTCATTAAGTGATAATAAACTGATGATAAAATCTAACACAATTGAACTAGATTTTGGAGATTATACACCTCCAAAAATCTTTTATATCAACGATAAAATTTATGTTACAGTTACAGATTTACAATCTAAAAAAGGATTTCTATTTGATAGCCAAGCTAAACCCATAGCAAACTTCCCTGTATATGCTAATTCTCAATTAGAACTCGGAAATATTGATAAAGACAGATCACTAGAAGTCATAACTAAAGGTGATAATAATGCCATAATTGTTTACGAGATTAGATAATTAACATCCATATTATTTTACCACACACACGCTAAAACATACTATCCATACATCATTTTTTGCCACCCAATAAGGATTAACTAACTTTAAACCAGCAATTCACAAACGTTAATCCTCATGTTTCATAAACTTTTTCAATCTAAAATTGTATTGACAGTTTTAGTTTCGGTATGTTTTATATTCCAATCGTACTCACAAACCAAAAAACTAAAACGTCCAAAAAGTAGAGTTGGGATTTCTAGTGTAGACACATTTGTTCAAGAATCTTTTGATCTTTATGAAAAGGTATACAAATATGATGGTTATGCTCAAGCAGGCACACCTCTAGACGATGAAGACATTGATGTTTTAGAGGAAGCTTTAGCCGAAATGACTAATTTAAGTGATAGTGCTCCAGATATTATATCAGATTTAGATGGTGTTGGAATTCTCAAACAAGGCAAAGCAACGCTTCAAATAAATAAAGCAAAAAAAGCACTTACCTATAGCATAAAAACAGCTAAAGCACTGCTGCTAGGTGATAAAACAAAGCCCGAAGAGGACGACAAAAAAACCCAAGAAACAGCAAGCAACCAAAAAGATGAGAAAGATACCACAAGCGATAGCGATAAAAAGGCAACTGACGATACCAATATAGAAGCGCCTAAAAACATATCAGATGACTTAGAGATTTACAGTAAGTTCGATTTTGTAGCTGGTGATGAACTCCTGTTTTTTGAGGACTTTGCTAATGATTTTATTGGAGATTTTCCGTCGCGATGGAATACAAATGGATCTGGAGAAGTTGTTAAAATCAATAAAGTTGAAGGTAAATGGTTGCAACTCAAATCTGGCTATAACATTCATCTCATTCCTGATATTATAGAACTTCCTGAGGATTACACTATAGAGTTTGATGTATTAGCCGAAGGTCTAGACAACAAAACCTCTTCTACTGGTAGGTTAAGTGTTATTTTAAGTGACAACAACAAATTTAATAGAGGTATTGAGCATTATATTGAAGTCTCGATACCTTTTGGTCAATATGCAGCATTTGATTTTAGGGTAAAAAACTTTTTTAATAAAGATGAAGGCGATATCAATTCGGCAATAAAAGGAGACATTAGAAAAGAGGTGCTCAATCAGCCACACGTTTCTATATCTGTTACAAAAAAACGTTTTAGACTTTGGGTAAATGAAATTAAACACATTGACATCCCTAGACTTATTGAAGTAGAAAACGTTCTTGATCATCTTAAGTTTCAAATTACCAATTTCAAAGACGGTAAAGAACATATATTTATTAGTAATTTAAAAGTTGCTAAAGGCGGTGTAGATTTAAGGCGTAAATTATTAAGCGAAGGTAAAATTTCAACTAATGGTATTTTATTTAACTCAGGTTCTGCAAATATAAAACCGCAATCTTACGGTATTATTCGTCAAATCTCACAAGTGTTGTTACAGGATGAGAGCATAAAGCTCATGATTGTAGGACATACAGATGCTGATGGTAATGATGATACTAATTTAAAGCTTTCAAAATCTCGTTCCGAAGCTGTAAAAGAAGCCCTTATTAATGTATATAAAATTGATGGAAGTAGGCTCGTTTCCGAAGGAAAAGGAGAAAGCGAACCTATTGCAGATAACACATCACCTGAAGGAAAAGCACAAAACAGACGTGTAGAATTTATCAAACAATAATTGGTTGTTGCACCAAATCATCCCTATATTCTATATACAACTAGAAAGCGTTTTCTTAGTTAATTTCCTATTTTAAGACTTTAAATTTTAGTAGTATTGTGACTCAAATTTTTGATCATGATTAAACGTAATAAAGCTTCAATTTCTAAATGCATACTTCATAAAGTAGGTAATAAATTTAACAGTACTAAAAATGCTTTTTCTGAACAAGTCCTTGATTTTGAAGAAATAAGCTACGACTTAATGCTACCTTATTTACTAAGACCATTTACGAGTCTTGCAGAATCTTATAGGTTTAATCATCACTCCAATGTTGAATTAAATGAAATAAACAGCTACGCTTCTCAATTATTGCAAGACGACTCTGATTTTGTAGACATTTCTAAACACATCGTCACCCATTTATTTGAGCAATCTAATTCGTCTCAAATAAAAACAGGTGATGTTATAATTTGCATGTTTCATGATATTCAATATGAAGATTATCAAACAGATGCTATTGGAATTTTTAAAATAGAAAATAAAGCACATTTCTTTCAAACCTATCTAGAAAACGGCAGTTATGATATCATAACACAAAAAGGTATTGCTACAAAAAAGGTAGATAAAGGTGTTTTAATTTTAAATGCAGCTGATACGGAAGGTAAAATTGTACTAAGTGTTGATAATAACAATTATGACACACAATATTGGATTAAAAGTTTCTTAAACATTAAATATCCTGACGATTCTAATCAGCATACTAAGAATTATATCGAAATGTGCCGAGAATTTTCAAAAGACATCATGCAACCTCAATTTGGCGGACAACAACAAAGCAACTTCTTAGCTAAAACCGTAGATTTCTTTAAAGAAAATGAGATTGCAAATGTTGAAACTTTTAAAGAAGAAGTCTTTGATGAAGAAGACACCATACAGCTTTTTGAAGATTACAAAAAAACCTATGAGAGTGACCACAATATTGTTTTAAGAAACCAATTTGATGTGTCTGAAGTCGTGTTGAAAAAACAAAAACAAAAGATTAAAACCGAAATAAAACTCGACACCAACATTCAAATAAAACTTGATGTTGATGCGCCTGACGCCTCTGCCGAATATCTAGAACGCGGTTATGATGACGATAAAAAAATGCACTTTTATAAAGTATTTTTTAATGAAGAAGGGTAATCATTTAAGTTTATAACAAGTCCTTTTCGAATATAAAAAATCAACATGTAAAACCCATTTTAATGTTGGTTTTTTTCAGTCTATATATCATTGTGAGAATCTAATATTAATGCTCTTAAAAAAATAAAAAACACAGAAACCAAGAAAACATTGCAACTTCAGTGTTAAATATTCATTGTTTCGCCATACGCGATTTCCGAAGAAAACATCACAAATTAGAAGTTGGGTCTAGACCTTAAACTTATACAAACTCAGCTTCAAAAAGCGCCTTAAAATGCTTTAGCAATTTCTCTTTAACGTCGGTTTCATTTACTTTTTTAACACCCAATTCTACATGTAAAGATGTAACTGCTTTACCGCGAATACCACAAGGGATGATGTTATCAAAATAACCTAAGTCTGCATTCACATTAAGCGCAAAACCATGCATTGTTACCCAACGGCTAGCTCGCACACCTAAAGCACAAATTTTGCGCGCAAATGGTGTTCCTACGTCTAACCATACACCTGTTTCTCCAGGACTTCGTTCGGCTTTTAATCCATATTCCTCTAAGGTTAGAATAATCATTTCTTCAAGAAACCTTAGGTATTTATGAATATCTGTAAAAAAGTTATCTAAATCTAATATGGGATAGCCTACAATTTGCCCAGGTCCATGATAGGTAATATCTCCTCCTCTATTTATTTTGTAAAATGTCGCTCCTTTTTGAGTGAGTTGCTCTTCGCTAAGCAACAAATTAGACATGTCACCACTTTTACCTAAAGTATAAACATGAGGATGCTCAACAAACAGAAAATGATTATCTGTTGCCAATCCAGCATCCTCTCGTCTATTTTTAATTTTAGTATCTAAAATGTCTTTAAAAATTTGCTCTTGGTAATCCCAAGTATCCTTAAAATCTTTAGTCCCTAAATCTTGAAGTTTTATTATTTTATTCAATACTACTACTTATTATTTATCTTCTAAAACCACTTCAAAATCTAATAATTCAGGATCTTTAAGCACATCCATAAATCCAACTTCAAAAGTCACAGTTTTTCTATCTTCACTATACATTGCACCTTCTTTAGAGAACGATTTTACCGCTCTAGGAAAATGATAGTTAATCTTATATTTTGACGAGCCAAACATCATTGCAGATTGCTCTCCTAAACTATCCATAGCTTGTTGATGCAATTCTTGATCAACGATTTTAGCCGATCGCTTAAAAACATGCCCATCAAAAGAATATTGAACATCAGTAGATCCACCCTCTCCTATATTAGAAAACGGACTTGATGGTGTATTTTGCTCAGCACCACCTGTGCCTTGTAAATTACTAAAGCTGTTCATTGCTTTAAACATATCTTGTAGCTCATTAGCATCTTTAAATTCTGTGTTTAAATCAAAAACCATTTTCTTAGTTTCTGGATTCATAACCATGTGCATTTTAAAATCTTCTAAGGCTTTAATTTTTTGTTGATCTTCTATAGGCAAAGTTGCAATACTATCTTTTTTCTCCTCTAAAAAATCTTTAAAAACTATCGTTGAATCTACTGCCTTATCCATGCCATTCTCAGAATTCCCTTCTCCCATTTGACCTACCATTTCCATCATTTCTGAGGCATCCATAGAAAATTCCATTCTACCACTTCCATCTTCATTAATGTAAATGTTTTCTGAAAATTGACAACTCGTTAAAGTCATCGTTAATGCACAAGCAAGCAGTGTAAAAAATCTATTCATTTTAAAATATTTAATGGTTAATATCACAAAGATACGGTTTTATCTCTCAGGATTATTAAGAATTACCAGTGCTGCAATAACACCAGGAACCCAACCAAAAATCCAAAGAATAAAAACGATTAAAATAGAACCACAACCTTTACCAATGACAGCTAAAGGCGGACAAATAATAGCGAGAAGAACTCTCCAAAAACTCATATAAACTAATTTTGATGATGCCAAAACGTGTTCGGCTTGATTTGATTGATGTAATAATAGGACGTCATTTATGTTTGATTGTTACATTTCAAGAAAATATAGTAGTTTAGTGCTGTGAAATATTTGGTATATATTATTCTTTTTTTCTTCGGAAATGTAACTTTTGCACAACACCATTTCCAAGGTCATATTGACAATGAACGTTGGCAAAACGAAGTCTATCTATCGGTAATTGAAGACTATCGTACCATTGATGGCATCAACGATGAACAGATCATTACCAAAGTAGAAAGTGACAACAGTGGCTTTTTTAAATTTGACCAAAACCAACTCGATGTACAACAAAAAATTTACAAATTACACGTTGACAACTGCCTAAGTATCAACCAAAGCACCAACCATTTTGATGGTCATTGTACAGATTATAAAGACATTTTATTCATTGCCAAACGCACAGACTCCATAACGTTTCCCTTATCATTTGATGCCCAAATGTTTTGTGATATTAAATCTAATAACCCTAAAACAAGCGCTTTTATACAAATCGATTCTCTAAAAGAGGAAATGAAATTTGCCTATTCTGAATTTAGAAGTAAAGCAAACCGAGATTTAAACAATAAAAAATGGTTTAAAAACTTACAAGATTTTGGTAAAAATATGGACGAACCTCTTGCTGAATTATACATCTACGCATTTTTGTCTGATCGTGGAAATCAATTTCATAATTACTATCTAGAAGATTTAAAAACGAACTCATATTACGATGAACTATTACAACGTTTAAAAAGCAAGTATCCCAATTCTAGCTATGCACAACAATATGAGGCCGAATTAACTTCAGATAAGTTTATTGTATTCTCTTCCAAAGATTCCTCGCGCTTCAACTGGTCGTATTTATGGGCTGGACTACTTATTGCTTCAACTCTACTCAATTTGTGGCTTCTCATTTCGGCTAAAAGAAAAACATCTAAACAACAAAACGAAGCCAAAGAACAACTCACCAAGCAAGAACAAAATGTATTAAACTTAATACTAGACGATAACACCAATAAAGATATTGCAGAAGCCCTTTTTGTAAGTGTAAGCACTGTAAAAACGCATGTCAATAATGTTTACAAAAAACTAAACGTAAATTCTAGAGACGAACTAAAGTCGCTGTTTTCTAAGTAGTTATAAAAATCAACCTAGGTACTAGTACTCATTTCGACCCGTAATTTTACACATTTTACGCTTATAAGTTTGATGTTTGTTTTCATATTAATCATTTAAAACATTTTATTATGAAACGTACATTAAGCATTACAATCTTACTTGTATTAACACTTACTTTTTTTAACGCAGCACCAGCTAAATTTGAAAATTCTAACTTAAAAGTCGCAGTTATCAAATTTAAAACCGAAGTGGTAGATTATGGTACCATTACGCAAAACTCTGATGGCACTAGGCTTTTTACATTTACCAATACAGGTGATGCGCCTCTATTAATCACAAATGTAAAAGCAAGTTGTGGTTGCACAGTGCCAACGTATTCTAAAACACCAATACTTCCTGGAGAATCTGGAGCGTTAAACATTAAGTATGACACCAAAAGACTTGGGAGTTTTACTAAAACCGTAACCGTAACCTCTAATGCTCAAGGTGGTAACAAAATTCTTAAAATTAAAGGAAATATCATTGCAGCGAATTAACCAAAAAACACAGCCAATTTTCATTTCGAGCGAAGTCGACATACTTTATTTTTTATAAACAAGATTTTTCAACTTCGCTCCATGAGGCTGTTCACTCATAAACTCTTTCATCATCCTCAAAAGCATCATCATGAAAACGAATATTACAATAATTATTATAACGTTAGTTTGTGTTTTACAGCCACAAGCACAAACGATCAATTACGAAATCACAACGAATGGAGACACACCATTTTTACTAGGTGAAATTAACAAAAGTGGTTTAGAAGGCAAGAATTATATGTCATGGTTTCGAAAAAACTATGAAGACTATAAATTAGACCAAGAAACCATAACCGTTTTAGCTAAAAACTTAAAAGACTATCAAATTCTAGCATTTATGGGTACTTGGTGTGGCGATAGCAGGCAAGAAGTCCCTAAATTTTATAAAATTTTGGAGGCTTGTGAATTTCCAGAAGAGCAATTAACAGTTATTGCTTTAAGCGGTAAGTCAAACATGTATAAACAAAGTCCTAACCATAGAGAAGCAGGATTAAATATACATCGAGTACCTACATTTATTTTCATGAAAAACGGAAAAGAAATGAACCGTATTGTTGAGCATCCTGTTGAAAGTTTTGAAAAAGATATGCTTAATATTGTTACCAACAACGACTATAAATCTAATTACCAAATTGTTACCAAAGTCAATAACATTTTAAAAAACGAAGGCTTAAACGGTTTAAAAAAACAACAAGAACAGCTAACAACATCATTCAAAGATAAAGTAGAGAGTATGTATGAATTAAATACTTACGGTCGCATTTTGTATTCCATTAATCAGCATGAAGAAGCAATAACAGTGTTTGATTTAAACACAAAATTATTTCCAAATCAGCCAATAACGTACATGAGTTTAGCAAACACATTGGGTGTCTATGGAGAACGTACTGAAGCCATAGCAGTATTAGAAAAAGCGATCCAACTATTTCCAAATAACAAAGATTTACTAAAAAATCTAGACGTTGTGAAAACAAATTAATGCCATCGATTAAAAAGAGAACATAAGTGCGATAAAACCTCATGGCAATTTGTAATAATTATTGTAAATAATGTAATTTTGCACCTGCTTATCACATTGGTAGGTTATTAAAAATTATATGTAGCATGCAGCTTTCAGAACAAGAATTAGTAAGACGCGAAAAACTCGCAAAATTAAGAGCCTTAGGTATCAACCCTTATCCTGCAGATTTATTTCCTGTAGATCATACGTCAAAACAGATAAAAACCGAGTTTGAAGATGGTAAAAAGGTTGTAATTGCTGGTCGTTTAATGTCGCGTCGTATTCAAGGTAATGCAAGTTTTGCTGAGTTACAAGATAGTGCTGGGAGAATACAAGTGTATTTTAACAGAGATGAAATTTGTACTGGTGATGACAAAAGCAAATACAACGATGTCTATAAAAAATTGCTCGATATTGGAGATTTTATAGGTATTGAAGGTGAATTATTTACCACCAAAGTTGGAGAAAAAACAGTAATGGTTAAAGGGTTTATATTGTTAAGTAAAGCTTTAAAACCACTACCATTACCAAAAACAGATAGTGAAGGCAACACGTTTGATGAATTCAACGATCCAGAAATGCGTTACAGACAACGTTATGCAGATTTGGTTGTAAACCCTAACGTAAAAGATGTTTTTGTAAAACGCACAAAACTCTTCAATGCTATGCGTTCATTTTTTAATGATGCAGGATATTTTGAAGTAGAAACGCCAATATTACAGCCAATTCCAGGAGGAGCAGCGGCAAGACCTTTTACAACACATCACAATAGCCTAGACATTCCATTATACATGAGAATTGCTAACGAATTATACCTAAAACGATTAATCGTTGGTGGATTTGATGGCGTGTATGAGTTCTCTAAAAACTTCAGAAATGAAGGTATGGATAGAACTCATAATCCTGAGTTTACTGCCATGGAAATCTATGTATCCTATAAAGATTACAACTGGATGATGGATTTCTGCGAACGTTTATTAGAACATTGTGCAACAGCAGTTAATGGTACAACCGAAGCAACTTTTGGAGAACATAAAATCAACTTCAAAGCACCTTACGCTCGTGTGACAATGGCAGATTCTATCAAACACTTTACTGGTTTTGATATTACAGGTAAAACTGAGGCTGAAATTCGTCAAGCAGCCAAAGACATGCACATTGAAGTTGATGACACAATGGGTAAAGGAAAGTTAATCGATGAAATTTTTGGTGAAAAATGTGAAGGTAATTACATTCAACCAACATTTATTACAGATTACCCAAAAGAAATGAGTCCTTTATGTAAAGAACATCGTGATAATCCTGAATTAACAGAGCGTTTTGAATTGATGGTCTGCGGAAAAGAGATCGCCAACGCATATAGTGAGTTAAATGACCCAATTGATCAACGAGAGCGTTTTGAACACCAACTAAAACTTGCCGCTAAAGGTGATGACGAAGCTACAGAATTTATTGACCACGATTTTCTTCGTGCTTTAGAGTATGGAATGCCTCCAACATCTGGAATGGGAATTGGAATGGATAGATTAATCATGTTTTTAACCAACAATCAATCTATTCAAGAAGTCTTATTCTTCCCACAAATGCGTCCTGAAAAGAAGAAAATAGAAATGAGTGAAGAAGAGAAAACTATTTTCACCCTTCTTAAATCAAACTCACCAATTGACCTAATTACGTTAAAAACGCAATCTGGCTTAAGTAATAAAAAATGGGACAAATCCATAAAAGGATTAACAGCCAAAGGTGTTGCTAAGGTGGTTAAAAATGATGATGGCTTATTTGTAGAAGTGGTTTAAACTAAAGTTTTCTTCGGAAATTTAAAACATAACAAACCTATTTATTCAAAAAATAGTACAAAGCATATCTTTGAAAAGGATATGCTTTTTTTTTGTTTTTTAAACTTTCCGAAGAAAAGAAAACAAAATTTTCAAAAATTAAAACACAAATTTTTACGGTTAAAATCCTACCTAATAACGATTTAATAGGGCTTATAAAAAAGTTTTTTATTACATTCGCTCCGCTATTAATCAGAAAAATCAACCCAAATGTTAAAAAAAATAAGCTTACTCCTTTTTGTTACAGGCATTTTATTTGCATGTAGCGATGATGACGACATGATTGCTGCTTGTAATGAAGTTGCTAATGTATCATCAAGTTTAGTTACAGATACTTCGATAAATTTAACTTGGAACGACGCTAGTAATGTTGGCTCTTACACCGTAGAATATGGTGTTACAGGATTTCCGCTTGGTGGTGGAACTACAATATCTACAACAGACACATCGATTTCAATTTCAGGATTATTGGGCAACACAACGTATGACGTTTATGTGCAAACCATTTGTTCTGAAAACAACATGAGTATGCTCACAGAGGTTTACAGTTTTACAACGTCTGTTACACCTTGTATTGCTGTTACTAATGTTAGTTCTAGTATGATTACAGATACTTCAGCGCTTGTAGCTTGGGAAGATAATGCTAATTCAAGCACTACTTATGAGTTAGAATATGGTAATTCAGGTTTTAACATAGGCTCTGGCACTACAATAACATCAAATACGACATCTTTAGAATTAACTGGTCTTTTACCAAATACAGATTACGACGTCTATGTTAGAGCTGTATGTTCTGCTAGTAATGTGAGTCCAGATGCAGATGTGATCTCATTTACAACGTTAGCGATTCCTGTGATTCCAGAATTTAGGCCTACACTTTCAGAATTGAATTTGTTTACAGGTGATTTAAACAATTTAGAAATTACACCTTATGGTTTTGAATATGATTTACATTCAACATTATATACAGATTACGCTATTAAACAACGATTTTTTGTTTTACCTACAGGTGAAAAATTAACCTATACTGGAGAAGGGTTACCAGTTTTTCCTAACAACTCTATTATTGTAAAAACCTTTTACTACAATGTAAACGAAACCGATTTATCTCAAGGTACACAAATAATTGAAACAAGAATTCTTATTAAAATTGATGGTTCTTGGGAATCTGGCAACTACAAATGGAATGATGCTCAAACCGAAGCTACTTTAGACGCAAATAGTAGTATTGTTCCTGTGACATGGACTAATGCTGAAGGAGAATCAAATAGTATTAATTACGAAATACCTTCAAATACAGACTGCTTTACGTGTCACCAAAATACAGGAAACATGACTCCTATTGGTCCAAAAATGCGAACTATAAATTTTGACTTTAATGGGGCAAATCAAATACAACAGTTAATTGATAATGACATGCTTGATGGCCTCACAGACCCTACAAGTGTAAGTTTATTACCTAAATGGGATGACCCAACAGTATCTTTAGACAGACGAGCAAGAGCTTATATGGATATTAATTGTGCGCATTGTCATACGCCTGGTGGTTTTTGTGAAGAGGAATCAACCTTAAGACTTAGCTATGAAACACCATATGTTGAATCTTCAATCTCAGAACGACGTAATAGTATTTTAACTAGAATTCAAAATACAATACCACAATACGGAATGCCTTTAATTGGCAGAACCGTAGTTCATGACGAAGGTGTTGATCTATTAATTGATTACATTAATTCACTAGAATAATCAACTATAAATTTAGAATTTACAAGCCACGATAACGTGGCTTTTTTCTTGCTTTCGATTTTCTAAATATTAAGTTAAAAGCAACCTAACCTTTTCGTGCCAATAAGGGATTTCTTATTTTAGAAGACTAATTTAAAAAATCAACCACTTTGAAACACTTTTCAATCAAACTACTCCTTGTAGTTTCCGTATTTTTTGTTGCCGTTTCTTGCTCAACAGCAAAAAAAGCAAGTAAAAAAAATGCAGCGACTGCTGCTGCTAAACCTCCAGCAAAAAAGCCTGGAAAAAATGATCCAAAACCATATAACAAAGTCATCACAAAAGATGCAAAAAGCGATATTGGTTTATTTACAGTTCATACGTTAGATGATAAATATTACTACGAAATTCCAGATTCTCTTTTTAATAGAGAAATGCTAATGGTAACTCGAATTTCTAAAACTGCTAGCGGATTAGGTTTTGGTGGCGGAAAGCAAAACGAACAAGTGTTACGTTGGGAGAAAAAAGGGAAGAAAGTAATAGCACGTGTTGTGTCATACAATGTGACTGCAGCAGACTCACTTCCTGTTAAAGAAGCTGTAGTAAATTCAAATTTTGAACCTATATTATTTACATTTCCTATAAAAGCATTTAGTAAAGACTCTACAAGTACAGTCATTGATGCTACGCCTTTATTTTCTAAAGACGTAAAGTCACTAGGTTTACCTCAATTTAGAAGAACACCTTACAGAGTAACACGTTTAGAAAGTGATAAATCATTTATCGAAACTATTAAAAGTTACCCTAGAAATATTGAAGCAAGACATGTGAAAACTTATGCTGCAGGACGTCCACCTTCTAACTCAAGTACAGGAAGTATTTCTATAGAAATAAACAACTCAATGATTTTGTTACCAGACAACCCAATGAAGCGTCGTTATTTTGATGAACGTGTAGGTTGGTTTACTAGCAGCACAACAGATTATGGCCAAGAAGACCAAAAAAGTAAGTCTTTAGAGTTTTTAGATCGTTGGAGATTAGAAGTTAAAGATGAAGATATTGCAGCATTTAATCGCGGTGAATTAGTTGTTCCGAAGAAACAAATCATTTACTATATTGATAGAGCAACACCTGTAAAATGGAGAAAATACATCAAACAAGGAATTGAAGATTGGCAAGTAGCATTTGAAGCTGCAGGATTTAAAGATGCCATTATTGCTATGGATCCTCCAACTGTGGAAGAAGATCCTGAATGGAGCCCTGAGGATGCACGTTACTCTGTAGTTCGTTATTTAGCATCTCCAATACCAAACGCAAATGGACCACACGTAAGTGACCCAAGAACAGGTGAAATTTTAGAGAGTGATATCAACTGGTACCATAATGTAATGTCTTTACTACGTGGTTGGTTCTTTGTACAAACAGCAGCTATCAATCCAGATGCTCAAAGCCCTCAATTTAAAGATGAAGTAATGGGACGTTTAATTCGTTTCGTATCATCTCATGAAGTTGGTCACACCTTAGGTTTACCTCATAATATGGGATCGAGTGTTGCATATCCTGTAGAAAAATTACGTGATGCCGCATTTACTCAAAAATATGGTACTGCACCATCAATTATGGATTATGCGCGTTTTAACTACGTGGCACAACCAGGAGATGAAGGTGTTGCTTTAATGCCAGATATTGGAACTTATGATAAGTACGCTATTTCTTGGGGTTACAGACCTATTTTAGGAAAAACTGCCGAAGAAGAAAAACCAATCCTTAACAAATGGATTATGGATCATGCTGGTGACCCAATGTATCGTTTTGGACACCAACAAGCTGGAGACGTAGTAGACCCTAGTTCTCAAACTGAAGATTTAGGCGATGATGCCATGTTAGCAAGTAGCTACGGAATTAAAAACTTAAAGCGTATTGTACCTAACTTAATTGAGTGGACTACAGAAGCTGGTGAAGACTATGATGATTTACAAGAAATGTATGGTCATGTTGTATCTCAATTTAATCGTTACATGGGACATGTTTCTAACAACATTGGTGGTGTTTATGAAAACTATAAAGCTGCAGATCAAGCTGGAGCAGTTTATACAGCAGTACCAAAGGAGACTCAAAAAGAGGCGATGCAATTTATTCAAGACAACTTATTTACCACTCAAGATTGGTTGATAAACAAAGATATATTTGATCGTATTGAATTTACAGGTTCTGTAGAACGTGTTCGTGCAATTCAAGTAAGAACCCTTAATAACATTATGAGCCTAGGTAAAATGCAACGTTTAACCGAAGCTTATACATACGATAGTAAAGCATATTCTTTACCTGATATGATGAGCGATCTTCGTAAAGGTATTTGGAGTGAATTACGTACAGGTAGAAAAATTGACACCTACAGACGTAATTTACAACGTGCTCATATTGATAGATTAGGATTTTTAATGACTGCGGAAAATCAAAGTGGCAGATCACGTAGTCCTTACGTGAAAGCAACTGCAGTAAACACTAGCCAGTCTGATATTAGAGCTGTTGTAAGAGCTGAATTAAAATCGCTACGTAGCCAATTAAGATCAGCTCGTGGAGGAGACACATTAAGCAGAATGCATATTGCAGATGCTATTGAACGTATTGATATGATTTTAAATCCTAATGGATAATAAATCATAATAGACAAACAAATATTAAGAAAGCTTCAGAGAAATCTGAAGCTTTTCTGTTTTAGTTTATATCTTTGAAAAATAGTTTTAATTCATGAAAATAACTCACAATAAATACCCAAACCATAATCTTGCTACCGAAACTGAACGTGGTGAAAACCTAGGCATCGATTTTATTTTATCTTCTGTTTTAGGAATAACGGCTGTTGTGATCTATTTTTTATTAATTGATGATTATGAATACATCCCGTTTAAAATCAAAGCTACCGCATTTCTAATTTATCTTGTTACGAGATTTGTATACTATTTTGTATTTGAATTAGTATTTAGCAGAACTCCTGGAAAATTTCAAACTCAAAGCAAAGTCGTAAATAAAAATGGAGATAAGCCTAATGTCATACAATTGTTCACAAGGAGTTTGAGCAGGTTTATAACTTTACTCTCTGGAATTAGTGATGATGAAAGAGCAATTCATGACCAAATATCAAACACTTTTGTCGTTTATGATAGTCAACTTAAAAAAGTAGAAGCTAGACAGTATATGATTGTATTATTTAATATCATTATAGCCTTAGGTTGGATATACCATTTTGTAGAAACCACCTTTAAATCGTCATTAAAGTTCGCACTACTTACAGCTTTAATCCTGGCAACTATTTATGCATTTACAGTGATGTTTAGAAGAATTGGCAAAAAGTAAAAAACAACTAGTTTAAATACTTCAAGAATATATCTGCAAACGGATCTTGGTTAACTACTGTATAGTAAAACAAAGAACCAAGCCAACCATGAAACAAGCCTAGAACGTACAAGTTTTTAGATTTCAGATAAATATACCCATAAAACAAAGCTAGAATAAACGTCCCTATCAATAACCATATAGATGGATAATGTACCAATGAAAATAAGGTTGCAGCGATTAAAATAACACTTGTTTTTTTTAGCTTAACACACTTTAATGTACTCAAATTACCTGCCACTAAACCTATGGTTAAAAATTGCTGAACCATTCCCCAAATAGGATATGTTATCAATAACGGAATTATATGCCATGTTGGATTTAATGTACCTTGCACAGCACCAATCACCATAAAAGTAATAACTGAAACAAGTGCAAACGGTAATACCAATTTTAAAACCAATTTAAAATTATCTGTCCTAAATCCCCAATCTTTTAAAACCTGTTTATCTTTTTTATAGCGATATACTGCGTAAAGTGACCACAATGATATAGCCACAAGTACAAAGGGCAATCTCCAATTGAGATAATCCATACATACAAACTTTCCTACTCCTGTGACGACTACTGCAAGAATTTCTATAATTCTTAACCTATCACTACTTGGTCTTGTCAAACTAAAATTTGAGAAATCTATAAGGTATTTTGTGAGTTTTTGTTTCATTGTTTCTAATATTTAAAACCCTTTAAGCAGATACACCAAAAGGGTTTTGGGTTACTAACTAACCCATCATCAAAACAAAAAGATCATATAAACGATAATCCCTTCAGCAATTCCTGTTATGATACTCATACCAAGAATATCCTTAATTTTACTTCGCATAAAAAATACAACACTTAAAATGGCCATTATTGCGGCTAATAATATTTCTAAAGCATCAATCTTCGAGAGTAAAAATGTAACACCTGTAAATGCAGCTGTAATTCCGGCTGTTATAAGGCAAAATTTCACGATCTCATCTTTGGTGTAATTCCCTTCTTTAAAGCCTTTACGTAAATCTCTAAGAATGGATAAAATAAATAGTAAAGGCACTACAGATAAAAATGGCGCAAACACAACTTTAATACCTTTTTCTATTCTTAGATCAAAATGAAAGAAAAACGCTATTGCTGTAAAGGCTAATAAACCGGTTACAATTATAGATTGAAACGTAAATAACAATTCTCTTTTACTAGAGTTGCTTCTCGGTTTTGGAGGTTGAATAATTGGATTCATAATTTTAAATTTTTGATGATTAAACTTTTTTAAATGTTTTACTTCGCTATAAATGATATTTAAAATAAACCTTGCAAGGGTTAAGCCGTTAGAAAAAACACATGCATAGCTAGTGAGAGAAGAATACCACTTAGAATACCATTGACTCTCAAATTGTTGTACAACACAAAATTAAGCACATAGCTACTTATTGTGGTAGAGTTGATGAGATGTGCAAATACGAGGTGATCTTCTAATTTCTGACCTGTTACCCACTCTATAGCTTGCATACTCAACACACCAATAACGACACTTGTTATAAGTAAAATGGTTGCTGGTTTTTGATGTTTCAGTTTATATTCATCTGTGTTTTGTGGTAAAAAATGTTCTATTAAAAGAAAACGCACAAAAAACAACATAGGTAATGGGAACAAAATTGACGCTATAATTTTTACAACATCTTTTAAGGTTTTAATCTCATCAAATCCCAAAAACACTAAGTACACAAATACAATTACCGAAACTCCTGTAGTAACAATAAATGCCGTATTTAATTTTTTGAGTTGCATGCTAAAAACCAATTGGGTTTGAACTCGTCATGGATAAACTCGCCAACTGCTCAACACTAGTGTTATAACGCTCTACAATTTCATCTTGAATTTGCTTTGAAAAAATAACTACGGTACATATTGCAATTATAAAGCTGGTGATTTTAATATACTGTTTCATAATTTTTTGTTTTGTTGATTACAAGGCAAATATGCGACAGTTATCAAGTCTCTGAAACACAAATTTTTTAAAAAACTGACGATTATATATTAACAAACACATAACTAAACACTATATTTACTATTAATAACACATTTTAACTGACGATTAATTAATTAAAATTTTTCCGTTTTATTAGAAATCAAACATGACAAACTTAAACGCCATAATTTCAACGTTTTCTTCGGAAGATGAGCAACGTTTTATCAATTACCTAGAGAAAAAGAACAAGCGAAACGACACCAAAAACATAGAACTTTTTAAGCTTTTAGCTCAAAATGAACTCACCTCAAAAGAGGTTTGTAAAACCATTTACAAAACAGATAACAAAGTCGCTTATCACGCTTTAAGAAAAAGACTCTTTCAATCCCTTATAGACTTTATTGCGAATCTAAATCTAGAAGAAGAAAATTCTGTAGATATGCAAATCATTAAATATATTTTAGCATCACGCACATTTCTCATTCATAAAAAACCAGAAATAGCTTATAAGATTTTAGACAAAGCCGAAGGCTTAGCGCAAGAACACTTTCTGTTTCCTATTTTAAATGAAATTTATCATACAAAAATCCAATATGCTTATCTTAATCCGTCTGTAGATATTGATATGTTGATTTCCAATTTCCGAAGTAATCAAAAACAACATTTTACTGAAGAAGAACTTAATATAGTTTACGCAAAAATTAGGCAAACCTTGAGTGACATGACCTATAAAGGCAAGGTTTTAGACTTCAAAACCATACTTAGCAATACGCTCAAAGCTCACAATATTGAGATTAATGAAACCCTATCCTTTAAATCTTTATATCAATTAATGACGATTGTAAGTCTGTCGGCTTTTGTAACCAATGACTATTTAAAAATTGAGCCTTTTTTAATAGATACTTACGAGAAAATTAAAAATCATAAAGCAAAAGACAAGCAATTAGTCTATCATATTGAAGTGGTTTACATGATTGCCAACACCTTATTTAGGAACAAAAAATTTAACGACTCTTTGACATATTTAGAACAAATGAAATCGTTAATGCAAGCTCAAAGAAAAAAATATGATGCTACTTTTAAGCTGAAATATCATTTATTAACAGCACTCAATCTTAATTATAGCAACCAGCAAGACGACGCTATTTCGCTTTTAGAATCTGTAAAACAAACTAAGCATAGTGATTTGGAATCTGTGCTAGACATACATCTAGGACTGGTTATGTTTTACATGCAGAAATCAAATTACAAAGCAGCCAAAACTATATTTTCAAAATTCTACCATACCGATAAATACTACATTGAAAAAGCAGGAAAAGAGTGGGTTATCAAAAAGAATTTAGCCGAAATCATACTCTACATAGAACTTGGAGAACTAGATTTAACCGAGTCTCGACTTAAAAGTTTTAAACGTTCATATTTTGATTACTTAAAACAAATAGAACAAGAACGTGTGGTGACATTTATTAAAATAATAGAGTCGTTTTATAAACACCCTGAACAAGTGACCTCACAAAAATTTAAAGATAAAGTAGAACATGCATTCACATGGATCAACGAAAAACAAGAAGATATTTTTGTAATGAGTTTTTATGCATGGTTAAAAAGTAAAATGGAAAACACTGAGCTTTACGACACTACACTAGCACTCATAAAAAAAGCACAAGATGTTAATTAGAGGTTAAAATTTTTAATGCGATTAAACCTAAAAGACAAATTACAGTCCAAAGAGCAATCGATTAAAAAACAAAACAATAATTAAATTTAAGACATTATGAAAAATTTGAAAAAATCTCACCACTACATTAAGAATACAAATAGCGTGAGCAAAAAAATAATTTTAATTGCTATTGCCTTTGTTTCATTACAAGCTGTTGCTCAAGAAAAAAGAAAAGGTGGAGAAAGAGGAGATAGAGACATGATGAAAAATCTTTCTGCTGAAGAGATAGCAACCTTAGGCACAAAAAAGATGACCTTAGCTCTAGATTTATCTTCAACTCAACAAACTCAAGTTGAAACTGTGCTTTTAGAACAAGCTAAAGAACGAAAGGCTAAAATGGCTGAACGTGAAAAAGCAAAAAACGACGATGACGCCAAAAAACCTACAAAAGAAGACCGTTTAAAGATGAGAAACGCTCAATTAGACAGTCAAATTGCAATGAAGCAAAAAATGAAATCTATTTTAACGGCTGAACAATATGAGAAATGGACCGAGACACAAGGAAAACGCAAGAACAAGTTTAAAGGCAAAAAAGGACGCAAAAACAACAAATAAAAGCTATAAATTTTGATTGGTTTAGATTAGTTTTTATTCATAAGCATCGATTTTCTTAATTGATGCTTATTTTTATGTCAAAAAATCACTAATTTTATATCTTGTAGAACAATTTACATTCCAAAAACAATGAAAAAAATAATTACACTTTGCGCATTTGCTATTGCATTATTGTTTAGCACTCAAGATATGACTGCTCAAAATACATTAGAGATTAATGCAGAAGCTAATACTAAAACTAAAGAACTTAGAAAAGTCATCAAATTTGACCAAACAAAAATGGATGATGTTTATAGAGCTTACCAAACGTATGGTATTGCTTATAAAAAGATAAGTAAGAATTTAGACGCTAACGCAGAACGTTTAAAAAAGATTGAAACTGTTTTAGATGAAGATTTAAAAAAGGTGTTATCAGCATATGAATACAATAATTACTTAGAATTAATTAGAGGACTCTAATTTTTTTAGCGAACATTATAAAAAAAAGCGACCATCATATGATAGTCGCTTTTTTTTATACCATACCTTATATTGATTATAACGTTTGAGCCACTTTTTCAACAGCTCTAATGGTTTCATCTAAATCTTGGTAAGTCAAAGCATCTGTAATAAACCAAGTCTCAAAAGCACTTGGCGCAATATAAATACCCTCATTTAACATACCATGAAAAAAGGCTTTAAACGTGTCATTATTTCCTTTAGCAGCACTTTCAAAATCTACAACTTCCGCTTCGGAAAAGTGAATAGAAATCATTGACCCTCTTCTATTAATGGTATGCGTAACTTGGTGTTTATCTAAAGCTGCTGCACAACCTTTGTGAAGGTATTCGGTTTTATCTTCTAATCTTTGAAATAAGTCTTTATCATTATCAATCTCAGTGAGCATAGCTAAACCTGCTGCCATTGCTAAAGGATTTCCGCTTAAGGTTCCTGCTTGATACACATTTCCTAAAGGCGCTAAATGATTCATAATCTCATTACGTGCGGCAAATGCTCCAACAGGCAATCCTCCACCTATGACTTTTCCGAAGCACATAATATCAGCATCAACACCGTACAACTCTTGAACTCCACCTTTAGCCAACCTAAACCCAGTCATCACCTCATCAAAAATGAGCAATACATTATGTTTATCACATAGCGTTCTTAATTTTTGTAAAAAATTATCTTTTGGAGGTATACATCCCATGTTACCAGCTACTGGTTCTAGAATTACACAAGCAATTTCATTTGCGTTAGCTTCCAGTAATGCTTTTACATTTTCTATATCATTGTATGTTGCTAATAATGTATCTTTTGCTGTACCTTGGGTCACACCAGGACTATTAGGACTACCAAAAGTTACGGCTCCACTTCCAGCTTGAATTAGAAAAGCATCGCTATGACCATGATAACAGCCAGCAAATTTTATGATTTTTTCTTTTCCTGTGAATCCACGTGCCAATCGCACTGCACTCATACAAGCCTCTGTTCCTGAGTTCACAAAACGTATTTTATCTACATTGGGCACCATAGAAACTGCTAATTCGGCAATTTTAGTTTCTATTTCTGTTGGCATTCCAAAAGATGTTCCGTTTTTTGCTTTTTCAACAACTGCGTTTACTACTGGCTCAAAAGCGTGACCCAACAGCATTGGTCCCCAAGAATTAATGTAATCAATGTATCGATTATCATCTTCATCATAGACATAAGCTCCTTTAGCAGATTTTGCAAAAATTGGAGTACCACCTACAGCTTTAAAAGCTCTTACAGGAGAATTTACACCTCCAGGAATAACGTTTTCGGCGTTTTTAAACAACGCACTACTACGTTTATATAACATGTTATTTTGATTTTATTATGAGACGTTGACCTAATGAAATTTCATTAGAATTTAGACGATTAAGACGTTTAAGTTCATCAACAGTCGTATTATATTTTCTTGATAATGAGTATAAGGTATCTCCTTTAATAACAATATGATTGACCTCTACAGGAGCTATTGCTGCTGTTCTACCTAAAATAATATCATCATATTTATCTAGATTGTAGCGTTCAATTAAACTTATTAGTTTATCAGGATATTTTCTATCAGTTGCGTAGCCTGCCGCTCTCAAGCCTCTAGCCCAACCTTTGTAGTCGTCAGGTCTTAGCTTAAACAAATTGGCATATCTAGATCGTCCTGTTAAAAAATCAGAATGATCTTTAAATGACGTTTGAGCATGATCATATTTTCTAAAACACTCTTGCGAAGCATCATCATCATGATAGATTTTTTTACCAGTCCAACCATGACATTTAATTCCAAAATGATTATTTGCTTCTATGGACAACCGACCTTTACCCGAACCTGACTCAAGAATCCCTTGAGCCAATGTAATACTTGCAGGAATTTTAGAGATGCGCATTTCATCCATTGCAATAGCATTATATTTTAAAATATAAATCTCAACAGCACTCAAGTTAGAGGTATCATGAACATCTGGAGATGTTTTAGGAGTCGTTGTTGTTTTTGGTTTTACTACCACTTGTTCTGTTTTTGTAGTACGCTTATCTTTCACAGTCACGATTCTTTTTTTAGAACCACAACTCAACACTAAAACACTTATAACTACAAATACACTTATTTTCTTCATAATCTTCAAACGATTAAAGGCTTATTTTGTTGTTTTAACCTTTGGTTCATTCCTTCTACACCTTGCAATCCGCCAGTATGAATTGCTAAAATTTTTGATGTCTTCGGAAAATAACCTTTCTCAATTAAATCGTAAATTCCAAACATCATTTTTCCAGTATAAATAGGGTCTAATGCTATAGAAGTAGTTGCCTTAAAATCATTGATATATTCAATTAATGTAGTATTAACTTTTCCGTAGCCACCAAAATGATACTGGGTAATTAATTCCCAATTTTTATTAGATACAAATTTAGTGATTTCCTGACTTAAAAAATCACCTTTTAAAGCAGGAAATCCGATTATTTTTTGGTGCGGCAACGCTGCATTGATCAAACCAGAAATAGTTCCACCTGTTCCAACTGCACAACAAATAAAATCGAAGTCTTTATCTGCTTCAGTTAGTATTTCTTCACAGCCTTTTATAGCTAATGCATTTGTACCGCCTTCGGGAAGTAAATAGAAATCTCCAAATTCATCACGTAATTTTAAAATGAAATCGCTGTTTGTTTTATCTCTATAGTTGTCTCTTGAAACGAACTTTAAAGTCATTCCGCAAGATTGGGCATAACTTAGAGTTGCATTTGTCTCAATTTTTGACACCAACTCTTCCCCTCTAATAACACCAATAGTTTTAAAACCTAGTAATTGCCCAGCAGACGCGACGGCAGAGATATGGTTTGAGTAGGCTCCACCAAAAGTTAAAATGGTGTTTTTACCTTCATTTTTTGCTTCAATTAGGTTATGCTTTAATTTTCTCAATTTATTTCCAGATACAGTTTCGTGATTTAAGTAATCTGGCTTCACAAACACTTGATTATCAATTTCAAAGTTCCTGTAATCGGTAATTTCTAACATCTTAACTAAATCTTTTACAATTATTTAAAAAAATGTTAAAATTGTAATTATATTTAATACTTTAACATTTTCACTACCAAATCTATACATATTACCACCTACTCATAAATATAGCTCAACACCCTCCAGTTGGTGCGTTCAAAAATATAGATTATGATTAGAAAATTACTCTTTTTATTACTAACTATTCTTGGTAATTATAGTTTACATTCTCAATGTACAGCATATACAACAAATACAGCTTGTACTACTGCGGCTCCAATTGACGCTACTCCAATTACTTGTACCCCTCCAAATGCGAATGGAGGAAGACGAAACTTCTTAGTAACAAACATGATTGCTGGCGCAACTTATAGAGTTTCAAATTGTGGATCTGGCTTTGATACGCAAATGACAATTAGAGACTCAGGAGGTATAGTTGTTGGTTATAACGACGATAATGGCCCAGCTTGTGGAGGCACGGCATCATCAATAGATTTCGTACCCGCTTCTACAGGAGATTACCGTATACAAATGAATAGATATAATTGCGATACAGTCAATGCTTCTGTAGGCACTATCACTGTTTCTTTAACTTCACCTCCCGTAAGTTGCCCTGGAGCAACCACTAATTTTTACGATACAGGTGGTACAGGAGGGAATTATAGTTCTAATGAAAATCAAACATGGACCTTTTATCCGGACGGTGGACCAGTTACTGCCACGTTTTCGGAATTTAATACTGAGGCTGGCTATGATTATTTATACGTGTACGATGGACCAGACGCTGGTTCTCCTCAAGTTGCAGGATCGCCTTTTTCTGGCAACTTAGGCTCGATAGGACCATTCACATCAACTCATGCTACAGAAACTTTAACATTTGTCTTTATAAGTGACGGATTTGCTACTCGAACGGGATGGAACGCAAGTATATGTGGCACCCCTCCACCTCCTCCAGGGAATGACGACCCTTGTAGCGCTACCCCTTTATCAGTAGACGCGACTTGTAACTTTACTACTTTTACAAATAACAATGCAACAAACACTGTAGGAATTACAGCTCCTGGATGTGCTAATTATTCTGGTGGTGACGTTTGGTTTACGGCTGTTGTACCAGCTAATGGCACTTTAATTGTTGACATGAACACTGGAGTTGTAACAGATTCTGGGATGGCTTTTTACACAGGCACTTGTGGAGCATTAACCTTGTTAGAATGCGATGACGATGATAGTGCAACTGGCTTAATGTCTTCAATAACTAGAACCGGTTTAACACCTGGAGACACTATTTATATTAGAGTTTGGGAATATGGAAATGATAATAATGGTACTTTTGATATTTGTGCTACTACATTTTCTCCTTGTAATACACCAACAGTAACTACCGCTACTGCAGTAGCAATCTCAACTGCAACCATTAATTGGACCGCAGCAACACCTGCTCCTACTGGTGGTTACGAATACATCATATCACCAGATAACTCCCCTAATACTCCAGCTGGTGATATCACGGGGAACACAGGAGCCGGAGTTACTACAGCCAATATTACAGGTCTTACACCTAATACAACATATTATGTTTTTGTAAGAAGCGACTGTGGTTCAGGTAACTATAGTGGTTGGGATGGACCTATAACCTTCACAACTCTTGTTGCATCAGTACCTCCTAACGATAACCCATGTAATGCTACATCTTTAACAGTAAATTCAAGCTGTAATTTTACAACATACACCAATGAGTATGCAACAAACACTGCGGGTGTTCCAGCACCTGGTTGTGGATCATATTCAGGTGGAGATGTTTGGTTTACGGCTGTTGTACCAGCTTCAGGAATATTAATTGTAGATACAAATACTAGAGTTATAACAGATTCTGGGATGGCTTTTTATTCTGGAACATGTGGAGCTTTAACCTTAATAGAATGTGATGATGATGATAGTGATAATGGCCTAATGTCTTCAATTACAAGAACTGGCTTAACACCAGGTCAAACCATATATATTAGATTATGGGAATATGGAAATGATAATAATGGCACTTTTGATATTTGTGCGTACACACCAACTCCTCCTTCTAATGACGATTGTTCGGGAGCTATTACATTAACATCAGACACATCATGTATTGGCACTGTTGGTTCTTCAGATAATGCAACCCAGTCACAAACAGAATGCTCTGGGACTGCTGATGACGACGTTTGGTATACTTTTACAGCAACTTCAGCTGAACACTCGGTATCAGTAACCGCAGGAACCATATATGATTTAGTTTTACAAGTTTTTTCAGGTACTTGTGGATCCTTAACAAGTTTAGATTGTGAAGATTTGAATGATCCTGACGCTTGGGATCCAGACGAAGAAACAGTAAATTTAACAGGATTAACTATTGGTAATGTATATTATATAAGAGTTTATAGTTGGGAAAGTCTTAATACTGATTCAGGAACTTTTGAAATTTGCCTTACAGAACCTTGTACAACTCCAGCCATTGACACCACACCTTACTCTTGTGAGATGATCATAGATGAATTAGGGACAGATCCTTTTGCTATAACTCCCTATAATTCTGACCCTAGCCTTACATTAGATTGCAATACAACCTCAATAGATTTAGCAACCAATGCGCAGATGCACGAAACCACATCATATGATGTTATTAAAATACCATATCAGTATATAGGAGCATTTGGAGCAACTATTAACAATTCTACAATTGCAAATGATGATTATTGGGCAGATACACCTACAGCTATAGGCTTCCCATTTTGCTTTTACGATAATGAATACGACTATACTTTAGCTGGAGCAAATAGTATGATAACATTTGATATTGATTATCCTGCATTTGGCTTAACAGGCACTAACGTACCTGGTAGTGGTTGTGGTTATTCTTTTAGCGACAATCTACCGAGTACAGTTGGTGATTTATTTGAACAAACCATCTATGGCGTATATCATGATATAGATCCATCAGGCCTTCCTGCTAATGCAATTACAACAAGAACTCAAGGTATTGTAGGTTGCAGAAAATTTATTGCAGAGTGGAGTGATGTCCCTATGTTTAGTGATAATTCTATATTATATTCTGGTATGATGGTATTATACGAAACCACAAACGTAATCGAGGTTTATATTGAAGAAAAGCGTATTGATGATGATAATATTTTCCCATGGAATGGAGGAAATGCAATAGTAGGTATTCAAGGAGACTACGTAGGTCCAGCCACCAATCCTAGCAATGAATACACTGTAGCTCCATGTAGAAACGGCTTAGATGAAAATTGGGAGATAACTAATGAAGCTTGGCGTTTTGTGCCTAGCGGTAATTCTAGACTTATAGGCGTAGAGTGGTATGCTGGAACTGACACTTCCGGAGTACCAGACGCAACAACAAACACTTATACTGCAACTGCTGCTGGCACCTACACTGCTATATCAACTTATTCAACTTGTGACGGATCTACAATTACCCTTACCGATGAAGTTGTAGTAACTAACGGTAATAAAACATGGAACGGATCTGTGAATAACAACTGGTACCTAGCTCCTAACTGGACTCCAGTAGGTGTCCCAACAAGTACAGATTGCGTAGTAATACCCGCAACTGCTGTTTCAAATGGCAATATTCCAACGGCAGATATTGTTAACTTAATTCCACTGCCTCCACAACCAGCTTTAGCTAGAACATTAACTTTACTTCCAAACTCATATCTTGAAGTTGGTACTAATACAGAATTAATTGTACAGGAAAGGTTAACTGTAGAAAACACGGGAATTTTAAATTTAAAAAGTAGTTCTAGCCTCGTTCAATTTGAAGACAGTGCTGTTAATATTGGTAATATTCATATGCAACGATCTCCCAATTTTAATGAAACTGCTGTATTAAATTCTGAATATGTTTATTGGTCTTCTCCAGTGGCTAATTTTCAAGTTAGTGATATTTCACCCTCATCTAGCCAACATTTTGGCTGGACACCAAGTGTTAATGGTAATGGAACAGGAAATCATGGTGAATGGTTTAGCGCTGCTGGAGTAATGACAAACGGAACAGGTTATATTGTTAGAGGTCTTAGCGGAACTCCAACAACAATACCTGCAACCACCTACACAATATCAAACAACACTGCATTGTTTAGTGGTGTACCAAATAACGGAATCATAACTAAACCAATATACCATGGTGGCTATAACGGTGGAAATTATACAGGAATAGGAAATACAGCTACAAATGAAGATGACAACTGGAATTTAATTGGAAACCCTTATCCGTCAGCAATTTCTGCAAATGCGTTTACAAACTTAAACACAAACATCAATGGTACTATCTATGTATGGCCTCATGATTCAACATTCTCTGCAGCTACTATAGATCCATTCTACGAAGATTATGTATACAACTATGATGGCAATGACTATATAGAACACAACAACACAGGCTCTAATCCTCCAGGCACCAGTGATTTATATATTGGCTCAGGACAAGCGTTCTTTGTGATGATGAACCATGGAGCAACCTCAGGTACAACTGTAACTTTTAATAATAGTATGAGAGAGGTACTTACTAATTATAACAATAGTACATTCTTTAGAACCAATGAATCAGAAAACAGCTCTAATAGCAATGCAAATGAAGGCCATAGAATATGGCTAGACCTATTATCTCCAAATAACATTACTAATACGATATTAGTAGGCTACATTCAAAATGCAACAAATAATTTTGATCGTTTATATGACGGTTATGATTTTAGTAGTGGAGACAATAGTGGATTCTATTCGATTTTAGAAAATGAAACCCTATCAATACAAGGAAGATCACTCCCATTTCATCAAGAAGACACTGTACCCTTAGGTATAATTGCAAATGAAACTGGAAGTCACACTATAGCTATTAATACACTTGACGGACTTTTTAATACTGAAAATCAAAACATCTATATAGAAGATAAACTGTTAAATAGTATTCATGATATTCGTTCATCTCCATATAGTTTCACTATTGAAGCAGGTACACATAATAATCGTTTCATCCTAAGGTATACAAATGAAACCCTAAACATCAACCAATTAGATGATAGTGAAGGGATTTCTATAATTGCCCCTAAAAGCGAATACATAAAGGTAACTTCGGAAATTGGAACCATCAACACCGTAACAATTTATGATATTGTAGGCCGAATCATTTTTACAACTGAAGGCATCAATGGATCAGAATTCATTTTAAATGATACGCGATTATCTGATGGCACCTACTTTGTAAAAGCACAATTATTTACTGGTAAACACAAAATTCAAAAAGTTGTAATTAGACACTAATTATAAATAACTAATAAATGACCAAAAAGATCTTGATTGTAAATAATTGAGGTCTTTTTCATTTAAATATGCTTCTCGTTCAAAAGAAATATTTTGATATGCCAAATACCATGTTTTATATTGTATTAAACGTATTAAAAACTCAATAGCATATAAAACATAAAACGGAAACACCAATAATTCTAATTGCTGTCGCAAGTGAATCTTCTCATGATTCAATAAAACAACATTAGATTTTAAATTATAATATTTCAGAAAAATAAAAGGAAAAACAGCCATACCAACATATCCTTTAGGAACTAAAAATCTTGAAATTATAACCATAATTTATACTATTCAAAAATCTTTCCAAATTACATTATCTTTGTAAGATATGAAGAAAATTATTCCGTTAGAGGATGGTGATTACTATTTAACACCTCAAGGCTATCGCTGTTTTACTGAGCAATATCATTTAAAAAGAGGCTACTGCTGTGAAAGCGGCTGCAGACACTGTCCTTATGGGTTTAATACTTCTACTCAAACTAAGACTAATAAAACTACTTTAAAAAAAAAGTAATGTCAACTACAAATACAACATTTCAAGACCAAATAAGAGAAGGAATACCAAGTCAACTTCCAAATCTAAAACCGTATGACCCATCTATAAATCATGCTCCAAAACGAAAATCTATTCTTTCTACGGAAGAACAAAAACTAGCATTAAAAAATGCACTTCGTTATTTTGACAAAGCACATCACCAAACTTTACTGCCTGAATTCAAAAAAGAATTAGACAGTTACGGAAGAATATACATGTACAGGTTGCGCCCAGATTATAAAATGTACGCAAGACCAATTGAAGACTATCCTGCTAAATCTAAACAGGCTGCTGCCATTATGTTAATGATTCAAAATAACTTGGATTATGCTGTGGCACAACATCCTCATGAGTTAATTACTTATGGAGGAAATGGAGGTGTATTTTCAAATTGGGCACAATATAGATTGACCATGAAATACCTCTCTGAAATGAGTGATGAGCAAACCCTTGCCATGTATTCTGGTCATCCCATGGGATTATTTCCAAGTCATAAAGGCGCACCTAGAGTTGTAGTAACAAACGGAATGATGATTCCTAACTATTCAAAACCTGACGATTGGGAAAAATTTAATGCACTTGGCGTCACACAATATGGTCAAATGACAGCTGGAAGCTTTATGTACATTGGACCTCAAGGTATTGTACACGGAACCACAATTACAGTTCTTAATGGGTTTAGAAAAATAAAAAAAGAGCCTAAAGGAAATCTTTTTGTTACTTCTGGACTTGGCGGTATGTCTGGGGCACAACCAAAAGCAGGTAATATTGCAGGATGTATTACAGTTTGTGCCGAAGTCAATCCTAAAATAACTCAAGTACGATTAGATCAAGGTTGGATTGATGAAAAAATTACCGATTTAAATCAGTTAGTAAAACGAGTTACAAAAGCAAAAGCCGAGAAAGAAACAATATCCATAGCCTACTTAGGAAACATCGTTGACGTATGGGAGAAATTTGACGAAGCCAATATTCATGTAGATTTAGGAAGTGATCAAACTTCACTTCATAATCCATGGGCTGGTGGTTACTACCCTATAAATATGTCTTTTGAAGAAGCCAATGAAATGATGGCTAATAAGCCAGTACTTTTTAAAGAAAAAGTACAGGAAACTTTAAGACGTCATGCACAAGCTATAAATAAACATACCGCAAAGGGCACTTACTTTTTTGACTATGGTAATGCATTTCTATTAGAGGCCTCACGTGCTGGAGCAGATATTATGGCCGAAAACGGGATTGATTTTAAATACCCATCGTATGTTCAAGATATTATGGGACCAATGTGTTTTGATTATGGTTTTGGTCCTTTTAGATGGGTTTGTGCCTC
The DNA here is from genome assembly GCF_000826655.1 of Psychroserpens damuponensis. Lineage (GTDB taxonomy): Bacteria > Bacteroidota > Bacteroidia > Flavobacteriales > Flavobacteriaceae > Psychroserpens > Psychroserpens damuponensis. The sequence goes on from NZ_JXJO01000022.1 coordinate 41,301, forward strand.
TGGTAAACCTGAAGATTTAGCTAAGACAGATGCCATTGCTTGTGCTATTCTTGAAACTATTAAAGAGAATTCTCCAGTAGAAATTCAACAACAAATGGCCGACAACATTCAATGGATTAAAGGTGCACAAGAGAATAAATTAGTTGTTGGTTCTCAAGCGAGAATTTTATATGCAGATGCTGAAGGACGAATGAAAATTGCCGAAGCATTTAATAATGCCATAAAAAAAGGAGAGATTGGCTATGTGATATTAGGTAGAGATCACCATGATGTATCTGGAACAGATTCCCCATATCGTGAAACTAGCAATATTTATGATGGCTCTCGCTTTACAGCAGATATGGCAATTCAAAATGTTATAGGTGATAGTTTTAGAGGCGCAACTTGGGTTAGCATACACAATGGTGGAGGCGTAGGCTGGGGAGAAGTTATCAATGGTGGCTTTGGTATGGTTCTTGATGGTAGTATAGATGCAGAAAAACGCTTAAAATCTATGCTCTTTTGGGATGTCAATAATGGAATTTCAAGACGAAGTTGGGCTAGAAATGAAGAAGCTATTTTCGCTATTAAACGTGCTATGGAAAATGAACCTAATTTAAAGGTGACACTTCCTAACATTGTTGACCATACATTATTGAACTCAATAGATTAACTTAAATTAGAAAAGAATGAAAAAGTTGCTACAATTATTACCGTTAGTGATTATAACAGTCATAATCACGTCATGCAGTTCTATTAAAGTTGCTGCAGATTATGATAAAGAGGCAAAATTTGATGATTTCAAAACGTTTGCCTTTTTCAAAACAGGAATTGACAAAGCCGAAATTAATGATCTTGATAAACGCAGAATCCTTCGTGCTGTTGAAACAGAACTTTTAGCGAAAGGCTTTACGAAATCTGAAAATCCAGATTTACTTGTTAGTATTTTCACTAAATCAAGAGAACGTGTAAATGTATATAATAACGGCTATGGCAATTTTGGTTATGGTTGGGGTTGGAACCCTTGGTACTGGAACAATTTCAATAATACATCAGTAACAACCAGAACAGAAGGAACGCTTTATATTGACCTTATCGATGCTAATAAAAAAGAATTAATTTGGCAAGGAATGGGAACTGGAATTTTAAGCAGTAGAAATATAGAAAAGAAAGAAGCCAAAATAAGTGAATTTGTTTCAGAAATCATGTTAGAATATCCTCCTGGATCGAAAGAATAATGCATTCCGAAGCCTATAAAAAGCATTAAGCATCAACGTTCAAGCGTTGATGCTTTTTTTTGACTATATCATACTTGATTTGCGCTTCATTACTAAAAGCGTATCTTTGCCGACTTTTAAGAGATGTTATTATGATATTAGCTCACAAAGCCTTAAAAAGCTTTACTCAAAACCCTAAAAACGACATACTTGCAGGCATCACTGTATCACTAGCAATGATTCCTGAAGTTGTAGCCTTTGCTTTTGTAGCACAAATTGATCCTTTGGTGGCATTATCAGGTGCTTTCATTGTTGGATTAATAACAGCTGTTTTTGGAGGTCGACCAGGATTAATATCTGGAGCAGCAGGTGCTGTTGCGGTAATATTTGTAAATCTGATTTCTGAAGGTCACGCTAAAGGATTATTATTTGATAACCCAGTAGATAATATGGGTTATTTTTATTTATTAGCTGCAGTGATTTTAATGGGAATTATTCAAGTTGGAGCAGGTGTTTTAAAATTAGGTCGTTTTGTTCGCTTAATTCCTCATTCTGTTATGATGGGATTTGTAAACGGATTAGCAATTGTTATTTTCATGGCGCAAGTTCGAATGTTCTCTCACAAAGAATTAGAAGTTGGAGCAGATGGGCTAAAAAAATATATAAATATACCCATGCAGGGATCTGAGTTATATATAATGCTTGGATTAGTTGGACTCACCATGGCCATTATTTGGTTGCTACCCAAAGTAACTAAAAAAATACCTGCAGCATTAACCGCTATACTGGTTACAACTGCTGTTGTAGTGTTTGGCAATTTAGATGTAAGTACTGTTGGATCTTATATTATTGAAGGTGGTGGCGACGGTTTAAAAGGTGAATTCCCAACTCCAAACGCTGAACTTTGGCAAAATTTACCATTTAATTTAAACACGCTTAAATTCATCTTACCATATGCATTTTTAGCTGCTTCTGTTGGACTAATAGAATCTTTAATGACCATGAACTTAGTAGATGAATTAACAGAAACTCGTGGAAATGGAAATAGAGAATGTGTTGCGCAAGGTGCTGGTAACATTGTAAGTGGTTTATTTGGTGGTACTGGTGGTTGTGGCATGATTGGTCAAACCGTAATTAATATTAATGCTGGTGGTAGAGGACGATTATCAGGTATAATGATGGCACTAACATTATTAACATTTATTCTTTTCACAGATCAATATATAGAACAAGTACCTATTGCTGCCTTGGTTGGCGTCATGTTTATGATGGTGATTGAAACATTTGCCTGGTCTAGTTTTAGAATTATTAGAAAAATACCAATTTCAGATGCAGTTGTACTTGTTATTGTATCTGCTGTTACGGTTATTTTTGACCTTGCTATCGCTGTTTTTATTGGTGTAATCGTTTCCGCCTTAGTATTTGCTTGGAAAAATGCAATAATGATTAGAGCAAGAAAACGTATTAAAGATGATGGTACAAAAATTTATGAAATATGGGGACCTTTATTTTTTGGGTCTATTCAAAATTTTAACAGCAAGTTTGATGTAAAGAACGATCCTCAAAATGTAGAAATTGACTTTGTAGAATCAAGAGTTAGTGATCATTCAGCTTTAGAAGCGATTTACAACTTAGTAAATAAATATGAAGCCGAAGGTAAAACTATAAAACTCAAACATCTTAGTGAAGACTGTAAAACACTAATGTACAAAGCAAGCCCTAAATTTAAAGAAGTTATTATAGAAGCAATTGATGACCCTAGATATCATTTAGCTGCAGATCCAGAAAAATTCACAAAACCGCTTTCTGAATATGACATATAAAAAAACCAGTCGATACTATTAACATATTGACTGGTTGCTTTTTATTTTAAAATAGTAAAAACTATTTAGGCATATTTTTTAGATATAATTGATATTGTGAATCTGTTAATACATTTTTCAATTTTTCATTAACATACTTTTGCAACTTAGCTTTCTTAGCACTCCTTGCGCTAGAATCCTTAATAGACTCAACACCCTTCATCTTTTTTTCTACGGAAGAAAAGATTTCATATATTTTCTTCTGTTGCGTTTCATCTAACTTATCGGTTCTCAATAACATATTTACAACTTCATTAGTCTTCTCTTTTGCAGAATTTTGGATAGTTGTATTTGAAGTCACTACAGGAGAATTTGCCTTTGTTTGAGCGAAAGCCATTTGACTACCTGCAAATAAAAAACAAGCAACGCTTAATATAAAAATTTTTTTCATGGTTATAGTATAATAAATTAATGGTTCAATATACGAAATTCAAAGAATTAAATTATAATATTTTGATAAATCAAACCTGCATCATCTCATCTTTACCTTTTCCGCAGAATGAATCATTTATTCTTGTATGTAAATAGCGATAAGTTACAGTCATATTCTCACCACGAATTATATTTACATTGACATCTAAATACTGAAATCATTTTTCATTGATTTTATTAGATAACATTCATAATTACAATTTAACACAAAACACCGCAAAACACTCACTAACAGGTGTTTATTGAAAATTGCAATATGAATACCAAAAATAAATAGTATCTTTGTTTAAGAGTAGAGCCCCAAAATCTATTTTAACATTTTTAAACCTTATGTATTATGAAAATAACTTTTTCTACAAAAGTTAGGATCCTTGTATTTTTACTTTTTTGTTTCTCAATTCATTCTATTTCTGCTCAGACCGAAACTATCTATATTGATTTTGGAAGTATTGGTACGAACGAAAGTGCTTCTCCTTGGAATAATGTCACTAATAATGTTTCAGGCACCATAAATAATCTTATCAATTCTAACAGCCTCGAAACAGGAATAGGGTTTTCAATTATCGATGGTTTTACAGGGATTAATGTAGTTGGAACACAATCAGCAGATCCTGGCTTAAATTTTCTAGAATCTGCTACACGAGATAGTTTTTATGGGACGACTTCCGATAGTAGCTCTTTAATTTTTAACAATTTAGTAATAGGTAAACAGTACACTATCTCAATATTTGCTTCGCGCACAGGAGTGTCAGACAATAGAGAAACATCCTACACCATTGAAGCTCAATCTACACAAACCGTTTATTTAGATGCTACTGAAAACACAAGTAACGTAGCTACAGCTTCTTTCTATCCTAAAGCAGATGGCACAATAGTTATAAATGTATCAACTGGACCAAACAATGATAATGGTTCTGGTTTTTTCTACTTAGGAGTTATTGAATTAGAATACAGTGTTGATGCACCTATATATTCTGACAATGCTTTGCTAATAGATTTTGGATCTAACACGAATCAAAGTAGTACTCCTTGGAATAACTTAACTGATCCTTTTATTTCAGGAAACATCATTAATTTAATAAATAAAGGAGGTAATACAACAGCAATAGATATTTCTGTCACCGACGCTTTTAATTATTTTAATGAGGACGGAACCACTGCTCCTGGTACTAGCTTAGGCTTACCAATCACAGCTACAGGTGATAGTTTTTTTGGTAATACAACCGAATTTATAGGAAAAACAGAGCCAACAGGCGCTGTAGAGTTTAGTGATTTAAATCCCAATAACGCATTAAATATAACCATTTATGCATCTCGACTAGACTACGCTGTTCCTGACAATAAGGAAACTCAATATGTAATTGAAGGCTTAACAACAGAGACGTTATTTTTAGATATTGCAAATAACCATAACAATACAGTCTCAACTAGTATTAGCCCTAAGGCAGACGGTACAATAAAAATCACAGCATCGCCAGGTCCTAATAATACAAATATTAATGGTTTTTTCTATTTAGGAGCTGTTGTCATGGAGTATACACCTCAACCTACATTATCACTAAATAGTCCAAATGGTGGTGAATTTTGGCAAGTTGGAAAGACACCTGAAATAATGTGGGACTCTACAGATCTTAGTTCAGACATCGATTTAGAATATTCTACAGATAATGGCGCATCTTGGAATCCAATTGCCACTGTATCCTATCTAACAAACAGTTATAATTGGACTATACCAAACACACCCTCAGAAAACTGTTTAGTGAGAGCAACATCTGACGCAATCAGTGACACAAGTAATGGTGTTTTTGAGATATCTAGTGACGACACTAGTTGTAATATTGTTGTTATAGGATCCTCTACAGCTGAAGGTATTGGAGCATCTTCTCCTGAATTTGCATGGGTAAATTTATATGCTAAAGCGCTTTTTCAAAAAAACACTAGAATAAACGTAATTAATTACGGCAAAGGTGGATATACAACGTATCATTTATTACCAACAGGCACTCCAATTCCTGGAGGCGTAGGAGTAACTATAGATACTGAAAGAAATATTACAAAGGCCATATCAGACCAGCCCATTGCTATAATCGTAAATTTACCTTCTAATGATACAGCTAATGGGTATCCTGTGGCAGATCAATTAAACAATTTCGCTACTCTATATAATGAAGCTGTAACCAATACTATCCCAATATGGATTACTACAACCCAACCACGAAATTTTGGATCTCCAACCCAAATACAAGATCAAATTGATGTTAGAGATGGAATAATATCCACTTACGGTACTAATTCTATCGATTTTTGGACAAATGTTGCCGAAACTGACGGAACAATTTTAAGCCAATTAGATTATGGAGATGGAGTTCATTTAAACAACTTAGGACACAACATACTATTTAATAAAGTTTTAGGTAAAGACATTGAAAATGCTGATTGCATTTCTAATCTTCCAGTAGGAGCATATCTTTACTGTAATGATTCATGGAAAAACGATAATATGCCTTCTTTAACTACAGGCACTATAGATGTATTTATAGGTAAAGGAACCTATATTATAAATGCAGATGAAAATGTAGTAGTTAATGATCTTAATGTATCTCTTAACGGATCGATAATAATTGAAGAAGGTGGAAGCATAACAGTAAATGGTAATTTAATAAACAACGGAAATCTTACGCTCGAATCCATATCTAATAAATACTCAAGCTTAATCGTAGAAGGAACTAGCACAGGAAATGTGAATTATAATCGTCATATAAATAATGCTGCTGGAGCAAATACTACAACTTCTAGTAACGACTTAATAAGTGCACCAGTAACAGGACAATCTTTTGGGGATTTTAGATCTGAAAATTCAAATATACCATCAGGAACTATTAATGGTGATCCAGCCTTTTTATTTGGAACATATAATCCTGCAACGGGAAATTATGTTTATTATTCACCAAATGAAGATAGTAATATTCTATCGGCAGGAATTGGTTATGTATCTGGATCAAGCGATGGATCTGATTTTACATTTGTTGGGAATGTAGAAACAAGTTCTATTAACGCCTCTATAGTGTCTGGAGGAGTTAATGATTGGAATCTTATTGGCAATCCATACCCAAGTTATCTAAATGCTCAAGATTTTTTAAATAATTTATCAAACTCTGGGTTAATTGACGAAAGCGCCATTGGTATTTATGGTTATGACGGATCTGCATTAGATGGCTGGTCAATTTTAAATTTAGCCACAACTAATGCTAGCACAATCATTGCTCCAGGACAAGGATTTTTTGTTAATGCAGAAACATCTGGAGATATAGTTTTTACGCCAAGTATGAGAAGAGTGGGAAATGACGATGATTTTATTCAAGGACGAAATGCTAACCCATTAACCTATTTGAAATTAAAAATTAATTCATCAAACAAGGAATATCATACCGATTTTTATTTTAATGATCACGCCAGTTTAGGATTAGACCCAGGATATGATGCTAAAATTTGGGACGCAACACCTCCTAATTTCTCTTTGTATTCTCATTTATTACAAGATAACGTGGGCAGCCCAATTGCTTTGCAAGCTTTTAATTCTAATGATGTATCAGATTTAATAATTCCATTGGGTGTTCATGCAAATGCAAATGAGTCTTTAAGTTTTAGTATTTTAGAATCAACATTGCCAAATACCATTAATTTATACCTAGAAGACAACCTAAATAACGAAGTAACCTTACTTAATAATTCAGAGTATATAATTAATCCATTAGAGCAAATTTCAGGCACAGGTCGTTTTTATTTAAGACTAGAATCTAACCAACTTAACATTTCAGAACAACCTCTAGAAAAATTAATAATATATGCGAACCAAACTAACAATACTATTGCAGTGATTGGCCAATTGCAAAATCAAACACATTATAAACTATACGATGTTAACGGAAGAATAATCATTTCTAACACTTTAGATAGTGCTCAAACTCGACAATTTATTGACATTTCTCAATTAACTTCTGGGATGTATATTATTGAATTAACAGAATCTGAGACTCAAATAAAAAGAGCTAAAAAGTTAATTATCCAATAATAAAACCATTAGTAGTTTAAAATCATTTCTATTTTAGCCTTTACTTTATCCGTAGAAGGAATCATAGTTTGCTCTAAAGTTGAATTTAAAGGTATTGCAGGCATATTTTCACTACCAATAGTCATTACTGGTGCGTCCATATATTTAAAGCATTCTTCTTGAATTTTTCCAGATAACGCTCTTGCAAAACTATTATTTGAGGGTTCTTCAGTTACGACCAAACACTTCCCTGTTTTCTTAACCGATTTTATAATCGTGTCTTCATCTAATGGGAATAAGGTACGCAAATCAATGACTTCAATTTGATCTTGCATCCCTAATGCTTCACTAGCATTCATAGCCCAATGCACTCCCATTCCGTAAGTAACAATCGTTAGAGTTTCTACATGATCTTGTTTCCAAATTTCTTGTAAAACCCATGCTTTGCCAAAAGGTAAAACGTAATCTTCACTTGGCTCCACAGATGTTGCGCCTTGTGTCCCTGGCACTTTAGACCAATACAAGCCTTTATGTTCTAAAATCACTACAGGATTTGGATCGTAATAAGCCGCTTTCATCAAGCCTTTTAAATCGGCTCCATTACTTGGATACGCTATTTTTATCCCACGAATATTTGTGATTACAGATTCTACTGATGATGAATGATAAGGTCCACCACTTCCATAAGCACCAATTGGCACTCTAAGAATCATGCTAACTGGCCATTTTCCGTTAGATAAATAACAACTTCTACTAACTTCTGTAAATAATTGATTTAATCCTGGCCAAATATAATCGGCAAACTGAACCTCAACAATTGGTTTTAAACCAACAGCACTCATACCAACCGTTGAACCAACAATAAACGCTTCTTGAATTGGTGTATTAAAAACTCTGTCGTCTCCAAATTTTTGTGCTAAAGTCGCTGCTTCTCTAAAAACACCACCTAATCGTCCTCCAACATCTTGACCATACAGCAAGCATTCTTTGTGCTTTTTCATTAGTTCTTCTACTGCGAATAACGCACAATCTACCATCACCACTTTATCAGCACCTTCTGGTGAACGTGTTCCTTTTTCTTCGGAAATTGGAGTAGGCACAAAATCGTTAGTAAATAAATCTTCAGGCTTTGGATCTTCAGCTTTTAAAGCCTTTTCAAAATCTGATTGCACTTTCGCTTTCGCTAAATTTTCGATGGTATCAATCTCTTCCGCAGTAAAACCGCTATCTAATAATTGTTGTTTTATAACTGGATAAGGATCGCGAGAACGCGCTTCGTCCAAATCATCTCTATACCATTCCATTCTTACTCCAGAAGTATGGTGATTTAATAATGGTACTTTAGCATGAACCAAAAAGGGCCTTCGTTCTTCCCTAATTGTTTTTATTACTTTTTCAATGGCCTCGTAACTTTCTGTAAAATTTGCTCCATCTATTGAAATGGCTTCCAAACCTTTAAAACCTTGTGCATACTCAAAGGCATTTTGCGCTCTTGTTTCTGCAGCGTTTGCACTAATATCCCAACCGTTATCTTGTACTAAATATAAAATGGGCATTTGTTTTAATGCTGCCATTTGGAAGGCTTCAGCTATTTCTCCTTCAGTTACTGATGCATCTCCTAAACTACAAACTACAAATGGTAATTCTTTAAGTGTTTTATCATCTAACCCTTGTAATTCTTTATACTGCATTCCCATTGCAACTCCTGTTGCAGGTATGGTTTGCATACCTGTTGCTGAGGATTGATGCGGAATTTTTGGTTTATCATCATCCTTCAAACTTGGATGAGAATAATAGGTTCGTCCACCAGAAAACGGATCGTCTTTTTTAGCTAATAATTGCAACATTAAATCATATGGCTCTAAACCAAATGAGAGTAACATGGCATCATCTCGGTAATATGGAAATGCATAATCTTGCGGTAACAACTGCATTCCTAAAGCAATTTGAATCGCCTCATGACCACGTGAAGTAGCATGCACATATTTAGAAACTTGTTTAAAATTAGCTTCGTAAAGTTCTGCCATAGCTTTTGCTGTACAGAGTTTTAAAAATCCTTTTTTTAGTATGTCTTTATTTAAAGCACTCATATTTTATTTTTTTGGCGTTCGAGCGGGCTTTTCGTTACAAGTCCTCGCTGCGCTGTGGGCTTTTCACTGCAATCCCTAACGCGAGAATTGGATATCCTATTATATTTTTCTATTTACATCAAATTGCTCGAAATAATCGGCTACGCGACGTACAAAACTTCCGCCTAAAAAACCATCTACAACTCTATGATCAAATGATAACGATAAATACATCATACTACGAATAGCGATTTCATCTCCATTTTCGGTTTCGATAACTTCAGGTCGTTTTTTTATGATTCCTAAAGCTAAAATAGCAACTTCTGGCTGGTTGATTATTGGTGTACCCATAACACTACCAAAGGTTCCTACGTTAGAAATGGTAAAGGTACTGCCTTTAATATCGTCTCCTGCTAATTTGTTTTCTCTTGCTTTTCCTGCTAATTCATTTACATTGCTAGCAATAGTTTTTAAATCTTTAGTATCGGCATTTTTTACTACAGGAACTATTAAGTTTCCGCTAGGTAATGCAGTTGCCATACCAATATTGATATCTTCTTTTACAATGATGTTATTCCCATCTACCGAAGCATTAATGTTTGGAAAATCTTTCACCGCTTTCGCTACTGCTTCAACAAATAATGGTGTAAAGGTTAAGCGTTCGCCATGCTTTTCTTGAAATGCCATTTTGTTTGCATTTCTCCAATTGACCATATTGGTTAAATCGGCTTCAACATAAGCTGTAACGTGTGGCGACGTGTGTTTAGAGTACACCATATGATCTGCAATCATTTGGCGCATTCTATCCATTTCAATGACTTTACCTTTACCTTTATCGAATTGCAATTGCGGAATGCGATAAGCTGTTGGATCTTTTTCGGCAACTGGTTGCGCGAATTTATATGGTCTACCGTCTTCTATATATTGAAACACATCACTTTTTCGTAATCTGCCTTCGTGACCCGTTGCAGGAATACGTGCTAATTCTTCAAAACTGATATGTTGTTCTTTTGCTATTTCTAATACTAATGGCGAAAAGAATGTATTTGAGTTTGATGTTGAAAATGAAGTTGAGGTTGTTGATTGCTGAACTGGCTTTGGTCTTTTTGGTGCCTTTTCTTTCATTTTAGACGTCTCGACTGCGCTTGACGAAACTTTTGTTTTATTAGAAGATTTCACTTCTTCTAAAACTTCTAGAACAGCTATTACTTCTCCAACTGGCACAACATCTTTAGCTTGAAATAAGGTTTTAACCAATGTTCCAGATGCTGGCGCAGGCACTTCGTTATCAACTTTATCTGTAGCTACTTCAAGTATAATATCTCCTTCATCAAAACTATCTCCTTCAGAAATTAACCAATTAATTATGGTTCCCTCTGTTATACTTTCGCCCATTTTGGGCATCTTCAATTCAAAATTCTTCAAGTTAAATATCTTTTATTTCAAGAAATAAAGATAATAAATCATAGAATTTACAACTGTTAAAAACTTCAAAATAAACCCTAAAAAGAATTTAATTCTTATAAATATATTATAAAAAGAATATTTTACTTTTACAGCTAAATATAATCGTCTTTAAAATATTATTTCCTTATGTTAAATACTCTAGATAAAATAGACACTCAAATTTTAAACATTCTTCAAACAAATAGCAACAGAACTACAAAGAGTATTGCTAAAGAACTAGGAATGACAACGTCACCTATTTTTGAACGCATAAAAAAACTTGAAAAAGAAGGTTATATTAAAAAATATGTAGCCGTTTTAGATAAAAAGAAAATAGGGCTAAAACTTACCGTGTTTATCGGCATCACTTTACAAGGACATACTAGAAGTTATTTAGAGAAATTTGTAAATGAAATAAATAACTTTCCTGAAGTGGTAGAATGCCACAGAGTGAGCGGGAACTTTGACTACCTACTAAAACTTGTTGTTGAAGACATTGAAGCTTACGAAACTTTTATTATATCAAAATTAACTCTACTACCTTATTTAGGAAATGTACAGAGTTTAATTACGCTTTCTACCGGAAAGGAAACTAATGTAATAGATTTGAGCGCTTCTTAACACTCAAATCTGTTACATTATTAAGATTTAAGATTAGCCATTTAAAATCATATCTGCAGCTTTTTCACCAATCATAATTGCTGGAGCATTAGTATTTCCTGAAATAATTGTTGGCATGATTGAAGCATCTGCCACACGAAGACCTTCGACACCACGTACTTTTAATTCTGGATCTACAACCGACATATTATCAATTCCCATTTTACAAGTGCCCACCATGTGATGGTACGTTTCACAAGAGTTTCTTATATAATCCTCTATTTCTGCTTCACTTTTATTGTTTCCAGGATACACTTCTTCTTTCATCCACTCAGCCATTGCTTCAGTTCGGCCAAGTTGCTGACATAACTTGACGGCTTCGTAAATAGCATCATAATCTGCTTGTTCTCCTAGATAATTTGGATCTAAATAAGGATCATCTTCCGCATTTGCAGAATTTAATTTTATCTCACCTCTACTTACTGGACGTACTAATCCTGCACATAATGTAAATGCATTTGCAGGTCCTTCTAATCCTGGACTGTAATAAGGTAATCCCATAAATAAAGGCTGTAAATCTGGAACAATCATTTCTGGCTTACTTTTCCAAAATAACTGCGCTTCTAATAAGTTTGCTTGTGGAGCAGGAATTTGCTGCTTAGCTTCAAAAATAACACTCACCAAAATATGATCGTGTAAGTTTTGTCCAACTCCAGGCAAATCTACAACACTATCAATACCATGTTGCTTTAAATCTTTAGCATTACCAACACCAGAGAGCATTAATAATTGAGGAGAACCAATTGCTCCTCCAGATAAAACAACTTCTTTAGTACAGCTAACCTCGTGTAATTCTCCGTCTTTTTTATATACAAGACCCGAGCATTTTTTACCATTAAAGGTCAGTTTTTGCGCTTGAGCATTAGTAATTACTGTTAAGTTTTCGCGAGAAAGGGCTGGTACTAAAAAAGCTTTAGCGGCCGAGCAACGCTCTCCTTCTGGAGTTACTGTTATGTGATTTAAACCTGCTCCCCAAATATCTGTATTAAAATCGTCTGTTACAGGTAAACCAACTTCTTTACAAGCCGCTATGGCAATATCTGAAATTGGGCTTGGTTTTTTAATTGTGGTCACATGTAATGGTCCATTTGCTCCATGAGCATCACTAGCTCCTTTTTCAAAATTTTCAGATTTTTTAAAATAAGGCAATACACTCTCATAATCCCAACCTTGACAACCTTGGTATGCCCAATTATCGTAATCTGTTTTATGACCTCTAATATAAATCATACCGTTTATACTACTGCTTCCACCTAAAGTTTTTCCTCTTGGCCAATACTTAGCCTTATTTCCTGCATTTTTTTGAGGAACCGTCATGTATGCCCAATCTCTTTCTGTATTCCAAGTTGCTGGCCAACCTGCTGGTGCTTCTATATTTGGATCATTATCTGGACTTCCGGCTTCTATTAATAAAACTTTATTTTTTACATCTTCAGACAAGCGATTTGCTAAAACACAGCCTGCAGAACCAGCTCCTACTACTATATAATCGTAATTCATAATTGTTATTTTTTAGGGTTTAATTTTATCTTTTATCAAGTATTCTGTTAAGTTTTCCGCCCTCGCTTTTAGGTATTGTTCCTATTGCCTGAAGGTTAATTTTCATAGATAAGCCTATATTATCTTTTATTTTTTTTGAAAACTTTTTTATTAAATCGTCATTATTTAATAACGAATTATCTACCACTTCTACTTTAACCTCTACTACATCCATAGCATTATGCTTGGAAACTATAAGTTGATAATTAGGAGACAACTCTTTAATATTTGACATTACATCTTCTACTTGAGTATGAAAAAGATTAACACCTCTTATAATTAGCATATCGTCTGATCTTCCTTTTATAGAACTCATTTTTACATGCGTTCGTTTTATACTATTATCGTAAGAAAGACTACAAATATCGTTAGTCCAATATCTTAAAACAGGAAAAGCCTCTTTAGTCAATGTTGTTAAAACCAAAACACCTTCTTCACCATAAGGCAAAGGTTCTCCGGTATCTTTATCTACTATTTCTGGATAAAAATGATCTTCCCATATATAACTACCTGTACCTTGTTCTTCAAAATCTTCTTGAGAAACTCCAGGTCCAATAATTTCACTTAACCCATAAATATTAGTTGCTTTTACATTTAGTTTCTGCTCAATTTCATCTCTAATCGCATCTGTCCAAGGTTCTGCTCCAAGAATGGCATATTTCAAATTGAATCGTGATGAATCTATTCCTCTTTTTTCGCATTCATTGGCTATTGTTTGTGCATACGAAGGCGTACAACAAATAACTTCTGATTGAAAATCTTCTAAAAGCTGAAGTTGCCTATCTGTCATTCCGCCAGAAACAGGTATAACGGTCATTCCCATTTTTGTTGCTCCACTGTGCAAACCTAAACCTCCAGTAAACAAACCATAACCATACGCATTATGCAAACGCATTTCTGGTGTTGCTCCTGCACAAGCTAAGGACCTTGCTACTACCTCATCAAAAACATCCAAATCGTTTTTTGTATAACCAACCACTGTTGGTTTTCCTGTTGTACCACTAGAACAATGAACTCTACTTAATTGGTCTACTCCACAAGTAAACAGCCCAAAAGGATAATGATCTCTTAAATCTGTTTTTTTTGTAAATGGTAATAAGTGTAAATCTTGAACACCTCTAATATCACTTGGTTTTATACCTAACTCATCGAATTTATGTTTATAAAAAGGCACCTTTGTATAAACACGATTAAGCATGGTTGCCAAACGCTGGTTTTGAAGTTTTCTAAGTTCTTCTAACGGCAAAGTCTCTATTTTCTTATTGTAAATCATATTAAAAAATTAAGCTTTATTAATACTAATTACTTGTGGCTGAGTTACAGATTTAAGTCCATCTACTCCAAACTCTACTCCATAACCAGATCCTTTAATCCCTCCAAAAGGAACCATAGGATGTACTGCTCCATGTTGATTAATCCAAACAGTTCCTGCTTCAACTCTTGCAGCTACTTTTTTAGCTTCGTCAATATTTGAAGACCAAACCGACGCTCCCAAACCAGCTTCTAACCTATTGGCACTTTTAATAGCATCTTCAATATTTGAATATTTAATAATTGGTAAAACTGGCCCAAATTGTTCTTCGTCAACTATTCGTGTTCCATCTTTAACATCTGCTATAATTGTAATTGGATAGAAAAAACCTTTACCTTCTTTAGCATTGCCTCCACAAACTATTCGAGCATTATTTGCTTTAGCATCTTCTACCAAATCCACCACTTTATCGTATTGCATTTTATTTTGAATTGGACCTAAAACAACACCTTCGTCTAAACCATTGCCCATTGGCATTTTTTGAGCCAAATCGCTAAGCACATTAACTACTTCTTCATATTTATCCTCATGGACATATAGCCTTTTAGCACAAGCACAAGTTTGTCCCATATTTAAAAACGATCCCCAAAATAAACCTTCAGCTATAGCTTTAACATTTACATCTTCCATTACAATTGCAGCATCATTACCACCTAACTCTAAAGTTAAACGCGTCATGTTGCAAGCAGTAGCTTCAATAATTTTTTCTCCAGTACTATTAGATCCAGTAAACATCACTTTTCCAACATTTTTATTAGCAACTAATTCTGCTCCAATTTCTCCTGGACCGCTTACCGTATTTAAAACTCCAACTGGCAGTACTTCATTAATTAATCTTACCATTTCTAGTGTACCAATTGTAGTATATTCCGAAGGCTTTAAAACCACTGTATTTCCAACTCTAATTGCAGGAATTATTTGCCAAATCGCAATCATTAAAGGCCAATTCCAAGGTGCTATTGCTGCTACAACACCTATTGGTTTTCTATGCAATTCATCACGTCTGGCGTCATCTTCAAAAACGACTTCAACAGGCAAATCTAAAGATGCTGGAACTTGAGTCCAACCAACACATGCTTCCATTTCGAACATTGAACCAGGTCCAGCCAAAGGTTTTCCCTGTTCTTTTGTTATCCATCTTGCCAAAGCTTCTGAATTATTAGAAAGTACATCTGCAACTTTCATTATATATTTTTTTCTCACATCATCCTCCAAAGCCGCCCAACCTGGTTGCGCTTCTTTTGCAGCATTAACAGCTTGTTCTACTTCTGTTTTAGTTGAAATTGGTGCATGACCGATAAGTTCATCGGTAGCAGGATTTTTAACCTCAAAGGTGTTTTTGGGAGTTATTAGTTTTCCTCCTATTATTGTATGGTACGTTTTCATGATAAGGTTTAGAAATTATTTATTTAGTTATTATTTTATGAGTTAAAACAACTTTGCACCAAATTACCATTCAAAAAGAAAAATTTATTGAATTATTATACGCATTACTCAAACTATAACACATTTAACAATTTTTAACTGTTAAAATTGCGTATATTTGAATTATACACCTCTTTTATTAACTATAATTCATAATATGAAAATTGAAAGAAAAATTTTTATTGAGAAAAGCACAGAATATAAGTTTGATAATGGACTATTAACCATTTATGAAACAAACTCTCCTTGTAAGGACATTTTATTTACTTTTGATAAGTACATGATTACCATAATGCTTTCGGGACACAAAACAGTTGTTTCTAAAAATGTTAAGGTTGAGTTTTTTCCAGGTATGGTATTTATTCCAGAAAAAGACACCGTACAAACTGTAGAAATTAGCAATGCTAGTTTTTCTAATCCTACAAAGTGCTTAGTACTTGATGTTGAACCAAAATTTATAGAAAAATTGGTGCTTGAATTATTAGAAGATGATGATTGGAAAGCGAATTTTGAATATACTTTAAATGAAAAACATACACATTTTATTTCTAATGATTCTAACACCATTGAAAGCTTCGAACGCTTTTACAAATATTTAAAATTAGGTAATACTGGACTTAATTCTAGAATTAACAATGTTATTTTACATGAGTTAATTTTGAGAGTGTTACAAACCGAAGCTGGATCATTATTAATTGAAAATGTAAAGAGTAAAATAAAAGATAGGAATTTAGAAAAAACGATACGGTTTATTAAAATGAATTTAAGAAACAAAATTACTATAAATGATTTAGTGGGTATTTCTGGATTTGGAAAAACGAAACTCTTCAACCGGTTTAAAGAAACCTTTGGAGTAACACCTGTGAATTACATAATGAAAGAACGCATTAAATATTCATTAAAAATTATAAAAAGCATAGATAGTTTGCAAAGTGTTGCTTTTCAAAGTGGATTTAATACTTATGAGCATTTTTGTAAATCGTTTAAAAAGATAGAAGGTATTTCACCAATGGCTTACAAAAAGAAAAAAATCTCTAATGAAAACGTTATTATTTAAATCTATTTTTTGAAGGTTTCACGAAGCGTTTTATAAACATCTTCTTGCGTTTTCATATTTTCCGGTACTTTTCTTAGAGGCTCTACAGCTTTTAAACTTTCATGACAATCTTTAGGCAGTTGTTGATATAATTGTGTGCCTTTCGTTTTCCAAGCAACCATCTCATCACTTACTTGCTTTATTACTTTTGCTGGATTACCAACGACTAAGCTACGTTTTGGGATTATAGTTTCTGCCTTTACAAATGCCATGGCGCCTACAATACTTTCATCTCCAATTTGGGCATCATCCATAATAACAGTATTCATCCCAATTAGGCAATTACGACCTAGGTTTGCTCCATGAATTATGGCGCCATGTCCAACATGAGCGCTTTCTTTTAACGTAATTGATTTACCTGGAAACATATGAACTGTACAATTTTCTTGTACGTTTACTCCATCTTCTAAAATAATTTGTCCCCAATCTCCACGAATTGCAGCTCCTGGACCGATATAACAGTTTTTACCTATAATAACATTTCCCGTAACTGCAGCCAATGGATGTACAAAACTTGACTCGTGAACAACTGGAATAAACCCATTATAACTATAAACCATAGCGATACAAAATTTTTAAAAAATGTTAAATACTTATAAAAATGACAATAAAATGTAAGGTTTTGTATATCTAAACATACTATTCCCTAACAATAAACTTTAATTTATGAATCACCCAACATCATCATTTACTATACAAAAAGAGGACATACCTCAAATAAAATTTTCTAAAACAGAAACTTTACTAAGTTCAAAAAAGAGAAAACTTAGATCTCATTATTTAGAACGCGCTTCTCAATTAGGAAATTTATTAAAAACTAAAGTAAAAATATACTTTAGAGACAGCACCAATAAACTAATAAGCGTAAATACAACTATTTGGGCTGTAACTTCTCATTTTGTAGTTTTAAAACAAGGCATTACAATCCCAAAACATAGTATTATTTATATTGAATAACAAAAAGTTTATTTAAACCCTTTTAGCTTCTCTTTTGTAAATTCGGAAAGCACAAGCTTTCCACTTGTTGCAGCGCGCTCAGCCAATAAAGCATCCCAATGATCTGTACCTTGCCAAAAGACTTTTTTCATTTCGCGCATAGCATCTGTATTGTATGTACATAAATGCTCTGCTGTTGTTTTAACAGCTTCATCTAATTCTTCATTACTTTCAAAAACATGCGTGAATAGGCCTTTCTGTTTAGCCCATTCTGCAGAATAAAAAGTATTGGCGTCTATTGCGATTTGCGACATTCCGCTTAAACCTATTTTACGCTCTATTGCTGGTCCAACAACAAATGGTCCAATACCAATATTTAACTCGCTTAATTTTATAGCTGCATATTTTGATGCCATACAATAATCGGTTGAAGCTGCTAATCCAACACCACCACCAACGGTTTTACCTTGTATGCGACCAATGATAAATTTTGGGCATTTACGCATAGCGTTAATGACATTAGCAAAGCCAGAAAAGAATACTTTTCCTGTTGCTGCATCATCAATATTTATTAATTCTTTAAAACTTGCTCCAGCACAAAAGGTTCTGTCTTTTCCACTTTTAAGTACGATAACTTTTATAGCATCGTTAGCTCCTGCATCAGTTATTGTTTGTGCTAATTCTGCTAAAACATCTCCAGGAAGAGAGTTATGTGCTGGATGAAAGAATTCTATATATCCTACTTCGTTTTTTATTTCTAACTTAACATAAGGTTCACTCATACTTTTATTTTTTTTGTCATCGCGAGGACGAAGGACGTGCAATCTCATTAAGAGATTCCTTCACTAAGTTCGGAATGACGATTATTTTTTTAAATTAATCCGAATTGCTCAAAATGATGATTCAAATGCTTACGTTCTAAAAGATACGCTTCATATCTATTCAACTCTCCGAACACCAAATTTTTCAATTTTGCCTCTGGATTCTCTTTATGATAGTCTATATATTTTGCTCTTTGTTCTTTAAATTTTTCAATGGCAGTTTCTAAATCACTATGCATTAAATCATCTAATGTATCTTTTTCTAACTGCGGAAATTGGCTGTTTTTTGGAAACTTATCATAGTTATATAAACTGTGATGTACTTTCTCTAAAATCTTTTCTGGTGTATTGACATCAAAATCTTGAATCTCTCCTGAAGCAATTTTATAAGTATACTCTAAATGCTCTATCATGTGTTGTGGTGTCATGATTCCCCATTTAGGCTTGGCATTTTCTTTTAGGTTTGAAAGACATTCGTTTATTTTATCTTCTGTAATTTCAACAAAGGTCTCTTGCTTTTTCTCAACCATGGTTAATATGGTTGCAACAGCTACTAACGGACTATCCTTTTCTGTTTTCTGACTTTCTGGACGGTTTTCAAAATTAGCATCAAAAACCTCAACGTGCCACTTTACAATGCCGCTTGGGTGTTCTGCGGAAGCAACATCTCTATCTACTTTTTCTTTACAAGTTAAGCGTACATAAATAGTATCGTTATGATATAAAGGTCTTAAAAAACGGATACTATCTAAACCATAATTGGCCGCTACAGGTCCTTTATTTGGATATACAAACAATCCTGCAGCTGCAGAAATAATAAAATATCCATGTGCTGTTCGCTTTTCGAAAATACTTCCATCTAACGAGGTAATATCGGTATGTGCATAAAAATGATCCCAAGTTAAATTGGCAAAATTCTGAATGTCATTATCGGTTAAAGTTCGCTTATGTGTTTTTAAGGACATTCCTGGTTGAATGTCTTCCCAATGGTATTGAAACGGATGCTCTTCTGCTTCCTTATATTTTGCATTTTGCTGGTAAATTCCAGTAATTTCGGTTATAGTTGTAGGTGAACCTTGAATGGCTGTACGTTGTAAATAGTGTTTAATACCACGCATTCCTCCCATTTCTTCACCACCACCTGCTCGTCCTGGACCACCATGTACTAAATAAGGTAATGGCGAACCATGTCCTGTACTTTGCTTCGCACTTTCTCTGTTTAAAACTAAAATTCTACCATGATGAGATGCTGCATTTATTACATAATCTTTAGCAATTTTATCATCATTGGTTGCAATAGAAGATACTAAAGATCCTTTTCCCATTTGCGCTAAAGTAATGGCTTCATCAAGGTTTTTATAAGGCATTATGGTACTTACTGGACCAAATGCTTCACGTTCGTGAATAACGGTATTTTGAAATGGATGATCTGCTCGTAATAAAATCGGACTAATAAATGCGCCTTTTTTGGCATCTGCTCCAATGGTATTAATTTCATCTAAATTACCATACACAATTTGTGCTTCTTTAGATAAATCGTTTACCGAATCTCGAACTGCTTGTACTTGTTGATGACTGACTAAAGAACCCATTCTAACCTCTTTTAATCTTGGGTCTCCAATAGTTACTTTATCTAGTTGTTTTGCTAATGCAGTTTGCACATCGTCTACTAATTTTTCAGGAACAATGATTCTACGTATAGCAGTACATTTTTGTCCTGCTTTTACGGTCATTTCTTTTCTTACTTCTTTAATAAACAAGTCGAATTCTGGTGTTCCAGGAACGGCATCTTCTCCTAAAATTGAAGCATTTAATGAATCGGCTTCCATGGTAAAAGGTACAGATTCTTGAATTAATCTTGGATGTGCTTTAAGTAATCTTCCCGTTTGTGCAGAACCTGTAAAAGTGACTACATCTTGAGATTCTACGGTGTCTAGAATAGTTTTAACCGTTCCGTTTATGATTTGCAAAGCGCCTTCTGGTAATATTCCAGAATCTATAATGGTTCTTGCAACGGCTTCTGCTAAATAAGATGACGAAGGTGCTGGTAAAACGACAGCAGGAACTCCAGCCATCCAGTTTACTGCGCATTTTTCTAACATTCCCCAAACTGGAAAGTTGAATGCATTAATATGTACTGCAACTCCTTTTTTAGGCACCATAATATGATGTGCCATAAAGCGTCCGCCACGAGATAAATCGATAGCATCGCCTTCTACATGATACGGTTGATTAGGAAACAATTTTCGTAACGACGCATTTGCAAACAGGTTACCAAAACCACCTTCAATATCTATCCAACTATCTACTTTAGTAGCTCCTGTTCTGTAACTTAAATCGTAAAACGCATCTTTTCTTTTGGTAAGATATAATGCTAATTTTTTAAGCATGTTTCCACGCTCTTGAAAAGTCATTTTACGAAGTACTTCTCCTCCTTTTGTTCGTCCGTAGTTTAAAATTTCGGGAACGTCTAATCCTTCAATTGCAACGCTAGTGAATGCTTCACCTGTTACTGCATCTAAAATCGGTGTTCCTTCTTCTTTTCCTGTTGTCCAAGAACCTTGAACGTAATGTTTTATCTTTTCCATCTTAATGCCCACGAAAGTGGGTATCTATTAAATTAGACTTCTATATTTTTTTTGCGTTACCTAAAGGTCGGGCTTTCGGCAGTCGCTTTTTTTGTGAAAAACAAAAAAGAGCTTCAACAAATGCCTCTATCCCTAACGCACTTACTTGCTATGTTCTTTCTTAGTCAAAATTTATTTCCTTTTTACTAAGAGATTCCTGCCTACGCAAGAATGACAAAACTTTAATTAATCACTAATCTTAGCGGATTGCTGCGTTAGCGATTGAACGGTTTGTTTGAGCTCCTTTTTGTTTTTCTAAAAAAGAGCGAGTAGTGAAAGCGCGACCCTTGTGGTAACGCCCAAATTATTTTACATATCTACACGTTCAATAACCGCTGCGTAGCCTTGTCCAACACCAATACACATGGTTACCAATGCATATTTTTTATTTTGTTCGTGTAATTCTAAAGCTGCCGAATACGCAACTCTGGCTCCAGTAACTCCAAGTGGATGACCAATAGCGATTGCGCCTCCGTTTGGGTTAATTCTTGGGTCGTTATCTGCCAATCCCCAAGCACGAATGCAAGCCAAAGATTGTGCGGCAAAGGCTTCGTTAAGCTCGATGATATCGATATCGTCCATGGTTAGACCAGCTTTTTCTAATGCTTTATTTGAGGCTTGCACTGGACCAATACCCATAATTCTTGGCTCGACACCAACCACAGCAGAACTCACAATTCTTGCTATAGGTTTTAAATTATACTTTTTCACTGCATCTTCGGATGCGATAATGGTTGCTGCTGCTCCATCGTTTAATCCAGAAGAATTTCCTGCGGTTACGCTTCCGCCTTCTTTTTTGAATGCTGCTCTTAGTTTTCCTAAAACTTCTAAGGATGAGCTTGGTTTTATAAACTCATCTTTTGAAAATTGGATAGGGTCTTTTTTACGTTGTGGAATTTCGACTGTTACAATTTCTTTTGCTAGTCGTCCGTTTTCTTGTGCTTTGGTTGCCTTTTGCTGACTCCAAAGTGCGAATTTATCTTGGTCTTCGCGAGAGATATTATATTTTTCGACTAGGTTTTCAGCAGTCATTCCCATGCCATCTGTTCCATACATTTCCTTCATTTTCGGATTAATAAAACGCCATCCGAAAGTAGAATCATACATTTTAGAATCGCCTCCAAAAGCGCTTGATGGTTTTGCCATAACGTATGGTCCACGCGTCATGTTCTCCACTCCACCAGAAATAAAAATATCTCCATCTCCTGCCTTTATAGCTCTATTTGCGTGAATGATTGCTGATAATCCTGAACTACACAATCTATTCACTGTTTCTCCAGGAACTGTAAATGGTAATCCTGCTAAAAGTGAAGACATACGCGCTACATTACGGTTGTCTTCTCCTGCTTGATTGGCGCAACCCATAATAACATCGTCGTATGCTTCTTTTGGGATGTTTGGATTACGTTTTACAACTTCTGAGATTACTAATGCTCCTAAATCATCTGTACGAACAGCAGATAATGTGCCTTTATAGTTTCCTATTGGTGTTCTAATTCCGTCTATTATGTATGCTTCCATATTTAAAATTGAAATTGAAATTGAAATTGAAGTCAAAAATTGAAACTTCTTTTTCAAATTAATATTTTATTTATTTAACGTTACTTAAAGGTTGGACTTACCTTTTTTAAACCTACAAGGTTTTTAAAACCTTGCAGGATAATTAGTTTATTCTTCCCACTCTTTTTGAGTTCTATATACAACGCCCTTAAAAAGCGCCACTAATTCTTCTCTTCTTTTGACTTCAATAATATTGAAGCCTAATTTATTTTTTACGTTTTCTATTACAGATTCTGCTGTAATATAATCGCCTTCTTCCAATGCTTCAATATGATTAATGCTTGTTTCTATAGAAACCGCATATTTACCATGTGTGTTTGCTGCAAATCCGAATGCTGTATCTGCTAATGAATAACTGATTCCACCATGCGCTTTGTTCATGCTGTTTAGCATTTCTTTTCTAATGGTCATTGCTACTTTACAGCGACCTATTTCGCATTCTAGAATTTCTATTCCTAGCCAAGTGCTGTACGCATCTTGGGATAGCATTTTATGTGGGATTTGGTCTGGTTTCATATTTTTAAGTTGTCATTGCGAGGACGAAGGACGTGGCAATCTCATCAAGAGATTCTTCGCTTCGCTCTGAATGACAGTTTAATTAAAAAACATTTTATTTTCTCTGTTTAGTTTTCGTAATAACGGACTGCAACGGTATCTATCTTCGTGATATTCATTATATAATTCGTCTAACTTAGTTACACACCAATCGATACCTTTTTCGTTAGCCCAAGCTAATAAGCCTTTTGGGTAATTGACACCTTTAGTCATGGCATTATCGATGTCTTCTGCGGATGCGATATTTAAAAATAGTGCGTCTGCTGCTTCGTTTATTAGCATGACTAAAACTCTGTTGAAAATTAATTGAGACACGTTGGCATCATGAGATTCTTCGCTATCGCTCTGAATGACACGCTTTCCATTTTCATTATAATCGTAATAACCTTTTCCTGATTTACGTCCTAAATATCCTGCTTCAGCAAAGCGTTTTTGTGTGAATGCTGGCTTATATCTTGGATCGAAATAAAAGGCAGTAAATACGGTTTCTGTTACAGTATAATTAACATCGTTACCAATAAAATCCATCAACTCAAATGGTCCCATTCTGAAACCACCTAAACT
Organism: Psychroserpens damuponensis; assembly: GCF_000826655.1. Taxonomy (GTDB): domain Bacteria; phylum Bacteroidota; class Bacteroidia; order Flavobacteriales; family Flavobacteriaceae; genus Psychroserpens; species Psychroserpens damuponensis. The sequence continues at coordinate 65,452 of NZ_JXJO01000022.1, forward strand.
TTTTAAACTGTAATCTATGGTTGCAAAATCTGCCAATCCTTCTTCATATATTCTTAATGCTTCGCCATAGAAAGGTCTTGCGACTCTGTTTACAATAAATCCTGGTGTGTCTTTAGCAACTGCTACTACTTTTTTCCAGTCTGAAATTGTTTGTATTGATTTCTCAAGAACTTTTTTTGAAGTTTGAATGGCTGGAATAACTTCCACCAATTTCATTAAAGGCGCAGGATTGAAAAAATGAATTCCGACACATCGCTCTGGTTTTTGTAATGACGCTGCAATGGAAGCAATCGATAAACTTGATGTGTTTGATGCGATGATACAATCGTCTGCAACATAAGTTTCTAATTCTGAAAACACTTTTTGTTTGATTTCTAAATTTTCGATAATGGCTTCGATAGTTAGATTAGAATCTGCTAAACCTCTTAAACTATCTACATATTGAATATTACCTTGGATTCTATTTTTTTCTTCAGTATCTATTCTTCCTTTTTCAATTAAACGATTTAATATTTTCTCCAAACTCGCTTTTGCTTTATCTAAAGCTGCTTGATTAGTATCGTATAATTTAACTGTGCAACCAGAAGTTGCTGCGACTTGAGCAATACCACTTCCCATGGTTCCTGAACCTATAATTCCTATGTTCATATATTTTTTTTTATGGATTCCGCATCAAGTGCGGAATGACAAAACTGATTACTTATTTTGATGAGATCCCGAAACTAGTTCGGGACAAAGACAATTTTAATTGCCTTTGAAATTTGGTTTTCTTTTTTCAATAAATGCTGCAACGCCTTCTGCATAATCGTTTGTACTCGCTGCTTCTATCTGTAATTTAGACTCTAAAGCCAGTTGTTGTTCTAAAGTATTGGTTAATGACGCATTGAATGCTTCTTTAATTTTCCCGAGTGCTAACGTTGGCATGTTTGCTAATTTTAAAGCGAGCTTGTTTACGTCTTCTTCAAAATTTTCTAGTGGAATCATTTTATAAATCATTCCCATTTTTTCTGCGTCGCCTGCTCCAATCTTATCTCCTAACATAGCTAATGCTAAAGCTTTTTGGAAGCCGATTAATCTTGGTAAGAAATACGTTCCTGCACTATCGGGAACTAACCCTATTAAACTAAAAGCTTGTATAAAGCTTACTTTTTCGTGTGCTACAACAATATCACAAGCTAAGGCTATATTTGCTCCTGCTCCTGCTGCCACACCATTAACAGCTGCAATAATTGGTTTTTTTATAGCGCGTATTCTTGTAATTATTGGATTGTAATGTTCCTCTAATATTTTTTTAAAACCAGGATTTAAGTCTGGATCTGTAACTTCTTTTAAGTCTTGTCCAGCGCAAAATGCTTTTCCGTTTCCTGTAAGAACGATTGCTCTCACTTCTTCATTTGTTTCACAAGCATCTAGAGTATCGTGAAGCAAAAATGCCATTTCACGATTGAAACTATTGAATACTTCTGGTCTGTTTAGCGTGATGTACGCTATTTTATTTTCTATTTTTAATAGAATTGAACTCATATTTGTGTCATTTTAAAAACACACCTAAAGTCCCATCAAAGAGACAATTGTGCATTTAAATATTTGTTTTCGCGTTAAGGATTGAGGCTTTGTTGAAGCTCCTCGCAGAGAGCGACTGCCGAAAGCCTGACCCTTGGGTAACGCCCAAATTATTTTACTTTAAACATTTAAAATAATCAAATGGTTCTTGGCAATCGTCACACTGAAATTGTGCTTTACATGCTGTAGAACCAAACTGACTTACTAATCTTGTATTTGTGGAACCACAATTAGTACATTTTACTAATCGTTTTCCGTTTAATAGCACGTCTTTATCTGCTTCTGCGGTTAAAGGTGCTGCTATACCATAATCTTCTAATGCTTTTCGTCCTCTTGGTGTAATCCAATCGGTTGTCCAAGCTGGTGCTAAAATCAGTTCGATTTCAGAATCATATCCTGCTATTTTTAAAGCAGCTTTTATATCGTCACCAATCACATCCATTGCTGGACAACCACTATAGGTTGGTGTAATTTGAACTTTGACACTGTTATTTTCGATAACAGCAGAACGCACAACTCCCATATCCATTATTGATAATACTGGGATTTCGGGATCTGAAACCTTTTCTAAGATTGGAATTAATATTGATTCTATGTTTTGCTCTGTTGTTGTCATTTTTTGAAGTTGAAACTGAAACTGAATTTGAAGTGTTCCTCTTTCAAATTCAAATTCAAGTTCTATTTCATTTTCTTTTATTTTCTACCATTCCATATTTGGATAGGTACGTTGCATGTATTGTAAATCACTTAATAAGTATCCTAAATGCTCTGTATGAATACCTTGTTTTCCTCCTTTTTGAAACCATTTTGATTCTGGTGTTTCTAAGGTTGCTTCGCTTAAAACTTCATCTACTTTTTTGTAATATGCCTCTTTTAGTTTTGTTACATCTACTCCAATACCTTCTAAAACCATAGCTTTATCTGCTTCGGTTTGATGAAAAAGCTCGTCGGTATACGTCCATAAACCATCTATTGCTTCCTGCATTTTTTCTTTACTTTCTGCTGTTCCATCTCCTAAACGCTTTAACCAATCGGTAGAAAAACGTTGATGATAACTTACTTCTTTGAGCGATTTTGTTGCAATTGCTGAAAGCGTTAAATCCTTACTTTTTTCTAATTCCGTTAAAAACAGAAAATGATACACATCAAATAAAAACTGACGCGCTATAGTATATGCAAAATTGGTATTGGGTTGTTCTACCAATAATACGTTTACATATTCTCTTTCTTTGCGAAGCATTGCAATATCATCTTCCGTTCTCTTATCTCCAGCAATTTTTGCTGCATATTGGTAATAGCTTCGTACTTGACCAAAAAAGTCTAGAGAAATATTAGTACAAGCAATATCTGTTTCTAAGCTTGGTCCATGACCTGTAAGCTCTCCTAGTCTTTGACCAAGGATTAGACTGTTGTCTGCGATGCCTAGGATGTATTTGTATAAGTTTTGTTTCATATTAAATTGAACTTGAAATTGAAGTCGAAGTTGAAAACGCACTCGAAATCAAAAAAATCTAATTAATGTTTTTTATTCTTGTGACCATGATTCTTATTAATTGGTCATTTTCGTCTTTTAAATTTGAAAGACTTTCTTCTGAAAACAATTGAGCCTTAGATTGAATATTCAAGTTTCTTTGACTCTCTCTCAATTCTTTTAAAGAAATTCTTAGTTTATTTATTTTATCCTTACTTGTTCCTGCTACTAAAGCTTCTCCGTAATTTAAAGCGGAAGAACAGGAGGAACGAATAAGTTGTTTTGCTAAATAATCTCCAGCATAAGACAATGGTTTTTTATCGTACAAAATAATAATTGCTGCTGCAAAATCTTCTAGTCGCTCTGTTAAATCAAATTTATTTTCTTTCATTCTTCTTTTTCAAATTCAAATTCGACTTCAAGTTCGACGTTACATGTGCTTCACTTCGTCTGGTAAATCGTAAAATGTTGGATGACGATATACTTTATCGTGAGCTGGCTCAAACATTTCGCCATTATTTTCTGGATTGGATGCTGTGATATTTTTAGATTCTACAACCCAAATACTAACGCCTTCGCTTCGTCTTGTGTAGACATCGCGTGCATTTTCTAAAGCCATATCTTCGTCTGCTGCGTGTAAACTTCCGCAGTGCCTATGTTCTAATCCGTTTTTACTTCTTACGAAGACTTCCCATAAGGGCCAATTTTTACTCATTTGAAATGAATTTGAAGTTGAATTTGAAGTTGAAGTTGAAAGTCCAGCATCAAATTTTATTACTATTTTATATTTTGAAATTACATCTGAAATTGAAAGCTCTTCGATTTCATTTTCAAATTCAATTTCAAGTTTTTATACTGCTTGTTTCTCTTTTCTTTCTTGTTTCTTCTTGGCATGTGCCATTGCTGCATCACGAACCCATTCTCCATTATCCCAAGCATTTACTCTTGCTTTCATTCGTTCTTTATTCATTGGTCCGTGACCTTTGACCACTTGCCAGAATTCGTCCCAATTGATTTCGCCAAAGTCATAACTTCCGCGTTCTTCATTCCATTTTAAATCTGGATCTGGAATGGTTAAACCAATTAATTCTGCTTGTGGAACGGTTTGGTCTATAAACTGCTGACGTAAATCGTCGTTAGACTTACGTTTTAGTTTCCATTTCATAGATTGTTCTGTATGAATTGACTCTGCATCTGTTGGACCTAACATCATTAAACTTGGCCACCACCAACGGTTTAAAGCATCTTGCGCCATTTCCTTTTGTTCTGGTGTACCATTTGCCAACTTTATCATGATTTCATAACCTTGACGTTGGTGGAAACTTTCTTCTTTACATACACGAATCATTGCTCTCGCATATGGTCCATAAGAGGTGTTACATAATGGCACTTGATTAATTATTGCTGCGCCATCAACTAACCAACCTATGGCTCCCATATCTGCCCATGTGATTGTTGGATAGTTAAAAATAGAAGAATATTTTGCTTTGCCTGTATGTAATTGCTCATACATTTCTTCTCTAGAAATTCCTAAAGTTTCGGTTGCTGAGTATAGATATAAACCATGACCTGCTTCGTCTTGTACTTTTGCTAACAATGCCACTTTACGACGTAAGGATGGTGCACGAGTAATCCAGTTTCCTTCTGGAAGCATACCTACAATTTCGGAATGTGCGTGTTGCGACATTTGCCTAATATGCGTTTTACGGTATTTTTCTGGCATCCAATCTTTAGGTTCGATTTTCTCGTCTCTTGCGATACGTGCTTCGAATTGTTCTTCTAGGTTTTTTATTTGTTCTTCACTCATAATCTTAAGCTTTTAACTACTAGCTTTTGGCTTTTAGCTTGTTGAACTTCTTTTTTATTAGCTGTTGGCTGTTGGCCTTTTGCTGTTGGCGCGTTAAGGATTGCAACGACATCCTTTTTTGTTTTTCTCAAAAAAGATATAGTGGAAAGCCTGACCCTTTTGGGTAACGCTAAAATTATTATTTAATGAGATTCTTCGCTATTGCTCTGAATGACATTTTTTATTTAAGATTCCTGCCTTCGCAGGAATTTTACACGTCGAAATCGACGATTACTTTATCTGTTGTTGGTACTGCTTGACAGCTTAGCACCAGGTTTTGCGCGACTTCTTTATCGTCTAGCGCGTAATTTATTTTCATTTCTACGCTTCCTTCTATGACTTCGCATTTGCAAGTGCTGCAAACGCCACCTTTACAGGCGAATGGCAAATCTGCTCCTGCGCCTAAGGCTGCATCGAGAATATTATCGTACTCTTTAGTCATGGTGAAAGCAAATTCTTTTCCGCCATCGACTATGGTTACTTCTGTTCCTTCTACGTTTTGTTGTGCTAGACGCTCGGCTCTTTTAATATCTTCGTCTGACAATCCTGTTACGAATAGCTCGAAATGCACAAGTTCTTTAGGTAAACCTGCGTTTATTAAATAGTCGCTTACGTAGTGTACCATTTTTTCTGGTCCGCAAAGGAAAACTTCGCTAGTATCTGGAATATCGATAAAAGTCTTGGTTAAGACTTGCATTTTCTCATCGTCGAAACGTCCATTAAACAATTCAATATCACGACGTTCTTTGGTTAAGAAATAATAGATTTCTAGTCTGCCAAAGTATTTGTTTCGCAATTGCTCTAACGCTTCTTTAAAGATAATTGATTTTGCTGTTTTATTAACGTAAAACAATTTACATGTTGCGTTTGGCTCTGCCGATAAATGTGCTTTTAACATGGAAAGCACTGGCGTAATACCACTTCCTGCTGCAAAAAACAGATAGTTTTTTGAGGCTTCTGGTTGTACTTCTACACCAAATGTACCACTTGGCACCATAACTTCTAGCTCGTCTCCGGCTTTTAAATTCTCGTTGATGTGTGTTGAAAATTTTCCTCCAGAAATTAGCTTTACTGCTACTTGCCATTTGTTATCGTTTGGGCCTGAACAGAGTGAATATGAACGACGAACATCTTCGCCATTAATATCTGCCTTTAATGTTAAATGCTGACCTTGACGGAATTTAAATTCTTGTTTAAGCTCGTTTGGTACTGCGAAAGAAACCAGCGAAGTATCGTCGGTTTCTTTATATATATCTTGTATTTTTAGTTTATAGAATTGCGCCATTATTATTTCTTAATCCTTAAACTAACACTTGTTAGTTTGTGTTACAAAGCTACAAAATTATTTCAAAACTATTTGTTAATTCCTTGTATAAGCACTACACTCAGGTTATTTGCTAGCTCATCAATATTTAAATCTTCTTTTTTAGGAATCCAAAGATATAGAGAACGTAAAGTAGAAAGCATGGTAAACATTATAATTTGCGGATTTACATTTTTAATTTCTGAAGCATCCATACCTTCATTTAAAATTTTAAGAAAATAAGACTCGTAATCCTTTCGTAATTTTAAATAGTATTCTAATTGATCTTCTAAATGCATCCAATCATTATTTAAGGATGCCATGTGGTAGGTGTTTTTCGTGGTCAAGCTCACATGAAGCTCAATAATATTACTCAGTTTTTCTAAGCTGTTATTTTTAGAGTTATAGATAATCTTGATACTTTCTGTAAAATCTTCGGCAAGAGAGATTATTATTTCTTTTAAGATTTCTTGTTTAGAATTGATATGATTGTAAAGACTCGCTGCTTTTATTCCCATTGCTGTGGCTAAATCTCGCATAGTTACCGCACTAAAGCCTTTTTCTTTAAATAGTTTTGCTGCGACTCTAATGATTTCCTCTTTGCGTGTTTCTGGTTTCAAGTAGACTAGTTTTATTATTATTCGTAAATTTAATGAAAAAAGAAATTATGGGATTTTTAGATTTTATTTTTGGCGCTAAAAAACGCCAGGTTGAAACGTATTTAAATAATGGTGCAGTAATTTTAGATGTGAGGTCACAACGAGAGTGGGATTCAGGACATATAGAAAATGCAATTCACATTCCAATTGATGATTTAATTAATCGTGTTGATGAAATTAAAAGCCTTAATAAACCTGTAATTGCATGTTGCGCTAGTGGTGTTAGGTCTGCTAAGGCTGCAAAGTTTTTGAACTTAAATAATATTGAAGCTACAAATGGTGGTGGATGGGTAAATTTAAAGAAGCAACTATAACTTCATATCTTGAAAGGCTTCGGGTGACTCTATACGGTTTTCATTATATTCTAGCGTCCAACCCATTGTATTGGTAAGTATAAACAACTTAGCCAGCTCGCTTATAAGTCTATTTTGCGCATTAGATTTTAAATCTGATACTTCAATTTTTTTCATTAGTGACTTATTCACCGTTTTTTTTATTTCATTATAATCTTTGGCTTCAAACTGATTTAAAAAATCGGCTTGTATGTCATAATATTCAAAATCGGGATTAATTTTTATCTCTTCTTTAGGAATATTTTTAATGCGTAAGGTTTTGGTGAGTTCGTCAACCTCATAATCTATTAAGCTTAAATCGTAACCTATAGTTACATCTGCATTAACAATAACAATTGCTCTTTTTTTAGCATCTATTAAATTACCAAAAACAGCTTTTGAGTTTTTATAAGTGAAGACTTCGCTAAAATGCCCTTCAGTCACAACAAGTTTACCAACATTTTTTATTTGTTCTTGTATGAGTGCTGTATTTTCTTGAAGCGTAATTTTATCTTCTTTAATATCTTCACAGTATTTAAAAGTAAAGAGTACAATTAATGTAACAATGACACCAAAAAGAATTTTTCTCATAGGCTAAAATAACGAAAAAGTTATGTGCAAACGTATAGTATTGGTGACTATTTAACATAAAAAAACATTAGTTTTCTTCGACATATGAAGCCTAACTAACGTTTTCTATTGAATTGACAGCAATACAAATGTAAAGGGATTATTTTCTAGATAGGTTACCTAAATATTAACCAATCATTAAATCACTATTTCTGTTCAAGCTCTAATTTTTCGGCGAAGTAATCACAGAAATCTTTCATTGTGGCTGTCATCTTTTCATCTTGAGTTGCTCTATGAAAGGTATTGCTCATTTCAACAAGTGTTTGATGAAAAAACTGTTTCATTTCGTCAACTGGCATATCTTTTGTCCACAAATCTATACGAAGTGTTTCTTTTGCTTTTGCATCCCAAACGGCTAGCATCATTGCTTTTGCTTCTTCGTTTGAAATGCCGCCATCTTTTGCTGTCCAATGTAATTTTTCTGGAACTTTGTTTTCATCAAGTTCTACATTAAGCTCTATTTTTGAAGTATGGTTTGCCATTATTTAGCTGGTTTATAATTTGATTTATTAAAAATTTCTATGGGTTCGGTTTGTAGCATTTCTTGAAGCGTTACATCATTATTTCTCATGTATGCTTTCACAATTTGCCAACCTATATATTGTCCTAATCGTCCTGGAGTTTTACTATCTAGTTCTAATTGGAATTTAGAAAAAGGTGCATCTGCAATAAATCGTGATACTAAAGAACTATTAGTACTGTAAAGCATTTCGTTTTCTACAAATTCAGTCCACACCATGGCTTCGTTATTATTAGCAAACTCCAATTGCTGTTGTGTATAGCCAATTTTTTCAGCATCTGTTTTAAACGGAATGACTTTATCTTTAAAATACAGCTCTTTTCCGAAGAAAATCATCTCATCTAAAAACGTCTTTTTTTGAGATTGAAACATCTGTTTTTGCGCATATTCTTTAGCAAGATCAACAACCAATTGTGAGGGCTTGAGATTTTGAGCTATATATCTAGGGAAACTACCATAAAACTTGTGATTTTCACCTAAATAATTATCTACTGCCAAAAGCGCAATCGAATCTGTTACTACCAATTTTTCTCTATAGTGCACATAATTTGTAAAAACAATAATACGTGGCGTTTTGAATGTTTTATCGTAATATTTTAAATGCTGAAATAGGCTTTTGATTTCATTTGTTTCTGTTTTAAAATCACCAAACTTCGCTTTGGTAGCATTATTAAGTTCTATTTGAAAAGAATCTTTCATTTGCTCTACAAAAACGGAATCTGGAATTCTTGAAGAAAAGAAAAAAGGAAAAGTTGTTTTCAAGTTCCCAAGATCTGATGGTTTTGCTTCTGCGAAAGCCAGGTCAAAACGCTCTACAGTAACATTTATGTCAATTTTTGCAATTTCTTCTTCTAAAGCATCTTCATTATCACAGCTAAAAAAAGCAATAAATATTAGAATTAATAATAGTATTTTTTTCATGTATTAGGCTTTCAAAAACGTACTAAAACGTATTTACAATTTCAATATCTAGAGCAAATGTGTTTTACTAACGTGATTTTTGAACTTATCTTATTAATGGTTGACAAAGGTACTATTCTTTTAAATGAACTCTTTTAAATTTTTAAAATTGCTAAAAAAAAGTTGATTTCAACATTAAATTGACCAGTTAACTCTACACAACAACACTTTGTGTATTAAAAAAGTTTTTATTTAAATTCAAAAGCCCTAATTTTCGCTTGAATATAAAAACTGAATTCAGTTTAAAAAAATCTCATCATAATGCAGACGGAAAAAGTTATTGACCATATCGTAAATTGGCTTAAAGATTATGCTACAAAGGCAGGTGTAAATGGATTTGTTATTGGTATTTCTGGAGGTATCGACTCTGCTGTGACTTCAACATTATGTGCAAAAACAGGATTAGACCTGCTATGCATAGAAATGCCTATACACCAAGCGGAAAGCCATGTTACTCGTGCTCAAGAACACATTGCACAACTTAAAGAACGTTTTTCTAATGTTAAAGACTCTAGAATTGATTTAACGCCAGTTTTTGAAGAATTTAAAACCGAAGTACCTTTAGATGGTAAACAAACCACTGTAGATATGGCACTGGCTAATACTCGAGCGCGACTTAGAATGACGACTTTGTATTATCATGCCGGACTTCTCGGACTTTTAGTTGCAGGCACAGGAAATAAGGTTGAGGATTTTGGTGTAGGTTTTTACACTAAATATGGCGATGGAGGAGTTGATTTAAGTCCGATTGCGGATTTAATGAAATCTGAAGTATATGATATAGGAAACTTTTTAAATGTACCTGAATCAATTATGAACGCTGCACCAAGTGATGGATTATTTGGAGATGCTCGAAGTGATGAAGATCAAATTGGCGCCACATATCCAGAATTAGAGTGGGCAATGCGCATGAAAGACGCAGGAAAAACGGTTAACGATTTTGAGGGTCGTGAAAAGGAGGCTTTTCAAATATTTATGAGATACAATCGCTCTAACACGCACAAAATGATACCAATACCAATTTGCGAAATCCCTAAAAATTTAAAATAATCACTGATAATTTCATTAAATCACATAGGTATATTGAAATTTTTCGTAGCTTTGTTAAGCAAATCTCCACACTCCTAAATTTATTTGTTATAAGTTTTGGTGCTCTATACTAATTAAACCAATTAAATATGTATTATGATTAAGGTATTAGTTGTTGACAACCATCCTATCGTAACTACTGGCTTTGAATTATTGTTCAAAAACCATGGAGATATTCATGTAATTGGAACCGTGGGCAGTGGTGTTGAGATTTTTGAATTTGTACGAAATAATGATGTTGATGTTATTGTTTCTGAGATTGAACTTCCTGAACTTAATGGAATTACCGCTCTAAGAGCTATAAAAAAAGAACATAATAATATTAATATCATTATGTTTAGCTATCATCCTGAAGAAATATATGCTATAAGTTCGATAAAGGCAGGAGCTTCTGGTTATGTCTCTAAATTTGAATCGACAGATGTTATTACGTTAGCCATTAATACGGCTCACAAAGGTGACATTTATTTGAGCGAAAAGATGTCTAAGCATTTAAAATATAATGACACTAAACAATCTAAAAGTAGAATTTATAAGCGATTGTCAACTCGTGAAGTTGAAGTATTAAAATTATTATCTTCTGGTAAAAAAAATAAAGAAATAGCTCAAGAACTTAACATTAATGAAAAAACAGTAAGCACTTATAAAGCGCGGCTTTTCAAAAAATTAAATGTAACTAACCTTATCGATTTAGTAAACCAAGGTAAGCATATGGATTTAACTTAAATTTTACCGCCAACTACCTTACCTAGCTTTCTAGAAAGTAACATTTTTAGACCTAAATAATCTTTTACATCTTCTAGAATACTTCTAGCATTTGCATCTTCTCGCAAAGTATCATTTTGATATTCTGACACTTTTTTATCTATTAAATAACATCGTAACGTTAAGATGGTTTGTGTTACCAACTGCCCAATAGAATGTTGTTTTTCCTTCGGAATAATATTATTACGCTCCCAATCATGCAACGAGTAACGTTCATCATTCATGAGTATTGTTGTGACATCACTAGCCAAGTCTTGATCTAACCTATTAACAAAATTTCGTGTAGAGAATTCTGGTTCTTGATGCAATGTATCTATTATAGAATAGTACAAAGTCTTAAAGTTAGGGTTTGTAAATTGCATCTCATCTTCTTGCAAATCCAAATATATTTTTTCAAATACTTTAGCATTATGAATTACAGGTTCTAATTGTAGTTCACCATCATCAGATTCTTTTAAAACCAAATCTTCAAAGTCCTCAATTTCTGTTCCGTAGAGCAACAAAATTTCAATGATTTTACGTTCTAATTCATATTGTAGATCAATTTTTTTTGCCTTAGGCTCAGCCTTTACTACCTGAAAAGCGTTTTGTTTTTGCTCATTCTTATAGTTTTTATTAGCCTCTTGAACACCTTTTTTATTAATTTGAGCTAGTGTTGTAAATAAAACATCTTCACTAATATCCATAATACGAGAACATTCTTGAATATAAATTTCCTTTTTAATTTGATCAGGAATTTTAGAGATACTATTTACAATTTCTCGTATGGTTTCTGCTTTTTTTATAGGATCATTGTCAGCTTCTTTTACTAATAAGGACGCTTTAAATTGAATAAAATCTTTAGAATTCTCATTGAGATAGTCTGTTAACTCTTCGAGTGTATTTTGTTTGGCAAAACTATCTGGATCTTCACCTTCTGGAAAGCTACAAACTTTTACATTCATACCTTGCTCAAGAATTAAATCTATACCACGTATAGACGCTCTAATTCCTGCCGCATCACCATCAAAAAGTACCGTAATATTATTTGTTAAACGATTAATAAGTCGAATTTGCTCTGGTGTTAATGCTGTACCAGATGATGCCACTGTGTTTTTAATTCCGGTTTGATGAAATTGTATGACATCTGTATACCCTTCAACCAGATAACAATTATCTTCTTTAGCTATAGATTGCTTTGCATGAAAAATTCCGTAGAGAATTTTACTTTTATGATACACTTCACTCTCTGGCGAGTTCATGTATTTGGCTGCTTTTTTATCTATTTTTAAAATTCGACCTCCAAATCCTAAAATACGTCCGCTCATGCTATGAATAGGAAACATGACACGACCTTTAAAGCGATCAAACTTTTTGTCTGGCTTCACAATGGTTAAACCTGTTTTGTTTAGAAACTCAAGTTTATAACCTTGCTTTATAGCCTCATCTGTAAATCCTTGCCATTCATCTAGTGAATACCCTAAATTAAATTGTTTAATAGTTTCGTTTGTAAAACCACGTTCTTTAAAATAGCTTAAGCCAATGGCCTGACCTTGATCGGTTTTAAACATAATACGTTCAAAGTAATCTTTTGCAAACTCATTAACCAAATATAGGCTTTCACGCTCATTAGCATTTTGCTTTTGCTCATCTGTTTGCTCTGTTTCTTCTATTTCAATATTATACTTCTTGGCAAGATATTTAATGGCTTCGGGATACGTAAAATGTTCGTGCTCCATTAAAAAAGTGACAGCATTACCACCTTTTCCGCTAGAAAAATCTTTCCAAATTTGCTTAACAGGTGACACCATAAAACTTGGTGAGCGTTCATCACTAAACGGACTTAATCCTTTAAAGTTACTTCCCGATTTTTTTAATTGTACAAAGTCGCCAATTACCTCCTCTACGCGAGCGGTTTCAAATACTTGTTCAATGGAGGATTTTGATATCATAACATTTCCTACGAAAGCAGGAATCTATTTAAGATTTAACATTCATTTGATGCGATTCGCACTTACGTGGGAACGAAATGTAAAAGTAAAAAAAAAGCTTCATTACTTAAGTAAATGAAGCTTTTTATTGGTTAATTAACTCGACTAATCTAAATCAAATCGCAATCCGATTGATAAGTTATGTTGATCAAATGTTTGGTCTTCAAACATTGGGCTTAAGTCATATTTTGCATAAACACCTAACCCTCCATAACCTACATAAGCACTCACACCATATACAAATGGTGACGCATTATAATTACGTCTAATTTTTTGTTTTACACGATCTCCATTTTCCTCATATCTTAATTTTTGTTGTGTACCAATATTAAAACCTGCAAAGCCACCAATACCAACTTTAAAATGATTTTCTGTGCTATATCTAAAATAGTTTTTACGTTCTACTTTTTTTGAAGGTCCAAATTCAAAATGTAACGGAAACACGAGATTTGTAATTCTAAATTCAGACTCTTTTAAATCACTTGGAAACGACTCTAAAGTGGTTACATTTCCGTCTTGAACAAAATAACGGTCATTTTTTGGAGTTAATTTATTCCATTGAAAAGATAATCCATACTTTAATCGTACTGCATTAGACTCTTTAAACAACCTTGTTTTCCAGGCAATACCTAGCTCAACAAATCCAGATCCTGCAAAAGAATACTCGTCTCCAATATCTTGACCTTCACCTATAGCATTATTAAAACCTGCTGCAAAAACGAGGTCGCTCGTTGTGCGTTTGTCATACACTACAGGTCTATTTCCTGAGGTTATTTTAAGTCCAGAGAAATTAAGATTAAAAGTCGCAGTTTCTGTGCCATCGTTATAGCCATAATCATTACGCTCTAGTAATTCAATTTTATTATCTACAATGGCCAGGCGGTTTTCAATGTTCAAAGCACGTTTTTTTGCAGCTTCTTTTTTTAGTTTTTGAGCTTCGGCTTCGGTGATTTCTCCAGATTCTTGTCTTTTATTTATATTTTCAACTTCTTTTTTTAAGAACTCGCGCTCTTCGGTTTCTATGGTTTTTTTAAGCTCAATAAGCCGATCTATTTGCAAGCCGTTTTCCTTGTAATCAATGCCTACTTTTGTTGAGTCTTGTTGTGTTTCTTGTGCGTTTACTTTGTTAACAATTAAGCATAGGAGTAGCAGCACTACTGTTTTTGTGATAGTGTTCATAATGTTTGTTTTAAATTGATGATTATTTAATTATTGCGCTCAGCCACTGCAGTTTTGACTGATTCAAAACCTGATTTTAAGCCTTCAAATACTCGGGTTCTAAACGATTGTTCCAGGTCATCTTCAACGTCTTGAAGTAATGCATCTGCATCTACCGTTCTTGTGGTTTCATTGTATATTCGGTCTCTTAAAATATCTCGTTCTGCCTGTTTTAATAGGTTTTCAATTTCGGCATCTGTAACTGTTCCATTTTTAAGTTCTAACGTTTTAATTTGGTTGATTACCTCGTCTACCTTTACTTCTTCAAAAGTTAATGCACTGGCAGATGATTTCTCTTTTTGAGTGTTAACCGAATTTAAAGCAGCAACAGCATGTTTAGTATCCTTAACAATAGTAAGCGGCTCTTCAATTAGTGGTTGGTTGTTATGCTTGACTTTTTTATGAATTGATTGCTTAGAAGCCGTTGCTAACTTAGGTTCGTTTTTGATTGATGATTTAATGTCTTTTTTATTGTTTTCTTGAGTGTTTTTCTCTTCGGAAATATTAGCGACCACTTCCTTTTCAACTGTTGAATTTTGAGTAGCTTCTAACGCTACATTATTTTGAATCTCTTTGGTATTTGTTTCGACTATAGTTGGTTCTCCAAGTTGATTTTCCGAAGCATTAAATAGTACAGACGTCACAAACAAAACACCTATAACACTTGCAGCTATACCTATATAAAATATGAGGCTTTTTTTATTTCTTTTGTTGTGAGTATTAAGATCTGCCGACAATGTATCCCATGCATCAATTGATGGTTGTATGGTTCTTTTCTCTAACTTTTCTTTTATATTTTCTTCAAACTTAATTGGTGCCATAACTTGTTGTATTTATGTCCTTAATTTTTTTCTGAAGCATTTGTCGTGCTTTAAATAATTGTGATTTTGAAGTCCCTAAAGAAATATTCAATATCTCTGCAATTTCTTGATGTTTGTAGCCTTCAATTGCATACATAACAAATACCATTTTATATCCTTCTGGAAGTTTATCAATGATGTGTTGAATTTGAGCCACCTCAATTTGTGAATCGACATTATTATAATGCACTTGATGAATGATTTCATCTTCAACCGAAAATTCTACATGCTTTTCTTGTCTTAAAAAAGAAATAGATTCTCTCACCATGATACGTCTCAACCAACCTTCAAAACTACCATTGTTTTTAAAACTTTTAAGGTTGGTAAACGCTTTAAAAAAACCTTTTAACATCACAGACTCTGCGTTTTGCATGTCTTTTATATAATAGCGACAAACACTAAGCATTTTTGGCGCATGAACTTCATACAATGTATGTTGCGCATCACGCTTACCTTTTGCTGCTCGTTTAATGAGCGTCGTATTATTTTTATGATGTAATTGAATTACTTTCAAAATAACTTTAGTTTGGTCTTCTATTTATAAAGACGCAATAGTTACACAAATGGTTGCCTGAAGTTTAAATGAATTTACAACCCATTGAAAATAAGACGTGTATAATTTATTTTTTTCTGTCAATCACGTAATTTACCATTAATTCCAATGCGGTTTTGTATTGAGAATCTGGATACGTGTTTAAAATTTGCAATGCCTCTGCTTGAAATGCTTTCATTTTAGAGATCGCATAATCGAGTCCGTTATGATCTTTAACAAAAGCAATAACTTCTTTAACTCGCTTTTTATCTTTATTATGATTTTTAATGGAATTAATGAGCCATGACTTTTCTTTTTTTGAGCAGTTATTAAGCACATGAATTAATGGCAAGGTCATTTTTTGTTCTTTAATATCAATACCTGTAGGTTTACCGATAGCCTCATCTCCATAATCAAATAAATCATCTTTTATTTGAAAAGCCATACCAATAAGTTCTCCAAATTTACGCATGGATTCTACGTCATCAGAATTTGGTTTTACCGAAGCAGCTCCTAAGCTACAACATGCCGCAATGAGTGTTGCTGTTTTTTGTCTTATGATTTCGTAATAAACGTCTTCTGTAATATCTAGTTGTCTTGCTTTTTCAATTTGCAGTAATTCTCCTTCGCTCATTTCTCGAACCGCTACAGAGATAATTTTTAATAAATCAAAATCATTATTATCTATAGATAGTAACAAACCTTTAGATAATAAAAAATCACCAATGAGGACTGCTATTTTATTTTTCCAAAGGGCATTAACAGAGAAAAACCCTCTACGACGATTACTATCATCAACTACATCATCATGTACTAAGGTTGCTGTATGTATCAACTCAATAACCGATGCTCCTCTATAAGTACGTTCACTAACCTGACCATTATCTACCATTTTAGCAACAAGAAACACAAACATTGGTCGCATTTGCTTACCCTTTCGGTTAACAATATAATGTGTAATACGGTTTAATAATGCAACTTTACTAGACATAGAGAGGAGAAACTTCTGTTCGAAGAGTTCCATCTCGTAGGCAATAGGTTGTTTTATTTGTTCGGTAATTTTCAAATTGAGCGTTTAATTCTTTGCAAAAATAAGCTATTGGATTTGTATGATAGCTACAATTTATTTCTATATAATGATTTATCTACACATTTTAACATCTCATCTTTATTCATATCAACACCAACAAATGAAGTTACTTTATCAACTACAGTTTTAGAATCATTAATCACATCTTTATAATCAACATAAATAAGTTCTACACTTGGTTCCTTATCTTTCCAAACATCAACCTGATGGAGGTGTTTTTTATAGGTTTCAAAAAGCCTTGTTGGTAGTGTTTCTGGATCTTTACCTATCATTTTTTGTTGCGACTTTACGATTTCGTTTAAATCTCTACTCATAAAAATCACTTTATAGCGGTACTTAGGGTCTAAAAATTTTAGTAAAGGTGCAACGACTTTAACTGATTTGTTTTGTGCTAAATCTAGCCATTTGTTATCCTTATGTATAGACATCACAGGATCGTACTCAAAATATCCTTTTGGATTTGATGCATCTGCTTTTCGATTGGCATCAGTTAACACCTCAACACCTCCTTTATTTAGCATTTGCATCATTACAGATGTACCAGATCTTGGTAATCCTGAAACGATAACTATTTGATCCTTTCGATATTTATAAACTGCTTTATCTTTTAAATTGGTTTTATTAACCAGTTTATCATCAATATTTTCAATTGCTTTTTCTGCTTTCACATGTTTAACCGGCTTTAAACTATTAGCTGTTTCATAAGCAATTTTAGCATTTTCTAAATCGCCTAATTTTTCTAAAGCTTCACCTAAAGTGTAATGTGCTTCGGGATAATACTTAACCAGCTCAATAGATATTAAAGCATGTTCTGCAGCATTTTCATAATCTTTTAAATGTATAAGAGTAGCAGCCAATGCCTGATGAAATTTAGCTCTATCAACTTCAAAATTGAGGGCATTTTCAAAAGCTTCTTTAGCCTTTTCAAATTGGAATAATTGCATATGAATTTTTCCTATTTGATACCACACTTCTGCATTAGGTTTATTGTTTTTAGCTGCTTGTAATACTTTAAGTGCCTGATGGATTTTTCCTTTAGCGACCAAAATTTTTGCTTCAGAAAAATAGGTATTGATATCAAATCGTTTATCTAATCTTCGTAGTTGACTTAAATAATGTTCGGCATTTTCTATTTCGTTTTGCGCAATACTTATTGACAATAAATCCATATAGTATGGAATGATATCAACAACCGAATCTCCCTCTTTATAGCCTTGCTTCTCTAATTCTTCTTTTTTCTCACCTTCAAAATCACTTTTTTGGTATTTTGGATAAGTATCATTTATGAGTTCAAGAAGGATTTTCTTCGCTTTTTCAAAATCTTTTTTCCCTAGATATACGCGACCTAAATTATGTTTTAAGTCACATTTGGTCTTTAAAATTGCGATTCCTATATCCTCATCAGGCTTATCAATATATCCTAGATCAATCAATTGTTGCAAAGCTTCTTGTTCGTTCAATTGATCTGTTTCAACGACCTCTTTATGTTGTCCAAAATCGCCTTCTAAAGTTTCCCAACTATCAATGTATTTAGGTTTAGTTGGCTCTTTAAATATATCTAATGCTACTTTTCCATCCATGTCCTTACCAATTGGCAAGTCAAACATATGAAGTAAGGTTGGTGCCACATCTATTAAGCTAAGCCCAAACACTTTTTCGTTTTGTTTAATATTTGGCCCAGCAGCTACGAAGATTCCAAATTGGCGATGTTCTAGAGCAGGAGCAGCTGGATATTTAGGCATTTTTAAAATGCGCTTATATCCCGATTCGTATCCATGGTCAGACATCACAATTACTGTTGTATCATCATCAATCAAACTCATGGTGCGTTCCAACATCATATCTTGTATCTTGTAAGCGCTCACTACAGCTTGATTATAAATCTCAAACAAATGTTGCGGCACTGCATTAAGTTTTGGTGGATGAAACTTCATGAAGGCATGGCAAAAATGATCAATGAGATCATAATACACTGCTGTAAAATCCCATTTGGTAGTTCGAATCAAATTTGTAGCCGCAGCATGAACAGAAGTATTCTCTGCTAAAATTCTAGCAAAAGTACGAAGCCCTTTATCATTTTCCTGATCAATCTCTGCTGCTTTAGGAATACAGGGCAAAATATGAGCTTTAGTAATCTCGTAGGGAAACATTCTCAAGTCCTCAAGCTCTTGTGTTAATGACTCTGGATGTATTGTCCCTTTTAACATTGGGTTTTTTTTATCAGGATCTGCTTTCACTTTTTGAAACTTATCTGTAACCACTACACCGTTTATTGGTTCGGCCGGAAAGCTTGGCCACCAACCAATCAAGTTGCTTTTAAAACCTTGGTTGTGAAGAATATTCCAAATTGCTTTCACCTTTCTTGAATTGGCAGTTACAGGTCGAACACCTTTCATATCTGGCATGAGCTCTATAAAACCTAAAACACCATGTTTGTCTGGTGTTTTTCCGGTAGCGACTGATGACCATAACATTGGCGAATATGGAGGGTTCATGGTGCTCATATTTCCATACACACCTCTACTTATCAATTTTTTTAATGCTGGCATTTCACCTTTTGAAATCAAAGGCCAAATAATTTCCCAATCAGCTGCATCCCAACCAATTAACAGTGTTTTGTTTTTTTTATTTGACATGATTATCGATCTTATTGATATTATTGTTGTTCTTCACTTCTCGCCAAGCTCTTAAACCAATATCTCCATAAGCTAATAAACCTAAGGACCCTTCGATCGTAATAGTATAAGATTGATTATTTGTTAAAATTTTATTTTTATTCGTCATTTTAAGAAGTGTAATTTGTTTTACAAAGCAATAATTAATAACTTGTTGCACGTTTCCTTTTTCAGGATGTGATGTAAAACAACAAAACATATTAATCAAAACCTAGTATATTATGAAAAAAACTACTTTAAAACATTCTAATAATTTAAGTAAAAGATTGGCTCAATATGGGGTTCTTTCATTAGCAATTGCTGGTGTTTCAGAAGCTAATGGTCAAATTCAATATACTGATGTAGATCCTGACTTTGTTGGTACGCTTCAAAGCTCTTTTGATGTGGATTTTAATGGTGATACGATTGTTGATGCAGTCATTGAACAAACAAGTTTTTCTAGTTCTGGTGGTGGCAACATACAACTTATGAGAGCAATAGCTCCCGTAGGCAATGGTATTGCAGCGAACATTGTAGGAAACTACACCTATGGTGTTAATGTCCCTTATGGATCTGCAATAGGTTCTACAACAACAGTTGCATCTTTTGGAGATATGTGCCAAGCAGGCGGATACACCAACAGTGGTTTTTGCGGCACAACAGCTGATTCATATGTAGGCGTAGCTTTTGATATTAGTGGAAGTACTCATTATGGTTGGGTAAGACTTGAAATGGGCTCTAGTAGTTCAAACTTCACCGTTAAGGATTTTGCTTATGAGCAAACGGCTGATGCATCAATAAATGCTGGTGATGGTCTTTTAAGTGTTGATGAATTTGCAAACAACACGTTTACTCACTCTTACAACAAAGACACGAATAACTTAACATTGAACTCGTCATTACCATTAAGCAGTATTGAAGTGTTTAATATTCTTGGACAACGCGTGATCAATCAATCTTTATCTCAGAGTAATGAAGTTATTGGAATGTCTAATTTACAAGATGGTATGTACATAGCAAAAGTATCTGTTAAAGGACAGACACAAACCATAAAGATTATAAAACAATAATTAAAATATACTTAAAAAAAAGCGACCATACTTTGATTACGTACAGTAACAAATGGTCGCTTTTTTTATGTTTTATTTGCTAATTGCCCACAAGCTGCATCAATATCTTTACCTCGCGATCGTCTTACCGTTACAGTTATATTATGTTTCTCTAGCATAGACACATACATATCAATGGCTTTTGAACTTGCTTGCTGAAATTCGCCATCATCAATTGGGTTATATTCTATTAAATTTACTTTGCTTGGTGCAAATTTGCAAAATTGTATTAAGGCTTCCACATCGTTTTTAGTATCATTAATACCATCCCAAACAACGTACTCATAGGTAATTCTATTTTTAGTTTTCTCATACCAATACACCAAAGCTTCTCTTAAATGGGCTAAAGGGAATGTGGCATTAAATGGCATTATGGAAGTTCTAATCTCATCTATTGCAGAATGTAAAGAGACTGCGAGTTTAAACTTCACCTCATCATCTGCCATTTTTTTTATCATTTTTGGCACTCCTGATGTTGACACAACAATTCGTTTTGGCGACATTGCCAGACCTTCTGGTGATGTAATTTTATCTATGGCTTTGAGCACGTTATTGTAATTCATGAGTGGTTCTCCCATACCCATAAACACGATATTACTTAATGGTCTATTGTGATATAATCGACTTTCATTATCAATGGCAACGACTTGATCATAAATCTCATCTGGATTTAGGTTACGCATACGTTTTAACCTTGCTGTGGCACAAAATCTACAGTCTAAACTACATCCTACTTGACTGGATACGCAAGCTGTTGTTCTATTTTTAGCAGGAATTAAAACGGACTCTACAATTAAACCATCGTGGAGTCGCACAGCATTTTTAATAGTGCCATCACTACTTTTTTGCATTTGATCTACTTTGATATGATTGATAACAAAGTTTTGCTCTAACATATTTCTTGTTTCTAAAGAGATGTTAGTCATATCTTCGAACGTATGGGCACTTTTACTCCACAACCACTCATAAACCTGGTTACCACGAAATGCTTTGTCGCCTTCTTTAACAAAAAATGCTCTTAATTGTTCTTTTGTTAATGCTCGTATGTCTTTCTTTTTAATATCCATAAGTTTTGCAAAGGTAATGAAAGGGTGATTGTTAATCAATTTTACCTCATGATTTTAAAATTTCTGAGGTTGCATTAGTGATTGAAGTGGCATCCTTTTGTAGCTTTTTTTTAGCTACAAAAGATATAACGGAAAGCACGACCCTTTAGGGTAATGCCCAAAACAAAAAAAAGCCTTATTGTGACATAAGGCTTCCATTTCTATTTTTTAATGCTGTGTTATATTATCAACATGGCGTCACCATAGGTGTAAAAACGGTACTTTTCTTTAACCGCTTGTTCGTATGCTTCTTTCATGAAATCATGACCTGCAAATGCTGAAACCATCATTAATAGTGTAGATTTTGGCGTATGAAAATTAGTAATCATACTGTTTGCTATACTGAAATCGTAAGGTGGAAAAATAAATTTATTTGTCCATCCTGTAAACTCATTTAATGTTCCGCTAGACGATACGCAACTTTCTACAGCACGCATTGCAGTTGTACCTACAGCACAAATACGTCTTTTTTCGGCAATACCTTTATTAATAATATCGGTTGCTGGTTTAGTGACATAAATTTCTTCACTATCCATTTTATGCTTAGATAAATCTTCTACTTCAACTGGGTTAAACGTACCTAAACCAACATGAAGTGTTACTTCTGGTAATTCAACTCCTTTTATTTCTAAACGTTTTAGTAAATGCTTAGAAAAGTGTAATCCTGCTGTTGGAGCTGCTACTGCACCTTCATTTTTAGCAAATATAGTTTGGTAACGCTCTGCATCTTCTGGCTCTACGTCTCTTTGAATATATTTTGGAAGTGGTGTTTGACCGAGTTCGGTTAATTTTCTTCTAAATTCATGGTAAGACCCATCATATAAAAAACGTAATGTTCTACCTCTTGATGTTGTATTATCAATAACCTCTGCCACTAATGTTTCATCATCACCAAAGTATAATTTGTTACCAATTCTAATTTTACGTGCTGGATCAACTAAAACATCCCAAAGACGTTGCTCTTCATTTAATTCTCTTAATAAGAATACTTCAATTCTTGCACCAGTTTTTTCTTTGTTACCAAATAAACGTGCAGGAAACACTTTGGTGTTATTTAAAATCATCACATCATCTTCTTCAAAATAATCGATAACATCTTTAAATAGTTTGTGCTCGATAGTTTGATTTTTTCTATCCAAAACCATTAGTCTAGACTCATCTCTATGCTCTGAAGGATGCTCTGCTAATAATTCATCTGGAAGGTCAAAATTGAAGTGTGATAATTTCATAAGTGATTTTTTATTTATTTTTTATGCTGAAAGCGGTTTATACATTATAACATTGCTTTCGTTTTTACAAGTCGCAAATATACAATCTCAACATAGGCCTTGTCAAGTAAAACGCAGTATTTATTTAGAAATTTTAAAACCTAGTGTTTTTAAGTCGTCCCAAAATGTAGGATATGATTTTGAAACCACCATATAATCTTCAATAAACAGATCGGTTTTTAGAGCTAATGGTGCAAAAGCCATAGCCATTCTATGGTCATTATATGTAGCTATAGCAACGTTTTTGATAAGCTTTGGTGTTTTATTAACTGTTAATGTATCTCCTGTTATATCAATTTGACCTCCAAGTTTTTGAAGTTCATTTTGAAGCGCAACTAATCTATCTGTTTCTTTAATTTTAAGTGTATGTAAACCCGTAAGATGACACTTTATACCCAAAGCTAAACAAGTTACTGCAATTGTTTGTGCAATATCTGGCGAATTATTAAGCTGAAATTCTACGGAATCAGTTAATGAATCTTCGGTTTTTTGTATTACCATAGACTCATTTTGAAACACTGTTTCTACTCCAAATGATTTATAAATTTCTGCTAAAACAGAATCACCTTGTAATGATTTCTCTTTATATGATGATAATTTAACTTCTGTACCTACAGCACTTAATGCCACAATGCTATAAAAATAAGATGCCGATGACCAATCTGACTCCACTGTAAGCTTATTTGTTTTAAGCGCATCCTGTTTTGTACTTACAGTGATCACTTGACCTTTAAACGTTGTTTGAATACCTACCTGATTTAACAAATCTAGCGTCATATTGATATATGGAACAGATGTTATTTTACCATCAAGGGTTAATTCTAATCCGTTTTCTAAACGAGATGCTATTAACAATAATGCTGAAATGTACTGGCTACTCACATTAGCATTTAAAGTCACCTTATGCTTGGAAAGTGTTTTCCCTTTTATATTAATTGGTGGACAACCGTGTGACTCTTTATAAGTAATCTCTGCTCCTAATTGGTTTAAAGCCTCTACCAAAATCTCTATAGGTCGTTCTTTCATACGGCTAGAACCTGTTAGCACCACATCTCGACCTGCTTTACTTGCAAAATACGCTGTTAAAAAACGCATTGCAGTACCTGCATGATGTATATCTATTATAGGCGCTTTGGAGGCTAAAGCCCTTTGCATGACTTTAGAATCATCTGAATTAGACACATTCTCGACCTCTAGTTCTGGATATAAAGCCTGAAGTAACAACAATCTATTAGATTCACTTTTAGAACCCGTAATTGTAATGTTTGATAGTTTTTGTATTGTAGATTTGTGAAGTTGTATGGTCATAACTAGTGACAACCACGTTTTGAAATGTTAATCATTCAAAAACGTAAGTTTTATTTTAATTTATCATTATTGTGATGCCTATCGTGATCTCTTTTAGTTTTTAAATCTAATTTTTTATCAAAGGTACTTTGCAAATCAATACCTGTTTGGTTTGCTAAACACAAAATTACAAAAACCACATCTGCTAGCTCTTCTCCTAAGTCTTTATTTTTATCACTTTCTTTTTCGCTTTGCTCACCATAGCGTCTGGCAATTATTCTAGCGACTTCTCCAACTTCTTCAGTAAGTTGTGCCATATTAGTAAGTTCGTTAAAGTAACGTACACCATGTTCTTTAATCCAAGTGTCAACTTCTAATTGTGCGTTTTTAATATCCATTTTAAATCTTTTTAAGTACTATTTTTTCTGTTTGTTTCTCAAGGGCTTGAGCAAAAAACTCCTTAAAGAACGCATAATTTTCAGAAAGTATAAAAGAAGAATTAATATTTAACTCTACATTGACTTGTAAAAAGCGTCCGTTTTGATTTATCATATATTTAAATTCTCCTGTTTTATTAGAAAAATCTAACGCTTTATTTTCTGGTAATGTGTCTACATCATAACCTTCTGGAAGCATAATATAAATCATATATTTATCAGACATTGGGTACATAAGATCAATAGGTAAAGTACGTTCATCTTGTTTAAACGGATTTTCTTGTGAACTTAAAAAGAGTAATGGCGAAAAATATAAATTATCACCAATCTGTTCAATGGCATTGTCCATTGTGTATTCATAGGTTATTTTAATAGGCTCCAATAAATTATCTTCACCTTCAACTTTTAAATTAGAAATTAATAAATCGGCTTTATCTTTTTCGATAGCTTTTATATAAGTTTCTGGGCTAACATCACCATACTTATCTCTATAGCGTTTTGCCACGTAATCAAACTTTTGAGACCTCACTTTTCCTTCCGCAGATAAATCAGGATTTATTTTAATATTTAAACCTATTATATCTTTTGATAATGAACGAGGTGCTAAATCTATCCATGAAGAACTACCGTTTTCTCTAATTACACGACCTTGCCAATTTAAATCTTTTACAGGTAATGTATTAAATGTTGCATTTTTATCTGTGGCATCTAACAACGACATGATGTCTTGATTTTCGATAAAGCAAATCACATAATTAAAGCCTTTACGAGTTGGAAATAATGGTATTCCATTGCTTTTTGTACTAATTAATACAGGGTTTGCATTTATCCCAGCATACCTTAGCATAGACACCAGCATCAAATTTATATCGCCTACATTACCTACACCTTCTTTATATGCTTTTCTTACACCAGCTTCTGTAGAATAGCCATTATAACCATTCCATTTTACTTTTCGTTTTACATAATTATAAATCATAAATGCCTTTTGAGCATCACTATCTAAATCACTAATTAATGCATTAATATCATCTTCATAGTAACCCGATTTTTTTAATTGAGTTCCAAAACCATCAGACTCATAAATTGTTTTGGTTACGTTATCCCATGTATTTGCTAAATTTTTATAGGGTTCATCAGGATATTTAACTGCTGTTAATTCTAGTTCTAGCTTGGCTTGATAATTACTCAAATTATCTATAAATGGTTCATCTTTTAAAGCAGGAATATCCACTTCATTAGACTTGTATACATTATCAACAAAATCTAGATTAGATTGACTAAACTCTGTTTTATTTACAGAAAAAGTACCAGATCTAGATTTACTTCTAATCACTGTAACTCTATTATCTTTAGACGACTCAAATTTTGGCAGGTAACTCGCTTTAGGGTTTAAGAGTTTATTATAAATAAAATACTCTGGTGTGCTTATTTTTGTTTCTAAAACATTAATAGGAATAGTATATTGAAGTTCCAAATCATCAATGGCTAAAAAAGGAGATGAAATCATATATGAGAATTCCACAATACATCCTGCTTTTATATTTGGCATTGTAAAAGACGTAATATCCCAATATTTATTAGCTTCCTCTTCAAAAATACCATCTTTTTTAAGCTTATCATCTGTTACTTTACCATTAACTAAATTATAAGTATAGGCTTTTAAATTATTTATTTGTTCTTTACTAGAACTACCAGTGTAGGTTTTTACTCGCTTTGTTGCCCAATCAAACCCATCTTTATTATATATTTTTATACGTTCGTGTATGGTTCTATTTTGAATAAACCCTTCTCCTTGTCGGTATACAAATCGCACACTTTCTCTTTTAAATAAAACGGCTGCATTTGCTGATGCATCTTTAGGATGTACGCTCTCTGCTAATTCTTCTTTTGAAACTTTACCAAATTTAAAATTTTGAGCCTGTACATTAAAGGACATAAAAAGTAAAAATACTGCAATAATAATTCTCATAGTTTAGGTTTTAGAAATCAATACAATTTTAGACTCATCATGTTTTACCATAGTAGACATAAAGGTTCTAAAATCGTCATACGCTTCTTTTGGATAGAAGCCTTTATTTAAAATTTGTGTTCGCTTGTACACTAATTTAGTGTCAGATAATTTTTTAATGGTAAATGAATAGCTTCCAAATTTATTAGTAATCTCAACTGCATTTGGCATCGCTTCAATATGAAAATTTGAATCTATGGTGATCACAAATTCATCAACATTTTTATAACCTCTATCGATTTCAAAATCTAGAGTTCGTTTTTTATAGCGCGTAGGTATTCGGGTTACTTTATTAAAAACATTAGGCTGAAACAATAAACGTTTACCACTTTTTGTAGCAAAACTAGCGGCTTTAACCTTTACATTTTCAGTAAAAACAACAGCATCTTTATCATTTATGAATTGTATATTTTCTACGGAAATGTTATTAATATAGTCCCAATAATCTTTAATATACAATTCTTGCTCTCGTAAAGGCTTAGTTTGAATACCTTCATGTATTGCATATTGAAAACCATGAGTTTTAATTGTTACATCTGCGGCAATTGATCCATCGTTTACAATCGCTATAGTTGCATTGGTGGTTTTTAAATTATCGTTTGTTTCATATACTGTAGTGTGAATTATTTTACCACCTTCTGGAGTAATTAAAAGCGCATCTCTATCATCAGTAAAACCAGCTATAAAACCAAACGGATTGGTTTGACTTGTACACTCTAACCAAATATCTTTAGTCTCATTAGGAATACAAATTACAGCATGATTACCCTCTGTAGCTGAGAACTCTGTATCAAAACTTGTAATATCTCGACCTCCATAAATCACAGCATAATGTGATACGACACCAACCTCATCTAATAGTGCTTTTGTATAATTAGATAAGCCTTTGCAGTCTGCATAACCCAAACGCTCTACATCATCTGCCAACATTGGTTTCCAACCTCCAATACCAACTTGCACACTAATGTAGCGTGTTTTCTCTTGCATATAGTTATAGACAATTTTAGCTTTCTCGGCATCTGTACTGGCGTGTGCTGTTAAGTTTTTAACTTCTTCTTTTATATGCTCTGGAATAATTTCTGTACCCATTAAAAGTTCATCATGCATCCATTTCCCAAAATCTTCCCAGTTATTATTTAAACCTATAACGCCTTCCATTTCAAAATTTATTAATGCTGCTCTTACTTTTGGCGCATAGCTTTCAAATGACGGACTAAACGCTTCTGGTTTTATAGATTTTATGTTTTTAGCGGTATAATGAAAATCATTATGTTTTTCAATTGGAAAATCGTCTAGATTGATCGCTTTTATTTTAACTTGAGTCTTTGAGTTATTAACGATTTTATATTCTGAATTCTCTGTACTTACATAAAAACCACTTATAGGTCTCCAAGATGGTACGAATGCTGTGGTTTTAAAATCTACTTCTACCTCATAAACTATAGTATAAGGATAACTTGTTGGTGTATAATTGAGGTATTTCACACGATTATCATCATAAAGCGTTCCTCCACTTACTGCACTTACATCTTCAAAATCTTTTGCTTTAAATTTCTTTATTTCTTTACCATTGCTATCATAAATTCGGGCCTCTAACGATTTAATTTTTCTGTTATCATCATAACCTGCAACTGCACCTTGATCTGAAATTCCATTTTCATTATAAACGGTTACGATCCGTTTATTTCTATATATAAAATTATTGTATGCTTTAACCTCTATGAGTGTATGATCGTACCGAACTACTGCATTAGCTTTAACTCTTAATTGTAAAGGTACTGTTGATGATTTAAGGAGTGCTTCGTCTTGAGCATGGAGATTAAAAACACAGCATAGCATGAACACTATAATGTATGGTTTTATAGGCATTTGAAAGCGATTTAGTTAAGTTGGTTATCAAATATAGTATTTTTACTCTATAGCTTACTATAAAAACCTCAAAACATGATAATTAATTAGACGTCAGATTTTTTTGACATAAAATAGTGTAGTAATAAAATGATTATGCATGGCATAGCGATGTACTGAATCTCACTCATAATAACTCTAATTCCCCATTCTGAAAAGAACTTCTCAACGCCAATTGGTGATACTTTAATCCCTCTAAAAGGGAAGAAATATCGTGAGTTATCAAATGGTATAAAAAACCCAACGCCTTTTCCTCCACTTGTCATGGCATCTAATATACCATGAGATATGGTTGATAAAAATAATACAACAGCAACTACTAGTTTTCTAGAATTTCCGAAGAAAAAAGTAAGTAATGTCGTCCAAATTACGGCAAACACAATAGAATGTGAAAAACCGCGATGCCCAAAAGGATCTAAATAATCGATACCCAAGGCAAAGCCAATAACATCTAAATCTGGCAGCATTGAAGACCCAATAGCCAGAAAAACTAATAATTTACTAGACTTAGCATCTACAACTTTAGTTAATGTGTAAGCTACCAAACCATGACTAAAAATTGAAGCCATTACTTTTTATCTTTAGTATCTATAATTATAGTAACAGGACCATCGTTGAGTAATTCTACTTTCATATCTGCTCCAAATTGACCTGTTTGCACTGTTTTACCTAAATCATTTTCTAGCTGTTTAACGAATGTTTTATATAGCGGAATGGCAACATCTGGTTTGGCTGCTAGTAGATAACTAGGGCGATTTCCTTTTTTTGTGCTTGCTTGAAGTGTAAACTGGCTTACAACAATGGCATCCCCTTGGTTTTGAAGTAATGAGGTGTTCATCACACCATCGTCATCTGAAAATATACGAAGATTAGAAATTTTGTTAGACAACCATTTAATGTCTTCTTGTGTATCTTCATTAACAATCCCAAGAAGTACTAGCAATCCAGAATTGATTTGAGCTACTTTTTCTCCTTCAATAGTAACTGATGCTTTTGTGACACGCTGAATGACTGCTTTCAAAATAGTTTAAAATTTAATAGTTAAAGTGACTTAAAATTAAAGACTACACACTGGAAGATTATGTTATTTCTCTTCCCAATTATCGGTTCGATAATGTTCATCTTCGCCTTCTAAAATTTGCAGATAACTACGATATCTCGAGTAAGATATTTCATCATTATCTAAGGCGGTTTTTACTGCACATTTAGGTTCTTCGGTATGCAAACAGTTATTGAATTTGCAGTCTTGTTTAAGTTCAAAAAATTCAGGAAAATAATCTGCAACTTCCTCTTTGTCCATATCTACAATACCAAAGCCTTTAATACCAGGTGTATCAATGATTTTTGCATCAAAGCTTAAATCAAACATTTCGGCAAATGTCGTTGTATGTTGTCCTTGACTATGCTGAGACGAAATGGCTTTAGTTTTTAGATCTAAACCAGGCTCTATGGCATTTACTAATGTTGATTTTCCAACGCCAGAGTGCCCTGCGAACATGCTCACCTTGTTTGTCATTAAAGCTTTTACTTTATCTACATTTTTTCCTGTTTCCGCAGAGATACCAATACAATCATACCCAATTTTTCTATAGACGTGAGCTAAATAACGCACTTCATCTAAAGTCTCTTCACTATAGGTATCTACTTTATTAAATAGTAGTATGGTTTTGACTTGATAGGCTTCGGCAGTGACCAAAAAACGATCTATAAAACTTGTAAATGTTGGAGGATTATCAATGGTTACAAGTAAAAATACTTGATCTACATTGGAGGCTATGATATGGGTTTGTTTTGATAAGTTAACCGATTTACGAACAATATAATTGGTACGTTCATGAATATTGTGAATAACACCTGTTTCATTATCATTATTGGTTTCAATTTCAAAATCTACATGATCTCCTACTGCAATTGGGTTAGTGCTTTTAATTCCTTTTAATCTAAATTTACCTTTAATTCTGCATTGGTAAGTTTTACCTAATTCGGTTTTAACTGTGTACCAGCTTCCTGTAGATTTGTAAACGAGTCCTGTCATTGAAAAAATATTTAACAAAATAACGATTTTAATTTTTATGATATCTTAAATTGCTAACTTAAATTTTAAAATATAACAACATGAAAAAATTAGTACTCTTATTTGCCGTAGTTTTTTTAACACTTACTGATGCCTTTGCTCAAGTAGAATATAAAATCATTACAAGTGTAGAATCTATTGTGCCAAATGGTTTGGGACGCTCAAGGCTTATTTCTGCTTCAGACGAGCGTGATTATAAAGAATTCACCTCTGTTAGAAGTGAGGATAAAAAAGAAGATAAACGAAATAAATCAGACAGAAGTGAGATAAGAGTTAAGAATTTTGAAGAGACTAAACTTTTAAATTTTTTCAATTTAGGAGGAATACGTTTTCAAAACATTGCTGCTAATGACGCTGTTATTACTTCAAAAGTAAACACAATGATTCAAGAAGGTTGGGAATTAGCCTTTGTGACTAGTGCTGTAGAAAGCGCAGGCAAAGGTGACAACAATGGTATTTTTATAACCCGATTTATTTTTAAAAGAACTAAATAAACTAAAAAAAAGACCATCAATTGATGGTCTTTTTTTTTATCCGTTTATAATCTTCTCTTGATGATTAATAGATTCTTGGTGAATAGCCTTAAACATGCGTAAAATAAACTCTTCACTTAGTCCTTTTTCATCACCATCTAAAACCATTTTACCTAAGATCTCGTTCCAACGTTTGCTTTGTAAAACAGCAACATTTTTTTGTTTTTTAAGACTCCCAATACCATCGGCAACTTTCATTCGTTTTCCTAATAACTCTATAAGTTGGCTATCTACAACATCTATTTGAGCTCTTAAATTATTAAGCTCTGAGTTATACTCGGCTTCAGGATCAGATTCTTTTCTAATTTTTAAATCTTCCATAATGTTAACCAAAGTTTTAGGAGTAACTTGTTGTGCAGCATCACTCCATGCATTATCTGGATCAAAATGAGTTTCTATCATTAAACCATCAAAATTTAGATCTAATGCAGTTTGTGATACATCAAAAATCATATCTCTTTTTCCAGTTATATGTGATGGGTCATTAATTAATGGTAGGTCTGGAAATCTATTTTGAAACTCAATAGCTAATTGCCATTCTGGAATGTTTCTATACTTCGTTTTCTCATAGGTTGAAAATCCTCTATGAATTGCACCTAGATTTTTAACTCCTGCACTATATAATCTTTCTATACCACCTAACCACAAGGCTAAATCTGGATTGACTGGATTTTTAACTAAAACTACCTTATCTGTTCCCTTAAGAGCATCTGCAATTTCTTGCATAATGAAAGGGCTTACCGTAGATCGTGCACCAATCCATAATAAATCTACATCATGTTCTAAAGCTAATTCTACGTGGTTTCTATTAGCAACTTCAGTACAGGTTTTCATACCTGTTTCTTCTTTTACTTTTTGCAACCATTTTAAACCTAGAGCACCAACACCTTCAAAATTTCCTGGACGTGTTCTCGGCTTCCAAATACCAGCTCTGTAATAGTTAACATCAGTATCTTTTAGCTCGTGTGCTATTTTTAATACTTGCTCTTCAGTTTCTGCACTGCATGGTCCTGCGATAACTAATGGGTGATTTAACCCTAATTTATCTAACCATGTTCTCATTTCTTTTTTGTTTTCCATAATACTTTTTTTATCCTTCCGAATTTTAATTCTCATCAAAATCCACCTTCCCCAAAAAAAGGGAAGGAATTATTAGTCTCCTCTTTTTACTTATTTTGTTTTACACTTAAATCAATCCTTTTAATATGTCTTTGATGTGGTTTGTATTTTCCATTTCGGTATAAATGGCATTAAAATCATCGGCTTCCATCAAAGCTTTAAATTGCTTGAGATTGGTTATATATTCATCTAAAGTTTCAATCACATTATCTCTATTTTGCTTAAAAATTGGTGTCCACATGGCTGGTGAACTTTTTGCTAAGCGCACAGTACTCTCAAAGCCACTTCCAGCCATATCAAAAATATCGCGCTCATTTTTCTCTTTTTCAATTACGGTTTTACCCAACATAAACGAGCTAATATGTGACAAATGAGACACATAAGCGATATGCTTGTCATGAGCTTCAGGATTCATATATCGAATACGCATTCCTAAGTCTGTAAAAAGCTTCAAAGCTTTCTCTTGAAGTTTAAAAGTTGTTTTTTCTACCTCACAAATGATATTCGTTTTTTTTTCAAACAAATGAGCTATTGCTGCTTTTGGACCAGAAAACTCTGTTCCTGCAATGGGATGTGTTGCTAAAAAATTACGACGCTTTTTATGATTTTCTACCGACTTACAAACCGGTAATTTCGTAGATCCTACATCTATCACTAGTGTTTGGTCTCCAATCTTATCTAAAACTTTAGGCAGCTCAACAATGGCTTTATCTACAGGAATAGAAAGGATGACTACATCTGCCTGTTGCAAATCATCATACGTTGCTTTGGCATCAATTAAATTCAAATTTAAAGCCTCATCTAAGTGTTTGTCGTTAGAATCTATCCCAAAAATTTTAGCATTTGTGTATTTAGACTTGATGTCTATTGCTAAACTTCCTCCAATTAATCCAATGCCTATGATGTGTATGTTATTCATGTTTATATTCCGTTTCTACGGAAATTTTATAATTCATTCATTTCTATTCTTCCCAACCACTTACGGTCTATCAAAAAAAAGATAGTTTTTATGTTAATCTCTCCAATGCTTCCTCTAATTCATCAATAGATGCACAAAGCGAAAACCGTATATAGCCAATTCCATTACTACCAAAAATGGTTCCTGGAGTGATAAAAATTGATTTTTCTTTTAGTATTAAATCGATATAATCTTCTGCTTTAATATGTTCAGGCAACTTAGCCCAAACAAACAATCCTGAGGCTCCTTTATTGTAGGTGCACTTAAGTGCATCTGCAATTTTCCATACAATTTTACGACGCTGTTCATACACGCTATTTAAACTCGAAAACCACATGTCTGAACATTTTAATGCTTCAATTGCTCCTTTTTGGAGGCCTAAAAACATTCCAGAATCCATATTACTTTTTACACGTAATACTGCATCTATATATTCATGCTTACCTAGCAACATACCTACTCTCCAACCTGCCATATTAAAAGTTTTACTTATAGAGTTTAGCTCTAAACATACATCTTTGGCATTTTTATATTTTAATATACTTCTAGGGAAGCGATTAAGAATAAAACTATAGGGATTGTCATTAACAATTAGAATATTATGACGTTTTCCAAATTTAATTAAGTCTTCAAATAATTTAACCGAGCCTTTTTCTCCAGTAGGCATATGTGGATAATTCACCCACATAATTTTCACATTTTCAACGCCTCTTTTTTCTAGAGCTATCAAATCTGGACACCAATTAGACGCTTGCGTTAAATCATAAAAAACAGGAACGGCTCCTACCAAATTGGTAACCGATTTATAAGTTGGATAGCCAGGATTAGGGATTAAAACTTCATCTCCTGGATTTAAAAATGCCATAGAAATGTGTAAAATCCCTTCCTTACTTCCCGTTAATGGAAGCACTTCTGTATGCGCACTAAGGTTGACATCAAAATGAGATTTATAAAAATTGGCAATAGCTTCTCTCAACTCAGGTATCCCTTGATAACTTTGATATTTATGTACTGTTTCGTCTTCAAAAGTCTCAACTAGTGCATTTAGCACAGCTTCTGGAGGATGCAAATCTGGACTTCCAATACCTAAATTGATAATGGGCTTACCTTGAGATTTAAGCAATCGCACTTCTCTTAACTTTTTTGAAAAGTAGTATTCTTCTACATTTTGTAAACGGTTGGCAACCTTAATCATAGTCTTGCGTTTTTATATTCTCCCAAAACCTTAAAGTCTTGTGCCATAATTTTCATTATGGATTTAGCTTTATCATAGTCTTTAAACGACTCAAAAGTCACATCTACAAAAAAGGCATATTTCCAAGGTGTTTCAATTTTAGGAAGAGATTGAATCTTTGTTAAATTTAACTTACAATCACTTAATACGTTTAAAATAGTCGCTAAACTTCCTCTTTTATGGTCTAATTCAAATTTTATTGATGCTTTATTGATTTCATGTACTGGTATTTCAGCATTTTTAGTTTTTACAATAAAGAAACGTGTTTCATTGTGTTTGATGGTTTGAATGCTTTCTGAAATGATATCTAGCTCAAACAATTGGGCAGCTAAACGCGATGCAATAGCTGCAACATTTTTTGTTTGATTTTCCTGAATCCTCTGGGCTACTTGAGCAGTATCAATATCTTCAATTAATTTAATATGAGGATAGTGTTTAAAAAACGATTTACATTGTAATAATGCCATAGGATGAGAATATACTTCTTTAATATCATCTATAGTTTGGTTTGGCAATGCCATTAAATGGTGTTGAATATCTAGATAATGTTCTCCTACAATATGTAAATTATGAGTATCAATCAATGCATAATTTGGAATTATAGAACCTGCTATAGAATTCTCAATAGCCATTATAGCTGCATCACAATTACGGTTTAAAATACTTTCAATTACAGCATCAAATGTCATACATTCATCTACCAACACACGCTCATCAAAATATTGCTGTGACACAATGTGATGAAATGATCCTTTAACTCCTTGTATGGCTACTGATTTTATCAATTTTTTCTTTTTAATTATGACATCCCAAAACCTATTTAGGACCAATTCAATGTATTATTTCAATATGATTATTAAGTACTTACCAAAATATTAAATCAAAAAAAAAGTCTCGATTTTCATCGAGACTCATATTATATTTATTACTATAAATTATACATACAATGCCTCGTTCTTTTCGCTAAAAAAGAAATAAAACCAGTTAAAATATGTATGATTTGATGTATTCATGTCGTTATTATGATGCTAATGTACTTATATTTTTAATAAATCAAAATTGTTAGACAATTTTTTTAGGTTTTACATTTCAGAATTAAAGATTTCACAATTTAAACTAAGGCATTAGCAATTATTACTATTTTTGAATAAATAAATTGATTTATGTCTATCGAAGTTGAAAACATTTCTAAAGTTTATGGCGAGCAAAAAGCGCTAAACAATATTTCATTTTCAGTAAATACAGGAGAAATTGTTGGATTTTTGGGACCTAATGGTGCAGGAAAATCTACGTTAATGAAAATTTTAACCACCTACATTAATGCTACAGAAGGTATTGCTAAGGTTAGTGGTTTTCAAGTTGAAACTCATAAACAAGACGTACAAAAAAGTGTTGGTTATTTGCCTGAGCATAACCCATTATATCTAGAAATGTATGTTAAAGAATACCTTACTTTTAATGCAGGTATTTATAAAACGTCAAAAACTAGAATCGATGATGTTATTGAACTTACGGGTTTAACACCAGAGTCTCACAAAAAAATTGGTGAGTTATCTAAAGGTTATAGACAACGTGTAGGTTTGGCTAATGCGTTGCTTCATGACCCTTCGGTTTTAATTTTAGATGAACCTACTACAGGTTTAGATCCTAATCAATTAGTAGATATTAGACATTTAATTAAAAATATTGGCAAAGATAAAACAGTGTTTTTATCAACCCATATTATGCAAGAAGTTGAGGCTATTTGTGACCGTGTGATTATTATTAATAAAGGGGAAATTGTTGCAGATAAAAAACTTAAAGATTTACGAGACGAGAAAGAACAAACGGTAGTTGTAGAGTTTGATTATCGTGTTGAAGATGCTTTTTTACTGAAACTTCCTAACGCCAAAACCGTTAAAAACACACACGATTTTATTTATGAAATCACATTCTCTACAGGAGAAGATATGCGTTCTCATGTGTTTGATTTTGCACATGATAATGAATTAAAGATTCTTCAGTTGAATCAAAAAAATGCAAGTTTAGAGAGTTTGTTTAGGGAGTTGACGAGTTAGTTTTAAGTGATCAATCTATAAAGTTCTATGTGCTGTAAAACTATGTAAAAGGTTTAAACTTAAGATTTCCGAAGTATTAATCCTCAAAAATAAGTTGTCCTGTATAAAACTGCTCAACATCAATGATTGGAGGTGTATGGACTAGAATAACATCACCTGTACTTCTAATTTCTCCGGTTATAGATTGCTGTGCATTTATAATCATATCATTACTACTACGCTGAAAAATAGTAACGTTTTGAGCCATGAGGTCTCGACCTTCAAAACGTGCGTCACCAGAATAATATTCGAGTTTTAAATTGTTAACTTCTCCATCAACAACTACATTTGAAAGATTATTAACAACAACTCTCAAAAAGTTAGCATCGACTTCTAGGTCGAAATTTCCATCTGTAGAGAAAGCATCTTCGTCGTTAGAATCTTCTGAAATCAATGTTAAATTATCAAAATTTAAAACCCCTAGACTACTTACGGTTCGTCCTGATCCATTTCTAATTTCGCTAAGATTAGGCGTCGTTACAAAAACTTTAGTAAGTGCATAATCGCGAGTTAAATTGCATCCATTATTATTGTACAATTCGAGGCGACCATTGACGACTTTCACCTCAATATCATTCATTAAATATTCACCTGTTTGCACCATAACATTTTGAGTTTCTCCTGCTGTAATAATTAATTCAATTCTAGGATAAGCAGTTATTTGGGTAAATACATCAACTTCAAATTCTCTTTCAATGAGGTCTCCTGCGTTTTGAAAACAGTCTGGCACATGCTCGCCATTACACGACAACAACACCATTGTAAATATGACACCTATTAATTTTCTCATAATCTTACACCTATTCCAAATTCTACAGCTTCTGCTTTCGCACCATGTGATTTTAGTGTTATGGCTCCAAAGATTTTATCACCAAAATAACGTTTTAACCCAATTCTATTATAAACTTGTCCTTCAAAATCGTAAGGATAATAGACATAATAACCTAATTGTGTTACAAATGACATTTTATTTATAAATAACTCATGACCTACAAAAACACCTACTCGTTTCCAATCTTCGTCACCTTTAACATTAAGTTCTGGAAATGCAACCGCATAAAAATGAATCAATTCTTCTAAAAATTTAGAAAAGAAAACATCTGTTCCTAATTGAATAGCACTTTTTCTATTGATGCGTTTGTCTGCATATGCCGAAATAATATAGAAAGGATACTGACCAACATCAATAATATCACTTTCATTAACACCACTTCTAAATGCGAAATTAAATGCAATGGGTTCTTTATATTTTTTTTCTTCGGAAGTTGGTATATACTCAGGTTCTTTATCTGAATTAAACATATAGTTTGCTCCAACATTAAATGCAAAGGTGTTTGTAGATGTGTTTGGCGCTCTAAAATTGGCATTAGAATAGTGAATAACCGAAATACCTGCCTGCAAACCAAAGCCTTTTATGATATTCTCTTTTTTATAATTCAACATTAAATACGTAGAACTCAGCAAATCTGACCCATAGGCATTGTTTCTAAAGTTGGTGTTTTTATCGTAAGGATTGGTAGTATAAGCCATACCTTGACCAATTCTAAAGTTAAGATTTCGGTTTAGGAAATAAAAATTGTAATGAGCGTATAAGCTATAATTTTCTCCTAAATACGTGTTTTTCATATCTTGATAAATGAATGAAAAACCCCAATCTGGATAATTAAATCTACTTTCCCAGTCTTTAAATCCGTAGGTTTTTTTATTGTAGCTTAAAATTAATCCGCTAGGATGACCTGTAATTAAATGAGAAATATCTGGATTGTGTTCTAAAATTGTTCCGTAGAAAACATCGGTATCTAAAGTAAAAAGATTAGGATCTTCCTCTTGTGCAAATGCAGTTACACAAAACAGACAAAACATGTAGGCTAAAAAACGATTCATAAATTTAGTTAGTGCGTAAATGTATGTATTACCAATTACAACTTAAAATCTATACGCAAAAATCAAATATTTAGTTTTAACTGCAATAGCCTAATTTGCAATATGTGTTTTTCTAAAGTACAAAACGATACTTGTGTATCGTCATCATCGAGATTGGAAGTACAATTATTACAATGATATAGAACTACAACAACGTTTAATAACATTTTTTGAGACTACAGTACCGCTACATTTAAGCTAAAATTAAAACAACTTTGAAGCAATCGCCTCAATATTATCACTTTTTCCCATAGAATAATAATGTAACACAGGAGCACCTGCATCTAATAGCTCTTTAGATTGTTGTATGGCCCATTCAATCCCAACTTGTCTTACTTTAGCATTATTGTCACATTTTTCTATTTCATCTATTAAGATTTCTGGTAAATCAATTTTAAAAACCTGTGGTAGTAATTGCAAATGACGTTTTACGGCTATTGGTTTAATACCAGGAATTATAGGCACATGAATTCCAGAATCTTTTGCGGCTTTTACAAATTCAAAATATTTGGCATTATCAAAAAACATTTGAGTAACCACATAATCTGCGCCAGCTTCTACTTTTTCTTTCAGACGTTTTAAATCTGTTTGTAAAGAAGGGGCTTCAATATGTTTTTCTGGATAGCCAGCTACACCAATACAAAAATCTGATTTATGATCTGCCTCTAGAACATCATGCAAATATTTACCACAGTTTAGATTTTGTATTTGACCCACTAATTGGCTAGCATATTGGTGACCACCATTTGTAGCTTCAAAATACTTTTGATGGCTCATCGCATCACCTCGCAAAGCCATTACATTATCAATACCTAAATAATGGCAATCTACTAAGAGGTATTCTGTTTCCTCTTTAGAAAAACCTCCACACAATACATGAGGAACTGTATCAACATCATATTTATGCTTAATTGCTGCGCAAATACCAACCGTACCAGGACGCATTCTTGTAATTTTTCTATCTAACAAACCATTACCTTTATCAATATACACATATTGTTCTCTTGATGTTGTTACATCAATAAATGGTGGTTTAAATTCCATTAAGGGATCGATATTATTATACAATTCTTGAATGTTAT
Organism: Psychroserpens damuponensis; assembly: GCF_000826655.1. GTDB lineage: Bacteria > Bacteroidota > Bacteroidia > Flavobacteriales > Flavobacteriaceae > Psychroserpens > Psychroserpens damuponensis. The sequence goes on from NZ_JXJO01000022.1 coordinate 105,059, forward strand.
TTCCTTTTTTTGGTGGAATCATTTCAAAAGAAAACAACGTTTTTCCATTCGCATTTTTTATATGATCTGTTACTTTCATAGTATCATGTTGATACGAAATAAGCTGCTAATAAAGACACTGTTGTTAACAGGAATAAATGAAAAGCAAACCTTATTTCTTCTTTATATTTTTTCATAATCTTGGTTTTAAAATATAGCGCAAGATTACTATTTAACTGTGTATTATTTATGTTGTCTATTCTAAGAAATTGTTAAGTTTCTGCTAAGTTAGGATTTAGCCATTTTCTAGCTTCATCTTCACTAATACGCCTACGTTTTGCATAATCTTTTAGTTGATCTTCGGAAATTTTACCGAGTCCAAAATACTTGGCTTCTGTTTGTCCAAAATAATAACCACTCACACTAGCTGCTGGCCACATGGCCAAACTATCTGTTAGTATTACACCTATATTTTTTTCAACATTAAGTAATTTCCAAATAGTTTTCTTTTCTAAATGATCTGGACATGCAGGATAACCAGGAGCAGGACGAATGCCTTTATAACTTTCTTTAATTAAATCGTCGTTTGTTAAGTTTTCTTCGGAAGCATAGCCCCAAAACTTTGTGCGCACTTCTTTGTGCAAGTATTCAGCAAAGGCTTCTGCCAAACGATCTGCCAGCGCTTTAATCATGATAGCATTATAATCATCATGATTCGTTTCAAATTGTTTTGCTAAAGCTGCGGTACCAAAACCTGTAGACACACAAAAAGCTCCCATATAATCTCGCACTCCAGATTGTTTTGGTGCTACAAAATCTGATAACGCCAAATTTGGAACGCCTTCTCTTTTACTTAATTGTTGACGAAGGGTTAAAAAAGTAACTCTTTTATCTTCAATGTGATCTCTCGATTCTGCTTGAGGTGATAGTACAATCTCAATATCATCGTCATTAATTGTATTAGCAGGAAACAAGCCGAAAACAGCTTTTGCTTTTAATAATTTCTCATCAAATATACGTTTGAGTAACTCCTGCGCATCTTTAAATAATTCTTGAGCTTGTGTACCAACAACCTCATCTGTTAAAATATCTGGATATTTCCCATGAAGGTCCCAACTTCTAAAAAACGGACTCCAATCAATAAAAGGCTCTAATGCTGTAATGTTAAAATCATCTATAATTTGGATGCCTAGTTTTTTGGGTTTTACAATTTCCGAAGTACTCCAATCTATTTTAAATTTATTTTTTCGTGCATCATCAATAGAGATGTAATCTTTTTGTTTGCCTCGTTTTAAAAATTGTGTTCTAAATTTATCGTACTCTTCACGTATTTGCGCTTTGTAAATTTTATTGTTTTTTTGCAGCAAATTACCAACGACGGTGACTGCTCGTGAGGCATCATTGATATGCACCACAGTGTTATTATATTTTGGTGCAATTTTCACAGACGTGTGCGCACGAGAAGTAGTTGCTCCACCAATAATTAATGGAATGTTTAGATTTTTCTTTTCCATTTCTTGAGAGACATAAACCATTTCATCGAGTGATGGTGTAATCAAACCGCTTAAACCAATTACATCTACATTTTCTTTAATAGCAGTTTCAATAATTTTTTCTGGAGGCACCATAACTCCTAAATCTATAATTTCGTAGTTGTTACAACCTAGTACAACACTCACTATATTTTTACCAATATCATGCACATCACCTTTTACGGTTGCCATTAAGATTTTACCTGAAAATTCTTGTTTACCGTGTTTTCCTGCTTCAATAAATGGTTGCAGATAAGCCACTGCTTTTTTCATAACGCGAGCAGATTTTACCACTTGCGGTAAAAACATTTTTCCGCTACCAAAAAGGTCGCCAACAACATTCATTCCAGTCATTAAATTATCTTCAATGACTTCTATGGGTTTTGTTGCAGCTAACCTTGCTTCTTCAACGTCTTCTATTATAAATTTATCTATTCCTTTAACTAAACTATGAGTTATTCTATTTTGCAATGCTTCATTTCGCCATTCTAAAACCTTGGTAGCATCTTCTTTTTTGTCTCCTTTAACTGTCTCTGCGAAATCTAATAAACGCTGGGTTGCATCGTCTCTCCTGTTAAATAAAACATCTTCGACGTGCTGCAATAAATCTTTAGGGATTTCATCATAAACTTCCAACATGGTTGGGTTTACGATTCCTAAATTCATGCCATGTTGTATAGCGTGATATAAAAATGAAGCGTTGATAGCTTCCCGTACGGTATTATTTCCGCGGAAAGAAAAAGAGACATTACTCACACCTCCAGATACATTTGCATGCGGTAAATTTTCGCGAATCCATTTTGTGGCATTAAAAAAATCTAAGGCATTTAAACGATGCTCATCCATACCTGTGGCTACAGGGAAAATATTAGGATCAAAAATGATGTCTTGAGCTGGGAAGTGAATCTCATGAACTAGAATATCATACGAACGTTTACAAATTTCTATGCGTCGCTGATAAGTATCTGCCTGACCTTTTTCATCAAAAGCCATCACAATCACTGCAGCTCCATAGCGTTTTACGAGTTTTGCTTGGCGTTTAAACTCTTGTTCACCTTCTTTTAAACTAATAGAATTAACCACACATTTACCTTGTGCAACTTGTAATCCAGCTTCAATAATATCCCATTTTGAGCTATCAATCATCAACGGAATACGCGCAATATCTGGCTCAGATGCAATTAAGTTTAAAAACTTCACCATGGCATATTTACCATCGAGCATGCCTTCATCCATATTGACATCTAGAATTTGAGCACCACCTTCTACTTGATCTCTGGCAACACTCAAGGCTTCATCAAACTTTTCTTCTTTTATTAATCTTAAAAATTTTCTAGATCCTGTTACATTAGTTCGCTCTCCAACGTTAATAAAGTTACTTTCTGGAGTTACTACTAACGGTTCTAATCCTGATAATGTTAGATACTTTTGGTGTTTGGTTTTTGGTATATTGGGTTTAGTTTCACTCATCATTAATTTTTGTTTTTGTAATAATTAATGAATCCGTTAAGCAATTTTTTGCATGATGTTATATCTTCAAATATTATTTCGAATTGCGATTGGGTTATATAATTTAAATCTAAAGAAAGGAAAAGTTGAGTTTCCAATTCAAAAAGAGAACCTCTGGATATATGCAAGAAATGAATTGTATCTTTATTTGTTTGTCTTCCAATTCCTTCTGCAATATTAGAAGGAACAGAAATCACACATCTATTGATTTGACTCGTTAAAGCATATAATTCGGAATTCGGAAAATCACTTGTTAATTGATATACTGATTTCACTAATTTTCTTGAATACTTCCAAACTTCTAACTCTGTATAATTCTTCATGCTAAATTTCAATTTTTTCTATCAACCAAATACTAAACACCAACAACCAATCGTGGCTTATAATTTTGAGCAACATCTGCAATGGCTTTAATGTGCTCAGGATTTGTGCCACAGCAACCACCAATAATATTGATTAAATCATCTTTTAGATACGCTTCAATTAGAGTTTGCATTTCTTTTGGTGATTGGTCATATTCCCCAAAAGCATTTGGTAAACCTGCATTTGGATGTGCAGAGGTATGAAACTCGGTTTCATGAGACAAACGCTGTAAATACGGTTTGAGTTGTTCTGCTCCAAGTGCACAATTAAACCCAACACTTAATAATGGTATATGAGAAATTGAGGTTAGAAAGGCCTCAACAGTTTGACCAGATAATGTTCTTCCTGAAGCATCTGTTATAGTGCCAGACACCATAATGGGAATATCAATTTGACGTTCTTCTTTCACTTCTTCAATAGCAAATAATGCTGCTTTGGCATTGAGCGTATCAAAAATGGTTTCTACTAAAAGCACATCAACACCTCCATCAATTAGCGCTTCTACTTGTTGTTTATACGCTATTCGTAACTCCTCAAAAGTGATGGCTCTATATTCTGGTTTATTAACATTTGGCGACATACTCGCCGTTTTATTGGTTGGACCAATACTACCTGCTACAAATCGAGGTTTTTTAGGATTTCTATTAGTAAATTCTGTAGCCACATATTTGGCAATTTTAGCAGATTCGTAATTTAATTCGTAAACCAAATCTTCCATATCATAATCTGCCATAGCTATTGTTGTGCCAGAAAATGTGTTTGTTTCTATAATATCTGCTCCAGCTTCAAAATAGAGTTTATGAATATCAGCAATGGCTTGCGGTTGTGTTAAGGATAATAGGTCGTTATTTCCTTTTAATGATGTTGGGTAGTTTTTAAAACGTTCTCCTCTAAAGTTTTCTTCGGAAAAATTATAACGTTGCAACATGGTTCCCATGGCACCATCGAGTACTAAAATTCTGTTTTGTAAGGCTTCTAAAATATCTGACATTTTATACTGTTTTATAAAAATGTCATCACGAAAGTAAAGTAGAATTTACTTGTGTATTGTTTATCTGTCCAAAAAATAATTTTTGGTAGAATTTAGCACCTTCTTTAAGATAAAGGGTTGCTAAGGCTTCAATGGGTCTATTCCCTCTGCCTTTCATGATAACATCAATAATAATATGAACGATAACGTAAATTAACGCATTAAATTTATAATAAAAAAATATTATTTATTAAATATAATATTCTACATTTTGCCATGAACCTCCATTTATTGCATCAACATCTTCGTTAAGCAGTAAATCTTTAGCGTGTTCACTTCTTACACCACTTCTACAACAGGTGATAATTGGTTTTTGCAATGCTTTTAATTGGTCTATTTCGTATTCTAACTGATCTAAAACAATATGAACCGCATTTTTAACATGACCTTGATTATATTCTACTTCGGTTCTAACATCCAATACAATAGCGCCTTTATCAAGGTAAGCTTTAATATTTCCAAATTCAGGGTTTTGATTACTCATATTTAAATACTTATTATAATTAAACGATAGCTTTTACTACTGCTTTTTCGGCTTCTTTTCGTGTGCCATCAAATCCATTTATTCCACTAACGGTTGTATATTTTAAAACATACTTTTTTCCTGGATTTAATATTTTATAAGCAGATTGGCACATCAACGTTGCTTCATGAAAACCACAAAGAATAAGTTTTAATTTCCCTTCGTAGGTATTTACATCTCCAATTGCGAAAATGCCTGGAATATTAGTTTGATAATCTAAGGTATTCACTTTAATAGCATTTTTTTCAATGTCTAAACCCCAATTTCCTATTGGACCTAATTTAGGTGATAACCCAAATAACGGAATGAAAAAATCGGTTTCTAAATACAACTCCTCTTCACCTTTTTTAACCGTGATTGCTTCTACATGATGATCTCCATGAATGCCAGTAACCTCAGCAGGTGTTATCAAATTAATTTTATTTAATAATTTTAATTCTTGTACTTTTTCTACGGAATCTAAAGCGCCTCTAAACTCATTTCTTCTATGGATTAAGGTGACTTCTGAAGCGATGTCTGCTAAAAAAATACTCCAATCTAAAGCAGAATCTCCTCCTCCAGAAATGACGACGCGTTTATCTCGATATACCTCTGGGTTTTTAATAAAATAGGCGACTCCTTTATCTTCATAATTTGCAATGTTTTCTATAAGCGGTTTTCTTGGTTCAAAACTCCCTAAACCTCCTGCAATTGCAACTATTGGCGCTTGGTGTTTGGTGCCTTTATTTGTGGTTACAATAAAACTCCCATCATCTTGTTTTTCTATCGTATCAGCGCGTTCACCTAAGGTAAAACCTGGTTGAAATTGCTTACCTTGATCTAATAGGTTTTTAGTTAAATCACCAGCTAAAATTTCTGGCAAACCTGGTATATCGTAAATTGGTTTTTTGGGGTATAACTCTGAGCATTGTCCACCAGGTTGTGGTAACGCATCAATTAAATGACATCTTAATTTTAATAAACCTGCTTCAAAAACTGTAAATAAACCTGTTGGTCCTGCTCCAATAATTAATATATCTGTTTGTATCATTTTACTTTTGTATTAGATTTTCGGTAATTTTATTTAGGGCAGTAACTTTATCTTCAAAATCGCCTTTTAATGTTTTTCTATAAACGTTTAAGTTTTTCACCATTTGATTGATATCCTCTGGTATGACAGACTCAAAAAACTGTCGTAATCGTTTTGCTGTAGTTGGTGATTTCCCGTTTGTTGAAATGGCTATTTTAACATGGCCTTTAGTGACAATTCCGCCTAAATAAAAATCGCACAAGTCTGGAGTATCTGCAACATTAACTAATAAATGTCTTCGTTTTGCGTCATTGTAAACTTGATGGTTTACGCTTAATTTATCGGTTGCCACGATCACCAAATCCTTATCACATAAAAATGATTCTTGATACGCCATATTGTACATTTTTATATCAAATGTTTGTGCTAACGCTTTTACATCTTCTCTAAAAAAAGGCGCAACCATAGTTACATTAGCAGTTGGACTAGACTTTAATAAAAATGTTAATTTCTCTAAAGCTACATTTCCGCCACCAACGATTAGCACTTGTAATTCGTGCATTTTTAAGAAAATTGGATATAAATTGTTTCTTTCCATAGTTGGTGTATTTAAACGTATTGCGTTATGACTTCTTGCTTGATTGAGTTTAGTGCTACACGTTGGTTTACAACTTCACCAATAACAATAATTGCTGGTGATGAGAGTTGTTTTTTAGTAACAATAGATGTTATGGTTGATATAGACCCTATACCAACTTGTTCTCGATGTGTGGTACCATTTTGAATTATCGCAATAGCTGTGTCACTTTTATTTTCCGAAGAAAAAATTTGAACAATTTCATCTAGTTTACCCATTCCCATAAGAATGACTACGGTTGCCGACGATTGCGCAGCCAATGCAATATCTTTAGAAATTTGATGAGATTTTGTTGTTCCTGTGATGACCCAAAAACTTTCTGAAGCACCACGTTTTGTCAATGGAATACCTTGATATGCTGGCACTGCAATTGACGATGAAATCCCTGGTACTACGTAGGTTTCTATATTGAACTTTTTGGCGTAATCGATCTCTTCTGCTCCTCTTCCGAAGACAAAAGAATCACCTCCTTTTAACCTCACAACGTGACCATGAGATGTTGCTCTATTCACAATAAGTTCATTAATTTGATCTTGTTGATATGCATAACAACCTTTACGTTTCCCTACAAAGATGAGTTCTGCTTCTGGCTGAGCATATTCTAATAGAGATGTATTTATAAGTGCATCATACAAAATTACATTTGCCGACTCAATAGCTTTAATTCCTTTTAAAGTAATTAATTCTTCATCTCCTGGTCCTGCGCCAACTACTGTTAATTTTGCTATGGGTTTCATGGCTTTATCTTTTTAATTATTGAAGGTCTTTTGCTCTTAAACCTCTTACTATGGTTAAAAATTCTTCAGCGTTTTTGATGTAAGCTTTTGCAAATTTTTTGGTTGGAGCATGCACTTTTATTTGGTATACTAAATCTGAAAATGAAACTGCCAAATTTAACTTTTGAGTATCTACAATACGCTCATCAAATTGCTTAATGATGCCTGCTTGCGTGTTTGTTTTCACATCTAATGATAGTAAAATTGCTTTAGCAGAATTGACCATAGAACTGTAAGCAAAATAAATAGCGCTTGAGTAAACTTGGTTTGAAAAAGCAATTGTTGCTGCTTCAATTTTCTCTTCACTTTCTAGAAATAAAGTTGCTATTAGATCAATGACAACACCTGCACATTCTCCAACACCAATGGCTTTCACATAAGCCTCATCACTTCCCCAATCTATAAAATCATTTTGCGTTAAATTGTCGCTATTTGATAAGTCTGTTAAGAGTTCATAAAAATACTTTTCGCCTTTTTGAGCGTAATAATCTTCAAATTTTAGATTGGTTGCATAGGTCTCAAAATCATCTAAAATTCTACGTAGTGCTTCTGGTCCTCGTTTGCTAGGTATTTTAACCACTTTATCTGCAAAAACACCTGATCCATTTCCTTTATTTCCGCCACCTAACAATACTTGAAGTGCTGGTGCGATTAGCTTGTCTTTTGTTCGAATGGTCATACCTTGAAAACCAATATTTGCCATATTATGTTGACCACACGCATTCATACAGCCACTAATTTTTATGACTAAATCTTCATTTTTTAAGTATTGCGGATACTCTTGTTTTATAACGCGTTCTAGCTCCTCTGCAATTCCTGTGCTACTAGAAATCCCAAGATTACAGGTATCTGTTCCTGGACAAGCTGTAATATCTATTGCTTTATTATAGCCAAGCTCTGTGAAGCCTAATTTTTTTAATTCGGTATAAAAAAGAGGTAATAAATCTTCTTTTACAAACGGAATTAAGATGTTCTGCCTAAGACTCAATCTAATTTCTCCTGCAGCATATTGTTCTACTAAATTTGCTAATAACCTTGCTTTGTCGGTGTAAAAATCGCCCAACAACACTTTAATTCCAATAGCTACAAAACCTTTTTGTTTTTGAGGAATGATGTTGGTAGATTTCCATAATTCAAAATCAATAGCATTATCAATATCAATTTTTGGTGTTTCTACGGAAACAGGAATAGACACAGGATAATTGCTAGAATCAATCTCTACCGTTTTAAATTCTATGGCCTGTTGCTCGTATTCTACCAATGTTTTGAAAGCCTCCAAACCAATATTTTTAATTAAAAATTTCATTCGGGCTTTGGCTCTACTTTTACGTTCACCATGACGATCAAAAATTCTCAAAACACCTTCCATAACTGGAATGATTTTATTAGTAGGTAAAAAGTCATAAAGTAAATCTGCATGTCTAGGCTGAGACCCTAATCCGCCACCTAATAGCACTTTAAAACCGCGTTCTCCATTTTGGATTTTAGCGATAAAACCCAAATCGTGGATGTATGACAAACCCGTGTCTTCATTAGAAGCTGAGAATGACACTTTAAACTTACGTCCCATTTCTTGACAAATTGGGTTACGTAAAAAGAAACGAAATAGCGCATCTGCATAAGGTGAGACATCAAAAGGCTCATTAACATCAATGCCTGCAGTTTCACTTGCGGTAACATTTCTTACGGTGTTACCACAAGCTTCACGTAGTGTTACGTTATCGCGTTCTAACTCTTCCCAAAGTTGAGGCGTACGATCTAAATCTACGTAATGAATTTGAATATCCTGCCTTGTTGTGATGTGTAAACGTCCTCGTGAATACTCATCAGAGACGTCTGCAATTCTACGTAATTGGTTGCTTAGCACTTTTCCGTAGGGCAATTTAATACGAATCATCTGCACGCCTTGTTGACGTTGTCCATAAACACCTCTAGCGAGACGAAGGCTTCTAAATTTCTCTTCATCAATTTTGCCATCATGAAACAATGCAATTTTATTTGCTAATTCTATGATGTCTTGCTCAACAACAGGATTTTCTATTTCGGTTCTAAAACTTTGCATACTTTTTTTATTTATTGCAAATGGATACCACACTCTCTATTTTGCAAGGCTTTTATTGGATCAAAATAGTCAAAGTTTTTAGGGAGATCATGCGTATTTAAATACTTATCTAAATCGTCATCTGTCCAATAATAAAACGGACTAATTTTTAAAATCCCATCCTTACTATAGCTTAAAATATCTTTCTTATTTCTAAGTTCTGTTTGGCGAATTCTAATGTTAGTAAACCAAATCTCAGGATTGTGCTCTTGTAATGCTCTTCTAAAAGGTTCTAGTTTTACTACTTCAGAGAATTCAGCATGATTATCGTCTTCAATACTTGGTAAACCAATAGTTGCGTCTATCTCTGCTTTACTTTTAAGAGATTGGTATTTATTGATATTTAGATTGTAATTTTTAATTAAATCCTCAGCATGTTTATACGTACTTGGTTGATTGTAGAGCGTATCACACCAAATCACATTGATGTCTTTATCATGTTTAGCCATCGTACTTAATAAAATGGCAGAATACTTGCCAAAACTTGTGGTTACGATTCTTTTCTCTGATAAGGTTAAAGCCCACTCAATAATTTCATTTGGTGATTTATATTTAAGTTCCTTATTTAATTGCTCAATATCTATATCTATCATCTTCCCGTTTTATTTTGTTCTAGTAATGAAATAGGTAATAACTATTGTTACTAAGGCACCTAAAACTCTCCAGCTGATGGTTTTCACCAGTATTTTCTTTATTTTATCTCCAATTGCTTCATATGTTTGTTCTTCTACAGAGGCAACTTTACTTCTATTTAAAATTGTATTCATAAAATATATTTAATTATTTTTCTAATACCCTATCGGGTTAGTAGGATAATAATGCAAACCTAAAGCATAATACTGTAATATTAATAGTTAATTTGATAAAAATAATTTGAATTTATTGCGAATGTGTTAATTCGCTAATTCAGCTAACGTAGTGTTTCTAAATATCTTAAGAGAATTATCTCGAATTTGAATCATTAATTTATGAACTGCACAAGTCCCTTCGTCAGGACAATCATCACATTTTTCATAATAATTTAAACTAACGCATGGCACCATCGCTATTGGACCTTCAAGAATTCTCATTACTGTAGTCATTGGAACATCTTTAGGGTTTTTAATTAAATAATAACCACCACCAATGCCTTTTTTAGACCCTAAAATGCCATTCTTTTTAAGGGTTAACAAAATACTTTCTAAAAATTTCACTGATATATTTTCGCTTTTTGAAATCGTGGCAATTGAGACCGGATTTTTACTATCCTGTCTCGCCAAATAAGTGAGCGCTTTAATACCGTATTTTGTTTTCTTTGATAACATCAACACAAAGATACTTTTTTATACTATCAATTTAAAGCCTGATCTAAATCGTTAATAATATCCTCTACGTTTTCTAATCCAACAGAAATCCGAACCAATCCTCCTGTTATACCTACTTCTAACCTATTTTCTTCGGAAAGTTTAGCATGAGTTGTTGATGCTGGATGTGTAACAATAGTTCTAGTATCTCCTAAATTTGCAGACAACGAACATAATTTTATGGCATTTAAAAATTCACGTCCAGATTTAACACCTCCTTTAACTTCAAAAGCCACTACATTACCGCCTAATTTCATTTGTTTTTTTGCAATCTCATATTGAGGATGTGATTTTAAAAAAGGGTATTTAACCGTTTTAATTCCTGAATGTTTTTCTAAGAACTCAGCCACCTTTAAGGCATTGTCACAATGTTTATCTACGCGTACAGCTATGGTTTCTAAACTTTTAGATAATACCCAAGCATTAAATGGTGATAATGCAGGACCTGTATTTCTTGAAAACAGATAAATCTCTCTAATTAAATCAGCTTTACCAACAGTTACTCCTCCTAAAACTCGTCCTTGACCATCTATTAATTTTGTTGCCGAATGAATGACCAAATCTGCACCAAACTTAATTGGATTTTGTAAATAAGGTGTTGCAAAACAATTATCAATAACCAATAAAATATTATGCTGTTTAGCAATTTGACCTAAACGCTCTAAATCTATAATATCTACTGCTGGGTTTGTTGGACTTTCGGCATATAAAATTTTGGTATTTGACTGAATTAAAGCTTCAATTGAATCTAGATTATTAACATCAAAATAACTGGTTTCAATATTCCATTTTGGTAAAAACTTTGTGAATAATCCATGAGTTGATCCAAAAATACTACGTGCAGAAACAATATGATCTCCAGCATTTAATAATGCCGCAAATGTTGAAAATACAGCAGACATACCAGTTGCAAATGCGTATCCAGCTTCAGCGCCTTCCATTTTACAAATTTTCTCTACAAACTCAGAGGTATTAGGATTTGTAAAACGACTGTAAATATTGCGTTGTTTTTCTTCGGAAAATGACGCTCTCATATCTTCGGCATCTTCAAAAACAAAGCTCGATGTTAAGTACAAAGGTGTGGAATGTTCTAAAAACTGAGAACGTTCTGTTTGAGTCCTAATCGCCTCTGTTTCAAAATTTTTACTGCTCATAATTTTGTATTAAAAATAATTATCATTCCTTATGAACGCTTAGCCAAACTACTTCCAACCTTCTCACCATTTTTAAAGGGCTTACTAGGTTTGAAAATTGGTTTTAAGATCTTTTTCAATTGCTCAAATTCTATCAAAAATGCATCATGACCATGAATTGATTTAATTTCCGAAATACTCACATTGCTACTTATGAGTTTAAGATCAACATAAGTGTCCCAATTTTCTTCAGATTTAAAAAACAAATCACTTGGAATAGTTACAATATGAATATTAGACCGTATAGCTCCAACAACCTCATTAAATGAGGTTCTATTTTTTGTGATATCTATAGTTTTTAAAATTTGGTTCATCAATTTATAAGCCGAAACATGAAATCGTTTATTTAAGGCTTTACCATGATAATCTAACCAACTCTCTACATTAAAGCGTGCTTTAGACACTTGGGTTCTTTGAAACTTATTAGTAAGAGACTCTGGTGTTCGATACAAGGTCATGGCATGCATTCTAGCATCTGCCAATGGTGCAGTAGAATGATTTAATATGGCATCTTGAATATGACAATTAGCAATAAGCCAATCTGTAGATTTCCAATCTGTAGCCACAGGAATTAAGTGGTCAATTAATTGTGGTTTTAAAGCTGCAAGTTCCCAAGCAATTCCGCCACCTACAGATCCTCCAATAACGGCAAAGAGCGAATTAATATCCAAAGCTTCCAATCCCAATGCAAAAATTTCGGCAATGGTTCTGGCCGTAAAATCTTTATAATTATCAATGAGATGCGCTTCATTAGCATCAAATCCATTTCCGGGAATATTAAAAGCCAAAACTGAAAACCTATTGGTATCAACACATTTGTTTTCACCTATCAAATCATTCCACCAACCCTCATTTCCGCAGACATTAGAATTCCCAGTTAACGCATGATTTACCAAAACAATAGGTGCTTCATGTAATGGTTTTCCAAACAGCTGATAGGATAATTCAAAATTTTGAGTCTTGCCTGAAGCAAGCTCAAAATTTGAAATTGATATATATTTTAATGACGACATGTTTAAATTTTAATAATTGGATACCACTTAAACAAAACAATTTTGATGGATATCAACTAATAATACATTAGGCTAAAACAGTATTTTTCACCACTTCAAAAGCGGCTTTCAAATCTGATTTTAAATCTTCGATATTTTCAATACCAACAGATAAACGGATTAAATCTTTAGTTACTCCTGTTGTTTCTTGAGCCTCATCACTTAATTGCTGATGCGTAGTACTTGCAGGATGAATGATTAAAGATTTTGTATCACCAATGTTAGCAAGTAGTGAAAATAGTTGTGTTGTATCTGCTATTTTTTTTGCAGACTCATAACCTCCTTCTACTCCAAAAGTAACGATACCACTTTGTCCGTTAGGTAAATATGTATTGGCTAATTCTTTATACTTGCTAGTTTCTAATCCTGGATAATTAACCCAATTCACTTCTGGCTGTTGTTGCAACCATGTTGCCAACTCAAGTGCGTTTTCACTATGTTTTTTAATACGTAACTCTAAGGTTTCTAAGCCTTGAATAATTTGAAAGGCATTAAACGGACTCAAAGCGCCTCCATAATCACGTAGACCTTCAATTCTAATTTTTGCTATAAAAGCTGCAGGTCCAATAACCTCACTATATACCAAACCATGATATCCAGCAGAAGGCTCGGTGAATTCTGGGAATTTTCCATTGGTCCAATCAAACGTACCTGCATCAACTATGATGCCTCCTAATGAGGTTCCATTTCCATTGATATACTTTGTCAACGAATGAATGACGATATTTGCACCATATTCAATTGGATTTAATAGATAAGGTGTTGCTACAGTATTATCAACAATAAAAGGTACTTTGTGTGCTTTTGCTTGTTTAGAAATAGCTTCAATATCTAGAACATCTAATTTTGGATTCCCTAGAGATTCTACAAAAATGGCTCTTGTATTTTCTTGAGCTGCTTTATTAAAATTTTCTGGATCTGATGGATCTACAAACGTCGTTGTAATGCCATGTCTTGGCAAGGTTACGCTCAATAAATTGTAGGTTCCTCCATACAAACTATTAGAAGCCACGATGTGATCTCCTGCTCTTAACAACGTTAATAGTGTTGTAGAAATTGCTGCAGTACCAGATGCTGTTGCTACAGCAGCAATACCACCTTCTAATGCAGCAATACGTTGCTCTAATATGTCATTGGTAGGATTATTTAAACGCGTGTAAATAAATCCTGGAACAGATAAATTAAATCGTCCTGCAGCATCATCTGAATCGTCAAATACATAGGCTGTAGATTGATAAATAGGTACTGCTCTAGTGCCTCCAGTTTTTGTTGTGTCGTGTCCTGCGTGCAACGCTTTTGTTGCAAATTTTTGTGTACTCATTTTTCTAAGTTTTTGAGTTAATTAAAGATTAAACCAAAAGCCAAATAAGCCTCGAAAGGCATACCTAATAGAAAAATGTTATGAAGAAATCGCTAATTACAGATGAGCAATTAGTTTTTAGTTATCTATCCAAATTTGCAAAAAATGACTTGCACCTTCAAGTAGAATTTAGCACCTTCATAGTAAATCTATGGGTTGCTAAGGCTTCAACGAGTCTATCTCTCCACCTTTCTTGATAACATTTCAGTAAGTGTTTGAACTTTGTGAGTACAAATATTGCAAAATTTAAATTGGACGACCAAACGAAACGGAATATTTTTCTAAAATATTAACTTAATATCTGTTAAACAGAAAAATATTCGGCTATTATTAGCTTTAACTGTATTTACTTCGGAAATATTAAAAACACAATTGTATTCTCTTTTTAGATAAGAATAGTATTGCTCGAGTAATAGTTGTTCTTTCAAATTTGACGTTTAAATTCTATTTACTAAAACGTTTTATAAAATTATTCTTTCATAATTCTATGAACAGTTGTACGATCACTAATCTCGACAAAAACAATATATATTCCTGTATTCAATTTAGACATATCTACTTTTTCACTCGACATATTTGGTTCAGAACTTATTACTCTCTTTCCTAAAAGATCAAATACTTTTACTTGGGTTATAGGACTAACAGATTTTAATAATAAAATATCACTCGTTGGATTAGGAAATAAAGTGAACTCATTGAGCATATTTTCTTGAGTTGATAACGTTTTAGGTTCTAAAAGAATATCAAACAACCCTGTATTCTCAGTTGTATTTTCACTCCATACCTGTATATAGTAATCCGTATTTGCAGTAACCGAAATATCTAATAAAGAACCTGAGCCACATGCACTATTTATTGTACTCAAATTATCACAGGATCCACTCCATAGTTGTAGATTGTAACCATTAGAGACATTAACATCTACAATTGTAAATTCTTCAGAATTAAATGTAAACCATACATCTGCTCTATCAATATCATTACAAGAAGGTGTCTGTGAAGATTCCGAAGAAAATTCATTATTCCCTTCTAAAGATTCGTCAAAATTTAAATTTAAAGCTTCAGCACATTCCCTATTACTTGCTAGAATGCCACAAGAGATTGCTACTTCTTCTATACTATTACAACCAGTATCATTATTTTCAATGATTACCTCAGAACTTAATCCGTTACAACATTGATAAACTTGATTCACTCTATGACAAAGTGCCTCAACATTGCAAACTGATAGATTAAAATTATTCATTACGCGAATAAAAGGTATTGTGGTTGTATAATTATCCAATGCAGAGATATCAATTAACAAAGGATTATCTATAATTGTAATACTCTCTAAAAAATTAAAATCTATGGCTCCAAAACTTTGCAAATTATCATTTTCCCGTACTATAAAATTATCTCTACAAAATATATTGTCTCCAATACCATTTAAATCTACTAGAGAGTTGTTGTTTCTAATTATATAACTGTCTAAGTTAGCATTGATTCCCTGTAAACCATTAAGACTAACTAACAAGGGGTTATTTCTAATTTCAAAAGCTCCTGAAAACATGTCTAGACTCGACATATTAGAAAATGCACTAATATCCGTTAATGAGTTATTATCCATTATACCTAAACCACCTATACCTCCAAAATTAAATTCTAAAACATTATCTAGACCTGCAAGGTTTGTTAGTAAAAGATTATTTTTGATTAATAATGGACTACTCAAAACTGTAATTACTGATAAAGGTGTTAAATCAATAATATCTCCACCTTCTATTGTCATACCAGCAGTTACTTGTGTACAATTAGGATAATTTATAATAAAAGCATCTACATCTCCTTGAGAGTTTAAAATTATTGGTACATCAGGACATTGACCAAAACCAAACATAGGCATAATTACTAGGGTCAGGTTAAAAACTAAGGTGTAAAGTGTTTTTTTCAAAATTGCGCAGGCTTAATTGGTAAACAACTATTAGACTGCAAGTTAGCTGTTTTTACTTAGAATAACACTAAAGATAAATTTAAAAGTTTGACTTAAATAGTAGAAATTTAATGTTCTTCTAGGGTTTTCGTTAAAAGACTTTGTTAGTTTCTATTAACTGTTTACATTTGCACTTTCAAATACAGAGGAAAAATTTGTTCTGATTGCAACCTCATTAAAAAAATGCTAAAGCAGTTAGTTATACACTTCTCTAGCGACCAAGCAATCTCAAATTATTTTTCAGAATTATAAAATTTAAGAGATTTATGTCATATTTATTTACTTCGGAAAGTGTTTCTGAAGGCCATCCAGACAAAGTAGCAGATCAAATTAGTGACGCATTAATTGATCATTTTTTAGCGTTTGATAGCGAATCGAAAGTGGCTTGCGAAACCCTAGTGACTACAGGTCAAGTGGTTTTAGCAGGAGAAGTAAGATCTAACACGTATTTAGACGTACAAAAGATTGCTCGTGATACGATAAACAAGATTGGCTACACAAAAAGCGAGTACATGTTTGACGGAAATTCATGTGGTGTATTTTCTGCAATACATGAACAATCTGACGATATCAATCGTGGTGTAGATCGTGCTACAAAAGAAGAGCAAGGTGCAGGAGATCAAGGAATGATGTTTGGTTACGCAACTAGCGAAACCGAAAACTACATGCCTTTAGCATTAGATTTATCTCACAGAATATTAAAAGAACTTGCAGCATTAAGACGCGAAAATAAAGAGATTACCTATTTACGTCCAGACTCAAAAAGTCAGGTAACTATTGAATATAGTGATGATAACACACCTCAGCGAATTGATGCTATTGTAGTGTCAACACAGCATGATGATTTTGGTGATGACGACACCATGCTTGCTAAAATTAGAAAAGATATTGTAGATATTTTAATCCCAAGAGTGGTCGCTAAATTACCTGAGCATATTCAAGTATTGTTTAACGATCAAATCACTTATCACATCAATCCAACAGGGAAATTCGTCATTGGAGGACCTCATGGAGACACAGGATTAACAGGACGAAAAATTATTGTGGACACCTATGGTGGAAAAGGTGGTCATGGTGGAGGCGCTTTCTCAGGAAAAGATCCTAGTAAAGTAGATAGAAGTGCTGCTTATGCAACAAGACATATTGCAAAAAATATGGTTGCTGCAGGTATTTGTGATGAAATATTAGTACAAGTGAGTTATGCAATTGGTGTTGTAGAACCTACATCTATTTACGTAGACACATATGGTACTTGCCCATTTAATATTACAGATGGTGAGATTGCATCAAAAATCAAAGGTATTTTTGATATGCGTCCAGCTGCTATTGAAAGTCGTTTAAAATTACGTCAGCCAATGTATAGCGAAACTGCTGCATATGGTCATATGGGAAGACAACCGGAAACAGTAAGCAAAACATTTTCTCAACCAAATGGTGATGATTTAACGCTTGATGTTGAATTATTTACATGGGAGAAGTTGGATTATGTGGATAAAGTGAAAAGTGCTTTTGATTTGTAAAGCATATTTATAATAAGATTACGAAAACCTCTGAATTAAAATTCAGAGGTTTTTTGTTTTATAGATTACTTAAATTAGTATTTAAATGTCTGGTTGAGCGCAGTCGAAACCTACATAAATAGTTCTCGACTGCGCTCGAACAGACCATACCACTATATACAAAGTTCAAAACTTTAACATTTTTTCTCGTCAATCTACGTAGAACTACGTATTGATTTCCCCATAATTAAAAACCACTTTTGTTTTAACTAAATTATAAAACCTAAAATTCATGAAACAAAAAATGAAACACCATCTTAGAATTGCTATTCTGCTTCTAGGAACTCTAACTTGCTTTACAAGTTGTCAAAAAGATGACTTTAAAGACCCTGTTGAAGAAACTGGAGAATCGAGAGTGAAACGAATTTCTTTATCAGACTTTAATAATAAAGTTGGCAATAGTAAAGATTATAAAGAATTAAGTCGTCTGTTTGACGTCAATAAGCTAAAATCCAAAAATGCACAAGGTAGATTGGTAGAATCAGACTCTGCTACGATTGCTACTGATGAGATTTTAATGATTGAGCGTGAGGATAAGATCTTTTATACGTTTACTATTAAAACTACTACCACTAATGAAACTGGATCTTTTTACAATTTACTTGTTGTAACAAGTTTAACTGGAGATATAGATAATACTAAAATATTTGAATACACACCATCTGAAACTTGGTTACAGGATAAAACACAACCATTTAGTGGGTTTATGAAACTTCATGAAAATGATATTTTTAATGATGACTACATGAACAATTCATTTTTATCAAGAGGTTCTGGTGAATGCCTAATTGGTGTAGGTGGACATTGGGAATGTGAAGACGGTTTCCCTGATGCACCTGGCACATGTAACGCTAATAGCTATTCTTGGGTTGTAACTGGTACTTATGGACCATGTCCACCAGAATTGACACAAGAAGAAGACGATAATGGTGTAGCAGTTGGACCTGGATCGTCAGGAAATGGAGGAGGAGGAAGCGGATCAGGTTCAAATAATAATTCAGATGATGACGATTGTGTACCAAGTATAGACAACCCTTGCGATGATGATGAAACTGTTGTAATACCTCCACGAGATCAGGATGAAAACACTACTCATGAAAAAAATTGTGAGGAACTTAATAAACTGACTTCACCTCCAGGTTATAACCAACCTAATCCTTTTATAGATGATAATCATCCTGGTAATACTGATGGTTTAAATACAAATCCACGACTTGCAATTGTAAATGCAGATCAATCCTTAAATAATGACGTAGAAACTGGCTTTAGTTTAAGAAATGATGGGATCTTTGTACAAACTGGTCCTTATGCAAAATATATGCCTGCCAATAATCAAACTCATGGTGTAGATTTTCATTCGTACCAAAATCAATATGGTACCGTTCACACTCACCCATCTAATAGTAGCTTAAGAAAATGGATACCTATGTTTTCTGTAGATGATATATACTCCGTTCTCCAAATACGAAATCTATATACTTCTAGTCCCTTTCTTAATAGTCTTAATCCAAATGGTGATTCGTTATTTGTTTCTGTATTTATTGCTGAACAAAATGGCAATGCAAAAACCTATGCTCTTAAAATTGATGATATCACCAAATTTCAGAGTCTAATGACTATAAAAAATAATAAGAGAAAGTGGAAAAAGCTTAAAAAAGAACTATTAGACAAATATATAGATGAAGCTAACGATCATCTAGGCACAGAGCTGCAATATCAAAGAGTACTCTTAGAATTCATTCAAGAGAATGATTTAGGCGTATCTTTGTACAAAATGGAGCAAACAAATCAAGGAACTCCTCAAGTACAAGAAACATGGAAAAAGCTAAAATTAGGACTCGAAGATACTATTATTGATTCACAATGTTAACCTACAAAATAATGTAATTATGAAAAACTTATTTTTTACAATATCAATATTACTTTTAGCTTTATCATGTAAAGCACAAGGCCCAATAGTTGCCTTAGACACTTACGAACACAACATATTAGATGGTTCTTATGTTAAAGATCTCAATAGCGAGTTGAACAATTTTGTTGGCACATGGATATTTACTGATGGTACAACATCATTTACTTTAGTTTTACAAAAACAAATACAAACCTTTAACGGTGATTATTATGAAGATTATATGATTGGGGAATACTCATACACTACAAATGGACTAACAATTGTTAATACTATCCCTTTGCTAAATAATGCACAACTCAACTTGCAAAGAAATATTGGAGGTAGATATATTGTTAAAGGTCCAGACCATAATTGTACTGATTGTTTACCTAATGAAAGGCGAATTGATTTATACTTTTCAGACCCTAATCGAGAATATTTATCCTCAGGAATAGTTCTACGATATTTAGTCAACGAAACCAATCCAGAAAAAATTACTGCGACTATATACGTTGTTGGAAATGTAATGCTCCCTTATGAAAGTGCTTCATCTTCACCTAGTGTCCCTTACGGTACGTATTTAATGGAGAAGCAGAACTAAGTCTAGTTTTTGATATTAATCAATAACCTCTGAATTTTAATTCAGAGGTTTTTTGTTTTAAAGAGAGTCCTTATATTGTTTAAAAATCTAAGCCATGAAATTCAAAACCCTAGAAACTTCAGAATATAAAAATCTATACTTTCATAGAACCGAAGATTGGGATTGGCTTACCAGTGATATGATTAGAGTTATTGATAGCAAAAGTCCGCGAGTTATAACCATGGATCCTTGGCCTCAAAAAATATTTTTAGAAGCCCTAGGTCAATTAACAGTTGAAGATTATGTACACGCTGTTACCAAAGAGTACCCAAAAGGCAATGTACCAAAAGAGTTAGATGACACTATATTAGAAATGCTAGTAGACCTTGTTTATGGCGATAAAATTATAGCGTTTTCTGAGGTCCCCATAACATTAGATGAGGCACTTTTAAACCCTATGACTCAAGAAGGCGACATTGCTGTTAAAGGCATTTGGAAAGGCACTTATCAATACTCAATTCCAGATGAATTTAAAGATGATAGGATGATTGATGTTGAATTCACGATTAATATTGACACCTTAAAAGGCAACACTTTTACAGGAACCGTAAAAGACGATTTATCAACTGGAGGCACACCAGGAACAGGAACCATAAAAGGGAAATTTGATAATGACCGTATTTATTTTACTAAAAACATGCCTATTTCGGCTACAATTGATAAAAATGGAATACATAGTACTCATACTAATAAAAAACACCCAACTTTAGTTTATGAAGGTCAATTTTCTAGAAATAAACAAATTATAAAAGGAACTTGGAAATTCAAATCAAAGGCATTGTATTTTAAAGGTTTTATACCACGTTTACTGTCTCGAGGAACTGGGACTTTTGTCATGAATAAATCTTAAAATCAATATTTTACAATCTTTTAACGCAACCATTTAGTGATTTTCACATCTTTAGAATAGAACTCTAAAAAATAAATGAAAAATGAAAATCACAAAAATCTTTTTACTAGCATCAGTATTGCTTTGTTTCTTTTCTTGCAACAATGACGACAATCTAAACACACCTCAAAATCAAGATGACGATCCAAACCATATAGCCTTTTCTCAAAATTTTGGAAGTGAAATCTCTAGAACATTTTTGGGGACAGTTGTAGATACTAATAACAACCCAATTGAAAATGCAACCATAAGCATAGGTAGTTTAACTACAACTACAGATGCCAATGGTGTATTTATCATTAATAACGCAACTATTAATCAGCGCTTCGGATATGTAAAAGCTCAAAAAGCAGGCTTTATTCATGCGTCTAGAGCTGTGGTGCCTAGTGAAGGCACTAACAAGGTTCGTATTATGATGCTAGCAGAAACGATTGCAGGAACAACCTCTAACGGAACCGAAGAAACGATTACATTACAAAATGGAGCGTCTGTTGCGCTTGATGGAAATTATATAAAACCTGACGGTTCTTCTTACTCCGGAAATGTAAATGTGATTATGCATCATTTAGATCCAGCAAATGAAGATATGCAAGACCAAATGCCAGGCATGCTCTATGCTGCAAACTCACAAAATGAAGAACGTATGTTACAAACTTATGGGATGTTAGCTGTTGAGTTAAGAGGCGATAATGGTGAAGATTTAAACTTAGCCGAAGGCTCTACTGCAGAAATCACAATGCCTTTAGACCCAAGTTTAATGGCAACTGCACCAAGTTCTATACCACTTTGGTATTTTGATGAAGCTTATGGATATTGGGTTGAAGATGGCGCAGCCACTTTAGTAGGTAACGCTTATGTTGGAACCGTATCTCACTTTTCATTTTGGAATTGTGATATTCCTGCCGAAGCCGTGAATTTATGTGTGACGATTAAAGACGAAAATGATAATTTACTATCTGGCTTATATGCTGAAATTACAAGTACACAATTTGGCACTACAGGAGGTGTTACTAATCAAATTGGCACAGTTTGTGGCTTAATCCCTACTAACGAGAGTTTAGTATTAAATGTATACAGTTCATATGAGAACACGTGTACAAATGCGCTTTACAATGGCACTATAGGACCATTCTCATCAGACTCTAGTATAAATATTGTAACAAGTGACTTAAGCGGAGAATGGATCACAGAAACGGTTACAGGTAATTTTACAGATTGTAACGACAATCCAGTAACTGAAGGATATGTGAGACTCTTTAAAGCTTTCACATTATTAGATACTGATTTTGTTGAAAATGGTGATTTTGAATTATCTACGGTAAGATGTAACACAAGTTCTGATATTTTTAAGTTACATGGTGTAGATTATATTAATGCTCAAGATACAGACTCGATTAGTTTTACGTACACCAGTCCTATTACAAATGTTGGCACTATTGCTGCTTGTAATGCCGTAGATGAATTTGTAACATATCAAGTTGATGGTGGAGATACAGTTACTGAGTACTTTGGAATTCAAGGCGGACAGGATGGTCTATCTAATTTAAACTTCTCATATTATAATAATGGAGATGAAAGTGGTAATAACTTTAGTATTGGCATTTTTAACGAAGATAATTCTCCTATAACTGTAGGCGTTTATCCGCCTGCTAACACTAATTATTTATCATTTCAAGATGGAACCAATGGTACAGCTCCAAATTCTGCAGGAAGCAACACTTTAATTACTGTAAATGTTTCTGAAATTGGAGAGGTTGGAGCGTATATTGATTTAACATTTAATGGTACGTATACTGATGCAGATTTGATAGAACACACTATTACAGGTACAGTTCATGCTTTGAGAGATTATTAAACTAGAAATTAAACTAGAAATCCTCCTCATTCATTGAAGAGGATTTTTTTTGTTTTCTTCGGAAATTGGACAAATCGATTACCTACCTCGTCCACCCATTCGTTGCGATCTAAATTCTTTCATTTTCTCAACAATTGTTTCTTGGTAAGCTTTTTTTGAAATTTCCTGTCCTTTTTTAGGTGCTTCTATTGCAATAATGTCCTCTGGATTGATGATTAATTTAGAACATAGCATGGTCGTATCACCTGCACTTATTTCTAATATTAAACCTGGAAGTCCCCAATATTCTGATGGTCCATGGCTTACTGGAATTTGTGGAGCGTACCATGCCTCTACTTCGGTCATGTCAATCTTTAGCTCTGTAGTTTCTTCGCCTACTACTGCTGGTGCATTATTTCTCAATTTTCCCCAAGAAAATGAATACCAAGTTAGCTCATCTGTAGGAATAGATGCTGTGGCTTTAAAACACATGTAATTTCCTATTTGTTTGGTTTCGCTTCCTAATTTCCATGCAATTGGTTGTAAACTATCTTTTACAAGAAAACGTTTTCCGTAGAACTCTTGATCCTGTATTTGGGTATTGGTTTTTACATTTTTATATTGATCTCCAGCTGCAAAGTTTTTGCCCCAAGAATCTGTAGCTCCAGATATAGCATCTAGCTTATCTCCTTCAGTGAAATAAGATTCTGATTTATTGAAGGTGAGTGTGTATGTCTTTTCTAATCGGTTTTTTAGCCGTGCCTTTACTGCTTTTTTTTGCTCTTCACTCATTCGTGCTCCCCAACTCCCAAGATCTAAACTAGACTTTGAAATGTAAGTTGCTTGACCTTGAAACTCTTTTTTATCTTGTACTTTATGCGTAACATTGGTTGAGCCAATTATTATTCCCATAAATAATAACATGGTTAATAAAGTATTAATTATTTTCATAATAATTGTTTTTTTTTGTTTAACAAAAGTAATAAAAAATTAAACAAAAACATGTTTTTAGTACAAAACTATCCTCTTAACATTTGATAATGTACCAAAAAAAAAAGCCTTCTCGAAAAAGAAGGCTTTTTTTTTATGCGTTAAGGATAGCAGCGACATCCTTTTTGTTTTTTCAAAAAGATATAGCGAATAGCCTGACTATTTGTAATCCTGCAATTGCAGGATTACAAATAGTAACGCCCAAAATATATTATAACGAATAAATGACTCTAAAGGTGACAAAGCGTGGCAGTATAAAAGTTTCTGAACTATATACCGAAATGTTACTAGAGCCATTGCTAATATTAGAATCGATATCTAAAAGGTTAGATGCCTTAACTTCAAACTCCCATTTTGCGTCTTTATCTTTTCTATATGCTAAACTTGCATCCCATGTTTGAAATGATTCTGCTGGTCTCACGCCATCATCTTGATTTGTATAAGTATAATCTGTTCTAAAGGTGAAGGCCTTTAAAATATAGGCATCAAACTCTATTGATGGTGCATTAACTTTAAAAGTTGTAGAGCTTTCTCCTTGATTTGTTTCGGTCACCGTATATCGATATTTTAAACTCACGTTTGGAGCCGATTTGAAATTAGTGCGTATTTCTGGTCGGTATGTTTGAGAGAAGCTTTCATTAACAGATCTAATATCTTGAATAAACTGATTGTTCTTATTATATGAAAAGCTCACATTTAAACCTGCACGAATTTTTTTAAAAGTACGTTGTACACGGCCAAATAGACTAGCTCTTTCATCTGCAAAATTAGAATTAAAGTACGTACTTGTTCTAATAACGTTATCAAAAAGTGTCTCGCTCCTAATTTGATCAATATTTTTTGAATAGGACGCACGAGCAAAAACGTTGGTATAATTAAATAAATTAAAACTAAAATAATTTAAGTTTAAATTATGTGATAACGAGTTTTGAAGTTCGTTATTGCCATAACCAATACTACTGTAATTGTTTAAAACTAAACCTTCGGCCAAACTCGTTACATCAGTAAATGAGTTACTCATGTTGTAGGTAAATGTTAAGCTTTCACTCTTTTTAAATTGTATACGTGTTTCAAAATCTGGTAAAACTCTAAAGAAATTGTCTTTATAAGTTACATCAAATTGTGTGTTCTTATTTCCGTAGGAATGTACTGAGAAACCAGGAGTGATCGTAAATTTTCCCGTTTTTAATCTATAGTGAAATCCTAAATAGACATCGCTAAAGTTATAATCGGTATCATTTTGATTTGATAATACATTGCCTTCGTCATCTGTTAATGTAGCTACAGGATCAAAATAAGAACCATCATCTAAAAACTGAAATATATTTGAGTTAAACTGTTGATTACTTAAAATCGTACCAAACGTTAAGTTGATATTACTTTTATTATTTAAAATGTGGTAGTAATCAACTTTAGCGTCTAATTGATTAGATTTAATACGTCTATTTTGATTTAGGTTATAACCAAATTGATTTACATCAAAGCCTAAAACTTCTGCAGTATTATCAAAGGCATCTTGATCTGCATCATTATTATTTGTTGGGTCATTTACTAGTAAAGCATTATAAAAAGGATCTTCATCTTTTAAGAGATGTTGTGCTTCTAAAGCAAAAATATTTTTATCATCTAAGGTATAATAATAACTTAAATTTTGATTGATACTATATGGCTTTACCTCATCAATTTGATTTGTATTACCTACAACAGATGAGAATAAATCTTGAACTTCTGTATCATTTGAGACACGACCTAACAAATCATAATCTAATTGATTATTAGCATTGGGTTTATAAGTAGCACTCAATTTGGCTAGAGCTTGGTTAGAAGATTCTTTTCCTGTTTGTACCGTTTGCTCATCTGGTATTCCTAATTCTGCATCAGTATAACGAACAAAGCTCTCTTCTCTAGTATTTAATCGACTACTATTATAAATAAAGAAACCACTAAGATCTAAATTTTTATTAGGTGCATAACTAAAGTTAGCTGCTCCTAATTTGGTTTCAACTTTTTGTGCATTACTTACATTGGTTAATCCGCTAAGACCATTATTTCCTAAATTAATATTGGTTCCGCTACTTCTAGATGGTGCTCTAAAACCACCTCCAAAATTTCTAATATCGCGATTTGTTAAAGCCACTTCTCCAATATTATTCATATCTCCAATAAGGTTGATACTGTATTTTGGGCTGTAATAAAACAATTTGGGTTGCACGAGATAGAGACCGTCATTATCTGCAATACCTGTTCCTGCTGTGACATCTCCAAACCAGAAATTCTCTTTTCCTTCTTTAAGTTTGATATTAATTGCAACGTTATCTTGGTTGTTAGTAACGCTACTCATTTGACCTACTTCGGAATAATTACGTAGCACTTGTATTTTATCTACAGCATTAGATGGGATATTTTTAGTTGCTAGTTTAGAATCACCATCAAAGAAATCTTTCCCATTCACCATTAATTTATTAACCACTTTACCTTCAACCTCTATTTGTCCGTCATCATTAATTTCAACACCTGGTAATTTTTTAAGGACATCTTCTAATTTTCGTTCACTTCCGTCTTTAAACGAATCGGCATTATAGACTAAGGTATCTCCTTTTACAGTCACTGGCATTTCATAAGTAATTTCTACAGCTGCAAGTGCATTATCATTTTGAAGTGTATAATTTTTAGTGAAATCTTCTTCTTTGGTTGTTATTGTTTCTGAAACAGTTTTCATACCAATATAGCTTACTTGCACTGAGTAGGCTGTATTTTTATCTAAATCGAGCTTAAAAACTCCTTTATCATTAGTTATAGCATAAGATGCCATGGCTTTGGTCTCTTTGTTGATCGCAATAATATTTGCTAATTCTAGAGGTGCTCCAATACTATCTTTAACGACACCTTTTACGGTAATTTGGGCACTAGAAATTCCTGCTAATAATAGCATTAAAACAATAAAAATATTTTTCATTTGATTAGATTTATCTTCTTATTAACCTGATTGTTGGTTTACAGATATAGAAGTGTGGTAATATTATTTAATTGGTTAGTTAATTTCTTCGTCCGCCTCCTCGGCCACCTCGACCACCATACATCTCTCTCATTTCTTCAATCTTATCTTTCATGATTTGGTTGTATTCTGAACGCGTAACGACATCCCCTTTTTCAGGTCTATCAATAGTTTCTTTATCTTGAGGGTTCATAACTATTTTAGTACATAAAATCACAGTCTTATCTGCAGTAACTTCTAGAATTAATCCTGGAAGCCCTTGATATTCACCTGGACCTGTGCTCACTGGTATTTGAGGCGTATACCAAGCAGTAACAATTACAAATTTTGGAACTTCTACACTATCAAAAATATTACTTGAATCATTTTTTGTGGTATCTGCAGTGTCTTGGCCTTCCTTTTTTTCATCATTACCTCTACCTCCTCTACGACGCATACTCATAAAATCCATTTCATCAACCGGTTTTGTAGTTGTTGCTTTAAAACAAGTATATTGCCCAATTTGTTTGGTTTCACTTCCTAGTTTCCATTCTAATTGTGGTAGAGAATCTTTTACCAGAAACTGCTTTCCGAAGAATTCTTGTTCTTGTAAAATCAATGATTCTTTTATGTTTTTATATTGAGAGCCACCAGTAAAACTGCTCATCATACCACCAAAACGACCTCCACCTCCAGCACCTGGAGCTTCTAATTTTTCTTCTTCTTTGTATGTAGATTCACTAGTATTAAAATTAAGCACATAGGTTTTTTCTAACATACTTTTCATACGATCTGCTATTTGCTTTTTTCGTTGCTCGCTCATATCACCTCCACCAAAGCCACTCATATCTAGAGTTGTTTTAGTTTGATAAATGGCTTGCCCTTGAAAATCTGCCTGAGCATTAAGGTTTAGTGATACTAATATCATAAACGCAATACTGCTTAATTTGATAGTAAAATTTTTCATTATTTTGAAGTCTTAGTCTTTAATAAAGGTTAAAATTATTCCTTTCTATTCTAGATTAGACTTGTAAACAGGCAAATAGTTAAATTGTTAAAGGTTAAAATTTTCTTAAAAAAACTAACCTCCAATTCTTATCTCAATACTTTCTCCATCGTCTCTGTCACTAGGTCTAAAACGCTCTTGCATTTCATTTAATTTCTTTTCCATAATAGCTTTAAATTCTTTTTGAGTCACCTTTTTCCCTTTTGATGGCTCAATAATTTCGTTAGATTTTTTAGGGTTTATAACAATCTTACTACAAATAATAGTTTGACTACCATCATTAGTTTCAAGAATTAAACCAGGAAGTCCGTGATAATTTGCAGGACCAGCACTTACAGAAATTTGAGGTGTATACCAAGCGGTAATGGTAATGGTTTTCATTTTTGGTTTAGCGTTTTCATCTTCACTTAAATCTTCGTCTTCATTAAAACTAATACTATTTTCTATAATTTCTATTTCTTTGGTCGTTGTAGCTTTAAAGCATGTATATTCTCCTATATTTTTAGTTTCAGACTCTAAAGTCCATTCATATTCTTTTAAATTATCTTCAATTAAAAAGAGTTTACCAAATGTTTCTTTTTGAAAGGTTTTCTTTTTCTCTTTGAGGTTTTTATATAAAATATCTGAGCCTCCTTTACCTATCATGATCATTTCCATGCCTTGCGGATTTGGAGCTCCAAGAGATTCTTCTTCCTTATATATAGTTTCCTCTTTATTAAATGTGAGAATATGTGTTTTTTCAAATTGCTTTTTCAACATTTCCATCATTTGCTGCTGCATTCCTGTATTTATTTGTGTGCTATCTAACTTCACGTCTATTTGTTGTTTAGACTTATAGGTTGCTTCACCAATAAACTCTTGAGCATTTACTTTTCCGCAGAAAAATAGAGTCAATATAATAATTGATTTTACGATTATTTTCATCTTACTAGTTTTAATTTATGATTAAAGGTTACTCTTTATTGTCATAATATTTGATGGCTGATTTTCTAATTTTTTTAATGCTTTTTAAAAAGCCTTTTGGATCATTAGAATTTCCTTTTACGCGATATGTTAATGTGCTTTTGGTTCCGTTAGACTTGTTATCTCCTGTGCAAATAATTTCAAATGAGACCTGTTCATTATTTTCAACTTCATTTAAAATGTTTTTGATGTCTTTCATCTTAAAAGTTTCTTCTACTTCTTTAGCAGAATCTACTGTTACAGAAACACTCAAGTTTGTTATCTTGGCATTTTGAGTTGTGACTTGTGCTTCTAAATTTTGAGCTTGACTAAAATTAACTGTTGCTATTAAAAGTCCTAAAAATGTAAATACTGTTTTCATGATAATTGTTTTTTTATGATTAATACACTACAAATGTAATTACGACTTAAAAAGATCTTAGTTAACCATTGTTAACGTGTGTTAACCGATTAGTTTTTAAAGGTTTTAACATTTACTTTTGAAATATGAATGATTCAAAATACAGATACATATTATATATTATCGTCATTGTAATTCTTTCTACAATTGGAATACAAGCCTATTGGAATTACAAGAATTATTTATCTAACAAACAACAGCTCATCAACGATGTGCAAACAAGTTTAGATAAAGCAGTAGATGATTATTATGCTAACTTAGCAGAAAATAGTACGATTGGTTTTAGCCTTAAAGGCATGAGTCAAAAAGATTTTATTAAAAACGGTAGATTTGACAGTATTATATCGTCTATTAGCGAGTCTGATACTGATGGATTTGGAAGTATTGATTCTATTAATCCTAATTTATTAGACGGTGTTTCTATAGTAAAAGGACCAAAAGCAGATTCTATAATTAATCAAATGCAACTTGAAGGGATTGTTAAATTTCAGGAATCTGACTCCAATATTATTAAACATATACAAATTGACTCTTTGTCAAAACAATCTAAAAATGAGCATTTAGAATTTTCTGAAGCCGATTTAAAAACCTTTACTTCAAAAATTATTATATCAATGACTACAGATTCTTTATCACTTAGAGGTATTGACACTTTGGTACAAAAAGAACTTCTAAGAAAAGATATTGGCATCAATTATACGATTAAATATAAAGACCCTTCTACAGATATTGATTATTATAATGCGACAGAAAAGGATATAGAATTTATAGATTCTATACAACTAACATCGTTTTTGAGTACAACTTCTAAGTCTGCATTATTACCTAAAAAAAGTGAACTGAGTTTATTATTTAATAATGTCTCTAGTGATGTGCTTAAACGCATTGTTTGGGGCATCACCATTTCTACATTATTGGTTCTAGCTGTTATAAGTTGTTTGTTTTACCTTTTACAAATTATAAAACGTCAAAAACAACTAGCAGAAGTTAAGAATGACCTCATTAGTAATATAACACATGAATTCAAAACACCTATTGCCACTATTGGTGTGGCGCTAGAGAGTCTTCAAAGTTTTAATATGATTGATGACGAGACTAAAAGAAAAACCTATTTAAATATGTCTCGCTCACAATTATCTAAGCTAAATACAATGGTTGAGAAATTGCTAGAAACGGCAACTTTAAATAGTGATAATTTAGAGCTCAATTTTGATACTTATAATATTTCCGAAGTGATAACAACACTAGTTGAGAAACATAAATTTAACGACAACTCTAAAACTATAATCACGACTATTGAAGACGCAGTTTTTGCGCATGTAGATGTGTTCCATTTTGAAAATGCCATCAATAATATGATCGACAATGCCTTTAAATATGGAGGTGACACTATTTATGTTAACTTAAAAAAGAACATTCAAACTATTGATATTTCAATTGCCGATAATGGATCATCGCTAACAAAAGCAGATAAAGTGCGTGTCTTCGAGAAATTTTATCGGGTCCCAAAAGGCAATACACACGACGTTAAAGGTTTTGGAATTGGATTGTATTATACCAATGAAATCATTAAAAAACATAAGGGATCTATTCAATTAGACCTAAAATCAGAATTAACAACGTTTAAAATCCAATTGCCAAATGTCTAAAATCACAATTTTACTTGCCGAAGACGAGCCAGCATTAGGACAAATCATTAAAGAAAGTTTAGAAACTAGAGATTTTAATGTGCTATTATGCAAAAATGGACATATTGCTATGGATGTATATCACAACGCATCACCAGAAATTTTAGTGCTTGATGTGATGATGCCTAAAAAAGATGGATTTACACTTGCTAAAGAAATTAGAGCGATTGATGATGCTATTCCTATCATTTTTTTAACAGCAAAATCGCAAACCAAAGACGTTGTTGAAGGCTTTAATATTGGTGGTAATGACTATCTCAAAAAACCATTTAGTATGGAGGAGTTAATTGTTAGAATTCATAATTTATTGCAACGCACTTCGATTCAAAAAACTTCGGAAATATTAAAAATTGGACAGTATTCATTTGATTTCCCAAAACAAATACTACATTTTAATGAGCATAAACAGCAACTTACACATAGAGAGTCTCATTTATTATTTCACTTAGTTCAAAACAAAAATAAAGTACTTGACCGTTCACTAATACTCAATAAACTTTGGGGAACCGATGATTTTTTCACAGCACGAAGCATGGATGTGTTTATAACAAAACTACGCAAGAAGCTTAAAAAAGATGAAAGCATTCAAATTATAAATGTTCGTGGCTTTGGTTATAAACTCGTATTTTAAATCAAAAACAAACAATCTATATAGACAAATGTAGTTATCTAATTACTGGTTCAATTTTTGTATTTTTCAGTTCTTAAAATAACTATGACTTTAATTAGATACATTTTTTTAATTTTCACTTCAATGGTTACTGCTCAATCTCAAATTGAGTTAACACCTTTAAAAGCCTCTATGTTAGAAGCAGATCAAATTATTGCTGTAGATAATTTTGAGACTATATATTACATCAAAGGCAATATTTTGTATAAAAAATCTATAGACCAACCCACAATCAACTATAGTAATGTGCAGTTAGGATTTCCTACAACAGTCAACACTTTTAATCCATTAAAAATAAATGTATTTTATCAAGATTTTAATACAGTAATCATACTAGATAACCGTTTAGCCGAAATCTTCAAAATCGATTTCAACACCAAACAACCTTATAAAAACGTTTCTCATATCGCCACAGGTTATGACAACACACTATGGATTTTTAATCAAGACTTACAACAATTAGAACTTTACGACTATAAAACGGATAAAGTAAGAGCCACAACGCTACCCATTCAATCTCGTGTGATACAGTTAACCAGTGATTATAATTATTGCTGGATGCTTACTGAAAATTTCCTGTATCAATATACTTACTTCGGAAGTTTAATCGCTAAACTCCCAAACAAAGGCTACACATCATTTGCTGTAGATAATGAAAATATTATTTTAAAAACAGCAACTGAATTCTTCTACAAATCGAAAAAAGACGAAAATATTAGCACTATAGAAATGCCCAAATTGTTAATAAATCAGTTTTTACTAACCAATGAAACCTTGTATATTTACGATTCTGAAAAACTTCAAACATACCAACTAAAAATCAATTAAATATGCACGTTGCAGTCGCAGGAAATATTGGTGCAGGTAAAACTACACTTACTAAATTACTAGCTAAACACTACAAATGGGAACCACAATTAGAAGATGTGGTTGACAATCCTTATTTAGATGATTTTTACAATCAAATGGAACGTTGGAGTTTTAATCTACAAGTTTATTTTTTAAATAGTAGATTTCGTCAAGTATCACAAATTCGTGAAAGTGGTAAAGACATTATACAAGATAGAACCATTTATGAAGATGCTCACATTTTTGCTCCCAATCTTCATGCTATGGGTTTAATGACCAATCGTGATTTTGAAAACTACCGTTCATTATTTGATTTGATGGAAGGGTTTGTAGAAGGTCCAGATTTGTTAATTTATTTACGTAGCTCCATTCAAAACTTAGTAGCACAAATTCACAAACGTGGTCGCGATTATGAAAACACCATAAGTATCGATTATTTAAGCAGATTAAATGAACGTTATGAAGCTTGGATTCATGGTTACAATAAAGGTAATTTATTAATTATTGATGTAGATCCTCTTGATTTTGTTGCTAATCCAGAAGATCTTGGAGGCATCATTAATAAGATTGATGCTCATATTAACGGCTTGTTTTAATTACGCTCAGCTATTAAATAGTTCTGTTTTATTTAATGAACCCGTTTTGTTTAGCATGCTCAATGGCCTGAACACTACTATCCACTAATAAAACTGGTATTTGGTTATAATCTTCAAATAAAGCTTTAACACGTTCCATTTTCTTTTTATGTGTAACGCTTCGTAAATATATAGCGGCAATTTGCTCAGGAAACTCATGCGCCACATCGATATAAATATCAGCATCGTGTTCACCACTGTCACCTATTAAAATGAATTGTAACTGAGGATAAGTCTTTAAAATATTTACAATTTCTTTATGCTTTTGTGGTCGATCTCCTGTTTTCTTTTTAAAAATATCTTTAAAACTACGCAGCAAAATAGGCCCTTTAGGAAACGCGTGCTGCTTTAAAAAGAATTCGAGATAACGATATAAATTCCAAGGGCTATGGCTTACATAAAAAATAGGATTAGCATGATTACCAGTAACGCCTCTATGCAGCATATTATAAAATTCTGCAGCGCCTTCTAACGGAATTCTACTAGCAGCACTTTTAAAAAGACTATTAATTAAAACTTTCCATTTTAGTGTAGACACAACTCCTGTATGCAGTATAGTATCATCAATATCGCTAATAACACCAAATTGTGCACGTTCTGAAGGAATTAATAATTCTCCAGGAAACCTATTTGAATTTTGAATACTTCTCTTAATATTGACATCATTATATGCCATTTCAAAATTAAGCCAACCTTCATCATTGACTAAAGCTCCTAAATCATCTAACCGTTCGTCAATTTTAAAATAGCCATGATCATCAGTACTCGTATTTAAAATTGTTCCGTTTGGTAGAGTTATTTTAAGTTCGGTATGTTTAATCTCATCGGTTTCAAAGCGTCTCCAAGAATTAAGTAACAATCCAAACAAACCCTTTTGCTCGAGATTGATTGTTTCATCTTCCAACGCACGTCCACGCATGTAAAAATGAGTATTTGTACCATAACTTTGAAAGGTAATAATTTGTAAAGGGTCTTTTTTGAACACCAACTTGATAAATTAGATGATGAAGATACTAAAATCTTAAAAAATAAAATCTTAAATATGGCTGTAATTCATTTCCACATAGATAAGCTCTTCAATATCAGATTTAATTTTAGAGAGCAACGTCATAAGTTTACCATGATTGGTTTTTAATACACGTAATGATTGTTGTAGTTTATCTTTTCCGCAGGTATCTATATTAAGTTCACATAAAGCGATATCGTGTTCTAGATATCCAACTTTGTGATCTAACTCATAAATTTTAGCAACTACAGTTTGAAACTCGGTTTTATAGCCTGAAATTTGACTCATACAGTTTGGTAATGCTGTTTTTAAATCGTCTAAAAACTGTTCAAATTTGAGATTAACTCTAGAATGTGCACAGCCCAAACGTTTATTTCTAAGGGATTGTTTACAAAGATTTACACGATTAAAAACAAGCGTATCATCAAATATGTTGCCAATAGGGTGACCAGAACCATCTACAGCAACTTTTTCATGAAGCATTTGACATTGTACAACCTCAAAATCGTGAAGTCTTTTTAGTAATTCGGAAATGTGCTTAGCTGTATCCATTTGGCCTTAAAATTAAATAATTTTAAACACCTATAAACCCGCAAAAACACCTGAATATTAAGCATAAAAGAGCCACGATAAACGTGGCTCATTAAATAAATAAATAAATAAATAAATATAAATTAGGGTTATTCTTTAATGACTTCCATTTTTTGAATCGTCTTAATGTCTTGACCTTCGCCATTAGTAGTAGATGCCTCAAACGCTTCTAACTGTGTTTCAACTTCTTTTTGAGTCCCAGAGAACGTTTCTTTTTTAGTTACAGTTTCTCCGTTTTCTATCATCGTGTAAGTCACTGTAGCTTGAGCTATATCTGTAGAGGTACCTATAACGGTTTCAACTTCAACTTCTGTTGTTGCCAATCCTGTTTCCGAAGTATGTCCGCCTAAAATTGGTGCAATTACCAAACCAATTAAACAGGTTAATTTAATTAAGATGTTCATAGATGGTCCAGAGGTATCTTTAAATGGATCTCCAACCGTATCACCAGTTACCGCAGCTTTATGTGCATCACTACCTTTATAGGTCATTTCTCCATTAATTTCTACACCAGCTTCAAAAGATTTTTTGGCATTATCCCATGCACCTCCAGCATTGTTTTGGAAAATTGCCCATAACACACCAGATACTGTAACACCAGCCATATAACCACCTAACATCTCTGCAATGGCTAAATGATCCATACCAAATAACATGGGTACAAATGCAATAACTAAAGGAAAACCAATAGTTAATAAACCTGGTAACATCATTTCTTTTAATGACGCTTTTGTTGAAATATCAACACATTTATCATATTCTGGCTTACCAGTACCTTCCATAATTCCTGGAATATCTCTAAACTGACGTCTTACTTCTTCTACCATTTCCATAGCTGCTTTTCCTACAGCATTCATGGCTAATGCAGAGAATACTACTGGCACCATTCCTCCAACAAATAACATAGCTAGAACTGGTGCTTTAAAAATATTAATGCCATCAATTCCTGTAAAGGTTACATAAGCAGCAAATAATGCTAATGACGTTAATGCAGCCGATGCGATAGCAAATCCTTTTCCGGTAGCTGCTGTTGTATTTCCTACTGAATCTAAAATATCTGTACGTTCTCTAACGATTGGTTCTTGTTCGCTCATTTCAGCAATACCACCTGCATTATCAGAGATTGGTCCAAAAGCATCAATTGCTAACTGCATAGCTGTTGTAGCCATCATTGCCGAAGCGGCTAATGCCACACCATAAAATCCTGCAAAAGCGTAAGATGCCCAAATAGCACCAGCAAATAATAACACTGATGGGAATGTAGAAATCATACCTGTAGCTAAACCAGCAATAATATTGGTTCCTGCTCCTGTAGACGATTGCTGTACAATTTTTAAGATTGGAGATTTTCCTAACCCTGTATAATATTCAGTAACTGATGAAATCACAGCACCTACAAATAACCCAACTAAAGTAGCGTAGAATACACGCATTGCAGAAATCTCAACTAAACCTTCGCCAAAGAAATTCATTGTCATGGTTTCAGGTAACATCCAAGTTACTAATGCAAAACATGACAGAGCAACTAACACAATAGAAGTCCAGTTACCTACATTTAAAGCACCCATAACTTGAGTTTCTTTAGCATCATTACTTTTAATTTTCACCAACATGGTACCAATAATAGAAATAATAATTCCTGCTCCAGCAATTGCCATTGGCAGTAAGATGGGACCAATACCACCAAAAGCATCAGAGATAGCTCCACCCATATCTTTAATCACATAGTTACCAAGCACCATAGCAGCCAATACTGTTGCTACGTAAGAACCAAATAAATCGGCTCCCATTCCTGCAACATCACCTACATTATCTCCCACGTTATCTGCAATAGTTGCAGGATTACGAGGATCATCTTCTGGAATACCGGCTTCTACTTTACCAACTAAATCGGCACCAACATCGGCAGCTTTTGTATATATACCACCACCTACTCTTGCAAATAATGCGATAGATTCTGCTCCTAAAGAGAAACCTGCTAATGTTTCGAGTACAATAGTCATATCCATTGTATTGGTCCATTCGCTTCCCATAAAGAACCAAAAGAAAAATATAAAAAATGCGGTTAAACCTAACACAGCCAAACCAGCAACTCCAAGTCCCATTACTGTACCACCTCCAAAGGAAATTTTAAGTGCATTTGGTAAACTGGTACGCGCAGCTTGTGTTGTTCTAACATTTGTTTTTGTAGCAATTTTCATCCCAATATTTCCTGCATAAGCCGAAAATACGGCTCCAAAAATAAAAGCAATAACGATTAGCCAATGTGTAGTTGGTACCACAATAGAGACAACAGCCAAAAGAACACTTACTATCACCACAAAAATGGCTAGTAATCTGTATTCGGCATTTAAAAAAGCCAAGGCTCCTTCATAAATGTGATCTGAAATTTCTTTCATTTTACCATCTCCAGCATCTTGTTTCATAACCCATGATTGTTTTACAACCATGTAAATTAATCCTAAAAGTGCCAATGCAATTGGCATGTAAATCATTAGTGATTCCATATTTTAAATTTTATTTTGATTAGTTATTAGCTAGGTAAAAGTAGTAAAATGAATCATATTTTACCAAAAAAGCAATATTAATTACTTAATATTGCTTTTTTAATAGTTTTGTGTTAAAAAACCTGTGATTATTAAATTGTAAAAGTGCGCTTCTTTTTATGCTCACTATTATCATAACGCTCTACACATTCATGATAGATTTTTATAGCTTCGGCAGCGTCTCCCCAACCACCTGTATCAACTTTTTTCTTTTCTAAATCTTTATAGACTTTAAAGAAATGTTCAATCTCTTTTAAACGATGCGGATTTAAATCATTTATATCATGATTATTACTCCAAATAGGATCAGAAACTGGTACACAAATAATTTTTTCATCAGGACCTTTTTCATCTGTCATATGAAACACACCAATTGGTCTTACTTCCATTACAACCATTGGGTATGTTGGCTGGTGCCCTAAAACCAATACATCTAAAGGATCACTATCTAAAGCTAAAGTTTCAGGTATAAACCCATAATCTCCAGGATACATCATTGATGAAAACAACATACGATCAAAACGTATTTTGTGTAAGGTAAAATCGTATTCATATTTATTACGACTCCCTTTTGGGATTTCTATTAATACATCAAAAGTTAATTTTTCGGTTTCAGACATGTGTTTTATTTTTTCTACGGAAATTGGATTTCTAATTTTACTTTATCTAACTGCGAGATTCGTTAGGCGTTTACCATACTAAATTTCGGGCTGTAAAGATAGTGTATTGTTTGAGTTTTGACAATAATATTTTGAATTTGAGTTTTTAATATAATAAGACAAAACGAAGTTACCAATGACATACAAAAAACACGTTGCTAAACTATAAACTGCTGGCAAATAGCGTTATAAATTGAGTATATTTAGAAGCTTATAAACAAGCTACAAACGAAAAGCTTGGATAAATTTAATTTTGTCAATATTAAAACGGAATAATCCTATATAACTATCTATATCTGATTGTTGGATTTATCATACAAAGAAAAATAATATTTAAAGCACAGTTTAAAGTAGCCTCAATCGTTATAATGGTAAATAGCGTTACTAATGTCACTATAGAAACCACAAAAATAAATATCCATGCTTTTTACACCATTCTCACACAAAATGAAAATTCAAGTAAACTCATCTACCAATTGTTAACCAATTAGCGACCTGTTACAACAATCTGTATGGCTAATAAAAAAGAACTAGAAGCACTTGTGAAGGTCGACGCCAGAATTGAGATAACAGTTATTTTAAACACGAGCCAAACCAAACTAGCAGAAGCAATGGTTATCACTCAAAAAAGCGAATACGATTACTCACGAGACGAATACTTATCCAACATATATTACTTCACATACGAAACTGTTGAAGATTTTCAATTTAAAATCTCAAAACTATACGAAACTTCTTTGACTGCAACAATGCATGGTAACTGCGTGATAAATGGCTCTAATGGCTTAAAACCGAATGCACAATTATTGATAACTACCCAATTTAAACGTGATAAAACTTTAAAACGAACAGTTAAATAATATAATGTGTTATCCTTAATAAAGTAGGCTAAAAATTAAACCCAAAGCTACCTGTTACACCAAAAGGTCTAGCATCTGGAGTATCTAAATAATTGCCTCTAAAGTTGAAATCTATTCGTAAGATTTTAAAAATATTACCAACTCCAACACTATACTCGTAGTAGATATCATCATTTGGTGCAATTAAAGGTGTTTCTATTGGATTCCCAGTAGTGTTAAGTGCGATGTTTTCCGCAGATAAATCACCCCAAACTCCTCGTACACCAACAATAGCTCTTAAATTATATTTTTTAAGAAATGGAATTCTTGAAAAAATACGACCATTAAAATTATGTTCTAAATGTAAAGAGGTATACGTATCTGTTACAAACTCATAGAAATCTAGCTGTGGGAATGTGTTATAAATTGAAAAATACGATTGATTTCCTGGCACTACATTTAACAATCCTAACGGCACTTCTCCAAATGTTTTTCCTACTTCAATTGTTGTTGTTAAACGGCCAAAGCCACCTACTTGCCATGGTTGAATGTAAGAAAACTGAACTTTTGTATAATCAAAATCACTATTAAATATGTTTTTATCTGCACGTGTTACTTGTGCAAATAGACTTGCAAATCCATCATTAGCTGTACGACGTTCTACACCAAATCCTGTCATTTTTCGCTTTGGATAATAAGATAAAGACAAGGCTGTTTCGTATTGTTTGATTTCCGAAGAAATACCAGAAGGCGATTCTGGATCAATATAATCTAAACTAAAGGTTGGTGATGCAGATGAAAGTGTTCTGTAAGTTCCGCTAGTTCTAATTACAAAGTTTTTACTAGGTTCGACTTCTAGAGCCAACGTGGTTAAATTCACATTGGTTAGTTTATCATTAGTACTCGTACCCACAACGGCAGATGATGCCAAACTACGACCTAATACATCGGTAGATGCGGTTAGATTTGCACCAATTTGCTCAATATCTCGTCGGTTTCCTCCTGAAATTATAAAGCGGTTCTTTTTATCTACAAGCCACTTACCAGAAATACCGTATTTAAATTTATCATCTCTAAATCCGTAGGCTAAAAACCCTTCTACTCTCCAAAGGTCATTGGGACCAAAATAGGTTCGTCCACCACCTCGTATTCGCATGCCTTCGACTTCATTATATCCAAACACCGAAAAAACAGGTCCAATATCTAAATTTAAACTAGGCACTTCAATATAACCTGAAGCCAGAATACTTCCAACATTATAAAGTCGTTTAAACTTTTTAACGGTTTTTAGAGTATCCAACATTTTGTAAACGCCTTTTTCATCTTTACTTAGGGATTCCATTCGGTTTTGCTCCCAAAAATCATCGTCACGATTGTAAGCGTCTTCATTATAATTATAGACTTCTTCATCGTAAAACTTCTCATTTTTAGCTATGTCAAATTTATAATTATCATATAAGGTTGTTCGTTTTCCGTAAACACCACGTGACTTTTCTTTTTTATTTAAGGCAAAATCAGATAACATATAATCCCGCTTAATTAAAAATAGTGTATCATTTAAAACTTCAAATTCTTGCTCTATATAAATCTCTTTTACCCAGTTAATGTTCGCACTTTTTGATGCTTGAAGATTAATATCTTTTATAGCATACGTAGAGTCATTAACCCAAAAATCTCCTTTAAAGGTCAATTCGTTTTTACGTCTTGGGTAATAAACAATATTATAGCACCATTTATTATCGATAAAAGCACTATCAGACAAGACATAATTATAGGTTTGAACTCCTGTGCGCGACAACGGACTCACAAAGCTCTTATCAAAAAACTTAAGGTAGTTATCGTAGATATTAAAATCTGCGTAGAGGTCATCAATAAAATCGATAATAATTTGATTATTACTAAAACCTGAATTTTTATTTCCCTTTAGATCGCTCTTTTCTTTATTGATTAGGTTGTCGCCATATACTTTACTTACGGCTTCATTAATAAAAATTGGCAAATAAGTTTTACCGGTAATATTAGAGGTATCAACTTCTTCAAAAACGAATTCCATCCCTTTAAACAGTTTACTCTTTATAAGTGCACTGTCAATAGTATTAAGGTCAAATTCTACTTTTTCGTATTTATCGTATTCGTACTGTTTAAATTGTTCTAAACCGTTTTTTCGTTTACGTTCCCAAATTTTTTGAAGGATTCTAATCGCAGGATTTTCTGAAGCTTTTTTAGATTGCTTCCCTGTGACAATAAGTACGGCATCTAATGCTCCTGCCTCTTCCTTTAGTATAAACTTAAGGTCGTAGTTAACTTTATTATCAAGTTTGACTTCCTGAACTTCATAGCCTAAAAAGGAAACGACTAAGGTATCCCAAGTATTATTAGATTCTAAATAAAAACGTCCGTCTTCGTTTGAAATAGTCCCTTCCGTAGACCCTTTAAATAAAATATTAGCATAGGCTACAGGTGCATTGAATTCA
Organism: Psychroserpens damuponensis; assembly: GCF_000826655.1. Classification (GTDB taxonomy): domain Bacteria; phylum Bacteroidota; class Bacteroidia; order Flavobacteriales; family Flavobacteriaceae; genus Psychroserpens; species Psychroserpens damuponensis. Next base: position 146,541 of record NZ_JXJO01000022.1, read on the forward strand.
TCAAAAACATAACCACTTACTTTCGTTTGAGCAAAAGACAAGGCTATTCCGAAGAAAAATAGTAAAATGAGGAGCTTCTTTTTCATGTACATAGGTTTTGCAATTTAGTTTTGGTTGGGTTTAAAATTGCAATTGCCAGTCTTATACTGGTTTGAGTGTTCAAAACTAAAAAAACTTCATCAACAATCGTGCTAATGAAGTTTTTTAACGTAAAATATGCGTTTTAATTATTTGTACATCACTTTATTTACCGCTTTAATAACTTCGGTGTAGTCTGGTAACCACTCAGCTAATAAAACTGGAGAATAAGGTGCAGGCGTATCTGCTGTATTAATTTTAACTATTGGTGCGTCTAAATAATCAAATGCTTCCGCTTGAACTAAATATGTGATTTCTGTAGACACGTTTCCAAATGGCCAAGCTTCTTCTAAAATTACAAGGCGATTGGTTTTCTTTACAGAGGTAATTATAGCCTCTCTATCTAAAGGTCTAACCGTTCTTAAATCTATAATCTCACAAGAGACACCGTCTTTCTCAAGCTCGTCTGCCGCTTTATAAGCTTCTTTTATAATTTTTCCGAAGGAAACAATAGTCACATCTGTACCTTCTCTTTTAAGTTCAGCAACTCCTAAAGGGATTGTATATTCACCTTCTGGCACTTCACCTTTATCACCATACATCTGCTCACTTTCCATAAAAATTACAGGATCGTCATCTCTAATTGCAGATTTCAATAAACCTTTGGCATCATAAGGTGTAGAAGGCACAACCACTTTTAAACCAGGCGTATTTGCAAACCAATTCTCAAAAGCTTGAGAGTGCGTTGCTCCTAATTGCCCAGCAGAAGCTGTAGGACCACGAAAAACAATAGGACATTTAAATTGGCCACCAGACATTTGTCTAATTTTAGCCGCATTATTTATAATTTGGTCAATCCCAACTAGAGAGAAATTAAAGGTCATATACTCAACAATAGGACGATTTCCCGTCATCGTTGAACCAATCGCTATACCAGCAAAACCAAGCTCAGCAATAGGTGTATCAATAACACGCTTAGCTCCAAATTCGTCTAACATACCTTTTGAAGCTTTGTAAGCTCCATTATATTCTGCAACTTCCTCACCCATTAAATAAATGCTTTCATCTCGACGCATTTCTTCGCTCATGGCTTCGCAAATTGCTTCTCTAAATTGAATTGTTTTCATGTATTCATTTTTTTTACGAATAACAAAAATAGTAATTATTGATAATAAAATAACATAAATTGTAGCTGAAAACATATTATAAGCCCAACCCAACTATACACAACTTCATTTTCTTCTTATTTCTTCGGAAATGTGCCAAACCAAAACAATTTTAACGCTAATAAACTTTGAATTATTCGTAATTTAGCGCAAAATTTATAAGATTTCCCTAACTATTTAGATGATTTCTCTAGTTTTCATAAAATATATTATGCATGCATAGTAAAATTTGAAATTTTATAATTATCTTCGTCCTTTAAAAAAAATACTCATAATAAATTATTAGATATGAAAATATTAGTATGTATTAGCCACGTACCTGATACGACTTCAAAAATTAATTTTACCGATGGTGACACAAAATTTGACACCACTGGTGTTCAATTTGTAATTAATCCTAACGATGAATTTGGTTTAACTCGTGCCATGTGGTTTAAAGAAAAGCAAGGCGCTCAAGTTACTGTTGTTAATGTTGGTGGACCAGAAACCGAACCTACACTTCGTAAAGCATTAGCCATAGGAGCTGATCAAGCCATACGTGTAAATACGCAAGCTAAAGACGGCTATCAAGTTGCCAAAGAAATCGCTAATGTGGTTAAAGATGGTGCATTTGACATCGTTATTGCAGGTCGTGAATCTATTGACTATAATGGTGGTATGGTTCCAGGAATGATCGCTGCCCTAACCAACGCTAATTTTGTAACTAACTGTATTAACCTAGAAGTTGATGGCACAAATGCTACCGCAATGCGAGAAATTGATGGTGGTAAAGAAACAGTAGCCACAAGTTTACCTCTAGTAATTGGTGGGCAAAAAGGATTAGTTGAAGAGAGTGATCTACGTATTCCTAATATGAGAGGTATTATGATGGCTCGTAAAAAACCATTATCTGTTGTTGAACCTATCAATGCAGCTGCCGAAACTAATTCGGTTAAATTTGAGAAACCAGCTCCAAAAGGTGCTGTAACTCTTGTTGCTCCAGATAATCTAGATGAATTAATCAATTTACTTCACAACGAAGCAAAAGCGATTTAATTAACCCTTAAAAGAAAAAACATGTCAGTTTTAGTATATACAGAATCAGAACAAGGAAAATTCAAAAAAACAGCTTTTGAAGTTGCCTCTTATGCCAAAGCAGTTGCCGACCAAATGGGAACAACAGTAACAGCTATCACAGTAAATGCTGGTGACTCATCTGAGTTAGGTAATTATGGTGTAGATAAAGTTTTAAATGTTAATAATAGTGATTTAGATAAATTTAATGCTAATGCCTATGCTAGTGCAATCACGCAAGCAGCACAGCAAGAAGGAGCTAAAGTAGTGGTATTAAGTTCTAGTGCAGATAGTAAATATCTAGCACCAATAGTTGCCATTGGCTTAGACGCTGGTTATGCCTCTAATGTTGTAGAAGCACCTTCAAGCACATCTCCTTTTACAGTAAAACGTACCGCTTTTACTAATAAAGCATTTAATATGACTACCATAGATACCGACACGAAAGTTGTTGGTGTATCTCAAAATTCATTTGGACTTGTAGAATCTAACGGAACTGTGTCTTCGGAAGACTTTTCGCCTTCAATACCAAGCATCTCAGTTACAGTACAATCTGTAGATAAAGCAACAGATAAAGTTTCAATTGCCGATGCCGAAGTTGTTGTTTCTGGTGGTCGTGGACTTAAAGGTCCAGAAAATTGGGGAATGGTAGAAGAACTAGCCGAAGTTCTTGGAGCCGCAACCGCTTGTTCAAAACCAGTATCAGATTTAGGATGGAGACCACATAGCGAACACGTTGGTCAAACAGGAAAGCCTGTAGCATCAAATTTATACATAGCTATTGGTATTTCTGGAGCTATTCAACATCTAGCAGGTATTAACGCTTCTAAAATAAAAGTAGTCATCAATACAGATCCTGAAGCACCTTTCTTCAAAGCAGCAGATTATGGAGTGGTTGGTGATGCTTTTGAAGTTGTACCTACTTTAATAGAAAAATTAAAAGCTTTTAAAGCACAAAACGCGTAATTTTTAAAAATCAGCGGTTATAAAAAGGACTGTTTTGATTTGGTACTCTAAACTTAAATCTGCATTTTGCAGTTGTTAAAGTCTAAATTAAAACAGTTCTTTACGTTTTACTATAGTTATGAGTCTAGTTAGATTAAACATTAAAGGAATTTCATACAGCCAAACCCAAAATGGTGCGTATGCTCTAATTCTAAATGAAGTAGATGGTGATAGAAAACTACCAATCGTGATTGGCGCTTTTGAAGCGCAGTCCATTGCGATTGCTCTAGAAAAAGAAATTAGACCACCTAGACCACTTACCCACGATTTATTTAAAAATTTTGCAGATCGTTTTGATATTGTTGTCAAACAGGTTATTATACATAAACTCGTTGACGGTGTTTTTTATTCTAGCCTAATTTGTGAACGTGATAAAATTGAAGAAATTATTGATGCTAGAACTAGTGATGCAATCGCTTTAGCATTGCGTTTTAAAGCACCAATATTTACCTATAAAAACATTTTAGATAAAGCCGGTATTTATCTTAAAGTTAATCCTAAAAAGGACGGTGAAGACCAAGATCAAGATTCTATACTCGTAGATGACATGGTCGTTGAAGAGATAGAAGCTAGCATCCAAGACAATTATATGGATAAATCTCTCCAAGAATTACACACACTCTTAGAAGAAGCTGTTAATAACGAAGATTATGAAAAAGCAGCCAAAATTAGAGACGAAATTGACAAACGATAATACAAGTTTCTTATGAAGAATTTTCTACTAGCTATTGCAGCTATTTTTTTTGGACTCACATTGACTTTTGGTCAAACTTTAGAAAAAGATTGGCAATTTGAGGCTGTAAAAAATGACTCTGGTATTTCGTTATATACCATTCAGGATTCTGATGCATTTCAATTAAAAGATGGCGAATTTAACTATGCCATAAAAGCAATTGATACTTTAGGCGAATTTTCTGGAAATTATATGTTTCAGAATAACTTATTAGTTCTCTATTATGACGTACCTACAGAAAAAATTGAACGTTATAAAATTTCCGAATTAACAGATTCTACACTAGTATTTGCCAATAAATTGCAAAGTTTTAGTTTTAAATCTGCATCAAATGTTACCGCAGTTGTTGAAACAAAAGAAGACGTTACAGGAAGTATCATACCTAGTCAAGGATTTTCAATACATAGTTTATGGCGCGGAGTTCTTGGTATGATTTCTCTAATTTGCATTGCGTTTTTATTTAGTAGTAATCGTAAAGGTATTAATTGGAAAACCGTAGGTATTGGTTTGGCACTGCAACTCATTATCGCTATTGGAGTTTTAAAAGTTGATTTTGTAAAAACAATTTTTGAATTTATCGGACAAGGTTTTATAGAAATTCTAAGCTATACAAAAGCAGGAAGTGAGTTTCTATTTGGTGGTATGCTCGATATCACTTCCTTCGGATTTATTTTCGCATTTCAAATACTGCCTACAATTATATTCTTCTCAGCACTAACTTCAGTTTTATTCTATTTAGGATTAATTCAAAAAGTAGTAAAAGGTATGGGCTGGCTGCTTTCTAAAGTTTTAGGAATCTCTGGAGCAGAAAGTTTAAGTGTTGCTGGTAACATCTTTTTAGGTCAAACTGAGGCACCATTATTAATTAAGGCGTATTTAGATAGAATGAATAAGTCTGAAATACTCCTTGTCATGATTGGTGGTATGGCAACCGTTGCAGGTGCTGTACTTGCTGCATACATTGGTTTTCTTGGTGGTGAAGATGAAGCTTTACAGTTATTCTATGCAAAACATTTATTAGCAGCTTCTGTAATGGCAGCTCCTGGTGCTATCGTGATTTCAAAAATATTGTTTCCTCAAACCGAAAAGGTAAATACCGACGTACATGTATCACAAGAAAAAATTGGTTCTAATATATTAGAAGCCATTGCCAACGGAACAACAGAAGGCTTACGATTAGCTGTAAATGTAGGCGCTATGTTATTAGTGTTTGTAGCATTTATTGCTATGTTTAATGGTATTCTTGGAGGTATAGCAGGTTTTGATGGTTTCACTATAGAATTTTTAAATATCAAATGGCATTTCACATCATTAAATGAGATTATTGCTGCAAATACGCCTTATGATTCTCTATCTTTAGAATTTATATTAGGCTATGTGTTTGCACCTCTAATGTGGCTTATTGGTGTTGCTACGGAAGACATGGCGCTTATGGGACAACTTTTAGGTATCAAATTAGCAGCTAGTGAATTTATTGGATATATTCAATTAGCAGACTTGAAAAATGCTGCGAATGCAACGCATTTAAAATACGAAAAATCTATTATCATGGCCACCTATATGTTATGTGGGTTTGCAAACTTTGCATCAATTGGAATACAAATTGGTGGTATTGGATCTTTAGCTCCTGGACAACGCAAGCAACTCTCAAAATTTGGAATGAAAGCCTTAATTGGTGGTACGTTAGCATCGTTAATTTCAGCGACAATTGCTGGTATGATTATAGGATAATAAACACTCAACACAATGAAAAACACACTTATCATTATAATGGCTATTGCATGTTTTAATGTTATTTCAGCACAAAAAGATGTTAATATAGAATTCACAACAGATAAAAATGTGATACTCAATGGCACAACACTTACTACTGAAACATCAGTAGAAGATATTAAAACGATACTAGGAACTCCTACAGTATACAAATCTTATAGTAGCGGTAAAACAAATTACCATTATAATGATCTTGGTATTGCATTTCATACCGTTAAAGACAAGTTACTTTTTATTGGTGTAAATTTTAATTGGGATGGAGACAAAACGTTTCCTGAAAATTCGTACACAGGTACGTTTAAAATCGATGACTTGTTAATCGACAAAACATCTGGAAATTCCATAATTGACAACATTAAAATGGTAGATGTAATAGCTATAATGCCAAATCTATATATGTCAAATCCAAAAGTAGAATCCACTCCAATGATTATAGGTTTTAAAGACGATGTAGTTACTCAAATTGGTTTTGAGTTTCACTAAGTTGAGTTCTAACATAGTTAATAACTTTTAATATTATAAAGGGTTGAAATCGTAAAGATTCAACCCTTATTTTTATTTTTATTTTCTGAAAATATTACGTTTAATTTAAAGAGATTTCCGTTTTCACGGAAAGTAAACATGAAACAATACCACGACTTAGTAAAGCACGTTTTAGAACAAGGTAATGAAAAAGGTGATCGTACAGGAACAGGAACAAAAAGTGTTTTTGGTCATCAAATGCGTTTTGATTTAAGCGAAGGTTTCCCAATGGTAACCACAAAAAAATTGCATTTAAAATCTATTATCTATGAATTACTTTGGTTTTTAAAAGGCGATACAAATATTAATTATCTCACCGAAAATGGAGTTAAAATTTGGAACTCTTGGGCAGACAAAAATGGCGATTTAGGTCCTGTTTATGGTCATCAATGGCGTAACTGGAACAATGACGATATCGATCAAATTAAAGATGTTATAAAAACCCTCAAAAATAACCCAAATAGTCGCCGTATGATGGTATCTGCTTGGAATCCTTCGGTTATGCCAGACACCTCAAAATCATTTGATGAAAACGTAGCTAATGGAAAAGCTGCTTTACCACCTTGTCATGCTTTTTTTCAGTTTTATGTTGCCGACGGAAAATTGTCTTGTCAATTATACCAACGTAGTGCAGATATCTTTTTAGGAGTACCTTTTAATATTGCATCTTATGCATTGTTCACTATGATGATGGCTCAAGTTTGTGGTTATCAACCTGGAGAATTTATACACACTTTTGGTGATGCACATATATACAGCAATCACTTTGAGCAATTAGAATTACAATTATCTAGAGAACTAAGACCACTGCCTACAATGACATTAAATCCAGATGTAAAAAATATTTTTGATTTTAAGTTTGAAGATTTTACCCTAGAAAATTATAATCCGCATCCACATATTAAAGGCGCTGTAGCAGTATAAATAGTTGTATTTTAAAACACAGTACATTTAAAAACAAAAAAAGAGCTCTCATCATGATGAAGGCTCTTTTTTTACAACTATATTTTTAACTGTTATTTACAGATTTAAAACACCGTTTTCAGCACCAGCAAAATCGCTCCATGCGTAGGCATCTGCTTGTTCATCGTTAACGTAAGTTCCGTCAACTAAATATCTAAACTCATAAGAGTTATCTTTCTCCAAATCTACAGTACCTTTGAAAGTACCGTTCTTTAATTTTTTAAGTTGCACAGCTTTTTTATCATTCCATTCGTTAAATGATCCTACTACTGTTACTTTTTTTGCATCCTCTGCTGGTACCGAAAATGTTACCTTACAAATAGGCTTGCTTTTTAAAAATTGTTTTTTAATTGCCATATTAATTGTTAATTAATTTACACAAATGTATAAAAGAAAGATTGATACTCAAACGAATACCTTTTGGCAATATGAAGATTTATCAATTTCTTAACGAAGGACTTCTTATAATTTCAACTATGAAAAAATAAGCTTTAAAAATTATGATATCTACAATACGCCAAAACAAGCCTTACTACTTGATTTACAAAATATTAAACACTAAAACGTTTTCGTGCTTTGCTCATTTCCGAAGTAAAAAATAATTACAACGTTTACGTTAAAAACTGTAACTTTACATTTATAAGTATTTTGATTTATGTTCGGTAAAAAGAAAACAATTCCTCAGATAGATAAAGAACAATTAGCATTAATAAAATATGCTGAAAAACGCATTAAACAAAAAAAAGGTGTTTATGTTCATTTTGTTATATTTTTAATTGGAGCTGTAATTTTAATTTTAGCTAATACGGTTTTAGGTATTGGCGAAACGTTTAAAATTGCAGGACTTGATTGGTTTGTAATTGCGATTGTTTTATGGTTAGCATTTTTTGTATATCACTTTGTGAGTGTATTTATAACTCATAAATTTATGGGTAAAGATTGGGAAGACCAACAACGAGAATCTCTCGTGGCCAAACAACAAGAACGCATTAATAAAATTAAGCAAGAATTAATAAAGGAAGAGACAGAAATGGCCAAATCTGAAGTGTTCAATGAACGTATATTAGAGGCAGTACCAGCTGTAAAAAAAAAAGTTGAACGTACTATAATTGTTGCTGCTGGAGAAAACAATGCTATTGGTAAAGACAACGATTTAATTTGGCATTTAAGTGATGACCTTAAACGTTTTAAATCTCTAACAAATGGTCATCATATTATTATGGGACGTAAAACGTTTGAAAGTTTCCCAAAACCATTACCTAATCGAACTCACATTGTAATTACGCGTCAACATGATTACAAAGTTCCTGATGGTGTGATTGTTGTTCACAATATGGAAGATGCTCTTGACGCTGCAAAACGTGATAAACAACCATTCATAATTGGAGGTGGCGAAATTTACAAACAGTCTATGGGTATAGCTGACAAAATTGAAATCACACGTGTGCACCATAATTTCCCACATGCAGACACATTTTTTCCAAATATTGATAGGTCAAAGTGGAAAGAAATAGATAGAATAGAACGTAAAAAAGATGAGAAACATGAATTTGCTTTTACATTTTTGACTTATGAGAGAAAATCTTTCTAATAAAATTCATACAAATTTTACCAACTTTAAATGACTAATTTTACTTCATGATTAAAGCCTTACAACTACGCATCAACCTGCATGAAGAAGGAAAACCAAACGGATTGCTCTATAAAGCAGCTTATGATTTGGATGTAAAAGCTTCTGAAATTTCTGGAATTAAAATTCTTAGAAAATCAATTGATGCTCGTAAATCTAAAATCATGTTTAACTACAAAGTTGAAGTTTACGTGAACGAGCCAATGCCAGAAAATTCAGCTTACACATTTGATTATAAAGATGTTTTTGAAGCAAAACCAATTCACATTATAGGTTTTGGTCCTGCAGGAATGTATGCTGCTTTACGATGTCTAGAACTTGGATTTAAACCCATCGTTTTAGAACGCGGTAAAAATGTGCAAGATAGACGACGAGATTTAAAAGCCATTAATCAAGATCATCATGTTAATGAAGATTCTAATTATTGCTTTGGAGAAGGTGGTGCTGGTACGTATAGCGACGGAAAATTATATACTAGAAGTCTCAAGCGTGGTGATGTGAGAAAGATATTTGAAAACTTAGTTTTTCATGGTGCCACAGATCAAATTCTTGTTGATGCACATCCACATATCGGAACCAATAAGCTTCCAAAAGTGGTTAAAAATATTCGAGAAACCATTTTAAAATTTGGTGGTGAGGTGCATTTTGAAACACGAGTAACCAATTTCAATATTAAAAATAATCAAATACAATCGTTAAGTCTCAATAACGGAAACGAATTAGATGTCAAAAAAGTGATTTTAGCAACAGGACATTCTGCTAGAGACATTTACTATTTGCTCAACGACAAAAACATAAAATTACAAGCAAAATCGTTTGCCATGGGAGTTCGTGTAGAGCATCCACAACACATTATTGACGGCATCCAATACCATTGCAAAGGCGAGCAAAGGGATGAATTATTACCTGCGGCATCCTATAGTTTAGTAAACCAAGTCAACGACAGAGGTGTATATTCATTTTGCATGTGTCCTGGCGGATTTATTGTACCTGCAGCAACTGCAAATGGCGAAGTTGTTGTGAATGGGATGTCACCATCAAAACGTAATAATGAGTACGCAAATTCTGGTATAGTTGTAGAAATAAACTCAGATAGAGACCTCTACAAATACGAGCAACATGGTGCCTTAAAAGGTCTAGAATATCAAAAAGACTTAGAACGTTTAGCTTTTACTTCTGGTGGACGAACACAAACTGCACCTGCACAACGACTCACCGATTTTGTAGAAGGAAAACTATCAAATGACTTAAACTCAACTTCATATCAACCTGGTTTAAAATCTGCTCCACTACACTCTTTATTACCAAAATTAATTGGAGGTTCTCTTCGGAAAGGTTTTAAAGCTTTTGGAGAAAAAATGCATGGTTATTATACTGCTGAAGCTAATATAATTGGTGTAGAATCTAGAACCTCATCTCCTGTGAATATTCCAAGAAATGAAAAATTAAAACATCCCGAAATTCCCAATCTTTTTCCTTGTGGTGAAGGTGGTGGTTATGCTGGCGGAATTATTTCTGCTGCTATGGATGGAGAGCGATGTGCCGAAGCTGCTTGCTCTTAATTTTTTGTCTGTATTAAATGGCCTAATTATCGTTAATAAGGGATTTTCAGTAAAATAATTATTCCTATTTTTGCAACTTAAATTTGATGACAATGAATGCATATATTTTTCCTGGCCAAGGTGCACAATTCTCAGGAATGGGACTTGATTTATACGAAAACTCTCCATTAGCACAAGAATTATTTGAAAATGCTAATAAAATTTTAGGTTTCAATATCACAGACATTATGTTTGAAGGTTCTGCCGAGGACTTAAAAGAAACAAAAGTAACCCAACCTGCTATTTTTTTACACTCTGTAATTTTAGCAAAAACTTTAGGTGATAGCTTTAAACCAGATATGGTTGCTGGACATTCACTTGGAGAATTTTCAGCCTTAGTTGCAGCTGGAGCATTAACTTTTGAAGACGGTTTAAAACTTGTCTCTCAACGCGCCCAAGCCATGCAAAAAGCCTGCGAATTACAACCAAGTACTATGGCTGCTGTACTAGGTTTAGATGATGATATCGTAGAAAAAGTATGTGCCACTACAGAAGGTGTTGTAGTTGCAGCAAATTATAATTGTCCAGGTCAATTGGTGATTTCTGGAGATGTTGATGCTATTAATAAAGCCTGTGAAACATTAAAAGAAGAAGGTGCTCGTAGAGCATTAGTTTTACCTGTTGGTGGTGCTTTTCATTCTCCTTTAATGGAGCCTGCCAGAGAAGAACTAGCTGCAGCAATTGAAAATACAACATTTAGCAAACCTAATTGTCCAATATATCAAAATGTAACGGCAACTGCAATTACAGATGAAAATGAAATTAAAGCTAATTTAATTTCACAACTAACGGCTCCTGTACGTTGGACCCAATCTGTACAACAAATGATTGCCGATGGTGCGTCTCTTTTTACCGAGGTTGGCCCTGGAAAAGTTTTACAAGGATTAGTTAAAAAAATCAACAGAGCATCAGAAACAGCTTCTGCTACTTTAGAACCTAACGCTTAGTTTTTATGAAGTTATCGAGAACGACTAGCATTATTCTAATTATCGTATTTAACATTGCTATAGACCAAATCTCTAAAGTACTAGTACGTGCTAATTTTGCATATGGCGAAGTAAAACAATTGATAGGAGAAACATTTGTTATGCAATATGTAGAAAACGAAGGTGCATTTTTAGGAATGGGAAGTGACATGAATTCTACATTAAAATTATTACTACTACTCATCCTTCCTTCCTTAGTATTAGGATACCTTATATATTATATTATCACAAATAAATCACTAGATAAATTGAGTCTCATCTCACTTTGTTGTATCGCAGGTGGTGGAATCGCTAATGTATTTGACCGCATTGCTTTTGGGTCTGTTACAGATTTCTTTCACATTGATTTAGGAGGTGTTTTTAGAACAGGGATTTTTAATGTTGCAGATATGTCTGTAAGCTTTGGAATGATTGTATTACTTTTTACAACACTATTTTCTAAGAATAAGAATCAAACAGTATAAAAAAAAGTGGCTTCAAATTTGAAGCCACTTTTTTAAATTATTTTGCTAAACTTATAGTCTCACAATCTTTAATTTCACCATAATACGTTTCTCGGTATTTGTGAATTGTTTTGTAAGGAATACTCAAGAATTGCTTCTTGATGTATGTAACGTTTGTAGTCAAAACACCCATTTTTTTGGTAAACCTGGCTTCGGGTTTAGTTTCTCTTTTAACACTAATCAATTTCATTGGTTTTCATTTATCATTAACTCCAAAGAAACAAAGTAGAATGACCAACTCCAAGTTAGAAGCATTAAATCATTGTTAATCAATTTGTTAAATCACATATCTTCAAAGAATAGAGCTATAATTATCAAATTAGCAATTAAAGCAAGGTTTCTTTAATAGATTTATAATGCAATTTTGTGGGTTTTCCTTAAATATTCACAGGTATGATCAAGACTGATTCATTAGTTACGAATTATAAATTCCTAATTTTCTGTTCCCATTTCCATGCTGAATCCATGGCATCATGTAATGAAGATTTGGCTTCCCAACCTAAAACTGAGTTTGCTTTTTCGGTATCTGCATAAGCAGAAGTGATATCACCTTCTCGTCTAGGAGCAAATTTATAGTTTAATGATTGGCTAGACACATTCTCAAAAGCATGAATTACTTCTAAAACAGAACTTCCAACTCCTGTACCTACATTAAAAGTCTCAAAATTAGTATCGTTTTTATTATTAAGTAATCGCTGCAAAGCAATTACATGTGCTTTCGCTAAATCTACAACATGAATATAATCACGAATACAAGTGCCATCGTTTGTTGGGTAATCATCTCCAAAAACAGACAAGCTTTCTCGCAATCCAGCACCTGTTTGAGTAATATAAGGTACTAAATTTTGCGGCACTCCAATGGGTAATTCTCCAATTTTAGCACTTGGATGCGCACCTATGGGATTAAAATATCGTAATGCAATCGCCTTCAATTTTTGATTTGCTTTACAAGTATCTCTTATGATTTCCTCTCCTATTTGTTTTGTATTTCCGTAAGGGGATTCAGCTGGTTTTACTGGAGCGTTTTCGGTAATTGGCATTGTATCAGCCTGACCATAAACAGTACACGAAGAACTAAAAATAAAGTTAGATTCCTGTAAACCTAAAACGTATTTGAGCATATAAATAAGCGTGTTCAAATTATTTTCGTAATACAGTAATGGGTTCTCTACACTTTCTCCAACAGCTTTGCTCGCAGCAAAATGAATCACACCAGAAATATCACTATGAGATTTAAAAAAATGTGCTACCGCAGCTTTATTCTTTAAATCTAATTTCTCAAAAATGGGCTTTTTATGTGTAATAGATGTGATTCCTTCTAAGACGCTTTCCGAAGAATTTGATAAATCATCAATGATAACAACTTCAAAACCTTCATTTTGAAGCTCTACTACTGTATGCGAACCAATAAATCCCAACCCTCCAGTTACAAGAATTTTTTTCATATTAAGCTGTAATGAAATTTATAACCGTAGTTGTTATAAACTCAATTTGTTCGTCATCAAGTTCGGTATGCATTGGTAGTGATATGACTTCTTTCACCAATTGATTGGTTACTTTAAAATCATCTTCATTGTAACGCTCATCCATATATGCTTTTTGACGATGCAACGGTATTGGATAATAAACTCCACAAGGAATGCCATTGTCATTTAAATGTTTAACCAAGGCATCACGATCACTATTTATAATACGCAATGTGTATTGATGAAATACATGACAATCACAAGAATCACAAATACCTTTACATACATCTTTACCTGTAGGGATTATTATTTGTTCGTGGTTTTCAAATGCTTTATTGTAAGCTTTTGCAGCCTGTTGTCTCGCTTTATTATAAGCATCCAACTTGTTAAGCTTAATATTTAAAATGGCTGCTTGGATTGAGTCTAACCTAGAATTCACTCCAACAACATCATGATGATAACGTTTATACATACCATGATTTACAATACCTCTAATGGTATGAGCTAGATCATCATCATTAGTAAAAATTGCACCTCCATCACCATAACAACCTAAATTTTTAGATGGAAAAAATGAGGTAGAAGCCACATGACCAATCGTTCCTGCTTTGGCTTTTTCACCATTACTATAGGTATAAGTCGAACCAATAGCTTGTGCATTATCTTCTATAACGAACAAATTGTGCTCACTGGCAATTTGCATGATAGCTTCCATATTAGCACACATACCAAATAAATGAACTGGTACAATAGCTTTAGTTTTAGGCGTAATAGCTTTTTTTATAGCATCGGTATCAATATTAAAGGTAACAGGATCAACATCAACAAGTACTGGAGTTAATTGCAAAAGCGCAATCACCTCAACTGTAGCTGCGAATGTAAAATCTGCAGTGATCACTTCGTCACCAGGTTTTAATCCTAAACCCATCATGGCAATTTGTAACGCATCTGTACCATTAGCACAAGGGATGACGTGTTTAACACCTAAATAGGATTCTAAATTTTTTTGAAACTCATGAACTTTAGGTCCATTGATGTATGCTGTAGAATCTAAAACCTCCAATACAGAGCTATCTACTTGGTCTTTTATTTTGCTATATTGACCTTTAAGGTCAACCATTTGTATTTTTTTCATATCTAACGAAATTACAAAATTCATTAGCATTAAGCAACGAAATTATTTCAAAGAACAGTATTTTAGCATGAATATTAGAATTTAAGCATTGTACAACCTAGGCATCTATATTGTTTCCTTTTTACTAAAGTTACTCGCCCTATTTAATTCCAAAATTAAATTAGGTGTAAAAGGTCGACAGCAAACCTTTGATATACTTAAACATAACATAAATACAACCGATAAAACAATTTGGTTTCACTGTTCATCTTTAGGTGAATATGAGCAAGGTCTTCCTGTTTTTGAACAATTGAGACAAAACTATCCTCAACATAAAATTATACTCAGTTTTTTCTCACCTTCTGGATATGAAATTAGAAAAAATACGACAATAGCAGATGTGGTTATTTATTTACCTCTAGACACCAAAGCGAATGCCCAACGTTTTATACAACTTACACGTCCAGAGTTTACTGTATTTGTAAAGTATGATATTTGGCCCAACTTACTGCTTGAGTTGAAACGCCAAAAGAGAAGAGCGATATTAATTTCGGCACATTTCAGAAAAAATCAATCTTATTTTAAATTCTACGGAAATAGGCTACGCAACGCATTATTTGCATTTGAACATATTTTTGTTCAGGACCAACATTCTAAAACGCTTCTAGAAAGCATTAATTATAATACTGTTACAGTTTCTGGAGACACGAGATATGATCGTGTTTCGAATCAATTAAATCAAAATAACACTTTAGAATTTATTTCAGCATTTAAAGAAAATAGCACTTGCATCGTCATTGGAAGTTCATGGGAAGAAGATGAAGCACTACTTATACCATATATCAATGATAATGCTTCGGAAACATTAAAATTCATAATAGCTCCGCATGAAATTAATTCTAGTCATATAAACTCCATTACATCTAAGCTAAAGGTTTCTACCGTTTTATTTTCAGAAAAAGACGACAAAAAACTTGAAGACTATTCTGTTTTTGTTATTGACACCATTGGCTTGTTATCAAAAATTTACAGTTATGCAACTATAGCCTATGTTGGTGGAGCCATGGGAACTACAGGTCTTCATAATATTTTAGAACCAGCAACATTTGGTGTACCTGTGATTATTGGAAAAAATTACAAGAAATTCCCAGAAGCATTTGCGATGATTAAAAGTGCAGGAGTTGTAACGATAAAAGATGAGAAACAATTGCATGATGCTTTTAGCAGGTTAATACATTCAACGCAACATCGTGAACTATTGGGTCAAAAAAATCTTAATTTCATTAAAGAAAGTAAAGGTGCTGTAGTCCAAATTATGAACTATATACGTATATAGTGCATTGATTGAAGATCCTGATTTTTAGAAATGTTAAAATTTTAACGATTTATTCAATTTAAATATTAATTTTGAACAATAATTAACACTAAAACTATTACAATGAAAAAATTGATTTTAAACATCGCATTAGCATTGGCACTTGTTGTGTCTGTAACATCATGTAGAGAAACTAAAGAAGGAGCTGAAAATGCTGCTGACGCAATAGAAAACGCTGCTGAAGAGACAGGAGATGCTATTGAAGATGCTGCTGAAGCAACTGGTGAAGCTATAGAAGATGCTGCTGATGCAACTGGAGATGCTATTGAAGATGGTATTGATTCTGTAAAAGAAGGCGCTAAAGATGCAAAAGAAGCTACAGGTAATGCTGTTGACTCTGCAGGAAATGCAATTAAAGATGGTGCAAACTCTGTTAAAGAAGGCGCTAAAGATTTAGCTAATGACGCTAAAGATGCTGCTAACAAAACTGCTGATGATGCTAAAGAAAAAGGTGCTAATGCATTAAATAATGCTGCAGACAAATTGAAAGATAACTAAGATTAAAACTAATCTTTAGTACAAAAAAGGTCTGATGAAAATCAGACCTTTTTTATATTGAAATACATTTTAATTTGATAGACTCATCAACCTTTAAATAATTACCTTTTTACAATTTTTAAAGTTTGAACTACTGTATCTGTTTTTAGTTTCAAAAAATACATTCCTGAAGTTAAGGTTGATGTATCAATTGTATTATCAGTATTTAAATTTACAACACTAATATTTCCTAAAACATCAATGATTTGGACTTCTTTTAGGTCTTTATCTGACATAATTTGAATGGTATTTTGAAAAGGATTAGGAAACACTTTAATAGCTGTTAGTTCAAAATCTTCTACCGATAAAGCACCACACATAGGGTTAGTTCCATTGTCTGTATTAAAAACACCATTATCAACAGACCAATTTTCCCATTGGCCACCACTTCCAGTTTCCCAATTTGATAGATCAAAATAATTGACACCTGTATTCGTACCAGGCACTTTATAAACTTTTATGGCTTCGTTGTTTCTATCCCATGTTAAAGGTAGTCCTGAAACACATGTTTCGGGCTCAAAATCTGTAACACAATTGGCTTGTAAAAAATAGGCAAACTCCTCATATGCTGGATAATCTCCATAAACATAACCTTTCCCATTTGGTTCTATACAAACTGCGGTATATTCATTACATCCTATTCCGAAGGAATGTGTAGCATTATCGGTTGCTATTCGAGCTAACATAACGCTATGGCGAGCTCTTCTATCTGGATCATCGTAATGCGAATCGGTAATTAAATTATTTAAATAAGGGAGATTTAAAAAATCGTTATAACCAATAGTAGCTCTATCGTGATACGGATTACTTAGAGCCTGAGCATTTGTTAGCGTGCCATTTTCCGCAGAAAAATAAGAACCTCCTAAAATTGCTAATCCTGCACTTGTACCACCAATAACACCTTGTTTTACATTTACAAAAGTATTGAGCACTTCTTCCATAGCATTGTCTTTAAAATAGCTCACATAATTGTATTGATCACCTCCAGCGAACCAAACTGCTTCGGCATTAGCTACTCTTTGCAGTACATAAGGATCTATTGCTCCAGTTTCATTGTGTATTACAAATGTGGTTACAGAATTCACTGTAACTCCTAATTGGGAATAAAAATAATCATTATAGCCATTACCGCCAGAGGCTCTTAGCACTACAATATCGCCTTCGTCCGCTTTATTTAAAAACCAAATCATGGCGTTATCATGCTCAGTAGCTCCACCCATCAAACACGCTCCAGGTTGGTGATTGGTGGTCACATCTATTGTGCTTCCCGTATGATACTCAGTAAAATTTTGAGCGTTAGCAAACTGAATACTAAGCACCATTAATAGTATATATATTCTCATTAGTTACTAATTTATTATAGTTTAGAATGCACTAATCTGTACATTAATACTGCTGTTATTTTTGCTTGAGTAGCTATGGTATTTAAATTTCCAGTTTCGTTTATGGTATGGTCTCCACCTCCACCTGTAAGCCCAAGACCATCAATTGCCATATCTACATACTTTGAAGTAAATGAAATATCTGCCGCTCCTGCATTTCTAGGATTTACTGCAGAAACGGATCCAAAATCTAAGTCTTGACTAACCGTATTAAAATACGCTAAAAGTTGAGAATTCCCTTCGGTTAATGTTAATGGTGGATATGCGCCATTTTTAAATATAAGTTTAGCCTTAGTTTGAGGATAGTTTTGTGAAACAATTTTTTTCATTGTTTCTTTAGCTTTAACTAATTGATCTAAAGATACTGCTCTCAAATCACCACGAACAATAGTTTCTTGAGATACTACATTTGTTTTTCCGAAGGCATGACCTCCTGTTTTGTTATCATCTGGCTGTAATGTTGTGCCACCTATAATAAATCCTGGGTTAAACGTAAGGTCTTTCTCTTTAGCGAGCTGAAGATAAAATTCATTTAAAATTCTTGAGGTTTCATATATTGCTCCGGCACCAATATTATTGGTGAAAATTTGAGAGGAATGTGCTGGATTCCCTGTAACTTTTAGTTCCCAATCTGCAGAACCTCTTCGAGATACGACTATTGTTTTTGGATTATTATCTCCATTTTCAAATCCTAAGGCAATATCTGCGCGTTTTGCTGCATCTATCAAATCTTTTTTAGACAACTCTAATGGATCTCCACTTTTTTCTTCATCACCAGTCATTACAATTTCTACAGACATATCATCTAAAACACCTGCATCTTTGAGCGCTTGCATTGCTAGAATAATAATGACATCTCCACCTTTCATATCGGCGACACCAGGACCTTTCATTATAGAATCATTAAGCATAGTGTAGTCTTGCAACGGACTTTCTAATTCAAAAACAGTATCTAAATGACCAATTAGAAGGAATTTAGGCCCTTTTTTCCCTGTTTTAGTTGCAATGAGATGTCCTGCTCGACCATACGCCTCGCCATTGGTAAGTTTTGTTTTAAAACCCAATTTATCGAGTTCTTTTTGAAACAAACTACCTACCGCTCTAACACCTTCAAAATTCATGGTGCCACTATTAATACTGATAGCTTTTTTTAATAATGTAATTGAGTTTTCAGTATGGTTATCTACAGCTCTTACAATCTTTTTTTCTTTTGTATTGTTCTGTGAAAAACCTAGAAGCGAAAAACAGAAAAACACTAAAAGTACTAACCGTTTAGAATTAAATTTTAAAATCATCATAATAACTTATTGTAATTGTCAATCTAACAAATATAAATTCAATATTTTTATTTTTAATAGTTATTTTTAACCATGAACCTTATGACGACCAATTATTTACGTTAGAATCGACTTTGTGTGCAAAGACAATTAACTAATTAAATTTATTTTGAGATTTGAAGAAATAAACAAGTGGAAGAGGAATTGACTACCTCGAGTCACATATCAACATCTAGAGAAAAGTCAATCTATAAAAATGAATCGGTTTTTTTTTAAAGTATCCTTGAAAGCGAGCTTTCAGTATATTTTTAAAACAAAAAAGTCGAAACTTTCGTTTCGACTTTTCATCTGTACTGAAGACGGGACTTGAACCCGTACGTCCCAAGGGACATTGGATTTTAAGTCCAACGTGTCTACCAATTCCACCACTTCAGCATTTTAGTCGGATGACTAAAAAATTGGTATATTTTTACTAGGTATAGAGCGAAAGACGGGATTTGAACCCGCGACCTCCACCTTGGCAAGGTGATGCTCTACCCCTGAGCTACTTTCGCATTATAGCAATTATTTAAATGAACGTTTGTAGTAATTGCGAGTGCAAATTTAAAACATTTCCTAGAAAAGCAAAGCCTTTTAATAAAAAAATTCAACTTTTTTTATGCACGCTTCTTTTTCAGCAACATACGTTTAATTTCATTGAGTTTCATAAGCGCCTCTACTGGTGTTAACGTATTAATATCAATGTTAACGATCTCTTCTTTGATCTGTTCTAACAACGGATCGTCTAAATTAAAGAAACTTAACTGCATCTCATCATTTAAGTTTTTCACTTTATCTGTTAACTCTTCGGTAGAATGTGATTTTTCTAATTGCCCTAAAATTTTATTTGCTCTATGAATCACTTGTTGAGGCATTCCTGCCATTTTTGCAACGTGAATTCCAAAAGAATGATTACTTCCTCCTGCAACCAATTTCCGAAGAAATAATACATTATCCTTTAATTCTTTTACCGAAACATTGAAATTTTTAATACGCTCAAAGGTTTCAGACATTTCATTAAGCTCATGATAATGCGTTGCAAATAATGTTTTTGCTTTACTAGGATGTTCGTGTAAATACTCACTAATGGCCCAAGCTATTGAAATCCCATCGTAAGTACTAGTGCCTCGCCCAATTTCATCTAAAAGCACTAAACTGCGATCTGAAATATTGTTCAAAATAGAAGCGGTTTCATTCATTTCTACCATAAAGGTCGATTCTCCCATAGAGATATTGTCACTAGCGCCTACTCTTGTAAAAATTTTATCGGTTAGTCCTATAGTTGCTATTTCCGCAGGAACAAAACTTCCCATTTGTGCTAATAATACAATTAATGCTGTTTGACGCAAAATTGCCGATTTACCAGACATATTTGGACCTGTAATCATGATAATTTGTTGCTCTACTCTATCTAAATATACATCATTAGCTATATAAGGTTCGCCATGAGGCAGCTGCTTTTCTATAACGGGATGACGACCATTTTTGATATCGAGTTCATAACCTTCGGTCAAGACTGGTCTTGTATAATTATTCTCAATTGCTAATTGTGCAAAACCAGTTAAACAATCTAATTGAGCTATTAATGCTGAATTTTTTTGAACAGGCTGTATAAAATTAATAATCCAATTTACTAATTCACCAAAGAGCTGTTGCTCAATTATTAAGATACGCTCTTCTGCTCCTAGAATTTTAGTTTCGTATTCTTTAAGTTCTTCAGTAATATAGCGTTCTGCACTAACAAGAGTCTGTTTTCTAATCCAATCTTCTGGAACTTTATCTTTATGTGTGTGACGTACTTCAATATAATAACCAAAAACGTTATTAGAAGCTATTTTTAGTGATGTAATACCTGTGCGTTCACTTTCACGCTCTAACATTTTATCGAGATAGTCTTTTCCGGAAGCTGACAAATCGCGAAGCTCTTTTAATTCCGAAGAAAAATCTGATGAAATGGTATTCCCTTTTAAAATATTTACAGGAGCCTCTTCGTTTAAAGTGGCTTTAATTCTTGTACGCAATTCTTCACAAGCGTCTAATTGATCACCTAAATGCTGTAACGCTTTATTTTTTGTATGGAGTGCTAATGCTTTTATTGGCACAATAGCTTCTAAAGCATTTTTAAGTTGAATGACTTCTCTTGGCGAAATTTTAACTGTCGCTACCTTTGAAATCAAGCGTTCAATATCTCCTATTTGCTTTAATTGCTGCTGAAATTTGCCCAACATCACAGTATCGCTTTTGACATAATCAACCACGTCATGACGTTGATTTATTTGTGACAGATTTACCAATGGCAATGCTAGCCAACGTTTTAGTAATCGTCCACCCATTGGTGAAATTGTTTTATCAATCACATCAACAAGCGTTACTGCATTTTGATTTGTAGATTGATACAGCTCTAGATTTTTTATTGTAAAACGATCCATCCACACATGCTCTCCTTTTGTTAAGCGTTGAATAGACGTAATATGTTGTAATTTATGATGCTGTGTTTCTCCTAAATAATGTAAAATGGCTCCAGAGGCGACAATACCTTCATATAAATCATCAATTCCAAAACCTTTAAGCGATTTTGTATTGAACTGCTTTAATAGTGTTTCATTAGCATAATCATCTTGAAACACCCAATCTTCTAAATAAAAGGCATGAAAATCGTTACCAAAAGCTTCATTAAATTTTTTACGATTAGGTTTTGAAACTAAAACCTCACTTGGTCTAAAGTTTTGAAGGAGTTTATCGACATATTCGCTATTGCCTTGAGAGATAAAAAATTCTCCTGTTGACACGTCTAAAAATGACACTCCAACACTGTTAAAAACGGCACCATTTGATTGCGATGCAGAACTTGTTGACGGAAAATAAACAGCTGCCAAAAAATTATTTGACTTAGAATGCAAAATATCATCGTTGAGCGCAACTCCTGGTGTTACTAACTCTGTCACACCACGTTTCACAATGGTTTTGGTTTGCTTTGGATCTTCTAATTGATCACAAATTGCAACACGCTCACCTGCTTTTACCAACTTTGGCAAATACGTATTTAACGAGTGATGCGGAAACCCAGCCAACTCAATTTCACTCTCACTTCCGGCTCCTCTTTTGGTTAAAATAATGTCTAATATTTTAGACGCTTTTACGGCATCTTGACCAAATGTCTCGTAAAAATCTCCCACTCTAAATAATAACAATGCATCAGGATATTTTACCTTGATGGCATTATATTGTTTCATTAACGGTGTTACTTTTTTTACTTTTTTTGCCAATGGAAGTCGCTTTAAAATTTGTATGTTTACTTCGGAAATTCTCAAAACCGTAAGATTGCTAAATTACTTATATTTTGATGTTTTCTAAAATGTGACACCTAGAAGTTATCTACAATTGTTAGTAGATTTCAACAAATAATGCTACGATTATAAGATTCCCGTTTTCACGGAAACTACAAATTAAAAAAGATTACCGCCTTCGCGGAAACTAAAGATGAGAAAACTAAAAAACAGCGAGCTCGATAGATTAAATGTGGATGAATTTAAACAAGCTACAAAAACACCTATCATTATTATACTTGATAATATTAGAAGCTTAAATAATATAGGCTCTGTATTTAGAACAAGTGATGCCTTTTTGGTAGAGAAAATTTATCTCTGTGGAATTACTGCAACTCCTCCACACAACGACATTAGAAAAACAGCTTTAGGAAGCACCCAAACCGTAGATTGGGAATATGCTGAAAACACAATAGATGTTATCAATAAACTAAAATCAAAAAACGTAAAAGTCATTTCTATTGAGCAAGCAGAACGTGCAACCATGCTCAACACATTTCAACCAATAACTCAACAAAAATATGCGTTAGTTTTTGGCAATGAAGTAAAAGGTGTTGCTCAAAATGTGGTTGACGCAAGTGATGTGGTTATTGAAATCCCTCAGTTTGGGACTAAGCATTCTTTGAATATATCTGTGAGTTGTGGTGTTGTGGTTTGGGATTTGTTTTCAAAAATAACTTTATAAAAATTATCGATGTCATTCAGATGGAGGCACGACTGAAGAATCTTTTTAATGTAGTAAAACAAGAGATTCTTCGCTGCGCTCTGAATGACATAACCAGTAACTTTTGTCCTTTAATTTTCCTCACCACAAATCTCACCCAAAACCCACAAATAATCTGCACGATTATTCACAAAATCCCGATCTGAAATATCAATAATTTTCACATTGAGTTCACTCTGGTTTTTTAAGAAATCTAAATAGCCTGAGTTGATTTTTTCGAGATATTCGTCGTCGATATTTTGCTCGTAATCGCGTCCGCGTTTTTTAATATTTTCTTGAAGTCGTTTTGTATTTTGATATAGATAAACATACAATTCTGGCTTTGCAATGTCTTTATACATTAAATAGAAGAGTTTACGATAGAGTTTATACTCATCTTCTGGCAATGTGATTTTTGAGAATATTAGTGATTTATAAATATCATAATCACTCACTATGAAATCTTTAAATAAATCTAATTGTGATAAATCATCACTTATTTGCTGATAACGGTCTGCTAGAAAGGACATTTCTAAAGTAAAGGCATAGCGTTTTGGCTCGTCGTAAAATTTTGGCAAAAAGGCATTATCTGCAAAACGCTCTAAAATAAGTTTTGCATTAAAATCATTTGAGATTTGATGAGACAAACTTGTTTTACCTGCACCAATATTTCCTTCTATGGCAATGTAATTGTATTTTGAAAAATCAAATTGTTTTGCTGGATTTTTCAACCAAATGTTTATAGCTTGTACATCGCTTTGATCTTCGCATGTTTTAAAAAGCTCTGCAACGGTTTTCTCCAATTGCGGATGTTTCAGTTTTGATCCAATATCCCGTAATGGTTTAAGTACAAATTTTCGTTTTTGTAGTTGAGGGTGTGGTACAGTTAAAGTTTCCGAAGAGATCATTACCTCATCATAAAACAAGATATCTAAATCTATAGTTCTCGACTCATAACCTTCAGTTTTATTACGCTCTCTACCTAATTTTATTTCAATAGTTTGGAGTTTTTCTAAAACAGTTTCTACATTAAAAACAGTCTCAATGCCAATACAGGTGTTTAAAAAATCATCACCTTCAAAACCAAAAGCTGGTGTATTATAGACTTTTGCAATCGTATTTACAGTGCCTATTTGCGTAAAAATAGCATCTATAGCGTCTTGCAGATATTTTAATCTGTCGCCTTTATTGCTTCCAAGAGCGATGTAAACGTGATGGGTAGAATTCATATTGAATCATCAAATTAATGAAAACAAAATGGGATTAGCGTATATTTGCACCAAGTATTTATTCACAATTTATGACCATAAAAGACAAACTTGCTGCACAAAAAATCTATTTATTTCTGGCCGCACTGTTTATCACGTCTTTGGTGGTTTCTAATTTAATTTTTCAAAAGTTTTTTTATTGGTATCCTTTTGATATCGAAATTTTTGGTTTTAAGTTATTTGAAATTTCGGTTGGAATTCTCCCCTATCCTATTACATTTTTAATTACCGATTTGATAAGCGAAATTTATGGTAAAAAACGTGCTAACCAAGTGGTGATTGCAGGTATTTTTGCGTCGGTATTTTCATTATTAATTATTTGGGCTGCACATAGTGTTCCTGCCATACCAAACTCTCCTGTGAATGACACCTTATTCTCAAATGTGTTTGGCAACTCTGCGATTGCTGTTTTTGCGAGCATGACTGCGTATTTATTTGCTCAGTTTATAGACATACAAGTATTTCATTTTTGGAAAAAACTCACTAAAGGAAAACACTTGTGGCTTAGAAATAATTTCTCAACCTGGTTTTCACAATTTATAGACACCTTTTCTGTTGTTTTTTTATTGTGTGCTTTTAAAATTCTCCCTTGGGACAGCTTTAAAGGCCTATTAATAAGCGGCTTTTTATTTAAAGTACTGGTCGCCTTTTTTGATACACCGTTTTTATATTTAGGTGTATACTTATTTAGAAAGCGTTTTAATTTAAATGTCAACGAAGAGATTGACTTAATCTAACACATTAATAATCATTTGAAATGGGTTAAAGTTTTATTAAACTTTTGTTTTAATTCGTCTTAAACTATAATCTCGCCGTATATATAGAACTAATACTTTGGTTTTCTTCGGAAATGTAACCAAAACAACAACATTTTACTGTAACTGCAGACCTTTAAAATAATTAAACTAACACATGAAAAAAGCATTTAAAATAATTGGAATAACATTTTTAATAATTCTCGCCTTATTGGTCGCCATTCCTTTTGCTTTTCAAGGCAAAATAAAGGACATGGTAAAAAACCTTATGAATGAAAACCTAAATGCTAATGTCGAGTTTAGTGATGTAAGTTTAAGTTTTATACGCAGTTTCCCGCAAGCACATGTTACAGTTGAAGATTTAGTAATTACAAATTTCAAACCTTTTGAAGGCGAAACCTTTGTGTCTGCCAAAAATATTGCATTTGACATGTCAATAAAAGAGGTATTTAAAACAGCTAGTGACGATCCTATTGTTGTGAATTCTATTTCGGTAGACGAAGCATTAGTCACTTTAAAAACCGATGCCTTAGGAAACAACAATTACGACATTACTAAAGAGCAAGAACATGCACAAACTACCGCAACAGACTCTTCGTCTGGATTTGCTTTTGACATTAAAGATTATAGCATTAGCAAAAGTGCATTAACTTATATAGATGAGATATCAAAAACTAAAATCTATGTCACAGAGCTCAATCACTCTGGGAATGGAACATTTTCTGATGATACATCGCAACTCGACACCACAACTGATGCTAATGTAAGTATGAGCATGGATAGTGTGCAGTATCTCAATCAAAATAAAATAAAATTAGAGGCCCTTATTGGGATGAATCTTAATGAGCAGAAATACACATTTATGGAAAACAAAGGGCTTATTAACCAATTACCTCTTGTTTTTGATGGTTATGTTCAAATTTTAGAAGATGGTCAAGATATAGATATTACGTTTGAAAATCCTGGATCGTCATTTAAAGATTTTCTAGCTGTAATACCCGAAGTATATTCTAAAAACATAGAAAACGTAGAAACTACAGGTGATTTTAAAGTTAACGGTATTGTTAAAGGTAAAATTTCCGAAGAAACAATCCCAACATTAGATATTAATATTTCATCTACAAATGCTTCATTTAAATATCCAGATTTACCAAAAAGCGTTAGTAATATTAATATAGATACTGCTATTAAAAATACAACTGGAAACGTTGATGATACTTTTGTGGACATAAAAACACTTAATTTTAAAATTGACCAAGATGTTTTTAAATCTAATGCAGTTATTAAAAATCTTACTAAAAACATGCTGGTTAACGCCAATATTGATGGGACACTAAACCTAGCAAACATTACAAAAGCTTACCCAATAGAGTTTGACAAACAATTAAGCGGAATTTTAAAAGCCAAAGTCAATACTGCTTTTGATATGAACGCGATTGAAACAAACGCTTATGAGCGTATAAAAAATACAGGTAGCGTTAATTTGAGTGATTTTATTTTTTCTTCGGAAGACATTGTTAATCCTATTCAAATTAATAAAGCAGATATGACATTTAATCCGCAAAGTGTATCTCTTAATAGTTTTGAGGCCAAAACGGGAACAAGTGATTTTAGAGCTACAGGAACTATTAATAATATCCTTGGGTTTTTATTAAGTGACAACACCTTACAAGGTAATTTTAATTTAGAGTCCAATAATTTAGTGATAAGCGATTTTATGGTTGAGGATGAAACGGCTACGGAAACATCTAATAAAACAACAGCTGCTAATCAATCCATGAAAATTCCAGAGTTTTTAGATTGCACGATAAACGCGAAAGCAAATACAGTGGTTTATGACAACCTAACATTAAAAGATGTTAATGGTACGTTATTAATTAAAGACCAAGAAGCCGATTTAAAAAATCTAACGTCTAACTTATTTAATGGTGTTTTAGCTTTAACAGGTAAAGTGTCAACAAAAACTGACACACCTGTTTTTGACCTAAATTTAGGTGCAGATGGTTTTGATATTGCACAATCATTTCAAAGTTTAGAATTACTGCAAAGTATTGCTCCAATTGCAAAGGCGTTTCAAGGCAAACTAAATACTGTAATAAAATTACAAGGAACTTTAGGTAGCGATTTTACACCTAATTTAAATACTGTTTCTGGCGATGCTTTTGCAGAGCTATTAACAACCAGCATTAATCAAAATGAAACATCGGTTTTAAGTAAACTTGATGGCGCTTTAAATTTTATAGATTTTAGCAAATTAGATCTAAAAGATTTACAAGCAAAACTCGACTTCTCTAATGGTCAAGTAAACGTAAAACCGTTTAATTTGAAGTACAAGGATATAGGAATTGTAGTATCTGGAGGTCATGGTTTTGACAAAACACTTAAATACGATGCCGTTTTTGAAGTACCTGCTAAATATCTAGGTAGTGATGTTAATCAATTACTTGGCAAAATAAACGACCCTGAGGTTAACAACATCACTATACCTGTAACCGCAAATATCACAGGGAGTTACACAAGTCCAAAAATACAAACCGACTTAACAAGTGGTGTTTCAAACTTAACCAAACAACTTATTGAGATTGAAAAGCAGAAGCTTATCAATAAAGGTAAAGACGAGGTTAAAGATTTATTAGGCGGACTTTTAGGTGGTTCAAAAAACGAAACAACAAGCGACACGACAACCGCAACAACAGACTCTACTAAAACAACGACATCTAATACAGTTTCAGAAGGTGTAAAAAACATTTTAGGAGGATTATTAAATAACAGAAAGAAAAAACAAGACTCAACTAATAACTAGTAATTTTAAAACCAAACACCTAACATTTGACGTTAAAACAGGCTCAAAATGTTAAATTACTCTTAAAAAATCGTCTTTTTTGGCTATTTTCCATAAGTAAGATAACTTTTATTTGCTTTTGTCAAATTAAAAGTTACATTAGACTCTTGCAAACTTTTTAAACAAGACAGAATATATGAGGCAATTAAAAATCACCAAGCAAGTTACTAACCGTGAATCGAAATCCCTAGATAAGTACCTACAAGATATAAGCAAACTTCCAATGATTACCGCTGAAGAAGAAGTTGAATTAGCTCAGCGTATTCGAGAAGGTGATCAAATAGCACTTGACAAACTCACGACAGCTAACTTACGTTTCGTAGTATCTGTTGCTAAACAATATCAAAATCAAGGACTTACATTGCCAGATTTAATTAATGAAGGAAATGCAGGATTGGTTAAAGCAGCAAAACGTTTTGACGAAACAAGAGGTTTTAAATTTATCTCTTATGCCGTTTGGTGGATTAGACAAGCAATTTTACAAGCTTTAGCAGAACAATCTCGAATAGTTAGATTACCTTTGAACAAAATTGGTTCTATAAACAAAATTAATAAAGCATTTTCGTTTTTAGAACAAACGCATCAAAGACCTCCTAGTGCTCAAGAAATAGCACAAGAATTGGATATGACGGTTTCAGAAGTGAAGCAATCTTTAAAGAATTCTGGGAGACATTTATCAATGGATGCACCTTTAAAAGAAGGTGAAACATCAAGTTTATATGATGTTGTCAAATCTGGTGAATCACCAAATCCTGACAATCAATTGATGAAAGAGTCTTTAAATGTTGAAATCAATAGAGCTTTAGACACCTTATCACAAAAAGAAAGTGATGTGATACGTTTAAACTTTGGATTAAGTGATGAGCCACCAATGACATTAGATGAAATTGGAGCTACTTTTGATTTAACTAGAGAGCGTGTAAGACAAATTAGAGAAAAAGGAATTAAGCGTTTACGTCAAGATTCTAAAAGTAAAATATTAAAAACGTATTTAGGATAGTCCTAAACCAATAATTACAAGTATTACAATGATTAAAATTTTAGTAAAAGAAGGAGAAAGCATTGAACGTGCTTTAAAACGTTACAAAAGAAAACACCGTAACGTAAAGACGATGCAAAACATACGTGAGAACCAGTTTTTCACAAAGCCATCTGTTAAAAGAAGACGTGAAATTCAAAAAGCTGGATATATCCAAGGATTGAGAGATCAAGAGGATATTTAGTAGTTTTTTTTAGCTTTATAATATATATAAAAGGTGCACCTTAATTGGATGCGCCTTTTGTTGTTTTTTATTGGTTGTAAGTTTTTCCGAAGTAAACCTACAAACTCTACATGATAATTATATATTTTTTAATTGGAGTTTTAGCTAGTGTTATTGGAGCCCTACCATTGGGCGCATCAAATATTGCAGTTATTAATACAACGATCAAACAAAATGCTAAACAAGCTTTTAAAATTGCAATTACCGCAGGTCTAGCTGAAGTTATTTTATCTTATTATGCCTTGCATTGCAATATGATGGTGAGAGCATTTTTTGATCGAAATATGTGGATTCAAATGCTAATCATCATTGTTTTAATGGCTGTTGGAGCATTTCTATTATTTAAAAAACAAAAAGAAAAAAAGCCTAAAACCTCTCAAATCACTACGTCTAAATACGCCATGGGTTTCCTTTTAGGCATATTAAATCCGCCAGTACTCATATATTGGGTTGTGGCTTTTGGCATTATTAACAACTCTCAATTAATGTTATCATTAGGCTCTCCTCTGTTTGTCCTGTTTTTATTTTTTATAGGTGTATATTTTGGTAAGCTATTTACATTATATCTGTACAGTAGATTTAGCTTGACATTAAAAAATAAAGTTCAAAATATTGGTAGAATAGTAAATAGAATTACAGGAATTTTACTTCTAATTATTGGTATTGCTCAGGCCATAAAATTATCAATATAAAGCTAATCAAGACAAACTAAACCTAACCACCAAACCTTCATTACTTCTCACATTAAAAACGCGATCATCTTCAAAGATGAGGTATTGCCCTTTTACACCAACAAGTTTCCCTGCATAAGACTGTTCATTCTCAATATTGAGACTTTTAGGTTTAAGAGGATATTTGTCAACTGGAAAGTGAATATGTGTTTCTTTATTAGTCGCTATAAAATACTCTAAAGCCTCATTAGGAATGTATTGTTTTAAACGATCTCGCCATTCTGTTAGGCTTTCGTCTTCTACATCATTCTTTAGCATTTTACGCCAATTAGTTTTATCTGCAACGTAACCTTTTAGTGCGACTTCAGTTATACCAGCGAGATAACGGTTTGGTACTTCTACAATTTCTATGGCTTCGTGAGCGCCTTGATCTATCCATCGTGTTGGCACTTGCGCTTTTCTGGTTACACCAACTTTGACATTACTAGAATTTGCCAAATACACAATATGAGGTTGTAATTGTACTTTCTTTTCATACTCTAAATCACGATCTTCCTTATCTAAATGCGCAGTACTTAGTTCTGGCCTCATAATCCAATCTCCTGCTTGCGGAATATCAAAAAAATCGTCCTTACAAAACCCTTGTCGATAAATTGGTTTGTCTAATCCGCACTTTAAACACTGGTGTTTTACAAACTCCATTGTAATGGTTTTTCCTAGTAATTGATTCATATTCAAGAAATCATTCTCTAAGATTAAATAATATTGAATGGGCTCTGCAAACTCCGTTTGCATCTTTGTTAAAACACCTTGGTAAAACATATAAAAAAAAGTATTATTTTTAAAGCATAAAGATAGCTTAAGATACTTAAATATGGCGATTCCATTAGTAAATTCTATAGCTTCATGGTTTTTAAAAAAACGATTTCATCAAATTGAATTGTTTTTAAAATATCCCAATGAAGTTCAAAATGAATTACTATTTCAACTCCTTACTACTGCAAAGGATACTGAAATTGGTAGGAAACACCATTTTAGCACCATAAGCAATTATAAAACATTTAGTGAGCGCGTTCCAATTTCTTCATACGAAGACTACCAACCTGTTATTGAAAGATCTCGTTTAGGAGAACACAATATCTTTTGGCCACATCCAATAAAATGGTTTGCAAAATCTAGTGGTACAACAAATGCAAAAAGTAAATTTATACCAGTAAGTACAGAATCTCTAGAAGACTGTCATTATGCAGCAAGTAAAGATTTATTGTGCATGTATCTTAATAATAATGAAGACTCACAATTATTTACAGGCAAAAGTTTACGCTTAGGAGGCAGTAAAGAACTCTACAAAGAAAACGGAACTGCCTTTGGTGACTTATCTGCAATATTAATTGACAACATGCCGTTTTGGGCAGAGTTTAGCAGTACACCAAGTAGTAAAGTATCCCTTATGGATAATTGGGAACTTAAAATGCAGGCCATCGTTGAAGAAACTCGAAACGAGAACGTCACAAGTTTAGCAGGTGTACCTTCATGGATGCTCGTTTTGCTTAACAATGTTTTAGATGCAACAAGAAAAGACAACCTATTTGACATTTGGCCCAATCTAGAAGTGTATTTTCATGGAGGCGTGAGCTTTGTGCCATATACCGATCAATATAAAGCCATTTTACCAAAATCTAATTTTAGGTATTATGAATCTTATAATGCTTCGGAAGGTTTTTTTGCCATCCAAGATCGTAACAATAGTAGCGAATTATTACTCATGTTAGACTATGGGATTTTCTATGAATTTATACCAATGGACACTTACGGAACATTACACCAAAGAGTGATTCCGCTAAGCGAAGTTGAAGTCCATAAAAATTACGCAGTAATCATCACTACTAACGCCGGACTTTGGCGCTATAAAATTGGAGACACAGTAAGATTTACATCCATAAATCCGTATCGAATAAAAGTATCAGGTCGTACCAAACATCATATTAATGCATTTGGTGAAGAATTAATTATTGAAAATGCCGAAGATGCGCTTAGAGCCGTTTGCAAAACTACACGATCTGAAATCGTAGACTACACAGCAGCTCCAATTTTTATGAAAGGCAAAGACAAAGGTTCTCATGAATGGTTAATTGAATTTAAAACACCGCCTCAAAATCTCAACACTTTTAATGAACTCTTAGACACAACACTAAAATCTCTAAATTCAGATTATGAAGCCAAGCGCCTTAATAATATGACGTTAAATATGCCTAAAGTTCATATAGCACGAGAGCATTTGTTTTATGATTGGCTAAAACAGCATGACAAATTGGGTGGTCAACATAAAATCCCACGACTTTCTAATAGTAGAGAGTATATAGACGAACTTCTAGAGCTCAATACAACCTCTTAATACCTATACGTGTAGCTGTATTACTTCGGAAACCTCAACTAAAACATATTTTATTAATGTAATTAACATGGTTTATCGCATAAATCCGACGAACGACAAGCGTATTTTCCCACACAACGAGAATAAACAAAGGTTCATCTAAAACACGGAAAAGTCATTTTTTTTATGACAACAATGCACCTATATTTACTAAGTCTTAAAGAAACAACTGTAGTATTTAGTTGCTGTAAGACCTTCAAAATTTCAAAAAAAAATTTCAAAATATTGTCACGCAATATTAATTATTACATCCAATAAAAAAACCACTCTCGGGAAAAGAGTGGTTCTTTTTTTTCTATTATATTATATTCTTTTTGTTCTAAAAATGCTCTTTTAAGAAACTGCTTTCAACTTTTTTAGCGTTGTTTTATTAAGTTTATCTTCAGCATATGATTTAGTGACATTAAGCTTTTTATCCTTAGAGCTAGGCATTTCAAACATAGCATCAGTTAAAATTTCTTCACATAATGAACGTAAACCTCTTGCACCTAACTTATACTCAATAGCTTTAGTAACAATAAAATCTAATGCACCATCAGTAATACTCATTTCGACCTCATCCATCTCAAAGAGTTTTTTATACTGCTTAATAATTGCATTTTTAGGTTCAGTTAGAATAGCTCTTAAAGTTTTACCATCTAGAGGATCCATGTAAGTTAAAACAGGAAGACGACCTATAATTTCTGGAATTAAACCAAAATCTTTTAAATCTTTTGGAATGATATATTGTAATAAATTGTCTTTATCGATAACCTCATCATCACTTGATGCAGCTTTGTAACCCATTGCTGCCATATTTAAGCGTTTTGAAATTTTCTTATCAATACCATCAAATGCTCCACCTGCAATAAACAATATATGTTCGGTATTGACTTCAATGAATTTTTGATCTGGATGTTTTCTACCGCCTTTTGGTGGGACGTTTACAACAGTACCTTCAAGAAGTTTCAATAAAGCTTGTTGTACACCTTCTCCAGAAACATCTCTAGTAATAGAAGGATTATCACTCTTACGCGCTATTTTATCAATCTCGTCAATAAAAACAATACCTTTTTCTGCCTTTTCTAAATTATAGTCGGCCGCTTGTAATAAACGTGTTAAAATACTTTCTACATCTTCTCCAACATAACCAGCTTCGGTTAATACTGTTGCATCAACAATTGCTAAAGGTACATTTAACATTCTAGCCACTGTTTTTGCCATTAATGTTTTACCTGTACCTGTTTCACCAACCATGATTATATTTGATTTTTGAATTTCAATATCATCATCACTTGGTGGTTGCAATAAACGTTTGTAATGGTTGTAAACTGCAACAGACATTACTTTTTTAGTATACTCTTGACCAATAATATATTCATCAAGAAATGCTTTAATTTGTAATGGTTTTCTAAGCATTAGATCTGAAGATAACTCTTCATTTCCAGCCTGCTTAGACTCTTCTAACACAATACCGTGAGCTTGCTCAATACAACGATCACAAATATGCGCATCTAAACCTGCAATTAATAAACTGGTTTCAGGCTTTTTCCTTCCACAAAACGAACATTCTAATTCTTCCTTTGCCATTTTAAATTTTATTTAAATTTCTACTGCTGTAGGAATTTCATCAATTAAAGTTTTAAATTCACTTAAAACTTTTTCTTGTAGTTTTTATTAATTCGGACATGTTACAACTCACAAATAGTACTGTTAATGCCAATAGTTTTGAGAATTCCATTTTCCGAAGTAAACATTATTTTATCCTCTTGATAGTACTTCGTCTATCATACCGTATTCTTTAGCTTTATCTGCTTTCATCCAGTAGTCACGATCACTATCTTCATACACTTTGTCGTAATCTTGCCCTGAATGTTTCGCGATAATTTTATAAAGTTCTTCTTTAAGGGTTACAATCTCACGCGCTGTAATTTCGATATCACTTGCTTGCCCTTGTGCACCTCCTAGTGGTTGGTGAATCATCACACGAGAATGCGTTAAACCACTACGTTTACCTTTTTCTCCTGCTGCTAAAAGTACTGCTCCCATTGAAGCTGCCATACCTGTACAAATTGTTGCTACATCTGGCTTTATTAATTGCATAGTATCATAGATTCCTAATCCTGCATACACGCTACCTCCTGGTGAGTTGATGTAAATTTGAATATCTTTACTTGCATCTGCACTTTCTAAAAATAATAATTGTGCTTGTATAATATTTGCAATTTGATCATTTATTGCCGTACCCATAAAAATAATACGATCCATCATTAAACGAGAAAACACATCTAATTGAGAAATATTTAATTGACGTTCTTCTATAATGTACGGTGTCATACTTGTAGGATACATACTGCTAACGATCTTGTTATAATACGTACTGCTGATACCTTGATCTTTTATTGCGAATTTTTCAAATTCTTTTCCGTAATCCATATATCTTTTTCTGAAATTTTATTGTGAAACAAAAAAGCGTAAAACTTATAAAGTTCTACGCTCAAATATACTAATTATATATCTTATTTTTAACTATAGAACTCTTTTACAAATTCGTCGTAAGTTATTTCTTTTGTCTTTAAGTTCGCTTCTGCTTTGTAAAGATTTAACAGTTTCGTACTCATTAACTGCTCAGATAAACGCTTAACCTCATCCTTATTAGATAAAATTCTTGCTGCAATACCGTCTAACTCTTCATCACTAGAATTCATTTGACCAAATTGCGCCATTTGCACTTTAATCATTTCTTTAGCGTGAGCTTGTAAATCTTCAAACTGTACTTGTAAGTTATGCTTCTCAATTAATTTACCTTCTATTAATTGGTAACGCATGCTTTTTTCAGACTTTTCATACTCTTCTTTGGCTTGATCTGCATCCATTTCTGTCTCACCTGCTGTTTGCATCCATTTTTGTAAGAATTCAGCTGGTAAGTCAAATTTTGTGTTTTCTACTAAATACTCAGTTACGTCGTTTAATAGTTTTTGATCACCTTGTTGTGCAAATTGCTTTTCAGAATCTTCCTTGATTTTATCTTTAAGCTCTGTTACTGATGTTACAGTATCTTTTCCGAAGAGTTTATCAAACAACTCTTGATCTAAGTCTGCTAGTGCTCTCTCGTTGATTTCGCTAATTGTGAAATTAACTTCGATATCTAGATCTTTTGTGTCTTCATGAGACATTTTTAAAGCTGCAGCTAAATCGTGGTTTTCATTAAATAACTTTTTTGTTTTTAATGTCACAACATCACCAACTTTAGCACCTAAAAATTGCTTCTCTGTTGCTTTACCTTTAAATTTATCTAAGGTAATCATTGTAGAGTTATTAATCTCTTTCTCTTCATTTTCAAAAACACCTGTAATCTCAGATTCTTTGACTACTTCAGTTTGAGATGTAATTTTACCGTATTGCTTTCTAATATGAATGATTTGATCATCAATCATTTTTTTATCGGCTACGATATTATAATGTGTGATGGCTTTTTTACTTTTTAAATTGACCTCGAATTCTGGCGCAAGACCTAATTCAAACTCAAAAGAAAAATTATCGCTGTTCCAATCTAAATCATCTTGAGGTTTTGGTAATGGGTTACCTAAAACATCTAATTTTTCTTCGGTTAAATATTTACCTAAAGCATCTTGCAACAACTTATTAACTTCATCTACCAATACGGCTTTACCATATTGCTTTTTTACCATAGTCATTGGCACATGCCCTTTTCTAAAACCAGGTATGTTAGCCGACTTACGGTAATCACTTAATATTTTTTCTACTTGATCGCTATAATCTTCTTTAGCGATATCTACTGTTACAACTGCATTTAATGCATCGATGTTTTCTCTTGTAATATTCATTTTATCAACTGTAAACCCAAAAAGGGCATTAATATTTTTACCTTAAAAAGGGCTGCAAAAATACAATTTTTTTTGCAACCCGACAATAAGTTTAATTGATTGTGTTTGAAACTATTTTTTTAATTAAAAACTATTAAACAGGTTAAAATCAATATGTATTTGAAATTTAATCTTATGCTATCCAATCTTCTATTATTTTATCTATCACCCAATTACCATTTTCTTTCTTTATAAATACGATAACTCCATGACCATCCAAACCGCTATATACAATACTCATTTTAAAAGCTCCTAAGTTTTCTTCTTTATTGAAATATATACTAGATAAAGAACAAATTGGAGGATTTCTCTCCAGTTTTTGATTTCCCAACAACTTCAAACCTTTTTTAAAATCTGTGTGACTAATAATCGTATACTTGCTGCTATCTATCTCAAATTTTGATAACTCAATTTTTAAAGTTGTTTGAGCAGATATATCTTCTTCAGTAATTGCTTTGTAATCCAACTCAGATTTAAAATACTTAATTTTAGAAAAAAAATCATTTAAGTTGCTGATAGGTTTTATTGAATCTAGAAGAATTATATGTAATGGAGACAAATTAAGGTTCATTTTTAAATTTGCTCTTTCCATTAATTTACTTCGACTTAAGGAGTCTTTAAAGTCTTGTGGAGAAGGGACTACCAATCTACGACGGTCAAAAACTGCAGAATCAAGCAGAGTATTTATGTTTTTTTGGAAAAATATTTTTTCCGTATTTTTTGATGTAGTACAACAAGTGACCAAAATCAGTAATAATAAAAAAACTAAAGTTAAATATCCTTTATTCATCACAATCTTGTTTTTTTAAGTCAGTAATAGTAATTTGTTGTAAATTCTGATAATTGTTTTCTTCGGTTGTAGTCAATAATGGAGGAATAGCATTTTTTCCAATAACACTAAGACCATCCCACGCATACCACATATAGTGATTTAAGTTATAATGATTATCATCTAGCTCGCTAACAGCTCTAGCCAAAGGTTCAAGATGATTATATACCATATAAGTATGTGATGCGAAATTCGAAACATTATTTGCTGCAACTATTCCTTTATAATATTCATAATAGCTAACTAAATAATTGAATTGAGCTTGAGGTAGCGGTTCAAGAACCTGGTTATTTCCTATATAAATCCTTCTAAGTTCAGCCTGCAGGCCTTCATGCAAAATTAATGCAGCAATCTCTAAACTAGTTAATGTATTTATAGCTGGGGGAAATGTTATAGTGATAATACCAGTGTCCGAATCATAAGTTGTTAATCCATCAGCTGCGTCTGGCACAGTACCAATTTGAAATTTTAATTTAGATTTTGATTTGTTATTAGTAAAATCTGACATTAAATCTTTAAAAAGATTATTTCCTGTTGATTTTAATAATTCATAAACACAATCGGCTTTAGTATTAATAAAAGTGGAATCTTTGATGATTTCGTTAACCATATCCAGCTCAGAACCTTCTAAAGATTCATTTATTGCTCCCTCAGCAAAATCCAAAGCCTCCTGCTCATAACTCCCGTCCTCATTTTCATGATCTTCTAAATAGTGATCAATAGCAACTACTTCAAACGCGTTGGCAACATCATCTAACCAAGCATTCTCTTCAACGAAATCTCCACCAATAACATTAAATCCTAGAGCTTGTTTAATTCTAGTTCTGGTATCATTAAGCCCATTTGAAGAATTATAAGGTATTACTCCAATACCACCAGGACCTGTATTGCCAGGACCTGTGTTACCCGAACCTCCTCCCGAAGGTACACAATAAGTCACATAACCTCCTTCGCATTCTGTATAAGGCATACCTATACCTTTATAATTACAATCTCCCTGTGCTCCAGTACCACTATGTTCGCCACTAGTACATGTAAAATCCGTACATTCATTAACCCATTCGGTTAATGCAAATTCTTCTGCGCCACAATTACTAAAATTTCTAGCTAGTAAGTCGTCATCCTGAATTTCTAAAACACTTCCATTTTCTATATCCCACTTTTGTAATACTGTATCGTAAGGATAGCTTATTAGTATTTGTGAATATGTAGAGTCATTAAAATAAGTCACTACATAATTTTCAAGAATATCTGGGTTTTCAGTTTCTCGGTACACTTTAAAGGCATAACTCTCATAGAAATCTGAGACTAAAAGTTGTACTTGACTTGTATCAATAACAAAACCATGAGTTGTTGATTCTATATATCTTGAAGATGAACTATTTGATTTTTCAAATTTTGAAGTCACAGTCCTATATAGATCTTTGTTCGCTCTTACAATAGAATCCGATTGATAAATATACGTTTGTAATTTATGACCCTTAATATTTTGGTAGATTAAAGCTTCTTCTTGTAGATTCTCTTTTTGACATCCCACTTACCCAATAAGACAAATAATTAATAACAGACTTAGTTTTTTCATATTTATAGCTGATTTAAGCTTAAGTTCCAAACTTATACCTAAAACACATACAACACAATACGTAGATCTACGTACATTTTGATTTTAAAGTGTTAAAGTTTTGTTTTGAAGCTTAAAACTAGCACTACTTTTTATCATCCTTCAAAATCGAATACGCAATAGATTGTGAGATGGATAATAGAATACTAAACAACAAGGCAATCCAGAATCCACTTACTGCAAAACCATCAATAAACTTATCTGCTATTAAAATAATACATGCATTGATTACAAAAAGAAACAATCCTAAAGTTACGATAGTAATTGGTATGGTTAAAACAACTAAAATAGGCTTAACAATAAAATTAAGTAACCCTAAAACAATAGCGACAATTAATGCAGCCGTAAAACCGCCAACAGCAACACCTGGTA
The DNA here is from genome assembly GCF_000826655.1 of Psychroserpens damuponensis. Taxonomy (GTDB): domain Bacteria; phylum Bacteroidota; class Bacteroidia; order Flavobacteriales; family Flavobacteriaceae; genus Psychroserpens; species Psychroserpens damuponensis. The sequence goes on from NZ_JXJO01000022.1 coordinate 185,693, forward strand.
AAAAATGAGCTAAGAGCATGACGATACCTGCGGTTACTATGAGTCTGATTAATAAATTCATTTCAAAACATTTAATTGATTATTAGTTTAAGGTAATAAAATTTATCACAGCATCATAAAAATCTGTTGGGTTTTCTGCATGCAACCAATGTCCTGCGTTACTTATGGTTTTTATTTCCGCAAGCGGAAAGTGTTGCTTTATTAATTTTTCATCGGTTGGCATGACATATTCGCTTTTATCACCTCTTAAGAATAAGGTAGGCTTTTCAAATTTTGAATGGATTGGTAAGGCTTCTCCAACTTCAGATACATTCTCTTTTAAAACCTCAAGGTTTATGCGCAGTGCGAGTTGTCCTTTTTCTATCCAATATAAATTTTTAAGCAAAAACATGCGTGTACCTTGTTCCTGAACATATTTTGATAATTGTTGATCTGCTGCGCCTCTACTTTTTACTTCGGAAAAATCTAATGATGATAATCCGTCTAAAATAGCATCATGATGTATTGGGTAAAAACGCGGACTAATATCTGCTACCAACAGTTTTGAAACGAGTTCTGGATATTCCGTAGAAAATAACATGGCAGTTTTTCCTCCCATAGAATGACCTAGTAAGATAATATCTTCTAGATTATGATCGTCACAATAGGTTTTCAAATCTTCTGCCAAGACTTCATAACTAAAATCATCATCATGAAAGCTTCTCCCATGATTACGTTGATCTACAAGGTGCATTTCAAATCTAGCTTCGGCAAATTTATTACCTAAGGTTTTCCAGTTGTCGCTCATACCGAGAAAGCCATGGAGAATGATAAAGGGCTGACCTTGTCCTAATATTTGGGAGTGTAGTTTCATTTAATTTTATCTTTTAAGATGAGATTTCTCACATTCGTTGGAAATGACAAATAGCAATGTTAATTATTTAAGTCTTTGCAAGTACATTTGTATCACATTTTCGATTCCTAAGTATAAACTTTCAGCAACTAAAGCATGACCAATGGAAACCTCTAATAATCCTGGAATATTATCTTTAAAAAATTTAATATTATCCAAAGATAAATCATGTCCTGCATTGACACCCAAACCTATCTCGTTAGAGAGTTCTGCAGCTTTCGTAAAAGGCGCAATGGCACTTGTATTCCCTAAACCATATTGATGTGCAAAACTTTCGGTATAGAGTTCAATTCTATCTGCTCCAGTAAGTTTAGCGCCTTCAATCATTTTTAAAACAGGATCTACAAATATTGAAGTTCGTATACCTTGAGACTTAAATTCTTGAATGACTTCAGACAAGAAATCCTTGTGCGTTACAGTGTCCCAACCTGCATTAGATGTTAGTGCATCAACAGCATCTGGCACCAAAGTAACTTGTGTTGGCTTGACCTCTAAAACTAAATCCATAAATGATTTAATTGGGTTTCCTTCAACATTAAACTCTGTAAACACTTCTGGTTTCAAATCTCGCGTGTCTTGGTAGCGAATATGTCGTTCATCTGGCCTAGGATGCACTGTAACGCCTTGTGCTCCATAACGCTGCACGTCTTTTGCAAATTGCAAAACATTTGGTGTATCTCCACCTCTAGAGTTTCTTAAAGTAGCTATCTTATTAATATTTACACTTAACTTCGTCATATATTCATAGTTTACAGTTACAAAAATACAAACAAGTTGATGCTTATTGTGGTTATTTTTAATTAATTTGCAATAGAATTAAACACCATTATGCCATTAAAACAATACATAATAAACGACATTAAACCACTCAATATAAATGAGAAAGTTAGCGATGCTCAACTTCTATTTAACGAGTTGACGTATTCTCATATTCCTGTAGAGAAAGATGGTATTTATCAAGGCTGCATATCTGAAAATGATGCACATTGTTTTGAATCACAAAAAACTATTGCCGACTGTAATTATTCTATTGAAGGCTTTTTTGTTAGACAAGACACCAATTGGCTTGACGTACTAGAGAATTTTGCTCAAAATTCTTGCAACATTATGCCTGTTTTAGATAAACATAATAATTATTTAGGGTATTATGAACTTGGTGATATAATTAGCTTATTTAATGAAACTCCTTTTTTTGCCGAACCTGGTGGAGTTTTAATTGTAGAAAAAGGAATTCAAGATTATTCGTTTAGTGAAATTAGTCAAATAGTAGAATCAAATGACGCCAAAATATTAGGTGCTTTTGTGTCTAAAATGGATAACGACCTGGTTCAAATAACCCTTAAAATTGGCAACGCAGGACTTAACGATGTCACACAAACCTTTAGGCGTTACAGTTACAATATTATTTCTGGCCATGAAGAGGATTCATATATTGAAAATTTGAAAGAGCGTTCTGAATACCTCAAAAAATACTTAGACATTTAAATATGAAGGTAGCTGTTTACAGTTTGTATTATCCAGAAAAATCTACTGAAGCTTTTGACGAACTTGTTGGTGTGCTTCGGAAAAATAACGTTGACATTTATATTGAGTCTAAATTTTATGAACAGCTCATTTCCGAAGTAAAACACATGAAAGGGGTTCGAACATTTTCAGAATTAAACGAAAGTTTTGACCTTTTAATAAGCGTTGGTGGTGATGGTACTATTTTAAGAGCTATAACTTTTGTTAGAGATTTTTCTATACCAATTGTTGGCATTAACACAGGACGACTTGGTTTTTTAGCAACCATTCAAACTGATGAAATAGAATCTGCAATAGAGCATATTTTAAATGGTAATTATAAAACTTCTGAACGTACGTTATTAAGTGTTGACACAGATCCTAAAAATGAAGATCTATCTCACACTAATTTTGCACTTAATGAAATTGCCGTAAGTAGAAAAAACACAACCTCTATGATTACTGTAGAAACGCATCTCAATGGTGAATATCTTACTTCATATTGGGCTGACGGATTAATTGCTGCTACACCAACAGGATCTACAGGGTATTCATTAAGTTGTGGTGGCCCAGTAATTACACCAGACGCCAACAGTTTTGTATTAACACCAATTGCGCCTCATAATTTAAATGCACGACCTTTAGTAATACGTGACGATACTATAATACAATTAACGGTTGATGGTAGAGAAGACCAACATTTAATGTCGTTAGACTCTAGAATTGTTACCCTATCTAATGCCACAATAATCACTATAAAAAAAGCAAATTTTAAAATAAAAATGGTAGAACTCCTCGATGAACGTTTTATAGATACCTTAAGACAAAAGATGCTTTGGGGAGAAGACAAACGAAATTAAGAGTTATCCCAATACAAGATGCAATAAAACCTTATATATTCTGTTTTTACAAAGACTATTTGCCTCAAATTACCATAGGCAATTCAGAATTATTATATTTGCAAACTTTTAAAAATTTATGAGGTATTTAATCTTATTTTTATTGAGTATATTTTTTTCACAGACGAGCCACTCTCAAATCTACGAAGTTGGTGTGTTTGGAGGAGGAAGTAATTTTATTGGTGATATTGGTTCTACTTCTTATATTGCACCAAGTGATCCTGCATTAGGATTAATATTAAAATGGAATCGTAGCCCTAGACACTCTTGGAGAGTCTCATTAATTTATTCAGATTTAAAGGGTAGTGATAGTAAAAGTGACGACCCAAGACGAAAGGAACGAAATTATGCTTTTGATAGTAATTTACTTGAAATTTCGGCAGGAATGGAATATACCTTTTGGGATTTTGACTTACACACAAGTGGTTTAAAAGCTGTACCCTATCTTTATTCTGGAATTGCAATAGCCAATCATGATAATTATTATTTTGATGCTGCAGGAACCTATACATCTGAAGGTACTGATAGTTGGGCTTTTGGTATTCCAATGGCTTTAGGTGTAAAATCTAATATTACCAATCACTTAATTTTAGGTTTTGAAATTGGCGCACGTTATACATTCTCTGATGAATTAGACGGTAGCGTACCAGACTCTGAAGGGTTAGAAGCGTTTTCATTTGGAAACATAAATAGTAATGATTGGTATGTATTTACAGGCTTTACGTTAACTTATACATTTGGTCAACGACCATGTTATTGCAATTTTTAAAATGGATTTAAAAGACCAAATACAACTCGATAAATTACCGCAGCATGTTGCCATTATTATGGATGGCAATGGTCGTTGGGCAAAACAAAAAGGGTTAATTAGAGTTATTGGTCATGAAAATGGGACAAAATCAGTAAGAGATGTTATTGAAGCAAGTGCAGAATTAGGCATAAAAAACTTAACATTATACGCGTTTTCTACAGAAAACTGGAAACGGCCTAAACTAGAAGTTCAAACCCTTATGAAGCTTTTAGTAAAGTCATTAAAAAAAGAAATTAAAACACTACAAGATAATAACATAAAATTATCTGCGATAGGAAATCTAAGTGATTTACCTAAAAATGCTCATAAAGAATTATTAGAAGTAATAGATAAAACACAAAACAATACACGAATGACCTTGACATTAGCGCTAAGCTACGGCTCAAGGGAGGAAATTGTTAACGTTATTAAAGAATTAACAGATAAAGTTAAAAATAATATAATTTCTATTGAAAGTATTGACGAATCAATTATTAATAAGCATCTTTACACGCAAAATTTACCAGATGTTGATTTGTTAATACGAACCAGTGGTGAGCATCGGATAAGCAACTTTTTACTATGGCAAATTGCTTATGCCGAATTATATTTTACAGACATTCTTTGGCCTGATTTTAAGAAGAAGGACCTTTATGAAGCTTTGATTAATTATCAAAATAGAGAACGACGATTTGGAAAAACAAGTGAACAACTTAGCTAACAACTTACTTTTGAAAACATATATTAAGTCACTACTAACGGCATTTATTTTTATTACATCTTTTGTAGTAACTGCGCAACAATCAGATTTTAATCAAGGTAAAAAATACATCTTAGAAGATGTTCAGGTTACTGGAAATACCAATTTTAATCCATCAACGGTTATCTCTTTTTCTAGATTAAAAATAGGAGAAGAAATCGTTATACCTGGAGAACAAATTAGTAATGCTATTAAAAAGCTATGGGACTCAAACTTGTTTAGTAGTATTGATGTGTATTTAGCAAAATCTGAAGGAGATAAAGCCTATTTAGAAATAAACTTAGTTGACTTACCTGAATTAAATGAAGTCACTATTAAAGGGGTTAAGAAAGGAAAAATAGATGGTTTAAAAACCGAGAATAGTCTTTCAAAAGGTGTTAAAGTAACAGAAAACTTGGTTACAACTACGCGTAACTACATCACTAACAAGTATAAAAAGCAAGGTTTTTTAAATGCTAAAACTACAGTAACCACCAAAGAAATCACCAATGACTCTATTGAAAAAGCTAGAGTTAATATGCTTGTTTTCATTGATAGAGGTGAAAAAGTTAAAATTGATAACATTAGCTTTAATGGTAACGATAAGATTTCTGATAAAAAACTCAGAAAATCAATGAAAAATACGAAGAAAAAAAATCCGATTCGTATTCTAAAACGTTCTAAATATATTAAAGAGGATTACAAAGAAGATTTAGTAAGCGTCATAGACACCTATAAAGAAAACGGATATCGTGATGCTAGAATTATCAGTGATTCTATTGTATATAAGGATGACAAAACCATTAGTTTGTTTGTAAATGTAGAAGAAGGTGAACAATACAAGTTTGGTGAAATTAAATTTGTAGGTAACGCTGTTTTTACTGATCAGCAATTACATTCGATATTAAAAATTAATAAAGGCGCTACTTATAATGGCGTTGAATTGCGTAAAAGAATAGCAGATGACACCAAACCTGATGGTGTAGACATAACAAACTTGTATCAAGATAACGGTTATTTATTTTCAACAATTAATCCCGTTGAGACGAGTGCTGAAGGTAATGTTATAGACATGGAGATTAGAATTTCTGAAGGTAAACCTGCATACTTTAATAATGTTAGTGTAAGTGGAAATGATAAAACAAATGACCACGTAATTTATAGAGAATTAAGAACTAAACCAGGGACGCTATATCGAAAAAGTGATGTAATTAGAACTATTAGAGAATTAGGTCAATTAGGTTTCTTTGATGCTCAGCAGTTAACACCTAACATGAAAAATTTTAACACTCAAGATGGGACAGTTGACATAGATTATCAAGTTGTAGAACGTGGTTCTAGCCAAATTGAACTGCAAGGTGGTTATGGTGGTGGAAGTTTTATTGGAACGTTAGGACTATCATTTAATAACTTCTCAATAAGAAATATTTTCAATAAGGAGGCGTACAAACCTATACCTTCTGGAGATGGTCAAAGTTTAGCCTTGCGTTTACAAGCCTCACGATTTTATCAAACGTATAGTTTTTCATTCTCTGAACCTTGGTTAGGAGGAAAACGACCAGTTCAATTATCAACATCACTGTCACATACCAAACAGTTTTTATATAATTCGGTAACACAAGATGCAGATAAAGACAGACGATTTAATATTACAGGCCTTTCTGTAGGGATTGCAAAGCGTTTAAAAGTACCAGATGATTATTTTACACTTTCTCAAGCTGTAGCATTTCAGCATTACGATTTAAGGAATTATAATACTGGTTTATTTACATTTGGTAATGGACATTCTAACAACCTATCATATACTATAGGTTTATCTCGTAATAATTTATCTGTAGATCCAATATATCCAACAGGTGGTTCTAGCTTTTCAATAACGGGTAAATTCACTTTACCATACTCATTGTTTAATAGTGTAGATTATGAAGCTTTAATTAACGAACGAGATGCCCTAGACGCAACAGATCCTGATGATCTAGCTAGAATTGGAGAAATAGATCAAGAACGTTTTAATTGGTTAGAATTTTATAAGGTAAAATTTAAAGGAGACTGGTACACAAAGATTTGGGATAAATTAGTTGTCAAATCTGGAATGGAATTTGGATTCTTAGGCGCTTATAATCAAGATAGAGGTGTTGTACCTTTTGAACGTTTCTTTCTTGGTGGTGATGGCTTAGCTAATTATGCTTTAGATGGAAGAGAGGTTGTACAACTTCGTGGTTACCCTAACCAATCGTTATCTTCTACAGATGGTGGTACGATATACAATAAATTCTCAATGGAGTTACGTTACCCTATTACTTTAGGTGCTCAAGCTAAAATTTATGGGTTAACATTTATAGAAGCAGGTGCTTCATTTGATAACTTTAGAGACTATAACCCATTCGATCTTCAAAGATCTGCAGGTGTTGGACTTAGAATTTTCATGCCAGCATTTGGTTTATTAGGTATTGATTTTGGTTATGGTTTTGACCCGCTACCTGGAGAAACTGTAAAGAATGGTCAAGAAATTCATTTCATTATTGGACAACAATTTTAATCTTGGCACGATATTTTCTATTAACATTTTGACGATTTAATGTGTGTGTTAAAATTTTTCTAAATATATTTCGTTAATTTGAAAAACTAAACACAATGACAGGATCGTAATTTAATCTGTCGTTTTAAAAGTTTATAGAAATTTCATAACCAATAAAATTATACAGATGAAAAATAAAGTTCTTTTTTTAGTGACCATAATAAGTCTAATGAGCTTTGTTTCCAATGCACAACGTGGTGTTAGAATAGGTTATATAGATACTGAATATATTTTAGAAAATATACCAGAATATCAACAAGCCAACACACAACTCGATCAAAAAGTTCAGCAATGGAAAACAGAGATTGAACAACGCCTCACTGTAATAGATTCTAAAAAGAAACAATTAAATAGTGAAAGTGTACTTCTAACAAAAGAATTGTATGAAGAGCGTTTAGAAGACATCTCATTTGAAGAAGCCGAAATTTTAGATTACCAACAAAAGCGATTTGGACCCAATGGAGATTTGATGATTCAAAAGAAACAATTGATCCAACCAATACAAGATCAAATTTTTGCTGCTGTTCAAGAAATTGCAGGTGGTAAAAAATATGATTTCATATTTGATAAATCGGCCGATGTAGTGATGTTGTATTCAGCAGAACGATTTGACCTAAGTGATCTTATTATTAGAAGTATTACAAGATCATCTAAACGAACACAAGCAAAATCTAGAGCTGACCGTAAAAAAGCAGAACAAGAAGATGTCGTTCCTGTTGTGAATAAAGAGTTAGATGAACGTCAAAAAGCCATAGAAGATAAAAAAGCAGCACGTGAAGCAGAAATCGCTAAACGTCAAGAAGCACAATTAAAAAGAAGGGATTCTTTAAAAGCTGCAGCAGCCGAAAAGCGTCAAAAAATATTAGACGAAAGAGCCGCAGCAAAAGCTAAACGAGATAGCGCTAATGGGAAATCAACACCAATAGCAGAAAAAGGCGAAAACACTAAAAAAACAGATTCTACTAAAGCTAAAGTAAGTACAGGTGAAAAGACACCAGCTCAAATAGCCGAAGAGAAAAAACAGCAAAAAGCTAAAGATCGTGCAGAACGTAAAAAAGCACTTGAAGCGAGAAAAAAGAAAATATTAGAAGACCGTAAAAAAGCAAAAGAAGAACGAGAGGCGAAAGCTAAAGAAAACGACTCCGTTCCTGACGATAACTAAAAAAAATTAATTATAACACGTAACAAATTAAAAAATGAAACATTTAAAAACCCTTGTATTAGTCGCTATATTATTTGTTGGAACAACAAGTCTTGCTACAGCACAAAGTAAAATTGCACATATTAACACAACTGAGTTAGTACAATCTATGCCAGCAATGAAAGCAGCACAAGCCGAAATTGAAAAATTATCTAAAACTTATGATGCTCAATATAAAGATAATGTAACTGAGCTTCAAAATAAGGTAACACAATACAGAGCTGAAGTTGATACTAAAACAGAAGAAGAAAACACTAAAAGAGCTCAAGAAGTTCAACAAATGGAACAAAGTATTCGTGAGTTTCAAGCTGGTGCTCAAGAAGATTTAGGTAAAAAAGAAGCTGCTTTATTAAAGCCAATCTTTGAGAAAGCTAAAGAAGCTATCCAAAAAGTAGCTAAAGCTCAAGGTTACGAATATGTATTAGACTCTACTCAAGGTGGTGGTGTTTTAGTAGCAGATGGTAAAGACCTTTTAGCAGATGTAAAAAAAGAATTAGGATTCTAAAACAAACATCTTAAATAAATTACAAAAAAGCCACTTTTAATAAGTGGCTTTTTTATTTTTGATGTATGAGTACTCAAGCCATAGGCATATTTGATTCTGGAATTGGAGGCACCTCCATTTTTAAAGAAATACATGCAGTATTACCACATGAAAATACAATCTATTTAGCTGATAGCAAAAATGCGCCATATGGTATAAAATCACAAGATGAGATCATTGCTCTTAGCATAAAAAACACCGAATTTCTTTTAGAACAAAACTGCAAACTTATTGTTGTAGCTTGCAATACAGCAACCACAAATGCTATTTCTCATTTACGAAACACTTATGATGTTCCTTTTATTGGTATTGAGCCGGCTATTAAGCCTGCCGCTCTTAACACACAGTCTAAAGCCATAGGTATTCTAGCTACAAAAGGCACTTTAAGCAGTACATTGTTTCACAAAACAACAGATTTGTACAGTAATGGCATACATGTTATTGAGCAAGTAGGTAAAGGAATCGTTGAATTAATAGAAGAAGGCAAAACTAATAGTGAGGCCATGAAATCACTGTTAAGTGATTATCTTAAACCCATGCTTAAAGCTAATATTGACTACCTTGTTTTAGGTTGTACGCATTATCCTTATCTCATGCCACAATTATTAGAAATGCTTCCTAAGCATGTTAAGATTATTGATTCTGGCTTAGCGGTTGCTAAACAAACTAAAGCTGTTTTAGAGCAGCACAGCCTTCTTAATACATCGATGAAGATGTCAAATAATATGTTTTATTCCAACGGAAATGTAACGGTCTTGAAAACGATTTTAGAGAACAAGTTTACTGTGAAAGGCTTAGATTTTTGAGTTTTAATATTTCCGAAGAGAATGTTAACAGCGTCAATATCATTCAAAGTGAAACGAAGAATCTTTAATAAGAGCTGAGATTCTTCACTAACGCTCTGAATGACATTTTAATTACTCCTTAAACCAGCTAGAATACGCTACATAATTATCTGCAATACGATTAATCTCACCCGAAATTAATTCTTTGCTAATATCCTTTACTTTTTTTGCAGGAATGCCAGCATAAATACTTCCAGACGTTACAATTGTATTTTTAGTAACCACAGCTCCTGCTGCAATAATGCTGTTGCTTTCAATGACACAATCATCCATCACAATGCTTCCCATACCAATAAGCACATTGTCTTTTATGGTACAACCATGAACTATAGCATTATGCCCTATTGAAACGTTATCACCAATGGTTGTTGGTGATTTTTGATAGGTTGCATGAATTACTGCGCCATCTTGAATATTGACCTTATCTCCTATTTTTATAAAATGTACATCACCTCTTATGACTGCATTAAACCAAATACTACATTGTGTTCCTACGGAAACGTCTCCAACAATAGTTGCGTTGTCTGCAATGAAACAATCGTCTGGTATTTGAGGGTGTTTTCCTTTTACTGGTTTTATAATTGGCATATTATATTTCTTTAATTATTTAAAATAAGATAACAACTCAGATTTTTTAGAGGCAGATACCATAATTTCTTTTCCGTTGCTTAATACGACGCTACCGCCTTTTCCTTTGATGTATTTGATAACTTCATTAACGTTTACTAGATAACTTTTATGAACTCTAGCAAAACCACTTTGGGTTAGTGCATCTTCAAAATACTTAAGCGTTTTACTTACGAGTTTCTTTTTATTGTTGTTGAGATAGATTTCGGTATAGTTATCATCGGCTTTACAATACATAATATCTGCGGTTTGTAAAACTTCAAATCCGTCTTGTTGTGGGATAGTGATTTTACCATTAACGGTTGTCGTTTTTGGCACTAGAACTTGATCTTGTAGTGCGTCTTCTTTTGTTCTTATCTCAGTGACATAATCTACAGCTTTAATAAGTTCGTCTATAGAGATAGGTTTCATCAAATAATATGACGCATGCGCATTTAAAGCATCAATAGCATAATGATTGTAAGCGGTAACAAAAACGGTTTCAAAATTAACATCACCAACTCTATCTAATAAATCAAACGCATTACCATAAGGCATTTCTACGTCTAGAAACACCAAATCTAGTTCTGTATTACGAATTAAGACTAAAGCCTCTTCTACATTAGCAGCTTCACCTAGAACTTCAACATTAGGGCAATATTTGTTGAGATAATTTCTTAGAATTTTTCTACTTGTTTCTTCGTCTTCTACGATTATTGATTTTAGTTTCATAAAATTGATCTATAGATTCTTATTTAATGATAATAGTATTTCCTTTTTTAATATTGTCTTCTGTTTTCGTAATAAGCTTTATTAGATTTATACTTAAATTTTCTTCGGAAGTTATAATTTCTTCTACCGAAACCATCATAATAAATTGTTCATCAATTAAAAAGTCTTGACTATTAACGTTAAGAATAGTCTCATTTAATTGAAAAACTTGAGGTAAATCATTTAATACAAAATGATTTGATATAAATTTTTTCAGTGCCATAAATTTAGGCTCATAATCATCTACTAATTTAATTAATATTTTACCTAAGTATGAATCATCACCTATTGTTATAGAATCCTTTTCTACAGATAATGATTTAATCTTATTAGGATTTAGTGTTTTTAATATGGATGCGTTTAAAAAATTCCCATTGACATAAATAGCAACTTTGGTATCTTCAATTATGTGCTTACCTCTATTATCATACACTTTTAATTTAGAACTATCAGAATATACTATGCGCTCTGCTTTATGAGATTCTATTAACTTTTCACCTGTTTGACCAAACAAGCTAGTTGTTAAAAAGACTAAAAACAATAATATGTTATTACTTATATTCATAGTATTACTACATTAAAACAACATTCTTAATCTTTTTTCAAAGTCACAACCACCTTCGTCCCACAATCATCTTCCATAGAATTATCATCAATAAAAACATCTACCTTATCTTTGTACATGTCGTTAAGAATAGCCACACGTTTTTTGATGTTACCCATACCTTTTGACTTTTGCTTCTGTTGGTTGGCCGTTTTTAAATCTTTTGATCGTGTTCGTCCAATGCCATCATCTGCAACAGTAATTGTAATTTCGTTAGCACTCTTTTTAGCTACTGTAATTTGTAGGTGGCCTTTTTCGGTCTTATAACGTAAGCCATGCCAAACCGCGTTTTCTATATATGGTTGTAAGAGCATTGGCGGAATTTGATACTCACTAACCACAACATTATCGTTAACCGTAATATCATAATCAAACTTATCTTGAAATCTGAAATGCTCTAACTTGGTATATAACTCTAACAGTTCTATTTCTTTTTGCAACGGTATAAAATCTTCTTCACTATTCTCTAAAACAGCTCGCATTAGATGTGAAAAATCACTTAAATATTTATTGGCTGTACGTTCATCATTACTCGCAATAAAGCTATTAACAGAGTTTAAAGCGTTAAAAATAAAATGCGGATTCATTTGACTACGCAACGATTTTAAAGCTAGCAAGTTATTTGCAAAACGTTGTTGCTTAATATATTTGTACATAAAAAATGCAGTAACAGTCAATAAAACCATACCTGCAATTAATGAATAGATAATTAATTCTTGGTTTTTGCTACGCTCACTCTCTAAACTAGAATTAAGGGCACGATCACTCTCTAAACTTGTAATTCTATTTTGCTGTTCAACAATATTACGTCTAAAACGATCGGCTTGAGATAACTCTTGCTCACGTTTTATATAGAGTTCGTCTACGACCAATTTATACGCTTCAAAAGCGAGTTTAGCATTTTCAAAATCTCCTGCATCTACATACACATCTGAGATTTTACGAATCGCATCTTTTTTAACCACCAAATCACCTTTAGCTTCGGCTTCTTCTCTACTCTTTTCTAAATAAGGAATCGCATTGGCATAATCCTTTTGTAAAAAATAGGCATTACCAATTTTGTAGTTTTGTTTTTGAAGTGTTAACGGACTTTCATTTTCTACAATTGAGTCTCGCTCTACATCTTCAACATCTTTAACGATTTCTTTTCTCAGTTGTATTTCTTCAGTATAATTACGATTGGTATTATTAAACTCTGCAACCGTTTCCTTTTCCTCTAAAGACCGTTTTTTGGTTTCTTTTTCGGCTAAATTAAGCGAATTATCAAAAAACTGTTCTGCTTTATCAACACTACCTTCACTATTATAGGCTTGAGCAATTTTAGAATTTAGATCTACAACTTTAGGTTTTATTAAATGCTCATTTGAAACCTCTAATCCTTTTTCAAAAGCAGTTATAGAAGAGGCATAATCTTTAATACTAAAATAGGTATCACCCAAACCTTCATATAAGGTCACCAATTGATAATTACTCAGTTGCTTTTTATTTATACTTTTATAAAGATCTATACTTTCTTGATAGTTTTTATTGCGTTCATAAGCTTTGGCTAAGCCAAGTTTTGCTTCATTAGTTTCTCTATTTTGAAGACTAACTCGGTAATTTGTAACTGCTAAATCGTATTGTTTCCAGTGCATATAAACATCGGCAAGTACTAAATACGTTTCTGCATTTTGTTGCTGTGATGCACTTTGACCTAAAGCTTCACCTGCAAAATTGATACTCTTACCAATATCTAATTTTTTGTATTTACCAATAGAATCTATGAGCGCATTAAAGGTATTTACATCTGTTCTAATTTTAGATCTCTTGTTCTTAATTTGAGCTGCAGGTTCAACTTCAATAATAATACGATCATCATTTGTAATGATATGATATACCGTTTCAAAATCTTTGTGTCGTATAACAAGTTCATCACCTTTTCTGGCTTTAATTACAAAACTACCATCAAGACTTGTCATCGTGTAGGCGCCTCCAATAACTTCAACATTTACTTTAGAAATTGGATCAAACGTATCACTCTCCCTAATAGAACCTTTTATTGTAAATAGCGCATCTTCCTTATTCTCGTAAACCTTATCGTTTTGTTGTGCTGTTACATTTCCGAAGGAAAACAACAGCAACATTAAAAGACTATATGTGAATATTTTTTTCATAATATGCTCACCTAGATGAGAATCATTTTTTATTGAACGGAATAAACTTACATACTTTAATTGGTTAAATAAAATCGTGCAAAGCCAATAAAATGCTTTTATACCACAAAATAGCCAAGCTCACTCATTTATCAATTGTATTGCCTAAACCAAAAGCCGTGTTTACTCATTCTTATTTTATTTCAAATTAAGATGCTTTTAGTTTTACAGCAAATCAAAAAACAAATCAAAACATGAAAACATGCTATTTAAGCCTTTTGGTGGTTATAATTTTCTTCGGAAATGTAACAGCGCAACACAAGGGAAATTTCGATCAAATCTCTCGCCAAAATGTATTGCACTCTGGTAATGCAACGATTTACAATCCTACTGTACAAAAACAAATTACTAAAACTCTTAGTGCGAGTACACAAGTGTTTATAGACGTAAAAGCATTACAAAATGTTGAAGCTACAACTTATACTGCTATTTTTAATATTTCGCAAATAGGACCAACAGCAGATAGTACAAATCTTTTAATCAATCAAAGAATTGATAAAATCAAAAGTCAATTAAAATCAATTGGTATTACAGATGATGATTTTGCTGTAGATGTCATTTCATTTGTTCCTAACTACGAAATTGAAGTGCAAAAAAAACTATTTAGTAAAACCTATACTGAAGTTCCTAACGGATTTGAATTACAACAAAATTTACACATCCAGTTTACCAAAACCAATCAGTTTGAAACCATTTTAACGGCTTGTGCAAAAAGTGAAATCTATAACCTAGTAAAAGTAGATTATTATATAGAAAACATTGCCGAAGTCTATAAAAACCTACAAACAAAACTCCTAAAACTCATTGAAGAAAAGAAAGCCTATTACAAAATTTTAGGCTTTGATTTAGCAAATTATAATGTTGCCATTGCAGATGATCAATACTGCTATTTCCCAAAAGATTTTTACCAAAGCTACCAAGCATTTAATAGTGTATCCTTTGAAGCCATTACAAAGAAAAAAGGCGTGACTACTGTTAAAAAACAAACCTCTTATTATTATCAACCTTTATCGTATGAAAATTATGATGTAGTTGTAAATCCGTCAATTTTAGAACCTGTAGTACAAATAGGCATGAACATTAGATTACAGTATACACCAAAACCAAAAGCAGCAAAAGCAGAGCCTGTTGTAAAAACCGAAATTAAACACAAATACTACGTCGTGTCTCCAAACGGAACCCTAGACATCAAAGCCTTACAAACCAATTAAAATCACAACTATGAAAGCAACATTAATAGTAACTTTTATGACATTCTTAATGTGTTCCTCTTCGGAAACTCAAAAACTAGACTTTCCAAAAGCTAAAGTAAGTTATAGCGACTTTGAAGATTTAGTGAAAGTAGTGAAAGATTACAGAGCGGAAAGACTTATAAGTTTTGATGAATTTTTAGAGAAAAGTAAAGACCCAAATGTCATTATTCTAGATACACGTTCTAAGGTTATGTATGACAAAAAGCATGTAAAAGGTGCTTTGCATTTAAATTTTTCAGATTTCTCAGTAAGTAATTTGGATAAAATTATTCCAGATACAGATACAACCATCTTAATTTATTGCAATAACAATTTTAATGGCGACGAAGTTCATTTTATGAGCAAAACTTTGGTGATTCCGCCTTCCGAAGAAGAAAAAGAAAGAACATTATCACTGGCTTTAAACATTCCAACTTACATCAATTTATATGGCTATGGCTATAAAAACGTTTACGAATTAGATGAATTAATCTCCTTCTTAGATCAAAGAATCGTGTACGAAGGATCTACAGTCAATCAAGAATACACAACAATAAATAATAAATAACGAACATATGAAAACAAAATTTGAAACTCTCGTCATCTTAATATGCATGATAGGATTTATGTCCTGCAATGCAAATGAGAAAAAAGAAACAGCACAATTAGCCGTTTTAAACACTAAAACACACCATCCCAACAAACAAGCTATTAAAGTCGCTTTACTACTGGACACAAGTAATAGCATGGATGGATTAATTGACCAAGCAAAAGCACAGCTTTGGGACATCGTTAATGAGTTATCCTATGCAAAATGTGGTGATGAACAACCAAATCTCAACATAGCATTATATGAGTATGGTAACGATAAACTCAATGGTGAAGAAGGTTTTATTAGACAAGTCATTCCCTTTAGCGATGACTTAGACGAAATCTCAAAACAATTATTCTCTTTAACCACAAATGGCGGAAATGAGTATTGTGGTCATGTTATCCAAACCTCATTAAACCAATTAAAATGGGGAAACAATGAAGATGATTTAAAACTTATATTTATTGCAGGTAACGAGCCTTTTTCGCAAGGCAAAATAAGTTACCAAGATGCAGTAAAACAAGCGCATAAAAATGGCATAAGTGTCAATACTATTTTTTGTGGTGATTACAATCAAGGTATTTCATCCTATTGGAAAGATGGCGCAGATTTATCTCAGGGCGATTATATGGCCATCAATCATAACCATGCAACCACTTATGTAGCGACACCATACGACGATAACATTTTAAAACTAAACCAAAAACTTAATAAAACTTATGTGGCCTACGGAAACATAGGACGATCAAAAATGGCGCTTCAAGCAGAACAAGATGATAATGCACAAGGCTATAGCGAAGAAAACGCAGTGAGCAGAACAGTAAGCAAAAGTTCACATCTCTATAAAAATGCATCATGGGATTTGGTAGATGCCGAAAAAGAAAAGGGTTTTAAATTTAGTGATTTAAAAAATGAAGAGCTACCATCAGAACTTAAAAATAAGAGTACCTCAGAAATTAAAGCTTACATCGCAAAAAAAAGTAAAGAACGTGAGGCAATTCAAACTCAAATTCAAAACTTAAATGAACAACGCAGGCAATTTATAAAATCACAACAAAATGGCGATGATAATGGTTTAGAAAATGCGATGATAAAAGCTATAAAAACTCAAGCAAAGCAGAAAAAGTACACTTGGTAATTTGGCATTACCCTCTTTAAATTTTTATCAATTTAAAGAGCGTCAGGCTCTCGGTAGTCGCTATCAAAGATGAGCTCCAACAATACCTCCATCCTTAATGCAAAACGTCTCGATTATGATTAATCGAGACGTTTTATATGTATATCAAAGCAATTGTATTAGTTTATTGCCGGACAATTACATTCGTATTTCTCACGCTTACAATTAAAGTTATATCCTAAAGTGATCTGGTGAAATCCACCATTATTAAACACTACAGAATTTGCTTGGTAAGAATAAGTATATGCAAAAACAAAATTATTATAATCAACACCTACAAATGGCGTGAAGTATTGTAACTTTTGGCTACTAACACCAGATCCATCTAAAAACTCAGCTCCATCTAAACTTCTCCTATAAGATAATCCACCCCAAACTTTACCAAAGTCCATTTTTTTATACGCTTTAGCATTGATATCAATAGAAGCTTCTTCTGTTGCATCTTTATAGATAAACATCAAAGAAGGTTCAAAACTCCAATCGCTATTATATTTACTAAACGTATTTCCAGCAGAGAATATGTAGGTTCTTAAATTATCATAACTCAAACCTTGTTCATTAAAGTTAATACCTTCGTTACTTAATAAATTCTTAACCGTAGCATGTGCATAAAAATCTATAAAATGGTATGAAAGACCAAAATCAACATTAAAGTTTGTTGCACTTTGCTCTACTCCTGCAATAATAGGATCAAAACCATCAGCTAAAAATTCTGTTTCATCTAATTTATACTGAATGAGCCCAGCACTTAAACCAAATGACAACATATTTAAATCAATAGTATTACGAGAAAACATTAAATGGTGCGCATATGTAAAATATGCACCTGTTTGTGAATGGTATCCATTTTTATCGTTGTAAACAATTCCTCCAATAGCCGAAGGAGAATCTCCTATTCTACCATTTATACTTAGTGTTTGGAGATTAGGTGCTTCATCTTGATCAAACCATTGTGCACGAGCAGTCAATCTTACTTTAGCACAATTTGCTACTCCAGCCATAGATGGGTGGATTAAATAGTAATTATCAGTTAAATAATCTGAATAAATGGGTAATCCTTCTTGTGCTGTTCCTATTTGGCTGAACAGTGTTAAAATTGCTATTAAACAAAACTTTTTTAGATTCATATCGATTTATCTTTTCAGGGTAAAATGGGCTTTAAATTCTTTACGTTCACCTGTATTAGGTTCATTGTACTCTACTACAAACCAGTAGTCGCTTGATGGCAATTGGTTACCATTGTAGGTACCATTCCAACCTGCTCCTGTTGGACTAAGTTGTTTGAGTAACTTTCCGTATCTGTCAAATATATAAATTTTTGCGTTTGGTTGTCCATTTATTGCACTAATGTTCCATGTATCATTATATCCATCTCCATTTGGTGTGAAGAATTTTGGATAATCCATAACGGTTA
>NZ_JXJO01000023.1 GCF_000826655.1 Psychroserpens damuponensis
ATAGATTTATTTACTGTGCTTGGTGGTGCTCCTGAAACTGGTGGAACATGGTCGCCTGCGCTTACTAGTGGCTCTGGAATTTTTGATCCTGCGCTAGATGCAGCTGGTGTATATACTTACACACTAATTGGTACAGCGCCTTGTGATGACCAATCGGCAACAGTAACTATTACTTTTATTCCAACGGCTAATGCTGGAACTGATGGTGCTATTGATTTATGCTTAGATAATGACCCAATAGATTTATTTACTATTCTTGGTGGTGCTCCTGAAACTGGTGGAACGTGGTCGCCTGCGCTTGCAAGTGGATCTGGAATTTTTGATCCTACTATAGATACTGCTGGTGTGTACACTTATACGATTGATTCAAATCCGCCTTGTGAAGATTCAACGGCAACGGTTACGGTGACTACAAATATCCCTCCAGACCCTGGAACCGATGCTACTGTCGATTTATGTAATAACGATGGGCAAATAGATTTATTTACTGTGCTTGGTGGTGCTCCTGAAACTGGTGGAACATGGTCGCCTGCGCTTACTAGTGGTTCTGGAATTTTTGATCCTGCGCTAGATGCAGCTGGTGTATATACTTACACACTAATTGGTACTGCACCTTGTGATGACCAATCAGCAACTGTATCTGTTATTGTTATACCTCCTCCTAGCGCTGGAGATGATAGCAACGCTATAATTTGTAGTGATGATGGTGCTCAAGACCTATTTAATTATATCAACGGAACTCCAGATGCTGGTGGAACTTGGAGTCCAACGCTCACTAGCGGAACGGGTGTTTTTGATCCTGCTGTGGATACTGCTGGAGTATATACATATACCGTTACTGGTCCAATAGCTTGTAACCAATCTGACAGCTCCTTAATTACAGTAACAATAGAAACTAATCCTGACGCAACAGGGTTAGAAATTTCATCTGAAGATATCTGTTTGGGACTTTCTAATGATATATCTATTACAAATGCGACCCTTTTAACTGATGGCTCATATACTGTGAGTTATAATATTTCCGGAGCAAATCAATCTGATAACACCATTACAATTACTATGCTCAATGGTATTTCGGTATTTAATATTCCTGCTGATCTATTAACAAACACAGGAATAACTACTGTAACATTAACTTCAATTACAATGGTAGGCTCAATTTGCAGTGCAGATGTTTCTGCAATTTTGCCAACTAGTTTTAATGTTCTTAATAGCCTAACACCTGAACTTATTGAAAATGGTCATATTTTTTGTCTCCAAGATGAACCAACAATAGAAGATTTATCAAACAACATTACAAATACAGAACCTATTACTTGGTATGATGCTTTAACTAATGGTAATAGTTATGACACTACAGATGCATTAATAGATGGTCAAACATATTACGCATCGGTTTTGTCTGATGATGGTTGTGAAAGTACTATTAGACTAGAAGTTACTGTTCTGATTGAGGATTGCCCTTTAGATATTGAAATACCTGACGGATTTTCACCTAATGACGATGGCATAAATGATGTATTTGAAATCGAAAATATAAGAGAATTATATCCTGATTTTACATTAGAAATTTATAATCGCTACGGAAATATTTTATACAAAGGTGGCACTAATACTCCAGATTGGGATGGCACTTCAGATAAAGGAGTAACCCTTGGAGATTCTAGATTACCAGTTGGAGTATATTTCTTTATTTTAGAATTTAATGATGGTATTAGAAACCCAATTCAAGGTAGGGTGTATTTAAGTAGATAGTAATGACTAATTATGATGATTAAAAAACTCTTAACATATAGCATAAACATTATACCTCTATTAATTGGTGTTTTGGCTTTTGCTCAACAAGATGCTCAATACACTCATTATATGTATAATATGAGTGTCATTAATCCTGGCTACGCAACTAATGATCCTGATGTCATTAACCTTGGGTTGTTACATCGTGCACAGTGGGTAGGATCTGTAGGAGGTCCAACAACTAGTACCTTCTTTGCTCACACAACATTAGGTAATAGAATGGAAGGCGGTATCTCTGCAATACATGATCAAATTGGAGATGTTGTAAAAGAAACTAATGTCTTTGCAGATTTTGCATATGCCATCCCTTTAAGTGAAAACACAAAACTTTCGTTTGGTGTAAAAGCTGGAGCCACGTTTTTTAGTACGAACTTTAATGGGTTTGTTTACTCTGATGATTTACCCGATCCTGCCTTTGCAGAAAATATAAGCAAAACATCTCCTAATATTGGTGTTGGTGCTTTTTACTTCGGAAAACAATTTTACGTAGGACTATCTGCACCTAATTTATTGGCATCTGAGCATCTAGATAACGATAGTGGTATTGTGACCTCAAGAAAGGAAGAAACGCATTTGTTTTTCACAACAGGTTATGTTTTCAATATAAATGAAAAACTAAAAATTAAACCCGCTTTAATGGCAAAAGCTGTTACTGGTGCTCCAATATCTTTAGACCTTACCACCAACGTTTTAATAAATGATACTTTGGAGTTTGGCGCTGGTTATAGGTTTGATGATTCTATAAGTGGTTTATTTAATATCAAAGTAATTGACTCACTACGCATTGGATATGCTTATGACTATACACTCTCAAACTTAGGTAAATTTAATTCTGGCTCACATGAAATTATTTTACTTTTTGACATTGGAAAATTAGGTAACGGATACGATAAATCTCCAAGATTTTTCTAAACTCATTATTATGAACAAAAATTACATTCTTATATATCTTTTATGTGTTTGCAGTTTGAGCTTTGGACAAAAGAAAAGTTTAAAACGAGCAAATAAATTGTTTGACAATAAAGCTTATGTTGAAGCTGCCGAAATCTACAAACAATTAGATGATAGTCAAGAATCACTTAAAAAGTTAGGAGATTCATATTACTATAATTTTGACATGAAAAAGGCAAGTGATGCCTATAAAAAATTATTAGCAAGTTATAAAGACAGTTTAAACCCTGAAGTTTATTTTAGATATGCTCATGCTTTAAAAGGAATTGAAGATTATGATACTGGAGATCAAATAATGAGCGAGTACTCAAAACTACTAGAAGATACACCTCAATTTATTGAAGACCTAACGTCATTGGTTCCTTATAATTATACCATTAAACAAGTTGAAAGTGGTTCTAATATTGGTGACTTCGGAATAAGTTACTACCAAGACAACGTGGTATTTGCATCTTTACGTAATACTAAAAACCCTAAATATGCTTGGAACGAAAATCCATATTTAGATTTATATAAAGCTTCTGTTTCTGAAGATAAAAACCTAGAAAATGTTGAGCCTTTTTCCGAAGATATAAATAGTAAAACTCATGAAAGCAATGCCACATTTAGTCGTGACGGAAAAACCATGTACTTTTCAAGAACTAGTAAAAAACGTATAAAAATAGAGAAAGAAAAAATTGCTGTGGTTAAAATCTATCGTGCAGAATTAATTGATAGTATTTGGACCAACATTACTGTGATGCCATTTTCTAGTGACTTATACTCTACTCAACATCCTGTATTAAATAAGGAAAATACCAAACTTTATTTCTCTAGTGATATGCCAGGATCTTTAGGATCATTTGACATTTATTATGTTGAAATTTTTAATGAGAGTTTTGGTAATCCTATAAATCTTGGTAATACTATAAACACTAAACATAGAGAGCAATTTCCATTTATAACTCAAGATAGTACATTATATTTTGCTTCAAATGGTCACAAAGGACTTGGTGGTTTAGATTTATATAGTAGTAAGTATAAAGACAATGCGTTTGAAGAGGCTTTAAACCTTGGAAACACCATTAACTCTAGTATGGACGATTTTGGTTTTGTTCTAAAAGATTCGCTACATGAAGGATTTTTATCATCAAATAGAAGTGGAAAAGACCGTTTATATTCATTTACCAGAGAACCCAATAGAAAAACGTACTTTGTAGAAGGAGAAGTGCGCGATAAAAACTCTAAAGAGATTTTACCTGGATCATTAGTCACGTTACTTGATGAAAACGGTACTATTGTGGACCAAATAATTGTTGGTGATGATGCAAAGTACAAATTTGAAACTGAACCAAATAAAAAGTATCAAATTGAAGGTTATAGAAGCTTTTATATACCTGCTACAGAAGACATCAATACCAATGATGAAGGTAAAATAGAATTTGATCTAGAACTAGAAATTGAATCTTATGATGATGCCGAAGAAATTGTTGTTACTAAAACAGACGGATATATTTATATAGAACTAGAAAACATCTATTTTGATTTAGACAAATGGGATATTAAACCTGAAGCATCAAAAACACTCGATGTGCTTGTAAATCTTTTAAAGAAATATCCTAGAATGGAAGTTCAATTAGGAGCGCATACCGATTCTCGTAGTAGTTATGATTATAACTTAGTACTTTCTAATAATCGTGCTAAAGCAACCTTAGACTATTTAGTAGCTAATGGTGTTGAAAAAATTCGTTTAAAATCTAAAGGTTTTGGTGAAACGCAACCCTTAGTTAATTGTGGTGATAATTGTACTGAAGTAGAACACTCTATCAATAGACGTTGTGAATTTATTATTCTTAAATAACATAAAAGTTAATTAGCTTAATTTAAGTGCATGTCTAAAACTTGAATTCCGTTATATTCAACAAGATACTCTTGGTTTAAATAAATTGGTAGCGACTCACCTTCTGGGTTACCCAAACCTACGCCTGCATACAAAACTTTTGCATCTTTTTCATAGGCATGTTTTTTAAATGTCTCCATCCAAATAACATCATAATTATTAGGGTTTTCAGGAAGTTTCACAGCTCTTACAATCACAAAAAAATACTGACTGTTTTTATCAATACACACAAACTGTGGATGCTTTTTAAGCTTGCTATTAATGGCTACAAATTCAAAACCACGTTTTTCTAAATCTTTACCAACTAGGTTCATGGCCAAGTTGTGAAGTTCCTGTTTTGTTAAAGGTTTACTCATGCTACAAAGATACAAAGTTGTACATAACCTAAGTGGTATTGGAGTTTTAAAGTTTCCGAAGAACACATGATGACCTTAAAAAAAAGTAACATGTCATTATCTCGTTACTACACAAAGCCACAATATTGCACCTCAATATTGGGCTGTATCAATGCATATTGGTACTCCAATTTTAATAGAATTAAATATCAACTACTCGCACTTTGCATTTGCCTAATCATTACAGCTGTTCTAGTGTTAATACTTGGTATCTTAAAATGAAAACAACGTAGCGTTTAAAAAAATAGAATTAAAATCGGTCAAAAAACCAATAGCTCTAAAACTGATTACTTTACATTAATAGTATCATAAAATATGAGCAGAAGTTTTCGAATTTATTTAAACCTAACAAACTTAGCACTTGCAAAGGTGTAATTAGAGACAGGAATCACAGCATCATTTTCTAATTGATACCAAGGTGAAATTTTAGTATCTTCTAGATTTTTAACTACATGTACAGATTGAGCAGGTGTATTACCTTGAAATAACAAATACAACTTATCTCCTCTCTCATTTATGACCTCGTCTGCGATCATAACAATATGACCTGGAGAACCGCCTTTAATAAGCATATCTCCAATTTGTAAATCTTTTGCATCAATAGATTCTAATTCATTGTACAATGATAAAGTCCCTGAGTACATATAGATTAGATTGAGGTATTTATAAAAGTTTTCTTCGGAAGGGTTAGCGCTTGCAGTTTTGTGAAAACTAACTTTATTGCCATTAATTTTAGGTCTGTAACCTTCGGCATATTTTTGCCAGGAACAGTAATGACCAGAGGTAAAGTTAAAGCCTATTTCATCTTTACGATTATGGTTCCATAAGTATTCACTTCTTATTCTAATGAGTGCATCTGCACATTGTTGGAGGCCGTTTTTTGGAACCGGAATGTCTAAAACACCAATATGTCCACCTTGCCAGAAGTATTCCGAATCATCATAATTGATAATCTTACTTCCAAATGGTTTTAGTTTATAATCCCTAAGGTACGCTTCATAGCTTCCTTCGTTATAGGATACGCGTTTATAACCTTCAGGACTATTCACTCTAGAGTGTATGGTTAAACTATCTTTATCAATAAGACTTGGAGTATCAATTGTTGCTTTAACCGTATTTACAACTTTTTTTACAGGTTTAAACTGAAATGCTAAAACTACAAGCGATGTTAAGATTAGAGTGATAAGTAGAACTTTTTTCATATTTTAAATAACGCAAAAAAAATATGATTTCGTATTTAAAAGAAGTAATTAAAACTCGCTATTGTAAGAGTTCTTAATCGATTCTGCTTTACTATTTATCTCTAAAACTTTGTAAACATTTTTAATATGACTTCGGGCTGTATCACATAACACGATCAAATATTAAAAATTATGTTGAAGTTTGTAGCTAGTCTAGCACTGTAAACATTCGAAGTTTTACGAAAAAACAATACATGTTCAACCTAATCTGGTAAGGTTACATTTCCGAAGAGCAAACTAAACCTTTTAAGTAAACAGGAAATCAATTATTAAATCCTGCTTGGTTCTACTTTAATAAGAACACTATCTTTAATAATTTAAAGCTGCTACTCATGAAATTATTATCTTGCTAGAAATTGATTGTAATGAAAATTAGCACTCTAATACTTTTAATATTACTTACAAGTTGCCATGAGAAAAGGACATTGCCAGATCCATTAGAAGCAGGTTGGAAAGGAGAAGCAGTTTGCGAAGTCTTAAAGGACAATGACGAACTAAGAGTCCTTAAATGTACTTTTAAACCTGGCGTAGGTCACGAAAAACATTATCACAATCCGCATGTTGGTTATACGTTAGTTGGCGGTAGATTTAGAATTACCGATGCTACAGGAACTCGCGAAGTCAATGTCCCTACAGGTTATACATTTAGCAAGGATTCCATCACCTCTCATGAGGTTTTAAATATTGGTGAGACCACTTCTGTGTATTTAATAATGGAATATAAATAAGCGTAATGGACGGGTTTAACGTTATCGTAGATATTGCTATTGTCCTTTTTGCTTGATTGGGAGTGAGACCTGTAGCAGGATATATTAAGATAAAAAAGGAAGACCAAGACGCCATTGAAGATGCCGATGACCTTGACACTACTCGTTCAACCATTTTAAAACTACATTAAAACAAAAAAACCAACTCAAATTGAGTTGGTTTTTTTTTATTATAAAGATTCACGTATTACATACGGAATGCTAAGTTTTGGACTTCTAATATTCTCTAGCCTCCAAAATCATCAAATCGAATGTGCTCATCTGGAATCCCGAAATCTTCACCCATTTTTTGAACAGCTTGGTTCATTAATGGAGGACCACAAAAGTATAATTCTATGTCTTCTGGAGCTTCATGCTTAGACAAGTATTGATCTATTACTACTTGGTGAATGAAACCTGTAAAGCCATCTCCTGCTTCATCATGGATATCTTCTTTAACTTTCCAGTTATCTTGTTCCATTGGCTCTGATAAAGCTAAATAGAATTTAAAGTTTGGAAAATCTTGTTCTAGGGCTCTAAAGTAATGAATATAGAATAATTCTGCTTTAGAACGTCCACCATACCAATAGGTTACTTTACGACCTGTTTTTAAGGTTCTAAATAATTGGTATAAATGAGAACGCATTGGAGCCATTCCTGCTCCACCACCAACGTATAACATTTCACTATCAGACTCGTTGATAAAGAATTCTCCATAAGGTCCAGAGATTGTTACTTTATCACCAATTTTCTGGTTAAAAATATAAGACGATGCAATACCTGGATTCACATCCATCCAGCCGCCTTTAGCGCGATCAAAAGGAGGTGTTGCTACACGTACGTTTAGCATAATTTTACGTCCTTCAGCAGGATAAGAAGCCATAGAATAAGCTCTTTCAACGAGTTCATCGTTTTTCATGACTAAAGGCCATAAACCAAATTTTTCCCAATCTGGTTTAAACTTATCTGGTTCACCTGGATGATCTTCTGGGTGAGCAGAAACATCCATATCTGAATATTTAATCTCACATTGAGGAATCTCAATTTGAATATATCCACCAGCTTTGTAGTTCATATCCTCTGGGATTTCGACTACAAATTCCTTAATAAAGGTTGCTACGTTATAATTTGACACTACCGTAGCCTCCCATTTTTTGATACCAAAAACTTCTTCAGGAATTGTAATTTCCATATCCTGTTTCACTTTCACTTGGCAAGATAAACGAGCACCATGTGCTAATTCTTTTCTACTGAAATGAGGCGTCTCTGTAGGTAATGCTTCACCACCTCCTGAAAGGACGTGACATTCACATTGTATACAGGTTCCACCACCACCACAAGCCGATGGTAAAAATATTTTCTCAGAACCTAAAGTACTTAATAAAGTACTACCAGATGCTACTTCTATTTCGCGTTCACCATTTATCTTAATCTTTACTGGACCAGATGGTGATAATTTTTGTTTTACAAACAATAACAAACTAACAAGTATCAATGTTACAAGTAAAAACGCTGCTACTGTGGCTAAAACTGTTCCTAAAGTTCCTGCTGCTAAAATCATACTACTCTTCTATTTTAGTGTTATTAGCTAATTCTGTATTTTCAGTTGGTGTGACTTGCACTTCAACTGTTTTTTCTTCTGCTGTGTCTTCATCACCTCCTGTTAACATACCACCAAAGCTCATAAACCCGATAGCCATTAAACCTGTAATGATAAACGTAATACCTAATCCTCTTAATGCAGGAGGCACATTAGAATATCTAATTTTTTCTCGTATCGCTGCAATAGCTAAAATAGCTAAGAACCATCCAATACCAGAACCTATACCATAGGTTGTTGCTAAACCTAAGGTTGCTATTTCACGAGATTGCATGAATAAAGAACCTCCAAGAATAGCACAGTTTACTGCAATTAAAGGTAAAAATATACCTAATGAGTTATATAATGAAGGAGAGAATTTCTCTACGACAATTTCTACTAATTGTACCATGGTTGCGATAGTTGCAATAAACATGATAAATGATAAGAAACTTAAATCATAATCTGCATAATCAGCTCCCATCCAAGATAAAGCTCCTGGCTGCAATACATATTGATCTAACAACCAGTTTAAAGGTACTGTGATTGCCAATACAAAAATTACAGCAGCACCAAGACCTACAGCTGTAGACACTTTTTTAGATACAGCAAGGTAAGAACACATTCCAAGGAACGTGGCAAATACCATGTTATCTATAAATATTGATTTGAAAAATAATTCTAAATGTTCCATATTTTAAAATTTTCAGTTGCGGTTTCAGTTAGCAGTTACGAGTCTCTACTGTAACTGTAAACTCTACACTGATTTTTAGTCTTCGATTAAGTCTTTATTTCTACTACGTTGTACCCAAATAATGATTCCAACTACTATTAATGCCATTGGAGATAATAACATAAATCCGTTATTTTCATATCCAAAGCCATATAATCCAGTTTTTTCAATAGGATCTCCTAAAACAGGTATACCTAATAATGTTCCTGAACCTAAAAGTTCTCTAAAGAAACCTACTATAATAAGTATTACTGCATAACCTAATGCATTTCCAATACCATCTAAAAATGATCTCCATGGTCCGTTTCCTAAAGCAAACGCTTCAAAACGTCCCATAATAATACAGTTGGTTATAATTAATCCAACAAAAACCGATAGTGTTTTACTCAACTCATAAGCAAAAGCTTTAAGGACTAAATCCACTATGATCACTAATGTTGCAACAACAATTAGTTGAACAATAATTCTAATTTTTGACGGAATGATATTTCTCATTAAAGAGATGACAACGTTACCAACACCTAGTACAAACAATACCGATATTGACATTACAATTGATGCTTCTAATTCAGCCGTAATTGCTAGAGCAGAACAAATTCCTAATACTTGAATAGTAATTGGGTTATTATCTGCTAAAGGATCTTTTATTAAAGCTGCGTCTTTTTTTGAAAGTAGTCCCATATTAGTTCGCTTG
This sequence comes from Psychroserpens damuponensis, assembly GCF_000826655.1. Taxonomy (GTDB): domain Bacteria; phylum Bacteroidota; class Bacteroidia; order Flavobacteriales; family Flavobacteriaceae; genus Psychroserpens; species Psychroserpens damuponensis. Next base: position 10,016 of record NZ_JXJO01000023.1, read on the forward strand.
TTTTTTTAAATTATCAAAATAAGGCTTATATAGTTTCAAGTCGCTTTTAATCATTGCTGAAACTCCATCACCTGTAATAGTTGCTCCTGCAATAGCATCTACTTCGTTATCAGTTTTATCGTTATTTACTGGATCTGCATTTCCTTTTGCAACAGTAATTCCTTTAAAAACTCCTGATTCAGATAATAAATGCTCTCCATAAAAATCATCCATAAAATAGCGTTGCTTAATATTTGCACCAAGTCCTGGTGTTTCTCCTTTATGGTCAAAATAAGCTCCTTGAACTACCATGTTTTCATCTACTGCAACATATCCCCAAATAGCATCCCAAAGTCCTTTACCATATATAGGAGCCACATATACTGTTTTACCTTCTTCGTTTTTACCAACAAACAAAGGTAATTTTCTAGGCTCACCATTTTTAGCATTAGATTTTTGTTTCTTTATATCAATTAAATAAGGTTCTTGACCATTATTAGAATCCATATATTCTTGTCTCGTTTTCTGGCTAGTAATTTTACCTCCAGAAACTTCAAGTACTAATTGCTCACTCACCTTATCTTCAAATAATTTAGGTGCATCGACTGTAGATACGAAGTTTGCGCTAGTACCTTCATTTTCATTAACACCCATTGCATAGAGAATATTTTGTTGTTTCTCTAAACGTTGATTTTCTGAAATCATAGGTTTTAACGAAGATGCTAAATACGCTAGCAATGCTCCTACTACCAATACCATTATAATAGCAAATACTATGGTATACGAATTTTTATCTGTTCTCTTTTCCATCGTTAAGCAGTTTTAACTTTTAGACGTTTTAATCTTTTCTTTACATTTCCTTGAACCACGTAGTGATCAATAGTTGGTGCAAACACATTCATTAATAGAATAGCTAACATCACACCTTCTGGATATGCTGGATTAAACACACGAATCATTATAGATATGAAACCTACTAAAAATCCGTAAATCCATTTTCCTTTATTTGTTTGTGAAGCAGTTACAGGATCTGTCGCCATAAATACAGTACCAAAAGCAAATCCACCGATAAGTAGGTGATGCCAAAATGGAGTACTCATTAATCCATAGAACTTACTACTAGAGCTAATCCATTCAGAACTAACGACACCATTAAATATTAATCCCATGACTAGAGCTCCAATTGCTGAAGACAACATAATTCTCCAGCTTCCAATTTTAGTAAATACTAAAAACAATCCTGCTAAGAGTATTAATAATGTTGATGTCTCTCCTATTGATCCAGGAATGATACCATAAAAGGCATTCCATAAATCACCAGCAGAATCTAACATACTAGAATTATTTTGAGCAAGGCTTCCTAAGATAGTTTCACCAGAAATAGCATCTAAACCATCTAATGATGTTCCTGCTTCTTTTGCAACTGCAATGGCTTCATCTCTTCCTTTAGCTCCACTCACCCAAACTTTATCTCCAGACATCCATGTTGGATATGCAAAGAATAAAAAGGCTCTAATGGTTAATGCTGGATTTAAGATATTCATACCTGTACCTCCAAACACTTCTTTACCTATTACAACTCCAAAAGCTACTGCTACAGCAAGCATCCATAAAGGTGTATCAATTGGCACTATTAAAGGTACTAACATTCCTGTTACTAAGTAGCCTTCTTCTACTTCGTGCTTATTTTTCATTGCAAATAAAATCTCAATGAGTAATCCTACTCCATAAGATACAATGACTAAAGGAAGTACTTTCCAGAAACCAACCATGAAGTTATCCATAGTCCAAAATTGTGAACTAAAAAAACCTCCTGTAGCTTGTTGAATATCTCCAAATGCTAAATGATGTTGGTAACCAGCGTTAAACATACCAAAGAGTAAACAAGGCACCATTGCCATAATTACAATGTTCATGGTACGCTTTAAATCATCGGCAGCTTTAATATGAGTCCCATTATGGGTTGTCTCATTAGGCAAGTATAAAAACGTGTGTATTGCAGAAAATGCAGGTAACCACTTTTTGTCTTTATTCTTTTCTCTAAAATTATGTAAGTTACTTTTTAAACCCATTATCCTATCTCTTTAAGCATTAAGTCTAATCCTTTTCTAATAATATCTTGATGCGGTTGTTTAGACACACAAATAAATTCTGTTAAAGCGAAATCTTCAGGTGCAACTTCGTACATTCCTAGAGCTTCCATTTCATCTAGATCTTCATACTTACAAGCTTTTAATATTTGCATTGGATAAATATCTAACGGAAACACTTTTTCATAAGAACCTGTAACTACAAAAGCACGATGTTCACCATTGGTATTGGTATTAAGCTCATACTTTTTCTTAGGGTTTAACCAAGAAAATGTAAATGCTCTAGATGTCGAAATTTTATTAAAAACGGGCTTGTTCCATCCGAAAAACTCATAATCATCACCTTCTGGAATCACTGTAAGGACATTGTCATAAAAGCCTAAACTTCCATCTGGTTTTAACTGTTTTCCTGACAGCACATTTCCGGAGATAATACGATCATTACCACCTTTTTCTACACCATTATCGTAAATCATAGTAGCAACTTCACTACCTATAATTGTTTTAAAATATCTTGGTTTTTTTACTGACGAACCTGCAAGGGCAACAATACGCTCTGCATTAAATTTACCAGTAAGCAACAGTTCTCCAATAACCACTAGATCTTGTGCATTGACCGTCCAAACAGTTTCTCCTTTATTAACAGGATCTAATTTGTTGATATGCGTACCAACGTTTCCTGCTGGATGTGGACCAGACACATTATGAATTGTAGCGTCATTCATAGATGCTAACGGTGAGTTGTTAGACCCAACACCAATATGAACTTGGCCTTCTGTTAATTTTGATAATGCAGATACGGCAGCTTGTAAAGCCTCCTCTTTGCCTGCAAGTACAAAATCTAAATCTGCAGCTAATGGAGCCGTAGATAATCCAGAAATAAAAATCGATTTTGGCGATTTCTCTGGGTTTGCTATGACATCATAAGGTCTTTGCTTAATAAAGGCCCAACATCCTGAAGCTAATAAATGAGCTTTAGTTGATGCGGCATCAGAATTCATGTTAAACTTACCAAAATCTTTATGAGATTGTGGCTTGTCTGCTTGAATTTTAATAGCATCAATACGACGTCTTGGTCCTCTTTCTATTTCAACTATTTCTCCAGAAACAGGTGAAACAAATTTCATAGCTTCTATATCCTTATTATAAAAAAGAACGTCTCCCGCTTTTACACGAGTACCCTCTTTGGCTATAAGTTTTGGAATAACGCTATGAAAATCTTCAGGTCTTATCGTGCAGAAATTACTTACAATGGCTTGTTCTACTGTTTTATCAGCTTCGCCTACAAGTTTTATATCCAGACCTTTTTTAATCTTAATGTCTTTTGACATACGCTTTATATTGAAATTAGTTGTCTAAAAATCGGTGCAAAAATACGAATTAATTGAGTAATATTATAGTGTGGTTTTTGAAGTTTATTATTTTTAAGGATTCTAAATAAGCGAAACAATATTAAGGCACAGAATTTGTTTATCTTTACGAAACAAACCATTATTAATGATTAAGATTCTATCAATTTTTGTTTTCGCATTATGTATTTCTATAAACGGGTTTTCTCAAACCGAAGAAATCAATCCGCCAGAATATATCAAAACAGTCACTTTTAAAAGCCGAACATACTCTCAAGGTCAATTACCTATAATTCGATTAGGCGAAGCTTTTAATTTAGAATTTGATGTGCTCACCACAGATGAACCTGATTTCTATTACACTATCGAGCATTATAATTATGATTGGACACAATCAAACCTCGTTAAAATGGAATACATGAAAGGTTTTGATAATTATAGAATTGTCAATTACGAAAACTCGTTTAACGCCTATCAACTCTATTCGCATTACGATTTGCAAATCCCAAATGAACAAACGCGCGGATTAACAAAATCTGGCAATTACATCATTTCAATATATAACGAAGATGAAGACATTGTTTTTACTAGAAAGTTTATGATCTATAAAGAGCAAGTTACTGTAGGTGTTTCTGTAAAACGACTTAGAGATGTAAAATATATTGAAAGCAAACAAAGTATAGATATAGAAATAAACTCAGGAAGTTTAAACTTAAACAATCCTAAACAAAATATCAAAACACTAATCATTCAAAATAACAACCTCAGCACAGCAATTACAAACGTAAAACCTCAATACACCATTGGAAAAGAACTTATCTATAAATACACCAACGAAACGGCTTTTTGGGCAAGTAATGAATACCGATTTTTTGAAACTAAAGATGTGAGAGGCGCAAATGTTGGCGTTCAATTCATTGACTTAAAAGACATTTATGAAAGCTACCTATATATTAACAACCCTAGAGACAAAAGACCTTACACCTATAACCCAGACATTAACGGTAATTTTTTGATTACGGCATTAGACACAGACAATGTAGACATCGAAGCAGACTATACTAATGTACATTTTGCATTACAATATCCAGAATTAACAGATGGCAGCTCTATTTATGTCTACGGAAATTTTAACAACTACGCACTAAACAACCAAAACAAACTCACATTTAACAAGGCTGAAGGACGCTACCAAACCAAAATAAAACTAAAACAAGGATTTTACAACTACAAATATGTGGTTGTTGACGCCAAAGGTCAGCTAGAAGAAGGAAAAATTAGCGGCAATTTTTGGCAAACAGAAAACAACTATAAAGTACTTGTTTATTACAGAGATTTAGGAGCGCGTTACGATGCTCTTATAGGTTTTGGAGAAGCGTCATCGGTAGATATTTCTAATTAAACTTATTACGACAACTTTACAAACACGTTTTTAACTACTTAACGTACTCAAAGTGCGTATCATAACTTAATTTTTTCTCTACAAACGTTTGAGACACCTCATCATAAGACACACAATTCTCAATAGGTTTTGCGTAAAGATGTAAACTCATGGATTTACCTTTACAACTGTTTTTTAATTTATGAAAACCAATCTTGTCATTCATAAAAGTAACCTGATTAGATTTTATGGTGCGCGCACCAACTTCAATTAAACTTTGATGATCATTTAGCTTAAAGTACACCTCTTGCATTTCTCCTTGAAGCAAATACACCCAACAATCTTCACCATCATGACCATGAATAGTCGTTTGTTGGCCTTGTTGCCAACACAATAAAATGAGTTCAAATTGCGCATCACGATACAAACAGTTTCTCGTATATTTTTTATTAGACCAATTCTCAAAAGGAGAAAAATCTATAATCCCAAAATCAAAAGTTTTAAAAATCGTATTGTAATCTGCAATAGAAGATTGCGACAATAACTTGATTAATTCATAAATAGTCTCAGAAGATTTCAATAGATGTATTTGATTTTTAAAGGGATTTTAACAATTTGTCGAGAAAATAGGAATAAATTTACAAAAAGCCAAAATTAAAGAACAACGATAACACATGACTAAAGACCTTACATTGTTTACAGAACTTGTGGACTATCTCATTTCCGAAGAAAAAAACAATCCAGTAGCCACTCCAATTGATTCCTCATTACTTTATGACACGTTGGATCTTAGTTTCAACGAAGACCCAATGATTGATGAAGATTTTACAAAAACATTAAAATCGATTATAAAGAGCACGCCAAAAACGGCTTCTACCTCTTTTTTTAATCAGCTTTTTGGTGGTAGAATTAACCGAGCAACACTTGGAGACTTATTAGCTGTGATGCTTAACAACAGTATGTATACTTACAAAGTTGCAGGTCCGCAGGTTGGCATAGAAAAAACCATTCTCAAAACCATATGCAATAGCATTGGTTACCCTAATACTGCAGATGGTACTTTTGCTCCTGGAGGATCTATGAGCAATTACATGGCAGTTTTAATGGCTAGAGATCGCTATAATCCTGCAGCAAAAACACAAGGTATCACGCATAAAATGACACTTTACACCTCAAAAGCGTCACACTATTCTATAGCAAAAAACGCCTCTTTTATTGGTGTAGGAAGAGACCAAGTACGAGCCATAAAAACTAACGATAAAGGCGAAATGCTAGCTTCAGATCTAGATGCGCAAATTGCAAAAGATTTAGAACAAGGTTATCAGCCATTTTTTGTGAACGCTACAGCAGGAACCACCGTTTTGGGTGCTTTTGATGATGTTACAAGCATTAGCAAAGTATGCAAAAAGCATGACATTTGGCTGCATTTAGATGGTGCTTATTGCGGTTCGGTGATTTTTAGCGATGACTATAAACACTTAGTAAAAGGGATTGAGCACACCAATTCGTTTAGCGTTAACGCTCACAAAATGCTAGGCACACCTCTTAGCTGCTCCATAATTGTCACTAAAGACAAAAAACACTTATACCAATCATTTTCTAACGAAGCAGAATACCTATATCAAACCAATGATGATGATTTTAATCTAGGAAAAACCTCTTTACAATGTGGTCGAAGAAATGACGCTTTAAAACTATGGACATTATGGAAATCTGTTGGCAATAAAGGCATAAAAAATATTGTAAATCATCAATTTCATCTAGCAGATATCGCCAGAGATTACATCAAAAAACATCCAGACTATACCTTATATAGTTTTGACAACTCCATTTCTGTGTGTTTTAATTATAAAGATATTCCTGCAAATAAATTATGTACAGCACTTTATAACGATGCAGAATTGATGGTTGGCTTCGGAAATTTTAATAATCAAGAATTTGTGAGAATGGTGACCATAAATAGCTGTTTACAAGAAAAAGACATTATCAATTTCTTTAACAATATCGAAAAATTTGTAAGCTCAACCGATTTTTAAAACAATTAATCGATACTAGATTAGTAAAGTGTTAAAAATTTGCATTATTCTAAAAAAGTAACCATTTTAGTAGAAAAAATAGGCTATTTTTGTAGACTATTGCATAAATTGAATGGTACAACAAGTTACAAGTGGAATTAAAATTTCTGTCGAAACTTCTTTCGAAGGCACATTTTATAAAAATTATAAAGTGCACTTTGCTTTTGGATATAAAGTAACAATTGAAAACCAAAGTAAAGATTCTGTTCAATTAAACTCAAGACACTGGAAAATTCTTGACGCATTGAACAATGAAGAAATTGTTGATGGTGAAGGTGTTATTGGCAAAAAACCAGTTTTAAAACCTGGCGAATCTCATACCTATAATTCTGGTTGTTTATTAACATCTCCATTTGGTGCCATGCAAGGACATTATAATATGATCAACTTCACCAATACTAATAAATTTAAAGTGATTATCCCTTCGTTTAAATTGAGTGCTCCTTTTGCGCTTAATTAGATTTTTCAGTAACTAACCAACTTAATGTGCTATCATCTCAACACGTTTCACTCTGTTACACCATAAGCTTTTAAGTAATTAAATGTATAGATTTCACCTTGTTGCTCTACTTTAAAGCTTAAACAGTTAGAGTCATGACAAAATCGATAATAGTGTTGAGAATCAAATCCTGAGGTCGATATCTCATACAAACCATCAACATCTATAGTTCCGTAGGGAGAAATTCGTCGGCATCGAAATTGAGACGCATGATTTATAGAGTACAACTCAAACCAAGCTCCTGACCCAATTCCCGGTAACCATTGGGCTTTAGAACTTAATAGGTCTAAAAATTTAGGCTCTAAACTACCAACCAAATTAGGTTGGTAGTTTTTTAAACGATCTAAGAAGCAACGTAAATTTTCAGATTTTGGTGAGCCTTTAAATTTTGATATTTCACCTTTGTCACTAACGCAGAACGCCTGCTTTTCAGTATTAGAAAGTAACACATTACCAACTGTACTTGGTGTAAACCATTTCGATTTAATGAGCTTTTTCCGTATACCATCATTTGTCACAGATGCAATTAATGTTTCTGTTACAAAACGCGAGCAATTACTAGCCGCTTTTTGAAACACGGCATACTTTACAAAATATTGCTGTTGCAAAGCATCAATATAAGTTTTTGCTTTATTGTAATCCACGGCTTTACAAACAGAAGCAACTAATTTACCTTCACCATGTGTTAACCTAGGATTTGTGGCTAAAAATCTAAGTATTTCATCAAGATTTACAATCGTATTATTTTTAATTTGAGCACGAATAGAAAAATTCAACTCAAAATCTGTGTCTTTACTCCTCACTCTACCGCTAGACATTGGCGTGACATAACGTCCAAAATCAAAATATTCTAACTCACCAGTAGCCTTATTAATAAGTACTAAAGCTGCATGACCTGCTCGTACATAGCCTTTTTTACCAATACCAATAAACCTTAAATACGATAAAAATCGTTCATCAGGAATTTTAACAATAGTGTCAGGATAAGCTAAGCTAATTATAATACCGTTATTCATACTAGGTTTAAAGTTGAGTAGGTCTAAAACACATGGAGCAACTTACAAAAAATTACTCATTTTTTTTAACCTTGTTTTAATACTTGTCAATCTATAAGTCGTCAAAAAATCGTAACTTTGCAGCTTCAAAATAATAACCAAATTATAAATATATATTAAGATGGGAAAAGGATTTTTCAACGTACCAGTAGCTATAAATGAGCCTGTTAAATCGTATGCTCCAGGATCTCCTGAGCGTGATGCAGTTTTAGAGGCTTATAAAAAAATGTTTAATGAAACTATTGATGTACCAATGTACATTGACGGTAAAGATGTTAAGACAGGAAACACTAAAACCATGTCTGCACCTCACGATCATCAACATGTTGTTGGCACGTATCATGTAGCCGAAAAATCAAATATTGATGATGCTATTGCGACAGCTTTAGAAGCTAGAAAAGAATGGTCTCAATTACCTTGGGAACAACGTGCTGGTATTTTTTTAAAAGCTGCTGAATTAATCGCAGGACCTTACAGAGCAAAAATAAATGCTGCAACTATGATTGCACAGTCTAAAACAGTGCACCAAGCAGAAATTGATGCCGCTTGTGAATTGATAGATTTTTTAAGATTCAATGTACAATTCATGACAGATATTTATCATGAACAACCAGAAAGCACAAGTGATGCTTGGAATCGATTAGAATACCGTCCGCTTGAAGGTTTCGTATACGCTGTCACACCTTTTAACTTTACTGCTATTGCTGGAAACTTACCAGCTTGTATGGCCATGATGGGTAATGTAGTGGTTTGGAAACCTAGTGATAGTCAAATCTATTCTGCAAAAATCATTATGGATGTGTTTAAAGAAGCTGGAGTTCCTGCTGGTGTTATAAATGTTGTATTTGGTGATCCTGTAATGATTACAGATACTGTGATGGATAGTCCTGATTTTTCTGGATTACATTTCACAGGTTCTACTTATATCTTTAAAGAACTTTGGAAAAAAATAGGAAACAATATCCACAATTATAAAACATACCCAAGAATTGTTGGTGAAACTGGCGGTAAGGATTTTATTGTGGCTCACAAAAGCGCAAACCCAATTCAAGTAGCTACTGCAATTTCTAGAGGTGCTTTTGAATTTCAAGGTCAAAAATGTAGTGCTGCCTCAAGAGCTTATGTCCCTTCAAATATGTGGGACACAGTTAAAGAACGTGTGATTGCAGATGTAAAATCTTTTAAAATGGGTTCTCCTGAAGATTTAAGCAACTTTATTACAGCTGTAATTCATGAAGGATCTTTTGATAAGCTAGCAAAATTTATAGATCAGGCTAAGTCTGATGCAGATGCCGAAATCATCGTTGGTGGAAACTACGATAAGAGTAAAGGCTACTTTATAGAGCCAACTGTTATTGTTACAAGTAACCCAAAGTATACTACGATGTGTACTGAGCTCTTTGGACCAGTAATCACAATTTACGTTTATGATGAAAACCAATATACCGAAACTTTAAAACTTGTTGACGAAACAAGTGAATACGCATTAACAGGCGCTATTTTATCTACAGATAGATACGCTATTCAAGAAGCTACAAACGCCTTACAAAATTGTGCAGGTAACTTCTATATCAATGACAAACCTACAGGTGCAGTTGTTGGCCAGCAACCATTTGGAGGTGCTAGAGCATCTGGAACAAATGATAAAGCAGGTAGCGCATTAAACTTATTGCGCTGGGTATCTCCTAGAATGATTAAAGAAACATTTGTAACTCCTACAGATTATCGTTATCCTTTTTTAGGTTAAAAACCACTGTCAAATTCATAAAAAATCCTCAAGCCTAACGGTTTGAGGATTTTTTTTGCCTTTCAACCTAAAACATTAGACAACATCTAATTAACTAAATCAAACTTTGTATATTGGTATCCAATATTATATAAATTGATCCACTATGAAAAAACATTACTTTTTACTTTTATTCCTATTCCCTCTGTTAGGTTTAGCTCAAACCATTGAGTTTGAATCTACGCTGACTTCAGATTTATCAGGCTACTCTGGAGTTACTGAATTTGCAGGTTTAGGTGAATACGAAATATTTTTAGACACAGACACTGGTGTTTTAGACAAGCCAATAATCTTGCTAGATGGTTTTGACCCTGGAGACACTAGAACAATACCTGGCATCTATAGCTTACTAGATTTCACAGGTTCTCAAGGAAATCAAAATTTAGCAGACCTAGTTAGAACAGAAGGCTTTGATGTTGTGATATTAAACTTTCCGCAGTATTTCAAATTGGCAGATAACTCAGTATTAAATATGGATGATGCTACAGATGTTAATGCTGATATGGTAATTGATGAATTAGATTATCCTGGAAGTACCTTAGTTGATGGTGGTGCAGATTTTATGGAGCGTAACGCGATGCTTTTAGTTGATTTAATTAATACGCTTAATACGGATAAAGTTGGAGATGAAGATCTTGTTATAATTGGCCCAAGTATGGGAGGATTGATTTCTAGATTTGCTTTAAATTATATGGAAAGTAACGCTATAGATCATGAAACAAGATTATGGATTTCTTTTGATGCACCTCATAATGGAGCTAATGTACCTTTAGGGTTTCAACATCAGTTTAATTTTTTAGCTAATGGTTTAGGTGACGACTTAAATATTGTAGAATTACAACCTATAGTAAACGGACTTTTAAAATCTCCAGCAGCTAGACAATTGTTGGTAGATCATTTTGAAGCTCATTTGCTAAACGGAAGTGATGTAGAATTTGACCCTACAAAATTATTACCAGATGCGCATCCTTATAGAGACGTTTTTCTGAGTAACATAGGCGGTTATCCTCAAAATACGCGTAATGTATCAATGATTAATGGTAGTGGTATTGGTACACCTTATCAATCTACTTCTAACACTCCTGTAACTCCAGGTTTCACAGTAATTAATGACACATTCGATGTTCCTGATTCTCCATTGCCTACGACAGCACAAATAGGCATTAACCTAACACCTGCCACTCTTGATAATAGTCAATTGATAAGTAAAATATTAGTACAAGTTAATTTTATAGGAACTATAGACCTTGTTGACGTTGAAATTAATGCGCAAGCACCAACTTTTTCTGATGGTGTTGATGCTGCTTCGGGAGGTCTTTTTGATTTAAGTGGTTTCACAGCAGACTTAGGATCTGAAGGTTTAATTGGCGACTTCTTAACTTCTTTACAACTTGATAAATTTAGTTTTATCCCTTCTGTAAGCGGTATGGCTCTACAAATTACTAATGATGAAATAGATTGGTACCATGATATTAATTTAGGAACTCCTGAAAGTTCTGGAGACACAACCAATAATACGCCTTTTGTAAACTGGTATATGCCAGACAATAATGAAAATCACGTGGAATTAACTGAGCAAAATGTAACTTTCGCGCTTAGTGAAATTATGCCAGAAACATTATCAAACGTCGATTTTGAAAACTTTGCAACACTTAAAATTGAGAAAAACCCTATAGATTCTCAATTAACAATTTTAAGTAACACGGTTGTTGATAATGCTAGAATATCATTAGTTGACATCACAGGCAAAATAGTTCATCAATCTATCCAAACTTTAGATAGACGATTAACTATACCATTACATTTAGATTCTGGAATGTACATTCTTAATATAGAAACACAGCACAATCTCAAGTATAGAACTAAGGTTATAGTAAAGTAAATTATAATCTATTTACAACACAAAAAAGAGACTGGAATTATACTAGTCTCTTTTTTTTGTGCTCTATACTATTTTATACTGAAATGTGCCAACTCCAAAACCGTCAAGGCAATAACTATAGTGATGCACATACCAAAACCATCACAATAGCCACTTTCAGCCTTAGCATTTACAAATTATCAGTATTCAAAAAACAGACGTCGTCTAACACTAAACCCACGCAACACAAAAACGAATTATAGACATCCTACTACACTTCCATTATATAATGATGATCTTGAACGAGATATTTCAGCAAAACTTATAAATAAAAAAACCTGAACACTATAAATAATGTTCAGGTTTTAATTTTATTTAAAATTCTAATATAACCGCATTCGATTATATTAAGATAAGAGATTAGTCAAAATCTTTATTCTCTCCTAAATCTGCTTTTTGAACATTTAACACAGTATTATCTGGTCCAACAACAAAAGCAACAAGCTCTAAATTAGCTGTGTTTTGAACACTTGCAGGCACTGTTAAGGTATAATTCCCTGTAAACGTACTATCCGTATCAGAATCTTCATAAGGGATCGCATCACCATAAACATCAGTAAACGTTGCTCTAGCCGTATGATTATGTACAAAATCTTGGATAGGATTTCCTTGTTGGTAATAAGGGCTAGAAGGATCTCCATTGTAAAAATTAACCTGAGGATACACTAAACCATTTTCTAATAAATACACTACTATTCTGTTTTCAGACGTTGTTTTTAAGTCATAATGCACTCTTACTTCCGCAGTAATTGTATTACCCGAAATTGAAGAGTTGATTGCTAATCCCATTTTTTGTCTTGCACTCAAAAGTCCAACAGGCTGGCTAGTTGATTCATTCCAATTCATCGTTCTATTAACTCTTCCTGAAGGGAAACCTGTAATACCATAAGTATTTAACATCGAAATTACTGGAGTAAAATGCAATGAATAACCTGGATCTCCAGCATATTCTCTATGTAAAGCGACAGGAATAATATTATCATCTGTTGCAACGGCTTGTTCTAAAGCATAAGCTAATCTTGGGCAATATTGACACCAAGAACCTGTATAATCTTCTACCATCACCTTAGTTGTATGTGTAGACTCAACAGCTTTTAACTCTAAAGTATTAGAAGTCAATACACTACCATCTTCTAAAGTATATGTTGCTACAACATTATAAGTACCAGGATTTGCAAACGCAACAGGATTAGTTACTACACCTGTATCTGCAGTTAATGTTGAATTTATTGTTACTTCATTACCTAAATCTGTAACCACCAATAATAAGGTTTGACCATCATCATACCAAAAAGAATCTGTAGCCGTAGATAGTGTAATTGCTGTTGGCACTGGTATAGGTTGCACAGTGATCGTTGTAGTGCTTGTTAACCCACCATTAGTAGCTGTAACCTCAAAGCTACCTGCTGCACTAAATGCATAAGGATTAGAAATTACGACACCACCAACTGTTAATTCAGAACTGGTTGTAACATTAGTCCCTAAATTATTTGTCACTGTGAACGACACAGATTCTCCAACAAAAACAGTAGAGGAGTCTCCCGACACTGTAATTGAAGATGCTGCTGCTCCATCATCAGAGCTACTACATGCAAAAGCAAAAACCACAAAGGTTACTACTGCTAATTGTTTTAAAATACTTTTAATTTTCATTTCGGAATGTTTTTTGATTTAGTTAATTTAAAGTCAGACTGTCTAACCTTTTTTTGTCAATAAGCAGCGATTTATGATTTTATTCTTAAAATTTTTAAGAATAAAACACTAATTTTAACAAAAAATTAAAAATTTACCTAATGAAACAACTTATCTATTTATTATTACTTACTTTGAGTTTTAATCTTTCAGCTCAAGACAATTTACCAACCGCAGAAATTAAAACTTTAGACGGTGATACTACTACATTAGAAAAAATAAGCCAAGATAACGACCTTATTATAGTCTCACTTTGGGCAACTTGGTGTGTGCCTTGCAAAAATGAATTAGATGCTATTAACGAAGTTTACGTGGATTGGCAAGACGAAACAGATGTGAAATTATATGCAATTTCTGTTGATGATTCAAGAACCGTAAGTCGCGTAAAACCTTTAGTTAATGGAAAAGCTTGGGATTTCAACATTTTATTAGATACTAATAATGATTTGAAAAGAGAATTAGGTGCAGCTACAGTTCCACTCACATTAATAATTAAAAACGGCAAAATTGTTTATAGACACTCTGGATACACACCTGGTGCTGAAGACGAGCTTTTTGAAGAAATCAAGAAACACTCTTAACCCTACATTTTTATTTAAACCAATCAACCTCTTTAACATGAAAAAAACTACGGTTTTATTTTTGCTAATACTTCCTATATTAAGTTTTGCACAAGAAACAGAAGACGATAAAAACACAACCTTTGATCAATTTTTAAACAATTTAACTGGTAGCTTTGAGACCAATGCGCAATGGTACGTTAATGATAATGTATTAGGTGAATTTAGTGATCCCATACCTGAGTTTGATTTAGAAAACAAACATGTAAGAGCAAATAGCTATTTGCGATTAGATTATAATTTTCTAGAACACTTTACTGTTGGTTTACAAGTAGAAAGCTATGAACCGTTACCTCTATTAAGTTTCTATCCAGAGTATAAAGGCACCGAACTTTCTAACTACTACATCAATTTTAGAAATAAAAAACTAGATATCACAGCAGGTCATTACTATGAACAATTTGGAAGTGGACTGTTATTAAGGGCTTTTGAAGAACGACAACTAGGTTTAAATAATGCTTTAAGAGGTGGACGCATAAAATACATGCCTACAAATTATTTAAATTTCACTGCCTTATACGGAAAAAATAGAATTGGTTTTGAGCATTCTGAAGGAGAAGTTTTTGGCTTAGATGCTAATGTAGATTTAAAAGATGTATTAGGTATTGAAAGCGTATCTAGATTTAATTTTGGTGCGAGTTACGTTGGTAAAAGTGAAGATTTCACAGCTCCTATTGATGAGTTTGATCCAGAAAACACTTTTGATGACACAGATTTCCCAGAATTAATCAATTCATTTGCATTTAGATTTGATGTTGACTTTGGTAAATTCTTTGTAAACTCAGAGTATTCTCTAAAAGGTAAAGATATTTCGTATACTTCTGCTTCTGTAGGTCAACCAGAAATCATTGAAGGCAAATATTTTGATGGTAGTGCACTTTTGTTCACAACAGGTTATACTGTTAAAGGCTTTGGAGTTTCAAGTACGTTTAGACGTCTAGAGAATATGGCATTTTTCTCTGATAGAGATTTAATAAAACCAGGCAACAACCCATTTGGAATGGGCAGCATCAACTATACTCCTGCATTAACAAAACAACAAGATTACTCGTTATCAAATATTTATTTATACCAAGCGCAATCACCATTGATTATTCAAAATTATGGAGGTCAAGCTGGAGAAATAGGAGGACAAATAGACATGTACTATACCTTTAAAAGAGGCTCATCTATTGGAGGTAAATATGGTACAAAACTTACGATGAACATGTCATATTGGTCACTTTTAGATGCTACGTTTGATCAAGACAATTCATCTTATGAAACCGAAATGTTCAAATTTGGTGAAAAGCTCTATAAAGATATCAACTTTGAAGTTAAGAAAAAGTGGTCTAAAGATTGGAGCAGTGTGTTATTCTACCAAAACTTATCGATCAATAAAAACTTAGCAATTGAAGGGTCTTACATACCAGATGACGAACATATAAACTCTAATATTATCGTTGCAGAAACGACTAGAAAATTTAGCAAAGGACGTTCTATACGTTTAGAATTACAACACCTATCAACCAAAGAAGATAGAAAAAATTGGGCTGGAGGTACATTAGAATATGTTGTGAATCGCAACCTAGCTTTTTATGTTGCAGACATTTATAATTACGGTAATGATATTGACGAGGAGCAACTGCACTACTATAATTTTGGAGGTAGTTACACAAAAGGAGCAACTAGAGTGGCTTTAAATTATGGACGACAACGTGGCGGATTATTTTGCGTAGGAGGTGTATGTAGAATTGTACCAGAAAATGTTGGGTTATCTTTAAACTTAACAACAGCATTCTAATTAACCACACTATATATAATCAAAAAAGCTTCATGACAATCATGAAGCTTTTTTTCGTTATCCACGCCATTTTATGGGCAAGTGCACTACTTTTTTTGTTTCAAAGAAATCCTCTTTAAAATAATCTTCTAATTGATATAGCGTTGTCGTTTGATACGATTGTAATTCTTCACTAAGGTCTCCTCCTTTTAAGTATAAAATTCCATTCTTGAGATCGTGTTTTTGTTCTTTTGCAATTTTACCTTTCACCCAATGTACAAATGTTGGCATTGCTGCCACTGCTCTACTTACAATAAAATCAAACTGCTCATCTATCTCCTCAACTCTACTATGGGTTGTTTTAACATTGGTTAAACCTAAACCTTCAACAACTTCATTAACCACCTTTAATTTTTTAGCAATACTATCCACCAAATGAAATTGACTTTCTGGATGTAAAATAGCTAAAGGTATTCCTGGAAAACCTCCTCCTGTACCAACATCTAATATGTTAGAATTAGGCTTAAACCTTATAACTTTGGCAATCCCTAATGAATGTAGTACATGACGTAAATACAACTCGTCGATATCCTTACGCGACACTACATTTATTTTCAAATTCCAGTCCTTATATAGTTCCTCTAATTTTTTAAACTGAAGAATTTGTTCTTCGGTTAAATCAGGAAAATAATATTGAATGAGCTCCATTTTTTAAAATTTTGACAAAAGTATGTATTTTTATGTGGATATTTTTAAGATTTTATTATCCCTATCACAGCATTTATTAATTATCTTTGCTTTTCATACAAAAACGAGATTTTTCACGTTATATTGAAAATTAATAGCATGAGTAAACAAACATTAACCTTCTCACGAACAGATTCTGCAAAATTTTTCAGAACGCTTAACAAGCGAGTTAATAATTATTTCAAAGAAAACAACATTAAAAAAACAGGAAACTGGAAGCTTTATATTAAAGCTATAGTCATGTTCACATTATTACTTGGACCTTTAGTATTACTGCTAACAGTTGAGTTACCAATTTGGCTACAAATTATTAGCATGATGGTTATAGGTATTGGTATGGCAGGTGTTGGCATGAATGTGATGCACGATGCCAATCATGGTTCTTTTTCTAGTAAAAAGTGGGTCAATAAACTTATGGGAAGCAGTATCCACATATTAGCTGGTAACGATTACAATTGGAAAGTACAACACAATGTATTACATCATACGTATACAAACATTCAAGGACATGATGAAGATATTGATGCAGGACGAATTATTCGTTTTTCTAAGCATTCTAAATGGTTAAAAATTCATCAATACCAAAAATATTATGCCTTTTTACTATACGGTTTATTAACTGTTAACTGGGCGATTACAACCGATTTTAAACAAACCTATGTTTACCTTAAAAGAAAATTATCATATGGTGATTTTCCTAATCCAGCAACACAATGGACCAAGTTAATTATTGGTAAAATCATCTATTACTCTATTTGGGTTGTATTACCAATGGCTTTAGGTTACGCTTGGTGGCAAGTTTTAATTGGGTTTTTAATTATGCATTATACAGCAGGTATAATTTTAAGTGTAATTTTTCAATTAGCACATGTTATGCCAAATACAGAAATGCCTTTACCAGATGAAAATGGAACCATGAAAAACACATGGGCTATACATCAATTATTTACAACTTCTAACTTCTCACCTAAAAGCTGGATGGTAGAATTTTACACTGGAGGTTTAAATAGACAAGTAGAACACCATTTGTTTTCTAATATAAGTCATGTACATTATAAACACATAGCTAATATAGTTAGAGAAACTGCACATGAATTTAGCTTACCTTATAACGAATACAATTCTATTTGGACAGCCATTTCAGAACATTATCAACAACTAAAAGAATTAGGTAAAAATCCTAGTTTGGCTTAATTTATTGTAAAGTTTAACAGCAACCAACCTCACACAATGACACAACTTTCAAATAGAGTTCTTAATATGGCAACATCTGCCACACTAGCAATGGCAGCCAAAGCAAGAGAACTAAAAGCAGAAGGCAAAGATATAATTGGTTTAAGTTTGGGAGAACCAGACTTTAATACACCAGATTTTATAAAAGACGCAGCAATACAAGCTGTTAATGACAACTATAATTCATACACTCCTGTTGATGGATACGTAGAGTTAAAAGATGCCATAATAACAAAATTTAAAAGAGATAACAATCTCACATATAAACACTCTCAAATAGTCGTATCTACAGGTGCAAAACAAGCTTTAGCTAATATTGCCGCAGTAATGCTAAACAAAGGAGATGAAGTAATTTTACCTTGCCCTTATTGGGTTAGTTACAGTGACATTGTAAAACTTAATGAAGGTGTACCTGTTGAAGTAAAAACATCAATAGATAACGATTTTAAACTTACACCTCAACAATTAGAAGCGGCTATTACACCAAAAACAAAAATGATTTGGTACAGTTCGCCTTGCAATCCAAGCGGATCTGTTTACAGTAAAGACGAATTGAGAGCATTGGCAGATGTACTTCAAAAACACCCAAACATTACCGTTGTTTCAGATGAGATATACGAACACATCAATTTTATTGGTGGTCATGCAAGTATGGCTCAGTTTGACGATATGTTTGAGCGCACAATAACCGTTAACGGTGTTTCAAAAGCCTTTGCCATGACAGGTTGGAGAATTGGATATATTGGAGCTCCAGAAACCATTGCAAGAGCATGTAACAAAATGCAAGGGCAAATCACAAGTGGTGCTAATTGTATTGCACAACGTGCTGTGATTACTGCGCTAAATGAGTCACCATCTCGCGTACAATATATGGTAGATGAGTTTAAAGTAAGACGAGAATTAATTCTTGGTTTATTAAATGACATTGAAGGATTTAAAACCAATGTACCTGAAGGTGCTTTTTATGTATTTCCTGATATTTCTTTTTTCTTCGGAAAAACCCTAAAAGGACAAAACATTGAAAACGCAACCGATTTTTCACTCTTCTTATTAGAACACGCCAATGTAGCAACTGTAACTGGTGTTGCTTTTGGTAATCCAGGCTGTATTCGTATTTCTTATGCTGCTTCTCAAGAGCAAATCATTGAAGCTATTAAGCGAATAAAGGAAGCGGTTAGCTAAACCTATAACAACAAAAATTAAAAAGACCTTTTAGTAACATTGCTGAAAGGTCTTTTCTTTTTAACCATATTGAAGTCTATAAAACCAATACAAAACAATTGATCCCACTATAGTCCCAATAATAAGCTGCTTTATAAGTAAACGTTTTTGCTCTCGTTTTGTTTTCATCCTAATACGTCTCAACACATGAGGTGATACTTTAGGCATTACATAAGGTTTATAACCTAATGGACGATTTGAGCCACCATTCATTTTTGTAAATGGTATGCGTTTACCGTTTTTTAATAATCTTCTATTATTATTAATTGTAGTATTCATTGATCCAATTGAGCTCATAATATCTTTTTTTATACTGAAATATCTTCCAGCAGTCCAACCGTTAAAATTGAAGTATATCAAACCTTTCGAGATCATTAAACGATGCCGAAAACGTATTGAATAAAAGTGTAAAAGATAGTTTTAGGTGCGCCCTAATCGTACCAGTTAAAAAGGTCGTTTATAATATAAAGCCAAGAACGATGGCAAAAACAGACAATTTTAAAAGTGTTTCGATACTTGAAGTAAATTGATATTGTCTGCCTTTTAAGCGTTGCTTAATACCAAAAATTGATTTAGAATTTGTGTGTTGTAAATTACAGTTTACAATAGACTTATAATTTGAATTTAATAACCCTTGAGGTCTAACAAATGTTGTCTCTAATCTAGGTTTGGGTGAAGGCTCTAATTTTTGTGATGCTAATACTAATTCCATGATTGATTGATTTAATTGATTATACTAGTAAGACGTACTTATCTAATAATTGTTACAAAAAATCGCAACCATAACTCGTTAGTAACCAAGATGAAATTCTCGAAATACCTATGGATATTAATATTTCCGAAGAAAAAATATTTTGAAATTATTTTTAAAATCTATCTATTTCTCCAGAAAAAAGGAGTCAATAATATTAAAACTGTGAAGAGTTCTAATCGGCCAATAAGCATCAAAAATGCCGACCACCATTTTCCTAGAGCAGGCAATTCTGCATAGTTATTTACTGGTCCGTAATTACCCAACGCAGGACCAACATTTCCTAAACTAGAAGCCGATAAACCTATGGCAGACTCAAAATCTATGTGCATCATAGAAAACACTAAAGCACCAACAATAAACGATAACATGTATAGGATAAAGAATCCTAATATGTTAAAAACAATAGTACCTGTAACCGCTTTCTTGTTATAGCGCACAGGCAAAATTGCATTAGGATGTAATGCACGTTTAAACTCTAGAAATCCGTTTTTAATCATAATCATGTGCCTTACTACCTTAACACCTCCTGAGGTACTTCCTGCCGAACCACCTAAAAACATAAGACCAAAAAAGAACACCACCAAAAATGGTGTCCACAAGGTATAATCTGCCGTTACAAAACCGGTTGTTGTTATGATGGCTATTACCTGAAAAAGTGCATGTCTAAATGAGGCTTCGGCTTTTCCAAAAACCATGGGATGATCAATAGATGAGATTGAAAAATCTGCTCTAAAATAGATGATTACAGCCGCTATAATTGTAAATAAGGCTACGAATTTAAAATACAATTTAAACTCTTCATCTTGGATGGCCTTTTGCACTTTACCCTTAAATGCAAAGTAACTTAGTACAAAGTTTGCACCTGCCAAAAACATAAAAACAATGATAATATATTGTATTACAGGTTGCCCATTCCAATAGGCAACACTTGCATTTTTTGTTGAAAACCCACCTGTAGACAACGTACATAGCGAATGGTTTATGGCATCAAAAAATGTCATTCCTGCCACTTGAAGTAAAATGGTTTCGGCAGCAGTATAACCAAAATAGATAAGCCATAGTCGTTTTGCTGTATCTGTAATTCTTGGGTGTAATTTATCGGCATTAGGTCCTGGAGCTTCTGCGGCAAAAAGCTGCATACCTCCAATTCCTAACAAAGGTAAAATAGCAATAGCGAGAACGATAATTCCCATACCACCAATCCAATGTGTCATACTTCTCCAAAATAATATCCCTTTTGGAACGGCTTCAATATCATTTAAAATACTAGCTCCTGTGGTTGTATAGCCTGACATGGTTTCAAAAAAGGCATCTGTAAAACTAGGTATGGCTCCAGATATTAGATAAGGAATTGTTCCGGTAAGCGCCATGACAATCCAACCAAAGGCTACCACAATATAACCATCTCTTTTATTGAGTTCTTTTTTATGCTCTTTAGTAGTTATCATTAAAACACCTCCCAATAAAAGCACTATAAGACCAGAAGACAAAAGCTCTAAGGTTACACCATCCTCATAAACAAGACTTATAACTGTTGATAGTAACATAAAACCTCCATTAAAAAGGCATAATAACCCGAAAAAATGACAAATGATTTTGTAGTTAAGTTTCATAGATGAGATTAGAAAAAGAAACGTTCTACTTGAGTGATTGATCTAGGTAATGAGCATACAACAACCTTATCTCCTAATTGGATTTGAAAATCTCCTAACGGAATAACACCTACATCATCTCTAATAACACCTCCAATTATCGCAGATCTAGGAAAATCTAAATCTTTAATTTTCTTTTTAGTGATTTTAGAATTCGAATTAACCTCAAACTCTAATAACTCGGCATTCATATTAGTTAATTTGGTCATCGCCACAACTTCACCACGACGTATATATCTAAAAATATTATTCGCAGCCAATAGCTTTTTATTGATTAAGGTATCAATACCAATAGATTGAGACAATTGGTAGTAATCCATATTCTCAACTAATGCAATCGTTTTTTTAACGCCTTTTGATTTTGCTACAAGGCAGGACATAATATTGGTTTCAGAATTACCAGTAACCGAAATAAATGCATCCATGTCACTAATATTTTCTTCATCTAGCAATTCTACATTTCTTCCATCTCCATTAATAACTAGAGCTTTTGCTAAGTCATCGGCACATTCAAAAGCAATTTCGCTATCTTTTTCAATGAGTTTTACTCTAAATTTACTTTCACAAAGATCTTTGGCTGTTTTATAACCAATTTTACTTCCGCCTAAAATCATAATGTTTTTAAGCTCTGTTTTTACTTTTCCAGATAATTGAAATAGCTCTTCATCACCACCTTTTGAGGTCATAAACACAACTTTATCACCTTCTTTAAATTCAGTATCTCCTCTAGGGATTATTGTATATTGCGTTCCAAAACGTTGTATTGCGATGGGAACAAAGTGTAATTCTGGAAACACTTCAGCAGCTTCTCTCACGGTTTTACCAACAAAGCTAGCTGTTCTTGACAATCGTAAACTAAGCATGGTTAGTTTCCCTTCTTCAAACTCATACGTATCATTAAAACCGTACTGATTAAGAAGTAATTCTATTTCTGAGGCTGCTAAGTTTTCTGGTGAGATTAATTCGTCAATACCAAATTTTGCAAATCCTATATCGTCCGTTTCATCTAAAAACTCTGAATTGGATATTCTAGCAATTGTTTGTTTGGCACCTAATTGCTTAGCAAGCACACACGCTGTAATGTTGGTAGTTTCCGAAGATGTTACAGCAATAAATAATGCGGCTCTATTAATTCTTGCATCTCTTAAAATTGAAATCGATGTAACATCACCCTTAATTACTCTAATATCTAAATGATCACTAGCATAAGCCAAACTATTTTTGTCTGTATCAATTAATGTGATCTCTTGAGACTCGTATGATAAAAGCTTGGCGAGATGAAATCCTACTTCTCCAGCACCTGCTATAATTATTTTCATAGAAATTTTTGTTCGAAATAACATGCAAATATACTATATTATTATGTGATAAAGCTATTTACAAATAAGAGCTACTATTATTTAATGCTATTAGAATTAAGTATATTTGCAAAAAAAGAAATGTCCTCAAAAGTTACTCCATACAAGGATAGTGATTTGAACAAAAAGCAACAAGTCGCTCAAATGTTTGATAATATATCAAAAGAATACGATGGTTTAAATCGTGTTATTTCTTTTGGCATTGATATCAAATGGCGAAATAAAGTGGTTGATATTGTTACTAAAACCAATCCGCAACGTATTTTAGACATCGCTACCGGAACCGGTGATTTAGCTATTAGTTTAGCCAAAACTAATGCTAAAGAAATTATAGGTTTAGATATTAGTGACGGCATGTTAGAAGTAGGTCGGCAAAAAATAAAACATAAAAATTTAGACAACCTCATCTCTATGGTTGTTGGAGACTCTGAAGATTTACCCTTTGAAGATGATAGTTTTGATGCTATTACGGTTGCTTTTGGTGTTAGAAATTTTGAAACCCTTGAAAAAGGATTGGCCGAAATACTTAGAGTTTTAAAACCTAATGGCACATTTGTAATTTTAGAAACCTCTGTGCCTACAAAAACACCTTTTAAGCAAGGCTATAAATTCTACACCAAATACGTTATGTCAACGATTGGAAAACTGTTTTCGAAAGATCAATCTGCATACAGTTATTTACAAGAATCTGCATCTGTTTTTCCTTATGGTGAGGTTTTAAACAATATTTTACGTAAAATTGGGTTTATTAACGTGCAAGACAAACCTCAAACTTTAGGCGTTGCTACAATTTATATAGCATCTAAGGCTTAAAGCTTTATAGTCATTATCGTAATTTATGAAGAGAATACTTATAATTTTAATTTTATTAATAGCTACACAAACTGTATCTGCTCAACTATTTAGTAAGGAAAAAATAAAAAACATAGAGAATTTTGATAAGCAACGAGTGTCTTGGGGATTTTACTTAGGGCTAAACAGTTACGATTATCAGTTTACCTATGAAGAAGATCAACCCGATATATTGGTAGAAACCAACATGGGTTTTAGTGTTGGTTTGGTATCCAACCTTAGACTTAACGATTATTTTGATTTACGTTTTGAACCTGGCTTATTTATAACCACTAGAAATATACAATACGACCCTTCATATTTTAATGGTACCGATCCTACCAGTTCAGATTTAATGCGTGAAGTTAAATCTACTTATGTACATTTTCCATTATTGCTAAAAGTATCAACCAAACGATTTAATAATATCAAACCTTTTATTATTGGCGGATTTTCTACAGCCTTAAACTTATCAAGCAATCAAGAAAACCCAGATGATAATGCTGCTGGACAATTTAGAACAAAGAAAAGCGTATTATTTTACGAGTTAGGATTTGGTATCGATTTTTATAATCAATGGTTTAAATTTACGCCTTCTATTCGTGGCGTTTTTGCACTAAATGATGAATTAGTAAGAGATGAAGATCCTAATAGTCCTTGGACGAGTAACGTATCTACAATGAAAACTAGAGGCGTGTTTTTAAATTTTACATTTCAGTAGTAAACGTATTTAGCAACACCTTTTTTCTTCGGAAATTTGAACAACTAACCTCAATCTCAACCATTAAAACGTTTAAACTCGCTCAACACAATTGACGTTGCTGTAGCCACATTTAAACTCTCTGTAGCTTGTACATCTCCAAACCTTGGAATACTTATTTTTTTAGTAACCCGTTTTTCAATCGTTTTAGAAATCCCATTAGCTTCGTTACCCATAACAATGATTCCGCTGTTAGGTAATGTTTCCAAATAGATATTGTTTCCATCCATAAACGTCCCGAAGACATCCTCTTGATAGGCTTTTAAATAGGCTTCTAAATCTACATACTGAATATCAATTCTTGCCAATGAACCCATAGTAGCTTGGACAACTTTAGAGTTATAACAATCTACAGTCGCATTACTACACACCAACTGTTTAATTCCAAACCAATCACATAACCTAATAATGGTCCCTAAATTACCTGGATCTCGAACATCATCTAAAGCTAAAACTAATCCTTGAGCGATAGTGTTGGTTCTCTTCGGAATTTTAAAAATAGCAACAGCTGTATTTGGAGACTTTAAACTACTAATTTTTTGAAGTTCCTTATCTGAAATCAAGATCATTTCAGCATTAAAAATAGTTTCCGTAGAAAACAATATATGGAGCTCAAAACTTGAATTCAAAAACTCGTTGATACCTTTTATACCTTCTACTACAAATAATTGCTCCTGCTGTCTAAACTTTTTTTGTTTTAGGCTCGTAATTAATTTTATATGACTCTTGGTTAGCATTAATTTAAAGGTAATAATGTAAAATTGTAATAAAAATACAAAGTAATACTTTTTTGGTCTTATAATTGTTATGATAAGAAGATAATAAAACTGTAAATTTGGATAGATTTTAAATGCAAACATCCTCACTTTTGAAATATACCGTTTTAAGACTATTAATCGTTAGTTTGATATGCTCTACATTCTCATGTGATGTAATGAAGCGCGTAAAAAAAGACGAGCACTTATTAGTAAATAACACGGTTTTAGTTAATGATAAAACCACGTCTACTGAAACGATTGAAAACTTACAGTATCAAAAGCCTAACGGTACACTTTTGGGTATTCCTCTTCGCATTCATATTTACAATTTGGCGAGACCTAATATAGACTCCATTTTACAAGCTAAAGTTTTAGACAACCCGAGAAAAGTAGCTTGGAAAACAAAATTACTGTCTAAAAAACAATTTTATAAAGAACTACAATCTAGAAAAAACTTTAATAATTGGCTAAAAAAAACGGGGGAAGCACCAACCATATACAACGAAAAAAAAGCAGAAAGAACAGCTCTAGCTTTAAAAAAATATTATTTCAGTAAGGGATGGTTTGATGTAAAAACCTCTTTTGACACTAAAAAGGATAGCACCCAAAAAGCAAGAGTTACTTATAAT
Organism: Psychroserpens damuponensis; assembly: GCF_000826655.1. GTDB lineage: Bacteria > Bacteroidota > Bacteroidia > Flavobacteriales > Flavobacteriaceae > Psychroserpens > Psychroserpens damuponensis. The sequence continues at coordinate 36,168 of NZ_JXJO01000023.1, forward strand.
GTAAAAACAGGACAACCCTATATTTTAGACTCGATTACCTCTACTATTAAAACACCTGCTATTGATACACTTTACAATTCGAGCTTAAAAAAAAGATCGCTAATAGCTAAAGGACAGCAGTACGATGAAGAAAATTACGCTAACGAACGCGACCGATTAACAACACAACTTAGAAATTCTGGGTTTTATTATTTTGGCCAAGATTATATCACCTATGACATTGATACAGTGCGTACAAACAAAAAAGTAAATACAAATTTAATTATTGCGAATAGAACCATTAGAAATGAAGACTCTGTAGCTAGAGTACCTTTTAAGGTCTACAAAATTAAGGATGTCAATATTTATACCGATTATAAAAATGAATATCGAGATTCTACCATTACAGATTCGGTCACCTTTAAAAATTACAACCTATACAGCTATAATAAACTAAAATACAGGCCAAGTGCCATTACAGATGCCGTATTTATCACCAAAGGTGATGTGTTTAAAGACATCGCAAGAACCAGAACATATCGCTATTTAAGTGAACTCAAAGCATTTAGATATCCAAGAATTGATTACATCCCAAATGAGCAAGATTCTACTTTAACCGCTAATGTGTACCTTATTCCGAAGAAAAAATTTGAACTCACTAGTAGCTTTGAAGTATCTCAAAGTAACATCCAAACCGTAGGATTTGGGTTTAATGCCGGACTAAAAATTAGAAACATTTTTAGAGGTGCAGAAACTTTAGAAATTTCAGGACTTGGCTCTATAGGATCATCTAAAGAAGCCTCAAGTAGTACCGATCAATTTTTTGATATTAATGAAGTTGGAGGTAATATTAGATTAAACATCCCAAGATTTTTTCTTCCTTTTAAAACCGAAAAAATCGTCCCAAAATACATGTCACCAAGCACAAGTATAAATTTAAGTGCAACTAGTCAACGAAACATAGGCTTAGACAAACAAGCATTTACAGGAGCACTAAACTATAATTGGTATCCTACTAATAAAGTTACCAATAGTTTTGATTTACTTAATGTACAATATGTAAAAAACCTAAATATTGGTAATTATTTTGGCGTTTATGAAAACTCGTTTTCTAGCTTAAACTCCATAGCACAAGATCTTGGCATTATTGATGAAAATGAAGTGCTACGAGACCCACCAGATTTAGGAAGTTCATTTGCTCCTGCAGATCAATTTATTAATGACGTTGTAAATGGAAATACGACACTAGATACAACAGATGACGATTATATAACCGTAAGTAACATCAAGCAACGTAAAGATCGACTTACAGAAGACAACCTTATTTTTTCATCGAGCTTTAATTATGTAAAAAACAGAAGAGAAAACTTATTTGATAAAAACTTCTCTATTGTAAGATTACGATTAGAACTTGCCGGAAATATGCTATCCAACCTGTCTAATGTTTTAGGTCTTGAAAAAAACACCGATGATAAGTACGAAGTATTTGGCGTTCCATTTTCTCAGTATGCCAAAGCCGAAATTGATTATGTTAAGCATTGGGATTTAGGTCGAAAAAATGAATTTGCTGTACGTAGTTATTTTGGTATTGCCATTCCTTATGGTAACTCTGACAACATCCCATTTGCAAAAAGTTTCTTCGCAGGAGGACCTAATGATATTAGAGCTTGGACAGCCTATAATTTAGGACCAGGACGCACAGTCTCAACAAATGAGTTTAATGAAGCAAATTTAAAAATTACATTGAGTGCAGAACAACGTTTTAATTTATTAGGACGTTTTAATGGTGCCGTATTTGTAGATGCTGGTAATATTTGGAATGTCTTTGATAATGTTGAAGACGAAGCAGCCACCTTTGATGGGTTGAGCTCATTAAAAGATATTGCTGTAGGTTCTGGCTTTGGTCTCAGATACGACTTTAGTTTCTTTGTATTAAGAGGTGATATTGGCTTTAAAACCTATGATCCTTCAAGAACTTTAGGCGAGCGTTGGTTTAAAGATTACAACTTTGGAAATGCCGTTTATAATATTGGTGTTAACTATCCTTTTTAACCCATAATAGCACTATTTTTTTCGCTAAAACCGATAACGTTTGCGTAAAAATCTATCTTATGAAACTCTTAAAATCTACTCAAATTATTCAAAATTTACGTATTTTTGAAACTTAACATTCAACAAAAAAAATCATGGGTCACAACATAAAACCAGGAGTAGCTACAGGAAAAGAAGTTCAAGCAATTTTTAATCTTGCTAAAGAAAAAGGATTCGCTTTACCAGCAGTTAACGTTATTGGTTCTAATACAATTAATGGAGTTTTAGAAACTGCAAAAGAATTAAATGCACCAGTAATTATTCAGTTTTCAAATGGTGGTGCTCAATTTAATGCAGGTAAAGGTTTAAGCAACGAAGATCAAAAAGCTGCAATTGCAGGTTCTATTGCTGGCGCAAAACATGTGCACCTAATGGCAGAAGCATACGGAGTACCTGTAATTTTACATACAGACCATTGTGCAAAAAAATTACTACCTTGGATTGACGGTTTATTAGATGCAAGTGAAGAACATTTTGCCGCAACTGGCAAATCACTTTACAGTTCTCACATGATAGATCTTTCCGAAGAACCTATTGAAGAAAATATAGAAATTTGCAAAACATACCTAGAGCGTATGAGCAAAATGGGAATGACCTTAGAAATAGAATTAGGTATTACAGGAGGTGAAGAAGATGGTGTAGATAATAGTGATGTTGATGAATCAAAATTATACACACAACCAGAAGAAGTAGCTTACGCTTATGAAGAGCTAAGCAAGATAAGTGACCAGTTTACCATTGCTGCTGCATTTGGAAACGTACATGGCGTTTACAAACCAGGTAATGTGAAATTAACACCAAAAATTCTTAAAAATTCTCAAGAGTTTTTATCTAAAAAACACAATTTACCTCACAACCATATCGATTTTGTATTTCACGGTGGATCAGGTTCTACAGAAGAAGAAATTCAAGAAGCTATTGGGTACGGTGTCATTAAAATGAATATTGATACAGACATGCAATACGCATTTATGAGTGGTGTACGAGATTATATGGGAGAAAAAAGTGACTACCTAAAAACACAATTAGGCTCTCCAGACGGTCCAGCATCACCAAACAAGAAATATTACGATCCTCGCGTTTGGTTACGTAAAGGAGAAAATGCATTTGTTGAGCGCCTTAAAAAAGCATTTGAAGACCTTAACAATGTAAACACATTGTAACAAACTCATTTAGTGATTTGTAACACACTAAATTTCACTGAATTTAATATTTTTTTGGGCGTTACGACAAAATTAAACTTTTTGTGTTTAATTTTGTCGTCAGGCTTTCAGCTATATCTTTTTTTAAAGCAGGTTTTTAACATAAAACCCACTTCAAAAAAAGGATGCCGCTTTAATCCTTAACGCAATTCCGATTTAGAACACTTCTAATTTCGTATATTTAATATCGAAAATTAAAAATATGTCTTGGTTTAAAAGAAAAGAAAAAGGGATAACAACCTCTACCGAAGAGAAAAAAGACACACCTAAAGGGCTGTGGTACAAATCTCCTACCGGTAAAATAATAGATACAGAAGAACTTGAAAAAAATTTCTACGTAAGTCCAGAAGATGGTTATCACGTAAGAATTGGTAGTAGAGAATACTTTGGAATTCTATTTGATGACAATAAATATAAAGAGTTAGATGTAAATCTAACCTCTAAAGATCCATTAAAATTTGAGGATACTAAAAAATATCCAGATCGTTTAAAAGCCGCTCAAGAAAAAACAAAACTTAAAGACGCTGTAAGAACAGCTGTTGGTAAATCTAAAGGCGAAGATTTAGTTATTGCTTGTATGGATTTTTCTTTTATTGGAGGATCAATGGGAAGTGTTGTTGGAGAAAAAATAGCAAGAGCAGCCGAATATTCACTTAAAAATAATATCCCTTTTATGATCATTTCCAAATCTGGAGGTGCTCGTATGATGGAAGCAGCTTTATCTTTAATGCAACTCGCAAAAACATCGGTTAGACTTGCACAATTAGCCGATGCAGGAATTCCGTATATTTCGTTATGTACAGATCCAACAACAGGAGGAACAACAGCCTCATTTGCAATGCTAGGCGATATTAATATTGCAGAGCCTGGAGCACTTATTGGTTTTGCTGGCCCTAGAATTGTAAGAGACACTACAGGACAAGAATTACCAGAAGGTTTTCAAACATCCGAATTTCTACTAGACCATGGGTTTTTAGATTTTATAACGCATAGAAGAGATTTAAAAAACAGAGTTAACCAGTATATAGACCTAGTAATGAATAAGCCCTTAAGAGCATAAATTCATTCTATACTTACAACTAAAAAAAACCTCACCATTTATTTTGGTGAGGTTTTTTTTGGTTCCTCATTTTTAATCATTAGCAACAACAAAAACTCACCACAAACCGCCACAATATATAGCACACTGTATATTAATGGTTTATAATTGTTTTTTCTAAATAAAATTACTATTTTCGTTTTGATATAAAATTCTCCCTAAGAATTTACTGTTGCAACATTGAATAACCCAAATCTCATTCATAACAACAAATTGAAAATAGAAGTAACTTCACTTAAAACGACATTGCAATGTATGACAACGTCGTTCCAATTTAACCCATTGTATTTTTATGTGTTTTAAACATCCACATTTTATCAAAAAATTCAATATGTCTTTGAAGTTATCTAAACATATAAACTCACTAAATGTTGTGGTTTAATCAACTTCAAATAATGATTTACCCTAAAACAAAAATAAATGTGACGATTAATAAACTTTAAATACAGAATATATGAATTCAAAACTTAAAGAATTTAATGTTGTTGGTATCGGTGCTTCTGCTGGAGGACTAAAAGCGCTTCAAAACTTATTTCGATACATACCCGATGACACAGGTATGTCGTTTATTATTGTACAACATTTATCTCCAGACTTTAAAAGTTTAATGCCTGAACTACTTAGTAAGTTCACTAATATGACCATTCATACCGCAAAAGACAAATTACCTATTAAACCAAACTGTATTTATTTAAATCAAAGAAATAAAAATTTACATATTAAAGGTTCTAAAATTTATCTATTAGAAAAAGGTCCAAAAAACAATCTCAACTTACCCATAGATATTTTTTTCCATACACTGGGTGAAGAATTTAAAGAAAAGTCCATAGCCATAATTCTTTCTGGAACAGGATCAGATGGTTCTAGAGGTATCACAACCGTAAAAGAAAAAGGAGGTATTACAATAGCTCAAAACCCAGAAGAAGCCGAGTTTGATGGAATGCCAAATGCAGCTATAAATACTAATGCAGTAGACTATATAAAAAGCACTCAACAAATTGCCAAAATTTTAACCTCTAAAAATATAGAATTAAAAATCCTAAATGCCTTAGATTTAAACACACAAAAGCTAGAAACTGAGTTTAAAGGAATTCTTGTTGAAATTTATAAACATTGTGGCGTAGATTTTAGAGAATACAAAAAAAATACAATCATACGTAGAATGGAAAAACGTATGGGGATTAATAACATTAACAACATTAAAAGTTATAGTGAGTTTGTAAAAAAAACGACAAAGAAAAAGAAGCACTCAGAGATGATTTTTTAATAGGTGTTACTCGATTTTTTAGAGATGAAGAAGCCTTTGTTGAGCTAAACAAACAGGTAATACCAAAAATTTGCGATTCCAAAAAAATAGGAGAAACTATTAGGATTTGGATTGCAGGTTGTTCAACTGGAGAAGAGGTATATACCATAGCAATGCTATTTAACGACTATATTACAAAAAACAAATTAGGGATAGAATTTAAAATATTTGCTACAGATATAGATACAAATGCATTGGAAGTAGCTAGTATGGGTATTTATAATATAAATATTATTAATGAAATTAATAAAGAATTTTTAGAAACCTATTTTATAAAATCTGAAAACAGACTTCAAATAATAAAAACGATAAGAGAAAAAATTGTCTTTTCAAATCACAATTTATTGAAATCGCCTCCTTTTATTAATTTAGACTTAGCATCTTGCAGAAACCTACTCATATACTTTGACAAAAAAATACAGAGAAAAGTAATGCGTAATTTTCAGTTTTCGTTAAACATTTTTGGATATTTATTTCTTGGTAATAGCGAATCTTTAGGTGAAATAGAGCCTTACTTTAAAACTATTAACAGTAAATGGAAAATTTTTCAAAATATTGTAAAAACTAAATATATACCAGAATCCCATTCACTATCTAGTATAAATTCTATTCCAAGAACAAAAACAATATTGTATCCTATTAACAAAAAAAACTATTTACATACTGAAGATTATCCATTTAATAAATACTTAAGTAGTCGTTTTAGTCCAGACGCTATATTTATAGATCATAGTTTTAATATTTTATTTATAAAAGGAAATGTTGGAAAAAAACTACACCATAAAGAAGGTGTTTTCCATAACAACCTTTTAAAAATAGTGAATGAAGATATTGCTCTTCTATTAAAAAAAGGCATAAGAGAACTAGAAAAAACTAAAAAGGATGTACTTATTAATAACATTATTAATAACGCAGAGGGCACATCTTATACATTTAATCTTAAAATACATAAACCTACATCAAGCAAAAATTTAGACGATTGTTATTTGATAGAATTTAGTCAAGACATAATAGTAGAAAACCTTGAAGAACTAAATATATCTACATCTCTTCCTAGCGAAGCTACAATAGAACAAATTGAAGACTTAGAATATGAAATAAAAACTTTAAAATTAGAACTTCAAAATACCATAGAAGAGTTAGAGACAACTAATGAAGAATTACAGTCATCCAACGAAGAGTTAATGGCTACTAATGAAGAACTACAAAGCACTAATGAAGAGTTACAGTCTGTAAATGAAGAATTATATACTGTTAACACTGAAATGCAAGAAAAAAACAAGGAGTTAACAAATTTAAGCAACGACGTTATAAACCTTTTAGACAATACCGAAATCGCTACTTTATTTTTAGATGCAGAATTACGTATTAGAAAATTTACACCAGCAATTAAACAGATATTTAAATTACAAGAAGAAGATATTGGCAGAAAACTATCTAATTTCACCTCTAATTTTAACACAAAAACAACAGCTAAATTAATTTCAGACGCAAAACACTCCATAACAAAACTAAATATTACGGAGAGTCAAATACGAGATAAACAGGGCAACTTTTACTTGCAACGCATTAGCCCTTTTGTAACATCTAGCAAAGTATTAGACGGTGTGGTTATTACTATAAATAATATTAACAAAATAAAAGAAGTAGAACTAGAATTAGAAGAAGTCGATTATAAATACCATAAATTGTTCAAAAATTTAACTGAAGGCTTTATTCATGCTAAAATAATAACGAACAGTAAAGGAGATGCAATAGACTGGGAATATATTGATGTCAATCCAGCTTATGCTAAAATGTTAGGATTAAAAACAGACGAAATTATTGGTAAAAAAGTTTCAGAAATAGTTCCTCAATTAAAAGACGATCCAAATCAATGGATTAAAAAATATGCTAAAACAGCTTTTTTAGAAAAAAACCAAACTATAGAGGGTTATGTCGAAGCGTTAAACAAATATTTCCTTGTTAACACTTTTTGTCCTAAAAAAGGAGAATTTGCTGGTACAATCTCAGATTTCACAGAGTTAAAGAAAAAAGAAGAAGCTTTAATTACTAGTAAATATGAGTTAGACCGCATACAAAGTATAACACATGTAGGGAGTTGGACCATGGATATTCTTACAGGAAACTTGACTTGGAGTGATGAACTATTCCGAATCTTTAAATTAGATTTAAACCAAGACCCTCCTAATTACAACTTGCATAAAGACTTATTTACCAATGAAAGTTGGGAAAACTTATCGAAGGCCGTAAATCTAGCACAAAGCAAGGGGAAACCTTACGAACTAGAACTCAAAATGATTAGAACCGATGGTGAAATTGGTTGGATGTGGGCAAAAGGTGAGGCTGTAAAAGAAAAAGGTGAAATAGTAAAACTAAGAGGCTCTGCCCAAGATATAACCAAAATTAAAGAGAACGAAAAAGCTTTGATTATTGCTAAAAAACAAGCCGAAGATGCCGTACTAGCTAATAAACATAAAAATTTCTTTTTAGCTAATATGAGTCATGAAATTAGAACTCCAATATCTAGCGTACTCGGTTTTGCAGATCTTTTAAGAAGCGACGATCTAACCAAGAAAAACAAGCTCCAATACATCGAAATAATAGACAACAACTCTAAACAACTACTCAATTTAATAGACGATATTATTGACGTTTCTAAAATAGAATCAGACCAATTAAAAATATTGTATAAAAACTGTAATATAAGTGAGTTGTTAGAAAATGTAGCTCTAAATTTTGAACAAATTAAAGCTCAAAAAGAAAAAAAACACCTTAAACTTGAGGTGATTATACCCAAAGATCTCAAAAACTTAATTATAAACACAGATCCAAGAAGGTTAGAGCAAGTACTCTCCAACTTAATAAATAATGCTATAAAATTTTCTGATAAGGGAACAATTAGCTTCGGTTTAAAAAAGGAAGAAAACTACTTATCATTCTTTGTAAAAGATGAAGGTATTGGCATTGCAAAAAGCAAACAACAAGAAATTTTCGAACGTTTCAAACAAGTTAATTACAAAGATAGCGCTAAATATGGAGGCACTGGATTAGGCTTATCCATTTGTCAAGCAATTATAACACTTTTAGGAGGAGAAATTTCAGTAGAATCAAAAAGATATAAAGGAACCACCTTTAACTTTAAAATCCCCATAAAACCAGCAACAGCTCCCATTGAAAATACTGTAAAAACACGTGTTCAAAATGATGATTTTCTTAAAGACAAAACCATTTTAATCGCAGAAGACAACACGCTAATTAGAATGTTATTAGGAGTGATTCTAAAAAAGACTGGAGCTCAAATCATATTTGCCAACAATGGCAAGATTGCTGTGCATTTATATAAAGAAAATCCAAATATAGATTTAGTCCTTTTAGACATTAGAATGCCAAAAATGAGTGGTATAGAGGCTATGGATTTAATTTTAAAAACTAATCCAAAGGCTAAAATAATAATGCAAACTGCACATGCAATGGAAGAAGAAAAAACGATGTGCTATGAAAAAGGATGTGTCGATTTTTTAACAAAACCAATTATAAAAGAGCATTTACTACAAACCATAGCAAAATGGATAGAGAATTAAGAAAACAAATAATAATTTTCTATTCTATTTAAATTAATAGACGACTATTTAATTTTATAAAAAGCAATTAGCTATTAAATAAAAATAACTATATTTGCCGCTCGAAAGAAGAGCTTTCGTATACATAAAAATCATTTACAACAATATTAGCATGTATTTAGATCAAAAAGAAAAAGAAGCCATCTTTAAAAAACATGGCAAAAATGCACAAGACACTGGAACTGCAGAAGGTCAAATCGCATTATTTACTTACAGAATTAACCACTTAACAGAGCACTTAAAAAACAATCGTAAAGATTATAATACTGAGCGTTCATTAGTAAAGTTAGTAGGTAAAAGAAGAAGCTTACTAGATTACTTAACTAAGAAAGATATTTTAAGATATCGTGCAATAGTTAAAGAATTGAATTTAAGAAAATAATATTAAAGAGGCTTCGTGCCTCTTTTTTTTATACAAATAACTCTTACGATAGAGTATAACAATCGTAAATAAGAAGCTTGATCCCGAAAAAAAGTTCAGGACAAATAGTTTTTCATTGGTCACGACATTTATGTCACACAACAACTACAACAACACAACGACCATTGTTTAACAATATTCTAACGAGCAATAATGCGTTAGAATTTAGAATTAAAAAAATTTATGATTCCAAAGGTATTTAGAGAGGTCATAGACCTTGGTGACGGTAGAGAGATTTCTATCGAAACTGGAAAATTAGCAAAACAAGCACATGGTAGCGTTGTTGTGCAATCTGGAAAATGTATGTTATTATGTACAGCTGTTTCCAATTATGAACAAAAAGACGTCAACTTCCTTCCACTAACAGTAGATTACAGAGAGAAATTTGCAGCAGCAGGACGTTATCCTGGTGGTTTCTTTAAAAGAGAAGCCAGACCTAGTGATGGTGAAGTATTAACAATGCGTTTAGTGGATAGAGTTTTACGTCCATTATTCCCAAAAGATTACCATTCTGAAACTCAGGTAATGATACAATTAATGTCTCATGATCCTGAAGTTATGCCAGATGCAATGGCAGGTTTAGCCGCTTCCGCAGCTATTCAATTATCAGATTTCCCTTTTGAATGTCCAATTTCAGAAGCGAGAGTTGGTCGTATTAATGGAGAATTCGTAATCAACCCAACATTTGCGCAATTAGAAGAGTCTGACATCGATATGATGATTGGTGCTTCAGCTGATTCTGTAATGATGGTTGAAGGTGAAATGGATGAAATTTCTGAAGAAGAAATGGCAGACGCTATTAAGTTTGCTCATGAGCATATTAAAGTACAATGTGCTGCTCAAGTAAAATTAGCAGAAGCATTTGGTAAAAAAGAAACTCGTGAGTATGAGCCAGAACGCGAAGATGACGATTTAGCGAAAAAAATTCATGATTTAGCTTACGATAAAGTATATGCTATTGCTAAGGCAGGATCTTCTAAACATGAAAGAAGCGCAGCTTTTAGTGATATTAAAGAAGAAGTTAAAGCAACATTTTCTGAAGAAGAATTAGAAGATTACGGTGGATTAGTTTCTAAATATTATGCTAAAGCAGAAAAAGCAGCAATTAGAGATTTAACATTAGACGAAGGTTTACGTTTAGATGGTCGTAAAACTACAGATATTAGACCAATATGGTGTGAAGTAGATTACTTACCTTCAACACACGGTTCTTCTGTATTTACACGTGGAGAAACGCAAGCATTAGCAACAGTAACGTTAGGTACATCTAGAGATGCCAACCAAATAGATATGCCATCTCAAGAAGGTGAAGAGCGTTTCTATTTACATTATAACTTCCCTCCTTTTTGTACAGGTGAAGCTAGACCAATTCGTGGAACCTCTCGTAGAGAAGTAGGTCACGGTAACTTAGCACAACGTGCGTTAAAAGGAATGGTACCAGATGATTGTCCGTACACAGTACGTGTTGTATCTGAAGTATTAGAATCTAACGGTTCGTCTTCTATGGCAACTGTTTGTGCTGGTACAATGGCAATGATGGATGCTGGTGTACAAATGACAAAACCAGTTTCTGGTATTGCAATGGGATTAATCTCTGATGCCGATTCTGGAAAATATGCTGTATTATCCGATATCTTAGGAGATGAAGATCACCTTGGTGATATGGATTTTAAAGTAACTGGTACTGCAGATGGTATTACAGCTTGTCAAATGGATATTAAAGTAAAAGGTTTATCATACGAGATTTTAGTTAACGCACTACAACAAGCTCGTGACGGTCGTTTACATATCTTAGAAAAATTGACTGATACAATTGCTACACCAAATGCAGATGTAAAAGACCATGCACCAACAATGATTACAAGACGTGTTCCTAACGAATTTATTGGAGCGTTAATTGGTCCTGGTGGAAAAGTAATACAAGAAATGCAAAAAGAAACTGAGACAACTATCGTTATCAACGAAGATCCAGTGACTGAAGAAGGTATTGTAGAAATTTTAGGAGTTGGTAAAAAAGGTATTGATGCTGTTATGGCAAAAATTGATGCTATTTTATTTAAACCTGAAGTGGGTAGCGTATACGAAGTTAAAGTTATTAAAATGTTAGATTTTGGTGCTGTTGTAGAATATATGGAAGCTCCAGGAAACGAAGTTTTATTACACGTTAGTGAATTAGCTTGGGAACGTACTGAAAATGTTAGCGATGTTGTTAATATGGGAGACGTTTTTGATGTAAAATACTTTGGTATAGACAAACGTACGCGTAAAGAAAAAGTATCTCGCAAGGCTATTTTACCAAAACCAGAAGGTTTTGTAGAAAGACCTCCAAGAGATAATAATAGATCTGGTGGACGTGACAATAAAGGTAGAGATAATCGCGGACGAGATAATCGTCGTGATGACCGCAAACCAAGAGAAGATAAAAAAGGAGATTAATTTCTTTTAACTCAAATACAAAACCTCAAACGGAATTAAGTCTGTTTGAGGTTTTTTTTGTTTTTCTTCGGAAATGTTAAATTTCATTCTTTAATCATAAATAAATGCTAAAAAAAATCTAAAAGCCAAATCCTCGCGTAAATCTAGAAACACAACCATAAACATCTAGATCACTTCATGAAAACTAAAAACTCTACTCTTGTCACAGTAAAATCAACAACTGACAATAAAAACAGCAAACTCTTAAATCAAATAAAATCATTTTTCAACCATTTCAATGTTGACATCAATGATCCCGAAACACGACGAAATTTAACGGTCCTCTTTAGTTCTTTTCTACTAATGGCTATTGGAATTTATTTTTTTAGCGTATTTAGTGGTGATCTTGATATTATCAATACTGAGCGTTTAACTTCGTTTTGGGGAACTGTATTTATAACCATTACAACTGCCTTAGTGGTATTTAAAGGCGCTTTATTTCTCTTCATGCTTTATAAATATTTTAGATATAAACCAATAGCTCCAGTTTCTAATGATGAACTACCAACGGTTACAGTTATAGTTCCTGCCTATAATGAAGGTAAACAAGTATGGGATACACTAATGAGTTTGGCAGCTAGTGATTATCCACAACACAAATTAGAATTATTATCTATAGATGATGGCAGTAAAGATGATACTTGGATTTGGATGCAAGATGCCAAAAAGAAATTAGGTGATCGTTTAACCATTTTACAACAACCAGAAAACCAAGGTAAACGCCATGCGCTTTATAGAGGATTTAATTTAGGTATAGGTGATATTTTTGTTACCGTAGATAGTGATTCAATTGTTAATAAAGACACGTTGAAGCATTTGGTAAGTCCGTTTGTAAACAATGAAGATTGTGGCGCTGTTGCTGGTAATATTCGTGTTTTAAATAATAAAAAAGCCATGCTTCCTAAAATGCTAGACGTAAGTTTTGTTTTAAGTTTTGAATTTGTACGCTCTGCCGAGAGTAGTTTAAATACAGTTTTATGTACACCTGGAGCTCTAGCTGCTTATCGTAGTACAGCTGTTCATAATTGCTTACCTGAATGGATTAACCAAACTTTTATGGGTAAACCTTCAGATATCGGAGAAGATCGCGCCATGACTAATATGATTTTAAAACAAGGAAAGCATGTACTTTTTCAAAAAAATGCAGTGGCTTATACCAACGTTCCAGAAGAGTACACAGGACTTTATAAAATGTTTATAAGATGGGGACGTAGTAATGTTCGTGAAAACTTATCTATGGCAAAATATGTTTTTACTAATTTTAGAGAGGGTAAAAAATCTGGAGCAAGATTATTATTTGTGAGTCAGTTTTTAGAAATGATATTGAGCTATCCTTTTTTGATTATCATGTTAGTTTTTGTAGCCACACATCCGTTGTTATTTCTAGGAGCTACATTGATGAGCATTTTGGTTCTGTCTAGTTTTTCTGTAATTTTTTATTCTAATCGTTATAAAATTTCAGAATCTATTTGGGCCTACTCATATAGCATTCTCTATACATTTGGTTTATTTTGGATTACGCCTTATGCTATAGCAACGGCAAGCAGACGTGGTTGGTTAACTCGAGAATTAACATAAAACAATAATACTATTTACCCGTTAAAATGAACTAACATGATTTAAGAGTTCACTACAACTAATTAATTGGCAGTTATTTATTTGCAAATCTCAATCTTTTTAAGTATACTAATAGCTATGATACATGCAGACAAAGAAAAATATAAGGACATTTTAGAAGATTCGGTAACCTATTTGGAGCAACACGGTTTTGAAAATATCAAGGTTGATAGTGAAGGCTATGAAACACCAAAATCCTATTCAAAAAAAGGAAGTGACATATCAATAACACCAGATATTGTAGCTACAAAGGAAGGCAAAAAACACTATTTTGATATCAGTTTAAAGAGCGCAGCTCCAAAACTACTTAAATCTAAATGGCTTTTCCTTAACACGTTAACAGCTTTAAAGTCATCACATTTCAGATTAATCACTACAAGAGGACATTATAAATTCACAGCCGAAATGCTAGACGACATCAACCTCAATAACAAGAAACTAATCAAAATTTAATTTATTTTATTTTTTTTGTAACATTTTATGTACTTGTTACGTATAACTATATACAACATTAGGGTTACCCAAATTTAAAAGCACATAATCAAATGAGACAACTTAAGATTACAAAGCAGGTTACTAACAGAGAAACCGCGTCTTTAGATAAATATTTACAAGAAATTGGTAAGGTTGATTTAATTACTGCAGATGAAGAAGTTGAATTAGCACAACGCATTAAAGCAGGAGATCAAATAGCATTAGAAAAATTAACTAAAGCAAATTTGCGTTTCGTAGTTTCTGTTGCAAAACAATATCAAAATCAAGGTTTAACATTACCAGATTTAATTAATGAAGGAAACTTAGGTTTAATTAAAGCAGCACAGCGCTTTGATGAAACTCGAGGGTTTAAATTCATTTCATATGCTGTATGGTGGATTCGACAGTCCATACTTCAAGCCTTAGCAGAACAATCTCGTATTGTAAGATTGCCATTAAATAAAATTGGAGCTATTAATAAAATTAATAAGACGTTTGCTTTTTTAGAGCAAAGTCATGAGCGTCCGCCTAGTCCAGAAGAGATTGCCAAAGAATTAGACATGACTATCAACGATGTTAAGGAGTCATTAAAAAATTCTGGTCGTCACGTCTCAATGGATGCACCTTTAGTACAAGGAGAAGACTCCAACCTTTATGATGTATTACGTAGTGGTGAATCTCCAAATCCTGATAGAGAACTACTACACGAATCTTTACGTACAGAAATCGAACGTGCTTTAGAAACATTAACACCTCGAGAAGCCGATGTGATTAGATTATACTTTGGCCTTGGCAATCAACACCCTATGACGTTAGAAGAAATAGGTGAAACATTTGAATTAACTCGTGAGCGTGTTAGACAAATAAAAGAAAAAGCGATTCGTAGATTAAAACATACATCTCGTAGTAAAATATTAAAAACTTATTTAGGTTAATATCTATAAACTCAGTTACCGAGTATTACTAGTAGAATTTAATTTAAATCCATATATTTGGTATGTAATTTTTGATTGAAATTACGACTAAATAACGACAACAACAGTTACAAAACATAACTGTTCGTTTTTTGATTGATGAAAGAACCCAGAGCTGATTACTCTGGGTTCACTCATTTTATAATAGTTTGTATTTTTTCTTCGGAAATTCGCCAACTACAATATATCAACTATTAGTAATCTACTAGAAGAAACTTTATTTTTTGAGTATCTTTGAAACTTAATCATAGTAACTTTTATACAATGGCTCAAAAATTAATTGCACCTTCAATGTTAGCTGCCGATTTTGGCAATCTTCAACGTGATGTAGAAATGGTAAATAACAGTGATGCAGACTGGTTTCATATTGATGTTATGGATGGACACTTCGTACCAAACATCTCCTATGGCATGCCAGTTATTGCAGCCATGAAAAAGCATGCTACTAAACCATTAGATGTTCATTTAATGATTGAAAAGCCTGAACGTTATATCGAAGATTTTGCAAAAGTTGGAGCCGATATAATTACAGTACACCATGAATCAACAGTGCATCTACATAGAACCTTGAGACAAATTAAAGATGCTGGTTGTAAAGCTGGTATTGTGCTTAATTTAACCACTCCAGTTTCTGTTTTAGAAGACATATTACCAGAGTGCTACATGATACTATTAATGTCAATCAATCCTGGTTTTGGCGGACAAAAATTTGAAGACATCACTTACAATCGTGTAAAAAAGTTACGCGCAATGATTGATGAACAAGGTTTAAATACTAAAATAGAAATTGATGGAGGCGTCACAGATAAAAACATTAAACAACTTGTAGAGGCAGGTGCTGATGTATTTGTAGCAGGTAGCCACGTTTTTAAAAGTGACAACCAAACAGACACCATTAAGCGTTTAAAAGATCTCGCTAACAGTTAAATTAGACTATTATTTATCAGAACTCCCATAACCATAGCCATAGCCATAGTTATATGAGTACCCATAAGATCTGCTAGCTCCTACTCCATTTATAACATATGCCATATTCTGTATCTTACCAGTATCAGATAGATTCTTAGAGAACTCTAATAAATTTTTCTCAGTATGCTCTGCTCTTAACAAATAGATAGTTGCATCAGCATGCTTAGAAATCAAGAGCGTATCTGTTACCAGAATAGTTGGAGCTGTATCAATTATAATATAATCATAATGGTTTTTAGCTTCATTTAATAATTTCTCAAATCTACCATTGGTAAGTAGTTGAGTTGGATTTGGAGGTATATCTCCTGATAATAGGATTTCATGATTCACATGCTTATCAAAACCTTTGATTACAAGTTGTTTCCAATCTATAGATTCATCATGTAGATAATTAGATAATCCTTCAAGGTTTTTATCTCTAGAAATATAAGTATGTATCTGAGGGTTTCTTAAATCTGCACCAATAAGCAACACTTTTTTATTGATACTTGATAATGCTAATGACAAATTGATTCCAACATAGGTTTTCCCTTCACCTTTAATAGTAGATGTACAATAGATTACCTTACCTAAATCATCTTTACCAGATGGTATAATATAATTTACATTTGCGCTTAATATTCTAAATGCTTCAGATTGCACTGAGCGATCGGTAGGATTATCAAAAACTAGATTTTTATCCTTCTTAATCTTAGGTAGTTCTGCTAGAATTGGGATGTTACCCACTCTAATCGTGACATCATCTTTTCCTTTTATTTTTGTATCTAAAAGATTACTAGTATAAATGGCTCCAAATGGTAAAAATAAACCTGCTACTAAAGCAAATAAATAGATATTCTTAGAATTTGGTGAAATAGGTGCACCACTTGTTAAGGCATATTCTACCACCTTGATCGAAGGTTCTGTAATAGCTAAATTAATTGCAGATTCCTCTCGCTTTTGTAATAAGAATAAATACAACGTTTGTTTTATTGCCTGTTGACGCTCACGTGATCTTAATAATTTTTCTTTTTGGGGCAAGCTTGATACTTGATACGCATATTTTTGATTTTTTCTTACTAATTGGGATTTTGTAGCTTTCAATTGCGATTGATAAGCATCCATTGATAAGTTAATATTATCTTTAACACTAGATATCTTTTCATTTAGAATTTGCACTGTAGGATTATTATCACCTGCACTCACTGCAAATTTGTCGCGCTCAGCGACAAGATCATTAAATTGACTAATTAATGTATTGACGTTAGAATTGTTTAAGCCAATATTTTGTGGTAATAAATCAGATTCAGTATTTGTTTCATTGATAGTTTCATCAAGCATTGAGGTTAAGGTCAATTGGTTTTCTATATCAAACACTTGATTTTCAGAAATGATTTTTTCCCCAATTCCTGAAGCTGCATCAGATTCTATATCTATAAAATTATTAGTCGTTTTAAAATCTTTAATATCAACTTCTATAGAATCTAATTCTTTAGCCAAAAACTTAAAACGCTCATCTATAAAATCTATAGTTCTCTCAGACACTTGTTTTCTATCTGACACACCATCTTGATTGAAAACTTCAACTACATTGTTTACAATATGGCTAGCTAAAGCCTTACTTTGACTAGAATAACTCAATGTTAGTAGGTCACTATCTTTACCTAGTTTTCCAACATTAACCATCCCTTTTAATTTTCTCGTCGCGCTAGAAACAGGCATCAACTTAAGTATATAAGTTTTTCCAAAAGAAGATGATAGATTCGTTTTATTTTCAAATTTAATCTCAAATGGGAGATTATGATTTACGTTATATGAGTTATACTCAGGTATAAAAACACTTTTTTCAGATTGCCCTTTGAATACTTTAAACCCATTGTTCTCTATAAAAATCCTATAGCTAGAAAAATTTGTAATACTGTCATTAGCAATAGTTTTTACAAGTTTAAAAGGAAATCGATCTATTTGTGTCGTTAATACATTTCCTTCCTCGTAATATTCTACTGTAAGGTCTAGAGATTTGACAACCTCTTCAATAATACGATATGACTTTATAATTTCAATCTCATTATCTAAATTAATATTAGACCTATTGAATATAAAAGCAGACGATGGTAATTCTAAGCCTTTCGTTTTGTTTAGAATTTTAATTTTAGCTGATGACGAATAAATCTTTGGTGTATATCTTAGATAAAGATAGGCTCCAATTAATGCTAATAAAACACCTAATGCAAACCAATACCAATACCGAAAATACTTTCTAATTTCGAATTTAATAGTTTCGCCTTGGTCATTCCTTTTTGGGATAATCGTATTTGAATCTTGATTCATAATTTTATCTAGTAATAAGGACAACTGTAGTAAGCAAAATTGACACAACAGAAATAACGGTAGCTGTATTTCCAACAAATCCCGCACTTTTCACTTTTGGGCTGTTAGGGTTCACCACAATGACATCATTTGGCTTAATTTGATAAAAGTCACTGTTTAAAAATTCGGCAGAGGTAAGATCTACAGTTGAAATCAATCTATTACCATCTACTTCTCGAATTATTTTTACATCTTCTCGTTTACCATTTATAGTTAAATCACCTGCATAACCTAAGGCTTGTAGAAAAGTAACACTAGACTCCGTAAAATCGTAAACACCAGGAGCATTTACTTCCCCTAGAATTGTCACCTTAGCATTTAGTAATCTTACGTTTACTGTAGGTTTTTTTAAATGGCCTCCTTTTTCTAACATAGACTTTATAGTCTCTTCTAATTCAAACACTGTTTTATTCTCTGTAGAAATTGACCCAAGTTCTGGGAAATTTATAGTATTATGTTCGGTCACCAAATAACCATCAAATTTCATCAATTCAAGAGTAGTACCTGTAGCAACCGTTTTATTATAAGGTTTAGCCGTCTCTTCTATTAAAGCACCAACTGTAATCTTCAAAATATCGTTAGCTTGTATTTTAGGACTAGAGAAAACTATAGACGAATTATTAAAGTCTTCTAAATCTTGTAAATACAAGACTTCTTTTTTAGATGCACAAGAACTAAAAAGCATCATAATTACACTAAGACCAACTATATACTTCATTACTATAAAAATTTTATACAAGTGCAAATATAGGTTCTAATAAAGGATTTGCAAAAGTTAGCAAATAATTAGTTAAACTTGCTTATTCTTTGAGGATTCTGGTATCCATTTTTTCATTACTAGCCAATTGTATATAAAAAGTGAAGAGTATAAAAACGTACCAACCAAAACCATCAACAAAAATTGATAGATCGTATCAAGATGCCCTATATGGTAAACAAAAGCAGTTAATAACAAGTTTAAAATCACAATATAAATGGTAGTTTGAGCGTGAGAAAATCCTAATTTTAAAAATCTATGATGAATATGATTTTGGTCTGCTGAAAAAGGGCTTTTATTCAATAATACTGGTCGTATAATAAATACTCTCAAAGTATCTAAAAGCGGAAAAAAAGCAATAGCAAGTGCTAGTACAGGTGCAGATTCAAAAAAGATGGACTTAGGGTTTAGTTCTGTTGTATTTATAAAGCGTACTGAACAAAATGCAATCAAAAATCCAACAATCATTGATCCTGTATCTCCCATAAATATTTTTTTACGCTTAGAAAAATTTAAACGTAGAAAAGGAATTATAGCACCAATACCACCAACGGTTAGAGTAGACATCGTCACATCTCCCGTTTTAACAAATAAATATGCAAACGATGCGAAACCTGCTACAGCAAGACAACCAGCCAATCCGTCAACACCATCAATCAGATTATAAGCATTAATAATTAAAACGTATACAAACAATGTAAACAATACAGATAGCCAATACGGCAAAATGGTAATCCCAAAAACACCTGACAAACCTAAAATTCGTGTATCTGTGAATAATATTAACAATGATGCGGCCATTATTTGACCTATAAACTTTTTTCGAGGTGACAGAATTAATAAGTCATCTTTTAAACCTAAAAAGAATAAGATGGTCATACTACCCAATACCAACAATAAGATTTTGGTATCTAACAAGGCTCCTATTGTGGTAATGACGACAGCCAAACTTATAAAAATACCAACACCTCCAAGAGTCGCAGTTTTTCTATCATGGACACTTCTATGATCTGGCTCATCCATTAATTCCTTTGCAATTGCTACATTAAAAATAGCAGGAAAACTAGTAAGTGATACTATAAAAGCGATCAAAAAAGCTAATAGAAGCCAGAGCTCTAAATAGTCTATTGGATTAAAATGCTTGAGTAATTCTTGAATCATATTTTAATTATAACCTCAATTCTATTAAATGGCAACCAAGTTTGATAGCGTGCAAATATACATTTTACTAGTTATTTAATTGTAGAAAAACCGCAAAAACCTAAAAACAGGTAACAACAGAAACATAAAGACAGCAACATGATTAATAAGATTTATCTTACATAAAAGACACTTACTTGCTAAACCATTGTGGGATTTTTGATAAATTTTTCATCACTATAACTCCGAAAGGGAAAGATAATTTATTAGTTTTTGCTGCAGTCATATCTTCTTTTGTTTTCCTAATTAAGTTTTTAAGACTTTTATTACTAGCACCTCCAACTCTCATTTTTACAATTGTTTTTGGTAAGTAATGAAATGTATATTTAGAACTATTAAAAATTCTAAGTATAAAATCATAATCTGCTGCTATTTTATAAGCTAAATTAAAGCCGCCTTGAGTTTCATAAACTTTACGTTTCAAAAATAAAGTAGGGTGCGCAGGCATCCATCCACGTTTTAAAAGTTTTGAATGAAACGTTTGACTCGTCCAATTTCTAATTACTACTTCTGGGTTCTCAAAAGACACATAATGCAAATTTCCGTAGACACCGTCAACATTGTTAACCATAAATGCGTCTACAATTTGTGAAATACATTCATCATCTGCTAGAAAATCATCTGAATGCACAAAGCCCACAATATCACCTGTCGCTTTTTCAATGCCCTTATTTAAGGCATCATAAATCCCTTTATCTTGTTCTGATGTCCATTTAATGTTAGGAAACTCTTTAGCTTTTGATGTAATAAGATCAACCGATTTATCACTAGAATTCCCGTCTACAACAATATACTCTATATCTGTATACGTTTGGTTTAACACAGAGTTCATACAAAACTCTAACGTTTTTTCACTATTATAAGTTGCAGTAATTATAGATACTTTCATTTGTTTTGTAATCGTTTTAACTCCTTAAACTTTGTATCAATCATCCATTCATACGTTTTCCTTAGTTTACAAAACGTATAACCCGCTTTTCCGTTTAGAAATCCGCCTCTTAAAACATAGAAGGCAATAAACACTATGGTTGGTCTAAAAGGCAATCTATAACTTAATCGTTTTTGTGCCTTTCGTTTTAATGTTGGGTCTTTAGAAAATAAATTTTTAATATGCAGCGGTTCTTTAATTTCTCCAATCATTTTTTGAGCTTCCATTTCAGAGTAACGATTGTGTTTATCAAACCACCATGTCAATCCTTTATTAAATGGATAATGAATTAAATGCTCGTGGAGCAAACCTTCACTACCAGTTGTAATATATTCTTCATTAATTTCTCTGGCTACAGTGACACAACCATTTTTAAACAATCGAGGAAACCAAGTTGGATAGCCACTACTCTGTTTGATCCATTTATCCTGAAACATATCTTTACGTCTCACGCGATACATGGTGTTTTTATTATCAATTGAAACGGTTTTTAAAATTTCAGCTTTTAAATTAGACGTTACAATTTCATCTGCATCTACCATCAAAATCCAATCACAGGTTTTTGAAACTGTGGCTAAGGCAGCATTACGCTGACTAGCATAATTATCAAATTTTCGCTGTATGATAGTTGCATTAAAAGACTGAGCAATGTCTAAGGTTTTATCTGTACTATAAGAATCAAAGACGATAATAGTATCTACAAAATTGAGAGCTTCTAAGCATTTTTCTAGAATATTTTCTTCGTTGTATGTTAAGATAACTGCACTAATCATTTATAATCCTGTCTTTTATATATTTAGCTGGATTACCACCTACAATAGTCCATGGCTCAACATCCTTAAACACGCAAGCTCTTGCTCCTACAACAGCACCTTGTTTAATGGTTGTTCCCATACCTCCAACAAAGGCTTCGGTTGCAATCCAAACTTGATCTTCTATAATAAGATCTGCACAAATCATGGGAAATTTAGGATCGTTAAAATCATGAGAACCTGGACACAAATAAGCGCCTTGAGAAATTGTAGTATGAGCTCCAATTTTAATTTTTCCAGTGTTATAAACATTAACGCCTGCCGCTAAAGCAGAATATTCAGCCATTTCTAAATTCCAAGGTGCCCAAACAGTAACTGATGAATATACATGTGCTTTAGGATGTAATTTAGCTCCAAAGCAACGCAATAAAAATAAACGCCAAGGGTTAAACAGACTTAAAAAAAAAGGCTTAAAAAGAATAAGATTAACCAAAATCCATGCAGCTCTACCCAATTTATTTTTTCTACTTAACCAATTCTCAAATTTAGAGAGGTCTACTTTTAATTCACTCATTACTTAGTTGTTTAAAGTTACAAAGGACGGTAATTCTTTGGTATCAGAAAGAATCCATTCATAAAAAATCGTCATCATTTCACTAACGGCTTCTTTAGAATATTTACTTTCTACTAGATGTCTTCCATTTTCCCCCATTTCTAAACGTTTGATTTCATCTAAACTTAAAGCCTCATGAATTGCAGTACTTAGACTAGATAAATCACTATCAATCCACCAACCACACTGTTTTGTATTCAACTCTTCCCAAGGTGTTCCTTTTGATGCAATTACTGGAATTTCTCGTGCTAAAGCCTCTGGCACAACCATCCCAAAGTTTTCACTTTTACTAGGTAATACAAGATAACTTAGTTTCTGCATGATATCTTCTTGAGCTTGACCTGACAAAAACCCAGTAAACGTAATATTTTCTAAATTATGAGTTTTAATTAAGGTTTTAAGTTGATCGACATAAACCTGATCACCATCACCAATAATAACTAATTCTGCATCTTGTGTCATTGCTTTAGATGCAGCCCAAGCCTCTATTAATACTTCTAAATTTTTTATGGGAGCTAATCGACCTAAAAACCCAATTTTACGAGTACTAGAATGTGATGCTTTGGTCGTTTTACTAAATGCATTTACATCTATTGCGTTTGGAATTACAGCTACAGGCTGCGTTAATCCAAATGCTCTTAAATAGGTCATTTCTTTATGACTTGTAGCATGAAATGCTGTGGCTTTTAATAAATCTTTTTTCTGAAATAGGCCTAATGCCAATTTTTTAAACCATTTAGATTTTTTTAATCCTTCTGGATATAACATGCCGTGTGCAGATATAACGTAGGGCTTTTTATCCTTTTGTGCTTTTAAAGCTGCTGCATGCGAAGCATATTGCCATAATGCGTTTGTGTGATATAAATCATAATCTGAGTGCGTTTCTAGCCACGTTTTCAACTCTTTAGAATATCCATATCTTGGATGTTTTGGAGGTGTGAGAATCTTCATAAACGGTTCTCTACTAATAATCTCATCATTAGCTTGGGCATCAAAGGTTAACAAATCTGCATCCACATGATTCTCTTGTAATCCTTTTAATAAATTATAAGTACAGGTTGTTGGACCTCCAGACTTTAATCCCATTCCTGATATGACTTGAAGTACCTTCATTAATTCTCTAATTTTAAAGTATAACGTTTCACAATTATCTACCTATTTTCATCTGGGTTAACATATTGTTTTCGTTTATACCATCCAAAAAACGGACTCATAGCACCATTAACAATAGCTTTAAACTCTGAAGGTGATGAAAATTGCACCAAATTTCTATAAACCAATCCATCGGTACGCTTGTTATGATAATTCCCAGGAAGTGAGCTATATAATATTTTGTAACCAGCATCTTTACAACAATTTAAAACACGATCTGAAAAATAACCAATTGGAAAACAGAGTTCATTAACTTCTTTTTTGAGTAAGTCTTCTAAATAGGCTTTAGAAGCTTTTAACTCATAATTTAAATCCTCATCATTAAAGGACGTTAAATTTTCGTGTGCATAGGCGTGAGACTCAAATATAAAGCCCAAATCTTGGAGTTCTAATATTTCCGAAGCATTCATATAACCCTCTTGTCCAATTAAACTAATGGCTAAGAATATGGTTGGTCGCAAATTGTGCTTTACAAAATAATCTTTATTATCATAAATGCCTTTAAAACCGTCGTCAAAATTTATCTGTATTTGATTAGTCTTATTCTTAATTTTAGCTACAGGTGTATAACCTTCGGCTTTTAAGATCTCGATGTGTTGTATAAATATGTCCATCGAAGTAGACATATCTGTATAGCGTTTCTCTGGAGAATGCACATCATGGTAAAACACAATTTTACTCTTGGTGTTAGCGTTTAATTTTCCGCTTAAAACAAAAGCAAGCTCTTTAATTTTGTGTAGCATCTCTTAATTAATTGAATTTTGAATATTCACACTATTTTTCTTTTCTAATTGAAATTTCTCCCAAGGAGGCAATGGTCTTTCTCCTTTGTTTTTATAATGGAAATTGATAATATCAATTAAATATTGCGCTACTTTTTCTCCTTTTAAACGATTACTAAACTCAAGAATATAGTCTCTGTCAATATTATCTTTTTTAGTTATAGTTTGCTCTAACATTTGAGTTAGCTCATCTTGATTATTGATATTAAATACATGACCTATTTTATCATTTATAATTAAAATAGATGCACCACATTTATTACTACAAATTACTTTTAAACCAGAAGCGAGGGCTTCATTAACTACTGCTCCCCAACCATCAAAACGACTTGGTAAAATGAGCACATGATGTTGTCCTACAAGGTTTCTTAACTCTTTATTACTTACAACACCATTAAGGGTGACTTTATCTTTAAGTTGGAGATCTTTAACCAAAGTAGCAATAGCTGACTCATCTTCACCTTCTCCAAATACATCTAAAGTCCAATTTGTATTCTTAACATTTGACAAAGATTTTAGTAAAATATCTAAACCTTTTCGTTCTATGAGTTGCCCAATAAATAAGAATTTTAATTGATGAATATCTATAGGATTAGAGTTTACGACCTCAAGATCTTCAATACTATATAAAAATGAATAAAAATTCTCTGGCTTTACACCACATTCTAAATACCAATTTTTAGTACTGCTTCCTGATCCAAGCACAATATCATAGTGTTTTTGGTAGCGTCTTTCAATTAAAAATGAAAACAATCGACGCGTAATTGCTCTAGAGCCATTTAAATTAACGGTTTCTGTTAATAGCAATTTATGAAGCGGATATTTTAAACTTTGCTGAAATGCATTATATACCAAATGAATTGCTTTAATCCCAGAAAATACGTGATAACTATTTGGCATATCTTCTTGCAGTAGTCTTGCTATTTTTTCTTCGGAAGGATTGACATGTAATTCAAACTTAGCTGTTTCATTGACATTATTTTCCCATCCTTGTTTTTCGAGTTTCTTATAGAGTAATTCTTCAACAATCAACACGAATTTAGTCACCTCATTAGAAGCTGCTAAAGCATTCCAATATGGCAATTTATGCTGACTTACAATATTTTCCCAAAAAACAATTCTCATAGTTAATAAATAATTATGTCTTTACCTCTAATTCTATTATTAATTACACCGAGCAGTAACCAAACATAAAAAAACATAAAGCTACCAGATCCTAAAATATAACCTTCTACTACCATGTGGATGGTAAAAAAAAATAACATTGCAAATAACAATTTACCTTTATGATATGCATCTTCGGTACGATATAATTTTCTAAAGTAAGATAAGAATAAAACAATTAATGGAATAGCACCCAAAATACCTAACTGAGCAAATAAAACGCCCCAACTTGTACCTGGTTCAATTCTTCCATTAATTTCATTTATCTCACCTTTATTAGCAGATGCAAACCCGATACCAATCACTGGAGATTGTTCAAATTCTTCATAACGATAACCCCATAATTCACTACGAGAAGCAAAATCATCACCTTGTTCTTCAGCATATTCATTTTTTTTATCAATGTTTGCAGTATAAACACTCCAATATGGCACTGTTGCTCCAACTAAAATAATAACAAACGCAACAAGCTTGATTATTTTACTAAAATTCTTTCTAAACACAAGTAAAAACAGAATAAACGAAGACAATATTCCACCTATAAGAGAACCTCTCGAACCAGCAAGTAATAAACAATAAAGGCAAACTAAAACCATTAAAATACAAACAATCAATAATTTTCTATCTATTTTTTTTTGAGTTGCTTTCCAAATAATTATCAACATCATCAGACTAGTTATTGGACCTATTAACATAGAGTGTGATGTTAACCCTTGAAACATATCTGATCGACCAAACCCAGGAAATGCACTTGTAACATTACCTAAAAAAGATAATATTAAAACAGTAAATAATAATAGGTTTGTATATTTAAACACATATGTTCTAACCTCAGCTAGTGAGTCACTAAAAAACCATGGACTTAACATACAAAACACTAGTAAAAAGGAAACAAAGCGCTCATTTGCTTGAAAGTATGAAGGTATTGTATTACCAATAAGACTAAAAATAATAGCAAGAATAAAGAAGCTCATGATACCATCAAATCTTGGTTGTTTCGATACTACAACACCCACAAAAGCGGCTCCAAAAATCGCATAATAAACAGCCATTGGTAGACCAGGTGTTACAGTAATAATATTATTTACTGCTAGAATTGCTAATATGAGACCTATTTTTTTATACACTTTGCAATACTTTTATATAATCTTTCACAAGTGACTTTATATCGATAGACCTCTTAAGTTTTTGAGGTGTTCTGTTTTGATAGTATCCTTTAATACAAGTTACTAAATCGTGTACATTTTTTCCCTTAATTAACCATTTATCTTTGTCAGTTTCAAGAATAAGTTCTGCAATGCCTTGTCCTTCTACGGCAATAAAAGGCACACCACAAGCGTAAGCCTCAGTATACACACAACCAAAAGCCTCATAGTAAGATGGCATTACATACAAATCTAAAGTATTATAAAATGTATTTAATTCTTGATGTGTCATTTCTTTCTGAAATGTGATATGCGATTCTAATTGATGTTTAACCACATAAGCCTTACAATCATTCAAGAGCGCTCCACTGCCAATAAAAGCAACATACAAATTTGCGATTCCTTGTTGAATGAGTTCCTGAGCCGCTTTAATTAATGTCATTTGATCTTTTAAAGGCCAAAAATTAGCAATACAACCTATTTTAAAAATAGTGTTATCTTTTAGACCGTCTATGGGATAAAATTTATTAGGATCTACGCCATTATACAACACATATTGTGATCTCATTTTAATTTCTGAAAACGCTCGCACACAACTCAAGGTTTTTTCACTAACGCCAAGATGCAAGTCTATTTGATTACAAATAGAAACGCCATAATTTCTTACCCAATTTCTATGCCACGACAGATTACGTAAAACGCCATTTTCTAAACTCAATACATCAAAACCATGATGTTGTAACACCGTTTTAATTTTAGGGTTTTTGGTTTTTAATATATTTGCATAAAAACCATTTTCAGTTACATGCGTATGAGCTACAGTAATATTGTCACAATCTAGACTTATACTTTTTAATTTTTTAAGAAAAAATAATTTACTCAACCCATTAAACAGGCCAGACAATATATTTGAAGGCAATACCACTCTCTTGAAATAATAAACTTTTACACCCTCAAACTCATAATCTTTTTGCTTAGAAAACAAAGACTTTGGTTTTAAAACCGTTACCTGATAATCACTTACGGCCTCAATTGCCTTAACTTGATCTAACACATATGGACCTCTAAAATTATCTTTTGAAGGAAAAAAGGGCGTTATGACTAAATAATTTAGTTGTTTCGAGTTAAGCATATCGGTAAATAAAAATCTATTTAAAAGGATTTAAATGGTTATAATACATTCTTAACACACCTTTCATTCTATTTTTTTTAAAGGTCTTAGCTGATTTTAAATCTTCAAAATTTCTCAAACAAGAACTCAACTCGCTAATATTAAGTAAATTAACATCGTTATCAATTTTATACTCTAAATATTGCATTTCAGACTTAAGCAACAACTCAACTTTCTGTAAAATTCCATTTGGTATCTTTTTATAAGATCCTACTGAATCTGTATTGACTTTTCTATTTAAATTTTTATGAGCTTCAGCTGCTTCATCATTATTGATAATAAAATTCTTTGTATTCAAGTATTCGCTTTCAAATTCGAGTCCTAACTTTGAAAACAAATCTCCCATTTGCTTATTTGGATCTTTTGTTAATTGCTCGTATCTAATTTTAATAGTATTTTCATAAGGATTTTCTTCAATTAGCTTATAATAATAGTATTTAAGCAAAACAGCAGTATTTAATATGAATTTTTCATCTGCAAAATCATTATTATTCCATCGTTTAATATAAGATACAATAACATCTCTAGGATCTCTAATAATCCAAACAATTGTTGCCTCTGGAAATAAATCATAAATTCGTTTGAGTCTCAAAGCATGAGCAGGTGTTTTTTCTCCCCAAAATTCTTTATTATTACTTTTCGCATAAGAATGTCCTATTTCCATTACAACTTGAGATAACTCTTTTCCTCTCAAATCCTCATTTGCATCGAAATATTTTTTTACTACAGTTTTTGCATTGTCATCATAATCCTTTAAACTATTATATAATTGTTTCCCTAAATATTTGTATTCGAAATTTTTAGGATAGTCCTTAAGGTTAAGTAGTTGAATACAAGAAAACACCCAAGACTCAGGCATTATTGACAATTTAGGATGGTTGTTAACTATCCTTGACAATAATGTAGAACCGGATCGACTAGTTCCTACAATTAAAAGTGGAGATGCCTTCATTTTTTATTTACCTTTTAAATTATTATAAAACTATATTTTTAAATATTTATAATCGAACAAAACTATATCTTTATTATATAAAGCCTCAACTTATATTTTCATTTCAATACGATAACTATGTTCATTTTTATCGTTTGCTTTAATTCATTGATTCCTATCCTATTTTTTTAGTTGATCAACTATTAGTTTGGCATGTGCTTTACTGTCGTAATGATGATCTAGTGGATTAGCATTTTTTAATTTATTAAGAACTAAGCCATCCTTTCCCAGACTGTGTTGATCTAAATTCACACTCACTATGCCTTCTGATTTACAATAAGCATCTATTCTTCTATTAAATTCTACTGTAAGTTTTGTTCTGTCTAATTGTGAGACTTCAATTTCTTTTCTTGCCATCGCAACTTCTCCGGCAGAATCATCATCAAGAGTTGGTAATGGTGTACTAATAATTTTAACCTTAGCATAACTTGACATTTCTAAAATTAAACTTTGATAATTACTTATTGCAGTTTTTAACATAACATCTATATCTTCTCCATATTTTTTAGATCTGTACCAGACGACAAATCCTGTATCTACTTCACCCATCATTATTATAATTTCATCATAAGTCTTTTTAGATACAGTTTCTCGAAATATCTGATATGCTTGAGTTTTTGAGTTAGGATTCTCTAATCCAGAAACTGTAGCTCCTCCAACTGAACAAACTTCAAAATGTGTCATTGGGTTACTTATTAAAAATTGTCTATCACCAAATACAACAACATGAGAGTCTCCTAAAACAAGTACTTTTTTTGTTGATAATAAATAGTGAAGCTTTCTTAATTTACCTGAAATAGCACTTCTTAAACTCATAATCTTAAAAATTATATTCGAAAAATTTTATATCTTCTTTGTACAATTCTGTCACTCTTTCTTTCATTGCTATAGTGTATACTTCTCGATAATCAAACACCTTTTTATCTTTAGTTTTATTCAAATGAATTAAAGATTGATTCACACCTATATGTTTACTTATAGATTCAAAATCAGTTTCAAAATTCTCAAATCGACCCACAAAATCGACAACAATTTCTCCTTTTGCATTGGTAATATATTTATACTGCGGTATAAAATGAACCCATTCACTAACGCGCTCAGGAGTTAACCACCTCATGACGAAATCTTCAAAGGTATTAACTTGAGACATCACTTCGTCTGAAAACTGTTTGTCTTGAGGGTTCATTCCTCCCTTTTTCAAAAACCCATAAGCCGAATGTAATCGATCCCAAGGATTTCTCACAAACGTAAATTTATAATAGGCATTAAATCGTTTTTTTCCAAATAATTTTAAAAAGCGCATATAACTTGGATGGCCAAAACCACCTGCTTGATCTCCATATAAACTTTTTATAATAGAAATACCACCTGCTTTTGGGATATGTACAAACACACTCTTAGTAGCATCAAAACATTGGTAGACATGACCTTCTTCACGTCTCAACTTCTGATACTCTTGATATTCTTGGTATTCCTTTACCTTTTCTCTAAAACGTACTGGAACTAATGCTCTATATATCCTTTTCATTAGTGAGGTTTAGCTGTTTTTTCCCTTTCTATTAATCAATGATTTTATAAACTGTTTATCCTCTTGAGTATTAAATACCAAAAATAGACTTGTAAAAATAAGATACGTAGTGCATAAAGCAACAAATAGCCATAACGGTTGTCGTAAATTATCAAGAAAACCAAATCCAAAATAGTAGTAGGCTAATGCAATAACAAAATACACAACTATCATTTTCAAATAAGATAAACTGAAAGGTTGAATTTGTTGATTTGTATATAACATAGATACAGCATAAATACCTTGTACTGACAATGCTAATAATTTCACTATCCCTATACCAATTAGGCCATATTTGGGAATTAACAGTAAATACCCTGTCATACTTAAAACAGCTACAATTATAGAATTATTACGACTCACACGTTCTAAACCTGTCATATTAAGCATCATACCAACGGAGCCTGTACTAATATTTATAACTTGTGCAATCAACAATAATATTAACACTTGACCTCCTAATTTAAATTCTTCACCAAACACACTAAGAATAGGTTGATTATAAACAATTAAAAATATAATAAGCGGAAATGTCAACACATAAATGTATTTACAACTGGCTTGATAGTATTTTTTAAGCTCCACCATTCTATTTTCAGTATGTAATTGTGAAATAATAGGTGTAAATATCGCATTTACAGATAACAATATTGTTGGCACAAAAGCAGTTAACGTCAAGGCTATAGAATACACCCCTAAATCTTTAGTAGTTAAATAAATGGCTAGCAATATTTTATCACCTTCTCGTTGAAGAAGGCCCACCGAATTTGTTAATAACATATTATTTCCAAAATTCCGCTCTTCTTTATTTATTTTAGTAGTTGATTTTAAAGATAGTTTTAGCATTTGCTTGGGTAGCAATTTTTTAATCAACCAAAAAAACAGCCCTAGAGCCACTATAGCACCAATAATTTCTGCCCAAATATAACCTTCTAATTGATAACCCATGGTTATAAAACCAACAGCAACAGCAATTTTAATAGGTAGGCGAACAAAATGTCCAATGAGTGTACTTTTTCTAACCTCCTGTAAACCTCTAATCGTTTGATCACAGAGGGTAATGATCGCATTAACAATGAGTAAAATTCCGAAGTACGATAAGTAAGGTGTTAATTCAGGAGAATTTAAAAGTGTATTAGCAATAAAATCTGGAAACAGAAAAAATAAGGATGCACTAATTATAGACATCACAAGCGTAATACCTAATGTTTTACGCAAATACGTATGCAGCTGTGTATAGTTTTTTTGAGCCAAGTATTTTGAGATAAAGCGCACTAAACCATTACCTAAACCTAAACTCAAAAACACAGATAACACTGCTACGACGGTCATCCCAAGTGCATAAACACCTAACATATCTGCACCTAGCTCTTTGGAGATGTATATTTTAAAGAAAAAACCAATGGCTACAGAAAAGAGTGTACCTGCGAAATAAATGCCTGCTTGACCTGTTATTTTTTTTGCTATAGACATTACTTATTATATAATTTAAAAACTTCTTGTTCCCATTGTTTAATTACAATCTTCCAATCAAATTGTTTTGCCAAGTTTATAGCGTTCTTAGAGTTTAATTGTAATAACTCTGGTTTCTCTATAAGTTCTTGCATGGTTTCAATCATTTGCTGTAATGTTTCTACAACAAATCCATTATGCTTATGAGAAATCCATTCATTAGCACCATAATCTGAATACACTAAAGAGGGCACACCTGCTGCTGCAGTTTCTAAAGTTACTTTAGGAAAACCTTCAGATCTTGATGGCAAAACGTGCAAATCTACTGTTTTTAATAAGTTAGCTAAACTATTATGATCAATTATTCCATGAAAAATAATATTATCTAATTCCTCTTCTTCAATTTTAGTTATCAATTCTTTTTTATCTGCACCATCTCCAACAATATGAAATTTGATGTTTTTAAATTTCTTTGCCAAGTCTAACACATCAAAGATTCCTTTCCTTTCTATTAAGCGACCTATATATATTATATTATTAAGACTAATGATCTGTTTTTCAGGGCTTAAAAATGGAATTAAATCCAAACCTAAATACAACACTTGCTCCTCAGAAGAAATACCATGATGCTTAAAATTATATGATTTAAGATACTGTGTAATAGAATACAGCTTGTCGAACTTGCTGTAATGATCAACAAATGATTTATAATCTCCATGTACACTTAGTGAAGATTCTAAGTTTTTCTCATCAAAAATACCTTCAACAGTACTTATACTTTTCTTATTAAATAATTTTAGCAAAAAAAAGTTCCAACCAACAATTTCTCCTTTTGGTAAATAAGCAATATCACACCAAAAAATTCCTAAAAAGTAAGATAGATACTTAAAAAACTTATGAGGTTTATTAGTTTTTATAAGACGAACTCCTGGTATATTTATATTTGAAAGATTTCCAGAATACAAAACTATTGCTTTAACATCAAACTTTTGCTTATCAATATATTTGGCTATCGCTAAACAATTTAAGTTTTGAGCATTAGTACTATTAATATATCCTCCTAGAAAAATCTTAATTTTTTTATTACTCATTTCAATTAGTAACTATCAATTTTGATAACTCCTTATTATCAAAAGGTTCAAAAAATTTATTAGACCAACCTATGACTAATTTACTATCATTCTCCCAACTTCCTACGTGTGAATTATAATATATCCATAAATCCAACAAAGATTTATTTTTTTGGATTGGATATTTATATTCTTCAAGAAAGATATGGTTTCCTTGAGGTATTTTTTCATTAAATAAAAAGTATGTAGGAATCCCTTCTTCTGCCATTTCAAAAGCAGCTGTAGAGAAAAAGGTGACGTTTATTAAAACCTCTTCAGTATTTAAAACTGCATTGTCTGCTAAAACATCAACATAGTCGAAATCTTGAGAAATAGATTTTAAATCAACAGCATTATTATGTCTAGGGTGTTGTTTTAAAATAATTTTAGGTCTTCTATCTCTAGGAATTTTAGTAAACTCCTCTAATGTCTGTTTTAGCTTTGCGAACATCTCTAAATTCATTTGCTTTCCAACATCTGGCATAAATTGTAGCATAAATACAATTTTATCTCTCCCTTCAAAACCTTTAGTTGTAAGTTTCTTCTTTAAAAAATAACCTAATACGTGAATTTTATTTGGATAGTATTCTAAATCTTGTCTAAAAACATCTTTAAAAGCGCTTCCCCAAACTGCAACTTCTTTATCGTTTTGTACAATATGTATAGGCGCTTCACCATTATTATTAAAAAAACCTGTTTGTTCTTTATTGATAATACCGTGTTGATAATCTATAATTCTAGATTTAGGGTTATACCCTCTCCAAAACCCTCCTAAAGAATTACTCAGTGTAAAAACAACATTTGCCTTATAACGATTTGATGTAAAAAATCTATAAAACTTACCAATGAATTGCTCCCTAGTTTCAAAATTTTTAAAAAGTAAAAGTGGAACCAATTTTCTTAAGACAAACACAAAAAACAAGTTGAACTTTTCAGCCTTTGGATTAGAAGGCTTTAATGAATTTTTATCTGGTTCTTCAACAAGCTTATAACGAATATTATTTTTATCACAAAAGTCAACAAAAGGTTTGAATAAAAGATTTTCATTCGCAACATCTCTATTAAAATGTTGCGGATAATAAAATATAACCTGATTTTTTTCAGATGTTGACATTTCAGAATAGATTTTAAAACTCTTTTTTGCTAGCTAGAAATTCTGCAAACTCCCAATCTAATGGTGTGTCTATGTCGACAGAAGAAACATCATCCATTTGGTGTTTTATGATTTTTTTAAAATCTCCAATAGATTTATCTTTTATTGACTTAGGTTTAATAATATAAATCGCACCATTTAACTCCCAAACCTTAGGCACATCTTGTCGCCTTAAAACCTTACTTTCTTTACTCTTTTTTAAAAATGCATCATCATCTTCTTCAAATAGAACGTAATATGGGTTAGCACTTGTTTCTTTTACAGAAACGACCATATCTAAACTGTCATTATATAATGATAAGGCTTCCTTTATATGCTTTTGATTTCTAAATGGCGATGTAGGTTGCAATAAAATAATAACATCAGGTTCATTACCATTAATCAAAGTATATTCTTTTAATGCATGAAGTATCACATCTCTTGAACTTGCCGTATCTGAAGCGAGGTGATCTGGTCTTAAAAACGGAACCTTTAGCCCTGTTTCTTCAGCTATATCTTTAATTTCTGTAGAATCTGTACTTACATAGATGTATTGATTTTCAAAAAGACCCTGTGCAGCTTCTATGGTATAATGAATTAAAGGTTTCCCATTTAACAATTTAATATTCTTACCTGGCACTCCTTTAGAGCCTCCTCTAGCTGGTATGACAATTAATGGTTTCAAAATTAAAATTTTATAGTATTAATATCTCTCTGTGCCTTTTCAAAATCTTCATGTTTACCAACATCGAGCCAATAACCCACTAATGGGTAAGATACAACCTTTTTATTTTCGGCAATTAATTTCTCCATTAAATCGGTAGCATTAAAATGTGTGCCTTTAGGAATATATTCTAATACTGAACGTTTCATAAGGTAAATCCCACCATTAGAATAATACGTGTAGGTTGGTTTCTCTTTAAAATCTATCACTTGACCTTTAGACGTTTCTAAAACCGCATAAGGAATACTAACATTGTAAGGAATGGTCACCACGGCAAAGTCTGCATCTTTACTTAAAAAATCTAAATAAAAATTTTCGTAGTCTAGATTAGTCAACACATCAGAATTTGATACCAAAACATGTTCATGTTCTAAATTCTCAATTTTTGAAACAGAGCCAATAGTGCCTAAGGGCTCATCTTCCCAAACATAGTGAATGGATCTATTTTTATCTTTGCCATCACCAAAATAATCTACAATTTGGTCTCCTAAATATTTTACCGAAAACCAAAAATCATCAATTCCATAAAGCGCTAAACGATCAACATTGTGTTCCATTATAGATTTGTCTCCAACTTTAAGCAATGGTTTTGGAACTGTTTCAGTTAATGGTCGTAATCGTGTTCCTTTTCCTCCAGCCATAATAATGGCATCAATTGGCAAATACGAACGCATATGCCTAAAATTCACAACATTAACAACTGTATCATTAACATCAATTACTGGTATGATTCTGAAATTTTCTTTTCTGTATTCTATGATTTGATGAATATCTCTTGAGCCTTTTCTTATATATCTAGGACTTGATTGAATAATCTCACCTACAGGTTGATCAATAGTCACTCCTTTTAATAAACCTCGTCGCACATCACCATCTGTTAATGACCCTTTAAGTTTATCATCTTTGTCAACCACGAATACAATGGCATCACTTGCTAAATCATTTAAACGTTGTAATGATTCTCTAATGGATGTTCCGGTAGTTATTAAATGATTTCTAAAATTAATCATACTGTTGTATTGTTTTAATAATCGAATTTGCTGTGTTAGATTTATAATATACATTATTACCTTCAAAATCAGGTAACTTTAAGGCTTCAGTTGTTTTTTCAATTATGCTTTTTGAATCAAAAGCTACATCAAATACATTATCTCCATGCGCTCTACCTTGTTGTCTAGAGCCAACATTTATAACATACTTCCCAAAAGAGGCGGCTTCAATAATACCGCTAGAGGTATTACCAATCATTATTTTAGCATAATGCATGGCAGAAAAATAATTGACTTTCCCAAAATTTTCTATCAACACAATCCTTTCAGGTATTTGAGCTTTCAATTCATATAATTGCGTTCTATAAACGCTTCCAAGTGTATCTGCATTTGGCATTGTAATGACGATATTAAGTGTATCACTAATTGCCGCTAAAGCTTCTCTCATATGCTTTGCATAAGACAAGTTCGCATCGACTGCAACGGTTTCCGGATGAAATGTAACCAAGGCAAAGTCTTCATTTTTAATCGCAAATGCTTCTAAAAAAGGTGATTTTTCTAAGGGCTGAAAACTCGACATATTATCTAAACTCAATGCTCCTACATTAAATATATTTTCAGAGGATCCTGTAAGGGCTTCTACTTTTGTTTTATACTCTAAAGTTGATACAAAATGGTATTGCGACGCAAGTGTAATTTGATGACGGTAAATATTATCAATTGCACCTAAGGTGGTTTCGCCTCCATGAATATGCGCTAACTTAACGCCAAATGGAATGCTCGCTTGTACAGCTGCACTCATTTCAAAACGATCACCTAAACAAAAAACCAAATCAAAGCTGTTAGTTTGCCAAAATTCTGAAAACTTAAGCACTGTATTTCCATAGGATATAGCGATTCCTTTTTGAGAATCATCAGCTTCTAATGACGCTATCTCATGAATTACATCGTAACCTTCGGCTGCTATATTGGTTAATGTGTAACCGTGAGTTTTTGAAAGATGTGTCCCAAACGCAATAATTTCTAGTTGAAAATAATCATCAATTTTCAATTTCCGAAGTAATGGTAAATAAATTCCATAATCTGCTCTAGAACTTGTTAAAACTCCTATTTTCATGATAGATCAGTCCAATTTAATTTATCATAGGCTTTTTTGTCTGCTAACAATGTTTTACCAATAACAGTCGTCCATTCCATTGCAGAAATCCCGTCTCCAGGTCGTAAAGCAATAATATCGGACTCTTTAAGTGTCGTTCCTTTTAAAATATCGTGTCTTAGATGGATACTTTTTCTAGCGATATGAATATTTTTAGTTTCGCTCGCACTTGGCTCTTTAATTCCGTTACCACTTATGGCTAATTCAATATTTCTAATGGCACTAACCATGTCAACCAGCTCATTGGGCTCTAAAGACGCTTTGTGATCTGGACCTTTTAAGCTTCTATCTAAGGTAAAATGTTTTTCTATAACTGTTGCACCAAGAGCCACTGCTGCTGTAGGCACTTCAATGCCTAATGTATGATCAGAATACCCAACTTTTACTCCTAAGCGCTCGCCTATAGTGAGCATAGCTTTAAGATTAACATCTTGCATTGGCGTGGGATATTCGGTATTACAATGTAAAACTGTAAGGTGCTCTTTTTTTGTTCCGAAGGAAACCAAAACGTTTATAGCGGCTTCAATTTCTTCTAAGTTCGCCATACCTGTTGATAATACAATTGGCTTTTGAGTTTGGGCAATAGCTTTTAAATATGGATAATTGGTAAGCTCACCACTTGGTACTTTAAACATATCAAAATGTAAAGATTCTAAGTATTGAATCCCTTCTACATCAAAAGCTGTTGAAAAAAACTGAATACCTTTTGAGTTACAATACGTAACTAACTCTTTATGATCTGCGTCACTTAATTCTAAATTTTTAAGCATTTGATACTGCGAGTCATCACCATCACCAATGTTTTTAGATTGGTAAGCGGCTTTCTTTGCACTGGGACTTACAATCGTATCAGCCTTAAAGGTTTGAAATTTCACATAATCAACCTTAGCCTCAACAGCAGCATCAATAAGTTGTTTAGCAACATTGATATCTCCATTGTGATTTACTCCTGCTTCTGCAATAATTATAACTCTACTCATATGAAATAGTTCTTCCTGGATTACCTACAATTTTTGAATGGTCTGGAACATCACTTAACACCACAGCTCCTGCTCCAATAATAACATCACGACCTATGGTTATATTTTCTTTAATTACCGCATTAGCACCAATAAATGATTGTTCTCCAACAGTTACATTGCCAAGTAAAACTGCACCTGGAGCAACATGAACACCGTTTGATATCACACATTCATGCTCTACAATACAACCTGTATTTAAAATACAATAATCACCAATTTTTGCCATAATGTTTACGGTAGCATTTTTAGCAATAAAATTACCTTGACCAATAATAATTTCTTCGGAAATTTGAGACGATGGCGCAATGACATTTAAAAGTTGTTTGTTCTCACTTAAAATTAATTGAGCTACCTTTTTCCGAATAGTATTGCTGCCAATGCCTAAAACATAATCATAAGGTTTATCCCAATTAGAAAACGTAGCATCACTCTCAAATCCTAAATACTCTAGACCAAAAGGGTTAACCTCCATTTTTTGTTGTTCAGTATAGAACTGTAAATTCATTTGACTTGCTTTTGCACTATCTGCAACAACCAAACCATGACCAGAATAGCCTACTAAAACAATTTTATTATCTAACACTACTTGGTATATTTACAATGCGTTCTTCGAGAAATATAGCATTTTTTTGATTATCCTTTTGGAATTTCTCATACATAGGCAATCTAAACATCAATTGCCATATTGGTCTTGTCATGACACTTTCACTATTAGTATATTTCAAAAAAGCGTCTCTGTCTTGTTTATTTTCAAGTTCAACACACATTAACCAATAGTTAGCTTTTGTATTTGGCAATTCTGTTCTAAAATTTAGGCTTTGAGTTTTAAAAAAATCAGCATATATCTCAGCTATATTTCTTTTTTCAGCTAAAAAGGTATCTAACTGTTCTAATTGGGCACAAGCTAATGCTGCATTTAAATTGGGCATTCTATAATTATACCCTAACTCATCATGAAAATACTCATAAGGATGTGGCTGTTTAGCCGTTGTCGTTAAGTACTTTCCTTTTTCGGCAAGCGACACAGAATTACTCACAATTGCACCTCCACCTCCAGAGGTTACAATTTTATTACCATTAAATGAAAACACACCTAACTCTCCAAAACTCCCAGTGGGTTTGCCTTTATATTCGCTACCAAGTGATTCGGCCGCATCTTCAACTATTGGAATATTCCATGCCTTACAAACTGATATGAGTTCATCTAAATGCACAGGAAACCCAAAAGTATGCATTGGCAAACACGCACTAATTTTTCTTCCAGTTTTTTTATTATAGCAACCATCATCTCTTAATTCGCCATAGTCTTCTAAAAATGCAGAAACTGCTTTTGGCGATAATCCCATGGTGTCTAGATCTACATCTAGAAATACAGGATGTGCATGATTATATATAATTGCATTTGCGGTTGCAACAAAAGTTAATGCTTGTGTTAGAACTTCATCACCAGCTTTTACACCTACTAAGCGCAAAGCTACTTGTATACCTGCTGTACCATTAACAACTGCTACTGCTTTTTGAGTTCCAGTAATTTGCACCATTTGATCTTCAAATTGATCTACAAATTTCCCAACACTAGACACAAAGGTGGTATCAATACAACGTTCTAAATAGTTTTTTTCTTTTCCTCGAAATTTAGGCACATGTAATGGTATAAATTCACGTGTGTCATATAAATTTTTAATGTATTCTGTGACAGGTTTAAAATTCTCCATTACATTTTAGAGTCTAAATATTTACCAGTTTCTTTATGACCGAAATCGGGAATCATATGATGAAACAGGTCTACCAAAACATTTTTGTTCCATGATTTCTGAAATTTTAATTGTTCAATAGTATCTGAAAAATGATTTAATTTATCATTATCATAAGTTGCCTCGTTCTTGATGATACCTATTCCGCTAAAACGTTCCATGTCTAAAATTTCAGAATCTGTAAAAAACTCTTCAAAATCCTTTTCACCAGTTGTATCACTTTTAGTAAATAGACAAGGCCATTTTTTATTAGCTATATGTTTTTCAATATCTGTTCGTGCCTCTTCTTCAGTCTCACACACATGCGGTTCGTAACCTAGATTTTTTAAATATTTAACGGCAATATCAGCAAAAGAAATTAGGTGTAATGACTCTTCCAATTTCGGAAAAAATATATCTCTATTATCACCTAAAATACAAGATGACAAACACAGTTCTCCAGCCTCTTGAGGGACTACAAAATAACGTTTGATATCATTAGGCGCAACAATTGGTTGTTTCTTTTGAATGCGCTGATTAAACCCGTGAAGTAATGAACCATCA
Organism: Psychroserpens damuponensis; assembly: GCF_000826655.1. Taxonomy (GTDB): domain Bacteria; phylum Bacteroidota; class Bacteroidia; order Flavobacteriales; family Flavobacteriaceae; genus Psychroserpens; species Psychroserpens damuponensis. The sequence goes on from NZ_JXJO01000023.1 coordinate 76,850, forward strand.
GAAAATGCTACATTAGCAAATCGTGCCGTAGAAATGTCAATTTGCTTGCTTCTTCGCATTAGAAACATTTCCATAATGCGTTTTGAAGCTCCCATCATATTTACGGGATTTGCAGCTTTATCTGTAGACACACAAAAATACTTCTTAGCATTTTTATTTATTGATTGCTGTATCGTTTTATCTGTATTAAAGATATTGACGTTAATCATTCGCATTAAAGTGAACGGATCTTTTTCGCTCCTCACATGTTTAAGCGCAGATAAATTTAAAATATAATCATAGTGACCATCTGCCTCGATAAAAGCATCATATTCTACCGAGCCTATATCTAATGCAAAGGTTTTGAAATCACCTTTAATATAACCAAATGAACTTCGTATATCTCTTACCAATTCAACAAGATTATTCTCACTAATATCTACAACGTGTAGCTTTAAAGGATCTCTTTTAAAAACCTCTTTAACAACTGCTTGGCCAATAGAACCTGCACCACCTAAAACTAAGAATTTTGATGTTGATACTTTTGTATACAACGCGTCTTGATTAGACTGAATATCTCTAGTAAACAGCATCTTATTTCTACCAATAAGTTCTAATGGTACACTCATAGATTATTACAATTTTTCATGAAACTTTTGCTCCTAATTATCTAATTGCAATAATACGATAATTTGACAAGGCTTAAAAGTTTAAATCTACACTTTCAAGACGTCACACTAGGATACAAGTAACTAAAATTAGTTTAAAACCGCATTTGAAATCACTTCTAAAACACGTTCAGTTGCTTTTCCATCCCATAGTTGAGGGATTTCTCCTTGTTTATAATCTCCAGAAATCACTTTTTCAACGACTTCTAGTATGTTTTTTTGATCAAAGTGGAGTAAAGTATTTGATCCAATATTAATGGTGCTGGGTCTTTCAGTATTTGGTCTTAACGTCAAACACGGAATTTGTTTATAAGTCGTTTCCTCTTGAATCCCTCCACTATCTGTTAAAACCATGGCGCTATTATGAACGAGATTTTGAAAACACAAATAATCCATGGGCTCTGCGATAATTAAATTATCAATGTTTTCAAACTCTACCTCTAAACCATTAGATTTAATATTCTTAAGCGTCCTTGGATGCATCGGGAAAATAATTTTTCTAGAAGATGGCAAACTCTTAATAAGTGACAACAATGCTTCTAAACCAGTTTTATTATCTACAGTTGCTGGCCTATGTATGGTCATTAAGATATAATGCCCTTTCTCTAAATTATAGGTTGATAGCAGCTTTTGATTAATAATATCTTTTTCAAAGGCAAACAATGTATCTATCATAGTATTACCAACAAAATAGATCTGATCTCTTGATTTACCTTCTTTTAATAAATTATCGAGCCCACTCTGTTCGGTAACAAAATAAAAATCGGTTATTTCATCGACAAGTATTCTATTAATTTCCTCTGGCATAGAACGATCAAAACTTCTTAGACCACTTTCAAGGTGCCCTAATTTAACTCCCATTTTATAGGTAGTTAAAGCAGCCGCTAATGTAGAATTCACATCTCCTGGCACAATAACCATATCTGGCTCAAAGGATAACATCACTTTTTCCAAAGTCATCATAATTTCACCAACTTGAGAATTTGCCGATGCTGGCTTAATATTTAGAAAATAATCTGGCCAAATATCTAACTGTTTAAAAAAAACATCAGCCATTGAAGTATCAAAATGCTGACCAGTATGTACAATTTTAATATCAAATTGATTAGAAAATCGTTGTTCGGCGACTTTTTTAAATTGAGTCACTTTAATATAATTTGGTCTTGTACCAACAACAAGTAAGACTTTTTTCATTATTAAAATTTTATAATCATATTGTAGACACCATATCAAATTCAAGGATCCACGTTACAAATATATTCTAATTTTCATGAGGCTATCTATAGCTTACTAATAAATTAAAATTGATTAGTTATAATAAAAAAAACGTGATTAAACTACATTTTAACTAAAATATGTAATTAAATTGTTTTTGAATTTTTCTTTTTACTACTTTTGCGCTCCCCTCTATCTACACAAAATCTTATTACCAAATTCATTAACTAATATTATTAAATCTTTAATAAATAAGATTGTAGAATTAAAATTTATTTAAATCATGAGAAAAATCTACGGATTACTAATAACAATTTTGTTTTGTGCATTTGGTAATGCTCAAACAGTGGTCACTATTGATAGAGAAAATGGACCTGGTCCAACCGCTACTGGTAATGACGCTTCTATTACCTCAATAGGCTTATCTAGAGGTGCTGGAGTCACACAAAGAAACGGAACTGCATTTTCAACAAGAAATTGGAATAGCTCGAGCCAAGCGACAGCAGAAACCAATAATGATTATTTAGAATGGTCAACATCTACAAATGCTAATTATGATATTCAAATTACTGAATTAGATATAAAACTAAGACGTAATACAGATGGACCTTCGGATTATCAATTATTTTATAGTTTAGATAATTTTGCAACTCCAGGAATCGCATTACACGCACCATCAACCTTAGCCGTTACTACTGACATAATCGTTAACGTTAATGGATTTACTATAAACTCTGGACCTTCTGGAACTATAACGTTTAGACTATACGCATGGAATGCAGCTACAAATGCTGGATGGCTTCGTGTGAGAGGTCAAACGTCATGGAGTGCTTTTGGCATTGCTGTTCCGGGTGCTAGACTTATAGGAACCGTCACACCTATTTCGGTTAATAGTTCTAATTCAAATATTGTAACTACACCTTTTGATCCTACAGATAATATCGATTACTCTAGTTATTCTGCTACTTCTGGGTTAACCACGAGTAATGCTATAAAAATAGGTGAATTTACAATTCAAGATGGTGGAGACTCTTTATCAGATGCCGACTTACTTACTACAATTTTAACAGACTTAGAGTTAGACGTGACTAACAGTTCTACAATTGCTGCAATGGCAATTTTTGATGGAACAAGTAACATTTCAGAAGTAACCACCGTTACTGAAACCACAGTATTCTCAGGAATTTCTGGACTATCTGCTCCTGATAATGGATCTAAAACGTTTGATTTATACGCTACATTTAATTCGTTAGTTGTAGATAACACGCAATTTCAAACCTCTATAAATGTTGCAATTGCAGATGGAATATTAGGATCAGTTTTTGATGCTATTGACGCTGGAGGTGCTCAAACATCGATAGCTGGTGATGATAACAGAATTGAAGTTACCGCTACACAATATGTTTTTGTACAAGATCCTTCAGATACATTTCAGTTTGAAGTTATGAAACCATATCCTACTGTAATGGCTGCTGATTTAAATGGCAATCAAGATGTAGATTATAATATAACTATCAATGTTCTCGCTGCTGGTTCACTTGATCCAGCATTTATAACATATACTATGACTAATGGTTTTGCGACTTTAGACACTATTGTTTTTACTGAAAAAGAAACTGCAGCTACTTTATTAGTTTATGGTGGCGCTTTTGCACCTACCACAAGTAACACTTTTACAGTTGAAGGCCCTTTACTTACAATCGCATCTCAAGATTTTGATGGTTCAACTCCAGAATGGACATACACTTCAAACACTGCAACATTTGATAATGGTTGGGGAACTGACGGTTATTATGATGTGATTGATTTAGCAAATGCTACACCATTAAATTACAATTCATTTTCAAATAATATTTTTGGTGAGAATGATTTAAACGATGAAGGAAATGGCACAACAGGTTATGCCACATTAACATTTGCTACTTTAGATATTAGCTCTTATGAAAACATTAAACTTACATTTGATTGGCAAGTCGTTGGTTATAACGGGAATAATGACGACGTGAGATATAGACTTTTTTATGATGGTGTTGCACAACCTTATGTAGTTTTATTTGACGGTAATGGTGCTCCTACAGATGATCAAGGCACAGTTTGGCTATCTATTCCTGACACTGTTAACACCGTTGGTTTTCAATTAGATGTTAGAAACAATGGCTTAATTGGATATTCTGGATTTGACAATTTTAGCTTAGTGAGCACTTTTGATGGGTTACTATATGTAGATAATGGCTGGACTCCCAACCCACCATCTGACACCACAGGTTCAGACAATGTATATATCTATGATGGAACTTATATCATTGGATCAAATATCGAAGCGAATAACTTCTATGTTAGCCCAATAGCAACTACTTCAATTTCAGCTGGACAATCTTTAACTGCGAACGCTAGTATTATAAACAACGGAACGATAGAAATGAATTCTGTTTCTACAAGTTATTCGTCATTAATATCAGATAATGTAGAAGGAGAAGTTATTTATAATAGACATGTAAACACATTTGCCGATTCGGGCTCTACTACTGGTCAAAATGATTTTGTATCAGCTCCAGTAACAAATAGCAATCAAACATTCTCTGTAATTAGAACAGCTAATACAGATATTCCTTCAGGACCAATTGGAGGCGTATTCTCGTATCTATTTGGCCCTTTCGACAATAATGCCAACACGTTTATTAATTACACTACTGCAGATGATGCCACAATCATTATTCCAGGTTTAGGATATAGAACAGCTTCTGACACTCCAACAGGGTCTACATTTGAATTTGTAGGAGATGTAGAAACCTCTAGCATTACTACGCCAATTACTGTAGGCACAAATAGCGATTTCAATTTAATTGGTAATCCGTTCTCTTCGTACATTAAATTGTCGAATTTTTTAACAGACAACATTACACAATTTAGCCCAGCTAACTTTGGAGTTTATGGTTATGATGGCTCTGCAACTGACGGTTATACCATCTGGAATCTAGCTTATTCGGATGCGAACCCAACTGCGCTTATCACTCCAGGTCAAGGTTTCCTAGTTGCTGCTAAAGCAGGCGGAGGAAGCATTGCCTTTGATATAGACTCTCGTTCTATAGGAACAACAGAAGACTTTATCTTAGGCAGAGTAGACAACACAAATCTTGCGCATGTACAACTAGAAATGGCAAATGATATCTATACGTATAAAACAGACTTTTATTTTAATGATAATGCAACTCTAGGTATGGATGCTGGATATGATTCAGGAATCTATCATGATGACGCTCCAGAATTTGCAATCTACTCTCATTTAGTTACCAACAATAATGGATTAAAGTTAGGAGCCCAGTCTGTAAATTACGATGCGATAAACGATGTTATTATACCTTTAGGAGTTAATGCTAACCAAGGAGAACAACTAACAATTAGCATATTAGAACACAACATCCCTGAAGGCACTGAAGTGTTTTTAGAAGACACAGTGAACAACACATTTACCTTATTAAATACTTCAGATTTTGTATTTACTCCAAATGTTAACCTATCAGGTACAGGACGATTTTTCTTAAGATTTTCTTCGGAAGCATTATCAACTTCAGAAAATAACTTTGAAACCATTCAAATTTACACAACTAAAGCACCTAAAACCTTGTTTATAAAAGGAGCGCTTCAAAGTGATACAACTCTTGAAATTTATGATATACAAGGTCGAATGATTTTGAACACTTCCTTAGATAGTCGTAATAATTCTAATCAAATAGATCTTTCAGAATACACAACTGGTATTTATGTTGTAAAATTAAATAACGGAAGTTCTCAAAAATCTCAAAAAGTAATTATCGACTAATCAAATAATTACAATTTAAATTCTACTAAAGCACACCTAACAAGTGTGCTTTTTCTGTTATAGATAATGTTAAAATTTTTTTTAGTAACATTTTAATAATACTACTTCATATTGTAATTAAGAAGAATTAATATATTTGTAATCCCTTATTTCAAAAGCCCTATCAGGCTTTTTTATTTTATTAATTAATAGCACATATCTACAACACATGAAACATTTTTACCTATTTTTATTACTTTTATTTATTTCAAGTATTGGTTTTAGCCAAACCATTGCGCTTCAAGATTTTGAAGCCTCTGCTCAAACTCCTGTTCTAAATTTCTCAGATTCAGGAGGAACCTATTCCACTGATGATGGACCTTATCCTGTTGGAGATAATAATTTCGTTTCTGGCAGCAGAGGATGGGAAGCAAATAACACAACATCTACAATTACATTTTCTTCAGTTGATATTAGCGCTTTTAGTAATACACGTTTAGACTTTAGATTAGCTTCATTTGCTGGCTCAAGTGGAAATGGAAATGATGATTCTGATTTTGTTTTAGTAGAAGTGAGTTTGGATGGTGGAGCTTCTTTTTCAGATGAACTTGAAATCAATGGAAACAATAATGCAAAATGGTCTTTTGATACAGGAACAGGAGTTGCTACCACTCCTTATGATGGCGATAATAATCAGACTAATTTCACACCATCTGCAGGTGGCTATTTAACCTCTGAAGGTTATAGTTATATTTCAATCACGAGTATTCCAACTACCACCCAATTAGTTATTAGAATAACATTGCAAAATAACAGTGGTAATGAATATTGGATTATTGACGATGTTGTTATCTCTGGTGTCGCATCATCTGGCCCAGTAAACCCAACAACCTTTACAGCGACACCATTATCTTCTTCCCAAATAGATCTTGCTTATGATGATAATGCTGCAGGTGATGATATTATCATTATTTTTGATACAGATAATACATTTACAACTCCAACAGGATCACCTACAGCTGTTGGAACTTCTTTTGCAGGAGGAACAATCCTATACGACAGTAATGGCACAGGAACGTATAACCATACTGGTCTAACCGAAGGAGCTACCTATTACTACAAAGCCTACTCGTATGATGGTGCAGAGTATTCATCTGGTTTGAGTGCCGATGCGACAACCATAATCAACTGCCCTAGCATAACAGATTTAACAATTGATAGTTATACAGATACGGAAGCTATAATTAGTTGGACAAATGGTGGCACAGAAAATGCGTGGGAAATTGTCGTTCAACTAAACGGCTCAGCAGTACCTGCTGATACTCCTGGGTATGGCACTGCAACATCTAGTAACCCACATACCGTATCATCATTATCAGACAATACACTTTATGAAGTTTATGTTAGAGCTAATTGTACCACTGAGAGTAACGGATTTAGCACTTGGGAAGGACCTGTTACCTTCACAACAGAAATCACACCTCCTCAAGGTAGCACATGTGAAGACCCAATAAATTTAGGAACATTACCATATGTTGCTTTAGGAGAAACTACAAATGGATTTGGAGATAATTATTCTGGATCACCTGGAGATTCTGGCTGTGGTAGCACTAGTTCATATTTAAATGGAGATGATATAGTATATGCATATACTGCTGATGAAGATGGAACTATTAATGTAAATTTAACCAACATTACAGATAACTACACTGGTGTCTTCATTTACGACTCTTGTAACGATATAGGATTTAGTTGTCAAGCAGGTAATGTAAATTCATCTAGTACAGCAGATTTGAATATCCCATTATTCCCTGTAAATAATGGACAAACTTATTATATTGTTGTATCTACATGGGCAGATCCGCAAACAACAACTTATGATCTTTCTATAACTAAAGGGACATCAAACTTAGCTAACATCATTGAATCTGGTTTTGATGAACCAAACAATATCGATTATACGTTATATGATGACGTCACAAGTGGATTAGATGATACTAACGCAATAAAAATTGGAGAATTCACTATTCAAGATGCCGGAGAAACATCTTCAGACTCCGATGCTTTAAGCACTACCTTAACAGACATTTCTTTTGATATTGTAGGATTTGCTAATATAGCCGCAATTGCTCTTGTAGATGACTCAACTGCTATGATTAATAATCTTGCTGAAACATCAACTGTAAATGCGACGACGTCATTTTCAGGTTTAAATATACAAGCTGCAGATGATGGCACAACAACTTTTAGCGTGTATGTTACCTTTGATAATACAAGTGTTACTGATAACGATCAAATTCAATTAACAGTGAGTGCTGCTACTGCAAACCCTAGTGGTTCTGTATTTACCTTAGCTGATGCTGGATCAGCAGAAACAACACTTAATGGTGACGATAACAAAATTGAAGTCACTGCAACAACTTTAATTATTGACACAAACGTATCAAATGTAGAAGTTAATGCTATTATGTCGCCTTCACTAACTGTTTTGGCTGTTGATGACGAAGCTAATGTAGATTTTGACTCTGGCAACGTTACTCTAACACCTTCTGTAGCAAATATTTTTGGAATTTCTGCGTCTTACGTAGAAGCAACAGTATCTGGCACTGCAACATTTAATAATTTAAGTTTTGACACTGTTGGTTCAGGATATACATTGACAGCGAGCTCTGGTAGTTTGACTACTGACACAAGTATATCTTTTGATGTGACTCCTGCAGGACCTGGTGGTGGCACTACAGATTTATTTTTCTCTGAATATATTGAAGGGTCTAGTAATAATAAATGTCTAGAAATTTATAATGGCACAGGAGCTGATGTTGATTTATCTTTATATGACATTTACATTTATATAAATGGTAACCCCATACATTCACCATCAAGTGATATAATACTATCAGGTACTTTGATTGACGGAGAGGTTTACGTTATTTGTGATGATGGTGCAGATACAGAATTTTTAGCAGAGGCAGATATGACTCCAACATCTAACTTTTATAATGGTGACGACGCTGTTGCTCTAGTTAAAAATGGAGTTATGGTTGATCTTATTGGTAATATTGGGTGTGATCCTGGTTCTAGCTGGAATGAAGGCGGTAATAATACAGCTAATAGTACTTTAGTAAGAAATAGCGATATATGCTCTGGAATTACAATCGATCCTGAAAACTCGCCTTGTGATTTCCCAACTTTAGCGAGTGAATGGACAAGTTTTGCTTCAGATACAGTTTCAAATCTTGGATCTCATACAGCAACCTGTGGTATTATACCAACGTGTAACACATTTGCAGGAAATGGCTTAACTGGTTCTGGAGGTCCTGTGGGAAATGGTAGCTTAGAAGCATGTGCAATCTCTGGTACCGAAATCACATTTACATTCACAAAAGCTGAAATGATATCTTTAAATGATGTACTCGTTTTTTACATCGATAGTGAAACTGGAGGTATTATGGATACATCAGGTTTAAATGATACTGCTGATGGACAGCGAATAGCTATTTCTGGTTATAATGGAACTACACGTTCTACGGTTACTTTTCCTCCTGGTTTTATGCCAGAATATGCTATTGCTTTAGACAATGGAGCAGCTAATCTTTTTCAATTAGATGCTAGTTCACATATATTTATTCAAGATGCTAGTTTAGCAATATCTGATGACGATTACACATTTTCAATAGATTTTACTAATATCAATACTACTCCAAATTCTGAAAGTTTCAACATTTTAGCTACTTATTTAAGTGATACTGCAGTTCGATCTAATGAATCTATAGGGCGTACAACAGCAACTGCTGTAAATCCTGGAGCAAGTAATCCGTTAGAATTTGAAACTTATTATCAAGTCAATAGTGGTTTTCAAGGTGGAAAAGCACCATCTCTTGCAGATGGATTATGGTCAGAAAGCGCATCATGGTTTAATGGAAATGCACCTTTAGCTGGTGATGAGATTACAATTAACAACGTTATTACGCAAGACACTGATTACATAGCAGGATTAATTGACATTACTGGAGCAAATTCGTTAACCGTTGATTCTGGAACTGCACTTGCTATAACTGGAGGAGTAACAGGAACAGGTAGTATAAATATAGACGGTAAACTTGTATTAACTGAAGGTGGATACACAAACCTCACTCCAACTTACGGTAATGGCTCTACCTTAGAATACAGAAATATTAGTGGAATATACAATCGTTTCAATGAATGGAATAATGGCACCTCTCTAGGTGTAGGTGTTCCAGATAATATAATTATCGAAAACGCCACTTTAGACATTACAAATTCTGAGCAAGCCAGTTTTGTTGATTTTACGGTAGGTTCAAATTTAGATTTATTAACTAATGGTAGCTTAACTGTTGATGCTACTGAAAGCTTAACTATTGGTGGAGATTTAAACATTTCCGCAGGAAACTTAGATTTAAATTCAATTTCTAATGATTATTCTAGTCTAATAATTGACGGAACTGCAACTGGAGATGTGATTTATAAACGACACATCAACACGTTTGCAAATAATCCTATTACTGGAAATAATGATCTTGTATCAGCTCCTGTTACTAATGCCAATCAAACTTTTAGCGAGTTTAGAAACATAAATACCAACATCCCATCTGGAACTATAGGTGGTGTGCCTTCATATTTATTTGGTTCTTTAGATAATGACACCAACGTATATATTAACTATACTACTGCAAATGATAATAATATACTATCTCCAGGTACTGGATATAGAACAGCAACAAACACTGCTACAACGACTCTAACGTTCGTTGGAGACGTACAAACTAGTGATGTATCTGTAGCCATTAATATTGGTGCAGCGAGTGAATGGAATTTAGTGGGTAATCCGTACCCATCATATATTAGTAGTGTAGAATTTTTAAATGAGAATGCTGCCTTATTAGACGAAGATGCCGTAGGAATTTATGGTTATGATGGTGACGCTGGAAGTGGTTGGAGAATTTTGAATTTCAACACCACCAATAGCACAGATTACAATATGGCTCCAGGACAGGGATTTTTAGTTGCTGCTGAAAGTGCAGGTACTGTAAACTTTACAACAGCAATGCAAACGATTATTGGTGATGATGATTTTATCCCTTTAAGAACAGAAAATAATAAGCATTTAAGACTTCAAATAGAAGGAGGCGATGCAAACTATGAAACTGATTTCTACTTCAATGATAATTCTACTTTAGGTCTAGATCCTGGTTACGATGCTTCTATTTATGACGCAAGCTTACCAAGTTTCTATTTATATTCTCATTTGGTTGAAAACAACACAGGACGATCTATGGCAATTCAATCCTTAGGATCTACAGATTTAAGTGCTGTTAGTATTCCGTTAGGTGTACATGCAAATCAAGGTGAACAAATTACGTTTAGCATTGTCGAGTCTACTTTACCTGCAACCGTAGAAGTTTACTTAGAAGACACTATAGCCAATACGTCTACTTTGTTAAATAGTACAGATTATATTTTAACACCAGATGTTAATTTAACTGGTACTGGCCGCTTTTTCTTAAGATATACTGAAGACGCATTATCAACAACAGAACAAAACTTTAATAATTTAAATATCTATAACTCAACAGTAACGAAAGAGGTTGTCGTTGCTGGTCAACTTTTAGAGAACACTACTTGCAACATTTATGATATTCAAGGTAGAATAGTATCTACAACCGAATTAAACGATACGACCTTAGAGAACAGAATTGATGTCTCTACAGTAAGTACTGGTATTTATATTGTGAAGTTAAAAAATAATAATCTAGAAAAAACTCAAAAATTAGTTATCAAATAACTAACATTTATTACAAAATCTAAAAAGACATATTCTATTGAGTATGTCTTTTTTTTATGCTTTATAACTTCTGAAATGTGACCTTCTAAAACCCTAAGTGTCTAAAAGCTGAATACTTATTAACACGAAAACGTTTGCGCTCATAAGTATAGTTAAACTTAATTATCTTTAAATATTCTTATATATTTTAGGAGTTAACATAAATGATTTATCATGATGAAAAAATACTTTGATTCAAGTTTTATTATTACATTATTAGTAACACTTACAACAAGCCTATCCTTTAGTCAATCTAACCATACAGTAACATTTTCTGGTACTTCTAGTGATTTTAATGCTACTGAAAAAATTTGGGGAGGCGATGATGTAGATTACTATGTAACTTTTGATGACACCTATATGTATTTTGGAGCATTTAGAGTGAATGGATCAACTTTTGGAGCTTATGATCATTTCACAGTGTATTTAGATACAGATCCTCAACCGAGTTTAACAGCAGGTAATGGAAGTACGACAGGTTTAAATTGGGACAACCAAACACCAACCATGCCTTATAATGCAGATCACAGATTTGTTATTAGAAGTAACGCTACAGGCGAGTCTTTTCATCATAAATACACAGGAGCTTCATGGGATGATCAAACCGGTGGTTCAACATCAAACTTTACTCAGTTCACTACAAGTACTGCTCTCGAAATAAGAATTCCAATTGCTAACATTGATAATGCAAAAGGTATTTACTTCTCTATGTTTATGTCTTATGGAGGAGGTGGTGGAGGATTTTTTGGCGCAAACGACGTCAATTATCCAATTTCATTTTCTGGAAGTACATTCTCAGGTTACTTTGGAGGTATTGGCTTAACATCAACTGGATGCAACCCAATAGACTATAAAAACCAACCTATACAAGATGAACTTGTAAATGCTAACCCTTTAGCAAACACTAAATATGCGTACATAGACATTAATAATAATGATTATACTGTGACTGGAGACATTGCTTTAGTTTCAGGAGGAAGTGGTAGTGTTGCCGCAGGAAAATCCTTAACAATTGATGGCAATTTTGATATTGATGGTTATTTTGAATTACAATCAATATCTAACTCATACTCAAGTATAATACCAACGACATCTACTGGTGATATAACTTATAAGAGACATGTGAATTATGCTGCAGGTTCAGGAACGTCTACAACCGCAAATGATTTAATTAGCACACCTGTAGCCGGTATGACCTTTGGAGATTTAAGAATGGATCCTAATACTAATATTCTCTCAGGTACGGTAAATGGTAATGGTCCTTTTTACCTTTTTGGACCATTTGATAATAGTAGTGTTAATAATTATGTGTTGTTTGAAGATGCCGTGGATGATGGCATAACTCTAGAAACAGGCGTTGGCTACCGAACTGGCTCAACAGATGGAGGCACTTATACTTTTACTGGAACTATAGAAACCGGTAATATACCAAAGACCATAACTACGCCTGCGGGAGGAAGTGAATGGAATTTAATAGGAAACCCATACCCTTCATATATTAATTTATCAGAATTTTTAAGTATTAATAGTAGTAAATTTGACACAAATGCAGTTGGAGTTTATGGTTACGATGGTACAGCTACTGATGGTTGGGCGATTTGGAATACGTTATATTCACTGATAAACCCAAACGCTGTAATTACACCTGGCCAGGGATTTTTTGTGGCTGCTGCTTCAGCAAGTGAAGTTGTAAATTTCAATACAAATATGAGAGCTATCGGTTCTAGTGATGATTTCATACCAATGCGCACTACTTCAGCTATAACTAATGTACAATTAAATATGTCGTCTTCTACAGATAGTTTTAATACCGACATCTACTTTACAGAGTTCTCTACATTAGGATTAGACCCTGGTTTTGACTCTAGTTTATTTGGCGGTACTATTCCTACATTTTCAGTATACTCGAATCTAGTTGAGCAAAACAATGGAGTACCATTTGGTATTCAAGCAGTAGGCGAAACAGATTACAATGATGTCACAATACCTCTAGGTGTAAGTGCTAATCAAGGTGAACAAATAACATTTAACATTACCACATCTACAGTACCAAATACAGTAGAAGTGTATTTAGATGACACTGTAGAAAACACATCTACTCTTTTATCAACAACTGATTATATTATCACACCTGCTTCAAATTTATCTGGTGTAGGTCGTTTCTATTTAAGATTTACTGATAATTCATTATCTACTGTTGAAAATAGCTTTGACGATTTAGATATTTTTATGGCTTCAAGATCAAAAGAAATTATCGTTAACGGTCAAATATCAGAACACTCTATATGCGAACTATATGATATACAAGGAAGATTAATTTTAACATATAACCTTGACACTACTAATTCACAAAACCGAATTAATGTTTCTAACGTAAATACTGGTATATATGTTATTAAATTATCAAGTAATGATTCAAAGTTATCTAAAAAGATTATTATAGATTAAATTGCGTTGAAAATAAAAGCGATAACATTTTTAAATATTATTTTTTTACTTACTTTTGTCCACTATATAAGATTACAATGAAAAGAACTAGTCCTCAAGATCAAATTACACGTAAGGAAGCTATCAGAAAGATGGGCAAGTACGCAGCTCTTACAGCGATGGGTACTTTTCTTATTCTTAATCCAAAGAAAGCTCATGCTACTTCGCCTCCAGATCCAGGTGGAAATCCATTTGATTAATACTATATTTAATTTTGAAAGCGGATTTAGCTCCTAAGCACATTCGTAAAATTGACGACTCCATAATCCTTTGGTTTAAAGAGTCTAATAGATACGTCGTAGTACCTCAACATACTTGGACGTTAATTAGCCTATATATAGAATCTAAAAATAAAGATGCTTACCTCAATCACCTCGAGCACGAACTCCAATTAGGAGATTTAGACGCATCTACTGCTATATTTACAGAAATCTCTAAGTTTTTAATTGAAGTTAACGTAGGTTCTAATGATGATAACGCAACCGTTACATCTGCTGTATCACCAAAATTAGACATCGAAAGATTTTATCAATTTGACACCAAGTGTGTCAAAATAAATTTTGAATCCACACGTATTGAAAGTATAATACATCCTCAAATTGAGCATCATTTATCAAATAGAAATGTAACTGTTGATACTGAATTTGACATATTCAAAATTAAGGATTTTTTGTATATTCATAAAAACAAGAAACACATTGGGCGATATCCAACTCATGCATTTCATCTTCTTCAAGGACGATTTGCGTTAGAATTAACTAACACTATTCATGATAAACATGCCGACGATTGGGTTGCTACATTTCATGCCTCTACTGTAGCTAACACAAAAGAAGCCATTATGATTATTGGAGATTCTGGCAATGGAAAAAGCACATTATCTGCACTATTAATGACTAACGGTTTTGATTTATTGGCAGACGACTTTACGCCTTTACATCTTGACACGAATCTATACCGATATCCGAGTGCAATATCAATAAAAAAAGGTGCTTTCAGTATTTTAGATGCTGAAATATCTAACTTCAACAACTTGAAGATTCATACCAATGGTCCTAAAAAAGTGAATCTTAAATATGTCCCTCAAAATCTCAGTTTTACTAATAAAAATTCCCATTTTCCGTGTACTAAGATTGTCTATGTTAAGTTTGATAAGACTAAATCGTCTGAATTGCATCACATTTCCGTAGAAAAAATAGTAGAGACCTTAATTCCAGATTCTTGGATTTCTCCAAATGAACATCATGCTCACAAATTCATGAATTGGCTTAATGATATTACCTGTTATGAATTAACATATAGTGATAATGATTTTGCTATTAGTAAATTTAAAGCGTTATTTAATCAATAGCGTATTTTAAATTTGCATATAATAGTACTATAACCAAAATTTCTTACTGTAATTTGTTATCAACCAAACGCACATACCAAGACACACTAAAACTTATTGCAGAAATATTGTGCGTAAACAAACCAACACAAGAACTTGAAAAATCATTAACAAGCTCTGAGATTGATTGGGAGTATTTTGTACAATTATCAAGTGAGCATTTAGTGTTAACGACGGCATACTGCAGACTAGAACAGAAAGAATTATTAAATTATTTACCAAAAGAATTAGTAGATTATTTAGAAGAGATTACCAACATTAATCGCAATAGAAATCTAGCATTATTAAATGAAATTAAGGCAATTGCAATCTGCTTTAATGAACACAATATACCGTATGTATTTTTAAAAGGTGCCGCTCTATTAATTGGAGGTTACTGTAAAGATTTGGGTGAACGTATGATATCTGATTTGGATATTTTAATTCCAAATGAATATATTAATCACGCTTATAAACTCATACAATCTTTAGGATATGATCAAGAAAAAAACTTCAATTATAGCGTAAAAAATTTCAGGCATTTAGCACGACAATTTAGCAATAGTAAATTGGCTGCTATAGAATTACATCACTCGGTGGTAAATACAAATTGTGCACCTAAAATCAATTATAGGTTGATATTTGATACGTCAGAGAAAGTTGATAATATTTACATACCAAATACCTATTACCTCAATTTGATCACTATTATTGGTGTTCAAACAAACTCCAATGGGTATCGCTACAAACAGTGGTTTTTACGAAGTTTGAGTGATAGTTTAACACTTAAATTAAGTCATGAAACTCAACTAATTGAAGATTTTAAGCATGATAAAATCGTAAAAGACTATTTGTCTAAATTATACACAATATTTAATTGTTGTGACATTAAACCAACTAATGTAACACTAACAAAACTAAACAGACGTTATCTATTTAGAATAAACCATATAGGTTATCATAAATTTTCACATAAAGTTAAATTCATTTATTACAATATCACAGAACGCATTACATTATTTTTCAATAATAAAAGTTATAGAAACCATTGTGTCAACTCGCTTAGATCAAAACTAAATCGTTAGAAACATGATGTTAATTTTAACTATAATAGTTCTTTACTAGCTTATAAATGCGAAACTTAGCAGTTTTAATTCAACTTAGAATCTATAAAATCTAAAATATTTTAAAATAATAACAAATAGAATAGCTTTAATAGGCTGTTGAGTCAATAAATTCAGCAAATTAGTCAATTATAATTTACAAAAAACCAAGTAATTTTAGAAATTATTTTAACTTTGCCAATTGTTACAAAGCATGAAGGTTTAAGTTTTACTTAACGTAACTTTATTTTATCATAATGAAAAAAACAATTTTAGTATTAACACTCTTAGCACTTTTTTGCTATGATAGTCAAGCCCAATCTCATCTTACAAAAAGAGAATTAAGAGATACAGATGCATGGATCTTATCTGCAGGTATTAATGCAACAGGAAGTCTTGGTTCTAGAAATCCATTTAAAAATGTAGATGATTTTCAATTTAGAAATCCTTTTGTGGTTGGTATTCAACATAAATGGTCAAGATTATTTTCAATTGAGCAAGATTTCTCAATAAATGGTTTTACTGAAAACACTATAATTGATGGAAATCCAGTTCCTGAAGATTACACATACTTTTCAACTAACACATATTTAAAATATTATTTTTCTGACCATTTATGGGATGAAAGATGGATCGACATATATGCTGGTGGTGGTTTAGGAGTTTTTCGCATTGATGAATATAACACCTCTGCCAATGTTGTGTTAGGTGGTATTTTATGGATAAACCCTAGAATAGGTGTGAGCTTTCAAGGTGTTGGTAAATTTGCTTTTAACCACGACGATAACTTATTTGCTAATAATCATATTCAATATATGCTTCAAGGTGTTTTTAGACTTGACTAAGCAAAACAAATTTAACTCATACAAATCCTCAAATATATTTTTTATTTGAGGATTTTTTATATCTACATTTATCCATAATCTCTCATAAATCCTTTAGTTGAAATCTTTTTAATAACCAGCAAAATTAAAACCCAACATTGTTTTTACCTTGTTATAAATTAACGGAAAATTAGATCTAAAATCTTGTGGTGATTCGATAAAGGTTTCTACAATAACAGAAATAAATTCAAACTGATTAGTATAAGCATAATCTCTTAAAAAATTAGAGTCCACTAACCTAGTTTTTAATTTTTGATCGTTGTCTAACATAGTTGTAAGCTCTACAAAAGCATCCAAAAATATTGCAGCACTGGTGCTTGATCGTCGTACTTTCATATAATAAAAATGAATAGCGTGCGTAAATTCATGGACGGCTAAATTGAGATTATCATCTTCTATCTCATAACCATGTAGCACATCTTTCCAAGACAATACTAACGCTCGCAAACCTAAATTAAACTCTCCCTTATGATATGTTTTATTGGTTTGTGAATAAAACGCCTCAGGATAAAAGATAATGCGCTCCACAGACTCAATATTATAATCTCTTAAACCAAAAGTCAATTTTGTTAATGTAGCAGATAACACGAGCTTCATCTCCTCTGTAACATCAATATCCTTCCCAATAAACTCTGTTTCACTTATGATTTTATAAACCCTATGCTCAAAATAAGATTGATGCTTTATTGACAATCTTTGATAGAATTTAAAATTTTTATTAAGTAAAGACTTTTGAGAATTGGTGAGTTTCTTTTTTCTAAAATACACATGATTAAAAAATAGCTTTTTGTTTATATATTCTACATAAGCCATTTCAAAAAAATAGAATAATCTACCTATAAAAAAAATAACCATTAAAAATGCTGCAACCAATAAAACATAATTAGCGATTACTTTTTCCTCTTCATTAAGCTTACTGTATTGTAGAGATAAAATAATAATTGAGTTTATGGACATGGTATTGTACTGTTTATTTTATGGTCTTCGGAAATATCAACTAAAACGTTAAATTGAGCGACACATTCAACTAATATAATGCTAAAAATACATTTGTGTTTAGAGTTTTAAGTTTCATTTTGCCACCACCCAAAATACGCCACTTTGAAAATAAAAAACCTAAGCTTATAAATTCAAGCAAGTTTGATTTAATATGAATACTAGACAAACTAACGGTTTGGATTAGCTCCTTATGTCGCTTTTCCTCAAAGCTCAGCTTTGAAAATAAAAAACCTAAGCTTATAAATTCAAGCAAGCTTGATTTAACGCTTAGGTTTTTTATTTATTCGTGACCTCGAGAGGATTCGAACCTCCAACCCTCAGAGCCGAAATCTGATATTCTATCCAGTTGAACTACGAGGCCTTTTTATACCATAAAATCTAAGCTAACTTTGCCTTTACAATAGTAGAAATAGTCTTTCCATCTGCTTGTCCAGCGAGTTCTTTATTTACTATTCCCATCACCTTACCCATATCTTTCATTCCTTCTGCTCCAACTTGCTCAATGGTCATAACAACAACTTTTTCTATTTCTTCTTCACTAAGCGCTTCAGGTAAAAACTGACTAATAACTTCAGCTTGATCTATTTCTGGCAAGGCCAAATCCTTACGATCTTGCTCTAAATATATTGCAGCACTATCTTTACGTTGCTTCACTAGTTTAGATAATATCTTAATTTCTTGCTCTTCGGTTAATTCCCCTCCTTCTCCAGACGTTTGAGCTAGTAAAATCTCAGATTTAACAGCACGTAATGCTGCTAATGCAGTTTGATCTTTAGCTTTCATTGCTGCTTTCATGGCAGTCATTACTTCAGTTTGTAAACTCATGATGTATTCTATTTTATTGAATAGCGAAGATAACAAAATTGAACTTATAATTTGATGCTAATATTTCCGAAGAACACATAAAAAAACCCGAAAAGTTAGTTAAAAATTTTCGGGTTTAACAAAGTGTGAAACACTAAACTAAATTTGCTACTAATCTACGTTGTCGTGTAAAAATGAATTGTTACTTCTTAGTTGAATATCGTCGTTTTCATCACTGGAAACAGATGTTCGAGAAGCGTTGGTTTCTGATGAATGCTGAGCATTCTCTAAATTCACACCTTGCCTTTTATAAGCAGGTTCTTTTTCAATTTCGTCAATTTTAGCAGTATTAAACTTGTAATTGAAATCTTTCATCTTACGTCGTCTCTCATCTGCTCTATCTTTTAACAAGTCTGAAATTGGACTATTCATAGGATCAATTTCTTCTCCTATATGCAATTCGCTTTCTTCTGGCTCTACAGTCTTTTTTTCAAAAACGATCTCTTCTTCAGTTTCTGGCTGCTTTGTCGTTTTTGTCTCATTCATTGCAGAATCGTAAGTCGAAAAATCATCTAAAGTATAACGCTTCTCGCCTTCATCATTAGCCTCTGGCACTGGTATCACTTCTACATGCTCATTAACTTCTAGGTCTTTCACATCATCTTCTAATGTAAAAAATGTGGTATCCTCTTCTTTGATAGTCTCTGGCTTTTCTTCAACCTCTTCTTCCGAAGCATTATAAGATAGTGGCAAATCAAAAGTTAGTGTAATTTGCTCTTCTTCTACCTCTTCTATAACAGTTTCTTTAGCCTCTTGCACTGGAGTAATAATGAACTCTTCTTCTTGAATTTTATGATCTAAAACTTCATCATACACAATATTGATATCTCTAATGATATCTGTAGTGGCAATTAAATTTGTTTCAAAATTACCAACAACTGTATCTGTATCTTCTTCATCATCCATTAAAGTATGAATCACAACTTCTGGTGCTTTTGGCTCTTCTTTTTGAAGAATAATATCTGGTCTTATAATTGCTGGATCAGGTTCTTTTATATGTACTTCTTCGTTTTTTTCGTCTTCTAAAGCATGCACAACTTTCTTTTGTTCTGTATTAGAAATTTCATGTTGCTGGTCTAAATCAAAACCCGTAGCAATAATGGTTACAGAGATGGATTCTTGTAAAGACTCATCTTCACCAACACCCATAATAATATTTGCGCCATGACCTGCTTCATTTTGAATATGGTCATTGATCTCTCCTATTTCATCAATAGTAATTTCTTCTGCACCAGAAACGATAAGCAACAATACGTTTTTAGCTCCAGTAATTTTATTATCATTTAATAATGGTGAATCTAAAGCTTTCATGATCGCCTCTTGCGCTCTAGATTTTCCAGATGCCGTAGCCGATCCCATGATGGCTGTCCCACTGTTACTCAATACTGTTTTAGCATCACGTAAATCAATATTTTGTGTATAGTGATGTGTAATAACTTCAGCAATTCCTCGAGATGCTGTAGCTAAAACCTCATCTGCTTTTGAAAAACCTGCTTTAAAACCTAGATTTCCATAAACTTCACGTAATTTATTATTATTAATAACCACTAATGAGTCTACATGAGCTCTGAGTGTATCAATACCTTTAGCCGCTTGTTCGTTTCTTGTTTTACCTTCAAACTGAAAGGGTAGCGTTACAATACCTACAGTTAAAATATCTAACTCTTTAGCTAGTTTAGCAATAATTGGCGCAGCTCCTGTCCCTGTTCCTCCACCCATACCTGCAGTGATAAAAACCATTTTGGTATTTGAACCTAACATACGACGTAAATCCTCTATACTCTCTACAGCCGCTTGCTCTCCTACATCTGGATTTGCTCCTGCTCCTAAACCTTCGGTTAAATTAACTCCTAATTGTATTTTGTTCGGAACACCACTATTTTGTAGTGCTTGGGCATCTGTATTACATATCACGAAATCAACACCATTAATCCCTTGTAAAAACATGTGATTAATTGCGTTGCTTCCACCTCCACCAACACCAATCACCTTAATGACGTTTGATTGGTTTTTTGGTAAATCAAATGCAATGTTGCCTAATTCATTGTTGTTGCTCATAAACCTACTTTTATTCTATTTAAACTTTATTCCCCAAACACCCTCGAAAGTCCTACCCATTCAAAGCTGTATGTACTATTTTATTCTGCGTTATCTAAAAAATCTTTAACGCGCTCTGTTAACTTATCTAGAAAAGATTTACGCTCTTTTTTAGGAGCTTCAACAATCTCTTCTACGTCTTCTTCTATTGTATTTTCTTCGGAAACATCAACTGCCACATTAGACATCTCTTCAACTTCTTTTTCGATACGTTTACGCTCTTGTCGTTTTAAACCATCCATTACTAATCCAACAGCTGTTGCAAATAACGGACTTGCAATATCGTCATCACTACCACCTGCTAAATGCTCGTTTGGATAACCTATTCTGGTATCCATTCCTGTGATATATTCAACCAATTGTTTTAAATGCTTTAATTGAGCACCTCCACCTGTTAAAACAATACCTGCAATTAGTTTTTTCTTTTGCTCTTCGTGACCATAATTTTTAATCTCTACATATACTTGCTCTATAATTTCTACAACACGAGCGTGTATAATTTTTGAGAGATTTTTTAATGTGATCTCTTTAGGTTCTCTACCACGTAATCCAGGAATAGAAACAATCTCGTTATCTTTATTTTCTCCTGGCCATGCCGAACCAAATTTTATTTTTAATAATTCAGCTTGCTTTTCAATGATTGAGCAACCTTCTTTAATATCTTCTGTAACCACATTACCTCCAAATGGAATTACTGCAGTATGACGAATAATCCCATCTTTAAACACTGCTAAATCTGTGGTACCACCTCCTATATCAATTAAAGCAACTCCAGCTTCTTTTTCTTCTTGACTTAACACTGCGTTTGCAGATGCTAAGGGTTCTAATGTAATGCCTTCTAATTCTAAACCAGAACTTTTTACGCAACGACCAATATTTCTAATAGACGATACTTGCCCAACAACCACATGGAAATTGGCTTCTAACCGTCCACCATACATCCCAATTGGCTCTTTAATTTCTGCTTGGCCATCAATTTTATATTCTTGCGGTAACACATGAATTATTTCCTCTCCAGGAAGCATCACCAATTTATGCACTTGATTGATTAAACGATCAATATCCTCTTCATCGATTACAACTTCAGAGTTTGCTCGAGTAATATAATCACTGTGTTGTAAACTTCTTATATGCTGTCCTGCAATACCAACAGTAACATCTTCTATTTTGAGACTCGCTTCGGCTTCGGCTTCTTGAACAGCTTGTTGAATGGATTGAATCGTTTGTGTAATATTATTTACGACACCTCTATGCACACCCAAACTCTTAGATTTTCCTATACCTAAAATTTCGGCTTTGCCATATTCATTTTTACGACCAATCATAGCCACAATTTTTGTGGTTCCGATATCTAATCCTACTGAAATTTTATTATTCTCCATCTGCTTACTTTTTGGTGCAAATCACTTGCTTATCAAACTTTAAATTCACTAGCTTATAATTTCCTAGCGAATCATCTTTCATTGCCTTCTTATAGAACGCTTTTAGATTATTAATTTTTTTATCTAACAATGTTAATGCTCCTAAATGAATATTAAAATCATGATTTCTAAATTTCAAATCAACTGTTTTGTCTTCGTTTTGATGAATCACAACTACGTGCTTCAGCAAAAAGTCGTCACTTTGTATTTTTTTAGCAATAGCATATACATTTGCTAGATCATTTTTCTCAACAAAACCTGTAATTAGAGGCACGCGTGCAGTACGATTTGTTGATAACGGCATATACGAACCTGTTTCATCAATGTAGTACGACGCATTTGTGCTCACTCGAGCAATAGGTTTTTTTTGTTCAATTTCAGCAGTGATTATTCCGTCAACAGTCATAAACACTTGCGCTTGCTTAATCATAGGATTGGAGTTTAGGGCAGATTCCAATCGATTCAAATCTATAATTTCTTTAGGCTTATTTGCAACACTCTCTTGATTTTGTATTAACAATTTACTAACAGTCTCATGAGTCACAAAAAGAATATCATCATCCACAAATTTTATTTCGGGAGTTTCAACTATTCTTGATGCATTTCTTATTGACGAAAACGCATACAAAAATACAACTAACACTAGTAGTAATACAACTTTTATGTAGTCATAATTAATTCGCATAACTCAGTGCTTTTTTTATATGCTTCACCTCTTCTCCAATATCTCCAGCTCCTATGGTTAAAACAACAGGAGCATCACTATTTTTTATTTCGTTAACCAATTCTGTTTTTTGAACTAATTTTTTGTTTTTATGTTCAATTTTATCTAACAACCATTGGGACGTTACACCTTCTATGGGTAATTCTCTAGCAGGATAAATATCTAACAATAAAATGTCATCAAACTGAGACAAACTCTTAGCAAATTCATCAATAAAATCTCGAGTTCTCGTGTATAAATGCGGCTGAAATATCACCAATACTTTTGCATCAGGATACATTTCTCTCACAGCCTGATGTACTGCATTAATTTCTTCTGGATGATGCGCATAATCATCGATATACACTAGATTATCTGTTTTTATTTGATAGGTAAATCTTCGTTTCACACCTTTGTACGATGCTAGAGCTTTGGCGAGCTGCGGCTGAGGGAGACCATATTCTACAGACATCGCCAAGGCTATTAATGCATTCGACAGGTTATGTCGTCCAGGTAGGTTAAATTTGAAATTTTTTAGTAATGTAGTTGGCGTTTTAACATCAAACTCATAGCTACCATTTACTATGTTTATATTTTCTACGGAATAATCACTATCGTCTTCAATACCATAGGTAATTCCTTTAATTGGCAATCCGTTTTTAACAAATAGCTTCCCGTTGGGTTTTATTTTTTTTGAAAAATCTTCAAACGATTTCACAAGTTCTGATGCATCACCATAAATATCTAAATGATCTGCATCCATTGACGTGATACAAGCAAAATCTGGTGAGAGGGTTAAAAATGAACGATCAAACTCATCGGCTTCTACCACAGACACCTCTGTTCCGTTGAGGATTAAATTAGAATTATAATTCTCGCTTATTCCTCCAAGAAAAGCAGTTACTTCAACATTACAAGTATTCAATAAATGACCTAAAATACTTGTTGTTGTTGTTTTTCCGTGGGTACCAGCAACAGCTAAACAAAACGTTTGTCTCGTAATTTCACCTAAAACTTGAGAACGCTTCATAACATGAAACCCATTGGTCATAAAATAATGTAACTCAGTATGAGCTTTTGATATGGCAGGCGTATAAATAATTTGTGTTGTATTTACATCTAAAAATGCAGCATCAATTTGGCTAACATCATCTTCAAAATGTATAGAGACTCCTAAATTTTCAAGCGCATCTGTAATATCAGATTTGGTTTTATCATAACCACCAACCATTAATCCTTTAGCCACAAAAAAGCGCGCTAATGCAGACATACCAATGCCTCCAATACCTACAAAATAAACGCTATGTGCTTGCTCTAATTTCATTTACTGTTTAATAATTTTTCTACTTCGTTAGCAATATCACTTGTCGCATTTACTAATGCTAGTTGCTTTATATTTAGACTTAATTCCTTTCTCATTTCCGAAGAAGACATTAACACATCAAACTCCTGTTCAAACTTTGCATCTAAGTCACTTTCTTTAAGCAAAATAGCTGCCTTTTTATCTGCAATAGCCTTAGCATTCTTGGTTTGATGATCTTCGGCTACATTGGGTGATGGTATAAATATCACAGGCTTACCAACGACACAAAGCTCTGAAACCGAACTTGCTCCAGCCCTAGAAATAATAACATCTGCTGCAGCATAAGCCATATCCATTTCATTTAAAAACGCGTGCACTTGTACGTTTTCTAAGCTATTATATTGCTTGTACTGTTGATAATATAATTTGCCACATTGCCATATCACTTGAATATTTTGAGTTTGAAAATACGTTAACTGCTTTTCAATTAACCGGTTAACACGTCTTGCCCCTAAACTACCGCCTAAAACCAAAAGTGTGTGCTTGCTATGAATTAAATTAAAAGCATCCTTACCCTCAATATGTTTACGTTCTATATCTAATAAATCTTTTCGAATGGGATTACCCGTTAAAATGATTTTTTCCTTCGGAAAGAATTTTTCTAACCCTTCATAAGCCACACAAATTTTATCAACCTGTTTAGCGAGCAACTTATTCGTAATTCCTGGATAAGAATTTTGTTCTTGAATTAAGCTAGGAATCCCTTTAGAGGTTGCCGATTTTAATAATGGACCACTTGCAAAACCACCTGTTCCAATAACCACATCTGGTTGAAACTGATTAATGATTTTTCTAGATTTTAATAAACTCGACATAAGTTTAATGGGAAACGCAAGGTTTTTTAACGTCAGTTTTCTCTGTATTCCAGAAATCCAAAGCCCCTTAATTTCATAACCAGCTTGTGGCACTTTTTCCATTTCCATACGATCTGA
Source organism: Psychroserpens damuponensis (assembly GCF_000826655.1). GTDB lineage: Bacteria > Bacteroidota > Bacteroidia > Flavobacteriales > Flavobacteriaceae > Psychroserpens > Psychroserpens damuponensis. Next base: position 102,575 of record NZ_JXJO01000023.1, read on the forward strand.
GGCTCCAACGAATAAAAACTGAGCATCTGGAAAACGAGATTTTAATTCGTCGGCAATAGCGATTGCAGGATAAATATGACCTCCTGTTCCTCCGCCTGATAATATAATTTTATAGTAACTCATTAAATGGTTTCGCTTAAAATTTCTAATGGATTATCTTCACTAACTTCTTGTCCTTTTATTTGCTCTCGCTTAGCACTAACGCTTAGTACTATTCCTATTGCTAAACACGTCATCCAAATTGATGTTCCGCCACTACTAATAAGCGGCAAGGTTTGACCAGTTACAGGAAACAACTCTACAGCTACAGCCATGTTTATCAAAGCCTGAAAAATAATGGGTAAGCCAACTCCTAAAACAAGCAATTTTCCGAAGACTGTATCCGACTTTTGCGATACAATTACGATTCTAAATAACAACCAAGAATATAATAACAGTAAAAATAAGCCGCCAAGTAAACCGTATTCTTCTATAATAATGGCAAAAATAAAATCTGATGAGGATTGAGGCAACACATTTTTTTGAGTGCTTTTTCCAGGGCCTTTACCTTGTATTCCGCCTGATGCTATTGCTATTTTTGCGTTTTCTATTTGATAATCTGCTTCGGTATCTTCTCCATTAGCAAAATTTTCAATTCGACTGGTCCAAGTGTCAACTCGGTTTGGCATAACATCTGGAAATGCTTTAGCAATCAACACAAAAAGTGACAAAGCCAAAATCCCACCGCCTATAATGATAGCAAGGTATTTAATAGGATATCCTCCTATAAAAGTTAACATCATGACCATTAAAAATATAATAGCCGTCGTCGAAAAATTAGCTGGCAAAATTAAAATTAGCACAAAAAATACAGGAGCCCATAATGGCAATAACGTTTCTGTAAAAGTCACTTTTTTATCTTGAATTTTAGATAAATATCGGGCAACGTAAACCATTAACACCACAGCAGCCAATGTTGACGTTTGAAATGACATACCCACAAATGGAATTTGAATCCATCGGCTCGCATTAGCACCATCAATTGTAGTTCCTTGCAGCATTGTCACAACCAATAAGACAATAACTATAGGAATCATCACCATTGACAATCCTCGAAAATAACGATACGGAATTTTATGAACGCCATACATAATCGCAAACCCTAAAAAGAGATGCATTAAATGTTTTACAAAAAAACCAAAGGTGTTGCCAGCACCTCCAACATAAGCCAAATTACTCGCAGCACTATACACAGGAAGAAATGAGAAAATTGCTAATAATGCAGCAATTGCCCAAATTAATCGATCGCCTTTTATGTTATTAAATAGTGTTTGCACTGTTTTCCCCTAATATATTTTAGTTTTTTATCATTTTAATAGTGGTATGACTCAAAACCTCTTAATGTTATCATTTAAATAAAACGTTGAGTCGCAGCTCCTTTTACATGCCAACCGCACTTTTTACAAATTTCTTACTGCGTCCTTAAATTGACGGCCTCTATCTTCATAGTTTTCAAACAAATCAAAACTAGCGCATGCTGGCGACAACAATACATTATCTCCAGCCTCAGCAACTTTATAAGCTATTTTAACCGCTTCACTCATAAATTGAGTTTCTATAATAACATCTACCATACCGCCAAAATTCTCCATCAATTTTTGGTTATCTACACCTAAACAAATAATAGCCTTCACCTTCTCATTAACAAATTGAAACAACTCTTTATAATTATTTCCTTTATCTACACCACCAACAATCCAAACAGTTGGAGCATCCATGCTTTCTAAAGCAAAATAAGTGGCATTTACATTAGTTGCCTTAGAGTCATTGATATATTGTACTTTATTAATTTTAAGTACATTTTCTAGACGATGCTCTACCCCTTGAAAGTTTTCTAAACTCTCACGAATTGTTTGTTTTCTAATTTTTAACAAATGCGCTACGGTAGAAGCAGCCATTGCATTTTTAATGTTATGTTTTCCTTCTAATGTTAAATTTTTTGTCGGCATAATTATCTGGTTGTTATCTATTGTTATTTTTATATTCTCTTTATCTAAGCACGCTCCATTTTCAATGGTTTTCATCAATGAAAATGGTAATAATGTGGATTGAACAGGATGCTTGTCTAACCAATCTAAAATGACGTCATCATCTCCATCGTAAATGAAATAATCATCTTTAGTTTGATGTTCTGCAATCCTAAATTTTGAGGCGATATAATTCTCATACTGATAATCATATCGATCTAAATGATCTGGTGACAAATTGGTTAAAACCGCTATATGCGGCTTAAAATCAATAATATCATCCAATTGAAAACTACTTATCTCTAACACATAATTTTCATAATCATGCTCTAATATTTGCTTAGCAAAACTATCTCCAATATTACCTGCTAAACCAACGTTTAAATCCTGTTTTAGTAAGTGATGTGTTAGCGTTGCTGTTGTTGTTTTCCCGTTACTTCCGGTTATTCCAACAAGCGTTGCATTGGTAAATTTTGAAGCAAATTCAATCTCAGAAACCACCGTAATTCCTGTTGCTCTAATTTTTTGTACTAGATCAACTTTATCAGGAATTCCTGGGCTTTTCATGATAATATCTGCGTTCAGAATTTTTTCTTCGGAATGCTCGCCATCCTCAAATTCAATCTCATTATGTTTAAGAACTTCTTTATACTTTTCTTTTATTATTCCTTTATCTGAAACAAAAACATCATAACCTTTAGCCCTTCCTAAAAGCGCTGTTCCAACTCCACTTTCTCCTCCTCCTAGTATGACTAATCTTTGTCTTTTCATTTTTTTTATTATACGCTACCAAGCAGAATCTAATTTTATTGATATGGATTCCGCATCACATACGGTATGACAAGTTTTACCTAATCTTTAATGTCACTATTGAAATAATAGCTAACAGGATACCTACAATCCAAAATCGTGTAACTATTTTACTTTCGTGGTATCCAGATTTTTGATAATGATGATGTAAGGGCGACATTTTAAAAATGCGTCGACCTTCGCCATATTTCTTTCTTGTGTATTTGAAATAACTCACCTGCATCATCACCGATAAATTTTCGGCTAAGAAGACACCACACAACACAGGAATCAACCACTCTTTTCGAACAGCAATAGCAATAACCGCTATAATTCCTCCAATAGTTAAACTACCTGTATCACCCATAAATACTTGAGCTGGATATGTATTGTACCATAAAAACCCAATTAGCGCACCTACAAAAGCAGCTATATAAATCGTGATTTCTTCAACTCTAGGGATGTACATTATATCTAAGTAATCTGAGAAAATAATATTACCCGAAACCCAAGCAAATATGCCTAAAGTGAGCACAATTATCGCAGAAGTCCCAGCCGCTAAACCATCTATTCCATCGGTTAAATTTGCACCATTTGACACAGCTGTAATGATAAATATGGAGGCAAGTATAAAGATGATCCAAGCATATTTTGACAAATCTGGGCTAATCCAAGTAATTAAATCTGCATAATCAAACTCATTACTTTTCATAAACGGAATTGTGGTCTTTGTAGACTTAGCCTCTTCTTCAAACAATTGAGAAGGTGAAATATTTGGATTCTCAGCTAAAAGCACATTTTGTTGCTCTTGAGGCAACTTTTCTTTCATAGTAACATCTTCATGAAAATACATAGTTGCTCCAACGATAACACCTAAACCAACCTGACCTAGCACTTTAAAACGCCCTTTTAATCCCTCTTTATTGTTTTTAAATTTCTTAATATAATCATCTATAAAACCAATAACTCCCATCCAGACCGTCGTCACTAACAAAAGAATGATGTAAATATTTTCGAGCTTAGCTAATAATAAAACAGGAATTAACGTTGCCAAAATAATAATAATGCCACCCATTGTTGGCGTACCAGCCTTTTCTACCTGACCTTCTAGACCAAGATCACGAATAGTTTCTCCTACCTGCTGCTTTTGAAGAAAGCGAATAATACGTTTTCCAAAAATTGTAGAAATTAACAAAGACAGAATAATAGCTACAGCAGCTCTAAAGGTTAAAAACCCAAAAAGAGATGCTCCAGGAAACTGAAACTGCTGTTCTAAATATTCAAATAAATAATATAACATTGATTGCTTATTTCTGTAATTGTTTTAAAAATTCTTGTACTGTTTTGAAATCATCAAAATCAAAGCGTTCTCCTTTAATTTCTTGATACGTTTCATGACCTTTTCCTGCTATTAGGATGATATCTTTAGGGCTTGCTAATTGACATGCCGTTTTTATAGCTTGTTTTCTATCTACAATAGACATTGTTTTTTTAAAATTTTGAGGCTCAACTCCTTTTTCAATAGCCTCTATAATAGTTTCTGGAACTTCACTTCTTGGATTATCGCTAGTAAAAATGACTTTAGTACTTAAAGCCGAAGCGATATGTCCCATTTTAGGACGCTTTGATGTATCGCGATCTCCTCCACAACCCACAACTGTAATAAGTTGTTCGTTATTTGTGCGAATACTATTAATTGTTTCTAACACATTTTTTAAGGCATCTGGCGTATGTGCATAATCTACAATTGCTGTGATTTTTTCTTCGGAAATGAGATACTGAAAGCGACCACTTACACTTTCTAGTTCACTTATTAAGCGTAAAATCTCAACTTTTTCAAGTCCTAACAATTCAGCTACACCATAAATTGCCGTAATATTATAGGCATTAAAATCACCTATGAGTTTTGTCCATAATTCGACATCGTTCAACTTTAAAAGCAAGCCACTAAATTCATTTTCTAAAACCTGCGCTTTATAATCTGCATATGTTTTTAAAGCATAGGTATAGGTTTTAGCCTTAGTATTTTGTAGCATGATTAAACCATTTTTATCATCAATATTTACTAATGCAAATGCCGTTTTAGGCAAATTATCGAAAAATCTTTTTTTCACATCTCTATACTCTGCAAATGTGTCGTGATAATCTAAGTGATCGTGTGAAAGATTGGTAAAAATACCACCTTCAAAATGCAAACCATCGGTACGTTTTTGGTGAATACCATGAGAACTCACTTCCATGAAACAAAACTCAACACCAGCATCATTCATTAATTTTAAATACGAATTGATCGTTAACGAATCTGGAGTAGTATGTGTCGCCTTATATTCAGTAGTATCAACCATAATTTTAACTGTTGACAACAATCCAACTTTATAGCCTGCATTTTTAAACAACTGATATAAAAGCGATGCAATGGTTGTCTTTCCGTTAGTTCCTGTAACACCAACCAAGCGTAGATTTTCCGAAGGGTTTCCGAAGAAATTAGAAGCCATATATGCTAATGCTACATTTGCATCTTCAACCTCTATATACGTAACACCATCTACTAAATGACTTGGTAAAACCTCACATACAATAGCAATTGCACCTTGCTCAATTACAGCATCAATAAATTGATGACCATCAACAGTTGATCCTTTAATAGCAACAAAAACATCACCGTTTGATACCTGACGAGAATCAAAATACATGTCATTAATAGCCACACTCGTGCTACCCACGACTGCATTTATAGTAACCTTATATAATATGTCTTTTAATTGTATCACGATGTTCTTAAAACAATGGTTTGATTTTGTTTTACTTTAATACCTTTATTCACAGATTGCGACGTTATAGTCCCAGCACCTTCCATTTTTACTTTGAGTCCCATGTTCTCTAATAATGCTAAGGCATCCATAGCAGGTAAGCCAATTACACTTGGCATTATGGTTTTATAGGTTTGAGCCGTTTCATAAAACATGTGGTAATCTGCATCAGTTTTTTTATCTACAACCTCTAAAGACTCTAAAGCGTCTACCAAAGGTGTTTCGGTATAAATTTTTTGAGCTATTCTTTTAAATACAGGACCAGAAACATCTGCTCCATAAATACCTATTTTTGTACTCGGTTTGTGTATTACTACGATACATGAATATTTTGGGTTATCTGCTGGAAAATAACCTGCAAAAGACGACACGTACTTTCTATCTTTTCTCCACGCTTCGTAATCATTATAATCTGTTCTTGCTGTTCCAGTTTTTCCTGCCATTGAAAAATTTTCAGAATACATTCTTCTTCCAGTTCCTCTAACCACTACATTTTTTAATATCTCTTTGATTTCGGCCAATGTTTTATCTGAACATATTTTTTGACTGATCACCTCTTTATCAAAAGTTTCTATTTCTCTATCAAATTCTTTTACTGCATTTATAAATCGTGGCCTCACCATTTCACCATTGTTAGCAATAGCATTGTAAAATGTTAAAATTTGCAATGGTGTCATTTGCAAATTATACCCATAAGCCATTGACGGTAATGCATTTTTACTCCAAATAGCATCTCCTGGTTCTGGAATAATAGGTTTTCCTTCACCAATTAATGACACTCCAAGAGTATCATGAAGTTTCCAACTTTTGAGACGGTTGAGAAATTTTCTAGGCTGCTCTGAATAGTGATCATCAACAATTGTCGCCATACCAATATTAGATGACACCTCTAAAGCTCTTGCTGCTGAAATTTTACCATAACCACGAGAATCGGTTATTGTTCTGCGATAAAAACGCTTACTTCCCTTTTTAGTATCAACAATAGTAGATGTATCAATAACTCTATCTTCTAAAGCTGCCATTAAAGCCATGACTTTAAATGTAGATCCAGGTTCATGACTTTCTCCTACAGCATAATTAAGACGCTCATAATAGTTTCCTTTTGTACTCCTACCTAGATTTGAAATAGCTTTAATTTCACCAGTTTTTACATCCATAACAACGGCACAACCATGATCTGCTTCATAAGTTTCTAACTGCCCTAAAAGCGAATAATGTGCGATATCCTGAATATTAACATCTATCGTCGTGTAAATATCATAGCCATCTTGAGGCTCTACTTGATCATAATCAACGATTGGTTTCCACTTACCGCTGCCTATTTTCTGCATGAGTCGTTTCCCATTTTTGCCACGTAGATATTTTTTACCGAAATAGCCGTCAATTCCTGGTCTGGTTACATTTCCGTCGTCATCAATCTTTTCATAACCAATGGTACGCTCAGCAATACCACCCATTGGGTGATCACGCTTTTCTTCTTGAGTCACTATAAGTCCGCCTTTGATTGCGCCAAGATTTAGCATAGGAAAGTTTCGCAGTCTAATGTATTCTGAATAGCTAATATTGCGCGCTAGGAGGAAATAGCGATTTCTATCTAACCTTGCTTTTTTAATTCTTTTTAAATAATAACTGGATGGCTTACCAGAAAACTTAGAAAGTGAATCTGACAAAGGCTTGACAAGCGCATTAAACACATCGTTTTTAGGCTGAATAGCATCAATTCTAATATCATACTTTGGGATTGAAGTTGCTAATAAACTTCCATCAGACGAATACACGTTACCTCTATTTGCAGGAATATCCATATCTTGAATGTTACGTTCTTCTGCCATTGCGATATACGCCTCACCTTGCACAAACTGAATTGTGCATAACTTAAATACCACAGCAAGCGCGAAGACAAACATACTGCCAGCCACGAAATACAATCTGTTTAATATGTTAGTTTCGGTTATTGCCACGTTATCAATTCTGTGTTTTTACTTTTATTTTTATTGGTGGATTTTCTGAAATTAGCAATCCTTTCTTTTTCATTTCAATTTCAATTTGAGATGCTTTTTTTAGCCTCATCAAAGTGCCTCGTCCATCTACAAATTGAGATCTTAAATCTTTAGCTTCGTTTTTTAATCGCGCAATTTCATAGACCTTTTGATCTGCACTATGCGAACTTGCAATCATTATGATTGCTAATACCGAAATGAAAATGATAATCCTCCAATTTTTGAACGAATCATCACTCACTAAAAATTTACCTCTTAATATGCTGTAAATGTTCTTTTTCATAACTTCTCAGCAATACGAAGCTTTGCACTTCTTGCTCTGTTATTTATTTTTATTTCTTCTTTTGTTGGAATTATTAATCCGCCAACTTTTTTTAGTGGTACTTCAAAATTTCCAAATACATCACGCTCTGGCTCTCCTTCAAATAGACCATTTCTAATAAATCGCTTAACTAATCTATCTTCTAACGAGTGATACGAAATCAAACTTAATCGTCCTCCTTTTACTAAAATTTCTGGCGTTTGCTCCAAAAACTCTTTTAAGGCTTCAATTTCTTGATTCACTTCAATACGAATGGCTTGATAAATTTGAGCCAAGACCTTGTTTTCTCTTTGATGATTTAAAAACTTTTTAAGCGCTAACTTCAATTGCTCGCTTGTTTTTATCTCGTTATCTTTTCTTGCCATCACAATTGCACTTGCCATTGCTGGCGCTTGTCGCAATTCTCCATACTGAAACAACACTTGCCTAATTTGTTCCTCATCATAATCATTAATCACATGATAAGCTGACAATGCATCATCCTGATTCATTCTCATATCTAAATCTGCTTCAAAACGCGTAGAAAAACCACGTTCGGCAACATCAAATTGATGTGATGACACACCAAAATCTGCCAAAATACCATCAACTTGCTTTACACCATGAAATCTTAAAAAACGCTTTGCATACCTAAAGTTTTCATTTATTAATGTAAAACGGCCATCATCAATTGCATTTAAAAGCGCATCCTTATCTTGATCAAAAGCGAATAACTTTCCGTTAGGTCCTAAATGCTTTAATATCTCCTTACTATGACCACCACCTCCAAAGGTGACATCAACGTAAACACCGTCAGGTTTAATATCTAAACCATCAACAGTTTCTTTAAGCAATACAGGGTTATGATATTCCATCTTCATCGTCTTGTCCCATTACTTCTTCAGCTAAATCGGCAAAGTCTCCAGTTGCGTCATCAATAGCTTTTTCATATTTATCTTTATCCCAAATTTCAATAATGTTGATTGCAGACGACACTACGATGTCTTTGGTAATTCCTGAAAAAGCAACTAAATCTTTAGGAATTAACAATCGTCCTGCCGAATCAACCTCAACCTGCTTTAAACCAGCCGTAAAACGACGAATGAAATCATTATTTTTCTTTTTGAAGCGATTAAGCTTATTCACCTTTTGCATCAAAACTTCCCACTCTGTCATAGGATATAATTCCAAACAAGGTTGAAAAACCGCACGTTTAAGCACAAAACCATTTTGCAACACAGGAAGCAACTGCTTTTTTATGGCAGCAGGTAACATGAGCCTTCCTTTGGCATCAACTTTACACTCGTATGTTCCTATTAAAGGGTTCAAAATGATTGATTTACTAACTATAACGATTAAGAATCAAAGATATTGAAAATTTTACCACTATTTACCACTATACTCCACATTTGTTGATAAATTTATAATTGACAAGTTTTTGTAGCGTTCCTATTTCCGAATAAAAACACGTAAACACTTACTATCAGAGAACTAATTTTAAAAAAGGACAACTTATTTCAATTGTTAACATCTTCACCTATACTAAACTTTAACGAGTGAAATAATGTGTAAGAGTTTTAATTGAATTACCTATATTTGTTTTTAAGTAAAATGACTAACCATTAATGGCACACCGTTTAAAGAAAGAGAAAGACTATAGGTATATTGAAGTTGGAGAAGGCAAACCTTTAATCGTTTTACACGGTTTAATGGGTGGTTTGAGTAATTTTGATGCTGTAACTACCTATTTTAGCGAAAAAGGCTATAAGGTGATCATCCCTGAACTGCCTATTTACACCATGTCACTTATTAAAACCAATGTTAAAAATTTTGCAAAATACCTGCATGATTTTATAGAATTCTTGGGATTTGACAGCGTTATTTTACTCGGAAATTCGCTTGGCGGACATATTGGTCTATATCACACCAAATTATACCCTGAAAAAGTTAAAGCACTCATCATCACTGGTAGTTCTGGTTTATACGAAAGCGCCATGGGTGGAGGCTACACTAAACGTGGTGACTACGAGGTGATAAAGAAAAAAGCACAAGATGTATTTTACGATCCTGCAGTTGCTACTAAAGAAATAGTTGATGAAGTTTATGAAACCGTAAATGACAGAAATAAGCTCATCAAAACCCTTGCCATTGCAAAGAGTGCAATTCGTCATAATATGGCAAAAGATTTGCCAAAAATGACATTACCTGTTTGCATTATTTGGGGTAAAAATGACAATGTCACACCTCCTGAAGTAGCTGAAGAATTTAATGAATTATTGCCAAATTCTGAATTATTTTGGATTGACAAATGTGGTCATGCTGCCATGATGGAACATCCTCAAGAATTTAATGACATCTTAAATGCTTGGCTTGAAAGTAAGAAGCTTTAATTCCCAAAATATATTTTAATTTTAGTTTCTAATAGTATTTACTTCGGAAATTGGAAAACACAAAACCATGGTCATAAAAACAGCCGAATTTATTGTAAGCAACTCTGAAGTAGACAAATGCCCGAAAGACCAGATACCTGAATATGCTTTTATTGGTCGAAGTAATGTTGGTAAGTCCTCACTAATCAACATGATTACCAATCATAAAAATTTAGCTAAGACCTCAGGACGTCCTGGAAAAACACAGCTTATTAATCATTTTTTAATTAATAAAGAATGGTTTTTAGTGGATTTACCAGGTTATGGATACGCTAAAGTATCAAAAACTGCCAAACGAAAATTTCAAAAATTCATCACTAATTATTTTGAAAAACGTCGTCAATTAGTATCAGCATTTGTACTTGTAGATATTAGACATGAACCTCAAAAGATTGATTTGGAATTTATGGAGTATTTGGGTATCAGTCAAATTCCGTTTTCGATCATATTTACTAAAGCAGATAAACTAAAGCCAAAAGCTATTGAGCGACATGTTGAAGACTACTGCAATAAGATGTTAGAAACCTGGGAAGAGGTGCCTAGTTATTTAGTCACGTCATCATCAAAAGCTATTGGACGAGAGGACGTATTACAATTTATAAGTGATACCAATACTGAGATTGAAGGATTGAGGTAAGCTATGGCTGAGTCTAACTCATAAAGTTTCACCTGTGTTCAACCTGACTAATAACTTACATCTAAAATAGCATGTGCCAAGAATTACTTGAAAACATATAACATAATGGAATTCATTTTTGAATTGATATTACGCTGTATTTTACATTATCCAGGAGCATATATTAGACGGTTTATATTTGAAGAAGAACATGACATTGAATATTATTTAAAAGACTCCTTAATAAACACCTTTGTATCACTTTTAGTGATTACTTTTTTAATCGTCATTTTTATTGTTTCAAAACATTTTTTCTTCGGATAAAGGCTTTTTAACTCTTCACATCCAAAGCGTCTCTCAACGCATTTCCAATTAACATAAAAGACATAACTAGGACCATAATACAAATTCCTGGAATTAGTGCTAAATAAGGTTTCCCGAGAATGATATAATTATAATGATCTTTTATCATTGCTCCCCAACTTGCCATTGGTGGTTGTGCTCCAATACCAAGAAAACTCAAGCCACTTTCTATAAGAATAGCTGCAGCAAAATTAGCTGCAGAAATGACAATGATTGGCGCCATGATATTTGGCAAAATATGTTTAGTAATAATTCTATAATCATTGAAACCCATGGCCTTAGCAGCAGTAACATATTGCATTTCTTTTGCGCTTATTATTTGTCCGCGAACTACTCTAGCCACTTCTACCCACATGGTTAAACCTACAGCTATAAATACTTGCCAAAATCCTTTATCTAAGGCCAAAGTAATAGCTATAACTAATAAAAGCGTGGGAATTGACCAAGTCACATTAATAATCCACATGATGAAAGCATCAATTTTCCCTCCATAATATCCAGCAATACTTCCGAAGAAAATACCAATTACCAATGAAATAAAAACAGCAATGAATCCTATAGAAAAAGAAATTCTAGAGCCTACCAAAACTCTACTTAGTAAATCTCTTCCGTATTTATCTGTACCAAAAAGAAAGGTTTTATTTTGAATATAAGGCTTATAATTGTCGTTAGGAAAAACGTTTAGATTGATAGATTTATCTGCTCCAACTAAACCATCTGAAGCGTATTCTGTATACAGTAAGGTATTGTTTTCTATTTTATATTTTGATATTGGAATTTCTGTATCACTACTTTTGGTTCCAAATAATAATTTTGAAGCGAAGTTTTGATTGTTTTCTATTTCCGAAGGAATACTAAGCATTTGCACCTCAAAACCGGGACGTTGAGAATGGATTGACAAGTGCATTTGATTGGCGTTTTGAGAATGGTCTGGCGCAATCACATAAGCAAACAATGATAATAGGCCAATTATTACAATTAGGCAAAAACTTAAAACGCCCCAAAAATTCTTTTTGAATTTTCGGAGCGCTAATTGTGATAATGAGTCGCTTGTGTTGCTCATTCTAGTTCTTTACAGACGTCGCTACTTTTTTAATTTCGTAGGTCATTTTAAGGTCATTTAATACATTAAGTGCCTCTTCAATATAAACATCTTTACTTAAGCTAGAATGCCAACGTACGCGTTTTTCTTTTAAAATTGAATCTTTATCCATCAATTTCATCTCATATGGCAATGACTCAAATGTTAGATTTGTTGTATAATCAGATAGTTTTTCAAAACGCTTAGACTCTTCTTCATTAATGTTTAAAGTTTTTTTATAATCTTCGTAATTAAGCGAGTACATTTCTCTATCTCTTATTCTTTTTACCCATTTAGCATTTTCGTCGATAAGTTTTAACTGCTCGTTGTTTGCCATACGCTTTTTACTGTTTGCGATAGTTGTATCATAATCATAATAACTTCCCCAAACTTTATAATCTGCAGCTTGTATTTTATCCCAAGCTAATGGATTTTCTTGATCTTTTTCTCCAATATCAATGTAGCTATAACGGTCTGGCACAACGACATCACTTTTAACACCTTCTAACTGTGTTGAACCGCCATTAATTCTATAGAATTTTTGAGTTGTAAATTTTAAAGCTCCCATATCGCCTTCGCTATTTTGTCTTACCATACGGTTAAGATCTAATACGTTTTGTACAGTACCTTTACCGTAAGTTTGCTTACTTCCAATAACGATTGCTCTTTTATAATCTTGCATTGCTGCTGCTAATATTTCTGAAGCTGAAGCAGATAATTCATTAACTAAGATCACTAAAGGTCCATCCCAAACAATAGATTTATCTCTATCAGTTAAAATTTCTTTAGGCTCACCAGCCGTTTTAACTTGCACAATAGGTCCTTCTTCAATAAACAATCCTCCCATATCTACAACAGTTTGTAAAGATCCTCCTCCATTATTTCTCAAATCGAGCACGATACCTTCTACACCTTCTTCTTTTAAGCGCTCTAACTCGCGTTTTATATCTGATGCGGCATTTCGATTGTTGTAATCTTCAAAATCTACATAAAACTTTGGCAGGTTTATCACACCAAATTTCTTATCATCTTTAATTACTGTAGATGATTTAGCGTAGGTTTCTTCTAACTCTACAATATCTCTTTTAATGGTAATATCTTCAATTGTACCATCTACTTTTTTTAGTGTTAAGGTTACATTTGTACCTTTTGGACCTTTGATAAATTTAATGGCATCATCTAAACGCATACCAACAATATTGACACTTTCTTCTTCATCTTCCTGCTTCACTTTCATGATTTGATCACCAACCTCTAATTCATTTTGTCTCCAAGCTGGACCACCACTAATAATTTCATTGACTATAGTGGCATCCATTTTTTTCTGAAGCCTAGCTCCAATACCTTCAAAATTTCCAGACATTGCTACATCAAAGCGATCTTTATCTTCTGGCGCAAAATAGAATGTATGCGGATCAAACTCCTCTACAATTGCATTGATAAACACCGCAAACCAATCTTTACGCTGTCTATCATCTATAAAATCATAAAGCTCATCTAGAGATCTTTTTGTTGCATCTCTAGCATCTGCTTCTAAATCTTTTGTAGATTTTTTTAATATCTCATCATTTGCTTTTTGAAGTTTTTCATATGCAGCAGCGCTCATATCTTCTAAAGTAATGTCGTTGTTTTTAGCAAATTCTTGATCGCTTAATAAATCGTCATAGTTAGCAATTGTAGAAAATTTTAATTGTTGTCTCCAACGCTCTTTCATTTGCTTTTTAGATGTCACATAGCTTAACTTTTTATAGTCTGTTGAAAAATCTTCAGCTCTTGAAAAATTAAAAGGTTGAGACAACACTTCTTTATAAAGGTTTTTTGATTCTGAAATTCGCTTCAATAAGCGTTCATGCGTTAAATTAAAGAACGTAAGATCGTAAGCTTTAATTTGATCATCTAATTGGTCTTTGTAAGCGGCAAACTCTTCTATATCTGACTTATAAAAATAGCGCTTAAACGGGTCTAGTTGTTCTAAATAGTCTGTAAAAACAGCTTCAGAGAATCCATCGTTTATATCCTGCGGACTAAAATGTCCTTCTTCTAAAACGTAAGTAATTAATTGAATTAACAATTTATCTTTATTAGGATCTTGAAATTTCTTAGTAGTAAAACTGCAAGAGGCAAATGCTAATAGCAAAACCAATAGTGACAGTTTATAATTCCTTTTCATCATATCAATCATATTTTATTAAATGTAAATTAAATAACCTTATCCTATTTAAAAGGTAATAAAACTTGTAGATTATTTACATAATTTCTACTAAAGTAAAAGAAAAAACCATGCCAATAAAATGAGAAGCTAATAATTTTTTGTTAAAGCTTTATTTATAGGAATTTCAAGCGTCTTTACGTATTTTAGCGACACGCAAACAATTAGAAAAACCATTCTTTTTTTTATGTCAAAAAAGCCACTTATTTTAGTCACTAATGATGATGGAATCACAGCTCCAGGAATTAGAGCATTAATTGAAGTTATGAATACCATAGGCGACGTGGTCGTTGTTGCTCCTGATAGCCCACAAAGTGGTATGGGACACGCTATCACAATTAACTCTACGCTTCATATTGAACAGGTCACTATAGATGATGGTCATCAAGAAGAATACAGTTGCTCTGGCACACCTGCAGACTGCGTAAAACTTGGTGTAAAACAAATTTTAGATAGACGTCCAGACTTGTGCGTATCTGGAATTAATCACGGTTCTAATTCGTCAATCAATGTGATTTACTCTGGTACGATGAGTGCAGCAATTGAAGCTGGTGTTGAAGGAATTCCTGCCATTGGTTTTTCACTATCTGACTATAATTGGAGTGCTGATTTTGAGCATTGTAAAACTTACGTCAAAACTATTGCTGAGAACGTTTTAAAACATGGTTTGGATAACGGCACTGTGTTAAACGTTAATTTTCCGAAGTTAGAAAAAAGCGATGTTAAAGGCATAAAAATTTGCCGTCAAGCAAAAGCCAATTGGGAAGAAGTATTTGACAAACGTCAAAACCCTAATGGAAAAGATTATTATTGGCTAACTGGTAAATTTGTAAATTTGGACCAAGGTGAAGACACAGATGAATGGGCTTTAGAAAACGGTTATGTATCGGTTGTTCCTGTTCAATTTGATTTAACAGCACACCACAGCATTCAAGAATTAAACACATGGGTATTTGATGAAAAATAAAGATATAGTTATAGGTATTGTGATAGGATTAGCTTGCAGTTGTGTTGGCCTTGTTGTGGTTCTTTTGATCTTCGGAAAAGGGAATTCTATAAATGATTCGCTTGATATTGCAATAAATCAAGGTGTATTCACTAAATTAATGAGCATGGGAGCAATCCCAAACCTTGCCGCTTTTTTCTTATTCATAAAAAAGAATCAAGACGCTAAAGCACAAGGGGTTCTAATAGCAACTGTAATGGTAGCTGTAACAACATTAATTATCAGGTTTATTTAACTATATACATGAAATATTACATCATAGCTGGCGAAGCCTCTGGAGATCTTCATGCATCCAATTTAATGAAAGCATTATATCAACAAGATGATAATGCTGATATTAGATTTTGGGGAGGCGATTTGATGCAAGCTGTTGGTGGCACTTTGGTAAAACACTATAAAGAACGACAATTTATGGGTTTTGCTGAAGTTATCATGAATCTCAGAAAAGTACTTGGGCACATAAAATTTTGCAAGCAGGATATTGAAAATTTTCAACCAGATGTGATTATTTTTATAGACAATTCTGGATTTAACTTACGCATTGCTAAATGGGCAAAAGCTAAGAATTTCAAAACGCATTATTATATTTCTCCGCAAGTTTGGGCATCACGAGCAGGTCGTGTTGAGAAAATCAAACAAGATGTGGATGCTATGTATGTGATTCTTCCTTTTGAAAAAGAATTTTATGCCAAATATAATTATAATGTTCATTTTGTTGGCCACCCTTTAATTGATGCTATTGCAGATAGAAGTCAGGTAAACCCAATAGCATTTAGAAAACAATATAAGCTATCTAAAAAGCCAATAATCGCACTTCTTCCAGGAAGCCGAAAACAAGAAATCACAAAAATGCTTGGCGTTATGCTAAGTCTTGTGAATGATTTCTCAGACTATCAATTTGTTATTGCTGGTGCTCCTAGTCAGGATTTTGAATTCTACAAGCCCTTTATAAAACAAGATAATGTTGCTTTTATATCTAATAAAACCTATGATTTATTGAGTGTGTCTACAGCAGCTTTAGTCACTTCTGGAACGGCAACTCTAGAAACTGCGCTTTTTAAAGTACCGCAAGTGGTTTGTTATAAAGCTAATCCTTTGTCGTATCAAATTGCTAAACGTATTATTACTTTAAAGTATATTTCGCTCGTTAATCTTATTATGGATCGTGAAGTTGTGACAGAATTAATTCAAGGTGACTTAAACACAAAACGACTAAAAACAGAACTAACTAAAATACTAGATGATGATAATCGTGTTGCATTCTTTATTGATTATTACGATTTAGAGAAAAAACTAGGCGGAAAAGGTGCTAGTGAAAAAACAGCGAAGTTGATTTATGACAGTTGTAAATAACATTGTTGACAACCCTAACATTATTTTTTGAACTTCATTACTTAATTCTATATTTTTAGCCACAATTACTGAGCTCTACATGAAAAAAATTATATTCCTACTTATATTAAGTGCATTTTTTGCAAGTTGCAACTCCTCAAAACGCGTTGTTACAAAAAAATCGAAGACTACAAAATCTAGTAATAAACGTCATACATCACCATCGGCATCTACGCCAAAAAAAGTGGCAAACATTATAGATTATGCTAAAACTTTTGAAGGTACTCGTTACAAATATGGAGGCACCACCAAAAAAGGCATGGACTGTTCTGGTCTAGTGGTTACTGCGTTTAAAAAAGAAGACGTGCTTTTACCAAGAACAACAGGAGACTTATCAAAACGTGGCGATTGGATAGACGTAAAGAAAGTAAAAGAAGGTGATTTATTATTTTTTGCAACTTCAAAAAACAACCGTCGCGTTAATCATGTTGGCATTGTAACTTCAAGTAGACCTGGTCATGTAGAATTTATACATGCATCATCAAGTAGAGGCGTGATGATATCAAATCTCGCAGAACGCTATTGGTATTTGGCTTATGTTCAAGCAAGACGGGTTTTATGATATCTTTTAATGTTGTAGAATATTTACTATAGTATAGATTATTTACTATATTGAGGTTGTGAAACCTCTAAATACAGTTATAATTAAACTAACGCTCTGCCTTATTATAGGCATAGTACTTTGTCATTACTTCACTGTATCGCTTATAGTTATAAGTTATTGTTTACTCGCCCTATTTGCTTTGCTAGGTATTTGTTCTTATGTTTTAAACAGAACCTTTAAAAAGACCATCTGGTTTGGCTGTATTGCGTACATTCTCATGATTTGTCTAGGAATCTATACTTACCAAACTCACAATCAATTAAATTTTAAAAAGCATTACACAACACTTCACTCTACTGATGTTAAGGATACCAAATTAATCCGTCTCAAAATTAGAGAACGATTAAAGTCTTCAACCTATTATGACAAATATGTAGTGGAACTTATCGCTATAAATAAGGCGTCTGTTAATGGAAAATGTTTACTAAACATTTCAAAAGACAGTTTAAACGCAGCCTATACAATAGACGATGTGCTCATTACATCTACAAATTTTAAATCCTTACCATTTCCTATAAATCCAAATCAATTTAATTATAAAGCCTATTTAGAAAAACAATATATCTATCATCAATTAAGTGTTAGCGATCATGATATATTAAAACTAAAATCACCTGAAACAACAGTATATGGATTATCTGATCAATTAAGGCAAACTATAAATAAGAAATTAAATTATTACAACTTTAAGCCCGAGGAGTTAGCCATTATCAATGCCTTATTACTTGGTCAACGCCAAGATTTGAGTCAAGATTTACAACAAAACTATGTTAACGCTGGAGCGATTCATATTTTGGCTGTTTCAGGTTTGCATGTCGGCATTATTTTATTAATACTTTCACATTTTTTAAAACCTTTAGAACGTTTTAGAAACGGAACAGTATTAAAAGTGATTATTCTAATCACCCTCTTATGGTCTTTTGCGCTTATTGCTGGCTTATCGGCCTCGGTCACAAGAGCCGTAACCATGTTTAGCATTGTGTCTGTTGCCCTTCATTGGAAACGTGCGACAAACATTTACAACACCTTAGCAATTTCAGTATTTATTTTGCTATTATTTAAACCTTTATTTTTATTTGATGTTGGTTTTCAAATGAGTTATTTAGCGGTATTGGCCATAGTAAGCCTGCAACCTTTACTTTACAACATATGGAAACCAAAATGGAAAGCTATAGATTATTTTTGGAAAATACTAACCGTAACCATTGCTGCTCAGTTTGGTGTTGTCCCTATTAGTTTATACTATTTTCATCAATTTCCAGGTTTGTTTTTCATCTCTAACTTGGCAATAATTCCATTTTTAGGACTCATTTTAGGTATTGGTATTTTAGTTATTGTACTGGCTTTATGTAATATTTTACCTCAATTTTTAGCAACTATTTATGGGTTTATCATTAGTGTAATGAATGACATTATAAAGTGGGTTGCGAACCAGGAACTCTATGTATTAAAACATATTTCATTTGATATTACACATGTTATTGCCTTTTATAGCTTAATAATCGCTTCTATTTTTATGTTTAAAAAACAACATTTTAAACCTATCTCGTTTTTCCTAATTGCTATATTATTAGTTCAAGGAGCTTATATGCATTCAGCATTTAAAAACAGTAACGAGGCTTTTATTATTCTTCATAAAAGTCGTTATAGTATGATATTTCAGAAATTAAATTCAGAATTAAAAATTTCACACAATTTAGATAGTATGTCGTTATCTAAAGATAAGATTATTACTAATTATAGCGTCGGAAATTTTATAACTTCAAGCACGTTAGATACCTTACAATCGGTATATCAATTTCACGATAGAACCCTACTCATTATTGATAGTTTAGGTGTTTATAATGTGAAACGTTTTGAGCCTGATTATGTGTTACTGCGTAATTCTCCTAAGCTTAATATGAATCGTGTTATAGATTCAATTAACCCTAAATATATTATTGCAGATGGGAGTAACTATACATCTTACGTGAAACGCTGGAAACAAACTTGCTTAAAAAGAAAACTCCCTTTTCATTATACTAAGGAAAAGGGAGCTTTTATTATAAAATAGCATCTAAATATTTACTCTTGAAACTCTCCTTTAAACGCTTTGTAGTACGTATTAAATTCGTCTTGAGTTGTAATATTCTTATAGTCGTTAGACTGAAACAACTTTAAATACAATTCTATTTGCTTTGGTTTCATATAACCACTAATTGGTTGTATCACACTGCCTACTTCATCAAAATATACAATTGTAGGATATGCTCTAACACCGAGATGACGTGACAATTGGTGCACACTATTTCTACGGTTTTTCAATTCTTCCTTATAGCCTGGGTTTTTGAACTCTGCGTTTTTATAATTAACTACAGAATTTCCTTCTGCATTAAACTTTACAGCATAAAAATTCTTGTTTACAAAAGCGACAACATCTTTATTATGAAAGGTGTTTTTATCGAGCATTTTACAAGGACCACACCAATTGGTATAGACATCCATCATGATTTTTTTAGGATTTTTCTTTTGAGCTGCAAGCGCTTCTTCAAAAGTCATCCAATTAATTTCTGTTGACTGTGCTATTGCAGCGCTTGAAGACATCAAGACTATTGTAACTATAACTAGTATTCTTTTCATTTGTTATTTATTTTTTTTACAAGGTCAAATAGAATTCGCCATCAACTACATTGAGATATAAACCCATCTTATTGCTGCGGCTCATTTTATGATTTGATTTGTTGCAAAAGTTATTCCGAACTTACAAAAAATGCTCCTAAATAGGAGCATTTTAAGTTATTTTAACGATTATATTCGATTAACGAACACCATGCATTAATTTTTTTAATACTGGATTTAATACGAATATAATAAGTCCTGCAACGATTGGTACCACTGTAAATATTAAAAAGAACGTAGACAAACTATATTCTTTAGTTATGTTTTCTATTTGTCCACCAACTACTGCTGCCATTTTATTTCCAATTGCAATTGCCAAATACCACATACCAAACATTAAGGCTATCATCCTTCCTGGCACTAATTTACTAACGTAAGACAGTCCTACTGGCGACAAACAAAGTTCACCAAGGGTATGGAATAAATAAGCTAGAATTAACCAAATCATACTTACTTTAACACCATCTACAATACCGAACGCTCCAAAAGCTAACAAACCAAACCCTATACCCATCACACTTAAGCCTATTGCATATTTAGTAGCTGCACTTGGATTGTATTTGCTTTCCCACCATTTAGAAAAGAATGACGCGAAAACAATGATAAAAAATGAATTTAAAATACTAAACCATGATACTGTGATTTCTACTTCATTATCTCTTACTTTAGTCACGGTTGCATTAACAAAGCCATCATCCTTACTTTCTGCTATAGAATGAGCTAATAATTCTGATTTTTTCTCATCTGTAGAAACGAAAGAAAACTCGGTTAACTCCTTATTTTTATTAATAATAATTTTGCTATCACCTACTTTATAATCTGCATAAGGTTCTCCAACAGTAATTGTTTTTGTCACAATTTTTTGCGAAGCATCTGTAGTCATATTTTGAGTTACAGGAATGTATTTAAATTGCAACTCACCTTTATCATTTTTCACTTGATTGCCGTCTTCATCTAACTCGGCTTGTTCAATTGCGCTGTAGCTCACATCGTAAGCCGTAGTGTTAAAATCTCTATTTAACATCCATCCAACAATTCCCCACATTAAAATGAAACAAATCACTAGTACAATATTCGATCCAGGTATTTTTTTAAATGTTTTTTTCCAAAGAATAAATAATACATAGGAAATAATTATTAATGGGATTACTGTAAGCAAGGTATTAACAACATTAAACATGGTGGCTGCACTTCCGCTTAATAATCTATCAACATTATCTCTTGCAAAAATGACTAATGAAGATGCTCCTTGTTCAAATGACATCCAAAAAAACACGGTAAAGAATGCAAATACAATAAAAGCAATCATTCTATCTCTTACGACTCTTGTATAACGCAATATTCTTCCTATTACAAGAACTAAAAACAAAGCTAATGCAAAAAGTACGGCTGTATATTGCCCTTCAAAATCTCCTATTTGTAAGAAAGCGAACATATCAATTCCTGCAATTTTAGACATTGGATCGTTAACCGCATAACCAAGACCTATAATAGATGAAATAGCTATTAAAACTTTATCTAGAGTTGTGAACGGGTTTGCTGGTTCTTCTTGTTCTTCAATAGAATCTTTAACTACAACACTATCTTCATTAATATTTTGAGGTAATTCTACTTCATGTTCCTTAGAAGGTTTAGCTCCAATTTTTCCAAATAATGGACCTGCTAACCAAAATTGAATGGTCCCTAAAAGCATGAAAATTCCGGCTAAACCAAACCCATAAGCCCATCCTACTTTTTCAGCTAAATAACCACAAAGCATCATTCCGAAAAACGCACCTGCATTTACTCCCATATAATAAATAGTGTAAGCACCATCTTTCTTTTCTGGATGCGTTTTATACATATCAGAAATTATAGAAGTCATTGTTGGTTTAAAGAAACCTGTACCAACCACTAATAAAAACAATCCAAAGTATAAAGAGAATTCCGTTTCTAAAGCCATTGACGCATGTCCAGCTGTCATTATTAAAGACCCAATAATAACAGCCCAACGATAACCGGTATATTTATCGGCAAGCCAACCTCCAATAATTGGAGTAATATAGAGCAACATAGCATACGTACCAAAAAGTGCACCTGCATTTTCTACTGTCCATTCCCAACCTGGATTGTATCCAATTGCAGCCATAGTAAGAAAATTAACAAGTAATACACGCATTCCGTAAAAAGAAAAACGTTCCCACATTTCGGTAAAAAATAACACAAAAAGTCCGGCTGGATGCCCCAGAACTTTATCTTTAAATAAATTTTCGATATCTGTATTCATAGAAAGTATATATAGTTAGAAAGAAAAACCCTAACATTAATTCAATGCAAGGGCTATTAATTGTAATTTTAGTTTTGAATATCTTTATCACCAAGCTCATAACCTTCTTGCTCGAAGGTCTGATCATCATTTATAATTCTCTCATTATCCTCTGCACCATGAGTAAGTCGCTTTAAAGGTTTTAATAATAAAATTACAAGTAATCCAAAAATAACTGTAAATATTGTGATCCCAGAGAAAATGGCATATTCACCAAATTCTGAAGCAGACTCACCAATTACTCCTGCTACTTTATTTCCTAAACCTGTAGCAGCAAAATAAACACCCATCATAAGTGATGCATATTTTACTGGTGCTAATTTTGTAATAAAAGATAGTGCCACTGGTGAAGAACACAGCTCTCCAATAGTATGAAATAAATAAGCTAATACTAACCATTGCATACCTGAGCTTCCTTCTGCATTAAATTCTGCTGCTGCAAAAATCATGAATACGAAACCAAGTCCCATAATCATAGTACCAACTGCCATTTTAAATAATGATGACGCTTCTTTACCTTTTAGTTTACGCTTTGCCCAATATCCTGCTACTAAGGTTGCAAAAATGATTATAAATCCAGCATTTAACCCTTGAAACCAAGTTGCTGGTATCTCCCAACCAAATAACATTCTATCTGTATTAGTCTTCGTATATATACTCATTAATCCTCCAGCTTGTTCAAAAGCTCCCCAGAATACGATTACTATTAAAAATGAAAGTAATAATACTAAGTAACGATCTTTAGATATTTGATTTTCTAAATTTTTGTAAATCATCATCATGACTCCTGCAACCACAGCAATAAAGATGTATAAAGCTGTATAACCCCAACTATCTACTCCTTCGTAAGTATATCCTGCATAAACAGCATAAGCCATAATAATTAACACAATTCCTAAATTAACAGGTGATTTCATTAAATCGCCAAGTAACTTACTAATTGAGACATCATTCTTTTTATCTTCTAAAGTTGGTTTATTTCCTACATTGATCAAGTATTTCTGTCCGTATAAATAAACTATTAAACCTAATAACATTGCAATACCTGCAAGTCCGAATCCATAATGCCATCCAATTTTCTCACCTACATAACCAACAATAAATGTTGCTAATAAAGATCCTAAATTGATACCTATATAAAAAATACTAAATCCTTTATCTCTTCTAATATCTCCTTGTTTGTATAGTCCACCAACCATTGTAGAAATATTTGGTTTTAAAAGTCCAACACCTAGTATAATAAGTGCTAAACCAGTGTAAAATGCCCACATTTCATCAAAGGCTAGAATTCCATGGCCTGCTACTAATGTTAAAGCTCCATAGAGCACAGCTTTCTTTTGCCCTAAAATTTTATCGGCAATCATACCTCCTGGTATTGACATAACGTAAACTAACATCGTATACCATCCATAAAGCATAATTGATTCTGAGCTTAACCAACCTAATCCAGGATTATCAGCTGTTGTTTTCTCAACTAAATAGAGAGTTAAAAGCGCACGCATTCCGTAGTAAGAAAAACGTTCCCACATTTCTGTAAAGAATAAAACATAGAGACCTACTGGATGTCCCCAAAGTTCTTTTTGATGTGGTTGTTTAATTGTTGCTGACATAAATTTATGTATTAGTTAGTTATTTTATCCTTTAATTTTACTTCTTCTTCCTTCGACTCTTTTTATAAATCTCTATTTTCACCTAAGTTTTCATGAATGAAGTTTGTCATTTTTTTATAGAGATGTAATCTTGTATTCCCACCATAAATACCATGATTTTTGTCTGGATAAATCATCCATTCAAATTGCTTATCGGCTTGAATTAACGCTTCTACCATACGCATTGTATTTTGCACATGTACGTTATCATCGCCTGTTCCATGAATTAATAAGAAATCGCCTTTAAGTTTATCTACATGGTTAATTGGCGAATTTTCATCATAACCACTTGGATTTTCTTGAGGCGTTGTCATGTAACGTTCAGTATAAATAGAATCATAATACCTCCAACTTGTTACAGGTGCTACAGCTATTGCCATAGAAAAAGTATCGTTTCCTTTAAATAAAGCATTACTACTCATAAAGCCACCATAACTCCAACCCCAAATACCAATATTATTTTCATCAATATATGATAGTTGGCCTAATTGTTTAGCCGCTTGAATTTGATCTTCTACTTCGTATTTTCCTAGTTCGTTTTGTGTGACTTTCTTAAAATCTGCACCTTTAAAACCTGTTCCTCTACCATCAATACAAACAATAATATAACCTTGTTGTGCTAAATGCTGATACCAGTAATCATTTGCGCTATTCCAACGGTTAGCTACTTGTTGAGATCCTGGACCAGAATATTGGTACATAAATAAAGGGTAAGTTTTAGTTTCATCAAAATTTGCAGGTTTGATGGTCCACATATTTAAATCATTACCATTAACACTTATAGTGCTAAACTCTTTCTTTGAGGTGTTATAACGTGCTAACTTTTGTGCAAGTTTATTATTGTTTTTGATGCTTTTAACTAGGTTGCCCGTTTTAGAGTTATGTAAGGTGTATTCTGGCGGATTGGTTGCACTAGAGAATGAATTAATAAAATAGGTAAAGTTTGCACTAAATGATGCAGAATTTGTACCTGTGTTTTTTGTTAATAATTGTTTCTTTTTACCATTTAAACCAATGGAATATACACTTCGGTTAATTGAACCATCTTCAGTAGATTGATAAAAAATACGATTTGTCTTTTGATCATAACCATAATAATCGGTCACTTCCCAATCTCCAGAGGTGACTTGGTTTATAAGTTGTCCGTTTTTATTGTAGTGATAAATATGATTAAATCCATCCTTTTCACTTGTCCAAATAAAACTGTGATCTTTTAAAAATGTTAAATTAAAAGTAACGTCAATGTAAGCTTTATCTGTTTCAGCTAAAACCAAGTTAGCAGTTGATGTTTCCGCGTTTATCATCCATAAATCCAACTCATTTTGATGTCTATTGGTATATTGAGCGCTCAATATATCAGCATCATTGGTCCATTTAATTCTAGGAATGTAAAAATCATTGTAGGCTTTATTAAGCTGCACTTCTTGCGTTTTATTTTTAGCTAAATCAAAAATGTGCAACGATACATTAGAGTTGGTTTCACCGGCTTTTGGATATTTAAATACGGTTTGAGTTTGGTATAGTTGATTTCCGTAGACATCCATTGAAAACTCAGGAACATTGGTTTCATCAAACCTTATGAAGGCTATTTTGTCTCCATCAGCATTCCATTCAAAGGCTCTAACGAAGCTAAATTCTTCCTCATAAACCCAGTCTGTAATACCATTAATAACTTTATTTTTTTCACCATCAAAGGTGATTTGAACGGTTTCACCTGATTTCAAATCTTTGACAAATAAATTATTATTTAAACCATACGCAATTTTAAGACCATCTGGAGAAAATGTAGGTTCTTGTATTTTTTCTTCAGAAACTAATGTTGTTTGGTTAGTTTCGGTATCGTAAACATAGAATTTACCTAATGTTGAACGTCTAAAAATAGACTCCACATTTGTTGCTAATAATACTTTAGTTTCATCAGCACTAAACGTATAGTTTGAAAATGAATTGATACCACTAAGGTTACTAGATTTTACAAGTGTATTTACTTTGCTTAGTGTTTTGTAATTATAAATATCAATTTGAGTACCTCCTTTTTCATAATTTAAAACCGAATATTGTTGTCCATTTTTCATTGAATGCAAAGCATCCATTCGTTCAGTTCTAAACGTTCCATTCCATATGTCTTCTAGTGAGATTTCTTTATTTTGTGCTGGAGATAAAGCGGTTATAAAAAATACAAGAAGTGTAACAGATTTTAATATATTCATAGAGGTGTTTTTTTGACAAAATAATGTCAAGTTTACTAAAAATAATGCAAAAAACGGTAACTATAGACTGTTAAATATGCAATATTATGACAAGGCCTCAATAATAATACCAAGAATAGTATCTTTGTCGTTTCAAATTAACATCAATTTGTGGTATTAAAACAATAAAAAATAGCAGATGAACAGAACCATTACTGGCTTTTCGAAATTAACAAAAACAGAAAAAATTAATTGGCTTGTTGATACTTATTTTACCGATGCAACCTCTGCAAAGTCGCTTTTAAAACAGTATTGGAATGAAGACAATAAATTACAGCAACTTCATGATGAATTTATTGAAAATACTATAACTAATTACTATTTACCATTAGGTGTTGCACCAAACTTTTTAATTAATGATCGGGTTTATGCTATACCAATGGCCATTGAAGAAAGCTCTGTTGTAGCTGCTGCAAGTAAAGCTGCGAAGTTTTGGTATGATCGAGGCGGATTTAAAACCGAAGTCATTTCTACCGAAAAAATTGGTCAAGTACACTTTATGTTTTCTGGGGAAAGCAGCAAATTAGAACAATTTTTTAAAGCCACTAAATCAACATTTATTGAAGATGCTCAACCGCTTACCAAAAACATGGAGAAACGTGGAGGTGGCATTTTAGATATTAAGTTAGTAAATAAAACTCAACATATTGATAATTATTACCAACTGCATGCAACGTTTGAAACCTTGGATGCTATGGGTGCCAATTTCATTAATTCTTGCTTAGAGCAATTTTCAAAAACCCTCAAAAGAGAAGCTCAAAATTTTGAAATATTTTCTTCGGAAGAGAAGAACATTCAGGTTATCATGTCTATTCTTTCAAACTATGTTCCTAATTGCCTAGTGCGAGCAGAAGTAAGTTGTAACATAGAAGAACTTACTGAAAACCAAGACATTTCGGCACAAGAATTTGCTGAAAAATTTGTTCAAGCTGTCAATATCGCAGAGATTGAACCCTACAGAGCAGTTACGCATAATAAAGGCATCATGAATGGTATTGATGCTGTAGTTTTAGCAACAGGAAATGATTTTAGAGCAGTAGAAGCTGGTGTTCATGCTTATGCATCTAGAACCGGACAATACTCAAGCTTAACTCATGCTAAAATTGAAGATGGTATCTTTACCTTTTGGATGGAAATTCCATTGGCTTTAGGAACCGTTGGCGGATTAACAAAACTACATCCATTAGTAAAGTTAGCGTTAGAACTACTTGGAGAACCTTCAGCAAAAGAGCTCATGCAAATTGTTGCTGTAGCAGGATTAGCTCAAAATTTCGCAGCACTTAGATCTTTAACTACAACTGGTATTCAAGAAGGCCACATGAAAATGCACTTAATGAATATTTTAAATCAATTTGAAGCCACGCTTGAAGAAAAAACAAAACTTATAGCACATTTTAAACATAATACGGTTACGCATAGTGCTGTGGTTGAAGCTATAGATAATTTAAGACATTAAATGAAACGTTTTTACAGCCACGGAAAGCTATTACTAACAGGAGAATATGTAGTTCTTGATGGTGCCATTGCATTGGCTGTACCTAGTATTTATGGTCAATATTTAGAAATTAAAAAAGGAAAAGACAACAGACTCAAATGGATAAGCTTAGATGAAAATGGGATGGTTTGGCTTGAAGTAGAATTTAAGTTCAACCATAATGAGATCACTCCTATTTTTACTCCTGAAAATGATATTTCAAATCGGTTATTACAGATATTGAAAGTTGCTAAGCAACTCAATCCAAATTTTTTGACTACTACAGAGGGCTATCAAATAACTACAACATTAGAGTTCCCAAAAAATTGGGGACTTGGAACTTCATCTACGTTAATTGCAAATGTTGCCAATTGGGCAAAGGTTGATGCTTATACTTTATTAGATCAAACATTTGGAGGAAGCGGTTATGACATTTCATGTGCTGAAGCGAATGGAAGTTTAACGTTTCAGCTTAAAAAAAACGAGATATCTCGCACTGCTCTAAATGACAAGAAACAATTAATTACAGCTGTTGATTTTAATCCTATATTTAAAGACCATATTTATTTTGTTCATCTTAATAAAAAACAAAATAGTAGAGATGGCATTAAACAGTATCGAGAAAATAGTTGTGATATGAGTACAACGATAGATAAAATTAACGCAATCACGATAGCGATGCTGAATTGCGAGAGCCTTAGCACGTTTCAAAAGTTGATGGATGATCATGAAGCGCTCATTTCAGAAGTTATAAAAGAAACACCTATAAAAACGCGTTTGTTTAGTAATTTTAAAGGCAGTATTAAAAGTCTTGGTGCTTGGGGTGGAGATTTTGTAATGGTCGCCTCTAAAGACAATCCTACAGCTTATTTTGAAGCTAAGGGTTTCACCACTATTTTACCTTATACCAAAATGGTTTTACAATCAACATAGTTACTCAAGCTTTATATCACAGTATCTTAAAAATAAAAAAGCTTCGCAAATTGCGAAGCTTTTTTTATATCTGTAATGTAAGAGATTAATAGAATGTTGCTCTATTATCTTCAATATCTGCAGTTTCTTTTAAAGCGTTATATACTTTAGTTTGTGCTGCATTTGATCTTGCTGTACTTAAACGATTAGCAATAGATTGATAGTTGTCTAATTTTGTTGCCTCTTGAATATTTGACACACTTACCATGTAAACACCTTTTTCGCCATCAACTAAACCAGAAGTTTCTCCATCACTTAACCCAAATGCTACACCTACTACTTTAGGCTCTAGTCCTGCTCCTGTAAGCGTTGGATTTTTCATATTCACAGCAGAAGCGTTAGTTGCTGGTCTACTTTGGTTTTTTGCAACCTCATCTACAGTAGTTCCTGTTATTTTAGCTCGAATCAGTTCTGCTTTCTTTTCTTTTCTAATATCGCTCAATACAGATGCCGAAGCTGTTTCTGGATCCATTAACCCTTTCTCGCTAACTTTAGTGACTTGAACAACAGCGTAACCACCTCCAGGAATTGTAAAACGCTTGTAATCGCCAACCTCTGTTTCGCTTTCAAAAGCCCAACGCACCATTGGTCTTTGACTTGCTAATCCTGGGATTTGCTCATCTAACACTTTTATACCATTTACTGGCTTTACAGTAAGTTTACGTTCATCTGCTATATTTTGGAAATCACCATCTTGAAGTGCAAGCTCAAATTTTGAGGCTTCTGTAAAAATATTATCAATAGTTTCAGTTGATGGCTCAATTTTTCTAGCTATTGTAGCTACTTTAACTACATTAGAAGCACCTTTTTGGTCTAATATTTCAATTATATGAAATCCAAATTGTGTTTTTACAACACCAATATCACCTACTTTATTTTCAAATTCGAAATCACTAAATGGCTTTACCATTTGAGTACTTGGGTGAAAATCATAAACACCACCTTTATCAACACTTCCTTGATCTGAAGATAAAGCAGTTACTAAATCTGGAAATTTAGAACGATTTGCTTTTACAATAGCTAATACGCTATCTGCAGTTGCCTTTGCTTGCTCTACTGTTTTAGTTACATCTGGTGCAGCACTTGAAGCTCCAACATGCGGAATTAAAATATGACGAACCTTTGCTGAATCTGGCACTTGATTTTTAGCGACCATTTTAGTTAATTTCATCATGTTTCCATCTTTGTAAGGACCATAAACATCTCCAATATTTAAATTGTACAATGTATCTGCAACAACAGATGGCAATGCTGACTTTTTCACAAATGCATCATTATAAGCTAGATCTGAAGCAGCAGTATAATTAATATAACTTTCTAAATTTGCAGCTTTAACAGTTCTAAATGCTTTAATGGTATCGTTTTTACCATCTTCAAAAATAGCTTTACCGTTTACAAAATCATTAAGTGAAGCTTTTAAATTATTTTCATCATCTAAGCTAGGCACTTCTTTAAACTCAACATATACAATATCACGAGATGCTTCTACTTCAAATTTCTTTTTGTTATTGCTGATATAAGATGAAATATCTCCTTTAGTTACTTTAACTAAACTATCGTTAATAGTTGAATAAGGGACTTGAACATATCTTAAGTCTCTTGTAGAGTTTTCTAATAAGTAATCTACTTCTGCTTCGTTTAAAGTAGCATTAACTCCTGCTTTAACCATACTGTAATAAGCTCTTTCTTGAGCACCAATAGCAATTGAATTTTCGCTATTAACCCAATCATCATAAGTTAATTGAAAGTTTCCAACTACAGAACGCTCAGGATATATGGCTTTTAGATTAGCAACAAATTCTGTTAATTTATTTTCATCAAACAGTCCAGCTTCATTTTGAAACTCTGGGTAAGATGCAAAATTTTGTTTTAATAAATCTTTCATTTGATCTTGCTCAACTGTAAGACCGAGTTCATCAAATTGTGTGTTCATTATTGCACGACGCACTTCTTGATCATAAACTCTATTCATTGCTTGTGTAGAAGTAGCTCCTGCACCTAACTGTCTTTGCGTGTTTTCTACTTTAGACATAAAGTCTACTCTGTCAATAGTTTTGCCATTTACGGTAGCTACAACATCTTGAGCTGTACCTAATAACGCGTCACTATTTTTAAATAGATCTGCAAGTACAAATGAAAATAATGCTAATGCAATGATTAGTATCAAAAAGAGTGAACGTTGTCTAATTTTATTTAAAACTGCCATTATATTTATATTTAATAAGTGGGCGAAAATACCAATTTCTATCAAATAATAAAAGGAGATGTATGTTTTTATTACTGAATTTTAGAAGCCTGCATAATTTATAGGCTAAAGGAT
Organism: Psychroserpens damuponensis; assembly: GCF_000826655.1. GTDB lineage: Bacteria > Bacteroidota > Bacteroidia > Flavobacteriales > Flavobacteriaceae > Psychroserpens > Psychroserpens damuponensis. Next base: position 133,808 of record NZ_JXJO01000023.1, read on the forward strand.
TAAATTTATAGGATAAATGTTACGGTAAACTCTATGCTTAGCTATTTACTTTATGGTAAAGTTGAGATGAGTTAAGTTGGCACATTTCCGAAGAAAAAAACGGGAATATTACTTTAATCGTCGTCGATAATTTGAAGCGTGACGATATCTATTTTATTGGAAGAGACTTCTAAAATGGTGAATTTAAAATTATTGATTACAATTTGAGCATCAACCTGAGGAATCTCTTCGGTTTCGTCTACTATGAGTCCGCCAAGGGTTTCATAATTCTCACCTTCTGGCAGATTGAGTTTATAGGTTTCATTAATATAATCAACCTCTAAACGTGCAGAAAACCTAAAGTTTTCAGCATCTATTTTCTCTTCAATTAGAGCCACACTATCGTGTTCATCTTCAATTTCTCCAACTAGCTCTTCGACAATATCTTCAATGGTCATAATACCGGCTGTACCGCCATACTCATCAATTACAACGGCCATACTTTTTCTCTTTTTGGTCAAAATATTAAGCACGTCTTTTACTAGCATCGTTGCTGGTACATAAACGACAGACATGGTGATGGCTTTTATAGAGGTAGGTTTTTTAAATAATTCAAACGAGTGCACGTACCCTAAAATGTCATCTATACTATCTTTATAGACTAATATTTTTGACAATCCAGATTCTATAAAAAGTGTACTTATTTCTGGAATTGTTTTTTTAACCTCAACGGCAATGATTTCGGTACGAGGTATCATGACTTCGCGAGCTTTTACTTCGGAAAATTCTAGCGCATTTTGAAAAATTTGTATTTCACTATCAACTTCGTCATGCTCTTCTACAGACTCCATTTGCTCACTAATGTAATTTCCTAATTCAACTTTGGTCATTGCTAATTGCACATCATCGCCTTCAGTTTTAAAGAAACGTTTTAATATAAAATCTGATATAGAAATAATAAAAGAAGATAAGAACCAAAACATTACATAAAATATATAGGCCGGAAATGCAAAGATTTTTAAGAACGAATTAGCATATATTTGGAAGAATACTTTTGGAAGAAATTCTGCCGTAAATAATATAATAATAGTAGAAATTACAGTTTGAGATAATAAGTTTAAATCACTCAATAAATAGTTCACAATTTGATATTGAGATGGTAACATAGATTGAAACCATTGTATGAGAACATCACCCATTACAAAGCCATATATAACTAATGCAATATTGTTACCAATAAGCATTGTTGCTATAAATTTGGAAGGTTTTGCCGTGAGTCGTTTTAAAATATTAGCTAGAAAGTCGCCTTGTTTTTTCTCAATTTCTATATGAATTTTGTTGGATGACACATAAGCGATTTCCATTCCGGAGAAAAAAGCCGAAAGCAATAACATTACAATAATGATCACAATGCTAAAGTCCATAGTTAAGAACCGTTGCGATTACCGAATTTATTTTTAAATTTTCTGCGGAAGAAAAACATAAAGATAGCTAAAGCTGCAAAGACGAATGATATGATAGATCTATTCCCTTCTTCTCCCCAACTTACAAAACCATCATAGATAAATAACACTGCAAAAAATAGATATAAGTATTGAAAAAACTGAAGAATCTTCATGAGCTAGTTTAAATATTAAGGTACAAAGATAAGATATTAATCTTTTAGGATCATATCTCCTCTACCTTCTAATATGGTGTAGTTTTTAAATTTAGTATCTGAGTCAAAAATATCACCATGACCATTATTTGCTGTTGCCGATTTTAAACGTACCGGAAGATTAGAAAACAACCACTCATTTTTTTGATCGTAATATAATTGCTCTGCAAACAAGCTATCATTTTGAGGTGTAATTAATATGACATTCCCTTGAAGATCAATCAAATCTGTGGCGTTATATACGATACCGTAATCTGCAATGACCACATTTTTTTGATTCTTTTCATCATATAATGATAATCGTACACCATCTGGAAACTCAGAGAACGAAAAATCTCGATTAGAATAATCTAGCATTTTGGGGCTTTCTAGATTAGCGATAACTTTACCTATGGAGTCTGTAACTTCGGTATATTTTAAATTAATGTTCTTTGCTTCTCCAACGGGTTGATTTTGAAGAACACCCATTTGCTGAACATCTTTTAAATTGCTTTCACATGAAAAAAGCATAGTTACAACTAGAGTTGTGACTATGCTTTTTAATGTATGTGAAACTATTATTTTCATTTATAGCTGAGGTACTTTTACGCTACCTCCAATCCAACATCCAATGTTGATTGTTTTACCTGCCATGTTTTCAGAGAATATTTCGGCTTTAGTTGGTGCGTTTCCTTCGTAAGATGCTGCTGTTTTAGCTGCTGTTCCTTTTAATCTCGGGTCAACTTGACCAGCTTTTCTAGCCTCTTGAGCTGCATACCAAAACACGGCTCTTTTGTTGAAAGCATTATCACCACAGTTATTTGCACTTTTTGCATACATCGTTGCGATGTATAAATGTGGTGTACCATCTGATGGATTCAATTTTAAAGCTTCTCTATAATACGTTCTTGCAGAACCGTAACTTCCTCTTCTTTTAAAATCATTAGCCGTTTTCTTAGCCATTCTAGCTTTTTTGATAGGATCGGTTTGCATATCATACGATTCTTTCAAATATCTATCAGCTTCAGCAGTTTTACCTTCTTTTCTCAATACAGTTGATACAAAATATTTAGTATCTGCAGAAGGATCTGCTTGATCATAAGCTTTTACTAACTCAATGTACAATGGATCATCTGTACATTCTTTATTATACATTTTACTAACGGCTCTTTTTAACCAAGCACCATTAGATTTATTCATTTCAAAATCCTTTTTATACAATGGGATTAGGTTTTCACAGTTTGCTAATTCACCAATGTAAGCATCTAAACTTCCTGATATTTTATCGTTAGCTTCTAATTTTTGACCATAGTATTTTTTATACTTTCCTTCATTTTTAGTCAATGCAGTACCTGCTGTTTCTTTTTCGATTAATTTATTTAATGATTTAGAATATTGATCATTTAAATCTTCTAATTGATCATTAACATCATCGTACTTATCAAATACTTTTTGAATTTCAAATTTTTCTGCTTTGAATAAATCTACAGTTTTAGTAAAATACACATATAAACCTTTAGTACTCGTAAAATCTGACTTATAGTTTTTAAACACATTATCAAAAGATTCAAAGATTTGCATATCTGTTAAACCTAATGCTTTTTGGTTTTCATACTTTAATAATGCTTTTTGCTCTTCAATTTCACCTTTGCTATACTTACTTTCATAATTTACATTAGCTGCATCTAAAAGTGTATTGTAATCTTCAATAAAAGCAAGTTTTTCTTCTCCAGCAGAGTTGTCAATTTTATGATCTAAAATTTTCTCACCATATTTATATATTGCAATGTTAAACTTTGGACACTTGTTTCTAACTTTCATCCAAGGCTCATAAGCTTCGTCATATTTTTTACTCTTAACATAATCGTTCATCAATGTTAAGTTTAGCATACATTCTTCATCTTGCTGAGCAAAACCAAAGTTAGTCACCATTAAGAGTGCTGCTATGAGTAATGTAATTCTCGTTTTCATCTTTCTTGTAATTTATGTTAGTTATATTTTCTTTTTTCAAACCATCTATCATTTAACGATAAACTGATTTGTAGTCTAAAAAAGTTTTCTTGAATAAGGTTTTGATTGGTTGTACCACGTTTTCCGAATTCAACTCCAAGGTTTGCATTAGAAAATACATTCCCGACTGGTAACCCTACTCCAAAAGACATGCCAAACTCATTTATAGTCTCATCATTAATCTCTAAACCTGTATTCTCAAATCGAACACCAGCCCTATAGGTTACTCGTTTCCAGTAACTTCCAAAAGAATTATAATTTGGTATATAAAAACCACCAAATGATAAATTTGATGCGTTTACAAAATTAGTATTTTCTATTGAAACAATTGGATTTGAAAAATCACTTGTATTTTGGGTTGTATATTCTGCACCAATAAACCAAGCTCTAGGTTTCCCTATACCTGCCCCAAATGAGAATCTAGATGGCAGTGTAAGTTCTGTCTCATCCAAGTTTTGAGCTTCTAAATTACCTTCAACCTCATTAATTACAAATTCTTGGCCTGTTTGAGAACTTATAACGATGGTAGAAAAAGATCTTTCATTTAAAGATGATAAATCACTCTTTGGAGAATAAGTAAGTCCTGCTTGAAGCTCTAACTTATCATTAATCATCGTTTTATAGGTTAAACCAATATTAAAGTTAAGACCACTTAAATCTGAACGATTATTCTCTCTTGTTTGATATTGCACTAACTCACCTTCATCATAAACAAACTCAATAGCACTGTTTTGGATATTTCCGAAGTTATAGTTCATATCAACTCCAAGACTTAACTTATCTGTGATTTTGTAACCTAAGCCAAAAAAAGCTCTATTAACTCCACCATCACCACTATACCTATTAGTAATAACATCGTCATTAGTATCTTCTAGTTTGTACCCTACAGAAGTATAAGGCACTAATCCTATTCCAAATCCAAATTTACCCACAGGCATTGACAATGCTAGATAATCAAAAGTCGTTGAACTTACTTCAGCCTCACCAGAATTAGCTTCCAAATTTGTACTGTTGTGACTTGCTCCAATTGAAAATTTAACTGGTCTGTTTTCATTGTTCCATATTGTAAGATCTGGACCAACATAAGCTGCAGGATTTCTTAAATTTACATGAATACTATCGGTATAGATACTTAAACCACCCATACTTCTATTTTCAACCGTTCCCTTAAATTTTAAACTTCCAATTCCGTAGAAAGAATATGGAGATGCGGTACCTTCTTGACCATACGATTGTATCGCAAAGAAAGTGACTAAAACTATTACAAGTTTCTTTATCATTATTGTGAGTTATATTCTAAAATAAAATTCAAACCCTCTAAAAGAAAATTTGAATTGGCAAATATGCCATTTTTTAATTGGTTTGACAAGAAATTGGTATCACCTCCTGTTAAAATAATTGTTAAATCTGAATATTTTTTAATATATTCATCAATCACACCATCAATTTCTTTTAACACCCCAATCACTACACCCGAGTGTATGGAGTTTTGCGTGGAGTTCCCTAAAATACTATCAGGTAATTGTGTATCTAATAACGGTAAATTAGCAGTTAAATTATTAAGGGTTCTATATCTTAAACGTATTCCAGGGGAAATAGCACCACCTAAATATTCATTATTGGTATTTACAAAGTCATAAGTTATACAAGTCCCTGCGTCAATTATTAAGACGTTACTATCTGGAAACTGCTCAACCGAAGCACATACGAGACCTATACGATCTACACCAAGTGTTTTAGGTGTTTCATATAAATTTACAAATGGTAGATCGAGATCATGTGAGAGTAATACAACTTTAACCTTATCCTCAAGTGTACTAACATGCTTATCCTCTAATATTCCTACGGAAGACATTATAGCTTTATCAATCTTTGGATATATTTTTAATACACCTAATGCTAATTCATTAAAATCATTGATTTCACCTACAAGCTTCTCTTTTAGTACATCTTCACTAAAAACAGCAAACTTCACAAATGTATTTCCTACATCAACAATTAAATTCATAGAATGTCTTAAAAATGCTAAACTACAAAACCAAGTCTCAAGTTATAATAGTAATTAACCAAATTATAACATTTTTTTAAGTTTAAACCTATGATTTAAAGCTCTTAAAAAATAATTAATTATTTTTTTGAATTTTATTTTTGTGAATTATAAAAATGGGTATATATTTGCACTCGCATTTTTATGCTACTGGTGCCTTAGCTCAGTTGGTAGAGCAAAGGACTGAAAATCCTTGTGTCCCTGGTTCGATTCCTGGAGGCACCACCATCAAAAAGTCTTAAACGTTTAGAAATAAATGATTTAGGACTTTTTTGGTTTTAGAAAGGGACAACAAAAGGGACAAAGTAATTACCTTATATAACTTAAATCATATTTGGATAAGTCAACCAAATAAAAATAGAACTCTAAAATAGAGTCCTACTATTATCTTTTTTATTAATGATCATGATCTTAATGGTCATCACTTTCTTCTTCACCAGATTGATTCATCATCATTTCGTGGTCGTATTTACAACAACCTGGTAAACCATCATATGCTTCTTCATCACCTGCTACTTTTTCGGTATCATAGCCTGAAGCTGCGATTGCTTTATGGATTGCCATTGCATCGGTTTTTGTATCATTAAAAGACACATCAATCTTCTTCTTATCGACATCCCAATTAGCACTTGCTACACCTTCTACACCATTTGCTGCTTTTTCAATGGTATTTTTACACATTCCGCAATTTCCTCTTACACCAAAAGACAGGTCTGTCATTGCTATATCTTTAGAGATTTCAGTAGTTGTGGTTTCTGTTTCTTTTTTGGTTTCGTTTTTACAACTTGTTAAACCTAATGCTGCTATTACAGCTACACTTAAAATTACTTTTTTACTCACGTTGATTACATTTTTGTTTTTGTGTTCGTGATTTTTCTTTGAAAAATTCATTGTTTAAAAATTTAATTGTTATTATTCTATTACTTGTTTTACTTCTCCACAGGTTAGCATTGCTTCACCAAAATATGGGTTGATTACTTTTTCTTCTTTGCTCAACCAATATGCACCATTATTGTTATCTGCCATTGGACAAAATTCCACATAAACCTTTTCATTGACACCAAATAGTTGTACAGCATTGATTAGATGTGATGATAAATGTTTAAAATGGTCTCTTTGTGATTCTATATCGGATGTTTCAGAAATTAAGGTTGCAGAAGATTTTATTTCGCCTTCTAATGACATCCAATTGTTATGCGCCTTATTATCTGACAACAATTTCATATCTACTTTGTTCAATTTATTTAATAAAGTTGTTGCGTTTGCTGAAGTACTTTTTGAATCTTCTTTTACTAAAGCATCTTTTAAATTGATATACGCATTGAAAACAGCTTTTAACTGCTCTTGAAATTTCGCTGATACTTTCAAACGCTCATTCATATTAGTGTGGTCACTTTCTTTGTTAGATGCATTGTTATCTATACCTAAATGACCTTCGTGTCCAGTCATTACTTTACCACCATCTTTATTCATCATAGACTTTTTCCCTTGTAATTGTGCTGCTGCATCAACCGTAAATGTACCGTTAGTCACTATTTCATTTCCAGCAAATACACCTTCTACAACTTCATATTCATTACCAATTTGATTGCCTAATTTAATTTCACGCATTTCAAAAATAGGTTGGTCTGGATTTGTTTTAAGGTACACCACAGAACGTTCACCTGTCCATAACACAGAAGATGAAGGAATTGTTAATAGGTCATCATTATTAGCTGTACTGCCTTCAATATTTGCGGTTACAAACATTCCTGGTTTAAATACATCGTCCTTATTGCTTAAAACAACACGTAAGGTTACAGTTCTTGTTTTCGTGTTTAAAACTGGGTCAATGAAATCTACTTTACCTTTAAACTCTTTATTAGGATAAGCATTGGTTGTTATCATCACTTCCTGTCCTTTTTTAAAGCGGTCAATCTGATTTTCATACACATCAAAATTTCCCCAAACCGTGTTTAGATTAGCAATTTTAAGTAAGGGTTGTCCTTGTTTAATGTAATCGCCTTGCTCTACCAATTTTTCTGTAACAGTACCCGAAACGGTTGCATAAACAGGAAAGTTTTCTTTTACTTTCCCTGTTTCTTCAATCTGATTGATTTGATTTTCAGAGAGCTTCCATAATTTCAATTTATTACGGACTGCTTTGTATAAAGCAGGTTGTGATTCTTTTAAAGATGCTGCTGTAATTAACTCTTGTTGTGCTGCATAGAGTTCTGGTGAATAAATGGTTGCCAATAATTGACCTTTACGAACTTCTTCACCTGTAAAACTCACATTCAAGCGTTCAATTCTACCTGAAAAGTAACTGACTTGTACTGCATTAGCCTCTTCGTTTTCAGCAATTTTACCAGATAATTTGATAGTATTGCCTTCAACATTGCCTTTACCAACAATAGATGTTTGAATATTAGCTAAAGCCATTGCGTTTTCAGTCAATTTGAATTGGTCTGCTAATAAACCATCACTTCCACCATCAGCAGGAATTAAATCCATACCACAAATAGGACAATCGCCTGATTCTGGTTGCATAATTTGTGGATGCATAGAACACGTCCACATTTGATTGGTTTCTGAAATGGCATCGTGATTATGTTCTGTATCTTTTTTTGATGAACCACCAAAAAGCAACCAACCCAATAACACACCTACTACGAGTATGCCAATATATATGACTATTTTATTATTTTTCATTCTCTAATCGTTTTATCATTGCTTTCATTTCTCCTATTTCTTTACGTTGTGCTTTTATAATATCTTCTGCTAATTTCTTAACTTCTGGGTCTTGAATATCTGCTCTTTCACTTGTTAAAATAGCGATAGAATGATGTGGTATCATTGCTTTCATCCAAAGGATATCACCAATAATTGGTGCTTGTGTTCTTACCAACCCTAATGCACCTACAAACAGAATAAAACTACCTGCGAGTATGGCGATATTCTTCTTTTTATCATTATACATTTTTCGCATAAAAAACCACATTATTACTGCCATTGTTGAAATTCCTAAACACGTCATATAGAATCGTGTTAAACTAAACCATACGTGGTCTATGGAATAGGTGTTTAAATACATTGTGATGTACATTGCTACAAATGAGCAAGCCAACATTATAAAGAAGGTTTTGTAATTTCCTTTGTTTGAGTGTTCTTTTGGATTTTTCATAATTATTTGATTTTATAGTTATACTTTAATTGTTCTTAATCGTAGTGCGTTACCTATTACCGAAACCGAACTAAAACTCATTGCTAAAGCTGCTATCATTGGCGAGAGTAGTATTCCGAAGAATGGAAACAACACACCTGCTGCAATAGGTACACCTAAAGTGTTGTAGATAAGTGCAAAAAATAGGTTTTGCTTAATGTTCTTCATTACAGCATTACTCAAGTTTTTTGCTTTTACAATACCGTGTAAATCGCCTTTTACTAAAGTTATCATAGCACTTTCTATCGCTACATCTGTTCCTGTTCCCATTGCAATACCTACATCACTTTTTGCCAATGCTGGTGCATCATTAATTCCATCACCTGCCATAGCAACTACTTTTCCATTTTTTTGTAGTTTCTCTACTTCTTTGAGTTTGTCTTCTGGTAGCATACTGGCTTTAAAATCTGCAAGATTTAGTTCTGATGCTACTGCTTGTGCTGTATCGTGATTATCACCTGTTAGCATTATTACATCTATCCCTTTATCTTGAAGTGCCTTAATCGCTTTAGCACTTGTTTCTTTTATCTTATCGCCTATAACTACATATCCAACTACGGTTTTATCTATTGACAAATAAGAAACTGTTTTACCCTGTTTTTGGTAAGATTTAGCTTCGTCTTTCATTTTAGAGATAATATCTGCTTTGGCATATTCCATCATTTTAGGATTACCTAATGCTACTTTTTTATCTTTTATGGTCGCTTCAACACCTTTTCCTGTGACTGCACTAAAATCTTCGGACTTTAAAATTTCTGCGTTGTGTTCTTTGCCATATTTAACTGTCGCTTCTGCTAAAGGATGTTCGCTATTGGTATTTAGTGAAACGATGTATTGTAACACTTCTTTTTCGCTTAAAGCATCATTAAAAGCACCAACGGTTTCAACTGTTGGTTTTCCTTCGGTAATTGTTCCTGTCTTGTCAACGATAAGCGTATTTACCTTATCCATTTTTTCAAGAGCTTCAGCATTTTTAATCAATACACCATTTTGAGCACCTTTACCCACACCAACCATTACAGACATTGGCGTTGCCAAACCTAAAGCACAAGGACAAGCAATGATTAGAACTGCAATTGCATTGACCAACGCATACACATAAGCAGGTTCTGGACCCCAAATTGACCATATAATAAAAGTGATAATAGAAATAAGAACTACAACTGGCACAAAATAACCTGAAACTTTATCTGCTAAATTTTGAATAGGTGCGCGACTTCTACTGGCATCATTAACCATATGAATGATTTGCGATAATAGCGTGTCACTTCCTACCTTTTCGGCTTTCATTAAAAAGGATTGATTACCATTAATTGTTCCGCTACTTACTTTATCATTTTCAGCCTTGTTTACTGGAATAGGTTCACCTGTAATCATAGATTCGTCAATGGTTGTTTCGCCTTCAGTTATCACACCATCAACAGGAATTTTATCTCCTGGTTTTACTTTGAGAATATCGTTTAGTTCTATCTCGTCAATACTGACTTCAATTTCTTCATCATTAACTATTTTTATGGCTTTATTCGGTGCTAACTTTAGTAACTCTTTTACTGCCGAATTGGTTTTACTATGCGCACGAGCTTCTAACAATTGACCTAAAAGCACTAACGTTAGAATAACTGTTGCTGCTTCAAAATAGACGTGAACTGCGCCTGATTCAGTTTTAAATTGTTCAGGAAATACATCTGGAAACAACATCCCAAATACACTAAATAACCAAGCCACACCTGCACCGATTCCAATGAGTGTAAACATATTGAGATTCCACGTTTTAATGCTTTTGTAAGCACGTTCAAAGAACATCCAAGTGGCATAAAACACTACTGGAATGGATAAAACAAACTGAATCCAGTTCCAATTTTTCTGTTCCATTATATTATACAATGGATTGTTATTAAGCATTTCGCTCATAGCAATTAAGAAAATGGGTAATGTGAATACAGATGCTATCCAAAATTTCTTTAATAGCTTCTTATACGTTTTTTCTTCTGCTGAACTATCTGCTTCCATTGGTACTAAATCCATTCCACAAATAGGACACGAACCTGCTTCATCTTTTACAATTTCTGGATGCATAGGACACGTCCATTGTTCCTTTGAAGTTGCTGATAGATTTTGTTCTTCCACCAAATCCATTCCGCAAACCGGACAATCGCCTGGTTCATCATACGTTTTATCGCCTTCGCAATGCATAGGACAATAAAATGTGCCTGTGCCTTTTCCATTGGGTTGCTCTTCCTTTTTATCTTTTGAATGTTGATGCTGTTCACCTTGTTTATGAATACTGTATCTATCACCATCCTTTTTTAAGGCTTCTTGAAAAGTTTCTATGGGAATATGCGATTCCATTTCGATGGTAGCTTCTGCCTTATCTAAATCGACTGTTGCTTTTGAAACGCCTACTACTTTATAGAGTGTTTCCTCAACGTGACTGCGACAACCGTTGCAGGTCATTCCGTGTATGTGATATGTGTGTTTCATTGTTTACTGAATTAAATAATTTATGATTGTACTTTGTACATAGTAGGTCTTCACAGATTCTATTTGGTTCATTTGAAACTTTAGCTGTAATTCTTGAATATCTAAAACATCATTAAAATCAATCGTTCCTGTTTCATAGCTTTTGATTAAAATATCTTCTGCATCTTTGGCTTGCTGTAGGTTTTTGGTTTGGGTAGCATAACTAATTCTTGCAGAAATGCGTTCGTTATACGCTTTGTCTAAAAGCGTTTCCAATGCATTTAAACGTTCCTGTTTTTGAGCAGTAATTTCCTGCTGTTGTAACTCATTTTGTTTGGTTTGGGATTTGTATTTCTTATTGAAAATTGGGATAGAAACCGAAACTATTGGCATTACAATATCCTTTCCGTTATCACTGAAATCCATATTTGGTCTTTCAGCGACATTGATATAGTCTAATCCAAAACCAATCATTGGACTGCTTTCTTTTTGATTCAATAATTCTGATTGCTCTATGGATTGATAGAGTTTATCATATTTCAACAATTCGGGATGTAATGCTAAATTTTCAGTAGTGATTTCAAAATCTTCTGAAGGTATCATTAGACTATCTACCACTTTGACCTCAAAATCATTTTCTCGATTCAATAGATTATTGAAGTTAGTTTGTTCTGCTAAAAATTGTTGACTTAAAACATCTTTTAATTGTTGCATTTCGTTTTGACGCATCTGTAATCGTAATACATCTACTGCGGATGCTTTACCAACCTCAACAGAAGTTAATGCCAACGTTTCGTAAGTTTCTAATAGTTTGATGTTTTCAGTTAAAACCTCTTGCTTTGCTTTGTTGGCGTAGAGATTATAATAGGATTGTGATACCGAAGCCATCAACTTTCGCTTTGCGATAACAATGTCCTCGTATTTAGCATCTGCCAATGAACTTACATAGTTTTCTCTCGATGTAATGGTTCCGAACCACGGTAACATTTGTTTAGCAGATACTTTAAAGCGTTGTGCTCCTGTTCTGGTTTCCGGCTCACTTACAAAAAAACCAACACCAAATTCGGTATTAGGAATGGTGTTGACCTCGTTTACCTTTTCGGAAGCTCTTTTGTATTGTAACTCAAACTTTTGAATTTCTGGATTGTTTGATTCTGCTTCTTGAATGTAGGATTGAAGCTCTTGTGCTTTCGCGAAAGCGGAAACAAACAAAATGCTGATTATTATAATTATATTTTTCATTTTGATGTTCTTTTAAGTTGAACTTCTGCTTTCCAGCTGTACAATACTGGTACAACAAACAAAGTGATTAAGGCTATAAGCATTCCACCAAAACTTGGGATTGCCATAGGTATCATTATATCGCTTCCTCGACCTGTAGAGGTTAATATTGGTAATAATGCTAAAATAGTAGTAGCAGTAGTCATTAAACAGGGTCTAATTCGTTTTTCTCCTGCTTCTACTATGGATGCTCTAATTTCTTTTTTATTCTCTGGTGTGTTTCTATCAAAAGTTTGGGTTAAATAAGTTGCCATTACTACACCATCATCGGTTGCAATTCCGAAGAGTGCAATAAACCCAACCCAAACAGCTACACTTAAATTGATTGGATGCATCTGGAATAAATCACGCAGGTTTTCACCAAAGAAATTGAAGTTTAAAAACCATCCTTGACCATACAACCAAATCATAATAAAACCACCTGCAAATGCTACTGCAATTCCCGTAAATACCATTAATGATGTGCTTACAGAACGGAATTGAAAATACAGGATCAAGAAAATAATGGCCAATGCTAAAGGCACTACAACCGATAAGGTTTTTTCTGCTCTTAATTGATTTTCATACGTTCCTGTGAATGCATAGTTGATTCCTTTTGGTACAATTAACGCACCAGAATCTATCTTTTCTTGGATTAGTACTTGTGCATTTTCAACAACGCTTACTTCTGCAAAACCATCCATTTTATCAAATAACACATAGCCAACTAAAAAGGTATCTTCACTTTTAATTACTTGCGGACCTTGCTCGTATCTTATAGTTGCCAATTCGCTTAATGGCACAGGACTTCCTTTTTCAACTGGCACATAAATCTGTTGTAAGTCTGTTGGGTTTGCTCGTAATTCTCTTGGGTATCGTACTCGTACACCATATCGCTCACGACCTTCTACCGTTTGGGTTAAGACCATACCACCAACTGCTACTTTTAATACATCTTGAACATCTTGTATCGAAATGCCATAACGTGCAATTTTCTCTCTATCAATATCAATTAACAAATAGGGTTTACCAACAATTCGGTCTGCAAAAACAGCTTCTTTTTTAACACCTTCAGCTTGTTTCAAAATACCCTCTAACTGCACACCAAACGCTTCAATTTGTTTTAAATCTTGACCTTTCACCTTGATACCCATAGGCGCTCGCATTCCTGTTTGAAGCATTACCAATCTGGTTTCAATAGGTTGTAGCTTTGGTGCAGAGGTCACACCAGGCAATTTGGTGACTCTTACAATTTCATTCCAAATATCGTCTGGTGATTGTATTTCTGGTCGCCAATTACGATAGTACTCGCCATTATTATCTTTTATTAATTGAGACCTTGAAACAGTATTGAAAGTTGTGTTTTCAGTATTATTTGGGTTCGATATAAAACGACCATCTTTTAATTCAAACAAGCCATCCTCATTTACTTTGTAGCGTTGTCGTTCTCGGTTTTCATTCAGTATATATTCTGGTTTGTACTGAATGATATTTTCATACATTGATAGTGGTGCTGGGTCTAAAGCTGATTCTGTTCTACCTGCTTTTCCAACTACGGTTTCAATCTCTGGAATACTGGCTACTGCCATATCCAATTGTTGTAAAACCCTTTTATTTTCTTCCACGCCAGAATGAGGCATTGAAGTTGGCATCAACAGAAAAGAGCCTTCATTTAATGATGGCATAAACTCTTTTCCTGTATTCTTCATAATGAAAAAACCAGCAATTACAATTGCTGTTGGAACAGACAAAAAGAGCAACTTATTATCTAAACACCATCTTAAAATGCGTGTGTAGTATTTTATGAATAATGAGAAAACACCTAATAAACCAAAGCAAATAATACTAACGAAAATGAGATTCCAAAAAATGCTTTTATCAACGCCTAATGGTCTCCAGTATTCTGCTAACAAGAATACAATAGCTGATACCGAAATAATGATATTGATAAGATTCGCTTGCTTGTCTGTTATCTTATTTTGAAGATTGAGAAGTGCTGTAATTCCAAACGCTATCAAAATCAACCCTAACCAATATCCATAGACTATGGCTACGATTCCCAATGCTATTAAAACGCCATTTAAAACATATTTAAAAGTGTTATTAATGTTTTTCTTTCTGAATAAAAATGCAGCAAACGGTGGAATTAAAAACAACGCTACTATTATAGAAGCTGTTAATGCAAAAGTTTTTGTGAATGCTAATGGTCTGAATAGTTTTCCTTCCGCTCCAATCATTGTAAATACAGGAATGAAACTGATAATCGTTGTCATAACTGCGGTTACGATTGCGCCTGAAACTTCGGCTGTAGCATTGTAAACTACCGTATTAATGGATTGAGTTCCATCATCTTCATCTAAATGCCGAATGATATTTTCTGATAGTATGACACCAACATCTACCATTGTACCAATAGCAATCGCAATACCCGATAAGGCAACTATATTGGCATCTACACCAAAGAGTTTCATTGCAATAAATACCATTAAAACTGCAACAGGTAATAGTCCAGAAATTAGTACGGAAGCTCGAAGATTAAACACCATTATGATTATAACCAAAATGGTAATCAATATTTCAAGAGTTAAGGCTTCATTGAGTGTACCTAAAGTTTCTTGTATCAGTTCTGTTCTGTCATAAAAAGGTACTATGGTAACTTGTGAGGTTCTACCATCCGCTAATACTTTTGAAGGTAATCCAGCACTTAATTCATTAATTTTTTCCTTTACGTTATTAATAACTTCCATTGGGTTTGCTCCATAACGAGCTACCACAACTGCACCAACAACCTCTGCACCTTCTTTATCTAATAAACCACGTCTTGTTGCAGGACCTAATGAAACTTTACCAATATCCTTTATTTTAATAGAAGTGTAATCTTCTGAAGTGACTACTGCATTTTCAATGTCTGAAATGGATTTCACATAACCCAAACCACGAACTAAATATTCGGCTTGGTTAATTTCCAATGTTTGTGCACCAATGTCTTTATTGCTTTCCTTAACTGCTTTTACAACTTGGTTTAAACCAATGTCGTATTGACGCATCAATTCTGGATTCACATCGACTTGGTATTCCTGCACATAACCACCAATAGATGCAACTTCAGATACACCACTTGCAGAGGACAGCGCATACTTTACATAGTAATCCTGAATACTGCGTAACTCTTGCAAATCCCAACCACCAGTTACATTTCCGTTGTCGTCACGACCTTCAAGCGTGTACCAAAATATTTGTCCTAATCCCGTAGCATCGGGACCCAAAGCAGGATTAACACCTTCGGGCAATAAACCACTTGGTAAGGAATTGAGTTTTTCGAGAATACGACTTCTACTCCAGTAAAATTCGATGTCTTCTTCAAAAATGATATAGATACTTGAAAAGCCGAACATAGAAGAACTACGAATGGTTTTTACTCCAGGAATCCCTAACAAGGATGTGGTTAATGGATATGTAATTTGGTCTTCTATATCTTGTGGCGAACG
The DNA here is from genome assembly GCF_000826655.1 of Psychroserpens damuponensis. GTDB lineage: Bacteria > Bacteroidota > Bacteroidia > Flavobacteriales > Flavobacteriaceae > Psychroserpens > Psychroserpens damuponensis. The sequence continues at coordinate 149,890 of NZ_JXJO01000023.1, forward strand.
ACCATCCCACTTTGTAAATACAATTTGTTGGTTTTCTCCAATATCTGGAATGGCATCTACCGCTACGGGGTTGCTTGGTAAGAAACCAGTATCCCAATTAAAAGGTGCATTAACAGTTCCCCATCCTACGAAAAGGACAAGCATTAATACCGCAACGAGTTTGTTTTCTATTAGAAATTTTATGCTTTTATTTAGCATTGGCTTTGATAATTAAACAATTAGACATTGGTGTTTGGAAAACACCGAATACAGCAAATTATCCTTACGACATTGGAGTCATAGGATAAAAAAGTCTATTGTTTAAAAATCAAATTAAGTATGTTTCGTCAATCTTGTAGAGTTGCCTTATGACGAGTGGCGGTTTATATTCTTCGTAAGTAGAAACGTTATTTTCTAAACCTTCAAAAAGGTTAATGTAAGTATAAACAAATGAAGCTATAAATACTTGTTGCTCAAACGTGATTTTGTCAACTTGCAATTGTAATTCGTCTTGACCTTCAATTGCTAATTGTTCATTATCACAACAATTTTTCTTGGTAATAGAACACCCTTCGGTTGAAGGCTTTTCCATTTCCATTCCGCACCCTTTTGCTTTATGGAATATGGCAGTTTCCACTAAAGTATCTCCGCAATAATGCATATTCACAGTAAATGACATTGTAGAGCATAACACTACAAAAGCCATTGCTAAAGACATTGCTAAAGACATTATTTTATGGGAAAATTGCTTCATATCTATTTGCAAAGGTATAAAAATTTAATATATGTTAATTTTGTTTAACAGAAGTTTAATTGACTAATCTGCTTAATACCAACTCATTCGTTGTAATCTAACTGCATTCAATATTGCTAACAATGCTACACCTACATCTGCAAAAACTGCTTCCCACATTGTGGCTAAACCACCTGCTCCTAAAATCAAAACAATAACTTTAACACCAAAAGCTAAAATTATATTTTGCCAAACGATTTTTCGTGTAGAACGACTTATTTTAATAGCTCTCACTACTTTTGAAGGTTGGTCTGTTTGAATGATAACATCTGCTGTTTCAATAGCTACATCGCTCCCTAAACCACCCATTGCAATACCAACGTTACTTGCTGCTAAAACTGGTGCGTCATTAATACCATCACCTATAAAAGCTACTTTGTTTTCAGGATTTTTCTTTAAAATTTCAACTTCGCTTAATTTATCTTCTGGTAATAATCCACCTTTAGCATTTTTAATATTCAACTCTTTAGCGACTTGTTGCGTAATGGAATCTTTATCACCGGAAAGCATCATAATATTTTTAATGCCTACTTTATGTAAATTAGTAATTGTTTCTTTTGCATCTTCCTTTAATTCATCTGCTATGACTACATAACCTGCAAATTGATTATCGATTGCTACCAACACTATCGATTCTACAATAGATTCCGTTTCCGTTGGAACATTAATATTATTCGCAGTCATTAAGGCTTTATTACCTACTAAAACTGTTTTACCATTTACAATGCCTTTTAAACCTTTACCTGCAACTTCAGAAACGTCTTGTGCTTCAAAATCCTCACCTTCAGCTTTGTACTCTAAAATGGCTTTAGCAATTGGATGCGTGGATTGTTCTTCCATCGCCATTAAGTATTGCATAAATTCGGTTTCATTCCAACCAATTGCTTTTACTTCTTTGATTTTAAAAACACCTTTGGTAACGGTTCCTGTTTTGTCCATTACCAAAGTATTTATCTTGGTCATTGCATCTAAAAATGAAGCACCTTTAAATAAGATTCCATTTTTTGAAGCTGCTCCCAATCCACCGAAATATCCTAATGGAATTGAAATCACTAACGCACAAGGACAAGATATTACCAAGAAAATTAATGCTCTGTATAACCAATCTCTAAACACATAATCATCTACAAAAAAGTAAGGTATAAAAGTAACACCAATAGCTAAAAACACTACAATTGGTGTGTAGATACGAGCAAACTGTCTGATGAATAATTCTGTTTTAGATTTACGTGCTGTTGCATTTTGAACCAAGTCTAATATTCTCGCAATAGAACTGTCTTCAAACTTATTGGTTACCTCAACTTCAATAACGCTTTCCAAATTAATACTACCTGCGTAAACCTTTGCTTCTTTTTGAATGGAATCTGGTTTGCTTTCACCTGTTAACGCAGCTGTATTTAAAGATGCTTTTTCGGATAATAAAATGCCATCCAATGGAATTTTTTCACCTACACGAATTTGAATTTTCTCTCCAATATTGACAACTTCAGGCGAAACACTTTTATAATCACCCTCACGAAATACATTGGCTTCTTTAGGTCTAACATCTAATAATGCTTTTATATTTCCTTTTGCACGATTTACAGCAGCACTTTGAAATAATTCGCCTACTGCATAAAATAGCATTACTGCAACACCTTCGGGATATTCCCCAATAACAAATGCACCAATGGTTGCTATAGACATTAAAAAGAACTCTGTAAAAACATCGCCTTTTTTAATACTATTCCAACCCTCTTTTACAACAGGTAGTCCTACAGGAAGATATGCAATACCATACCAAGCAATACGAATCCAATCCTTAAAGAATGAAACATCAAAATAATCTAAACCTATTCCAATGATAAGCATTGTAAAACTTATGATTGCAGGTACGTAGGTTTTGAATGCACTTCCATTACCGTGATTATGACCATCATTATGCGTGTGTTGCACTTCTGAATTTGGTTTTAAATCTCTTAAATTGACTTTCTTTTTTTTCATTTAATATCTAATAATTTTTCAATGTCATTGGGAATAGGCATTCGTTTTAATGGTGGCACGTTTGCTCCACCAGTATTACCAAGTGGAACGTGATTTATAAATGATTTCCAGCCACCCACAAGCAACCTAATTATTTGACCTATTACTTCTTTCGTATCTTTTTGTCTAAATCCAAACTTTAGCATAAGCCAATGTAAATAGGTATGTTCTATAGGATAAGATTGTCCTATTATATGACTACGTTCTAAATGATACCAAGCATTACCAAACTGCTTATTTTCTAAACAGAAACTGTATTGTTTTAATTCTTGGTTATACGCCTGTTTTAGATGTTTAGGTATTTTAGTATTAAACTTCATATCCTCTAATTTTGGATAAATGTACTTTAATAGTAAGTGCAATGGAAGTGCAATAATTAGACACTACACTTATCGCAAATACCTTTTACCACCAAATTTACATTCTCTGACACAAAACCATCTGGCACTTTTATTTGAGGTATTTTATGTTCTGTTAAGCAAATGGTTTCATTGCAATTATTACAATGGAAATGTAAGTGCAAATCGGTTTCAATTTCACAATTACATCCCTTTTCACATAATGCATATTTTGTAATCCCTGTACCATCGTCTATTTGATGCACAATAGCCTTTTCTTCAAAGGTTTTAATAGTTCTGTATAAAGTGGTTCTGTCTGCTTTTGAGAAAGCATTTTCAATATCACTTAAAGTAACAGCGACCTCTTTTTCTGCAAGAAACTTATATATAAGCAAACGCATTGCTGTAACACGAATATTTTTTGACTCTAATACTTGTTCTATTGTTTCCATAATTAATGTGCGTGTTCTGCTTCTCCTTTTTTCATTTCTGCGTTAAGATAATAAGCATTGTTATAAGCAAATTTTGTATTACTTTCTATGTTTTCAGTAAATTGAACCGATACCCAATCACCATCTTTAGTGCCTAACACAACTTCGATAGGTTTAAAGCTCCAATCGTCATTTTCTTTTTCTACTGAAAACACATAATATCTTTCGCCTTCTTTTATAATTGCACTTTCTGGTAAAGCTTTTGTTTGGGTATTATCTACTTGAATTTTACCTTGAATATACATACCAGGAATTAAGTTACCTTTTTTGTTTTCTATTTCTGCGTGAACGTGGACTGCTTTTGGGTTGTCCTCAAAGGTTTTGCTTACGGAATAGATTTCTGCGGTAAGTTCTGTATCTGGAATGGATTGTACTGTAAAGTTTACTTTTTGACCTTTCTGTACTTTATAAACATCTTTTTCAAACACCATTAAATCTGCGTGAACGTGATGTGTGTTTACGATATCAAATAGTTCGGTTTGTGGCTCTACATACTGACCTGTTTTTACTTCAACTTTTTGTACAAAACCCTCTATTGGACTTCGCAAGGCAATGCGTTGTGCAATTGTGCCATTACGAACAGAAGAGGTATTGACATTTAATATTTTTAATTGTGCTTGCATACCATTTACCATTGCTTTTGATGCTTCATATTCTGCTTCTGCCTTTTGAAAATTAGCACCAGAGCCAACACCTGCTTCATATAATTTTTGTTGACGTTCGTAATTCTTTTTCAAAAAATTACTATTACTATAAGCATTTAAATAATCGGTTTGCGCTTGTATAATATTTGGGTGCGATAGATAAGCCACTACTTGACCTTTATTTACTTTATCACCTTCAATCACTTCAATTGAAACGACATTTGCACCAACAACAGTAGTAATAGCTGCTTCGTTTTGTGGTGGTACTTCTAGAGTTCCGTTTGCTTCAACATAACCGCTCATATTACGTAATGCCAACGTATCTATTTTCATTTTTAAAGCATCGAATTGCTGTTGTGAAAGCATTACTTCTTCGCTTTCATTATGTGCTTCATTAACTTCTGTTTTTTCTTCCTCATCGTGGGAATGACCATCATTTTCGTTATGATTTTCTTTATTTCCGCAAGCTGAAACAAAAATTGCTAACACCATTACGGTAAGGATTTTATATATTTTATTTTTCATTGTCTTATTGATTAAAATATTGTAATTGAAATGTGCTTTCTAAATAGTTTACTAATGCAGTCTGTGCTTCAAGTTCCGATTGAATGGCCTCTTTTATCAACTGCGTAAATGCAGTATAATCAATTTCGCCTTCTCTATATGCCAGTAATGCACCTGTTTTTTGCTCTTTTGTTAATGGTAAAACTTGGTCTTTGTAAAACTCCCAAGATGTTTTCCATTTCATATAATTTTCTTTAGCCTGAGCAAACCTTGATTGTACTTCCTGTTTTTTGAACGCTACATTGGTTTCGGCTATGTCTTTATCAATGCTGGCACTTCTAATCTGTGCTTTGTTAGTACCTGATAAAAACGGAATTGAAATTCCTGCTTGATAGGTGTAAAATCCTGAATTGCCATTTACTTTTTGTAAACCACCTTGAAGATTGAACTTTGGCAAATTATCTGCTTTTGCAGCTTTATATTTAGCTTCCGCTTCATCTACAATGTTCTGCGACATACTGTACAATGGATGACTTTCAATACTGAATGTTTCCATATCACTATCTATCGCTACCTCAAATTCATCTGAAACTGTAAAAATTTCTTCTGATACCAACCACAAATTGAATTGCTGTAAGGCAATAAGATAATTACTATAGGCTTGCGCTTTTTTATTCTGAATTTGAAACGCTTGATTTTTTGCTGCCGAATATTCTAATTTAGAAATAGCTTCGACTTCATAATTTAAAGCTACTGCTTGCTCGAATTTGGAATAAATGGAATCCAATTCCTTATACAAATCATAGTTTTGTTTCATTTGATAGCAATTAGACCAAGCTTTTTTAACTTCCAATTCTAATTCCAACTCGGAAAGTTGAAAGGCTTTTTGCGCCAATTGAATGCGTTGTTCTTGTAGCTTCTTTTTAGAACCTATACCAAATACATCAATATTAGATTGACCTATACCAATGGTTGTATAAATGCCATTACCACTATTAATTTCTTCTCCACCAGTAAAAATTTGAGTAGTACCAAAATCATAAGCAGTCGCTTTTAATTGCTCTTGTTTCGTGATTTCCAATTGCTTTTGTTTGAGCAATGGATAATTACTTTTTGCGAGTTTAACAGCTTCTTGTAATGAAATTTCGGGAATTGTTACAATCAACTCTTGTGCATTACTTTGTGGTGAAAAGCCAAATAGTAATAATACCATAGCAGTCGCTGTTACTAACTTTTTGTTTGGTTTAAACATAAATGATTTGTTTTCTACCCAATGGTATAAAATTGGTAGCACAAATAGTGTTAGCAAAGTTGAAGTTAATAATCCACCAATAACAACAGTTGCCAAAGGACGTTGTACTTCTGCACCTGCTGATGATGAAATTGCCATAGGTAAGAAGCCTAATACATCTGTAAAAGCAGTTAGCATAATAGGTCTGATTCTTCGTTTTGTACCTTCAACTATTCTATCCTTTAGATTGGTTACACCTTCTTCTTTTAATTCGTTGAGTCCGCTTATCATTACCAAACCATTTAAAACTGCAACACCAAACAGCACAATAAAACCAACACCTGCCGAAATACTAAATGGCATTTCACGTAACCACAACGCCACAACACCACCAATAGTTGCCATTGGAATTGCTATGTAAATCATTAAGGTCTGTGGTAAAGATTTTAATGCAAAATATATTAGTATAAATATGAGTAACAATGCAATAGGCACGACGGTTTGTAATCGGTTGCTGGCACGTTCTAAATTTTCAAATGCACCACCATAACGAATAAAATAACCTGATGGTAATTCTAATTGTGCATCTAATTTTGATTTAATTTCAGTTACTAACGATTTTACATCACGTCCTCTAACATTAACACCTACATAGGTTCTTCTGTTGGTATTGTCTCTACTTATTTGCATTGGTCCTGCTTTGTAGCTTACATCTGCAATTTCACGCAAAGGAATTTGAGCACCTGAAGGTAAATTGATATACAGGTTTTGAACATCTGAAATATCCTTACGGTTTTGATCACTTAATCGTACTACTAAATCGAAGCGTTTTTCACCTTCAAAAATCACACCTGCTGTACCACCTGCAAATGCAGATTGTACGGTTTGATTAAGCGTATTTATTTGAAGTCCATATTGCGCCAATTTATTCCTGTTGTAATTGATTGTCATTTGTGGCAAACCTGTTGTGGCTTCCGCTTTCATATCGCCAATACCTTCAGTACCTGCGATAATTTTAGATATTTCTTCGGCTTTTTGAGATAGAATGTCAATATCTTCACCATAAAGTTTTATGGCAATATCTTCACGAACACCTTCTAATAACTCGTTAAAACGCATTTCAATAGGTTGTGTAAACTCATAATTAACACCAGGAACCATTTCAACTGCTTCTTTCATTGCTTCAATCAATTCATCTTTTGATTCTATTGTAGTCCATTCACTTTTAGGTTTCAGGATTACAAAAACATCGGCAATATCCATAGGCATCGGGTCGGTTGGAATTTCGGCAACACCAATACGACTCACAATTTTATCGACTTCTGGAAATTTTGCTTTTACTATTTGTTCTATTTTGGTAGTAGTTTCAATAGTTTCTGTAAGTGAACTACCTGGTTTTAAAATAGCGTGAAATGCAATATCGCCTTCATCGAGTTGCGGAATGAACTCGCCACCCATTCTTGAAAACATAAAAACGGTTATTCCGAACAACACAACTGCAATACCAATTACCCATTTCCCTTTTCGCAAGGCTCTAACCAATAAGGGTTGGTATTTGTCTTCAACCCAATGTACAAATCTATCTCCATAGGATTTATTATCATTTTTTGGTGCTCTTAATATTAGAGCTGACATCATAGGCACATAGGTTAAACAAAGTACCATTGCACCAATCATAGCGAAAATAAAGGTCAACGCCATTGGTTTAAACATCTTTCCTTCAATACCTTGTAAAGCTAAAATGGGTAGAAAAACGATAAGGATAATCAACTGACCGAAAAACGCAGCGTTCATCATCTTTTTTGAAGCATTAGACGCCACTTTATCTCGTTCTTTGGATGTAAGCTGCTTCTTTTTTAGGACTTGTGATGCAATGAGAAATACTGTACTTTCAACTATTATTACCGCTCCATCAACTATAATTCCGAAATCTATTGCTCCTAAACTCATTAGGTTTACCCAAACATCAAAAACATTCATTAAAATAAAAGCGAATAATAAGGATAATGGTATAGTTGAAGCAACGATTAAACCACCTCGCCAATTACCCAATAAGAAAATGAGCACAAAAATTACTATCAATGCACCTTCAATAAGATTTGTGGTTACAGTAGAAGTTGTTTCGCCAATTAATTTACTTCGGTCTAATAATGGCTCAATAATTACACCTTCAGGTAATGACTTTTCAATTTGAGCCATTCGCTCTTTTACATTGGCAATAACATCATTGGAATTTGCACCTTTTAGCATCATCACCAATCCACCTACAACTTCACCTTCACCATCTTGGGTTAATGCACCGTAACGTATGGCAGAACCAAATTGTACCGTAGCAATATCGCCAATAGTGATAGGAATATTATTGATATTCTTAACCGTAATTTTTTTAATGTCTTCTAAACTCCGTACCAAGCCTTCTCCACGAATAAAATTAGCCTGATGGTTTTTTTCAATATAAGCACCTCCTGTATTTTGATTATTAGCTTCAAGTGCATTAAACACATCTGTAATGGTCAACCCAATTGCGTTTAAATCGTTTGGGTCAACCGCTACTTCGTATTGTTTTATTTTTCCACCTATGGCGTTAACCTCAACTACACCTTCTACCATTGCCATTTGACGTTGTACAATCCAATCTTGCATTGAGCGTAAATCTGCAATGTCGTATTTGTCTTTATACTCTGGTGCTACTTTTAAGGTGTATTGGTAAATTTCCCCTAATCCTGTTGAAATAGGTCCCATAGTAGGTTCTCCAAAACCAGCTGGAATTTGTTCTTTGACTTCATTTAGTTTTTCAGCTACTAATTGGCGAGGTAGATACGTACCCATATCATCGTCAAATACAATGGTAACCACCGATAAACCAAAACGAGAGATTGACCTAATTTCCTGTACATCTGGCAGGTTGCTCATTGCCACCTCAATAGGATAAGTAACAATTTGCTCAATATCTTCAGTACCTAAATTGGGGGATTGTGTTATAACCTGTACTTGGTTATTGGTAATATCTGGAACAGCATCTATTGGCACTTTGGTCATACTCCAAATACCTGTTCCGATTATGGTAAGCGTAAGCAAACCAATAATGAATTTGTTATTGATTGAAAAATCAATGATTTTATTAATCATAGAAAATGTATTAATTCAGTTAAACTATTCGAAATAATTCTGATATAAGAAATAGAATTACACGAAATGAAAAGAACCCTTTAGGCTCAAAATTGGATATAATTATCCATTAAAAACTGAATTATACTTTAGGTGGTTGAAAAAGTGATTCCAAATATCTGGAAGTGAAGTTTGCTTTATGTAAATTATATTGTTTTTTCTCTTCAAACTTTAGTCGATTGTTTAATGCCAAATTATTTTTCGCAATAATTAACACTAAAGGGTGACAACATTGATTATGGGAATGGACTGGTGTATTCTCCTTGTCAGGGTTATGATGTTGCTCTTCATTTTTAGCATCGCTGTCAATGTAATCTTCAACTACATATTCAAAGAAAGAGTCTCCATAAACTTTATGCTCTTGATAATGGGTAATTACATTTGAAATTTCTTTAATTGGACCACAAAAGTCCATATCTATGCTTATCCCTTGAAAAAAGAATAAAATAGACATTGATATGGAAACAAATATTTTCATATAACTTATACAAATATACAAATTATTGAATGCAATGGTTGTGCAAAAGTGTTATAGCTATAGCTATGCGTTTTCAACAATGTCTCGTTCTTCCTCTGTTAGACCATATAAATCGTACACCATAGTATCAATTGTTTTTTCTGTTTGAGTGATTTGGGCTTGTAACTCTTGGGCTTTTTTCTTGTTATCCTCAAAAAGTTCTAACCACTCAAACTCGTCTTTTTTGGCAAGCGGTGTGCCACCTGCTTTTTTAATGGCTTTGTTGAGTTCTTTTATAAAGTCTGCAAAGTCTAATTCGTGCCAGTTTTCGAGTTTGCGTGAAAGTTTAAGCAGATTAAATGACGACAAAATAAACCGTTGGAAACTATTTTTTTGATTTATATGCTGATTTGCAAATGTTTGGATTTTCAATACATTTTCTAATAGAACTGTATTAGATTTAGCGATAGGAAAATCTTTAAAGTGTTGAAGTTTAACTTTTGGAAATAAGTCATCGAATTCTGAATGTTTAAACCTAAAATAAAAGCTCATCAATTTAGAATTTATAATACCTAAAACACTTTTAGAATTAAATTCAGAATTTTCATTAAATTTTGCAATAAATACTGATTGGTCAGTAAAGAATAATTCTTCTATTTCAGTTGCATATAGAAGTTTAGATGGTATTTGCCGTAATAAAATTCTATTGCCTTCAAAAAAATCAATTTCTCTTGGTTCTGCAAGCCATTTACCATAACTTACATAACCATCATTTTGCCAGTTAATAGTCCACCTGTTTATATTTTTACCTTTTATATATGGTTTAAAAGTTGAATCTTTTTGAATATTTGACTGAAATGGATCTTGCGATATAAATTCTTTTGTATGCCCCACACGTTTATGATAAAGTCCGACACCACGACCAATTCGTGAAATTTCTGATAATTTCAGGGTGTTTTTTTCAATTTTTCTTAAACAATTTAATATAGATTTATTTACTGAAAGATTAATAATGAAATTATCCTCCTGCAGCCAACCTTCTTGTAGAGATGAGAATTTTTCAAAGATTTGAGAATTGTCAAAATATAAAATCACGGTTTCTTTACCTCTCTTTTTTAATCCATAATTAACAATTATTGTATCAACATTTGCGTCAATGAAAGTATTTGAAGGCATATCAACAAACTCATAAAGTTTATACTCAGCTAATATTTTCTTCCTTACTGGTGACAAGAAAATATTGTTCAACCAGGCGTTTGGTATAATCAGCGATATTATTCCTTTTCTATTTATTAAATGTGAACATTTCTCAATGAACAAAACATAAAGGTCTATTTGATAAACTGATGTATCATATTTACCTAAATAATATTCCTTTTCGTTATTGGTAAAATTTCCGTCTTTCGAACTGACATAAGGCGGATTCCCAATCACTACATCAAAGCCTTGTTTTACATCAACAGATTGCTTCGTTCCTCGCAATGACGGATTGAAAATCTGTGGAAATTCTTGTTGCCAATTAAAGGCTTTATCTCCTGCTACAGTTTTGCTATCAATTAATGAGTTGCCGCATTTAATGTTGCTGCTTAAATCGCTTAACTTACGTCGTGGTTGTGCGGTGCGTAACCAAAGCGATAGTTTGGCTATTTCTACGGATTCTTCGTTAAGGTCCACACCGTAAATATTGTTTTCTAAAATGGTGTTTTCTATATCACTTAAAATAAGGCCACCACCCAATACTTTTGCTTTTAGCTCATCGATGTAACGGTGTTCTTTTATTAAAAAATCTAACGCTTGGTTTAAGAATGCTCCAGAGCCACAAGCAGGGTCGCAAATGGTTATTTGCAGTAACCATTCTCTGTAGTTATCTAAAACTTCTAATAGTTGCTTTTTGGTGTTTTGGTGTGTTCCCTTTTTTATCTCGAAATAGGCTTCTTCCTTAAAACCTAATTGGTCTTTTTTCTCTTGGCAAAGTTTACCAACGGTATTTTCTACAATGTATTTGGTAATGTATTTTGGTGTGTAGAACACGCCATCTTTTTTGCGTTTGCTCTTTTGCTTATCGAACTCGCCACCTTCGATTTCGGCATTAATGCTTTCTATTTCGTTGAGTGAGTTTTCAAAGATGTGCCCTAAAATGTTAACATCTACTTGACTGCTAAAATCGTATTTAGCGAGTTTGTAGGTGTGTTTGTAAAGTAAGTCATCATCAATCTCCAAACTATCTAAAATAGCATCCGGTTTAAACAACCCGCCATTATAGGCATATATTTCTGCTCTTGAAGTTGTGCCTTTTCTACCTTCATCTAAAAAATGAAAGTATTGTTTAAAGAGGTTGTATAATGGGCGTTCGTCACCAAAATCAATATCGGCTTTCCACTTATCGAGAATTTGGATGGTTGAGTTTGGTGGTAAGAGGTCTCTATCTTCGGCAAAGAAAATAAACAGAAAACGGTCTATGAGTTTCTGTGATTTTTTGAATAGGGATAGTTTTACGTTTTTTTCGAGTGCTTTTAGTTCGTCTGTTTCTTGAGACATCTCGACTGCGCTCGATGTGACAGCTTCGGATTTAATGCGTTTGGCATTTCGTTTTACCAGGTCTCTAAAGAGTTCGCGTTTAAAAACGGAATAGTCGTTGTAAAACTGTTTGGTAATCTTGTCTTCTTCAACTAAAGAGGCTTCTTTTATTGTTAGTGGTAGATTGTTAAGAATGTTATCCTTTTGCAAGCACAAGTACATTAAGGCAAATTCTTCGGGTGCTAATTGAAAGAGATTGAACTCTAAAAACTCGGTAGCATCATTGATGTAAAATCGCAACTTCTCAAAATTGGATGTAATGACATACACACAGCCTTTTTGATTGGCTTTATAGTCGAATGCCTGTTTACGGATGCTTTCTAAATCTTTGGTATTAGTTCCCTTTAGTTCAATAACTCCAATTGCTTTGGTTTCTTTTAAAATAGCTCCATCAGCTTTTCCTGCTCCTTTTTGGTTTTTAAACTCGGTTGTGATATTGAAATCAGGTTTTGGATTCAGGGTATAACCCAAGACGTTGACAAACAGCTCGTCCAGAAACTTTGCCTGGTACTGTTCTTCTTTTGAGTTTTTAATATTCTCTTGAATGGTAGCATTATGAAAATACTTAGTATATTTTTTATAGGCACGCTCTACTACTGAATTATCTTGTTGTGCCAGATATGTTTTTATTACTGATGTTTGAAATAATGCCATTTAAATGGATAAAATTCTTTATTCTCTAAAAATAGTAATTAAAAGTAATTTTACCTTCATAATCCTTTTCTAAAAGTTGGATGGGAACTTTTTTGTTTTATTGAATATTATAGCAGTTTTTAATTGTTTTAATTCTTCTTTTAAGCTCTCAATATCACCTTTAGTTGCTGGTAACGTATTTGGTGCAAATATTTTCTTTGCAGAAAAAACTACTGCATCAGAAGTCATTGATCCTATAGCTGAATTTGAAATTGCAACTGTATTAATTTCTGTAGAAGGTTTTAAATTACTTAACCTTTCATCAATTGCTTTAATACTCGCCATAATTTCATTGGAATTAACCAAACTATTTTCTTGATTTAAAGCTATAGTTTCATCCTTTTTATAATGTCCAGAAACGTATTTATAATCATTTCGCTTGTAACTTGCTTTTGTTTTACAACTCGTTGTGCAATACACGTGGTTACTTCTCCTTGATTCAAACATTTGATGACAATGTTTGCAGTATTTGTTTGTTTTCATAGTTTATTGAGTCTTTTTTGTACTAAATACGTTAAATAAGGTTTTATTTAACCTTTTATCATCTTCTAAAACTTGTTCCTTTAAATTCAATAATGTTAAACATTTCATGGAAACGATCATACATCCGACCTCCATATCGTAATCCAAGATCTTGCAAAGTTTGTTTCGCACAATTATCATTTGTTGTATAGTTACAAGAAGCAAATGTTATTAGATTTTTATCATAGCGATTTATCAACACTTCATCGATAACATCAATATGCCCATAATTACTTGCTATTCTTTCAGAATTAACATCATCAATAAACATCAATTTTCGCTCTACATCTTTAAAAAAACTTTCTTTGTCCATTGGGGTTTTACAAACTTCATAATGATGCACAAGTGATTTAGATGTATAAATCTTAAATCTTAAATTTGGGTACTTTTTGAAGATGTTTTCAAAAACTCTCATGTAATCTGTCTTTCCTAAACCATAACCACCTATCAACATTAGTCCCTTTGCGAAAGAAGGAATACTTATATCTGCTCTTAAATTTTCACATTCAAAAAACTCTTTATCCCTCAAAAAATAAAAAAACAATACTTTTAAATTATGGATAACATCACAACTCTCTTGAAGTTCTTTTCCGTACATTTCTTCAAATGTTTTAAGAAAGACTTTCCATAATTCCCGTTTAGTGATTTCATGTTCGGGCTCCATTTGATTATTAAAATTTGAGCTATAACTACGTTCTATTAATTGATTTAATATTTGCTTAGTATTTTTAACCTTATTATTTCTCATAGTAGTAAATTATCTATTAGTTAATAATTCAGTCTTGGATTTACTCTTTATTTTAGGAGTTCTTTCATTTGCCAACCATTTTGTTAAACGTTTATCAATTTCAAAAAACCTCTCTGTTTCGTAACGCATTTTGGTTTTATCTAAACTTAATTCGCTCCAGTAATCAAAAAAAGATTCTAATATTTCAAATTTAATTTTAGAGTGCTTAAAAACTTGTTTTTTAAATCTTACACGTCTATCATTAATTGTTTCTTTATTAAATTCATTTCCCTTTTTACTTTCTTTAGTTGTTGTTATTTGAGTGTTGTTTGTATGTTTCTTGAAAACTGTTTGCAAGTTAACTGGTTTGTTACTTTCAGTATTTGCAGACTGGAATTTATCATAATTAATAAGGGTTATAAGAGTAAATCGGTTTGTTGATTTAATTTTAATATAACCACTGTCTTGCAATTTTTGAATTGCAGTTCGTACAGCTTGTATAGACAATCTTAGATCTGTAGCTAAATGGTTATTTGAAGTAATTAATTGACCTCTTTTAACAAGCTGTCCTTGCCATTTTTTATCCTTAAAATTTACTTTAAAAATTAAATGAAAATAAAGTCGCACTATATTTGGCGATTGATACCATTCCCAATCCATTAAATCCCGATGCATGAGTACATATCCTATCATAATTAATCTTGCTTAATAAGTTTAAGATATATATCACTTTTTTTGTAGTACACTCGGTTTCCAATTCGATAACTGGGAAGAATTTCATTTTTTCGCCAATTCCATAATGCTTGCTTACTACATTTGAGTAATTTTATTGTCTCATCTACAGTGAGCAATTCTTCATCATCCTTTTTAGGAGGCCTATATTTTTTAAAAAACTCCTTCAGCTTAATGTCTACACCAATCAAGATATTGTCTGTAAGTTCTTCAGGAGTTGTTTGATAAAAATGTAATTGTTTTGATTTCATTTGTTGTTATTTAGTATTTATTTCAGGTACAAAGTTAAACCCAAATAACACCTCTTAAAGTACCAGTAGGTACCGGTACCTATCCTAATCTTCCAGAATCCGGAAGGTGAAATCCATTTTTTAAAAAATTTTCATTAAGTTTTATAAATTTTTCAGAATCCACACTACTATATTTTCTTAAAGTTTCAATTGAAGGATCAATGCCTGTAAAATCAAATGAATTTAGGATCATACGTGATAATTCCTGATAATTAATCTCACCATTTTTTTTAATTGGTGGATCCATATAATTTTCCGCAATCAACTGACTAACAAAATATGCCAAATGAGCAGGTTTACCAGACCATATTAACTTATTTGAGATATTATTAAGTTTTAAATTTGAATAACGTTCTACAAAATCTGAAATAAATGTTTTTCTTATTTTGATATCCTCATGAAGATTTTGATAATCTACTATATGATATAGCAAAGTATCTTCATAGCTTGGCTTAAGTATTACATTTTCTGTTTTTATAAAATCATCCTCTAAGCTTATTTCATTATAATAACCACCTTCAGACATGCTAAATTGAGCGTTATTCAATACTTCATCTATTTTTGGTAAAATTTTATATTTCAAAACCTTTAAAAGCAATTCCTGATTTGAAGATTGACCATAATGATAGTTAAGAAATTCATCCACATCAAGAACATCTATTTCTATTAATAGTTCTTTTAAAAAATATTTTAGATAAAAATCATCAATCAATTCTGGTTCATGATAATCAAAATTATCAAGTTCATATTTTAAGCCTTTATTGACTTCTTCTACTTTCAACTTATTGAAATGAGTTTTATTAATTGCAAATATTTCTTTATAATTCATAGTTTGATTTTTAAGTTAATTTTATTGAAAAAATGCACTATCAGCAATTTTTACTGCTCTTTCTTGAGGTGTCACTTTAATATACTTGTAAAATTCTCGCTCTGTTGAATGACCACTTATTGCCATAATATCTATTGTTGACATTTTAGAAAGATAGGCATTCGTACAAAATGATCTTCGAGCTGTATGAGAAACGATTAAAGTATGTTTTGATACCGTTTCATTTGTTTTCTTCCCTCCTATTGTTCTTTTAATAGAAATTTGTTCATTGATTTTTGCTTTTCTTCCAGCTTCTTTTATGTATTCATTTATATCAGGAGCATTTAATTTACGAGGGAGATTACCATCATATCTCTCATTCATTATAGATTTTATGCGAGGATGGATTGGAACGTAGACCTTTTTACTTGTTTTCTTCTGCGTAAATTCAAAAACCTCCCTATTATTGAAAACTTTAATCTGGTCAGCCCTAATACCATTATAATCTGACACCCTTTGACCCGTGTAATATCCAATCAAAAAAATATCACGTGCGAGTTCCCAATCTTTTGTCTTAGACAAATCAACATTATACAGCGCTTCAATTTCTGATTCAGTAAGGTATATTGATATTGTTTCTTCTGACACCGTTTTGAATTCCCTATGCCTATACTGAAAATTGGTATTAATACCATCATCTGAAGCTCGATTCAAAATTGTAACTAAATTCTTAATGTGCTTTCCAATTGTATTGATGGAATAGTTCTTTTTCTCCAAGAACTCTATAAAAATGTAATAGAACTTTAAATTGATTGATTCAAAATCTAAACTGTATTTGACCTCCTTGTCAAAGTCTTTTAATCTATTAACGGTTTGTTTATAAGATCGAACAGTAATTGGACTCAACTTAACAGCTCCTATATTTTTAGCCTGATTTTCTTTACTACTAATAAAATTTTCTGCAAACTCAAAAAACGAAGTAATTGGTTTTTCGACCTCTTCCGAGTCTCGAATAATTTTTTCTAATAATCCTTTGAGAATTTTCCTATTCTGCTTTTCTACTTCAGTTAAGTTGGAAACTTCTTCTATAAAATTAGAAGAATACCTAAGTAAATCTTTATTGACCGTGTCACGATTTCGCAATGTTGAGACAGCCCTAATTCTTTGATTAGATTTATCCCAATTTTTTGGATTCACTTTATACCCAGTAGCAAACTTTATTCGATTATTTCTTCCAAAGCTATAATCTAAAACTATGGAAGTTTCTGTTTTAGCGTTAACATCTTTTAACCTATACTTAATGGTTCCAGAGGTAGATTGAATTGCTTTACTCATAAAATATGATTCTTATAAATTAATAAAGGGACAACAATAGGGACAACAATCACATTATATATTGTTATTTCAAAAGTAAACAAATTATACAACAATCACTACAAACACAGTAATAACATAGCTTTTAACTAAAATATAATAAATAGAGATAACATACTATAAAGCAAAAAGTGGTACTGGAGGCACCACCACCTAAACCCGATCTGAAAAGATTGGGTTTTTTGGTTTTTATAACTTCACGTTTTGATTTAGAATTCATTAAAAGACTTCCTATATCACTTTTTCTACGGAAATTTTACAACTAAAAATTGAGTCCAAATTAATTCAATAAAACCCTTTTACACTAAGCGCACTTTTTTTATTTAAAAATTTAAAATACTTGAACATCATACAAAATAAATGATATATATTTGATTACCAACACCTTAAATAAGAGTCAACAGCATTGAATCTAGCGAAAATCAATCAATAATATTCACCAAATAAAAGCAAACAAGTACTTTAGATTTAGCAAATAAAGATATGAGTCAATTAAATAAATACAGTAAAACCGTTACACAAGATCCAACACAGCCAGCAGCTCAAGCTATGCTTCACGCAATAGGATTAACAAAAGAAGATTTCTTCAAACCCATAGCAGGTATTGCAAGCACTGGTTACGAAGGCAACCCTTGCAACATGCACCTTAATGATTTAGCAAAATTAGTTAAGAAAGGTACAAACAATGAAGACGTCATTGGCTTAATTTTTAACACAATTGGAGTTAGTGATGGCATCTCTATGGGAACACCAGGAATGCGATACTCACTGCCTTCACGTGATATTATTGCAGATTCCATGGAAACCGTCGTACAAGCCATGAGCTATGATGGGCTAATTACTGTAGTAGGATGTGACAAAAATATGCCTGGCGCTCTAATGGCAATGATTCGATTAAATCGCCCAAGTATTTTAGTCTATGGAGGCACAATAGATTCTGGTTGCCATAACGGACAAAAATTAGACGTTGTCTCTGCTTTTGAGGCTTGGGGAAGTAAAGTTGCAGGTACAATGCAAGAAACAGAATACCAAAATATTGTTGAAAAAGCATGCCCAGGAGCAGGAGCTTGTGGAGGCATGTATACAGCAAACACAATGGCATCTGCAATTGAAGCTCTTGGCATGACCTTACCTTTTAATTCTTCTAATCCCGCATTAAGTGATTCAAAAAAAGAAGAATCTGTAAAAGCAGGCGAAGCTTTACGCCTATTATTAGAAAAAGACATTAAACCAAGCGATATAATCACAAGAAAATCTCTTGAAAATGCTGTAAGACTAGTAACAATTCTAGGTGGTTCTACTAATGCAGTATTACACTTTTTAGCTATTGCAAGAGCTGCTCAAATAGATTTTACCCTTAAAGATTTTCAAGATATAAGTGATAACACTCCGTTTTTAGCCGATTTAAAACCTAGCGGAAAATATCTCATGGAAGACGTTCATGCTGTTGGAGGAATTCCGGCTGTTATGAAATATCTATTGAAAAAAGGACTAATTCATGGAGACTGCTTAACAGTTACAGGAAATACTATCGCTGAAAACTTACATGATGTTGCCGATTTAACCGAAGGTCAAGACGTTATCAAACCTATAGAGAACCCTATCAAAATTTCTGGTCATTTACGTATGCTCTACGGAAATTTAGCTACTGAAGGCAGTGTTGCTAAAATAACCGGAAAAGAAGGATTAAACTTTGTAGGAAAAGCAAAGGTTTTTGAAGGTGAATATGCAGCAAATGACGGAATAAGAGACGGGAAAGTAGAAAAAGGCGATGTGATAGTCATTAGATATGAAGGTCCAAAAGGAGGACCTGGCATGCCAGAAATGCTTAAACCAACGGCTGCTATTATGGGAGCAGGTTTAGGTAAGGACGTTGCTTTAATAACCGATGGAAGATTCTCAGGAGGTACGCACGGTTTTGTCGTAGGCCATATAACTCCAGAAGCACAAGAAGGCGGCAACATTGCATTAGTTAAAGATGGAGATTTAATCACTATCGATGCAGAGACCAACTCTATTTCAGTGGAAGTTTCCGAAGACGAATTAGAAAAAAGAAGATTAAAATGGCAAGCACCAGAATTAAAATTCGAACGTGGTGTACTTTATAAATATGCAAAAACAGTGTCATCAGCCTCCAAAGGTTGCGTAACTGATGAATTCTAAAAAATTCATAGGAAAGCAGGAAAATATGGAAACAACAACAATAAAAAACGAATCTAATAACACTCAAACCACCGAAAGAATCTCTGGTAGTGAAGCCATCATAAAATGTTTATTAGCCGAAGGTGTGGATATTCTTTACGGTTATCCTGGAGGCGCAATTATGCCAGTTTATGACGAATTATTTAAGTACCAAGATCAAATTCATCATGTTTTAACACGTCACGAACAAGGAGCTGCTCACGCAGCACAAGGATATGCACGTATTTCTGGTAGAGTTGGTGTCGCAATGGCAACTTCAGGACCTGGAGCTACCAATTTAGTTACTGGTATTGCAGATGCTCAAATAGATTCAACACCATTAGTATGCATCACAGGACAGGTTGCTTCGCATTTGTTAGGTAGTGATGCGTTTCAAGAAACTGACATTGTAGGCATTTCTACACCAGTCACCAAATGGAATTGTCAAATCACCAAAGCTTCACAAATCCCAGAGGTCTTAGCCAAAGCATTTTACATTGCCAAAAGCGGACGACCAGGACCCGTTTTGGTGGACATCACTAAAGACGCTCAGTTTGAAGAGTTCGATTTTAAATACGAAAAATGTAAAGGCGTAAGAAGCTACAAACCTGTTCCTTACACTGAAGAAAACGCACTAAAAGCTGCTGCCGAACTGATTAATAATGCAAAAAAACCACTTATAGTTTGGGGACAAGGTGTTATTTTAGGAAAAGCAGAAAACGAATTTAAAGCCGTTGTTGAAAAAGCTGGCATCCCTTCCGCATGGACTATTCTTGGAGCATCTGCAATCCCAACATCTCATCCATTAAATGTTGGTATGGTTGGTATGCATGGTAATTATGCGCCAAATGTTTTAACCAACGAATGTGATGTTTTAATCGCTATCGGAATGCGTTTTGATGATCGTGTAACTGGCAACTTAGCATCTTATGCAAAGCAAGCAAAGATTGTACATTTTGAGATTGATCCTGCTGAAGTTGATAAAAACGTAAAAACCGATGTTGCTGTACTTGGAGACGCAAAAGTTAGCCTTGACGCATTATTACCATTATTGAATGCAAATACGCATAACGATTGGCATCAAAAATTTAAAGATTTATATAAAATTGAATACGAGAAAGTCATTAAAAATGATTTACATCCTACCAAAGAGGGCTTAACTATGGGAGAAGTGTTGAAAGAAATCAACATACAAACCAAAGGTGAAGCCGCTATTGTAAGTGATGTAGGACAGCATCAAATGATTGCTTGTCGTTATGCCAACTTTAATCAATCTAAAAGCAATATAACATCTGGCGGATTAGGAACCATGGGATTTGCTTTACCTGCAGCAATTGGAGCAAAAATGGCAGCACCACAACGCGAGGTCGTTATGATTGCTGGTGATGGAGGTTACCAAATGAATATTCAAGAGTTAGGGACTATTTTTCAACAAAAAGTACCTGTAAAAATTGTGGTACTTAATAATGAATTCCTCGGAATGGTTAGGCAATGGCAACAGCTATTTTTTGATAAACGTTATGCATCTACAGAAATGATAAACCCAGATTTTGTAGCCATTGCAAAAGGCTATCATATTGATGCCAAAAGGGTTTCAGAACGTAAAGATTTAAAAACTGCCGTAAAAGAAATGATAGATTGTGAAGGTCCTTATTTCTTAGAAGTAAGAGTAGAAAAGGAAGGCAATGTATTCCCAATGATACCTACAGGAGCTAGTGTATCAGATATAAGATTAGAGTAAAATAAGAACAAAGAAACTAGAATAGAGAATAAAAATTTCAAAATCCTGAAAGACCATAAAAGTCTATTTTCTATTATCTTTTTTCTATCATCGATTAAAAGAATGAATACAGAAAACAAACAATTTACCGTTTCAATATATACAGAAAACAATATTGGATTGCTAAATAGAATTTCAGCAATATTTCAACGACGACACATGAATGTTGAAAGCTTAAATACGTCGCCTTCAGAAATAGAAGGTGTATCCAGATTTACACTTGTTGTTAATATTACCGAAGCTCAAATGAAAAAAGTTATCGGTCAAATTGAGAAGCAAGTTGAAGTGATTAAAGCTTACTATCATACTGAAGACGAAATCATTTATCAAGAATCATGCTTATTTAAAATTAAATCTGAATTGTTATTTGACGAACGTCAAATTCAGAATATCATCAAAGAAAGTAATGCTAGAATCGTAACCGTAAACAAAGACTTCTTTGCTATCGAAAAATCTGGAAGAAAAGAAGAAATAGATTTATTATATAGAGAATTAAATGCCTTCGGAATTATGCAATTTACGCGATCAGGACGTGTCGCAGTCACTAAAGACGAAATGAAAATATCTACAATGCTTGAAGCATTTCAAGAT